>JANQAD010000001.1:0-1269121 GCA_024707205.1 Demequina sp.
GAGTTATGGACAGCTCGAAAGCTGCCAAGTGCTCCTTAGAAAGGAGGTGATCCAGCCGCACCTTCCGGTACGGCTACCTTGTTACGACTTAGTCCCAATCGCCAATCCCACCTTAGACGGCTCCTTCCCAAAAGGGTTAGGCCACCGGCTTCGGGTGTTACCGACTTTCGTGACTTGACGGGCGGTGTGTACAAGGCCCGGGAACGTATTCACCGCAGCGTTGCTGATCTGCGATTACTAGCGACTCCGACTTCATGAGGTCGAGTTGCAGACCTCAATCCGAACTGAGACCGGCTTTTGGGATTCGCTCCACCTTACGGTATTGCAGCCCTTTGTACCGGCCATTGTAGCATGCGTGAAGCCCAAGACATAAGGGGCATGATGATTTGACGTCATCCCCACCTTCCTCCGAGTTGACCCCGGCAGTCTCCTATGAGTCCCCACCATTACGTGCTGGCAACATAGAACGAGGGTTGCGCTCGTTGCGGGACTTAACCCAACATCTCACGACACGAGCTGACGACAACCATGCACCACCTGTATACGGCGCCGAAGCACTCCCTATCTCTAGGGATAGACCGTATATGTCAAGCCTTGGTAAGGTTCTTCGCGTTGCATCGAATTAATCCGCATGCTCCGCCGCTTGTGCGGGCCCCCGTCAATTCCTTTGAGTTTTAGCCTTGCGGCCGTACTCCCCAGGCGGGGCACTTAATGCGTTAGCTGCGACGCGGAACTCATGGAAAGAGCCCCACATCTAGTGCCCACCGTTTACGGCGTGGACTACCAGGGTATCTAATCCTGTTCGCTCCCCACGCTTTCGCTCCTCAGCGTCAGTTGTGGCCCAGAGACCTGCCTTCGCCATTGGTGTTCCTCCTGATATCTGCGCATTCCACCGCTACACCAGGAATTCCAGTCTCCCCTACCACACTCTAGTCTGCCCGTACCCACTGCAGGCCCGAGGTTGAGCCTCGGGTTTTCACAGCAGACGCGACAGACCGCCTACGAGCTCTTTACGCCCAATAATTCCGGACAACGCTTGCGCCCTACGTATTACCGCGGCTGCTGGCACGTAGTTAGCCGGCGCTTCTTCTGTAGGTACCGTCACTTTCGCTTCTTCCCTACTGAAAGGGGTTTACAACCCGAAGGCCTTCATCCCCCACGCGGCGTCGCTGCATCAGGCTTGCGCCCATTGTGCAATATTCCCCACTGCTGCCTCCCGTAGGAGTCTGGACCGTGTCTCAGTTCCAGTGTGGCCGGTCGCCCTCTCAGGCCGGCTACCCGTCGTCGCCTTGGTGGGCCGTTACCTCACCAACTAGCTGATAGGCCGCGAGTCCATCCCAGACCGATAAATCTTTCCAGACGCATCCCATGCAGGAGCGTCTCGTATCCGGTATTAGCACCGGTTTCCCGATGTTATTCCAGAGTCTGGGGCAGGTTACTCACGTGTTACTCACCCGTTCGCCACTGATCGAGGGGAGCAAGCTCCCCTGTCACCGTTCGACTTGCATGTGTTAAGCACGCCGCCAGCGTTCGTCCTGAGCCAGGATCAAACTCTCCGTTAATGTTTGATAGCAATCCGACCGAAGTCGGTTCACATACATACGAAGTGGTTCCGAGGAACCGGTTTAATCTCTAGCAAATGAACAAATGTCACTGACATTTATTTCTTTACCAAAGGAATCTCGCATCGATCGAGCCGAAGCTCTCTCGATGCCAGAGGTTTGGCATCGACATGTGGCACACTGTTGAGTTCTCAAGGTTCGGACGCGCACCTAACTCAACCCTCGCGGGCCTCGTTTGGGGCAACCCTTCTAACTTACTCCCCTTGACCCTTCCTGTCAACTCGCCTTGTCGGCGTGTCTCCAGTCCGGAGGGGCCTCCAATCGTACCTCTGATTGGGCGCGCATGCGACCGCTCGTTGATCCGATGGAGGTGCTGTCTCAGGTGACTCCCGCGGCCTTGTTCAGTCCTGCGGTAAGTGCTTCCTTCGTCGGCAGCAAGAGAAAACATTACGGGCTGTGCGTGCGCCAGTCAAATCGCCTGAATCTCGGGCGTGTCGTGCACATCATGCCTGGTAAGTTGCAGTTTACGGTCGTGGCGCGGCTAGCTCGCGCGCACGAGTCCCACAGACTTTTTCCGCGTCGCAGCACAATCCACCCGCCGTCAAGCGCGTGGCTCGCACCGAGGACCAGCTCCTCGTCGTCGACCCTCACGTTATTGACGTAGGCGCCGCCCTCCGCGATGGCCCTGCGCGCCGCCGCGCGGGACTCGACGAGCCCTGTTTCGACCAGCGCGTCGACCACCGTTGCGCCAGCGCCAAGCGAGGCACTCGGCACCTCTTGAGCGACCCCTTCAAGCGTCACCGAATCGAGCCCACCCAGCTCCCCCCTGCCGAAGATCGCCTGGCTGGCCTCCACAACGGCGGTGGCAGCGTCGGGCCCGTGGACGAGGGAGGTGACCTCCCATGCCAAAGTGCGCTGCGCCTCCCGCTTGAACGGCTCATCGGCGACGGCGCGCTCAAGGCGCTCTATCTCCTCGTGAGAAAGGAATGTGAATACCTTGAGGTAGCCGATGACATCGGCGTCTGCCTGGTTGAGCCAGAACTGGTAGAACGCGTACGGCGACGTGAGTGCGGCGTCGAGCCACACGGTCCCCGATTCCGTCTTGCCGAACTTGGTGCCGTCCGCCTTGGTGATCAGGGGCGTCGCGAGCGCATGCACCGAGGTGCCGGTCGCCTTGCGCACCAGCTCCGTGCCGGCCGTGAGGTTCCCCCACTGGTCGGAGCCGCCCGTCTGCAGCGTGCAGCCATAGCGCCGGAAGAGCTCGAGGTAGTCCATGCCCTGGAGCACCTGGTAGCTGAACTCGGTGTACGAGATCCCCTCTTCGGAGTTGAGGCGGCGAGCGACCGTGTCCTTGGCGATCATCGTGCCGAGCCGGAAGTGCTTTCCGACGTCGCGCAGCAGCTGGATCGCGGTCATGTCCTTGGTCCAGTCGAAGTTGTTGACCATGCGCGCCGCGTTGTCGCCCTCGAACGACATGAACGGCTCGATCTGCGCCCGGATCCGCTCCACCCAGTCATGGACGAGCTCCACGGGGTTGAGGACGCGGTCGCCCGCCTCCTTGGGATCGCCGATGAGCCCGGTTGCGCCGCCGACGAGCAGTAGCGGGAAGTGGCCCGCGTCCTGCAGCCGACGCACGGTGAGGATCTGCACGAGGTTGCCGATGTGCAGGCTCGGCGCGGTGGGATCGAAGCCGCAGTACAGCGTCACCGGCCCCTGGCTGAGGGCCTCGCGGAGCGCGTCGTCGCCGGTCGTCTGCGAAATGAGGCCGCGCCAGGCGAGCTCGTCAAGAATGTGCTCGGTCATGATGCGCCTAGTCTGCCAGCGCGAGGTCCAATCCCATGCACACTCGCCCCTCCGCGAGGTAGTCGCTCGCGGGCTTGAAGCCGATTCCGCGATACAGCGAGATCGCCTCCCTGCGGTTGGGCAGGACCGCAAGGACGATCCGCCGCACCCCGTGCTCACGCGCCCAGATCGTCACCGCGGCGATCAGCGCGCGGGCCACGCCCTGCTCGCGCTCCGCAGGCAGCACGAACATGCGCTCGAGCCGCACTACGCCGTCGGCATGCGGCACCGCGAGCGTTTGGCCGACGACGTCCGTGCTGCGCAGGGCGAGGAACGCCTCCCCAGCCGCCGGCCGCGCGTCATTCGGGTAGTTCGCGAGGTGCTCGACGTACTCCACGGGAAGCTGCGCGGCACGTCCTCCCCAGCCCAAGCGTCGGGCAGGCGAAGGTACCCCTCGAGCAGTGCCCTGCCCGCCTCGAGCAGCTGCGGGTGCTCGCTGAGGCGGACGATCGCCGCGTGCGGCTCAGCGATGGCCATGGGGCGCCTTCATGTGCCCGACGCTAACAAAGGTCACCGTCATTTGTCCGGTATTCGCGCGGTCCCGTCAAGAACCACGTCGGCTGCGGCGGGCAGTCCCGCGGCGGCCAGGTGGCCGGTTTCGATCGCCTGCCAGCGTTGCCATTCGCCGAGCATGCCCTCGCCGTCGCGCGCTATCCCGCGGCGAAGGCGCTCGTCGGCCGGCGCGTCGACGAACACGGTGAGCACGGCGAGCTCACGGGCGCGCGGCATGCCGACGCCGACGCCCTCGATGATCAGGAACGCGCGCTGAGGCACGCGAATCTCGTGGGTTCGGCGGCCCTCCACCCAGTCCCACATGCGGAACGTGCCCTCCCCACCGGCGACCAGCGGCTCCAGGATCTGATCGAGCAGCACCTCGGCGAGCGTCGCGAGCCCGTCCCAGCCCTCGTAGAGGTCGTCTCCGTGAAGTATCTGGACCTCAGCGCCCTCGGCGAGCGGAGCGTCGGGCCGGAAGGTGCCGGCGCCCGCCGACGCCTCTCCCCGAGCGCGACCGCAAGACGGTTCGCGAGGGTGGACTTGCCGGAGCCGGCCGGGCCGTCGATGAGGACGAGGCGCGTCCGACCGCAACCCGGGGCTGCATCCCGCACGCGTTGCGCAATATCGCGGATGCTGGGATTGCCCACGGCGCAAGACTACGGTGAGGCTATGCATCCTTCGAGCGCGCGCATCATGGACCTGTTGGCTGGCTTTGGCCTCGGCACCGAGGTGCGAACGCTCGCCGATTCCACCCGCACCGCGGCGGAGGCGGCGGCCGCCCTGGGCTGCGACGTGGGCGCCATTGCGTCCTCGCTCGTGTTCCTCGCCGACGGCTCCCCCGTCTTGGTGCTGACGTCGGGTTCGCATCGGGTTGACACGGAGTTGCTTGCGGCCCAGATCGGCGCCTCCGAGATCACGCGCGCCTCCGCCGACACAGTGCGCGAGGCCACGGGTCAGCCGATCGGTGGGGTGGCGCCGCTCGGCCACCCGGCACCCGTGCCCACCTATATAGACGTTGAACTCAAGAAGCACGGTGACCTGTGGGCTGCCGCCGGCACACCGCATTCGGTGTTCGACATCTCGTACGACGACCTGAAGCGGGTGACCGGCGCCACCGAGGTGGTTGTGGAGGCGCCGGCCACCTGACGCGATGGGAGGTCAGGCCGACTTCTTGTCGTGGATGACCTCGATCTTGCCGCCCGAGCTGTTGATCAACGACTTGAGTGTCGTCAGTTTCACCTTGTAGCGCTTCGTCTTCTGGTCCCCGCACTGCGCCTCGCTCACGTACACATAACCGCCGATGATGTCGTCGATGTAGGCGACGTGTCCCGCAGACGTGTACGTTCCCGAGGCATCCGGGGCGGCTTCTTCGCACCCGAGTCGAACTGCAGCACGGCACCCTTCGCAGGGGTCTTGTCAACCGTGATCAGGCTGCTCTTGCACTTGCGAGCCCGCTCGTCCCACGAGGCGGCGTTCTTGCCGGTGGCGCACTTCTCCACAAAGTCGTAGCGCCCTGACTTCTGCAGACGGTACGCAACGTAGCGCGTGCAGTTGATGCTCGTGCCACTGCACGTCGGTTGCCCCCACGCCTTGGACTTGGTGGTGAAGCCCGAGTACGACACACACGCGACGCCCTTCTTCCAGCACGTCCACGACGCCGTCGAGATGCCTCCGATAGAGGCGGTCTTCACGGCCGCCTGAACATGGACGACCTCGGCGGCTGGCGCCTTGCTGAGCTGCACCGGCTGAGAGGCCGACGCCGGCCCCACGGCAAGGCCCGCGGCGAGGAGGCCCGCGGCCCCAATGGCGAAAACCTTGGCGATGCGGTGATTGCGCGCACGCGAGCGCGCTGACTTCCAGTTGCTGACATAGGTGAACACGAAGGTCCCCCCTTTCCCCTTGAGTACACCGCCCAGTCGAGACGGTGTTCCCGATGCTGGCAGGAGATCCGCAGCCCCGCAACAACCGGGTGCAGCGTGTGGAGAAATCGTCACGATCTCGCGGAGGCTGACCCCTTGGGGGCGGGTGTGGAGCCAGCCCGTCAGGAGCGCAGCGCGGCGATCTCCGCTCGCGCCGCCGCGAGTTGCTCCGCAACTCGTTCGGGCGCGGTCCCGCCCGCTCCGTTGCGAGCCGCCAACGACCCCGGAACCGTGAGGACCTCGAGCACTCCCGGGTTCAGGTGCTCGGAAATCCCGCTGAGCTCCGCCGGCGTCAGCTCGTGGAGCTGCTTGCCCGCGCCTTCGCAGAAGCGAACACACGCTCCGGCAACCTCGTGAGCGTCGCGGAAGGGAACCCCTTGCCGCACGAGCCACTCGGCGACGTCGGTCGCGAGCGAGAATCCGGCGGGCGCGAGTTCCGCGAGCCTGGCCGTGTTGAAGCGGAGCGTCGCGATCATGCCGGTGAGGGCGGGGAGCAGCACCTCGAGGGTGTCGATGGCATCGAGCGCGGGCTCGTGGGCCTCCTGGATGTCCCTGTTGTACCCAAGCGGGAGGCCCTTGAGCGTCGCGAGCAGCCCGGTGAGGTCGCCGATGAGGCGGCCGGCCTTGCCGCGAGCGAGCTCGGCGATGTCGGGGTTCTTCTTCTGCGGCATGATCGACGATCCGGTGGAGAACGCATCGTCGAGCGCGACGAACCCGAACTCCACGGTCGCCCACATGACGATCTCCTCGGAGATGCGAGAGAGGTCAACACCGATCATGGCCGCGACCCACACGAATTCCGCGATGACATCGCGCGATGCCGTGGCATCGATCGAGTTCTGGGTGGGCCCGCTGAACCCGAGCTCTGCCGCGACCGCGGCTGGATCCAGACCCAGCGTCGACCCGGCGACCGCCCCCGCCCCATACGGAGAGAGTGACGCGCGGGCGTCCCAGTCGCGGAGACGCTGAGCGTCGCGCAGCAGCGGCCACACGTGCGCGAGCAGCGCGTGGCCGAGCGTCACCGGCTGCGCGTGCTGGGAATGCGTGCGGCCGGGCATGGGGGCGTCGAGGTGCGCCTCCGCCTGCACGGCGATCGCCTCGGAGAGATCGAGCAGCAGCCCGGAGATCTCCGCGGCGTGGCGCCGCAGGTACCGACGCTGCAGGGTCGCGATTTGGTCGTTGCGCGAGCGGCCCGCACGCAGGCGACCCCCCAGCTCCGGTCCCACCCGCTCGATGAGCAGCCTCTCGAGCGCGCCGTGAACGTCCTCGTCGGAATCGGCGGGGGTCGCCGCGCCCGCCGCCACCTCAGCGCGCAGGGACTCTAGCCCGGCCACCATGCGAGTCGCCTCGTCGTTCGTCAACAGCCCAGCCACAGCCAGAGCGTGCGCGTGCGCGATCGAGCCAGCCAGGTCGTCGTCCGCATACCGCCAGTCAAACTGAGTGGACTTGCTCAACGCGGCGAGCGCGGCGTCGGGCCCCGAGGCGAACCTGCCGCCCCACAGCGCTCCCTCTACCGTGGTGCCCTCGTTGGTCTCACTCATGACTAGAGGCCCGTCCCGGAAGACGCAGCCCGCGCGGCCGCCTGCTTGGCCGCGAGCCCGTAGATCTCGATGAACCCGCGCGCCGCCGACTGGTCGAACGTGTCGCCCTCGTCGTAGGTGGCGAGGCTGAAGTCGTACAGCCCAACCGAAGACCGGCGGCCCGTGACCGTCGCCTTCCCGCCGTGGAGCTCCATGCGGATCTCGCCCGTGACGTACTCCTGCGTGTCGTCGATGAACGCATCGAGGGACTTCTTCAGCGGCGACGACCACATGCCGTCGTAGACCAGCTCGGTCCACTCGTCCGCGATGCGCTTCTTGAACCGCGCCTGCTCGCGCTCGATCGTGACGTTCTCCATCTCCCGGTGCGCCTCGATGAGTGCGATGGCCCCGGGTGCCTCGTAGATCTCGCGGCTCTTGATGCCCACGAGGCGGTCCTCGACGATGTCGATCCGGCCAACGCCCTGGGCGCCCGCGCGGCGGTTCATCTCCACGATGGCCTCGAGCGGCGAGACGGGCTGCCCGTCGATCGCGACCGGGATTCCCCGCGAGAACTCGATCAGCACCTCGTCCGGAACCGGCGGGAACGCGGGGTCGTCGGTGTAGTCGTAGACGTCCTTGGTCGGCGCGTTCCAGATGTCCTCGAGGAAGCCCGTCTCCACGGCGCGGCCCCACACGTTCTGGTCAATCGAGAACGGGTTCTTCTTGGTGGTCGCGATGGGCAGCGAGTGGCGCTCCGCGTACTCGATCGCGCGGTCGCGGGTGAGCGCGAGGTCGCGCACGGGGGCGATGCACTTGAGCTCGGGCGCGAGCGAGACGATGCCAACCTCAAACCGCACCTGGTCGTTGCCCTTGCCCGTGCAGCCGTGAGCCACCGTTGTGGCGCCGAACTGCTTTGCAGCCGCGACCAGGTGCTTCACGATCACCGGCCGCGACAGGGCAGATACCAGGGGGTACTTGTCGTGATAGAGCGCATTGGCCTTGAGCGCGGGCATGCAGTACTCGTTCGCGAACTCGTCGCGCGCGTCGGCGACGTAGGCCTCCACGGCGCCGCAGTCGAGCGCGCGCTGGCGAATGACGTCAAGGTCCTCGCCCCCCTGACCCACGTCCACGGCGACGGCAATCACCTCGGCTCCCGTGGCGTCGGCGATCCAGCCGATCGCCACCGACGTGTCGAGGCCGCCAGAGTAGGCGAGGACAATCCGTTCAGTCATAACGTGTTTACCTTTCAGTGGCCCGACGCTCGGGCTAGAAATCTCTGGGCGAGGCTCTCCCCGCCATCCGGTAGGCGGGAGATCACGATGATGGTGTCGTCGCCGGCGACGGTGCCGAGGATCTCCTCGTCGTCGTGCGAGTCGATCGCCATGGCGAGGAACTGCGCGGCGCCCTCGGGCGTGCGCAGAACGGCGAGGTTGGCGCTGCCAGCCGCCGAGTGCAGCAGTTCCGCGCACAGCCGGTTGAGGCGCGTGGCGCCGTCCTCAAGCGACTCCATGGTGGCCTGCGTCGCGTAGGTGAGGCGGCCGTCGGCCCCACGAACCTTGACCGCGCCCACCTCGACGAGGTCCCGGGAGAGGGTGGCCTGGGTGACGTGGATTCCCTCGCCGTCGAGGACGCCGGCGAGCTGCGTCTGCGACTCCACGCCGCCCGCCTCGATGAGGTGGCGGACGCGGGCCTGGCGCGCGGCCTTGGTGTGCGGGATGACGTTCATTGCTGCACCAACCAGGTCAACAGCGCCTTCTGCGCGTGCAGGCGGTATTCGGCCTCGAGCCACACGACGGACTGGGGGCCGTCAAGCACCTCTGCGGTGATCTCCTTGCCGCGATACGCGGGGAGGCAGTGCAGCACGTTCGCTCCGGGCGCCGCGAGCTCGAGGGTGCGCGCGTTGACCTGGTACGCGTCGAAGGCGCCCGCGCGGTCGGTGGCGGAGGACTCATCACCCATGGACACCCACGTGTCGGTAGCGATGACGTCCGCGCCGCGCACGGCGTCGTCCACGTCCATCGTGACCGTGACAGAGCCGCCGTTCTCGGCCGCGATGCGCTTGGCGTCGAGGACGACCGCCTCGCTCGGCAGGTAGTCCGACGGCGCGCCCACCCTCACGTGCATTCCCGCCAAGGCGCCGCCAAGGAGGTAGCTGTGGGCCATGTTGTTGGCGCCGTCGCCGACGTACGTGAGCGTGAGGCCGGCGAGCGCGTCGACGCCGCCGCGGGCGTCGGCCACCGCGGCGAGGTCCGCGAGGATCTGGCACGGGTGGAACGAGTCGGTGAGGGCATTGACCACGGGGACGCCGGCGTGCTCGGCCATCTCGTCGATGCGGTCCTGCCCGAACGTGCGCCACACGATCGCGCTCACCTGGCGACCAAGCACCTTAGCGGTGTCCGCGATGGACTCGCCGCGGCCCATCTGGGAGGTCGCGGTGTCGAGCACGAGCGGGTAGCCGCCCAGCTCGGCGACGCCGACGCTGAAACTCACCCTCGTGCGCGTTGACGGCTTGTCGAAGAGGATCGCCACGCCCTTGGGACCGGCGAACGGCTGGTGCAGCTGGCGGTTGGCTCGGAACGCGAGGGCGAGTTCCAAGACCTCGCGCTGCTCGGCCGCCGTGAGGTCGTCGTCGCGGAGGAAATGTCGGGTCATGGCGTGACCTCCGTGGTGTACGCCGCGATGATCGCCGGCGCGGCCTGCGTGAACCACGCGATGAAGGTGTCGATCTCCTTTGCGGAGATCGTGAGCGCGGGGACCAACCGGAGCGAGTCCGCGGTGGGCGCGTTCACGATGAAGCCGGCCTCGAGCGCCGCGGCGGCAACCTCAGCGGCCACCGGCGCGGACAGCGCCGCGCCGAGCATGAGGCCCTCGCCCCGCACCTCGGTGACGAAGGGCAGCTCCGCCAGCGCGGACCGGGTGTGCTCCCCCACGTTCTTGACGTTCGTGAGCACGTCCTCCTCCTCGAGGATGCGCAGCGTGGCGAGCGCGGCGGCCGTGGCGAGCGCGTTGCCTCCGAAGGTGCTGCCGTGCTCGCCCTTGACGAGCAGGGTTCCGGCCCACGGCCCAAACGCGACGACAGCCCCGATCGGCACTCCCCCGCCGAGCCCTTTCGCGAGGGCCATGACGTCGGGAACCACGCCGTGCAGCTGGTGGGCGAACCACGCGCCCGTGCGCGCCACGCCGGTCTGCACCTCGTCGAACGCGAGCAGCGCGCCGTGCTCGGTGCAGAGGTCGCGGGCCAACTGGAGGTATTCGGTGCTCAGGGGGTGCACGCCGCTCTCACCCTGGATGGGCTCGAGGACGATGGCGGCGAGGTCATCGCCCGCGGTTGCGCGCAGCGCCTCGAGGTCCCCGCGCGGCACGAACTGCACGCCTGCGGGCAGCGGCTCGAATGGCGCCCGGATGGACTCCTTGCCGGTGAGCGCGAGCGCGCCCATCGACCGCCCGTGGAACGAGCCTTCGAGCGCGACGATCCTGGTACGGCCCGTCTTCCGGGCCATCTTGAAGACCGCCTCCATGGCTTCCGTACCGCTGTTGGTGAGGAATACGCGAGAGCCAGCCGGAGCGTCGGACAGCTGCAAGAGCCGCTCCGCAAGGGCGATCTGCGGCTCGGTGGCGAAGAAGTTGGAGGCCTGCGCGAGAGTCGCCGCCTGGGACGCAATCGCCTGCACCCAGCCCGGGTGGGCGTGGCCGAGCGCCGTCACCGCGATCCCGCCCAGCAGGTCGAGGTAGCGATTGCCGTCGGCGTCCCACACGTAGGAGCCCTCGCCGCGGGCCAGCACCCGCTGCGGCGTGCCGAAGGTCGCCATGATGGCGTTCTCGTAGCGGGACAGGCCCGCTTGGTCCAACTCGAGACCCGTGCCGCCGCTCATGTCCACAGCTCCCTGTCCGGCATCACCATGGTGCCGATACCGGCCGTGGTGAAGATCTCGGACAGCATCGAGTGCGCCTGGCGGCCGTCGATGACGTGCGCCTGCGGCACTCCCCCGCGGACCGCGCGCAGGCATGCCTCCATCTTGGGCTTCATGCCGCTCTCGAGCGTTGGCAGCAGCTCTTCCAGGGACGATGCGGTGATCTGTCGGACGAGCGAGTCGCGGTCCGGCCAGTTGCGGTACAGGCCCTCGACGTCGGTGAGGACGATGAGCTTTCGCGCGCGCAGGGCCACGGCGAGGGCGGCGGCCGCGGTGTCGGCGTTGACGTTGAGCACCGTGGTGGGGTCGTCGATGTCCGGGGCCACGGTGCTCACCACGGGAATGCGACCCGCCTCGATGATGTCGAGCACGGCCGCCGGGTTCACCTTGATGACGTCGCCGACGAGGCCAACGTCCACGGCCTCGCCGTCAACGGTCGCGTGCTGGCGCTTGGCCTGAAGCAGCCCGGCATCCTCTCCGCTGAGCCCCACCGCGTGGGGCCCGTGGTCGTTGATGAGGCCCACGAGCTCGCGCGAGACCTGACCGGTGAGCACCATGCGCACCACGTCCATCGCCTCCGGCGTGGTGACGCGCAGGCCGCCGCGGAACTCGGACTCGATCCCCAGCCGGGTCAGCATGTCCGAGATCTGCGGGCCGCCGCCGTGCACCACTACGGGGTGCAGGCCCAGCAGCCGCAGGTGAACGATGTCCTGCGCGAACGCGCGCTTGAGCGTGTCGTCGATCATGGCGTTGCCGCCGTACTTGATGACCACCACGGCGCCCTTGAAGCGCTCTATCCACGGCATCGCGTCGATGAGTACGCCCACCTTCTGTTGGGGCGTGAGGTCGGGGATGTCGATGTCGCTCATGTGGAGTACGCGCTGTTCTCGTGGACGTAGTCGTGGGTCAGGTCGTTGGTCCAGATGGTCGCGGTCGCGTCCCCGGCGTGGAGGTTGATCTCCACCTGCACCTCGCGGTCCGCGAGCGAGACTCCCTCACGCGAGTCGCCGACGCCGGCCGCCCTGCATACCTGCACGCCGTTGATGGCGACATCGAGCTCGGCCGCGTCGAAGGGCGCGATGTCCTCGGGCACCGTGCCCGCGGCCGAGATGATTCGGCCCCAGTTCGGGTCTCCGCCGAACACCGCGGCCTTGAAGAGGTTGGAGCGCGCGACCGCGCGCCCCACGGCCTCCGCCGCCTCCTCGGAGCTCGCCTCGACCACGGTGATGGCGATGTCGTGCGTCGCCCCTTCGGCGTCCGCGACAAGTCCGCGCGCGATCTGCACGCAGACCTCCGTGAGCGCCCCCTCGAACTCGTCAATGCCAGGCATGATGCCCGACGCTCCGCTCACCATGAGCAGGACCGTGTCGTTTGTTGACATGCAGCCGTCGGAGTCGACGCGGTTGAGGGTGGTGCGCACGGCCTCCTTGAGCGCGGCGTTCGCCCTGTATGGATCCACCACGGCGTCCGTGGTGATCACGCACAGCATCGTCGCGAGCCCGGGCGCGAGCATGCCCGCGCCCTTCGCCATACCGCCGACCACCCAGCCCTCGCCGTGCGCGACGGCCTGCTTGGTCACGGTGTCGGTGGTGAGAATTGCGTGAGCCGCGTCGTCGCCGCCGTCCGCGCTCAAACTGGCGGCAGCGTCGGACACGCCAGGGAGCAGCGTGTCCATGGGCAGCCGCACGCCGATGAGTCCCGTGGAGCACACGGCGACGTCGCCGCTCGAGACGTCCCTGCCGTCGGCCTGCAGCGCGCTCGCCACATGCTCGGCCGTGCGATGGGTGTCAGCGAAACCCTCGGCGCCGGTGGCCGCGTTCGCGCCACCGGAGTTGAGGATGACCGCGTCGACTCGCGCGTCCGCCAACACCTGCCGCGACCAGGCGACCGGCGCGGCGAACACGCGATTGGACGTGAAGACGCCCGCCGCGACGTGCATGGGGCCCTCGTTCACCACGAGCGCCACGTCTGGGCGACCGGAGGGCTTGAGGCCGGCCGTGACTCCCGCGGCCACAAATCCGGCGGCGGCGGTGACGCTCACGGCGCGATCCCAATCACGTTCAGGCCCAGCGTCTCCGGCAGGCCCAGGGCCAGGTTCATCGACTGGAGCGCGGCCCCGGCAGTCCCCTTGACGAGGTTGTCGATCGCGCACACGACAACGACGCGACCTGCCTTGCCGTCCACGGCAACCTGCATGATCGCCGTATTCGCGCCCACGGTCGCGGCCGTTGACGGCCACTGACCCTCGGGAAGCAGGTGCACGAACGGCTCGTCCGCGTACGTCTCCTCCCACGCGGCCCTGACCGCTTCCACGTTCACGCCGGCCGCGATGGGGGCCGTCACGGTGGCGAGGATGCCGCGGGCCATCGGCACGAGCACCGGAGTGAAGCTCAGTCGAATGCCACTCGCGCCAGCGGACTCGAGGTTCTGGATGATCTCCGGGATGTGGCGGTGCGAGCCGCCAACGGCGTAGGGAACGGCGGCGCCGAGCGCCTCGCTCGCCAGATACGTGGTCTCGAGCTTCTTTCCCGCACCGGAGTAGCCCACGGCGAGGACCGCGACGACGTCGCCGGGGTCAACGACGCCCGACGCCACGCCCGGCTGCAGCGCGAGCGTCACCGCGGTGACGTTGCAGCCGGGCACGGCGATGCGCTTGGTGCCCGCCAGGTTCGCGCGCTGGCGATCGTTGGGGGTGATGAGTTCAGGGAGGCCGTAGGGCCACGAGCCGGCGTGCTCGCCGCCGTAGTACGCCGCCCATGCCGTGGGATCGGTGAGCCGGTGGTCGGCGCCGCAGTCGATGACGAGCGTCTCCGCAGGCAGCTTGGAGGCGATCTCCGCGGACTTGCCGTGCGGGAGCGCCAGGACCACGACGTCGTGTCCGTTGAGGATCTCTGGGGTCGTGTCCTGAAGGAAGCGATCGGCGAGGGGCAGCAGATGCGGCTGGTGCACCCCCAGCTTGTCCCCCACGGACGAATTGGCCGTCAGGGCGCCGATCTCGACGTCGGGATGCTGACTGAAGACACGCAGGACCTCGCCGCCCACATAGCCGGAGGCACCGGCGACAGCAACGGAGATGGCCATATGCATAACCATACATCCACTTGCATAGTCGGGCAACGACACGCGCCGTTCATGTCCACGAGGCACAATGACGCCCATGCAGAACTTCCGCCTGCGGGTGATGCGAGAGACCGACCTTCCGCAGGTGCGCGAACTCAACAACGCGGCTTCGCCTGCCATCAATCCGCTCACCGACGAAGAGCTCGCGAGCCTGTTCTCGATGTGCGACGTTCGCCTTGTCTCCACCGACCGCAACCACAACCTGCTCGCGTTCCTGCTGAGCATGGGCACGGGCCAGCCGTACGCCTCCGAGAACTACCGGTGGTTTGAGGAGCGGGGCGTGAGGCATCAGTACATCGACAGGGTCGTGGTCTCTCCCCTGGCAAAGGGCACGGGAATCGGGCGCGCGCTGTACGAGTCGGTGTTCGAGCGCGCGCGGGAGCGGGGCGCGAGCGAGGTCACGGCGGAGGTCAATGTCCGTCCCCTGAACCCCGGATCCATCGCCTTCCACGAGAGGTTGGGCTTCCGGCAGCTCGCCGAGCAGGAGACTCGCGGCGGCACCGTGAGGGTGTCGCTCTTGGCGAGGCCGGCCTACTAGCCGACCGCGAGAATCACGCAGCCGGCGAGCGCGACGCCGATCCCTGCCAGGTGCTTTGCGGTCAGCCGCTCGTGCAGGAACACCCGGGCAAGGATCGCCGTGGTCACGGGATAGAGGCACAGCACCACGCCCACGATCGCGAGCGGCGCCTCCCGAAGCGCCATCAGCAAAGTGATGTTCGCGACCGCGAGGAAGACACCTGCGGCGAGACCGATCTGGACCGCGCGTCGGGGCGCGGGAGACGTGCCCGTGGTGATGGACAGGGCGTCGCCGAGCCTGCGGACGGCCCTGACGCGCGCGACCGCCCACACCAGCAGCCCCAGCAGCGCGAGGCCGATTGCGACCTCGAATGCGGGCGTGATGAACCCGGAATCGTCCGGCGCGGTATCGAGCGCCCCCACCGAGAATCCGAAGAGCGCGCCCGAGGCAGTGGCGAGCACGAGAGGACCGAGTGCGGCCTTCGCCCCCGCGCCGTCCTCCGCCGTCGCCGACTCGGCCCAGCCGATGATCGCCGCCCCGATGAGCGCGATCGCGATTCCGGACCACGCGAGCACACTCAATGCCTCGTGGTACCAGAAGACGCCAACCACCACGGGGACGATCGCCTCGACTGCCCCCACGATCACCGTCACGACTCCCATGGGGGCCGACGCCAGGGCCGCGTACAGCGTCAGGAAGCCACACAGCCCCAGAACGCCGGCCGCCGCGCCGGCGACGAGCGCCGTTTGCGACCACGTGCCGGGGAAGATCACGATCGCCAGCGCCGAGGCGGCCGTGGCCGCGACGAAAGACCACAGCGTTGCGGAGAGCGCGGTGGCGCGGCGGGAGCTGACGCCACCCGCGAAGTCAGACGCACCCCAAAAGATGCTCGAGACGAACGCGAGCGCCACGCCAAGCATGCGGCCAGCCTATCGACCGCGCTCCGCCCAACAACCGCGCTAGATCACTACGTCTGAACCACTCTCAGCATGTCTTGAGGGTCAAAGTGCGCCGAAACCGCCTCTGGGTGGTTCAGACGGACGTGCGGCGGGGCCACCCAGGTGGCCCACGCCGCACGGTTGCGAGGAAGCGACTACGCCGAGGCGTGAACCTCGTCGGGCGAGGCGGGCTCGCCAGCCGCAACAGCGTCGGGCCGTCCCTGCTCCTCAAGGTGACGCGGCTTCACAAAGAACACCGCGACCATGGCGCCGACGAAGAGCGCGATCCCGGGGATGATCAGCGTCTGCGACATGGCGGTGGCGAACGCATCCTTGAGAGGATCGGGCAGGACGAGGCTCGCGGACTCGCCGCCCATGCCACCGCTGGTGAAGCCGTTCGCGAGGAGGCGGTTCACGATCACCGTGGCAATGGCAGCGGAGCCGAGCACGCCGCCAACCTGGCGGGTGGTGTTGTAGATGCCCGCTCCGGCGCCCGCGGCACTCATCGGAAGGTTGCGCGTGGCCGTAGAGCCGAGCGGCGCCCAGATGAAGGCCGAGCCGAGTCCCAGAAGGAACGGCGGAATGAGCAGCCAGCCGATGGCGATCGTGGGCGAGAGCATCTGCGACCACAGCACGATCGCGAGGAACGAGACCAGCAGCCCGGGCACGATGATCGCGCGCGGGTGCAGCTTGTCCGCGAGCACGCCCGCCAGTCGCGAGAACAGCAGCGTGGCCACGGCGGTGGGGATCGTCATCAACGCCGTCTGCGTGGGGGTGAGCCCGCGAACGCCCTGGAAGAAGTACACGAGCGGGATGAACATCGCGGTGAACGCGAACCCAACCGTGGTGATGGCGCCGTTCGCGACCGAGAAGTTGCGGTCCCTGAACAGCTCGAGCGGGACGAGCGGCTCCTTCTTGTTGGCGCGCTGCCACAGCAGGAAGACGACGAGCACCACCACGCCGCCTGCGATGCAGGCCCAGATGCCGGCGTCCCAGTCGTTGGCGTGGCCCTCCTGCAGGCCGAAAACCAGCAGGAACATGCCGAGCGCGGAGAGCGCGACGCCGAGCCAGTCGAACGAGTGCTGGTGAGTCTCGAGGTGCGGCACCAGGATCTGCGCGGCGATGAACGCCACGACGCCGATGGGCACATTGACGAAGAAGATCCACTCCCAGCCGGGGCCGTCGACGAGCACGCCGCCGAGCAGCGGGCCCACGAGGATCGCGACGCCGGACACCGCGCCCCACAGTGCCATGGCGGTGCCGCGACGAGCGGCGGGGAACGTGCGGGTGATGACGGCCATCGTCTGCGGCGTCATGAGCGCGGCTCCGAGGCCCTGGACGGCGCGGAACGCGATCAGGTTGCCGATGCCGGAACCGGGCAGTGCGTCCGCGAGGCCGCACATGAGCGATGACAGCGTGAAGATCACGAGGCCGATCTGGTAGATGAGCTTGGGCCCAAAGCGGTCACCGAGACGACCCGTGATGAGCAGCGGCACCGCATACGCGAGCAGGTACGCGGAGGTAACCCAGATGACCTGGTCGATGGTCGCGCCGAGCCCTTCCTGGATGGACGGGTTGGCGATCGACACGATCGTGGTGTCGATCAGGATCATGAAGAATCCGATGACGAGCGCCCATAGCGCCGGCCACGGGTTGCGTTCCTGGTTCATAGAGTTTCCTTGTGCTTGTGCGGGTCCGGGGCGTCCCAGGACAGTGAGCCGGACTCGATGTCTTCGATAACGGCGTTGAGCCACGCGACGTCGGCGCGGGCACGATTGAGGGCGAACTCGCCCCCGAGGATGAATCGGCGGGGCAGTTCGCGCTCTGCGACCCGCTCCAGGAGTTGTTCGCCTCGAGCGCGATCCGAGTCGACGACCGCGAGGCGTTCGCGGAGCGCGGCGAGAACCTCATCCTTAGGAAGGTTGTGGGCCTCGCCCATGGCGACGGTGAACTCGGGGAACTCCTCGGCGGGCTCGGTGAGCATCGCCATCACCGTGTGCCGCAGGGCCGTGCGGCCAGCATCCGTCGCGGCGTAGGTGGTGCGCTCTGGGCGATTGCCCTCGCGCTCGGTCCCCGTTGCCACGATGAAGCCCGCGCTCTCGAGCCAATTGATGCCGTGATAGAGGGTCCCAGGCCGCAGCTTCACGGTCTTGTCCTGATTGCGTGCGATCAGGAGCTGGTACATCTCGTAGGGGTGCATGGGTCGCTCAATGAGCATCGCCAGCGCGACTACGCCCAGCGGACGCAACTTTGTCTCGTGAAGTCCCATGACACCCTCCCCAGGTTGTACCGCGTCGATTATTCCAATCGGAATAATCGATGTCAACTATAGAGTTGGGACAGCGCCAAGAGGCCCAACGTTTGCTGGTTTGCGGCTATGCCGCGCGAGAGCGAAGAAGCTCGCGAATGGCGTGTGCGAGATCCCGCTCATCGCACGCGAACCGCCGCGCCGTCAGCCGCAGCAGCTCCGACGTCTCCTCCGGCGCGAGTTTCGGCTCGTCGAGCGTGCGCCGCACAAAGCCATTGAGAGCCGGGTCGGCGCGCAGGCGCACCTGCGAGAGGAACGCAATCCACTCCCACGTCACTCGCCCAAGACCGCGCACGCCGAGTACGGCGCCCTCAATGGCGTCGGGCCTCTCGACGGCAGCGACGCGAAGGTCCTCGCCGGAGCGAACGCCCTCCTCGACCAGGGCGGAGGCGGCGCCGTGGACTACCGCCGCCCGCAGCACGGGCACACCCAAGACGTTCGAGTCGCCGTAAACCGGGCCGAGCATCTGCACCACGCCATCGACGCCCATCGCCGCGAGGTCGCCCAGGTCGTCGAGAAGGGAGTGCGATCGCGAGCGCATGACGAAGTCCACCACTGCGTCGGTGTTGGCCTGCGGCGTCTGCGCGCGGAACACGCCGGCCGTGACCGCGAGCTCCACCTGATGGGGAAAGCCAAAGGGCGCGGCATCCCGCCAGCCGGTGGGAAGGACCTCGCTCAACTTGGCATGGAGCAAGCCTGTGCGAGCGTCGGTCACAGCCTCAACTTACCTGCGCGGACGGGCCCCGCCTACCATGAACGGCATGCGCATCCTCCTCGTTGGCGGAACGGGACTGATTTCGTCCGAAGTGTCCCGATTGGCGCTCGCACAGGGCCACGACGTGACCCTCGTCAACCGCGGACGGTCCCTGCTGCCGAGCGCGCCGGGGGCCCACCTCATCCACGCCGACGCCACCGATGCGGAGGCCCTGCGCTCGGCTCTGCGCGGGCCAAGGCTGCGCGGCGAGCGCTTCGACGCGGTGGTTCAGTTCATCGCCTTCGGCCCCGAGCAGGTGCTCGCCGACCTCGAGACGTTCCGCAGGCTCACCGACCGCTACGTCCTCATCGCGACGGCCGCCGCGTACCGCAAGTTCGATTACCTGCGCCCGCTCACCGAGGACGTCCCCCTCGAGAACCCCTACTGGGAGTACGCGCGCAAGAAGATCGAGTGCGAGGAGGCGCTGCGCGCCTCGAGCGACATTCCGTGGACGATCGTTCGCCCCGCGCACACCTACGGCCCATCAAAGATCCCCGGCTTCACCGGCGTGTCCCGCCACCCATGGACGCTCGTGGATCGCATGCGCCGCGGCGCGGACATCATCCTGCCTGGCGACGGCACGAGCCTGTGGACCATCACGCACGCCCGCGACGTGGCGGCAGGGATTCTTGGCCTCCTTGCGGTGCCCGACGCTGTTGGCGAGGCCGTGCACATCACCAGTTCGGAGGCGCTCACCTGGCGCGGCATCCACGAGGCCATCGGGCACGCGGCGGGTGTCTCGCGTGAGGCGCTCGCGGAGCAGTTCGTGTGCGTGCCCTCGGATGCGCTGGTTGCGGCCGCGCCCTCGCAGGCGGGCTCGATCTACGGAGACAAGATGCATCCCGCGGTCTACGACACGAGCAAGGTGCGCGGTCTCGTGCCCGGGTGGGAGGCGCGCGTGACGTTCGCGGACGGCGTTGCCGAAGCGGTGGAGTTCTTCGAGGCGCACGAGGAGCTTCGCACCATCGACGAGGACTCCAACGCCATGTTCGACGAACTTGGCGAACGATATCGCTCCGCATTGCGCGCCTGACCCCGATACCGTTGGCGCATGAGAGCCGCACTCGCCGCCGCCCTTGCCGTCGCTGCCCTCGCTGGCTGCACGTCGACGCCAGCCGAAACCAGCCCGTCGGCAAGCCCATCCCCCAGCGTCACGCACTCGGCAACGCCCTCCCCCAGCGCCACTCCGTCGGAGACGGCGGCCGCGGCTGCGGAGTGCCCCACGTGGACCGACGACCCCGATGACACGGTTTCCGCGATCGGCCCCATCAGCTTCGCGGGCGTGTGCATCGGCCAGTCCTTCGACGAGGCCATCGCCACGGGAGCTCCGGTCACCGCTCCCGAGCAATGCCCCTGGTACGGCCAGCTCGTGGCCCAGGACGACCCTGGCTTCTATGTCACCGCGCTGAGCGACCCCTCGGATCCTGGGGCGCGGATCAACTTCTTCATCCTGTACTGGTTCGCGGACCCGGCGGACGCGGCGAGCTTCGAGATGCCGAGCACGGCCGAGGGCATCACGATCGGCTCGACGACTGACGAGGTGATGGCGGCGTATCCCACAGCGAGCGAGGTGACGTTCGACGACATAGCGCGCGGCTCCCGCACTCAGCTGGTGGTTCCCACGAGCGCCACCACCACCTATAACTTCGACGTCGTGGATGGCGTCGTGACCGAGATCTCGTGGGGCGAGGGCCTCAGCGAGGGCGGGCCCAACGGAGACCTGTGCGCGCTGTGACCGCGTAGGCTTGGGCCGACCACAGCCTCGGAGGGAATCATGAAGACCGCCAAAATCGCAGTGACCGCACTCGGCGCCATCCTGCTGCTCGCCGGGTGCTCCGGCTCGTCTGGCGACGAGTCAAGCGACGCCCCCAAGCCGTCGACGACGCCAACGGCGATCGCCGAGGGTGACGGCAGCTCTCCCGTGCCCAGCGTCGGAAATCTCGACGACCCGCTGTGCGCCGCCGCTCTGGACAACATCACTGACGCGACCAACCTCGAGTCGCAGACGAGCGACCTGTCCGAGATGATCCAGGACCCCACGTTCCTCACGGGCGATGCCGCCAAGCTCAACCAGTGGGGCGATGACATGCTCGAGCTCACCTCCAGCACGAAGGACTTCTACGTCCTCGCCATCAAGGAGACGCAGGGCGAGGACGTCAACGCTGACTTCGTGGCTTTGAGCGACTTCGTGGAGAAGTACTCGATCGCGATGGCGAAGGCCGCCTCCGCGGCCGGCTCGCCCGCGGAGTTCCTCACCACCATCCAGACGCTCTACAGCGCCGACGACGTGAAGGCGGCGAGCGAGGCCGCCCCGCAGGCGGCGCAGAACGCGGCGGAATACCTCTCCACCCGCTGCGGCATCGAGAGCTGAGTTTGGCCGACGTCGGCGACCTCTCCCCAAGCACGCAGGACTACCTCAAGGCCCTGTGGAGCCTGGGCGAGTGGGACCCCGACGCCGTGACCGTGACCGCGCTGGCCGAGCGCCTCGGCGTGCGCACGTCCACAGCCTCGGACGGCCTCAGGAAGCTCGCCGCGCAGGGCTTCCTCGAGCATGCGCCGTACGGTGCGATCGTCCTCACGGAGTCCGGGACGGCCCACGCGCTCGCGATGGTTCGGCGCCACCGACTCCTCGAGACGTACCTGGCCAGCGAGCTCGGCTACTCGTGGGACGAGGTTCACGACGAGGCCGAGTCTCTCGAGCACGCGGTGAGCGACCTGTTCCTCGAGCGCATCGACCGCCAACTTGGCCACCCGACTCGCGACCCCCACGGCGATCCCATACCGCCCGCTGCAGGTGTTCACTCGACGCCGGACGCCGTGCCCCTGTCCTCGCTGCCCGTTGGCGCGAGTGCCACGGTCGCACGCATCTCCGATTCGTCTCCCGATCGACTTCGCGCGTTCGCGGCGGCCGGCATCCTGCCCGACGCTGTGGTGACGGTCCTCGCGAATGGCGAGGTGGCCGTCGGGCCTGGTATTTACGCACTTTCCGAGGGCGATGGCGACGCCCTGTGGGTCATCCCGCGAGGGTGATCACGATGAGCGCGGCGTTGAGCGCGATGATCAGCGCCGCGATCGCTATAGCGGTGACCGTTGTGCCCCGCCGATTGACGTAGGTGCCCAGCAGCGAGCGCAGCGAGGTGAGCCGCACCAGCGGGATGAGCGCGAACGGGATACCCAGGCTCAGCACCACTTGAGACAGCACGAGCGCCCACGTGGGGTCCGCGCCGGCTCCCAGGATGAGCAGTGCGGGGATGAGCGTCACCGCCCGCCTCACGAGGAGCGGGATGCGCTTCAGGAGCAGGCCATCCATGATGACGGCGCCGGCGTGCGCGCCGACCGAGGTCGCCGCGAGTCCAGAGGCGAGTAGCCCGATGGCGAACACGGTGGCGATCACCGGTCCGAGGTTCGCCGAGATCGCGGCGTGGGCGCCCTCGATGGTCTCCGTGCCGCTCACTCCCTTGAGGCTCGCGGCGGCGAGCAGCAGCATCGCGATGTTGACGCCGCCGGCGGCGAGCATGGACCACGTGACGTCGAGGCGAGTCGCGCGCAGCAGTCGCGGGGTCGCCTCGGAGCCTGGGGTGGCGCGGTGGCGGTCGCGCGCGAGCGCGGAGTGCAGGTAGATCGCATGCGGCATGACGGTGGCGCCGAGCATGCTCGCGGCGAGCAGCACGGTCTCCGGCCCGGCGAAGCGCGGCACTAGGCCCGACGCCGCCTGAGCCCAGTCGACGGGGGCGACGAAAACCCCCGCGGTGAAGCCAATCGCGATGATCGCGAGCAGGCCGATGATCACGAATTCGAACGTGCGCTGGCCGCGCCGCGAGTGGATCGCGAGCAGACCCATCGAGACCGCGCCCACGATGAGCCCGCCCAGAGGCAGGGGCACGCCGAAGAGCAGGTTGAGGGCAAGCGCGCCGCCGATGACCTCCGCGATGTCGGTGGCGGCCGCGATGACCTCGGCCTGCGCCCAGAACGCGAGGCGGGATCGGCGGCCGAGGCGCTCGCCGATGAGCTGCGGGAGCGTCTTTCCCGTGACCAGGCCCAGCTTCGCCGAGAGGTACTGGATGACCACCGCCATCGCGTTTGCTGCGACGAGCACCCACAGCAGCAGGTAGCCGTAGGACGCGCCGGCGGTGAGGTTTGCGGCGACATTGCCGGGATCGACGTACGCGACTGCCGCCACGAACGCGGGACCGAACAGCCTCCACAGGCCGCGCTCCGGGCGCCCACGCGTGTCTGCGAGCTGCGCGGCGTCCTCTCCGGAAACGGCAATGTTCGGCATGCCGAACAATTTACTACCGCAGAGCGAACGCCCTGGTCACCCGGCGGTTACTTGAGGAGCGCGTCGCGCACGATGCCGAGCAGTTCCTCCCACGCCTTGACGAACTTGTCGACACCCTCCTCCTCGAGGACTCGCGTGACATCGTCGAAGTCGATGCCCGTCGCGTCGAGGCGCGCGAACACCGCGCGGGACTCGTCGTAGGTGCTGCGGACGGTGTCCCACGTGGTGGGGTCGCTCGGCACCTCGCCGTGATCTGCGAAGGCGTCGATCGTGGCCTGCGGCATGGTGTTCACGGTGCCGGCCGTGACGAGCTCGTCCACATACATGGTGTCAGGGAACGACGGGTCCTTGGTCGACGTAGACGCCCACAGCGGACGTTGCGGGCGCGCACCCTTGCGCGCAAGAGACAGCCAGCGCTCCCCCGCGCTGACCTCCTCGAAGTGCTCGAACGCGAGGCGCGCGTTCGCGATCGCGGCCGTCCCCTTCAGCGCGCTGCCCGGCGAGACGGCCTCGAGTCGCTTGTCGACCTCGGAGTCCACGCGGCTCACGAAGAAGGACGCGACCGACGCCATGGCGCTGAGGTCGTGACCGTTCGCGTCCGCCTGCTCCATCCCCGCGAGGAACGCGTCGAGCACGGCCGCGTACCTCTCAAGCGAGAAGATGAGCGTGACGTTGACAGAGATGCCCTCGGCGAGCACGGCCGTGATAGCCGGGAGTCCCTCGACGGTCGCGGGAATCTTGATGAAGACGTTCGGGCGGTCGACCGTGTCCCACAGCTCCTTCGCCTGCGCCACGGTGCCCGCCGTGTCGTGCGCAAGCCGAGGGTCCACTTCGATCGAGACGCGGCCGTCCTGGCCGTCCGTGGCGTCCGCGACTCCGCGCAGCACGTCGGCAGCGGCGCGCACGTCGTCCGTGGTGAGCACGCGCAGGGCGTGCTCCGCGTCGAGGCCCTGCGCGCCGAGCTGCGAAAGCTGAGCGTCGTACTGCGTTGCGCCCTTCACTGCAGCGGCGAAGATGCTCGGGTTGGTCGTGACGCCAACGATGTGTCGCTCGGCGACATCGCGCGCGAGCGAGCCCGTCTCGAGGCGCTCGCGGCTCAGGTCGTCGAGCCAAATGGATACTCCTGCGGCGCTCAGCGCGCCAAGACGATCGGTGGACACTCGGCTCCTCCACGGGGTTGTTTGCTCTTCTCCCACCCTACGTCCGGCGTGGTCGGCGTAGGGTGTAAACGGTCACTAATCAGGGAGGTTGAGTGTCCCCTCAGAAGTCAGACGCGCTGGTGTTCTTCGGTGCGAGCGGCGACCTCGCAAAGAAGCAGATCTTCCCCGCGCTGTACGGGATGGTGGCGAACGACGAGCTCAATGTCCCTGTCATCGGTGTCGCGTTCTCGCAGTGGACCCTGGCGGACCTCAAGAAGCGGGCCACCGAGTCGGTGAAGGCCGCAAGGCCCGACGCTGACAAGGCCGTGCTTGATCGCCTCCTTGGCCTGTTGCAGTACGTGGACGGCGACTATGCGAACGACGCCACCTTCTCCCAGCTCAAGGAGGCGCTCGGCGAGGCCCAGCACCCCACCCATTACCTGGCCATCCCGCCGTCGATGTTCGAGACCGTGATCAAGGGGCTCAAAGCCGTCAAGCTCACTCGCGGCGCGCGAGTGGTCGTGGAGAAGCCCTTCGGCCGCGACCTTGAGTCCGCGCAGGCGCTCAACGCGGTGATCTCCAGGGCGTTCCCCGAGGAGTCGGTGTTCCGCATCGACCACTACCTGGGGAAGGAGGAGATCATGAACCTGCTGTACTTCCGGTTCGCGAACGCCTTCCTCGAGCCCGTGTGGAACCGCAACTACATCGAGTCCGTCCAGATCACGGCCGCCGAGGACTTTGGCGTGCAGGGGCGCGGCGCGTTCTACGAGTCCGCCGGGGCCCTGAGGGACGTCATCGAGAATCACCTCTTCCAGATCCTGGCTCTGCTCGCGATGGAGGCGCCCGCGTATCGCGGGTATGCGGCGGTGCAGCAGGCGAAGACCGCCGTGTTCAAGGCGATGCGGCCGTTGGCACAGGACGACCTCGTGCGCGGCCAGTTCGAGGGCTACCGCGACGAGCCTGGGGTGGATGCGAAGTCTGACGTCGAGACGTTCGCCGCGGTGCGCGTGTTCATCGACTCGTGGCGTTGGGCCGACGTGCCGTTCTACCTGCGCGCTGGCAAGGAGCTGCCGGTCACGGCGCACGAGATCTTCGTGAGCTTCAAGCGGCCGCCCCAGGCCCTGTTCGAGGACGCCGTGTCCCGCCATCACCACCCCAATTACCTGCGCATTCGCCTGCAGCCTGACTCGGAGATCGCGTTGGGTGCGCGGGTCAAGACGCCCGGCGAGGAGTTCGTGGGCGCCAAGAGAGAGCTCGTTGTCGACACCGAGCATCCCGACGAGCGGCCGCCCTACGAGCGGCTCCTCACCGATGCCCTCGCGGGCGATAGGGCGCTGTACTCGACGGAGGAGGCGGTCGAGGCGGCGTGGGCCGTCGTGGAGCCCGTCCTCACCGAACACCACCGCGCGATCCCCTACACCCCCGGAACCTGGGGCCCAGAGGAATCCAACGACCTGCTCACCGGCGACGACACGTGGCGCATCCCCACGCTCAAGGAGAAGTAATGCAACTCGGAATGATCGGCCTTGGTCGCATGGGCGCCGGGCTCACCCGGCGTCTCATGCGCGATGGACACGAGGTGGCCGTCAACGACGTGTCGCCCGACGCTATCGCGGCCCTGGCGGCGGAGGGCGCCATCGCGGTGCCCGAGCTCAAGGACTTCCTCACCTCGCTCGAGGCGCCCCGCGCGGTGTGGGTCATGGTGCCCGCGGGCGAGATCACGCAGAAGGTCATCGCATCGCTCGCCGAGGTGCTCGAGCCGGGCGACACGATCATCGACGGGGGCAACTCGTACTACCGCGACGACATCGCGCACGCGGCGATGCTCGCCGAGAAGCAGCTGCACCTCGTTGACTGCGGCACCTCTGGCGGCGTGTGGGGCCTCACGCGCGGCTTCTGCCTCATGATCGGAGGCGAGACCGAGGTGGTCGAGAGGCTGGCACCCATCTGGGTCACGATCGCGCCTGGAATCGACGGCGCACCCCGCACCCCTGGCCGCGAGGGCGACGCGACTCCCGCGGAGCAGGGCTGGTTGCACTGCGGCCCCACCGGCGCGGGCCACTTCGTGAAGATGGTCCACAACGGCATCGAGTACGGCCTCATGGCGGCCTACGCGGAGGGCCTCAACGTCCTCAAGAACGCTGGCGTTGGCCGCGTAACGGCCACCGCCGACGCCGAGACCGCTCCCCTGGCTCACCCGGAGTTCTATCAGTACGACATCGACATCGCCGCCGTCTCCGAGGTGTGGCGCCGAGGATCGGTGATTCAGTCGTGGCTGCTCGACCTCACCGCGGAGGCGCTCCACGCGGACCCGGAGCTTGAGGAGTTCTCCGGGCACGTGTCCGACTCCGGCGAGGGCCGCTGGACCTCCATAGCTGCGATCGACGAGGGCGTGCCGACGCCCGTGCTCACCACCGCGCTCTACTCGCGGTTCGCATCGCGGGACCTGGACATCTTCGCCGAGAAGACGCTGTCCGCAATGCGCAAGGGCTTCGGCGGCCACCAGGAGAAGCCAACTGGCGAGTGAACCGCCTGGCTAGACGTAGCGTCGGGCAACAATCCCGTGTCTCACGGGCGGCGGCGCCGAACGTGGTGGATGTACATGCGGCGCTTCGACGCGCCGCCAGGACTCGATGACGCTCAAGTGGACGGGGTGGTGGCCGTGAAGGCGGCCCTGCGCAGCGCGCACGTGGTCGGCGTTCTCCACCGCGTGGACGATGAGAAGGCCATCGGTGTCATAGACGGTCATGACGTGCTCCGATTGTGGGTTTTTGGGGACTCCGAAAGCGTCTCACTGGGGTCTGACATGGCCCGCCGGCGAGACGGCCGGGACACGGCACGAGCCGTGCCACCCGCTGAAGGGGTGACACGGCTCGCCGCGATCTCAACGGAACGCAGGTGCGACGCGCGCGCCCGAAGGTAGGCGCGGCGCACCGCCGAGTAGTACGCGTTGCTGGCACGGCCTCGCAGCGAACGCGCGGGCCTGGAAGACGCTCGGGTGGCGTCGCGTACCAGGCGCGCGTGCTCCACGTGGTGCAGCGACAGCAGCGACACGGGGTCGTTGGTATACATGGTCCTCTCACCTCCCCTCGCTGTTCGAGGGGATGCGTGCACGCCCTTCAGGGCGCGGATTGACGTGTGAGTGCCGTGGCGCGTGGCGCGCCAAAGGCGAGGGCCGCATGAGCGGCCGGAGTGCGGGCGTTAGGCCCCAGCTACTCCGGCGGTAGCGAGGGGCGAAACGACAGCGACAGTGGCGATGAAATCGTCATTCAACATGTCCGTTTTGCTCCTTTCGCGTAATTCTTGGCCGTGTGGCCAAGGACGAACCTAGCAGTGCCCCACTCGCGGGCCAAGGAACTTTGCCCAATCGTTACCCTGCCCACAGCCACCACAGCGCGACGAGCCCAAGCAGCGCCGCCAGGCCACTCGCCGTGGCGAGCCGCGGTACGGGACTGTTCACGGCGTCGGGCCCGCTGCCGCCGAACTCGCGGGCCGTGTGAATGCTCAGCGCAACGGCCACCATGATGACGAGCAGCGCCACGGCGACGGCCACCCAGCCGAGCACCTCGGAGAAGAGGCGAGCGCCAACCACGGCGACCACCACCCAGTGAAGAGCCGTGCGGCGCCACGCGAGAACGGTGAGTTCGCGGGCGGACGCTTCGGGGTTCACGTGCCGACCAGCAGCCCAACGCCAACGACGACGATCGCGGCGATCACGCCGCCAACGAGGACGGCCCGCAGCGCCGGCGGTGGAACCTGCTCGCCCGCGCGCGTCGCCGCGTCCGTTGCCCGCCAGCCCACCCACGCCTGAATCGCCGCGGCGATCCCGAGCACAATGAAGATGGTCGCAGCGATGCGCCGCCACACGTCGGGAATGGGCACGTCGAATGCCTCGAGCGCCACGCCGGTGGCGACCAGCGCGAGCGACGTGCGGATCCAGGCCAGCAGGGTGCGCTCGTTGGCGAGGATCACCTGGGCGGTGGGCGTGAAGTCATCTGCCACAGGGCCGACGCTACCGCCAGTGAGCGGTCAGCTCCCCTTGGTCTCGCCCTTGTCCGACCATTCTTTGGGGCTCATGTGGCACCTCCGGAGGCTTTTCGATAACGTTATCGGGCACGACCCGACTCGCTCTGACGGCAACCGGTCGATGCGCGCAGTTGTTCCCCACCCCCGGCAGGAGACGACGATGTCACCCGATCAGCTCACCTTCGACAACCCCGTGGAGCGCCACGCGCACCTCGTGCCCCACGCGCAGTGGCAGCCCTTCCCCGGCCTCGACGCGGGGCTCTCGCCCCGGGCGGACCACGGGGAGACCACGTACCGCGGCACCGGGCGGCTCGTGGGGCGCAAGGCGCTGATTACGGGGGCGGACTCCGGCATCGGCGCGGCGGTGGCGATCGCCTTCGCGCGCGAGGGCGCCGACGTCGCCATGACGTACCTGCCGGCGGAGGCGGAGGATGCGGATGCCGTCGCGGAGGTGGTCAGGGCGGAGGGCCGCACGGCCGTGCAGATTCCCGGCGACATCACGGACCGGGAGTTCTGCAGGCGGCTCGTCGCGGAGGCGGTTGAGGGGCTCGGCGGCCTCGACATCCTGGTGAATAACGCTGCTTACCAGGTGTATCACCAGACCTTTGACGAGCTGGACGAAGAGAACCTCGACCAGACCATCCGCACCAATCTGTACGCGTTGTTCTGGATCACGCGTGACGCGCTCCCCCACCTCGGCCCGGGCTCGACGATCATCAACTCGACGTCCGTCCAGGGTTACAACCCGTCGCCGATGATCATCAACTACGCGACCACCAAGTTCGGGATCAACGGCTTCACCAAGGCGCTCGCCCAGGACCTGGCGCCGCGCGGGATTCGCGTCAACGCGGTTGCTCCGGGACCCGTGTGGACCCCGCTCCAGGTGACGGACGGCCAGCCGCCGGAGAAGCTCGAGGGGTTCGGGTCCTCGTCGTGGCTCGGCCGCACCTCTCAACCCGTGGAGCAGGCGCCCGCCTACGTGTTCCTCGCCTCCCCGGAGTCGAGCTTCGTCGTTGGCGAGGTCATCAACGTCAACGGTGGCGCGAACGTGCCGTAAGCCCGGTGCCGTAGGCCCGACGCCGTGGCCGGCTAGAGCTCCAGGCGCATCTGGTCGGCATCCAGCCGGCGCAGCTGGTCTTCGATCGCCGCGGCGCTGAAGGTGCCCAGGTCGCGGATGTCCAGCAGCGCCTCCCTGCTCACCTTCACCAGCGTGAGCCCGGCGACGACCCGGTCTGTGCGCGCGGACTCGAGGTCCGCGCGGAGGTCGGCCGTGGCCTCGCGCAGCACCTCGGCGAGCTGGAGCCGCTCCGCGTCGATCTCCTCTTGGGTTGGCCCCGGAGCGGGCGCAACCCAGCGCATCACGGGGCCCACGGTGCCGCCCTGCAGGAGCAGGGACGCCACGGCGACCAGGAACGCGATAAGCACCAGCAGCGCACGCAACGGCGCCGTATGCGGGAGCGTCTGGGCGGCGGCAATCGTCACCACGCCGCGCATGCCGGCCCAAACGATGATCGTCCCCTCCCGCCAACCGAGCGGCTGCTCGATCATGTGTGAGAGATCCGCGTCTAGGCGAGTGAGCCGCTGCCGCATCTGCTCCCGCGACGGGTTGCGCATGCCGAACCCCCAGGATCGGCGTGGCTGCGGAATCGCCGCGGTTGCGGGGCGGTCTCCACGCGTTCGCGGAATTTCTCGAGTTTGGGCTGGATCCTCTGGGCCTTGAGCGCGCGACGATGGATCTGCCACACCATCGGCGCCACGAAGGCCACGCGGACAATGAGGCCCGCGGCGATCGCAAGCGCGGCGATCCACAGCGCCCTAGAGACGCCCTCGTGCTTATCGCGCACCTCCGTGATGACGCCCACGAGTTCGAGCCCCATGATGAGAAACACCGATCCCTCGAGCACGAGTTCGATCGCCTTCCACGTGGTGCGGTCGGAGATCCGCTGCTGCGGGGCGAGGGCCCGAGCGGCGCCCTGCCCCGTCACGAGGCCGGCCACAACGGCGGCCACCAGCCCAGACGAATGCACCAGCTCCGCCGGGATCGACGCGACGAACGGCACCGTGAAGGAGACGACCGTGGTGACAACCGGGTCCGAGATCTTCGCGCGAACGCGGAGGTTGAGCCACCCGACGCCCCAGCCGATCGCGACCGCGATGCCCATCGAGTAGACGAGGTCAACGGTCACGCCCCACACCGTGACCGCCGCGGCCGCAGCTGCGATCGCGGCCCGCAATAGCACCAGCGCCACCGCGTCATTGAGCATCGACTCGCCCTCGAGGAGGGTCACCACACGGGGATTGATGCCGAGCCTGCGGATGGTTCCCGTTGCGACCGCGTCAGTTGGACTCACGATCGCCCCGAGCGCGAACGCCCACGGCAGCGCCAGCCCTGGTATCACCCAGTGGAAGAGGTATCCCAACGCCACGGTGGAGATGATCACGAGAGCGATCGAGAGCCCGGTGATGGACCGGACTTCGCGGCGGAAGTCCGTCGCGGGGATCGACACCGCCGCCGCATAGAGCAGCGGCGGCAGGATTCCGGCGAGGATCACCTCGGGTTCCACGGCGACGGCGTGCATCCCGGGAATGAGGCTCGCGAGAACTCCAAGGAGCACCAGCAGCAGCGGCGCTGCGATCCCAAGGCGCGGCCCCGCGAGCGTGGCGAACGCGATCGCGATAAGGCCAACCACCGCCACTGCCAACAGCCCCACGCCCCCTCCTTCGTTGCGGCCATGTTATCGGTGCTCCTAGAACAGCGTTACGCCCTCAAGCAGGCCCGACGCTATGGCAGGGCGAGCGCGCCACTCGCCATTCGCGTCTCTTGCATTCGCACGTTCGACCGCTGGCGAGCCGGTGCCCTCCATGACCTCGGTGCGCGCCAGTCCGTGCGCGGCGATGAGCGGCTTGATGCGCTCGGCGAGCGCGCGCCTGTACGACTTGGGCGCGTAGGCGCCGTCTCGATAGAGCGCGCGGTACTTGGGCACGAGCTGGGGCCGGTAGCGGTGCAGCCACTGCGCGAACCACTCCTTCACGCCGGGGCGCAGGTGGAGCGCGGAGTACGTCACCGACGTGGCTCCGGCCGCACGGATCCGCGCGAGCGCCGCATCAAGCTGCTCTACGGAGTCGGTGAGGAATGGCAGCACGGGCATCATGAACACGGCCACCTCAAACCCCGCCTCTGCCGCGGCGGACACGGTCGCGAGCCGTGCCGTCGCCGTGGGCGTGCCCGGCTCCACCGCGTCCTGCAGCTCGTCATCGAACACGGCAATCGACATGGCGAGCGACACGGGGACACTCGAGGCAGCGTCGGTCAGGAGCGGGAGGTCGCGGCGAAGCAGCGTGCCCTTGGTGAGGATAGAGAAGGGCGTTCCCGAATCCGCGAGCGCGGAGATGATGCCCGGCATGAGGCGATAGCGACCCTCCGCGCGCTGATAGGGATCGGTGTTGGTGCCGAGGGCCACGGGCTCCCCCGCCCATGTTGGGCGAGCAAGCTCGCGCCGCAGCTGCTCCGCGACGTTGATCTTGACGATCACCTGGGTGTCGAAGTCGCGGCCGGAATCAAGGTCGAGGTATTGATGGGACGGTCGGGCGAAGCAGTACACGCACGCGTGCGAGCAGCCGCGATACGGGTTCACGGTCCACGTGAAGGGCATCGGCCCGCCGGCAGGAACCTTGTTGAGGGCGCTCTTGGACATCACCTCGTGGAAGGTGATCCCGGCGAACTCGGGAGTGGTGACGGACCGCACCAGTCCATGGAGCTTCGCGAGCCCGGGTAGCGCGGCAGCGTCCGTCGCCTCGAGCTCCTGCGCCTCCCACCTCACCTCTCGATTCGAACACACGTTCGAACGCGTGGCAAGTCCAACACGCGAGAGCGGACCTACGTGGCGCCAGCCACCCCGTCGGGCAGGCAAACTCTGCACCAAGGGTCCACAATGTTTCAGTAACAACCAGGAGGGGAACCATGCTCGAAGACGTCATACTCGCGCCGGAGGTGCGCGCCGCACTCGAGGCCGCGCCGTCCGTGGTCATCCCGGATTCGCGGGACGCGCTCTACGCGCTCGCTCTCGGGCCCGACGGCGGGCCCAGTTTCGAGGTGACGTACGACGTCGCAGGGCGTCAGGTTGCCGAGGCCACCGTGACGCGCTGCCGGAACGGGCTAGCGGTCAACTACCTCGAGGACTACATGCGGCGGCGCGACCCTCGGTGCATGGTGATCGCCGACGAGCGGCCAACGGACAAGACGCGGTGGGCGGACAGGTTCGGGGGCGAGTTCGCGCCCGTGCGTCAGGAAACTCTCGACTGGCTCGCCACGCAACCGCTCGTGGTGGTGCCATTCAAGGCGGGCGGTCCCGTGTACGGGTCCCCGAGTATCGCCATCGTGCCTGCTAACGCGGCCTTCTTCGCGCTCGCGCTCGTTGATCTCCAGGGCTGGGTGACGTTCGACGAGCTGGGAGCCTTCACCCCCCGGGCGATCCTGTACGCCGCTCCCCCGTTCCGGCACACCCACTTCGACGGCAAGCAGGTGGTGGTCCACGACCGCTCCGACACGCTCCACGAGGTGTTCGCGTACAACCTCTACCCGGGACCATCGGCGAAGAAGGGCGTCTTCTCCGTGCTGCTCGACATCGGCGAGCAGGAGGGGTGGATCACGGCGCACGCGTCGTCGGTTCGCGTGACCACCCCCTACGACAACGACACAGTGATCATGCACGAGGGCGCCTCCGGCGGCGGCAAGTCCGAGATGTGCCAGGACATGAAGCGCGAGGACGACGGCCGCATCCTGCTTGGCACCAACGTCATCACCGACGAGCCGTACTTCATCACGCTCTCCGAGGCCAGCGAGCTCTCCCCCGTCACCGACGACATGACGCTGTGCCACCCCTCCATCCAGACCGGCGACGGCCGCATGGTGGTCGCCGACGCCGAGGCCGGCTGGTTCGTGCGCGTGGACAACCTCAAGGAGTACGGGGAGAACGTCGACCTCGAGCGCGCGATCATCCACCCCTCGCGCAAGCTCGTGTTCTTCTCCATCGAGGGGGTGCCGGACGCGACAGCGCTCCCCTGGGAGCACACGCTCGACTCCACCGGGCGGGCCTGCCCCAACCCGCGGGTCGTCATCCCCCGCACGGAACTACCCGGGGTCCTCGCCGCACCGGAGCCCGTTGACGTCCGCACGTTCGGCGTCCGCATGCCCGCTTGTACCAGGGACAACCCCACCTACGGGATCATGGGGCTCGCGCACTTTGTGCCGCCGTCGATCGCGTGGCTGTGGCGGCTCATCGCGCCCCGCGGAGACAAGAACCCGTCGATCGGCGAGTCGGCAGACGCCGTGGCGCGGCTCGAGCACGGGGGGATGGTTGCCGAGGGCGTCGGCTCCTACTGGCCGTTCTCGACCGGCACCAAGGTGGCCGCCGCGAACCTCCTGCTGGACCAGATCCTCAGCTTCCCGCACACGCGGTTCGTGCTGACGCCCAACCAGCACATCGGCGCGTACAACGTGGGCTTCTCCGCCGAGTGGATCACGCGCGAATGGCTCGCCCGTAAGGGCGGAGGCCGCATGCGCGCCGATCAGCTGGAGCCCGCGCGCTGCGCCCTGTTCGGCTACTCGCCGCGCGAGATCACCCTCGATGGCCAGCCGGTGCGCCGCACGCTCCTGCGGCCGGAGATGCAGTCCTGGGTTGGGGAGGAGGCCTACGACGCCGGGTGCGCGATCCTCAGCGGGTTCTTCCGCAGCGAGCTGACCCAGTTCCTCACGCCGGACCTAACGCCGCTCGGCCGGGAGATCATCGAGGCGTGCCTCGCGGATGCCTCCGTCGCTGAGTTTGAGGCGCTCACGCCGATGTATCTGTGACGACGAACGCGTCGTACGCCGCCGCCTCGGCGGCCGTTGGCCGCTCGTAGAGGTGCGAAGAGCCCTCCACCACGTCACGGGCGAGCTCCTCGGCGCCGAGCCCGCCGCGTGCGCGCACGCGCGCCGCGCAGACTGCCACCGGCGCGTCAACGAAGTGCAGTTCAGTCCGCGCGTCCGACGCTGAGGCAAGTTCGCGCAGCCTGTCCCGTTCCTCTCGGGTCCAAGACCCGAACTCGGCGATGACGTCGTGGCCCTCTGAGAGGAGCGTGCCGATGCGCGCCTCGACCTGGGGCTGCAGCGCGAACCGGGCCTCGTAGTCCACGAGGCTCAAGCCCCGCGCCACCACCTCGTCGTCCATCGCGACGTGGAGCGCGCCGGTGCTCGCGGCCAGAGCAGCGGCGTGGGTGGACTTCCCGGAGCCGGGAAGCCCCGTCAGCACAAATAGCGTCACGGCACCGACGCTAACCCAAAGGTCCCCACTTGGGTGAGTCAGCGTCGGGCATGCTGGGTGCCATGACATGGCAAGAACGCAAGCGCGAGCGACCGACAAAGGATCACCGCAGCAACCTCGAGCGCATGCGCGCGGACGAGTGGTTCAACGTGCTCGACGGATTCGAGCTCCTGAGCCTGCAAGACGAGACGCTTGGACCGCTGCGGGAGATCAACGAGCGGTACTGGGACGACCCCGCTGCAGCCGTGCGCGCGGTGGCCGAACTCATCGGCGGGAGCGGGGAGTTCTTCTTCCGTCCGCCGCTCATGTTCGAGTACCGCGAGCGCATTCACATCGGCGACCACACGTTCATCAACGCGGACTTCGAGGCGATCGGGTCGGGGCGGGTGTGGATCGGCGACAACGTGTTGATCGGACCGCACGCGAGGCTCTTCACTCCAAACCACCCGCTGGACCCCGCTGTTCGAGCGGAGGGCTGGGAGTTGGGCCTGCCGATCCGGATTGAGGATCGCGCGTGGCTCGGCGGATCGGTGGTCGTGTGCCCGGGCGTGACGATTGGCGAGGGTGCGATCGTAGGCGCCGGGTCGGTGGTCACCAAGGACGTTCCCGCGGGCGCGATTGTGGGCGGCAACCCGGCGAAGGTGATCGGGAGCGCCCTCGACGCCAGTCGCTAGTGGCGCTCCACCTTGAAGCCGTGGCCGCGGATCCAGCCCTCGAGATGAGCGAGCTGGAGCGGGGGCACGGCCTCGGCGTCCGCGAGGCGGATGCGCGCCTCGCCCTGTTGGGCGAACAGGCCCTGGGTGGAGCCGACGCCCTCGGCCGTGATGACGATGGGGGCGCCCTGCTCGAACCACGTGGACTTGCCGTGTCCGCCGCCCGTGCCGTGGCGCACGCCCAGCCTGTCGCCGCCCACCTCGAGGTAGGTGACGGCCTCCCACCACTGGTTGATCGTCACCACGAACACGCCGAGGCACGCTAGGGCGGTCGCCGCCGGGACCACGAGGTGGCCAACGGAGCCGTTGGTATCGCCCTTCGCCTGCTGCACCGCGTTGATGAACACCGCCACGGCGATGCCGGCAATGATCACCAGGATGATGGCGCGGTTGCGCAGTCTGGGGCGGCGCCCGCCGTGAAGAACAAAGACTTCGTCCGACGCTGGGGCTGGGTTGGTCACCCCTCCACGTTAGCGCGCGGGACGCCCCTGTCCGTTACGGCGACGGCGGCCTCCGGGCTGCTGGCCGGAGTTGCGCTGCTGCGGGTTGCGAGCGTTGGGGTTTCGCGGCGCGTTCCGGTGCTGCGTGGGGCGCGACTCCGCCTTGGGGGTGGGCTTCACGTAGGGCGCTACGTCGCCGACGAGGTCCTTGACCGGGGCCGATACCGAGGAGACCGACTGCGGCCGCACCTGGATATTGGCCTTGCGCAGCAGCTGGTCGGTGTCGCGGCGCTGCTCGGGGAGCACCACCGTCACGACGTCGCCGGAGGAACCCGCGCGCGCCGTGCGGCCGGAGCGGTGCAGGTACGCCTTGTGCTCCATGGGCGGGTCAACGTGGACCACGAGCTCGATGCCGTCGACGTGCACGCCACGGGCAGCAACATCGGTGGCGACCAGGACCTTGGCGCCACCTTGCGCGAACGTGGCGAGGTTGCGGTCACGCGCCGCCTGGGACAGGTTTCCGTGCAGGTCCACCGCGGGGATGCCGTCGCTCGTGAGCTGCAGCGCGAGCTTCTTGGCCTGGTGCTTGGTGCGGGTGAACAGCACCCGGCGACCGGTACCAGAGGCCAAGGCGCGGACGAGGTCCTTCTTGGCCCCAGCGTCGGGCACGTGGAAGACGTGGTGCGTCATGGCGTCTACGTGGCTGTCCGCGCTGTCCACCTCGTGCTTGACGGGGTCGGTCAGGAAGCGATCAACGAGCTTGCCAACGCCGTTGTCGAGCGTGGCGCTGAACAGGAGGCGCTGACCCTGCTTGGGGGTGGCGGCCATGATGCGGGTGACGCCCGGGAGGAAGCCGAGGTCGGCCATGTGGTCGGCCTCGTCGAGCACGGTGATCTGGACGGCGTCCAGGTGGACCACGCCCTGACGCATGAGGTCCTCGAGGCGGCCGGGGCACGCGACGACGATGTCGACGCCGCGGCGCATGGCCTGCTCCTGGCGCTGCTGGCTCACGCCGCCGTAGATGGTGGTGGTCGTGAGGCCGTAGGCCTTGGCGAGCGGCGCGATGACGGCGTCGATCTGGGTGGCGAGCTCTCGCGTGGGGGCCAGGACGAGGGCGCGGGGGCGACCCGGCTTTGCCCTGCCTTGCTTGTTTCCGAGCCTTGCGGCGATCGGCAGGGCGAAGGCGAGCGTCTTGCCGGAACCGGTCTTGCCGCGGCCAAGCACGTCGCGGCCGGCGAGCGTGTCGGGGAGCGTCTGCTCCTGAATGGGGAAGGCGGCGCGCTTGCCCTCGGCGTCGAGGACGTCCGTGAGAGCCGTGGGCACGCCGATTTCGGCGAAGGTAGTCATGGTGAGGTGAGCCTTTCGAGGCATCGTTGCGCGTAGGAGCGCTGGTGGCGAATCGCGAAGGTGTCCGCGTCCGTTCGCCGAAGAGAAGAATCTGCGAGCCTGCGCCCTGCCCGGTGCTGAGTTGCGGTGGGGAGCGCCGGCGAGAAAGAAGCAATCTGCGACGTATCCAGGGCCTTTACCGGGCCCTTGATGCTTCAAGTTTAGCAGACGGCGGTTTCTAGGCCCGACGGTGGGGTTGGGTAGAGCCGGTGGCCCTAGAAGTCACCGCGCGCCACTTGCAGGCAAGTGAGCCCAAGTGACCGCCACATCTCGACCACCTGATCGCGGTCATCGAGGACGCACAACACGTCGTAGTTGGGCTTGATGTCTCTGTCATAGATCTCGCGCTTGATCGTCGCGTCCTTGCGGCCATCGCGGTCGGCGCGCATGAACGGCCCGTCGTATTCGACGCCCAGATGGCGATCGAGCCACCGCTCGGTGTCTTCGCGTGCGAGTTCGCTGCGGCCAGAGACAATCACCAAGGTGTTGCCTTGCGCGGCGAGGGCGCGGGCCACGGCAATCACCGGCTGGTTTGGTTTGTCCTTGAGTACGCCGAGGTGTGAGTACGGGCTGCGGTCGTGGACGAGAGCGAGGGTGCCGTCAACGTCGACGATGACCGCGGAGGGTTTCTTCGTCATGGCCGGTACACCTCGCGTCGGTGGGCGACGCGGATCACTGACACCACCAGCACCTCGTCGAAGATGTCGTAGATCACGCGGTAGTCCCCGACTCGGATGCGCCAGGCGGTGGCCCGGTTCACGAGCTTGGTGCTGGTCGCCGGTCGTGGCTCCTGTGACAGCGACCTGATCGCCACGATCACGCGCTTGCGAACGGCGGCCGGAAGCTTCCTAAGCTCACGCGAGGCTGCGCGAGTGAACTGGACGTCGTACACGCGTTACAAGAGTTCGCGCTCAAGCTCGGCGAGCGACACTCGTGTGCCGTCGTCGGCGGCTTTGGCGGCGTCGTAATCGGCGACGTCCCGCGCCATCTCAAAGGCATCAAGCAACTCAAAGTCCTCGACGCTCACGAGTACCGCGGCGACCTTCCCATGCCGGGTGACGCCGATGCGCTCGCGGCCAAACGCCACGCGGTTGATCACCTTGGAGAGTTCTTCGCGGAGCACCCGTGCGGCGACCTGTGAGTCGAGGGAGTCCATACCCTCAGCGTACCTTGCGTACTTTGCGTACACAATTGACCTCCTCGCCTAGGTCATCTACGCGTCCGCTGGATTCACCAGTAGTGGACGTTGCGGGCGGCACGGACCGCCCGAATTCGGACGTCGACTTCTGGGTCCGCTCCACGAAGCCGATAGGGCTGTTCGCGCTCGCGGAGTAGCGACTACGGGAACTCGGAGCGTTCGGGGAAGATGTCGAGCGCGCCGCCCTCGCGGCACTCGCCCGATATGTAGTCCTCCCTAAGGGTGGGATAGATCTGGATGAAGTAGGCGCGCTGCAGGGCCCGCGCCTGCTTCTCGGTGGCGCCGAGTTCCTCCGCTACCAGGTAGTTGAGCTGGACCGCTCGGCACTCGGCCTCCGCCTCTGACCAATAGCCCTCTGTGTGCTCGGTCTCGTGGGCAATGAGGTGAACGGCGGCAATCTGCGCCAATGATGGATGATCCTTGTTGCTCGATGCGTATGAGGCGAGCGCCCTGCACGAGTGATTCGCGATAGCGGCGACGTCGGAGTTGTCTTGCTTCACGTAGCCGTCGTATTCGCCGAGGCTGAGAAATGATTCCGAGACACGGCGACAATCGGCGCGGGCGTTGGGGTTGTCGGTGACGGCGTGCATCGCTTGTGTGGCGAGTACCTGCTGGCGGTCGTGGCCCACCTCGAAGTAGAGGGCAACGAGCGTGGACGCGATCAGAATGGCCGCCCACCAAACCCGGCCTCTGCTGCCTTCCCAACCCCAACGTCGGGCCGCGCGAATGGTGGCGCGGACAGCGAGCACAAGCAGGGCTACGCAGACAAACGTCAAGAGCCCGATGTCCACGTACCGCTCCCTTCTTGGCGCATTGTCAATCGGCAGACGCGTCACGTTTCACGAGGCCAGCCGCCCGTGGCGCGGGCCGACGTCACCATCGACACGTCCGATAGCCAGCCATCGTCGGCCGCTACGGTGGAGTCTGCAGCACCGGACTTCGCAGGGAGGTGAACCAAGATGAGAGACCCAGTGGACAACCAGCCCCCTGAATCGGCGCCTTCCTTGGAGACGCTCGCACTGCTCGTGTTCCTCGAGAGTCTCCGCCTTGCAGACGATGACCTAGCAGACCCAAAGGTCTCGTCGGCCGCTTGGCGTTGACGTCGAAGGAGGCATGGCGAGCGGAAGCGCCGGCGACCGCTCCCTGGTCACTGCGACGCGATCGGAGAAGGTTCCGCTGTGTTCTACATGCTCCCGCTTAGCCCACTGAAGACTGCTGAGCCGATGAGCATGGACACCAACGCGAACGCCAACGCCGCTGCGACGCCGAGCCCGATCCAGATGAGAAACGCGTAGATCATTCCCTTGGTCACGGCTCTCCTGATACGCACCTCATCCGCGTCGGTCAGCATGTTGATTCCTCTCGTCTGGTCCGTCCACTGCCGCCCATCCCAGTACCTGGTGGCACCGACCACACTGGGGTCGGGTAGCCATCCCGGTGCTGGTAAACGGGCGGGCGGACGGCGCGCGCTGTGCTCGCTCACGCGATCCTCCATGGTGATTGTTCGATCCCCTGCGGTCGAACTGCCCCGACGCTAACGGCACAGGCAGTATTCCCTTCGCCTTTGAGCGCAATTTCGTAGGCGGAAGTGGCGAAGTTCACTCGCCCGGCGTGAGCCGATACACCAGCCCCGCCGCGTCGTCCGTGAGGTACAGCGAGCCGTCTGGACCAGGGACCGGGTCAACGGCGCGGCCCCAACGCTCGCCAGCGTCGGACAGGAAGCCCATGACCAAGGGGACGGGCACGCCCAAGGTCTGTGTGGCGTCGTCCCAAGGCAGGAAGGCGACGTTGGGCTCGCGCGGAGGTTCGCGGTTCCACGAGCCGTGCGAGCCGACGAGGGCGCCGCTGCCGAGGGTGGCTTCGAGTGGGGTGCCGGCGGTGAAGCTCAGGCCGAGCGGGGCGCTGTGCGCGGGCAGGCCGACCATGGTGGGCGGGAGGCTCGCGCAGTCGAGCTGGTCGCCGGTGGGGTTGAGGACGGGGTCGTTGACGAAGGGAACGTTGGTGTTGGTAGGCGTCTCGCGGGTGTCGGGGACGCAGAACGGCCAGCCAAGGTCGATGCCTGGCGTGATGCGGGTGACCTGATCGACGGGGTTCTCGTTGATGTAGTCGGGGACGTTGAGGCCGAGCTGGCCGGTGCTGTCGTCGAAGGGGTAGGGCTGGTTGTCCATCTGATTGACGCCGGCGAAGAGGGTTTTATCAGGGGCGATGGCGAGTGCGAAGCCGTTCCTCACTCCTGTGGCAACGACCTTGTTGGCCTCTCCGTTGAGGCCGACCTGCCAGATCGTGGCGCGTGCCGGGGTCTGTTCGCGGCTCTGGGGGTCGCGATTGTCGGCCGAGCCGAGGCTGTAGTACACGACGTCGCCGCTGATCGCGATGCCCTTGGAGCCGTGGCCGGAAGTGGGCAGGTTGTCGACGAGGGTGGTTGGGTTGGTCACGGTGCCGTCCAGGTAGTCGTAGGTGACGATCTTGTCGCCCTCGCCCACGACGAGGATCTTGCCGTTGAGCGCGAAGCCGAGGCCTTGAGGGTTGTTGAGGCCGTCGAGGACTACTTCTGTCTTTGGTGCCTTGCCGTCTTCGGTTGGGGTGAGGCGGGTGACCGTGCCGTCGCCTCCGCTGCTCACGAGGAGGCTGCCGCTGGGGTCCCACGCGGCGAGGCGCGCGCCGGGGACGTTGGCCCAGACCTCGGCCTGCCAGCCTGGCGGGAGCTTGAGGGACTGGCCTTCCGCTGATCCGGGGTTGGTGCCTTCGGCGACTGTTAGTTGAACCGCGACTAGTTGCCCGACGGTGGGGTTGGGTTGGGTTGGTGACGTTGAGGGGGTGGTGACGGGCGCCTGCGTGGTGTTTGTTGTGAAGCCGGGATCGGGCGTGCAGCCTGCGAGGGCGAGAAGCGCCAGCGCCCCAATCGTGACCAACCCGTACCGCATCTCTCGAGCCTACGACAGGGCGGCGGGCAACTCAGGGGTGCGGCGAGTTCGTTAGCGCCAAGCCACGTCCTTCACTTCAGGACCTGCAAGGTCACCACTGTACGTGCACCGACGCTCGGAGTTCGGCCCGCGGAAGACGCTCACGCCTGCGGCTCGCGCGCGACGGCGGGACTTCTTGAAGATCGCGCGGCTTCGGCGCGGATGCGCTCACGGGAGGGCTCGGTAGATCTCGCGTCTATGCCCCGCAGCAACAACGAGCACGATCAGGCGCCCCTCGTCCACGGTGTAGACGACGCGGTAGTCCCCCACGCGCACGCGTAGATATCCGTGGCGGCCAGTGATCGCTCGGGCGCCCGAGGGTCGCGGATGGCTGCGCAGGAGACCGATCGCCTTCAGCACGCGGGTCTGGGCCACGCGGTCGAGTTTCTTGATGTCACGTGCGGCGCGTTCGGAGATCTCGACCGCGTACTGATCAGTCAAGCTCGATGCCCAGCTCGCGCGCGAGGTCTTCGAGTGCGACAGTGGGCGCGCCCGCGAGCGTGGCCTTCCTCGCCTCGTCTGCGGCGCGAGCGTCTTCAGCATCCTCAAGCGCCTGCAGCGCGCGTCGACTGAGGTCAGCATCCATGATGGTCACGGTCTCGCGTCCGTGATCGGTGACGGTGACCGGCTCACGGCGCGCGGCCTCGACGGTCTCCGCCCACTTCTGGCGGGCGTGCGTTGAACTGATCTGGTTCATGTCAATATTGTACGTTTTTGACATCCTGACGACAACGTACACTCTCAACAGATCTACGAGTTCGCGAAACCTACTGTCGCCACCCACTCTTCACCGAACCGCTGCGCCACCATGCGACAGCGCCGCGGTCCTACGAGGTCCGAAGGTGCTCTGGGCGACCGACTACTGCTTCTCCATCTTGACCGTCATCGTGGTCCCCAGGGCTGACAATTTGTAGCTCAGCACCCCGTCCTCAAAGGTGAAGTCCTTGGTGTCATCAGTCGAAGCAAGCAGCGCAGTGTCGGTCGCTTCCTTGTCGCGCTCAGAGGTCACGACAAAGGAGTCCGCCGCGTCTGTCGGAGCAACGAAAGTGCCAACCCAGTAGATCGAGGTCGTATCCCCATCGTCGGAGACCCAGTCGATCGAGATGGTGTCGTCCGTGATGGTCGCCTGCTGGTAGTCCGTCTCGCTATTGGAGTTCGTCTGCTTCCAGGTGCCTGTGAGGTCGGGGGCGGCCTGCTCCGTCTCTGCAGGGGAGGTCTGCTCCTGCTGCGCCGGGGCTGTGGCCGTGGGCTGCGCGGATTCGCCGGAGGCTTGGGTCGGGTCATCCGAACTGCTGCAGCCGGCAAGAGCGAGCGTGGCGATGATCGCCAGGGGTGCGATGAGCTTCTTCATCGTTCTATGGTCCCTCACTTCCCGCGGATCCTGCAGGACCTCCGGCCTGACAATTCGTAGCGAGTGGCACGAATCACACGACTTCAGTGCCCACACGTAGCCACGATGACCTGGCAGGAACCTAGCTCGTCGCAGCCTCGTGCAGACGCGCGACGGCTGTGGCGAAGTAGGCGATGTCTTGGTCCGCGTGTTCTTGTTGGTGCGCCGCGCGTTCCTTTCGATACGTCCCCAAACGACGTTCCTTGTCCTTTGGCACAACCTCGCGGAACATGGCGTGGGCAACAATTCGCGTGGTGCCGGGCAACTCACCTGTGGACGTCATCCAGTACTCACGGGCGCTGTAGCCCGCGGTCTCGGTGAGCGTCGCCCACGTTGAGGGCGGTTCCGCCTTGAGCACGCGCGTCTTGTACAGATGGTGCAACCCCGTATGGGGATGCTTCACCTCTACGAAGAAGGCGTGCTGCGCCGTCCCTACCTCGCCGCTAGCCGTCACCGCAATCAACACACCAGGTCGCGTCTGCGGCATGTTGGCCGGATCCGCGATGCATTGCCACACGAAGTCAATCGGCGCTGGCACCAGTGCCTCCGCGTCGACGGAGTAGTCAATCCATTCCACGGTCCGCACTCTAGCGGCACCCGGACAGGTGGTTTCGAACGCCAGACTCAGCTCGTCCACAACCTGCTTGACGCCTCAGCTTGAGCAATGACAGTCCGCACCGCCTCGTCCGCCTTGTCGGGTGGGTACCCGTACTTCTTGAGCGTCCGCTTCACTAGAACCCGCATCCGCGCCCGAACGTCCTCGCGCATGGTCCAGTCGATCGTCACCGAGCCCCGCACGGACTCCACCAGCTCGCGCGCGATCACAGCCAACTGCACGTCCCCCATGACCTCGCGCACGCCCGCGTGGTCGTCAAGCGCCTCGTAGAAGGCGTATTCGTCCTCGTTGAGTCCCAGTTCTTCGCCCCGCGCATCGGCCTCGCGCACCTCGCGCGCGATACCGATCAGTTCAGCGATCACAGCCGCCGCCTCAATGGACCGGTTGCGGTACTTGATGAGGGACAACTCGAGCATCTCGGAGAAGCGCCGCCCGGACACGACAGACCGCGCACCATGCCGCCGGATCTCACCATGCAGCAGCTTCTCCAACATCTCCACGGCCAAGTTCCGCTGCGGCATGCCGCGAATCTCGTCGAGGAACCGCACGTCGAGCACCGAGATCTCTGGCCGCTCCAGCCCCGCGGCGGCGAAGATGTCCACCACTCCTCCAGGCACCACCGCGCGCGAGACGATCTGCCGGATCGCCGCATCGGCATCAAACGGCCGCACATCGGGATCGAGCGTGCGCTGGGTCAACTTCGAAGACAGCAGTTCGAAGTAGCCCACCTCGTCGCGCACAGACAGCGCGAACTCGGAAGGAATCGCCAACGAGAACGCTTTCTTGAGGTCGGAGACGGCGGCCGTGAACCGCGCCTTCCCGTCTCGCAGCGCCAACACGTGCTCAAGCCCCTCGGTGACTGCGATCAACTTGTCGCCTTGGCCCCCGGCAAGCCGCGCGCGGTAGTCGTAGGCGGGCACCACAGCATCGGGCCTCGCTTCGCCGGCAAACATGGCGGCGACCACCTCGTACTTCTCCTGCAGAACCGCAATGGCCGACGCTTGGTCCAGTGTCGGCCGCCCCTTGCCTCCGCTCTCGGTGTAGGTGGCGAGGGCCTTCTTGAGTTCGGCGGCAAGGCCGATGTAGTCGACGACCAGGCCGCCCTGCTTGTCGCGGAACACCCGGTTCACGCGCGCTATGGCCTGCATGAGGCCGTGGCCGCGCATGGGCTTGTCCACGTACATCGTGTGGAGCGAGGGTGCATCGAAGCCGGTGAGCCACATGTCGCGCACGATCACGAGCCGGAACGGATCGGCTGGATCGCGGAAGCGCACGGCGAGTTCCTCGCGCTGCTGCTTGGTGCGAATGTGCTTCTGCCAGGCAGGACCGTCCGCAGCGGAGCCGGTCATGACCACGTTGACGAACCCGTCGGCCCACTCGGGCCGCAACGCAACGATCCGGTCGTAGAGCTCCACCGCGATGCGGCGGGACATCACCACGATCATCCCCTTGCCGGCTACGCCGCCCTCGCCGGTGCGGTTCTCGAAGTGCTCCACGATGTCCCGAGCCACCAGATCCAGACGCTTGCCGGAACCCACGATGGCCTCGAGCGCCGCCCACTTGCTCTTGAGCTTCTCGCGTCCGGACTCCTCCTCGGACTCGGTCGCCTCCTCGAAGTCGGGGTCGATGGTGGGACGCTCGGACTCGTCCAGGTTCAGCTCTGCCAGCCGCGATTCGTAGTAGATCGGCACGGTGGCGCCGTCCTCGACGGCGCGCTCGATGTCGTAGACGCTGATGTACTCGCCGAACACGGCCCGCGTGTTCGCGTCCGTGCTCTCAATGGGCGTCCCGGTGAACCCGATGAACGACGCGTTGGGCAACGCGTCCCGCATGTGGCGCGCAAAGCCGTCGATGAAGTCGTACTGGCTACGGTGCGCCTCGTCCGCTATGACCACGATGTTGGAGCGGTCGCTCAGCGCGGGGTAGGTGTCGCCCTTCTCCTCAGGGAAGAACTTCTGGATGGTCGTGAAGACCACCCCTCCGGACTCGCGAGTCAGCAGCTCCCGCAGCTCAGCACGCGTCCCCGCCTGCACCGGGTCCTGGCGCAACAGGTCACGGCACCGCGCGAAGGTGCCGAAGAGCTGCTGGTCCAAGTCGTTGCGGTCGGTGATGACCACGATGGTGGGGTTGCGCATCGCGGGCTCGCGGATCACGGCACCCGCGTAGAACGCCATCGTGAGGGACTTGCCGGAGCCTTGCGTGTGCCACACCACGCCAATCCGACGCTGTTCAGAGTTGAGTGCGGCGGCACCGCCGGGCGCCTCCACGACCTCGAGGAACTCGGCGACCACAGCGATGTCGCCTTCCCCCACGTTCTCGATGACGATCGGCTCAAAGTCCGGGTTCGCCGGCGTGAGCGTCACGCGCGAATGCCGCCACCCGCCGTTCTCGTCCAGCACTTTCTCGGAGGAGTAGCGCTTCACCGTGTACCGAGAGCCCGTCTCGGGGTCCACGGAGTCACGCAACTCCACCACCACGTCGCGACCCTCGCGCGTGCCGTCGTCGCCGGCGCGCGGAACAGACACAGCGAACCATCGGGGATGCGTGGCTCCATCGACTTCCCAGTGACCCGCGCCAGGAACATGCCGGGCTCCACCGAACGGCCCAAGTCAACGGTCGCCCACTCTACGTCGTCTGCGATGAGCGTCTGGCCATCGCCGAACGCACCAGCGGCGAATTCGAGCGGGATCACCGGCACGGGCACCGGCTCGGCACCGGACTCACCAGCGCCAGTCGCGGCCACGGTAGACGCGAGCGCCTCCTGCACCGCGTAGTACTGGTGATACCCGGCAAGCTTCTTGACGGGCGCTCCCCCACCGTCGTCCTCGAACACCGTGAACGTGCGGAGCAGCTCCAGCAGCGCGGCGGGTGTCAGCACACCCTCGATCAGCTCCTTGAGCCCGTTCACCGAGCCACCCGGAGTCCGCCACGTCTTGAACCACTCCGTGCCAGCGGTGAGGCTGCCGATCTTGGCGACCACGCCGTCGGACAGAACGACGGCCGCGTTGGCGGTGAAGAGGGACGGGATCTCCTCCTTGTAGGTGCCGATCTGGTTATGGGCGTGGTGCTCCCACTCGTCGCCGAGGCCGGGCGCCTTGAACTCGATGACGGCGAGTGGCAGCCCGTTGACGAACAGGATGACGTCGGGCCGGCGGTTGTGGGAGTCCTCGATGATGGTGAATTGGTTGACCGCGAGCAGGTGGTTGTTGGCGGGGTTCTCGAAGTCGATGAGCGCAGCCTTGGCGCCGCGGATGGCGCCGCTCGCGTCGCGGTACTCCACGTCCACGCCGTCCACGAGCAGGCGATGCATGGTGCGGTTGCGGGTGGTGAGGTCGGGGCCGGGGACGCGCAGCACCTTGGTGAGGGCCACCTCGAGGGCCGACGCTGGCAACTGGGGATTGAGGCGCTCCAGTGCCTCGCGAAGGCGCTTGGTGAGGATGGTTTCGCCGAGACTTGAGCGTTCGGGATGGGGGCCGTCGGGCTCGATGTCGGGGCCGAAGGCGGTGTCCCAGCCAGCTTCGCCTAGCCAGTCCAGGGCGGCGTACTCAACGGTGTCTTCGTTGAAACCTGACACTACTCCCCCCACTCGCTTACAGGTATCGACAAGAATTCGTCCACTGGGATTCCGCCGCCGCCGACGAGGAGCGGCCTAGCGGGTCCATGGACGTCAAGAAACTCCTGAATACCAGGGAGGCTACCCGCTCGCGTGCCACTCTTGACTTCGATCGCGGTGACTTTTCCGCGAACGGTCAGCACATAGTCCACCTCGTGGTTGCGCTCTCGCCAGTACTCGACGCGGCACTGCCCAGCGGCGGCCGCGTTGACGAGGTGCGCGCCGACCGCGGACTCGACGTATCTTCCCCAGCGTCCATCACCGGGCCTCAAGTCTTCCCACTCCCCGGGCGGTCTCATTGCCGTCATGAGCGCGGTGTTGAACACCTGAAGCTTGGGTATGGAACCGCGCGAACGCACGACGGAACCGGAGTGTTTTTGCAAGCCCGTGGCCATACCCGCACCCTCGAGCAGCCGCAGATAGTGGGCAAGGGTCGTCGTGTTGCCCGCGTCGACTAGCTGGCCCAGCATCTTGGAGAAGCTCAACAGTTCGCCTGAGTACTCGCACGCAAGATTGAAGACACTGCGAAGGAGAGCAGGTTTGTCGACTCGGTTGTTGAGGAGCACATCCCGCGAGATCGTTGTCTCAATAAGAGAGTCGAGCACATACCGCTGCCATCGCGGCGGATTATCTGCGAGGGTGGCGGCGCCGGGGTAGCCACCGAAGCAGATGTAGTGGTCGAGGTCGAACCCAAAGGCGGCATGCATCTCGGGGTAGGACCAATGTGGAACATGAATCTGCTCGAAGCGCCCTGCCAGAGACTCAGTGAGCCCGTTGGTCACGAGGAGCGGAGCGGAACCCAGCACTACAACCTTGACGTCGGTGCCCGTGCGAGTGTCCTCGTCCCACAGCTTCTTCACCGCCTCGGACCAGTTGTGGACTTTTTTGCACCTCGTCGATCACGAGCACCGCACCGCCAACGCGCGCAGCTACGCGCGCGGCCTCCCACTGCTGCTCTAGCCACGTTGGCGTTGCCAGCGAGGTTCCATCGGCACTCGCGAATTGGACCGGCACAGTGAGCCGCCCAGTCGCCTGAGTTACGAGCGTTGTCTTGCCAACTTGCCGTGGGCCAGTCACCGCCTGGATAAACCTGCGAGGCTCGCGCAGGCGTTCTTCGAGCTGAGCGGCGTAGGTACGCTCAAAGCCTCTTGACGAATTACTCAACACACTGAGTATTTTTGCTCAATGTCGCGAGAAGTGCAACGCGAAAGCACGATGATTGCCAAACAAGGACGCGGCCGACCGGCAACTTCCATCGCGATCACCGGCGTTGCAGCTCGGGCCATAAGCTCGGTAGTTTGCCGCAAGCGCACCGACTTGCGCGACAACACCGTTGTGTCGTCAGCGAACGGCACCCGCAGCCCCAGGTGTGCAGAAGGACGCCGATGCCCCAACCAACCATGGCTGAGCTTCGGTTCACAAGCGCCTTCGGTCCAGTCCCGCCTCATGCTCCCTCTGGGCAAGTTCCTCGCCTCAAACTAGGTCTTTGCAACAGCGGGCGAAGATCGACTACCCGGAGCTGGTGCCCGAAACTACTTGCCCAAACGTCGAAGGGTCGCATGCGCCGCCTCGCGCACTTCGTCAGAGGGATCGTTCGCGGCCATCTCTCGGAGGGTCTCCTCTGACGTCGCGGTCGAGCTCGCTCGACCGAGGCGAATCTGGTGGTACTGACGCTCCCACTGATTCACCTTTGATGCATCGACGGCGTTGAATGCACGCGGGTCAACGTGAACTCCGGCTGCTCTACCAGCGTCCATGCGGCGTCCACGTAGTTCTGCGAGGAACGCCTCAGGCGAGCTGGTTTCGGGGTTTTTCGCGTATTCGTCGCGGAGATCTTCGATCCTCTTCGGCAGACTGAAATAGAGAACAAGACAGCCAACCGACGCGATTGGAGGACCCCAGACGACATAGGGGATGTACCAGGACTTGTCTAGCCAGATGTCGCCAGTCCATAGGGGAGGCAGAACGAGCAAGCACCAAGATCCGGCAAGGAGCCCACCGATGGCCGCGATCGTCCCCGACTTCGGCCCTGAAGTGCGGTATCCCATGGTATAAATGCGCCGACCATACTTCGAGATGTGCAGCCTCAACTCGTCAACGGGATGAGTTTCCTTCTCACCTTCAACAACATCCGACGTCGGAGCGCTCGGCTCTAGCGCCCAAGAATTCCGACTTCGTTTGCAGCGTCGACCAGGGGCTGGACGACCGTCTCGCCGAGAGCGCCAGTCAACTCTTCGATGAACTCCCGCATCTCGTACATCGAGAGATGATCCAGGGAACGTGAGTTGCGCAATCGCTCAGAGAAGAAAGCGACTAGGGTCGCGCCGTGCTCAGCGAGTACCGCAGCGTCCACGTCTGGAGCGTGAAAGCGCGCCGCGAGGCCGATGCCTCGGTTTCCGAACAAAGCAGCGGCAGCTGGGATCTGAGATCCCATCCATGGCACCACGTCTGCCCAGTGCGCGAGTTCTGTCCCCTCAGCCTCGCGAGGGCGTCCGTCGAGCCTCGCCCCGAGGTGCCGCCTTAGCCAGTGGCTCCAAAGCTGTTCGCCGTCGACCGACTCGTCTGAAACGAAACGAACCACCGCTTCCGCGAACGCGATCGCGTGGGCGCCGCCTCCGCTGGTGACCGTCGCCGTCAGTAACGAGTTGCGATCCTTTTCCGCGATTCCCGCGTACGACACCACAGCTACGACAAGTCCGAGAAACTGCGCTCGTAGGTCATCCTCTCGCAGGTCGCCAAGCCGATTGAACTCGCGCAAGACACACTCCAAGAACCCTGCGGCAAGAAGCCGATCGTCATAGCGCGGATGGTACAAGTACGAGGTCCACGCAAGCCGAGCTGAAGCGTCGTCACTAAACAGCGGAAGGATCCGCGCCCGCGCGAATACCTCGTCCGCCGCGAACAAGAAGAACAGATGCGCCGCCGCTGCAGGTTCAACAGCATCAAGTACGGAGCGCGACCCTGCAAACAGCGCTTCGAGCGCATCGCGCTCTTCGGAATTCAACCCGCTCCAGTCGCCACGATGCTTGCGCCAGCGCCGATCAATCTCTGAAATCCAGTACTGCGCCAGGTCGCCAGGCCATGAGTTGAGCCAAAGCGGTGCGGTTGATACTGGATCGTCAACGTACTGCGAGTCAAATGCCGGGCCCTGTTCTCTCCAAAGCTGGCGCGCGGTGTCGCGCATGGCCGCGAGCGCGACAGTTTCGTCCGAGTCCACTCGCCGTTTCACCTGCGCCAGGAGAAACCTGCTTACCGACCTCGCGCTCTCGGGGAACCGAGTCTGGCTCGCGACCCGCTCAACGAGACTGCGGCCGAGACCGGCGACGTCGGCTACCGCCCAACCATCAATCGTGGCTCGGAACACGTGCTCGCTGCGGCCAGAGAGGCTCGGAGCGGACTCAACCAGATCCCACAAGACCTCTCCCGAGCCCGGATCCCGAGACACGAAGTCCGTGACTAGACGCAGTGCATCATGCCAGGTCGGTTCCCCGAAGTTGCGCTCGGAGTATTCGCGGCCTATCAATTCCGTCAGCGCACCGTAGGGGTCGTCGCGGAACAGTCGCGCGAAAGTCTCGAGTTCCATCGGCGGCACTCCACCCCAAGTCCCTCCAGACTTCCAACGGTCGAGATCGGGGTGATCTCGTGCTTCAAAGTGGGGGTATGCCTCTTGGATCTCTGCGAGGGCCTTGACCGCTTCGGGCCACTCGGGACGTGCGGTCACCAGCCAAACGAGCAAGTTGTACTTTGAGTACGCGATATGTCGCTCTCTGTCGGCGATGTCGTCCGGCAGTTCTGGACCCCTCAGCGCGGTCTCGACTAGCCGCCGTCGCACCTCAGCCGAAGCGGCGCCGACCGATTGCGCCAGCACCCCATACGCCTCATGCTTCAGATCAGTTTCATAGAGAGTTTCCCTGGCCAACAGCCACTCGACCTTCGCGTCACCGTCGCGCTTGTCATCGCACGCGACCAAGTGCACAGCCAGGCGACGGAACAACGGCTTGTCGAACGACCACCATCGTTCGGGGAGTCCAGCGTTACTTGAGAGAGCCTTCTCGCCGTAGTCGCGCAGCGCGTCGACTATGGCGTCTATCGGGTCTCTGAAATCGTCTTGCGCATGAGGCTCAATCGCCGACCTTCCAAAGCTCAGCGCGTCCCAGTGCCGATCTCCGTGATAAGCGGTTTGGAGGTCATACGCAGCGTCGAGCGCGTCCTCAAGCGCTGCGCCCAGTGTTGGCTCGCCGTTGGGGCGCTCCTCCAGAATCTTTGCCAGATTTGCAGTGAGTTCGTGCTCGTCGCTGCCCCAGACGACTTCGGCATTTGGAGGGTCGAACGGACTTGGCTCGCCCGTAAGAGTCCAGCGACGCTTCAGCGCCAGAGACGGACGCATTGCGGCGCGAAGCAATGGAAGCTCCTCTGCATCTGCCGATGGCTCATAGGGGAGCAAGCTTTCCAAGTCGCCGAGCGCAGAGTGCCCGTAAATCGAACTGGCAAGTAGCGCCTTCCATCGGCCCGCGGCCGTCGGATCATCCTTGGCTAGGTTTCGCACCGCCCAGGATGCGCTTCGAACTAGTGCACGGTTCCATACCTGGCCAAGCCGCTGCACCGTCTGCAACGCAGCACCATTGAGTTCGGGCGACCTCACGAACTCGTCGCAGAACCAATCTCCTAGAAGCAGGCCAGCCTCTGACGCTGCGCCTCCCGAAAAGTTGGATCGAAAGTCGGGGAAATCGTCGAGCCACTGTAACCAGGCGATCTTCGAAGCCGGTTCCTGGTCGCTCACAGCTTTGACAAAGTCTCGAACGCCGTCGATAACCCTCAGCCGTCCAAGGAGGTAATCGCGCTCAACGGGTTGGATTGTCGTACCCGATCCAACTATCTCGCGCGCGCGGGCCTCGTGCTCCGTCTGACCCATCGTGGCACGAAGACTCCAGGCGTCGAGCGCCGCGTTCAGGTCGCGATGATCGCGTCCTCTTGCGCTGTATCCGATTGGAGTAATACCCAGGTACTGCCACTTCGGATCGGCAGGCTCGCTCGTGAACGCGAATCGACGCGGCCGACCGTTCGCGTCGTGGGATGGGAGCCCCAATGCGAGGTACCGCATCACGGGATCGTCGTGACCGTATCCGATGAAGAGGACGGTATACCTGTCGAACATGGGCAAGAGGAACCGCGGCGCCCATGCTTGGGTCAAGTACGCCCTGCCAAAGTCGCGATCTGTAAGCACCATCTCGTCTGGCGGACGTGTGATCGACCCGTGCAAGTGTACGAGTCCGCTGAAGTTATGCCCGAGCGGCACGGCGGGCGCGCACCAGGTTTCCAGTTCCCCAAGGCCGTCGTCGCGCGCTGCAGTTGCAAGGTGGTCGTCATAGTTGGTCGTCACGATGCGCGGGGCGCCACTCGAGCGCGCTAGAGCAACGACGACCTGGTGCATTGTGTTGAAACGTGACTTAGGGTTCGAGATGATCGCGTGTGCGTGCCTGTGCGCGTCAAAACCACCTGGCAAGGATTCAAGCGAACCAACGAAGTAGTCGAGCCCACCACGGCGAGAGAATTTGTGAGCCGCAAGCTTTGCGAGCTGGCGTGCCAAGCCGTCATACAGCGGCAGACTCGACGGTCTCGCGCGCGACGCCCCCGCCCCAACGAAGAAAACTAACTCCCCCTCGCGTGAGCTTCCACGACTTCGTCGGGAAGGTCGACGCCGCCGGTAATCCACATGGATCACTGCCTCCTCCGCGCCAATCTCAATCGAGCCACGCGCCGGGTCCCGCTCGGTTGCTGCGCCACGCGAACAGCCAGTGCTACCACCCGACGGGCCTAGCTAATGAGTTCTTCGAGGAGCGTATCGCGGGCACCGCGGAGTACGGCGCTTTCGCGGGTCGCCGCCGACACAAGGTTAAGCAGCGGCGATACGGCGCGAGCGAACTCGCGGCGCAAGTGTTCCGGGGGGACAACCACCGGCAAGTCAGAGACAGCTTGCGGGCGCACGGCGGGATAGGCACCCCCGTCCGCGAGCGCCTCGAGCTGGTCAATCTGCCGCGGCGCGGTCGCCGCCAGGTACACGAAATCGCGGTCGCTGTCCGACTTCGGAGTTAGCACGGCGAAACCTGTCGAGCCGATGAGTCCATCTTCTTCGATTCGCGCGTACGAGCCATTGCCCGGCCGCACGGTCCCAATCACAGTGTCGCCCCTGCGCAAATCGCGTCGCGCACGGCTCGGTATCGCCTCACCGCCAAGTCGTTGCACCTCGAGGATCGAGCCCCACTTGGCGCCCCCCAGATCCAGGTAGCGTACGGTCGCCGGAAGCTGACTAGCGCCGAGCGTGTGAGCGTTGCACCACACAACGTCACCGACTTTGCCCGCGGCCCAGCCCGCCGGGGTTTCACCGTGTTCGGAGTCATCGAATCGGTCTGGGAAGAGGTCTGCTACGAGCAGTGGGAGGCCAGTGTCGCGACCCTCGGCCTTGGCCCGGACTGGGTCGAAGTCGACGAACCAGGACTTGAAGAGAGCTCGAGCCATCTCCTCGAGCGTGGCGCTCGTGCGGCGATTGAGTTCGATCTTGTCGTCGAGGGTCCCGAGGATGTGGGCGATGCGGCGCTGCTCGTCGACTCCCGGCACATCGACAATTGCCTCGTGAAGGTGGTTGCGGTTCACGCCAGGCACAGCCGCTTTGTCCGAGTACTTCAGGAAGTCGAGCGTTCGCAAGAAGTAACTCACGAACCGCGGGTCGTTACCCTTGAAGTCCGACACATACAACGCAGTGTTTAGGGGCCAGAAGTCCCCCTCGACGTAAAAGACCTCGCCGATCGTCCCATACCGTCCTGTGACGACGCCTGGACCACAGACCTTGGCCTCCACGTGGAAGTCCGTAACGCCTCCAGAAGAAACCACGGGGATGTTGCCCGGGCTGCGCCGTTGCTTCGGTAGGTCGTACCCACGCTTGAGTTCGACGAAGTCGCCGAGACGCATGCGCGTGAGGTCAGCCGCCATGGCCGAGCTCCGCGAGGTTCTTGTTGATCTCGGCGTCGAGGCGGGCGGCTTCGGCCCGCTGCTCTCGCAGTTGCGCGACGAGGCGCCTCATCTTCTCGTCGAACGGTTCGTCGTCCTCGTCGGCCGCGGCGGCACCGACGTAGCGGCCGGGCGTGAGGACGTGCCCGTGCTTGCGCACCTCGTCAAGGCTCGCAGCCTTCGTGAAGCCGGGAACGTCCTCGAACTCCCCCGCCCCCACTTCGCCGCGCCACGCGTGGTAGGTGTCAGCGATCTTGGCGATGTCAGCGTCGGACAGGTTCTTGAGTGTGCGCGACTCCATGTGACCGAGGTTGCGGGCGTCGATGAAGAGAATCTCGTCACGCCGGTCGCGCAGGTCGTTCTTGCCTGAACGGTCGCGAGCGAGGAACCAAAGGCAAACGGGGATCTGAGTCGAGTAGAACAACTGACCTGGTAGTGCCACCATGCAGTCGACCAAGCCAGCCTCGACGAGGTTCTTGCGAATCTCGCCCTCGCCCGACTGGTTGGAAGACATGCTGCCGTTGGCGAGGACAAAGCCAGCCACACCGTCGGGCGATAGCTTGCTCACCATGTGCTGAACCCAGCCGAAGTTCGCATTGCCCTTTGGCGGGGTGCCGTACTGCCAGCGCTTGTCGTCGGCAAGGCGCTCGCCGCCCCAGTCCGAGATGTTGAAGGGCGGGTTGGCGAGGATGAAGTCAGCCTTGAGGTCGGGGTGCTTGTCGTTGTGGAACGTGTCGCCCCAGGCGATCTGGCCGTCGATGCCGCGGATCGCGAGGTTCATCTTGGCGAGGCGCCACGTGGTGTGGTTGGACTCTTGTCCGTAGACGGAGATGTCCGCCGGCGAGTGGCCGCCGTTGCCGTTGCCGTTCGCGTGCGCCTTGATGAAGTCGACCGACTGGACGAACATGCCCGAGCTACCACAGCAGGGGTCATAGACGCGGCCCTTGTAAGGCTCGATCATCTCTACGAGGAGGCGGACGATGCTGCGGGGCGTGTAGAACTCGCCGCCCTTCTTGCCTTCTGCGGAGGCGAACTGGCTGAGGAAGTATTCGTAGACCCTTCCGAGCACATCTCGACTCTGGGCTTCCTTGTCGCCGATCGTGATGTTGCTCAGGAGGTCGATGAGGTCGCCGAGGCGCCGCTTGTCTAGTCGCTCGCGGGCGTAGTTCTTGCTGAGAACGTCCTTGAGCGAGGTGTTCGTGCGCTCGATGGCGTCCATCGCACTGTCGATGAGCTGGCCGATGTTTGGCTGCCGGGCGTTGTCTCGTAGGTGGTCCCAGCGGGCTTCTGGGGGGACGAAGAAGACGCCGTCCTTGGTGTACTCGTCCTTGTCTTCTGGATCTGCGCCTGTCTCTGCTTCCTCGGCCATGAGCTTGGCGTGCTGGTCCTCGAACGCGTCAGAGATGTACTTGAGGAAGATCAGGCCCAGGACTACGTGCTTGTACTCGGCGGCGTCCATGTTGTTGCGGAGGGCGTCGGCGGCCTTCCAGAGAGTGGACTCGAGGGGCTGGTCCTTGGCGGGTGGCTTGTTGGCCGCTGCGGTGCGGGGCATGGAGACATTGTGGTGCACGGTCCGCGGGCGATACGAACCTGAACGCCTGACGGGTCTCACGCGATGCCCTTTGCCATCAAGAACGACGGCGCTTGAGCGGTAGAGTCCGGAGAGAGCGGAGCGCAATACCCGGGAAAGGAGAGGTCTGATGGGACTTTGGGGCGCGTTCAAAGACTTCGCCGGCGAGAACCTGACACAGCAGTTGCGTCAGGGGCTGAATCCGGTGCTCCTCGAGTTCGTCGACGCAGCGCTCTTGCTGATAGACGAAGGAGAGTTGGACGCCGACAACGTGGAAGTCCTGTGCGACTTGAGCGGGTACAACTACGACCTGCTGATTGACGTCACGCGTATGCCGCCGGGGGCGATTTCGTTCGACACTCAGGTCGAACAGAGCCTGCGCCGCTACGCGAAGTCCGCCGCTGCGATCGCACTAACAGGCAGCGGAAGAACAACGCGTAAGCGCGAAAAGAGCGGTGCAGGCGCCACTTCGCATGGTCCGGATTTCAAGACCTGGGGCGACTTTGACGGTCTCGTTCGTGACTGGGCCGAGCAGGCTTCTACCGGCTCCGCATTTGTCCTGGAATTCGGGAAGCGGGGTGCCTACGTGCAATGCCGAAGAGAGGAGGGCCGCTTCCTCGTGGAAGCCTCGAACGATAAGTCGCACGGGGGATCCGCAACGTTGACAGTGCAGGAGTACAAGGGACTGCTCGCGCTGGGCTGGCGGCAGCCTCTAGCGGATGCTGACTACCCGAACCTCTGGTACTCGATCGACTTCGGCCGCCTCGGACCCGCAGAACGGAATTTCGACGAGCTGCGAATCGTGTTGAAGAAGACACTCATGGACGGTTTCGGGGTCCTAGACGCACGCAAGATCCGATCCAAGTAGCCGACCCGCGCGCCAAGTCGTGGCGAACGCGCGCGCCCTATGGCATCCACTCTTGGAAGTCGAGGGTCAGAGTTGGCGCGACCGAAAGTGGCGCGATCGACTGCTCAAATCGCGTACCGGAGCCCCACCAATCGTTGATGAACATGCGCACGCGTCCACCGTAGGTGAAGTGGTAGCCATCCGGGACACGCTCCTCAGAATTCTCTTCCGCGAAGACCACGCAAGCAAGAAGGCCCCAGACGAGCCGGTTGCTCAGCATCAAGGTGCCCTCAGCGACACGGAACGTCGTGCCCTCTGGGTTGGAACGAACGTCTTCGTTGAGGCCGAAACCCTCGTCAAACTCATCGCCATGCGCGACATTGCACCTGTAGAACTTGTAGACGGTGTATGCGAGGTCGCGGTTCCGGACCTTAGGGTCCAAGAGCGCGATGGGGAATTGCTGGACAAGTATGTCGACGCCAGGCAGCGCCATCGGCCCCAGAATCCCGGCGCTGTCACGTAGGAAGCAGCAATATCGCTCAGTTACTCCGAGGTCGGGATACCGCTTGGCTGCGGTACCGTCGACAGCGATGCACGCATTAGCAGCGCGTGCTCATCTTCTCCGCGATCGAACGCGTCGACGGCAAGCCGAACATAGTCGCCGACCCTCACAACGAGGAGCCGTCTGGTTGACGCCGGGCGCTCAGCGGAGCACCGCCCCAAATTCCTGCGCGGCCGCAGCGATGAGCGCCGTCCTCACCGCGAGCACGTCCTCGGCGGAAAGCGTTCGATCAGCTGCACGCATCACCACGTTCACAGCCACAGACTTGCGGCCCTCGCCCACCTGCGGCCCTTCGTAGACGTCGAACACGCGGACGTCCTCGACGAACTCGTGACCCGCGCGCAGCGCGGCGACCAGGTCACCAGCCGCCACGGACGAAGACACCACAAACGCGAAGTCCTCCTTCGCGAGCGGGTGACCGGCCACGGGCGTGGCCGCAGCAATCACACCAGCAGTCAGCGCCACCAAAGGGTTCAGCACCAGTTCGAACGCCACCGTCCGCGCCGGCAGACCCAGCGTCTCCAGCACCTTGGGGTGCAATTCCCCCGCCACGCCAATGAGGTCCTCGCCCACGTACAGCGACGCGCAGCGGCCAGGGTGGAACGGCGCCACGCGATCGGCGACCACGGAAAGCGAAACCCCCACAACGGAGGCCACACGCTCAACCGCGGCCACAGCGTCGGCCCATCCCCAGGGCACGGCGGGACCGGACCAATCAGCCGCCTCGCGCGCACCCGTCATGATGCCGGCGACGCGGCGCGGTTGCTCGCCGAGGGCATCGTCGAGCCGCTCCACCTCGTCGGGCGTGATCGCGACCCCATCAACGTGCGCCGGGATCTCGCCCATGCGGGAGGCGCGATAGACGCGTCCCACCTCGTAGATGGCCACATCCTGCGCACCACGCGAGAGGTTCACACGCACGGCATCAACCAAAGTCGCCATCAGAGACGTCCGCAGCAGCGGCAGGTCCGCAGACAGCGGATTGGCGAGCCGCACCACATCGCGTCGGATGTCGCCCTCGGGAATCTGCAGCTCGTCCAAGCGGGCAGCGGACATGAACGGGTACGTGAGCACCTCGGTCAGGCCCCATTCCGCGAGCGTGCGCGCCACCGTGGACCGCACGTGCTGGTCGTGCGTGTAGCCGCGCCCAGGCGGCGCCACCGGCAGCACCGACGGCACGTTCGCGTACCCGTGCAGCCGCCCCACCTCCTCCACCAGGTTGATGGGCGCCACCAGGTCCGGCCGCCACGTGGGCGGCGTCACGAGCAGGCTCTCGGTGCCGTTTCCAACACCACTGTCCCGATCCACGCTGCAGCCGACCTTTACCAGGGACGCAACCACCTCGTCGGGCGAATACTCCACGCCCACGATCTCGCCGGGGAAGCTCACGTCCATGGGGATCGCGGCCGGCGGCACGGTGTTGTCGATGTCCGTGTAGACGTCCTCGATCGTGCCGCCGCCGAACTCCTGCATCAGCGTGAGCGCGCGCTCGATCGCGATGGGCGCGAGGGCCGTGTCCACGCCCCGCTCATACCGCCGCGACGCCTCCGACCCCAGCTTGTGCCGCCGCGCCGTCCGCGCAATCGTCACCGGGTCCCAGTGCGCCGCCTCAAGCAGAATGTCGGTTGTCGTCTCCGAAACCTCGGTCTCGAGGCCGCCCATCACGCCGCCAAGCCCCACGGCCCGCGCGCCGCGCCCGCCCTCGGAGTCGCAGACCAGGATGTCCTCGAGGTCCAGGTATCGCTCCGCGCCATCGAGGGTCGTCAGCTTCTCCCCGCCCGACGCTCTACGCACCACCAGCGGCGCCGTCACCTTGGCAAGGTCGTAGGCGTGCAGGGGGTGGCCCAGCTCGAGCATCACGTAGTTGGTGACGTCGACTGCGAGGGAGACCGAGCGCATGCCGGACTGCTCGAGGCGGCGCTTGATCTCCTGCGGGGACGGTGCCGTGGGGTCGAAGCCGCGCAGGATGCGCGCCGCGAAGCGGTCGCAGCCCACGTTGCCGCGGATGGGGGCTTGGTCTTCCAGCGCGATCTCGAAGCCGCCTGTGGGAGTGCCGGTGAGCTCGATGGCCGCAGGGTCCCTGAACTCCTGGCCCGTGGCGTGGGAGTACTCACGGGCGACCCCGCGGATGGAGAAGGAGTAGCCGCGGTCGGGGGTGACGTTGATCTCGATCGTGGACTCGTCGAGGCCGAGGAGCTTGATCGCGTCTTGGCCTTCGGTGAGATCCGCAGCGTCGAAACCGAGCTCTGTGAGCACGATGATGCCCGCGTGATCCTCGCCCAAGCCGAGCTCTCGCGCAGAGCAGATCATGCCGTCGGACCAGTGGCCATAAGTCTTGCGCCCACTGATGGGGAACGGACCTGGCAGCGTCGCGCCTGGCAGAACCACCACTACCCAATCGCCCGCAACGAAGTTGTGGGCACCACAGACGATGCCGCGGCTCGTGGGGTACTCAACCTTGTCGTCGGGCGCGTGGCCGGGCCCTGCGGGATCGTTGAACTCGCCGACGTCAACGCGGCAGTAGTTGATGGTCTTGCCGTTTGACTGCGGCTCGGAGACGACGGACAGGACGCGGCCAACGACGAGTGGGCCAACGACGCCGCCGCCCTCGATGCCTTCCTCCTCGAGGCCGACGGAGGCGAGCGCCGTGGCGACGTCCTCGGGGGTCGAGCCGGGGACGAGGTCCACGGACTCGGCGAGCCATTTCAGCGGAATCTTGGGCATGTCAGACCTCCAGGCCAAACTGCTGGGAGAAGCGGACGTCGCCCTCGACCATGTCCCGCATGTCACGCACGCCGTGGCGGAACATGAGGGTGCGTTCGATGCCCATTCCGAACGCAAAGGCGGTGTACACCTCAGGATCGATTCCAGCTGCTTTCAATACGTTGGGGTGCGTCATGCCGCAGCCGCCCCACTCAATCCACCCGGTTCCCCGGCAGGTGCGGCAGTCGGGATCGCTTCCGCCGCAGACGAAGCAGCGCAGGTCCATCTCTGCGCTCGGCTCGGTGAAGGGGAAGAAGCTGGGGCGGAGGCGCGTCACGGCGTCGGGGCCGAACAGGCTGCGCGCGAAGGCGTCCAAGGTGCCCTTGAGGTGCGCCATCGTGAGGCCCTTGTCCACGGCCAGGCCCTCGATCTGGTGGAAGACGGGCGTGTGGGTGGCGTCGAGCTCATCGGTGCGGAAGGTCTTGCCCGGGCAGATGACGTAGATGCCGCGGCCCTCGTTGACCAGTGCCTCGCGGCGGGCCAGGGCGGCGCGCACCTGCACGGGGCTGGTGTGCGTGCGCAGCACCACGCCGGACTTGGGCGGGTCGATGAAGAACGTGTCCTGCATCTCGCGCGCGGGGTGGTCGGGGTCAAAGTTGAGGGCGTCGAAGTTGAACCACTCGGCCTCCATCTCGGGGCCGTCGGCGACCTCCCAGCCCATGGCCACGAAGGTGTCGCACATGCGCTCTTGGAGCGCCTCGAGGGGTGCCGGGCGCCGAGCTTGGCACGGCGCGTCACGGGAAGGGTGACGTCAACCGCCTCCTCGACGAGCACGCGCTCGTCGCGCTCGGCCTCGAGTTCGGCCTGACGGGCTGCCAACGCACGCCCGATCTCGGCGCGGGCGGCGCCCATGGTTTTGCCAGCGTCGGCCTTCTGTGCAGCGTCAAGCGAGCCGATCACGCGGTTTGCGAGCGTCAACGGCGCCTTGTCGCCCGTGTGGGCAAGGCGCGCATCCTTGAGCTGGTCAAGGGTGACGGCCGCGGCGAAGGCGGCCACAGCGTCGGACACCGCGGCGGCGATAGCGGCGCTGTCCAGGGGATTTAGGTCAGTCATGTGGGGGGCTCTCCGGCTGGGAATCGGTTGGATTCTATCGGCCGCCCGGGGGCCTTTTGGGGCCCGACGCTGGCGCGGCTCGTCCTGTCAGGCCAGCAGGTGCTCTGCTGGCCTAGATAAAGGGCGAAAGTGCCTTGCGCGTCACGGGGTAAGCCTAACCCCAGATGCCGATGTGGCCGGTCAGGAGCGTGAGGATGATCGCGCCGGCCGCGAAGTTGACGATGGGGACGGCGATGCGCATTGGGCGTGGAACCTGCAGGTTCTTGACCAGCGGAAGCCCCAAGAAGAACAGCAATAGGCCGAGTACCAGGCCGAACGGCACCCAGATCACCAGCAGAATCGGTGCGAACATGGTGATGCGCTCGAGCTTGCCGACGCCTTCGCCCATGTCGAAGAGGGTCTCATCCTCAAGTTTGAGGACTTGAAAACCTGGAATCAAGCCCTTGGCCTTAAGCCGTGCGGTGTTGCCGTTCCGCAGCGGGATCGCCCAACCGCCCCTGCCGCGCTTGATGACCTCGCCGCCCAGCCGGACTTTGTACAGAACGCCGTGCGGGTTCTCGAGCTCCACGGTCTGGCGGGCGCCGGGGATGTCCAGGGGCACTAGGTCCATGAGTGGCGAGGGTACCAGGGGCGCCTCGCCCCTCCGGACCCGATGGCTCAACCCGCGTCCCCCGCCCGGCTCACCGTGAGCGTTATCCACAGATTTGTCCTGGTATGTGGCCTCTGTCGGAGGCCGATGATTGGCTTGTCTCATGCGGATTTCGCTTGAGGTGCTTCGTTCTCAGGTCGCCGGTCTTGCCGGGCTTGAGGGCGTGGAACCGCGCGCGTTGACGGGTGACGAGGCGGTCGAGTGGATTCGCGCGAGCGGCGAGGCAATGCAGTCCCTGCAGGCGATCATGGCGGCGCTCAGCGCGCGCGTCACGGAACTGTCGTCCGGCGAGGACCGGACCAAGCGGTACGCGCGCGCCAAAGGGTTCTCCGACGTCGGCTCACTGGTGTCCGAGGTGGCGCAGGTCTCACGCGGTGCAGCCGGGCAACTCGTGACCCTCGGCGGCGCCATGTCCGACGCTGACGCCGGGTCCAGCGCTCCCCTCGTCGTGGGCGCGGCGCCGGTTGAGGATGGGCCCTTGCCGCTCTATGCGCACCTGTCTCAGCAGGTAGGAGCTCGCAACTTCTCCGCGGAGAAGGCCTCTCTTATCCGCGCGACGCTGGTGAAGATGGCGGGGGCCACCCCGGAGCTGGAGAGGTCCCTAGTGGATCGTGCAAAGACGCGCACCGTCCAACGGGTCAAGGCGATGTGCCGCGAGGAGTTTGAGCGGGTTGACCACGACGGCTACCTCCGGCACTTGCGGTCGCTGCGAGACAAGGCATACGTGAAGTTCTGGCAGACCGACGAGGGCATGATCGGCATCCACGGAGAGCTCGACCCCATACGCGGGATCGCCCTTCGCCAGTGGGTGGAAGACAAGACCCGCGACGCCATGCGCACCGAGCGCAGGATCCGCCCGTCCGAGCGGCGCGAACCCGGCGAACTTGCGGCCGACGCGCTCGCGGACCTCGCGGTACACCGGATGGGCTGCCAAGAGGGCCCCAAGTCGGCGCAAACCACGGTGGTTGTACACGCGGCAGCGGAGGATGTGACCAAGGGCAAAGGGCCGATGTTCTGCCACGGCTACGCCGGACCGCTGTGCCTGGAGATGCTGTCCCAGATCGCTTTCGGACTGGAAGTGGCGCCCGCCGTCACCGGCAAGGGCGGCTTGGCGCTGTTCCTGGGGAACTCGACCCGGTTCTTCACCCCTGCTCAGAAGCTTGCGATCGCGCTACGAGACCAGGGCTGTGCGCGCTGCGGCGCGCCCGTCGCACACTGCGACGTGCACCACATCAAGTTCTGGTCCCATGAAGGACCCACAGACATCGATAACGGCGTTCTGCTGTGCTCCGGCTGCCACCACCGCCTGCACGACTTCGGGTGGGAAATCGAAATCATCGCGGGAGAAGTGTGGTTCATCCCGCCCGTCTCCGTCGATCCACTGCGACAACGAATACCAGCCTGCGCCACCCGCTCCCCCGCACCCGTGGGATGAGCGGGGCGGAGCCTGCGCGGAGTTCGGCTTGTCAGGAGCCTGCGCGAAGCGTCGCTAGGCGGAGCGTGCGAGGTCTCAGGAACGGTGCGCCCACGCCGAGGCGTACAGGCACACCGCGGCGGCGGTGGCGAGGTTGAGACTCTCGGCCTTGCCCGAGATCGGGATGCGCACCGTGTGGTCCGCGGACTCGAGGTCCTCGGAGCTCAAACCGTGGGCCTCGTTCCCGAACACCCAGGCTATGGAGCCCGCGAGCACGGCGTGGTCGGGCCGGAGCTCGATCTCGCCCGTGCCGTCGGTGCCGAGCACAGTGAGTCCGGCCGCGCGCAGCGCGGCGACCGTCTCGGCGAGCGAGCCCCCGCGCACCACGGGAAGATGAAAGAGCGACCCGGCCGTGGCTCGGACCACCTTGGGGTTGAACACGTCGACGCTCTCGCCTGCCAGGACCACGGCCGCGGCCCCCGCAGCATCCGCAGCACGGATGACGGTGCCGGCGTTCCCGGGGTCACGCACGTCGGCGAGCACGGCAACGAGGCGGGGCGAGCCGGCCAAGGCCTCATCGAGTGACACCCCCGCCGTCTCCACCACAGCGAGAATGCCCTGGCAGTCTGCGCTCATCGCCCGCAGCACCTCATCGGTGCCGAAGTGCACGTACAGCCCCGCATCCGAGGCGGCGGTGACGATGGAGCGATACCGGGCGGCAGCGTCGGGCGTCACATAGAGGTCACGCACGCGCGGGGCGGCGAACAACACAGCCTCGCGGACCCCCTGCGGCCCCTCGACCAGGAACAGACCGGCCCGGGAACGCGCAGAACGCCCCGCAAGGGCGGCGACCCTCTTGACCCGCTCGGCCCGCGGATTCGCGAGCTGAGCCGAGTCCAGGTCGTCCCCTGCGGGGCGTTCTGGCATGTGCGATTACGCCGCGGCGGGCGCGTTGACGTCGGCCGGAAGGGCCTTCTTCGCCACCTCGACGAGCGAGGCAAAGGCGGCCTCGTCGTTCACGGCAAGCTCGGCGAGCATGCGGCGGTCCACCTCAACACCAGCGGCCTTGAGGCCCTGGATGAGACGGTTGTAGGTGAGGCCGTTCGCGCGGGACGCAGCGTTGATGCGCTGAATCCAGAGCTTGCGGAAGTCACCCTTGCGCTTACGACGGTCGCCGTACGCGTACACCATGGAGTGAGTGACCTGCTCCTTGGCCTTGCGGTAAAGGCGCGAACGCTGACCGCGGTAGCCGTGAGCCCGCTCAAGGGTGCTCCGGCGCTTCTTCTGGGCGTTGACCGCCCGCTTAACGCGTGCCATTACATATCTCCCTTACTTGCCCAGCAGCTTCTTGATCTTCTTGGAGTCAGCATCCGAGAGGATGTTGTCGACGGCCACGCGACGCTTGCGCGCGTTCGTCTTCTCCTGGAACTTGTGCACGTTCATCGCGGACGCGTGCTTCACCTTGCCCGTGCCAGTCAGCTTGAAGCGCTTCTTGGCACCGGAGTGCGTCTTGTTCTTGGGGCTCATTGGCTCCACCTTTCGCTTAGTCCCACCGGGGTGGGCACACTTTCTAGTTGGCCGACGTTGCGGCCGGCTTGGGCTTGGGCGCCGCCTTGGGCTTGGGGGCGGGCTTTGGCTTCTCAGCCACTGCCTCCTCAACCTCCTCGACCACGGCCTCAGCCGGAGCCTCGACGACTTCCTCAACCGCAGCGTCGGGCTCCACAACCGCCTCAGCGGCCTTGGGCACCCGACGTGCCTCGCGCTCGGCGTCCGCGGCGGCCTTCTGGGCCTCGCGAGCCTTGCGCTGCTCCTCCTTGGCTTCCGCCTTCTTCTTCAGCGGGCCAAGCACGAGCGACATGTTGCGACCCTCCTGGTTCGGCGCGTTCTCCACCACGGCGTATTCCGCGACCTCGTCCGCAAGCTTCATGAGGAGCCGGCGACCCATCTCGGGCCGGGACTGCTCACGTCCGCGGAACATGATCGTGACCTTGACCTTGTCGCCGCCCTTGAGGAAGCGGACAACGTGACCCTTCTTGGTCTCGTAGTCGTGCTCATCGATCTTGAGACGGAACCGCATCTCCTTGATCTCGGTGTTCGCCTGGTTGCGACGCGCCTCACGCGCCTTGACTGCGGCTTCGTACTTGAACTTGCCGTAGTCCATGAGCTTGGCTACCGGCGGACGCGCGTCGGGCGCGACCTCGACGAGGTCGAGATCCGATTCCTGCGCGAGCCGGAGAGCGTCCTCAATGCGGACGATGCCAACCTGCTCCCCTGCGGGGCCGACGAGTCGGACCTCGGGGACCCGGATGCGCTCGTTGATGCGAGGCTCGTTGATGGTTGCTCCTTCTGCTCGGGTACTCACCGCAGGGCAAAAAAAGAGCCCCTGCACGCGCAGAGGCCACCATCGAATTCAACGCCGGGCGCCTAAATTCAAGCGCGCCAGCGCCGAAACCGAGACCCTGGCCCATGTGCTGGCCCGAGGGTGGGAGGTGAACTCCACTTGCGCGTCGCGAAAGCCGCGACCGGTCGATGAACCAGAATAGCACCATGAGCCCAGAAACTGAAGGCGTGGACTCCCTCACACGCGACCTCGCCGACGTATCCGCCGTGGAACTTATCACCACCGTAAGCGTTCATCTACTGAGCGCGGCCGCGTTGCGGTGTGGGCTCGCCGAGGACGGCGAGGAGTTTAAAGACCTCGACGAGGCACGCGCGATCATCAACGCCCTTGCAGGGCTCGTGACCGCGGCGGCGCCCGATCTTGGCGACATGCACGCGCGCTCGCTGCGCGACGGCCTGCGGAGCGTGCAGTTGGCATTCAGGGAGGCGTCGGTTGTCCCCGACGCCCCGGGCGACGGTCCGGGTGAGAAGTACACGGGAGCGGTGAGTTAGGTATGGCACGTAGGGGGAAGTCTCAGGCTGGCACGCCTTTGCCTGCCGGCTCGCTTTCCCCTGCCGACGGGCCGGAGCCCCAGACCATCACCATCCCGGTGCTGCTGCCACTCAACCAGCACGCGCGCATGTGGATGGCCCTTTCTGGCGTGCTCGCGATCATGCTCATCGCCGCGATCGTCATCGCTGGCTACCTGTGGAACGTCAACGGCAAGTGGCAGGCCCAGGTCGAGAGTCTCACCGCAACGGGGTACTCGCTCGGCGATCGGATCGCCCAGCATCAGCAGGAGATCAAGCAACTTGAGTCCGCGAACGACCTCCTGAGCGACCAGCTCGGCTCGGCGAAGGACAAGGTGTTGGCGCTGTCCAACGAGAAGGCGCAGTGGAGCGACCAGACGGCGTTCGCTCAGCAGCAAGTGGACCTGCTGAGCGATCAGGTCACGGCCGCGCAGAGCGTCATCAGCCAGCTCGGCCGCTGCGTCGAGGGCGAGCAGCAGCTGGTGGTCTACATCGGCGCCGTCGATCAGTACACGCCGCAGCAGATCGAGCAGTATCGGGCCAGCGTGGACAGCCTCTGCCAGGCCGCCACCGTCGCGACGACGAACTTCCAGAAGTCCCCTCACCGAATGACACGCGCACGCGCCATCGGCCTCGCCTGCATCGCTTCCGTCGCGCTCGCCGGCTGCGGGATCCTGCCCGCCGCACCCAGCGCCGAGCCAACCGACTGGGTGCCGTCGATCTCCGCCTCGCCCGGCGCCATGACGGGCGCCCTGTCCCCCGACGGCTTCACCGCGGCGCAGCGCATGGCCGTGCGCGTGCGCAACATCGGCTGCGGCTTCCTGGCGACGGGATCCGGCTTCGCGCTCGACGAGCACACCCTGGTGACCAATCGCCACGTGGTGGAGAACGCCAAGACCATCGAAGTCTCTACGTACGACGGCCGCGTGGTGCAGGCCACGGCGGCGTCCACGACCACCGTCGCCGACATCGCGATCGTCACCACCAAGGAGTCGCTTGGGAAGACGTACGCCGACCGTGCGATCGCCGATCCCGTTGAGGGCGATGTCGTCACCGTCGTGGGCTACCCGAACGGCGGACAGCTCACGACCACGTCCGGGGTGGTGCTTGGCATGACGTCGGACCCCCTGGAGGTCGCCGCCGGCCAGGTGCTCGCATCCACTGCGCAGATCGAGCCGGGCTCGTCCGGCTCCGCCGTGTTCAACGCGTCGGGCCAGGTGGTGGGCGTTATCTACGCAAAGAACAAGTCCGAGCAGAGCTTCATCGTGCCGATCTCCACCCTCAACGCCCTGCTCAAGGAGCCATCGCTGCTTGTGCCGGATACGGAGGGCTGCACCACGTGACCCAGGACCTGCCGCCTCTTACCCCGGAGCCGCAGCCGGTGGAACCCAAGCCAGCCACCCCGTCGGGCAGAAAGGGCCTGGTAATCGCCCTAATCGTGGCACTGGTTGCCGTGGTGGGGCTCGGCGCTCTCAGCGCGTATCTGTGGTCCGTGCACTCGCAGTACGTGGCGCAGAACGAGCAGTTGCGGGACACGGCTCAGGAGTTAGGCGGCGACGTCGCTGACGCGCGAGCGCAGGCCGAGCAGCTGCAGGCAGACGTGGATGAGACGCTCGCGCAGCTGCAGGAGGCCAAGGACACGATCAACGGCCTCGCGAACTCCGAGGCGCAGGCGGGCGACGACCGCCAGGCACTCATCGACGTGGTGGACAGCCTTCAGGAGTGCGCGGACCTGCGTCAGGACCTCATCGACCATCTGCACGAGTCCTATAAGTGGACCGCCTCGAGCCTCGCGGAGCGCGAGGACTCGATCACCTCGTACTGCAAGAAGGTGACCAAGGCGTACAACGAGATCATCGATGACTAGGCGCGCGCTCGGCGCCCTCGCGATCACACTCGCACTCGCCGGCTGCTCCGCACTGCCGCAGGGCCCGGAGCCCCTGCCATCGACGTTCATCCCCCAGGTGACCGCGAGCGCGAGCGCCAGCCCGGGCCTCGTTGGCGGCTTCACCGCGCTAGAGCGGGATGCCCTGCGCGTCCGCGTGCGCACATGCGACGCCTACGCCACCGGATCCGCGTTCGCGATCGACGACACGCACGCCATCACCAACCGTCACGTCGCCGAGGGCGGCACGGACATCACCGTCACGGGCTACGACGGCGCGAGCTACCGCGTCACCTCATCGGTGCTCTCGCGAGACTCGGACTTGGCGCTGCTCACCATCAAGGGCACGTTCCCCAATCTGGTGAGCCTGGCCGACGCTGAGCCCACCGCGGGCGACCAGCTCGCCATCGCGGGTTATCCCCGGGGCGAGGCGCTCGCCGTGCGCACGGGCCCGTACCTGGGCGACGTTCCCGACACCGTGGGAACGGCACCTGATCCGGTCTACGAGATCGGCGCAGAGACTCACCCCGGAAGCTCGGGGTCTCAGGTGGTCAACGACGCGGGCGACGTGGTTGGGGTGGTCTACGCGTCGGACGACATCCACACGACCTTCGCCGTGAGCCTGCCGACCCTCAAGCGCTTCCTCGACAACCTCGACGACGCCAAGCGCAACTCGGCCAAGTGCGAGTCGCAGGGCTGATCGCCCCGCTAGTACTGGTTGGCCTCTGACAGGCGCAGTTCCACGCTGTCGAGGCGCTGCGCCACAATCTCGTTGTAGGCGAGCTCGCGCTGCACGCGGCCCACGATCGCGTCGAGTTCCGTCTTGCTCAGCCCCGGCACGAGCCGCAGCACGATCGCCACTTCCGCTCCTCTACCAGGGGTGACATCCACGTGTTTGAGGAGATGGTCCAGGGTCACGGCTTGCTCCACGGCGTCGCGAACCTCATCGTCCACGCGGCCCTCGACCACCGCCGGCCGCCAATGAGCTCCCTGGCCGAGCGCCCACACCGCCGGCCGCGGGATCAGCACCGTCTCCATGCCCGGGTTGATGACCATCGAGCTCCACTCCTCGCTCACGGCCGCGAGTGCGGCGCGCGGCCCTTCCGCGGGAATGGGGCGAGCCTCTGGATTCCAGAGCTTCATGGCGTCAACGTCGGTGAATACGGGGAGAGCCGCGCGGCCGTCGGGCATCTGCACGGCGACCACCCCCGTGGAGGCGACAGCGTCCTGCTCAAGCCCGTGCGCGCCCACGTGACGCTCCTCGCCGTGCGCGAAGACAGGGATGAGCACGCGCGCGTACGCGAGCGCGTCCACGACGTCGGTGAGGGGGCCCTTGCCGCGCGAATAGCGGATGAGCGCCTGGGCGAGCTTGGCGTCGGCGGAGCCGTCGTCGTCCGCGAAGATCGACTCCGGGATCTCCTTCAGCTCGTCGTCACCCATGGGCTCAAGACTACGGCGGGCCGCCCACAGGGGCGCCCAAAGTGTGGCGAACTCCCTATGCGGGAAGGCTAGCCAGCGATATGGAGCGCCTGGGGCAGCGTGAAGTTCCCGTTGTAGAGGGCCTTGCCCACGATGGCGCCCTCGATTCCGTTCGCGGTGAGCGTGCGGAGGGCGGCGATGTCGTCGAGCGAACTGATTCCGCCCGACGCCACAACGGGGGCGTCTGTTGCGCCGGCGACGTCTGTGAGGAGTTGGAGATTGGGACCGGAGAGCATGCCGTCCTTGTTGACGTCCGTGACCACGTAGCGAGCGCAGCCCTCGCGGTCGAGGCGTGCGAGCACCTCCCACAGGTCGCCGCCCTCCTTGGTCCAGCCGCGTGCCGCCAGCGTGGTGCCGCGCACGTCGAGTCCCACAGCGACGCGGTCGCCGTACTGGGCGATTGCGCGCGCCGTCCAGGCGGGGTTCTCCAGGGCGGCCGTGCCGAGGTTCACGCGCGTGCAGCCGGTGGCCATTGCGCGTGTCAGCGATTCGTCGTCGCGGATGCCGCCGCTGAGCTCTACCTTGACGCGGTCCTTGACCTGGTCAATGACGTCATTGAGCAGGTCCGCGTTGGACCCGCGGCCGAACGCGGCGTCGAGGTCCACGAGGTGGATCCACTCCGCTCCCCCGCTGACCCAGTCGAGGGCAGCGCTCAGGGGGTCGCCGTAGCTCGTCTCTGAGCCGGCCTCGCCCTGGGTGAGGCGGACGGCCTGGCCGTCGGCAACGTCGACGGCGGGCAGGAGTTCGAGGCGGGGGTCTCATTCACGGGGACAACCCTAGAGGCTCGCGACCCAGTTCTTGAGCAGCTGCAGCCCGGCCTCTCCCGACTTCTCCGGGTGGAACTGCGTGGCGCTCAAGGGGCCGTTCTCCACGGCGGCGACGAAGGCGTCGGACCTGTCGGCGGTTCCGGCGCGCGACCACGTGACGAGCGGCGCGGCGAAGCGGCCCGTGTCCTCGGTGGTGCCGAGCGGGAACTCGCGCGCGCCGTAGGAGTGGACAAAGTAGAAGCGCTCGTCCTCCACACCCTTGAAGAGCGTGGTGCCTGGTGCGGCCTCGACCGGCGCCCAGCCCATGTTCGGGACAACGGGCGCCTGGAGCAGCTCTACGGTGCCGGGCCACTGGTGGAGTCCCTCGGATTCGATGCCGTGCTCCACGCCGCGCTCGAACATCACCTGCATGCCTACGCAGATGCCGAGCACGGGGCGGCCTCCCGCGAGGCGTCGGCCCACAATCTGGTCACCACGTGCGGCCTTGAGGCCCTCCATGACGGCCGCGAAGGCCCCAACACCAGGCACGACGAGGCCGTCGGCGTTCTCCGCCGTGGCGCGGTCGCTCGTCAGGGTCACGTTCGCGCCCACGTGCTCCAGGGCGCGAGTCGCGGAGCGGACGTTGCCGAAGCCGTAGTCGAAGACGCAGACGGTGGGGGTGGTCACTTCTCCTCCTTGAGCTGCTGCTTCGCCTGCTTGGCGAACTTGCGGAGCTCGCGGAAGGCCGCGACGCGGCTCATGCGCGCGTCGAACACCTTCTCCGGGTGCACCGCAGCGAGGTCGTCCATGGTCTGCGCGCCGCTCATCAGGGACACGACCGCGCCAGGAGCGGCATCGAGCGCGAAACCAGGCGCGAGCTTCTCGCGCGCCTCCCCGTTCTCCCACCGCGTCACCGTGATCTGTCCGCTTCGGCGTTCCATCGCGAGGATGGGCTGGCCGGCGGTGAATCCGGAGATCACCTGGCCAGCCTTTTCCGTGGCGCCATCGCTCGTGTCATCGAGCACCGCAAAGGCGCCGGCAGCCGTCTCGAGCACGCGGCCCTTGAGCCCGTTCACCGCGCAGACCGACGCCAACACGGCGCCGTTGGGAATGGGGGTGAAGAGGGCGACCGTGTCGGACTCGGCCGGATCAAAGCCCACTACTGTGCCCTACCCACTACAGCGCGCCCTTGGTGGACGGGACGCCCGTGACCCGAGCGTCGGGCTCTACGGCGAAGCGAAGCGCCCGAGCGAGAGCCTTGAACTGCGCCTCCACGATGTGGTGAGGATCGCGTCCAGCCAGCACCCGCATGTGGACGCAGATCCCCGCGTGGTGCGCGATCGACTCGAGCGCGTGGCCCGTGAGCGAGCCCGCGAAGTTGCCGCCGATGAGGTGCGTGGCCTGGCCAACCGGCTCGCCGGTGTGCACAAAGTAGGGACGCCCGGACACGTCGACGACGCACTGCGCGAGCGCCTCGTCGAGGGGTACCAAGGCGTCCCCAAAGCGGGAAATACCAGCCTTGTCGCCGAGCGCCTCGCGGATCGCCTCGCCGATGCAGATCGCGACGTCCTCCACCGTGTGGTGCGAATCGATCTCCACGTCACCGGAAGCCTGCACCGTGAGGTTCATGAGCGAGTGCTTGCCGAGCGCCGTGAGCATGTGGTCGTAGAACGGCACGCCAGTGTCGATCGACGTCTCGCCCGAGCCGTCCAGATCCAGCTCCACGAGCACCCGCGACTCGCTCGTCTCCCGCTCCACGCGGCCAGTGCGGCTCATTGAGTGACCTCCGTGCTCGTGACTTCCAACAGTGCGCTGCGGAACAGCGCCATCTCCTGCGGCGTGCCGATCGACACCCGCAACCATCCTTCCGGACCCGTGACGCGAATCAGGACGCCGCGCGCGAGGAGCGCCTCAAAGACCGCGGTTCGGTTGTCGAACGGCCCAAAGAGCGCGAAGTTCGCGTCGGTGTCGGCGACCGTGTACCCCTGCTCGCGCAGCCAGCCGACGGTGTCGTCCCGTTCCGCTCGGATCTCGGCTACCTGCGCCTGCAGTTCGGCGTGGTGGGCAAGGGCGGCGCGGGCCGTCGCCTGCGTCACGGCGCTCAGGTGGTATGGGAGGCGCACCACGCGGAGCGCGTCGACGATCGCGGTACTCGCCGCGAGATAGCCCAAACGGCCGCCTGCCAGGGCGAACGCCTTGGACATGGTGCGGCTGACGGCGAGGTTGGGGAGTTCTTCGAGCAGGGCGACAGCGCTCGGCACTCCCCTGCGTCGGAACTCGGCGTATGCCTCGTCGATGACGAGCACCGAGCCTCCGGGCACCTCGAGCGTTGCCTCGTGAAGGGCGATCGTCGCGTCGAGCGGCAGCGCCGTGCCCGTGGGGTTGTTCGGGCTCGCGAGGATGGTCATCGCCGGCCGAATCTCGCGAATGGCGGCGGCCGCGGCATCCACGTCGACGCTGAAGTCTTCACGCCGCGGCAGGGTCACGAAGTCGGTGATGGTGTCGCGTGCGTACTCCGGGTACATGCTGTACGTGGGCGCGAAGCTGAGCACCCGTCGGCCGGGCCCGCCGAACGCCTGGTGCAGGTGCAGCATGACCTCGTTGGAGCCGTTCGCGGCCCAGATCTGGTCCACGGTGAGCTGGGCGCCCGACTCCGCCTGCAGGTAGTGCGCGAGGTCCGCGCGCAGCGCGGTGAAATCGCGGTCCGGGTAGCGGTTGAGGCCCTCCGCGGCCTTGTGCACCGCGGCCGCGATCGCGTCCACCACTCCCGCGGGCGGCGGGTACGGGTTCTCGTTGACGTTGAGGCGCGCCGCAACGTCGAGCTGGGGTGCGCCGTACGGCTCGAGCCCAACGAGTTCGTCGCGGAGCGGGAGGGTCATGGGCGCGAGTCTATCGGCGCTCGGCCCCCACATGAACGGGGCCGCGACGTCCGTCAGGAACACGCGCCGTAGACGTATCCCTTCTGGCCCTTGGCCACGAGATCGCGGTCGCGGAAGACGGTCGAGGCCGGGCGCTGGGAGCTCGCGCACACCTGGTCGAGGCTGAGCGAGTTGTCGCTGTACTCGACGTCGAAGACCTTGCTCCCATAGACCTTGGTGTAGTCCGCGCACTCGCCGTACTCCACGCACTCCTCGGAGATCGCGAAGTCGAAACCCGCCTCCGTGCGCAGGCGCTGGCTCAGCTCGCCGGTGTTTTTCTGCGCGGCCAGCAGCCCGCGCGAGTGGGCGTGGTCCACGAGCAGCTTCGCCATCGCGATGTTGTTGTCGGCCGTCAGCAGCTTGCCGGATCGGGTGTAGGAGTCGAGGTTGTCGAACTCAACGGCGTTGAACCCCTTGCTCGCGCACGTGTCCACGACCCTGTTGAGCACGGTGGCGATCCCGGATCGCTTTGCGGACGTTGACGTGTCCAGCAGGTACTCGCCCTCCCAGCCTTCGTCCTCCACCGCCTGTCCCGACGAGTTGTGCAGCACGAGCGTGGACGACCAACTCGCCCCCCGGTTGCGTCTGGAAGCCGTTGATGTAGCAGACGTTCCACAGCCCGGCCGCGGGAGAGTCGGAGTTGTCTCGCGTCACGATCCCCACCCCTGCGGGAGGCGCGTACGCGCCGCCGAGCTGGTAGTCGACCTTCGCCCCGGCGGGGAACGTTCCCGCGGCAGGTGGCACCACGGCGGCGGGCGCGGCAGCGACGGTCGCGGTCGCGGCGGACGTCTTGGACGTCGTCAGATACCCGCTCTTGCGGCCGGTGATCTTCACCGTGATCTTCTTGCCCTGGTCGGAAGACGTCAGGGTGCGCGTCGATGAGGTGGCGCCGGAGATTGCCACGCCGTTGCGGTACCACTGGTACGAGAATGTGGGCGTGGGCGACCATGCGGCCGTCTTGGCCGTCAGCTTGCTGCCGACCCTCGCGGTGCCCGAGATCGCGGCCGAGTGCGACGTGAACCGCTTGACCACGGTGGCGGTGGCCGCCGACGTCTTGGTGAGCGTCGTATAGCCGCCGCGCTTGCTCGTCACCGACACAGTGAGCTTCTTGCCCAGGTCTGCCGTGGCCACCTTGTATGTGGACTTGGTGGCACCGGAGATCGCCGCGCCGTTCCGCTTCCACTTATACGAGAGGGTACTGCCGCTCGGCTTGCCCGTGATCGTGAGCGTGAGGCCCACGGCGGCGGAGCCGGAGATCTTGGGAGTGAAGCTCTTCTGTGTCGCAGTCGTCAGCGCCCCGGTCGCCGCGTAGGGCGCGGCGCCGATGCTGGCCGGTGCTGCCTCGGCCCCCGCAAACACCAGTGCGGCGGTGACGAGCACCACCAGGGCATTGCGGCTGAGAGTCTTGGCTCGCGGCATCGTGATCTCCAAACGTAGCTATCGGTGTGCAACCCGATGCTCCGTCAGAAATTACGTGTCAAGGAACCACGCTAGCCAGCAATAAGCGGCAAATGTGAAAAATACGACAGACTACAACCGTTATCGGTCCAGGCGCGCGCTGATCGCCTCTCCGTGCGCGGGGAGGTCCTCGGCGTTCGCGAGCGCGATGACTTTGTCCGCCACCGCCGCGAGCGCAGCCTCGTCATACTCGATCAATGACACAGCCTTGAGAAAGGCCGTCACGCCCAGCCCTGAAGCGAAGCGCGCCGTGCCACCCGTCGGGAGCACGTGATTGGATCCCGCCAGGTAATCGCCGAGTGGTACCGGACTGAACTCGCCGATGAAGATGGCACCGGCCGATGTGATGCGGCGAGCCACAGCCCCCGCGTCCTCGGTGTGAATCTCGAGGTGCTCCGCCCCATACGCATTGGCCACAATCACCGACTGGTCAATGCCGCCCGTGAGGATGACCGCGCTCTGGCGACCGGTGAGGGCCTCCTTGGCGCGCGCAAGGTGTCGCGTCGCGTCCGTGCGCCGCACGAGGGCGGCCTCCACGGCGTCGGCCAGCTCCTCGCTGTCGGTGATGAGGATCGAACCCGCCATCGGGTCGTGCTCCGCCTGGCTGAGGAGGTCGGCGGCGACGAGCTCCGCGCGCGCCGTGCGGTCCGCGATCACCGCAATCTCGGTGGGCCCCGCCTCCGCGTCGATGCCGACCGTGCCGTTGACGGCTCGCTTCGCCGCCGCGACGTAGACGTTGCCAGGGCCGGTGATGACGTCCACCGGGTCGATGCCGTCGCTCCCATACGCGAGCAGCCCGATCGCCTGCGCTCCCCCGGCCGCGTAGACCTCGGTGACGCCGAGCAGCGCGCACGCCGCGAGAATCGTCGGGTGCACCTGTCCCCCGTAGGCACGCTGGGGCGGGCTCGTGACCGCGATGGAGCGCACGCCCGCCGCCTGCGCCGCGACCACGTTCATGACCACGGAGCTGGGATAGACCGCCAAACCGCCTGGTACATACAGGCCAACGCGCTCAACCGGCACCCAGCGCTGGCTCACCACGGCGCCCGACGCCACCTCCACTCGCGTATCCGGCGGCACCGTGGCCTCGTGGAAGGTACGCACTCGAGAAATGGCCTCTTGGAGGGCGTCGGCGACCGTGGGATCCAAGCCGGCGACAGCGTCGGACAGTGCCTGGGGCGCCACGCGCAGACTCGGCGGCCGCACCCCGTCCAGCCGCTCCCCGTGCTCAAGCACGGCGTCGGCGCCGCGGGCGCGCACGTCTTCGAGGATGGGCGTGACCACGGCGAGGGCGTCCGCCACGTCCACCTCGGCGCGCGGCATCGCGTCGCGCAGCTCCTTTGGCGACAGCTCGCGGCCGCGAAGATCAATCCTGCTCAGCACGCGGAACAGCCTACTGGGGCGAGGCTTCGCGCTTGCCGATCCAGCCGAGGTGCGTGTGTTGGAAGTGGTCGGGATGCTTAAGGCCGTAGCCGAGCGCGCGGTCCGCCGCTACGTGGAATGCCCACGAGAGCGCAACCACGCCCACCCAGGGCGTGGCCGTGGCGGCCGCGATGACGCCGACGATCGCGGCTCCCGCGTAGTTGTGGACCAGGTTGTAGCCCCACGCGCCAACACGAGGGTTGAAGAGATACCCCAGGGCAGAGAGGTCGAACGCAAGGAACAGCGCAAACGGCAGCCAGAACGGGAAGTCGAGGAGCAGCACGCCAACAAAGGCCGCGGCCGCGATCACGGTGCCCTCGACCCGTTGCCATATGACGGGAGTCATGGGCCAACCCTAACTACGAGGCGAGGCAGCTGGGCCCGAACGCGGCCTTCAGGTCGCCATACAGCGCGGACGAGCGCGCCACCCGGAACTCGTCGCCGAGGCGCATCGTCACGGGGTCGCCGGAGCCGGTCAGCACCATGCGGACCTCGATGCCGCCCGGATGCGAGCGCAGGATCCCCTTGACCTGTTCGACGAGAGGCGGAGTGACCCGCGACGCGGGCAGGGTGATGGCAACCGGCGAGGCATCGACCACGTTGATGTTGGGCACCTTGACCTCGACGGCGGAGAACTGAACCCCGCCGTCGGCCCGCTCCCTGGCCCTGACGGTGATGGCGAGCACAGCGTCTTCGGCGAGCTCACGCGCGTAGGTGTCGAAAGTCTTTCCGAAGAACGAGATCTCCACCTCGCCGCTCATGTCCTCGAGCCCCACGATCGCGTAGGCGTTTCCGGACTTCGCGATTCGCCTATCGACCCTGGTAACGAGCCCTGCGAGCGTGAGCTGGGTGCCGTCGCCCACCCCGTGCGCCGGGTTCGCCGTGAGGATCTGGTGGCTCGCCTCGTTGCGGATGACGTGCTCGAGGCCGCTGAGGGGGTGGTCGCTGACGTAAAGGCCCAGCATGTCGCGCTCAAACGCGAGCAGGGTCTTCTTGTCCCACTCGTCGAGCTTGGGCACCTCCACGACCACGCCGCCGCCAAGGTCGGGGTCGTCGCCGAAGAGGTCGAACTGGCCGGTGGCCTCCTGGCGCTTCACGCCGACCACGGAGTCGATCGCCTGCTCGTGAATGGCGTTGAGGGCCCTGCGCGTGTGGCCAAGCGAGTCGAACGCGCCCGCCTTGACGAGGGAGTCGATGGTCCGCTTGTTGCACACGGACGCGGGGACCTTGGACAGGAAGTCCGCGAACGAGGTGAACGCGCCCTGCTCCTCGCGGGCCCTCACGATCTCCGCAACCACGTTCGCGCCCACGTTGCGCACGGCGGTGAGGCCAAAGCGCACGTCGTCGCCAACGGCGGAGAAGAACGCCACCGAGTCGTTGACGTCCGGCGGCAGCACGCGAATGCCCATGCGGCGGCACTCGGCGAGGTACAGGGCCGACTTGTCCTTGTCCGTGCCCACCGAGGTGAGCAGCGCGGCCATGAACTCCGTTGGGTAGTGAGCCTTGAGGTAGGCGGTCCAGAAGCTGAGGACTCCGTACGCAGCGGTGTGGGCCTTATTGAAGGCGTAGTCCGCGAACGGAAGCAGGGTGTCCCACAGCGCCTTGATCGCGGCCGCAGAGTAGCCGCGCTCCACCATGCCGGCGCTGAAGGGCTCGAACTCCTTGTCGAGGATCTCCTTCTTCTTCTTGCCCATCGCGCGGCGGAGCAGGTCGGCCGCACCCAGCGTGTACCCGGCGACGATCTGCGCGATGCGCTGCACCTGCTCCTGGTAGACGATGAGCCCGTAGGTGATGTCGAGGACCTCTTTGAGCGGCTCCTCCAGCTCCGGGTGAGGGTATTCCACGGGCTGGCGGCCGTTCTTGCGCTCCGCGTACTTGGTGTGCGACCCCATGCCCATGGGGCCTGGCCGGTACAGCGCGAGCACGGCTGAGATGTCCTCGAACGAGTCCGGCCGCATCTGGCGCAGCAGCGAGCGCATGGCAACGCCATCAAGCTGGAAGACGCCGAGGGTGTCTCCGCGGCCAAGGAGCGCGAAGGTCTCGTCGTCCTCGAGCGCGAGGTCTTCGAGCACGAGCGGCTGCTTGCCGTTGTTGACGATGTTCTCGAGCGTGTCGTCGAGGATCGTGAGGTTGCGCAGCCCCAGGAAGTCCATCTTGATGAGGCCCAGCGACTCGCACGTCGGGTACTCGAACTGGGTGATGATCTTGCCGTCCTGCTCGCGGCGCATGATCGGCACGATGTCGATGAGGGCTCGCTCGACATGATGACACCGGCGGCGTGGACTCCCCATTGGCGCTTGAGGTTCTCGATGCCCTGGGCGGTCGCCATCACCTCCTGCGCGTCCGGATCGGACTCGAGCAGCGCGCGGAAGTCCGCGCCCTCGTTGTACCGCTCGTGCGTCGGGTCCAGCACCCCGCCGAGGCCCATGTCGCGACCCTGCTGCGGCTCGGGGAACGCCTTGGTGAGCTGCTCGCCGAGCGAGAACGGCTTTCCCAGCACGCGGGTTGCATCCTTGAGCGCCTGCTTGGCCTTGATGGTGCCGAACGTGGCGATCTGGGCCACGCGGTCGGCGCCGTACTTGTCCGTCACGTAGGTGATGACCTCGTCGCGCCGACGCTCGTCGAAGTCGATATCGAAGTCCGGCTTGGACTCGCGCTCGGGGTTGAGGAAGCGCTCAAAGTACAGCTGGTGGACGATCGGATCCAGGTCCGTGATGCCCATCGCGTATGCGGCCATCGAGCCCGCTCCTGAGCCGCGGCCCGGGCCCACGCGGATGCCGTTGGACTTGGACCACTGGACAAAGTCCGCGACCACAAGGAAGTAGCCGGAGTAGCCCTTGTCCGAGATGACCCCGATCTCGTATTCGGCGCGCTCTTGCACATCGGCGGGGATCACGGCGCCGTAACGCCGGTGCAGGCCCGCCTGGACCTCCTTGGCGAACCACGAGTGCTCGTCCTCGCCCGGAGGGCAGTCGAATCGCGGCATGAAGTCGGCCGCGGTGTTGAACTCGACCTCGCACTGCTCCGCGATGAGGAGCGTGTTGTCGAGCGCCTCCGGGTGGCGATCGCCCCAGATCGCCCACATCTCGTCTGCGGACTTCACGTAGTAGCCGTCGCCGCTCAGCGCGAACCGCTTGCCGCCCTGCTCGTAGGTGGGCTCGTCGAGCGTCGAGCCGGACTGTACGCACAGCAGGGTCTCGTGCGCGTGGGCATCTTCCTTGCGCGTGTAGTGGAGGTCGTTCGTCGCGACGAGCGGCGCCCCAATCGCCTTCGAGATCTTGATGAGCCCGTCGTAGACCCGCTTCTCGATCTCGAGACCGTGATCCATGAGCTCCACAAAGTAGGAGTCCTTGCCAAAGATGTCCTGGAACTCCGCGGCCGCCTTGAGCGCCTCGTCGTACTGCCCAAGCCGCAGCCGCGTCTGCACCTCGCCTGACGGGCACCCGGTGGTCGCGATGATCCCCTTGGCGTAGTGCTGCAGCAACTCGCGGTCCATGCGGGCCTTGTAGAAGTGCCCCTCGAGGCTCGCGTACGAGCCGAGCCGGAACAGGTTGTGCATTCCCTCGGTGTTGCGCGCCCACATCGTGGCGTGGGTGTACGCGCCGCCCGAGGAGACGTCGTCGCCTTCCTGGCCGCGATCGCCCCAGCGCACACGGGTCCGATCGCCGCGCGCGGTCCCCGGCGTGAGGTACGCCTCAAGGCCGATAATGGGATTTATACCAGCGGCTTTGGCCTTGGACCAGAACTCGTAGGCGCCGAACAGGTAGCCGTGGTCCGTGGTGGCGATCGCGGTCTGGCCAAGGCGCTGGACCTCGGTCATGAGCTCGCTGATCCGCGCCGCGCCGTCGAGCATGGAGTACTCCGTGTGGACGTGAAGATGCACGAAGTCCTTGCCAGGCATGCCCTGATTCTAGGCACCGGCAACCCGCGCGATAACCGCGGCGCGCGGCCGCCGGCGAGACCCCTGGGAGAATGCCTCCATGTCCACCATCACCTTCCCCCGGAGCTGCCCGTCAGCGCCCGCAGGGAAGACATCGCGGCCGCGATTCGCGAAAACCAGGTGGTCATCGTGTCCGGCGAGACGGGCTCGGGCAAGACCACCCAGCTGCCCAAGATCGCGCTGCAGCTGGGCCGCGAGCGCATCGGCCACACCCAGCCCCGGCGAATCGCCGCGCGCGCCGTGGCGGAGCGCATCGCGGAGGAGCTCGGCTCGGAGCTCGGCACCACGGTCGGCTACCAGGTGCGATTCACCGATCGCTCGAGCCGCGCCACCAAGATCAAGGTGATGACGGACGGCATTCTGCTGGCGCAGATCGAGCGCGATCCCCTCCTCAAGGCCTACGACACCCTCATCATCGACGAGGCGCACGAGCGCTCGCTCAACATCGACTTCCTGCTCGGCTACCTCACGAACCTGCTCCCCCGCCGCCCGGACCTCAAGGTCATCATCACGTCCGCGACCATCGACAGCGAGCGCTTCAGCGAGCACTTCAACGCACCCGTGATCGAGGTCACGGGCCGCACCTTCCCCGTGGAGCACCGCTATCGCGAGCTCACCGATGGCGACATGATGGCCGGCATCGTCTCCGCCTGCGAGGAGCTCATGCGCGAAGGCCAAGGCGACATTCTCGTGTTCCTCAGCGGCGAGCGTGAGATCCGCGACGCGGCCGACGCCGTGGCCGGGTTGGGCGCGGAGGTGGTGCCGCTCTACTCGCGCCTAAGCAGCGCAGAGCAGCACCGCGTCTTTGAGAGGCATGCCCGACGCCGCATCGTGTTGGCAACGAACGTCGCCGAGACCTCGCTCACCGTTCCCGGCATTCACTACGTCGTCGATCCTGGTACGGCCCGCATTTCGCGTTACTCGAAGTCCACGAAGGTGCAGCGTCTGCCGATCGAGCCGATCTCGCGCGCGAGCGCCAATCAGCGCGCGGGCCGCGCCGGCCGCCTCGCGGACGGCATCGCGATCCGCCTGTACTCGCAAGAGGACTTCGAGGGCCGCCCCGAGTTCACCGAGCCCGAGATCCTGCGCACGTCCCTGGCAAGCGTGCTGCTGCGCATGATCTCTGTCGGCGTCGCGTCCTCCCCTGACGATGTCGCAACCTTCCCGTTCGTCGAGCCACCAGACACGCGATCCATCCGCGACGGCGTGAACCTGCTTTCCGAACTGGGCGCGATCGAAAGCCGAGGCGGCAAGACCACCCTCACCAGAACCGGGCGGGCGCTTGCCCAACTGCCCATGGACCCTCGCGAGGCGCGCATGGTCGTGGAGGGCGGCAGGCTTGGCGTGGCGCGCGAGGTGGCGATCATCGCCGCCGCGATCACGATTCAGGACCCGCGCGAGCGACCCCAGGAGCGGCGCGAGGAGGCCGACCTGCTGCATCGGCGCTTCGCCGACCCCACGTCCGACCTCCTCAGCTACCTCAACCTGTGGCGCTACCTGAGCGAGAAGCAGGCCGAGCTCAGCGGCAGCGCCTTCCGGCGCCTGTGCCGGTCCGAGTTCCTCAACTACCTGCGCATTCGCGAATGGCAGGACGTGGTGGAGCAGATCCGGCGGGCCGCGAAAGGCCTTGGGATCGCGATGCCGCGCCTGGGCGAGTCCCTGGACGAGGACGCGATCCATCGCGCGGTCCTCGCCGGGCTGCTGTCCCAGATAGGCGCGCAGGACGCGGGCGAGATCCGCGCGTCGTCCTTCAGCCACCTGCGGGGCGAGGCGCGCGCCACGGCGATGCGGCGCGCCCGCAAGCAGGCCACCAACGAGTACGTCGGCGCGCGCGGGCTGCGCTTCGCGATCAACCCGGGCAGCGCGCTGGCGAAGAAGCCGCCAGCGTTCGTCATGGCCGCAGAGCTCGTGGAGACCAACCGGCTGTGGGCGCGCGATGTCGCTGCGATCAAGCCCGAGTGGGCGGAGGAGCTCGCCGGGCCGCTCGCCAAGCGCTCGTACTCGGAGCCGCACTGGTCCAAGCGGCGCGGCGCCGCCGTCGCCACCGAGAAGGTGCTGGTCTACGGGGTGCCGATCGTCGCCGACCGAACCGTGCTGTGGGGCCGCATCAACCCCGCGGATGCGCGAGACATCTTCATTCGCAGCGCGCTCGTGGAGGGCGACTGGGAGACGCATCACGCGTTCTGGCGCGAGAACCGCCGCGCGATCGCCGAGGCCGAGGAACTCGCGGCGCGCACGCGCAACCCGGGCGCCCTCGCGGACGACGAGACCCTCTTCGCCTTCTATGACGACCGCATCCCCGCCGATGTCATCTCAAGCAGGCACTTTGACCAGTGGTGGAAGGGCGCGCGCCGCAGCACGCCTGACCTGCTCACGCTCACAATGGACGAGCTTCTCCCCGGCTCCCACGACACGGAGGGCTTCCCCGACACGTGGACCGTGCGTGGGGCGGAGCTGCCGCTCACGTACCAGTTCGAGCCCGGCACCGCGGCCGACGGGGTCACCGTTCACGTCCCCTTGGCGCTCCTGCCGTCACTCTCGCCCGACGGCTTCGATTGGCTCGTCCCCGGCCTTCGGCTTGACCTCGTCACGGCGACCATCCGCGCGCTTCCCAAGCCCGTCCGGGTTCAGTTGGTTCCGGCGCCCGACGCTGCGAGGGCCATCGATGCCGTGTTGACTCCCGGTGGGGCTGGCTTCCATGAGGCGTTCGCTGCGGCGGCCCTCGCGGTGCGCGGTGTCACCATTCCTCCGGAGGCGTGGGAGGGAGTGGACGACCGCTTGCCTGCGCACCTGCGCTTGACGTTCCGCGTCGAGGACGGCGATCGAGTCGTGGGCGAGGGTCCCGATCTCGAGTACCTGCAGAGGTCGCTCGCGCCCAAGGCTCAGGTTGCGGTGGCCAGGGCGGTGGCGCCCACTCCCCCACGCCCGGCAAGGCCACAAGCCCGGCGGTCGCCACGGGCGAGGTCATCTCGGAGTTCCCCGCAGAGCTGGCGGACGTGATCGAGGGATCGGGCGGGGTGCGGGGGTACCCGGCTATCGTCGACCGTGATGGCAAGGCCGTGCTGACGGTGCTCGCCGTCCCGGATTCGGAGGCGCATGCCGCAGGCGTGCGCCGGCTGCTGCTCGCCGAGCTCGCGCTTCCGGTGAAGCGCGTCACCACGCGCTGGACCGGCGCCGAGGCGCTCGCGCTTGCAGCCTCTCCGTATCGCTCCACCGAGGCGCTCGTGGCCGACCTGCAACTCGCGGCCGTCTCTGCCTTGGTTCCGGAGGCCGGCGACATCCGCACCGCCGGCGCCTACGCGGAGGCGCGCGAGCGCGTGCGCGCGGAACTCGAAACGCAGGTCCACCGCATCGCCGGGCTCGCGGTCACGATTCTCACCGCCAACCGCGAGCTCGACGCCGAGGTGCGCGCCGCCACCTCCATGGCGCTCCTGGCGACCATCCAGGAGATCCGAACCCAAGCGTCGGCCCTCGTATACGACGGGTTCCTGTCACGCACGCCCAGCGACAGGCTGCCCCACCTGCCCCGCTACCTGGCCGCGCTGCGGCGACGACTGGAGGCGGCGTCGGGCAACGTGGCGCGCGACCAGACGCTCGCGTGGCAAGTGCGGGAGGTCGAAGACGAGTGGCACGCTTCCGGCGAGCCCGACGGCGTGCGGTGGCTGATCGAGGAGCTGCGCGTGTCGCTGTTCGCGCAGACGCTCGGCACGGATGGGTCCGTCAGTCCGCAGCGGATCCGGAAGGCGCTCGCGGCGCTGATCTAGCCCAGGTCCTTGAAGGCGTCGTGGTGCGGGATGCCCTCGTCGAGGTAGCCGCCGCCGTGCACGGTGTAGCCGAGTCGCTCATAGAACGGCATGGCGTGGTCCTGCGCGCTGAGCTCCACGCGGACCGTGCCGCTCGCGCCGTGGCGCGCGAGGGCGGACTGCTCGAGGAAGTCCATCGCCTTGCGTCCCGCCCCGCTCCCGCGGGCGTGTGCCAAGACGGCGACCCGCCCGATGTGCGGGTTAGCGGGGTCCATGAGGCTGCCCTCGCCGTGGACCACGTCCGTGTTGGGGGCGATGAGGCGGCCGGTCGCGAGCACCGTTCCCGGCGGCGGACCTGCGGCAATACCAGGCACAACGCCGGGCGCAACGGTACCGCCGTAGAAGTCGTCGTCATCGGTGACCACCAAACAATGCAGGGTGCGGGGGTCGTCGTCGAGGTGATCGCGCTCCGAGTCCGGGGAGACACCCTGCTCGTCTACGAAGACCTCAAAGCGAACCTCGAGGGCGGCGGCGAGCTCTTCTGGGGTGGTGACGGGGATGACCTTCATGAGGACAGGTTCTCACGTGGGCGCGAGGTGGGTGCGGAGCATGCCTGGCGCCGAGCGCAGCTCCCCTCCTCCGTGAAATGGATGCTGAGGGTCACCAAGCTCGAGTTTCGTGACACTGAGAGCCCATTCGGGAGGGTGGGAGTGCGGGCTCAGCCGCGGAGGATCTCCAGCGCCGCGGCGAGGTCATCCGGGTACTCGGACACGACCCGCACCTCTCCCCCGCGCGTGGGGTGCTCGAAGGCGAGCTCGCGCGCGTGCAGCCACTGGCGCGTGAGACCCAAGCGCTGCGCGAGCACCGGGTCCGCCCCGTACGTGAGGTCGCCGGCCAGCACGTGTCGCATCGCGGCCATGTGGACGCGAATCTGGTGGGTGCGGCCCGTCTCCAGGTGGATCTCGACGAGAGACGCCGCGGGGAACATCTCCAGCACCTCGTAGTGCGTGACGGACGGTCGCCCGCCCTCGACCACCGCGAACTTATAGTCGGACGACGGATGCCGCCCAATCGGCGCGTCGATCGTCCCCGCAGTGGGGTCCAGGTGGCCCTGCGCCACCGCGTGGTAGATCTTCTCCACCGTGCGCTCCTTGAAGGCGCGCTTGAGCACCGAGTACGCGGCCTCGGACTTCGCGACCACCATCAGCCCCGAAGTCCCCACGTCCAGCCGGTGCACGATCCCCTGCCGCTCGGCAGCCCCCGACGAGGCAAGCGTGACTCCCGCGGCGGCAAGCGCCCCCACCACGGTTGGCCCCGTCCAGCCCGGGGACGCATGCGCCGCCACGCCAACTGGCTTGTCCACCACGGCCACGTCGGCGTCCTCGTAGACCACCCGCAACCCGCCGGGAACGGGAGGCTCGGGCACTGCCGCGCGAGCGTCGGGCAGCTCAACGGTGACGATGCCATCCGCGAGCCGGTCGCCCTTGCCAAGTGAAGAGAGCCCCTGCGTGACCAGCCCAAGGTCCGCGAGCTCGGCCGCGCGCGTGCGCGAGAGGCCAAGCATGCGCGCCAAGGCGACGTCCGCGCGCTCCCCAACCAGAGCGTCGGGCACGGGAAGGTGACGGGTGTCAGGCACCGTCGCCCGACGCTGTTGCCGGCTCAGCTGGCTGCGGCGCCTCGTCCTTGGGTTCCAGCAGCCTCACGCCAAGGGCCGCGAGCACGGCGAACGCCACGGCCGCGCCGACGATCGCGATGTCCGCGATGTTGCCGACGAACCAGCCGTTGTAGTTGATCATGTCCACCACGTGGCCCTGGCCAAAGCCGGGGGCGCGGAAGAGGCGGTCGATGAGGTTCGAGAGCGCGCCGCCAAGGCCGATGCCGAAGAGCCACACGGCGAGCGTGGTCTGGGCGCGCCGGGCGTAGACGATGATGCCGACGCTTACGGCGATGCCGATGGCCGTGATGAGCCACGTGTGCGCGTCGCCGAGCGACAGCGCGGCACCGGGGTTGCGGACCAACTCGATCGAGAGCCAGCGGCCAAGGAGCTCGTGCACCTGACCGGGCTCAAGCGAATTGATGGCCCATTGCTTCGAGACTTGGTCTACGACCACAACGCCAAGAGCGACCAACCACAGGGCTGGTCGCCAGGTCAACGGCGCTCCTCGCGCTGCTTGCAGGTGACGCAGTGCGTGGCGCGCGGGAACGCCTGCAGGCGAGCCTTGCCGATGCCGTTGCCGCACACCTGGCACGCCCCGAACGTGCCCGCCTTGATGCGGCGCAGCGCGTCCACGGACTGCTCGAGCATCTCGCGCGTGTTGTTGACGATCGACATCTCCTGCTCGCGCTCGAGCGCGGTGGCCCCGGCGTCGGCCTGGTCGTCGCCGGCCCCGTCGGATGTGTGGAGGAGGTCATCGAGCTCATTCTCGGTGGCCTGGAACTCGGCCACGAGGCGCTCGACGTCGGAGTTGAGGGTCTTCACGATGTCGCGCAGCTCCGCGACCTTCCACGGCTCGTCGCCGTCGCGGACGGCCAGCTTCTTCACGTCCGCCGCCTTGAGGTCGGCGGGGTCCACCACAATGGTGGTCACATCGGTGCTGGTCATGAGTCGTCCTTCTCTCGGCAGCCGTTAGTGCGACTAGTGGAGTGAGACTAGTCCGGTTTGTGGGGGCAAAGCAAAGCGCCGCGCCCATCGGGACGCGGCGCTTCACTACTAGCGGAAAGTCACTGACCCTGCTCCGGGCGCTGCTGGCCGTACAGGTCGTTGAACATGCGGCTCGACGGCGGCGTGTAGGGGGCGGGGTTCTCCTCCTCGGGCGCGACGTCGGGCTGGCCCTCGGCGCCTTCAGTGCCCTCCTGCGACTCCCAGGGCTGCGTGACCGGCGCGAACGGGTTCGCGGCGGGTGCTGCCTCTGCGCCATCGGTCTGGGGAGCGAGCTGCGACTCCCACGACTGGCTTGCGTCGTACGCCGGAACGGCCGGGGTCGCGTCGGCGGCGGCCTCCGGACCCGGCTCGAACGTCGCGGGCTGCTGCCCCGCCTGCTCGGCTCCGCCTTCGGCCTGCTCTGCGGCCTCGACCGCGGGCTCGCCGGCCGACTGGTTCTCGGAGTAGCCGTTGATCGCGTCTTCGAAAGATACGGGCGTCGCGGTCTCGTACTCCTCGACCACCACGATCTCGCTCTCGCCGTCCTCGCTCTCGTAGACGTCGGCGACGACGACATCCTCGACGAGGTAGCCGTCGGGCGTCGACTCTCCGGCCGGAGCGTCCTCGGCGGGAAGGTCAGCGGCCGCGAAGCCTGCCGCCGCGCCCGCGGCACCGGGAACGCCGCTGTGGTCGAGGTCTCCCAGCAGATTTTCCAGGTACGCCTTGAGCCGGGCGCGGTAGTCACGCTCGAACCGGCGAAGGTCGTCGATGCGCGCCTCAAGGTCGGCGCGCTCGCCTGCGAGAGCGTCCATGCGGGCCTTGGCGTCGCCGTCGGCACGCTCGCGGATCTCGTCGGCCGCGGTGTTGGCCGCGTCGATGATGCGGTCGCGCTCGGCCTCGCCGGCCTGCACGTACTCGTCGTGAAGCTTCTGTGCCATCGCGAGCATTCCGGTGGGGTTGGCCCCACCTGGCTCCGTCGCCGCCGCGAGCAGACCCGTAGTGCCGGGAACGCCGCCTGCGGACGTGACGGGAGGAGTCTCGACGACGGGCGCGGCGACTCCGCCGCCATTGGCCACGCGAGCGGCAAGTTCGTCACGCTCGGCGGTGAGCTGCGCGATCGTGTTCGCGACCTCGTCGAGGAAGTCGTCGACCTCGTCCTGGTCGAAGCCTTCGCGGTACTTCGTCTTGGAGAACGCCTTGTTGAGAACGTCTTCCGCTGAGAGCAGAGCCATTTCCTACCTCTTTCCGCTTGCACCGCCTCCGCGGCCTTGCGACCACGTGCCAATCTCTGGTTTCACTTTACCTACATCCCTATCGGCACGCACTTGAGGCGTTCAGCCCACGTACGGGAGCATCTGCCACAGGAACGACACCGCGAAAAAAAGGATGATGAACGCGAGGTCAAGCCGAATCTGTCCGATGGTGATGGGAGGGATGAGCCGCCGCAGCAGTTTGAGGGGCGGATCCGTGACGGTGAACACCCCTTCGGTGACCACTAGGCCGGCTCCCTTCGGATGCCAGTCTCGCGACACCGCGATCACGAGCGACAGCACAACGCGCGCCAACAGCAGCAGCATGAAGATGAAGAGCACGGTGCGCGCCAAATCGATCACCAAGGACACCCCGCGAGCCTACCGGGATGCGACGGGGGCGCAGACGCGCCGGGTCACGCCTGGTTGTAGAACGCGTGGTCGGGGCGCTGAGGCTCCTCGTCCACGCCAATCTCCACGTGGGCGGGCGACAGGAGGAAGACGGACGTGGTGACACGCTCGATGGATCCCTTAAGCCCAAAGGAGAGGCCGGCTGAGAAGTCGACGAGGCGCTTGGCGTCGGCGTCGCTCATCTCGGTGAGGTTCATGATCACGGGCACGCCCACGCGGAACGCCTCGCCGATGAGGCGGGCGTCGTTGTAGCTGCGCGGCTTGATCGTCTGAATGCGACGCAGGTCCGGGGTCGCGGACGGCGACGTGGCGCCGTGCGAGTGCCTGCTCTTCGCGCGCACCTCCGAGACGTCATGGATGTTCGTCACGGGCGCGAGCTCGTCCTGTTCGTACCCGTAGTCCTCGCTGTCGGCGACGTCGAATCCCAGGTACTGGGCCGCCTTGCGAATCGCGCTCATGTTGTCCCCAATCACGTACCACGGCGCCTGTGCGCCGCTGTCACCGTCAACGCTACGGCGCGGGTTGCGCCCCACCCAGGAGCGACACGCCGTTCTCGCCGCTCCGTGGCACTCCGCAGACCACGACTCCCCCTTGCCTGCCCGTCACGCCGTCCCTCCGGTGCGAGAAGAAGCGCTCGTCCTCAAAGGTGCACGAGCGTTGACGCACCACCTCGCCCGCGCCCAGCTCGTCGAGTCGCGTCTCAACCGCCCTCGGGATATCGAGCGCGGGCGTAGCCCAGGTCGTCGTGCTCAGCGCCACGGGGTGGCGGGCTGCGACCTCGCGCCGCATGTCGAGCGGCACCTCATAGCATTTTCCGCAGATAGCAGGCCCGACGCTTCCCCAGATCAGCGCTCGGCTCGCCCTCGCGGGGCGAAGGTCGAGCAGGGCGGCAAAGGCGGCGTCGACTGCGCCGGACCACAGTCCCCTGCGGCCCACATGGGCCGCAGCGACGGCGCCGGTGGCGCCGTCGTGAAGAAGCAGCGGGACACAGTCGGCCGCGAGGGTCGCGAGGGCGACGCCGGGGATGTCGGTGACCAGAACGTCGGCCACCGGAACCGGCGCGGTGGCGTCGGAAACGAAGTGCACGCGCACGCCGTGCTCGGGCACGATGAAGGCAACCGGTGCGCCCGCCGCCTCCGCCACCGCGGCGCGGTTGGCGGCGACTCGACCCGGCTCGTCACCGACGTGGGTGGCGAGGTTCAGGGACTCGTACGGCGCCGGACTCGTGCCGCCGTCGCGAGCGGTGAAGAACGCCCGGACGGGCAGCCCGGCGTCGATCACCGCCCGCTGTCAATCAGCGGAGGAACTCAGGAACGTCGAGCGTGTCGCGCGTGGTGCGGGTCTGGGAGATGTCGATCGCGTCGGTGTCGACGTCCGCCTCGACCGCCTGCGGAACCGTGCCGGCCTGCGGCACCGTGCTGGTCTCGGTGGGAGCCACAACGGGCTCCAGCTCGTCCGCCGAGGGGGCGGGGCCCGCTCCCTCGAACGTGCCGAGCGCGCCCTCGTGCTTGCGCGTGGTGGGCGCCCCGCCGTCGAAGCCGGCCGCGATGACCGTGATCCGCAGCTCGTCGCCGAGAGCGTCGTCGATGACGGTGCCGAAGATGATGTTCGCCTCCGGGTGCGCGGCCTCGCGCACGAGCCGCGCGGCGTTCTCGACCTCCTTGATACCAAGGTTCGAGCCACCGGCGATCGACAGCAGCACGCCGTGAGCGCCCTCGATCGAGGCCTCGAGCAGCGGCGATGCGATCGCGCCCTCAGCGGCCTCGAGCGCACGCGACTCTCCACGAGCGGAGCTGACGCCCATGAGCGCGGTGCCCGCGCCCTTCATGACGGACTTCACGTCGTTGAAGTCGACGTTGATGAGTCCGGGGGTGGTGATGAGGTCGGTGATGCCCTGGACGCCGCCCTGAAGCACCTGGTCCGCGGCCGCGAAGGCGCCCAGCACGGAGAGCTTCGCGTCCGCGATCGACAGCAGGCGATCGTTCGGGATCACGATGAGCGTGTCGACCTCTTCGCGCAGCTTCTCGATGCCGGCCTGCGCCTGGTCTGCGCGGCGTCGGCCCTCGAAGCCGAACGGGCGGGTGACCACGCCAACCGTGAGCGCGCCGAGCGCGCGGGCGATTCGAGCCACGACGGGCGCACCGCCGGTGCCGGTGCCGCCGCCCTCTCCCGCGGTCACGAAGACCATGTCGGCGCCGCGCAGAGCGTCGGCGATCTCGTCCTCGTGGTCCTCTGCGGCCTTGCGGCCCACCTCTGGGTCCGCTCCCGCGCCGAGGCCGCGAGTGAGCTCGCGGCCGATGTCGAGCTTGACGTCGGCATCCGACATCAGCAGCGCCTGGGCGTCGGTGTTGATCGCGATGAACTCCGCGCCCTTGAGGCCGACGTCGATCATGCGGTTGACGGCGTTCACGCCGCCCCCGCCCACGCCGACGACCTTGATCGCGGTGATGTAGTTCTGCGGTGCGGCCATGGTGGGTTCCCTTTCAACCTTAACGTTCAACTTGAGCGTTATAGTTATGTCAAGCTGTCCTGCGATGACGGTACGGCCGCGCGGCGAGTTATCGGCGTATTCGGCGGGCGTGTCGCGGCGATCCCCTGGCTGCGGGCCAGCCGCCCTCCGGCTGAGACCCCCGTGAGACTGACACCGCGCGTCCGCGCGCCTAGCGTGCGTAGGGCAACCGATATCCGAGCCGCCCGAAGGGGGCCATCATGCGGAGCTTCCAGCGCGGCACAGTGGCCGCAACACTGCTCGCCATCACGGCGTCGACCATCGCCGTGGCGACCCCCGCGATCGCAGATGTGGACCCCATCTATGACGCCACGCTGACGGTCCAGGACGCTCACGTGCGGTGCCTGGACTGGCCGGTGCTCGAGGACGGCGACTGGGTTCTTGGCGAACAGGCCGGCCCGACCTCGGGAGACTTCGTCTTCAAAACCACCGTCGCCTCGATCGATGACAACTACGACATCGGCGACTACCGCGTGATCCTCACGTACGGCAACCCGGCGACGGATGGCGTGGGCTACAGCGTCGGCGGCTCCGGAGCCGGCCCGCACAACGACGGTGTGGAGAACGAAGACGGCTCCGTCACCTCCTCCTGGACGCTCGGCGTCGGTGATGGAACGGAGAGCGCCCCCGTGACCAGCGTGGGGATCGAGTTGATCGGCTACACGGCCGCGGATGGATGGGTGCTCGTCCACACCGGCAGCATCCCGGTGGTCAACGAGTGCATCCCACCCACGCAGCAGGTCGGCGGCCCCGAGTGGCTGAGCCTCACCGAAGGCGGAACTCCCGTTGCGGGCCGCGACGCCTACCTCGACGCCGGCCAGCGCCTCTCCGTGGTCGCAACGCGCTGGGGCACCCTCGCAGGTCGCTGGATCTGCGACTGCACCCTCAACCTCGATGTGACCCTGAAGATCGACGGCGAGGTGGCATACGAGGGCGGATGGCCCTCCTTGTGGTACCTCCACATGCCCTCTGACAGCGCGGGAAAGACCGCCGTGGTCACGGTCACCGCGACGCCAGACGGGAACGGCCCCTTCGATAGCTACTGGACCCCAGTCACGGTCACATCGGACCCGGTGGTGATAGGCGCTGCCCCAGCGCTCACGGGAAACCTGCACGTCTTCTCGGCGGATCCGGGCTGGAACGTGGGCTGGGGCAGCCAAGTCCTGTGCTCTCCCCCTGACCCCGATGGTGGGATATCAGCTGTGGGCGAGCCCCTGGCACGGCAAGTACGCGAAGAACGGACCGGAGGTCGACTGCATGCCCATGCTCGACCTGTCCTCCGACATCGAAAGCACGGCCCAAAGCGACGTGACCTGGTACGACGGCGACGGCCACGTGATCGGCGCCGGCAACCCCCTCACGGTCACCGCCGACATGTGCGGGGACACCATCACCGCCAAGCAGAGCTGGGGCCACCCCGCCTTCTCCACCGCGGAGATCACGGGCACCGCGGACTACCCCGTGTTCTGCATCCAGCACATGACCCCCGTGGCGCCTACTGTCACGGGAACGCCCAAGGTGGGCTCCCCGCTTTCGGTTGACCTCGCGGGTTGGCTCCCCGCCAGCACCAGTTTCGCGTACCAGTGGTACTGGGAACTCGACTCCTCCGGCACCAACGCGCCCATCCCAGGTGCGACGGGCGCCACCTTCACCCCCACCCCTGCCCAGGCGGGCCATCGGATCTGGGTGGGCATCGAAGCAAGCGCTTCCGGATACTACGGCGAGTCACTCCTCAGCGACCCCGTCACGATCCCGGTGTCGGCGCCGTCGGCCCCTCGCAGTCTCAAGGCGACCCCAGCGAACAAGGCCGTCAAGCTGACCTGGACCGCGCCGTCGGGTGATGGCGGGAAGGCGATCACCGGATACCGGGTGCAGCGCTCAACCAACGGCACTGCGTGGACCACCGTCAAGACCACCACGGCGCGCTCGTACACCGCCACGGGCCTTACGAACGGCAAGAAGTACTGGTTCCGGGTGGTCGCGCTCAACAGCGTCGGCTCCTCCGCCGCGTCCGTGGTCACCGCGATTCCGTGCACCAAGGCGAGTGCCCCGCGATCGCTGAAGGCGACGGCAAAGACCAAGAGCGTCGCGCTCTCGTGGGCCGCACCCTCCTCGAACGGTGGCGGCGTTATCAGCGGGTATCGGGTCTATCGCTCGACAAACGGAAAGACCTTCACCCTCGTCAAGACGGTGACCACTCGCGCGACCACGGTGACGGGCCTGACAAAGGGCAAGAAATACTGGTTCAAGGTGGTTGCGGTGAACAAGGCCGGCAGCTCCCCCGCGAGCAACACGGTGACCGCGCGCCCCAAGTGAGCGAGGCGGCCGCCCTCAGTTGTTCTTGGTGATGGGGAGTGTGGGGGCCGAGACGTCAATGACGTCGGCCTTGCTCGCGGCCTTCGACTCTAGGAGCGCCATCAGCACCTTGCCCTTGAGCTTCGAATCCTCCGCGCTCCCCCATTCGACCAGCGGCCCCTTGCTCAGGCGGAAGCTCACCGAGTCCTCCGTGGCCGCCGAGATCGCGGTGACCCGTGCGCTGAGCTCGGCCGGCAGCGAGTTGATGACGCCAAGGGCAGACTGCAGCACTCGCTCGTCTCCCGCCGGGACGTCGAGCGTCGGCAGCCCCTGGGAGGCCGTGAGGCGCGTCCCACCTGAATCCCCTGGTCATCGACGAGGTCGTACCCGCCGGTCGCCGACGGCACCGCCGCCACCGGCTCCCGAGACACGAGGGTGATGACGAGCCCGTCCGGCCACGAGCGCTCAACGTGCGCCTCCCGCACGCCAGGAATGTCCTTGAGCGCGCTCGCCACGTGTCCCACGGAGAGCATCGCGAGCGATGTGCCGGACTCGCCCTCGATCACGGCCTCGACCGCCTTGGGGTCCACGACGGTGCCGTAGCCGGAGACCTTGACGTTGGCCGGGTCGAGCGCGAACAGCGGCGACAGCAGCACGAGCCACACCGCGACCGCCGCGGCGACAACGTACGCCGCGCGCCTGCCCCACACGATCGCGCGGCGCCTGCGCTTCGCCTTGCGGCGCTCGGCCTCCCGTTCGTCACGCCGAACGGACACTGGGGGCACCGCGCTTGGCTTCGCCTTCGTGAGCACGGCCTGAAGAGCGGAGACGGTTGACTTCGCGGCGTCCGTAATCGCCATCTCTGCCCGACGCTCAGTCGGCTCGGGCGCTCGCGTGCCCTCCTGCGGTGGTCGGGCCTCGACCCGCTTCCACTGTGGGGCGGACGGTGGCCGCGTTGGCGTGCTCATTCGCGCCCCAAGCGCTCGAGAATCCAGTCTGGAGCCTTGGTCACGGTGCCCGAGCCGACGGTCAGCACCGTCGACCCTGGCGTCGCGAGATCGGCGGCCATGCGCGCGGCGTCCTCGAGCGACGCCGCCACGGACGCAGGCACAGTCATGCGCGAGGCGATGAGCTCGGAATCGACGCCGGGAATGGGGTCCTCGCGGTCCCCGTGAACGGGAGCGAGCACCACATCGGCGTCGTCGACGGACAGCGCGGCCGCGAAGTTCGCGAAGTGGTCTCGCGTCCGCGTGAACAGCGCAGGCTGGAACAGGATCACGAGGTGACCGGCGCCCGCCGCTCGCGCGGCGGACACGACGGCCGCGACCTCCGTTGGGTGATGCGCATAGTCGTCGATGACGCGCACTCCCCCGACCTCGCCGCGCAGCTGGAAGCGCCTCCCGGTTCCCCCAAAGGTCGCGAGAGCCTCTGCGGCCCGCGCCGGGTCAGCCCCCATCTCCACCGCCGCGGCCCACGCCGCCGCCGCGTTGAGCCGGTTGTGCGCCCCCGGCAAGGGAACCGCGAGCGGATGCTCGGCGCCAAAGCCGACCACGGCGTCGGGCGTCACGAGAACGTCAGCGCCCTCGTCCGAGCCGTAGGTGAGCACGCGCACGTCCGACTCCCCCGCCAGGCGTGCGACCCGCAGCGCAACGGGATCGCCCGCGTGCACGATCACCGCGTCGCACGAGCGCGCGAACGCGAGGAACGCGTCGTGGAGGGCGTCGACCGTGCCGTAGTGATCGAGGTGGTCGGGCTCGATGCTCGTGATGATGCCAACGTGGGGGCGGTAGCGAAGGAACGAGCCGTCGGACTCGTCGGCCTCGACCACGCCCACCCCCGAGGTGCCGGCGTAGCCCCCAGCCACGGCGCCGGGCACGCCGAACACCCGCGCGCCAACGGCGAAGCTCGCGTCGATTCCCGCGCCGTGAAGAGCGCGCGCCGTCATGGCCGAGGTGGTCGTCTTGCCGTGGGAGCCCGCGACGGCAACGAGCGACAGCCCCTCGAGCGCCCACACAAGCGCCTCGGAGCGGTGCAGGACCTCGACGCCCAGCTCACGCGCCCGTGCGAGCTCCGGATTGGTCTCGCGCACCGCGCTCGAGATCACCACCGCGTCGGCGCCGTCCACGCGAGACGCGTCATCCCCCACGCGCACGTCCATTCCCGCGTCGTGGAGCGCAAGGAAGTACAGGCTCTCTCCGCGATCGTTCCCCGTGACGTCGACGCCCTTCGCGGCGACGAGCCGCGCCACCGCGGACATTCCCGAGCCGCCGACGCCGATGAAGTGCCACCTCATGAGACGGCCCCCTCAATGAGGTCCGCGAGCCGAGACGCGCCGTCGGGGATGCCGACGCTCGCTGCCGCCGCTGCCATGGCCGTCGCCGTCGCGTGGTCCAGGATCATGCGCTCGGCCTCGAGCTCCACTCGCGCCGGGGTCAGGTCCGCGTCCGCGATGAGGATCGCGGCTCCAGCCTCCACCGCCGAGCGCGCGTTGAGCGCCTGCTCGCCATTGCCGATGGGCAGCGGCACGTACAGCGCCGGCAGCCGCAGCGCGCTCACCTCGCTCACCGTGTTCGCTCCCGCCCTGCACACCACGGACGACGCTGCCGCGAGGGCGGCGCCCATGTCATGGGCGTATTCGGAGACCTGGTACGCGTCGCGGAGCTTCGCGGGAAGGTCGCCCTTAGCCCGCAAGGCGGCCTCGTCCTTCCCAATTCCGGTCAGGTGGATCACGTGGATCCCGTGGCGCACGAGCGTGGGGATGGCCTCGGTCACGGCGGCGTTGAGGCTCGCCGCGCCGAGCGAGCCTCCCGTAACGAGCAGCACGGGGGCGTCGGGGGCCCACCTGCGAGCCTCGCGCGCCTCGCGGGCGGCGGTCTCCCCGCCTCAAGGGGTCGGCCATCGCGGCCGCGAGATCGGAGATCTCCCGGCGCAGGGGCAGCCCGGTCACCACCGCGCCCGGAAGCGGCGTGCCGGCGAACGTAGTGGCGACCGCGGCGGCGAATCGGGCGCCGTACTTGTTCGCGAACCCGGGCCGGGCGTTCGCCTCGTGGACCACGACCGGCACGCCTGCCTTACGTGCGGCCTTGTACACGGGAGTGGACACGTATCCGCCAAAGCCGACGACGGCGTCGGCCCGTGTGTCTTTGATGATCTCCGCGGCCTGCGCGGTGGCGCGCGAGAAGTCGCGGGGGAACGTCAGGGCCGCACCGTTGGGGCGCCGCGGGAGCGGGACGCGGTCCACGAACCGCAGCTCGACGCCCGCGCGAGGGACGAGTTCGGTCTCGAGACCCTCGGCCGTGCCGACGGCGACGACAGAGTGTCCGCGCGCGGTCAGTTCCGCCGCGGTGGCGAGGAGCGGGTTCACGTGGCCTCCGCTGCCGCCTCCGGCGAGCACGAAGCTACCCACGCCGCCCCCTGGACAGCACTGCGAGCGAGCGGCGAACCACGGTGGGCCGCGCCGCGAACGCGTCCGGTGCTCCCGGCTCGGCTCTCGCAAAGGCCATGAGGACGCCTATCGCCGTCATCGACGCGATGAGCGAGGAGCCGCCCGAGGAGACCAGCGGCAGCGGCAGACCGGTGACGGGAAGTAGCCCAAGGACAACCGCGATGTTGATGCACGCCTGCGCGACGATCCACGTGCCGATAGCGCCACCCGCGATCTGCACGAACGGGTCCACGGAGCGGTGCACGATGCGGTTGATCGCGACGATCATCATCGCGAACGCGAACAGCACGAGGAGCGTGCCGATGAGGCCGAACTCCTCGCCGATGATCGCGAAGATGAAGTCGGAATCCGGCACCGGCAGGCCGCCGCCCCACTTCTCGCGGCTCATGCCTGGCCCCAGGCCCCACAGTCCGCCGGACGCGAGCGCCCACATGCCGTGGATGGTCTGCATGCATGCGTCGTTGGCGGCACCGCAGTTCTCAGGGTGGAGCCACAGGTCGATCCGGCCCGTGCGCGTGGTGCCCTGGGTCAGCAGCGCGAACGCCACGCTGAGTCCGACGAAGCCGATCATCGCGAAGAAGCGAATGGGCAGGCCCGCGATCCAGTACGCCGCTCCCACGATCACCGCGAGCACGATCGCGGTGCCCATGTCGCGGCCGTAGAGGACCAGACCGATCACGATGAGCGACATGAACCCGCCGGGAACCATGATCTGCTTCCACGTGGTGAGGTGCTTCCGGAAACGGGACAGCACCACTCCCAGATACAGCGCGAGACCCAACTTGGCCATCTCGGAGGGCTGGAACGTCACGAGACCAACGCGAATCCAGTTCTTGTTGCCTCCCGAGGACACACCGGCGACGCCGACGAGCACGAGCAGGACGATCGACGTGTAGAGCACGCCCGGCGCGAGTCGCTTCCATGCGATCACGGGAAGTCGCGAGCCCAGAGCCATCGCTACGAGGCCCACGCAGAAGGCCGCGAGCTGCACGACGAACAGCGCATACGGGTTGCCACCGGTCGCCTTGAGCGACTCGATCGAGGAGCTCGAGAGGACCGACGCGAGGCCGACGATGAGCAGGATTCCCGCCGACGCTGCCAGCAGATAGTAGGTGGCGGCTGGGGACCTCCACGCGGACGCCATGGTGCGAGGCCTGGCGCCGGTCGTGGCCGTCATCAACCCTCCAAGCGCCCCACCTCTTCGGCGAAAGCGGTCCCTCTGTCCGCGTAATCGCGGAACTGATCCATCGATGCGCACGCGGGCGAGAGGAGGACGGTGTCGCCCTCCCTTGCCAGCGAGCGAGCGGCCACCACGGCGCGCTCCATGACAGTGTCTCCCGGGGGTATTGCGAGCACGGGGATATCGGCGGCGTGTTCCGTGAGAGCCCTGGAAAGCGGCTCCTGATCCACCCCGATGAGCACCACGGCATGGAGCCGGCCCCTAATGGAGGCCACGAGCTCGCCGAATTCCTGACCCTTGGCGAGGCCGCCCGCGATCCAGACCACAGCGTCGGGCCCAAAGCCGCCGAAGGCGGCCCTGACCGCGTGCGCATTCGTGGCCTTGGAGTCGTCGACATAGGTCACGCCGTCCAGCTCCCTGACGAATGCGGTGCGGTGGTGGTCGAGGGCGAAACCCGCGAACCCCTCGTGGACGGCCGCGGGAGCCACGCCGACCGCGCGGGCCAGCGCGGCCGCGCTGAGGGCGTTGATTGCGAGATACGGGGGGATCGCGCCCGCCACGAGATGCTTGAGGTCGTCGAGGTGGCCAAGCTCGATCGCGTGGGTGCGGCGCTCGTCGTGGAACGCGCGGTCGACTAGGTGACCGTCGACGACCCCGAGCTGCGATACGGCGGGCACCCCCAGCGTGACGCCGATCGCTCGGCAGCCGTCGACGACGTCGGCCTCCTCGACCATCTGCTCGATCGCGCGATCGGCGGCCGGATACACGCACGCGACCTGAACATGCTGGTAGACCCTCGCTTTGTCCGCGTGATACGCCTCAAGGGACCCATGCCAGTCGGTGTGGTCGTCGTCGGCGTTGAGGCACACCGCCGCGTGCGGCGAGAGCGTGTGGGTGAAGTGCAGCTGCAGGCTCGCGATCTCCACGGCCACGAGGTCGCACTGCGCGCGCGCCGCCTCAATCACGGGGATGCCCATGTTGCCGCACACGCGCACGTCCAGCCCGCCGGCCGACGCTATGGCGCCCACCATCTGCGTGGTGGTGGTCTTGCCGTTGGTTCCGGTGACGAGCACCCACGGGATGCCCTCGCGGCGCACGCGCCACGCGAACTCCATCTCCGACCAGATCTCGAGACCCGCGGCCTCGCACGCGCGGATGGCCTCGCTGTGGGGGGCGAAGGCCGCGGAGGCCATCACCACGTCAAACTGCGTCAGGTCGAGTTCATCGACGGTCAGGTGATCCGCCTCGCCGTTGGCGTCCACGCTCACGGCGGTGGCACCGAGCTCGCGGCACGCGGCCACGGTGCTCGTCCCGGCGACGCCTACGCCCAGAACGAGCACTCGCAGGCCAGAGATCATGAGAACTGCGCGACGAACTCTTGGTAGAAGATCGCCATGCCGAAGCCTGCACACAGGCCCGCGATGATCCAGAAGCGCGTCACGATCGTGACCTGGCCCCAGCCCAGGAGTTCGAAGTGGTGATGGATGGGCGCCATCTTGAAGACGCGTTTGCCGCCGCTGATCTTGAAGTAGCCGATCTGAATCACCGAGCTCGCGACGACCATGACGAAGAGGCCGCCGATGATCACGCCGAGCAGCTCGGTGCGGGTGACCATCGTGATGCCCGCGATGGCGCCGCCGAGGGCGAGCGAGCCGGTGTCTCCCATGAAGATCTTTGCGGGGCTCGTATTCCACCAGAGGAACCCGACGCATGCGCCGGCGATCGCCGAGCACAGGATGGCGAGGTCCCGCGGATCTCTGACCTCGTAGCACTGCGCCACGTTGTCCGTGAAGCCGCACTTCTGGTTGAGCTGCCACAGGCACACGAGTACGTAGGCACCGAAGAAGATCACGGCGGCACCGGTGGCGAGCCCGTCGAGACCGTCGGTGAGGTTGACGGCGTTCGACCACGCGGTCACGAGGAAGTTGGTCCAGATGATGAAGATGATCAGGCCGATCGCCCCGCCAAGCGCCCCGAAGTCGACCACCGTGTCACGCAGGAAGGAGATCGCCGTGGACGCGGGCGTGATCCCGTGTTCATCGGGGAACTGCAGCACGAGCACGGCGAACGTGATTCCCACCACCGCTTGGCCGAGGATCTTGTATCGCGCTCTGAGGCCCAGCGAACGCTCCTTGGAGATCTTGCGGAAGTCGTCGAGGAACCCGACGAGCCCAAGGCCGCACATGAGGAACACCACCAGGAGCGACGAGATGTCCGGCCTTCTATCGCCGGTAGTGAGGTTGGCTCCGATCCACCCGACGATCGTCGCGGCGATGATGACGAGCCCGCCCATCTGCGGGGTGCCGCGCTTGACGTGGTGAGACTCGGGGCCATCCTGGCGAATGAACTGACCGAGCCCGCGCTTGCGCTGGAAGCGGATGAACAGGGGGGTCACGAAGAGCGAGACGATCAGCGCGAAGGCCCCCGCGAACACCACCGCCTTCATGCGTCCTCCCTCACCAACGCGTCCGCAAGTTCGTACAGACCGGAGCCATGCGAGCCCTTCACGAGAACAGTGTCACCCGCCGTGAGCCTCTGAGAGAGGTACGCGCGAGCCTCGCCAATGCTACCGACGAAAGCCGCCTCGTCGCCCCACGAACCCTCGCGCACGGCGGCGTCGAACGCGGGCTTGGCGCCCTCCCCGACCACCAGCAGGTAGTCGATTCCCAGGCGCACCGCGTTGTGGCCAACGTCCCAGTGGGCGTCGCGCGACGCCTCACCCATCTCGAGCATCTCCCCCACGACGGCGATGGTGCGGCCGCCGTCCGCGACGTCCATGAGCGCGCGCATGGCGGCGCGCATCGACTCAGGACTCGCGTTGTAACTGTCGTCGATCACGGTCACGCCGTCTGCGCGCTCGACGACAGCCATGCGGTGCTCGCTCACCGGACCCGCCGCGGCGATCTTGGCCGCGGCCACGGCCGGATCGAGGCCGCACTCGACGGCCGTCGCGAGAGCGGCGAGCGCGTTGGTGACGTGGTGCTCGCCAACGAGGGTGAGCGTCACGCGCTCGCCCGACGCTCCCCTCACCACCGGCACAAAGCTCGCCCTCCCGTGGTCGAGGGTGACGTCAGCCGCCCGCACGTCAGCGTCGGACCTCGTGCCGAAGGTGACCACCCGCTCGGCGAAGCGCGCCATGTCCGCGACAGCGGCGTCGTCCGCGTTCAGGATGGCCACACCACCGGGCGCAAGCCCCTGCACGAGCTCGGCCTTTGCGCGCGCGATGCCGTCCGGGCCGTCATACCCGCCCGAGTGCGCGGTGCCCACGATGAGCTCCACCGCGATGTCAGGCGGCGCGATGGACGTGAGGTAGGCGATGTGCCCCGGGCCGCTCGCGCCCATCTCGAGCACGAGGAAGCGAGTCGCGGAATCGGCCGCGAGCACCGTGACGGGCATGCCGATCTCGTTGTTGTAGCTCCCCACCGGAGCGACCGCGTTGGGCAGGGTCCGGGCGAGGATGTCCTTGGTGGTGGTCTTGCCGTTGGAGCCCGTGATGCCGATGACCGTGATCTCGCCCTCGACGCGCAGGAGGGCGAGGTACGCGCGGGCTAGTGCGCCGAGGGCGGCCTCGACGTCGTCCACGAGCACGTGCGGGGCGTCGACGTGCTGGGACACGAGGCACAGCGTGGCGCCGGCCGCGAGCGCGGCGCCCGTGAAGTCATGGCCGTCTACGCGCTCGCCCACGAACGCGACGTACAGTGAGCCGGGCGCGACGTCCCGCGAGTCCTTGACCACCGAAGTGACCACCGCGTCGACGTCGGCCGCGAGAGTGCCGCCAACCGCGTTCGCCACCCACTGGGCGGTGACGGGCCTCACGCCGAGTCTCCCGAGCGCGGCGCATTCCCTGAACGCTCAGCGAGAATGCTCCGCTGTGCCGCCAGATAGGCGTCGCGGTCGTTGTAGCGGTGGAACACCCCTGCTATCTCCTGGGTTGGCTCGTGACCCTTGCCGGTCACGATCACGGTATCGTCCGGGCCACCAAGTCGCAGGCCAAACTCGACCGCGGCCACGCGCGGCTCCACCTCGTGCACGTCGCGAAGGTCGGGCCGGACGCGCTCGATCCCCTCGCGGATGGCCGCACGGATCTCCGCCGGCACCTCGGAGCGCGGGTTCTCGTCTGTCAGCACGATGACATCGGCGAGGCGGGCAGCGATCTCCCCCATGACGGGCCGCTTCTCGCGGTCCCTATCGCCGTCTGAGCCGAAGATGAGGATCAGCCTGCCGGGCGTGATGGGGCGGACGCCGTTGAGCGCGAGCTCCAGCGCGTCAGGGGTGTGCGCGTAGTCGACGATCGCGAGCGGATCCTCCACGGAGCGCTCGATGACCCGCTCCATGCGGCCGGGAACCGCGTGCGCGGTCGCGACCCCGGAGATCGCCTGGGCGAGCGGCACTCCCGCCGCGTGAGCCGCCGCGATCGCGACCATCGCGTTGGACACGTTGACGAGGCCCGGCAGGGGGCTCTCCGCCGCGTGCTCGCTGCCATCGGGACCGCGGAAGGTGAACGTGGAGCCCACGCCGTCCAGGCCGATGTCGGCGGAGGTGACGACCCAATCCGCGTCTCGCTGGGCGTGGGTAAGCGTGGACACGGTCTCGACGGGGATCTGGACCCGGGACGCGAGCTTTCGGCCCCACTCGTCGTCGATGTTGATGACCCCCCTGCGCGCGCGGCCGGGCTCGAACAGCCGGGCCTTGGCCGCGAGGTAGCCCTCCATGGTCTTGTGGAAGTCGAGGTGATCCCACTGCAGGTTGGTGAACACGGCAACGGAGAAGTCGACGCCGCTGATGCGGTCCAGAGCGGCGGCGTGCGAGCTCACCTCGGTCACCGCTGCCGTGACGCCCTCCTCGAGCATGCGCGCCAGGAGGCCGTGGAGCACGGGGGCCTCGACCGTCGTGCGCGGAGACTCGATGGCCTCGTCGAGAACGCGCAGCTCGACGGTGCCGAGGATTCCCCTCTTTGGATGCACCTGAGCGAGCGCGTTGTCGATGAAATAGCTCGTCGTCGTCTTGCCATTTGTTCCCGTGACTCCCACGAACACCAGGCGCTTCGAGGGGTGTCCGTAGACCAACGCGGCCGCCTCGCCGATCGCGTGCCGCGGGTGCTGCGCCACGAGAACCGGCACCCCGAGGTGCGCAACGAGTTCGGCGCCCTCGGCGTCCGTGAGGATGGCCGACGCCCCGCTCGCAACCGCGGCGGCGCCGAACGTCGCGCCGTGTACCTGCAGGCCCGGCAGGGCCCCGAACAGGTCCCCGGGCGCCACGGCGCGCGAGTCAACGGTGACTCCGGAGATCAGGGCGCCCACTGCGTCGGGCATGGACAGGACAGCGCCAGCGCGGGCGGCAAGTTCGCCAAGAGCCACCGGCGAGACCCTCGCCGGCCGCAGCGACATGTCGGCTGACAGCTGGGGCATCGTCACTTCCAGGTAAGGGGGTACAGCGTGGCCTTCGAGTCCGACGGCGGAACGCGCAGCTCCTGCAGCGCGAAGGTCGCCACGTCCTTGAAGACGGGGGCGGCGACGTCGCCGCCGTAGATGGAGCTCTTGGGGTCGTAGAGGATCACTGTGACGACGATACGCGGGTCATCGGCCGGGGCCACGCCCACGAACGACGCGACGATGCAGTCGAATGTGCCGTCGCTCGCGCACTTCGCCTGTGCGGTGCCGGTCTTGCCTGCGATGCGGTACCCGTGGATCTTGGCGAGGGTTCCCGTGCCGTCGGTGGTGACGGACTCGAGCATCCTCATGACTTGCTTGGCGGTCTTCTCCGAGACCACGCGCTTTGACTTCTCCATCTCGCGAGGGGTGAAGTTGCCGTCGGCGTCCACGAAGCCCTTGACGATGGTCGGCTGAACCTGGACGCCGCCGTTCGCGATGGTCTGGTACACCTGCGAGGTCTGGATCGCGGTCACCGAGAGCGCCTGGCCGAAGAGCACGGCGTACTTGGAGCGGCCGTCCCAGTCCTGGTAGTTCGCGAGCAGACCCTTCTGCTCACCGGGCATCCCCACATTGGTCTTGGATCCGAACCCGAAGGCCGTCAGGTACTGGTAGCGCTGCTTGGAGGTAAGCAGCGAGCCGATCTGCACGGTGCCGGTGTTCGAGGACTCCGCGAGCACGCCCGCGACCGTGAGCTTCTGCGTGGAGTGCTTGTGGGAGTCGTGGAAGGTCTGGCCGTTCTCGGTGGTGAAGGCGTACGCCGCCTTGATGTGGCTCGTCGGCGTCACGAGGCCCTCTTCGATCGCCGCCGCCATGGTGATGGTCTTCGCGGTGGAGCCGGGCTCGAACATGGAAGAGACGGCGCGCGAGCCGCGGTCGTCCTCCGCGCTCGCCCCTGGATCGTTCGGGTCAACGGAGTGCGAGTCCGCGAGCGCGTAGATCTCACCGGTCTTGACGTCCTCGATGATGACCGTTGCGCGCGACGCCCCCGTCTCGGAGATGGCCTGCGCGACGCGCTGCTGCGCGTAGTACTGGATGTCGCGGCTGAAGGTCGTCATCACCGTCTTGCCTGGTACCGCGGCCGTCTCCTGGTGCACCCCGGTGGGGATCAGCGTTCCGCTGCCGCCGCTCTCGTAGGTGATCGAACCGGGCTTGCCGGTGAGTTCCTTGTTGTACGCGAGCTCGAGCCCGGCGAGACCCGTGGTTCCCGGCCCCGACTTCTCGCCGCCGACGAAGCCGACGATATTTCCCGCAATGCTGCCGTTGGGGTAGATGCGCTCGCTCACGGCCTCGGGCTGAACTCCGGCGATCTCCTCGGCGTTCACGAGGTCCCACGTCTCCGGGGTGACGTTCTTCGCGATGTAGACCCACGTGGAGTCGCCGACGAGCTTCGCCGCGAGCTCGGACTCATCGAGCCCGAGGATGGGCGCGAGGATCGCGGCCGCCCCGATCGGCCCCTCCGCGCTGACCTTGTTGTCGTCCGTGCGCTTCCAGGTGGCGAGCTCCTTCTGGTTCACGCCGATGTTGTACCTGTCGACCGTGGTGGCGAGCACCACGCCGTCGCGATCGACGATGTCGGCGCGAGGGGTCGTCACCTCTTTGGTGACGAGCCGCTGTGCGAGCGCCTGCTCCGACAGCGCTGCAGACTCGACGCCCTGGATCATCACGAGACGGCCCGCGAAGATCAGGAGGAAGAGAATCGCGAGGAGCGAGACCGCGCGCTGCCGCACCACGGGATTGCCGACGCGCATCTGCGGCGATGACGCCATTAGTTGCTCCTCGACTCGATGACGAGACTGTCCGCCAAGGATATGAAGCCAAAGCGCGCGGCCGGCTGCATTCCGAGTTCCCGCGCGTCGCCTCCCAACTGGTCCGGAGCGGACTTCTGCTCAAGCTGAGTGACGAGAGACGCCTTCTGTTCGTGGAGGTTCGCGATCTCGATCTTGATGTCACGGCGCTCGTACGCACCGCGGGCCATCGAGGTGTTGATGAACAGCACGGCGGTCAGCGCGCCGACGATGATGAGTGCGCACGTCCAGGCAAAGGGAACGAGGGAGCGGGCCTGCTCCGGCGCCGCAACCGCCCGCAGATGCCGTTCCTGCGGCGCCCGACGCTGTGGTTGAGATTGGCGCTGCGGTTGGGCCCGACGCTGCGGCTGGGTGCGCGTGCTCGGACGCGGACCGTGTGGGGCTGGCTGGATCGGGCGCGGGTGGCGCGCGGGGGCGGCGCTCATGCGGCCCTCCTCGCGGCGGGCGTCTCGCGCACGCGCTCCACGGCGCGCAAGCGCACGGGCTTTGAGCGGGGGTTGCGCTCGGCCTCCTCGGGGCTCGCGGTCTCCGCTCCCCTCGTGATGAGCCGCAGGTAGGGCTTGTCGTCGTCGGGAACCACAGGAAGGCCGACGGGAGCGGTGCTCTCGGCCCCGGCGGCGAACGCGCGCTTGACGATGCGGTCCTCGAGCGAGTGGTACGACATCACCACGATTCGCCCACCGACCGCAGTCGCGTCGATGGCGCGGGGCATGGCGCGCTCGAGCACCTCGAGCTCGCGGTTCACCGCGATGCGCAGGCCCTGGAAGGTTCGCTTGGCCGGATTCGACCCGGGCGTGCGGGTCGCCGCGGGAATGCAGGCGCGAACGAGGTCAACGAGCTCCGCGCTGCGCGTGATGGGCGCGGTCTCGCGGATGCGCACGATCGACTCGGCGATGCGCGCGGCGTAGCGCTCCTCTCCGTAGTCCCTGAGGATGTGCGTGAGTTCGGCCACGTCTGCGTCGCGGAGGATGTCCGCGGCCGTGACGGGGTCCTCGGAGTTCATGCGCATGTCGAGCGGCGCGTCCTGCGCGTACGAGAAGCCGCGCTCCGCCTCATCGATCTGCAGCGAGCTCACGCCAAGGTCCAAGAGAATCCCGGCCGCAGCGTCGGCCCGTGCCACGGCAAGGGCGCCCGCAATGTCGTCGTATTCGGCGTGATGGGCGCGGAAGCGGTCGCCGAACGCGGCGAGCCGCTCGCTCGCGAGCGCGATGGCCTGGGGGTCGCGATCGATGCCGACGACGGTGGCCTGCGGACAGCGCGTGAGCAGCGCCTCCGTGTGGCCCCCCATCCCGAGCGTGCCGTCGATGGCGACGGCGCCCGGGCTCTGGAGTGCCGGAGCAAGCAGTTCAACGCAGCGGTCGAGCATCACGGGCGTGTGCCGGTGGTGCTGCTGTGCTGCGTCCATGCTCACTCCTCCCTCGTGTCGTGTGCCCCGGTCTCCCTCCGGCTCTCTGACGGGGGGAAGTCCGTCAGAGCCGCGCGGGAGGAGGCCGCGGAACACGTCACATGTCTTGAAAGACCTCTGCTGCCGTTGCTGCGTAGTCGTCTTCGCCGCGAGCGAGGTAGTCCTCCCACGCGGCCTGGTCCCAGATCTCGACGCGGGAGCCGAGGCCGACGACGGCCACCTCCCTGTCGATTCCCGCATAGGTGCGCAGGGGGCGCTCAGCAGCACCCGCCCCTGCTTGTCCGGAAGCTCGTCGCTTGCGAAGCCGAGGAAGTTGCGCAGGTAGTCGCGCGCGTTCTTGTTCTCGAGCGGCGCACGGCGCAGGCGATCGTGAATGGCGTTGAACTCGTCGATGGGGAACACGAAGATGCAGCGGTCCAGGCCGCGCGTCATGACGAGGCCAGACGCGAGCCGGCCGCGGAACTTCGCGGGCAGGATCAGCCGCCCCTTTTCGTCGAGCCTGGGCGTGAACGTGCCAAGGAAGACCCCTGTGGGTCCCAGTCCGTGCTCAGCCACCACGGACCCCCTTTCAGCGCCACGACTCGCCAGTTCCCTCCACTTTACTCCACTTCCCTCCACTTGGGTGCCCATTTCACAACGATTCCTCCACCTGTTTCGTTCTTCATGCCGACGGCCACGCCACGCTCTCCCCTGCCCGTTGGGAGGTCGGGGGTCGGGTCGCATAGGCTCGACCCGACAGCGAAGGAGCGTCATGACTAATCCGGTCCCGACCGCGGACGACCTCAACCACGTCGCGAGCCTCACGACGCGAGTGCGCGACTCGATCTCGACGGTGCTCTCCGGCCTCGACGGCGCCATCACGGCGACGCTCGCCACCGTGCTCGCCGAGGGTCACGTGCTCGTCGAGGATGTGCCGGGGGTCGGGAAGACGACGCTCGCGAGGGCGCTCGCCGCGAGCGTCGGCGGCTCCGTTGGCCGCATCCAGTTCACTCCGGACCTGCTCCCGAGCGACGTCACCGGCGTCTCGATCTTCCGCAGCGACGACCACCGCTTCGAGTTCCGGCCGGGCCCCGTGTTCGCGAACGTCGTCATCGCCGACGAGATCAACCGCGCCTCGCCGAAGACGCAGGCGGCGCTGCTCGAGTCCATGCAGGAGGGAGCCGTGACTGTCGACGGCGTCACGCGCAAGCTGCCTACGCCGTTCGTCGTCCTCGCGACGCAGAACCCGATCGAGATGGAGGGCACGTACCCCCTTCCGGAGGCGCAGCGCGACCGCTTCATGACCCAGGTCTCCGTTGGCTACCCAAGCCCGCGCGACGAGATGGCAATGCTGGCAAGCCACGACGGGGCCGATCCGCTCGCCGCGATCACCCCCGTCGCGACTCTCGAGGACCTCGCGAGCGCCATCGAGGTTGCGCGCCGCGTCTACGCTGCGCCCGCGATCAAGCAGTACATCGTCGACATCGTCACGGCCACCCGCTCCGACTCTGCCCTGCGCCTCGGCGCCTCGCCCCGCGCGGCGCTCCAATTGCTCGCCGCGTCCAAGGCGCGCGCGGCCATGGCGGGCCGCAACCACGTGCTGCCCGACGACGTGAAGGCCCTCGCGGTCGCGGTGCTTTCGCACCGCCTTATCGCGAGCACGGAGTCCCGCCTCGCCGGTCGCTCCACCCAGCAGATCATGCGCGAGATCGTCGGCCGCACCGCGGTCCCCACCGAGGCGCGCGACGCCCCCCATGCCCGCGAGCGCGCCGTGGAGCACACGACGGTTTCCCGCTAGGCCCAGCCCGTGAGCACCCCCGACGGCTCCCCACGCACCGCCACCGCGTTCAGCGCGCGCGGCGTTGGGCTGGGCAGTGCCGGCCTCGTCTTCGGGGGCCTTGGGATCGGCCTCGCGACCCCGATCCTCGTCTATTGCGGGATCTTCATGCTCGCGGTGTTCATGGTCTCGTGCATCTGGATGCTGCTGTCCGTGAACACCTTCGTGACGCGCTTCCCCTATGCGCGGCGCGAGGTGGTCCCCCACCCCCTCACCGCCGGCGTGCCTGGCCTCGTGACCGTGACGATCAAGTCCGACGGGTCCCGCGCCTCTCGCTGGCGGCGCGCGGTCACGCAGTCCCTCGACATTCGTGAGCAGGCGGCGGCTGAGCTCACGGGCGGCATGGCGACAAAGGCATCGGTGTCCCGCGACGAGACGACGCTCATTCTCACCTATTCGCTCTTGCCGTCACGGCGCGGTCGCTGGCCGCTAGGGCCGGCGCTGGTGCACTCCGCGGACCCCTTCGGCGTCCTGTGGGCGGATACCGCAGTTGGCGACGCCGAGCTCATCCCGGTGTGGCCCGCTGTCGTTGACCTCAGCGGCACGGCGGGCGCGCTCATGGGACTCGCCGACCGCATCGTGCTCGGCGCCCGCACCCCGTCCCCAGACGACGCCTCGCTGCGCGACTACCGAGAGGGCGACGACCTGCGTCGCGTGCACTGGGCGTCGTCTGCGCGTCGGGGCACGATGCTGGTTCGCTCCGACGAGCGCGCGGGCCGGCGCCCTGCAACGGTGCTCATGGATCTCCCCCGCGAGCCGCAGGCGCTCGAGTGGGCCGTCTCCGCGTCGGCCTCGATCGCGCTGTCGGTGCTGAACTCAGGGCACCCCGTGCGAATCCTCGGAGCCGGACTCAACCCCGACGTCTCTCGCCACCTCGGCGAGCACGGCTCCGAGGCCGGAAGGGCGGCGCTGCTTGACCAGACCGTCGACCTTGCCGCCCCGGTGTCACAGGCAGCCGCAACGCACCATCTGGTCAGGGCCGCGCGCCAGGCGCAGCATGACGCCCTTCACGGCGAGGTCATCGTCGCGATCGTCGAGCCGCTCGAAGCCGAGGCCCTCGACGCGCTCGTTCCGATTGGCGACGCCCGCCGTGCGTGGGCGCTCGTGCGCACCACAGCGGCAACGCAGGAAGCCGGTCGCGACACTGCCCGCGCGCTGAGGCGCGCGGGGTGGCGCGTCGCCACGATCTCCGCCACGAGCGACCTCGCCTCCGTCTGGACCGCCCTGATCGCGGCGGGTGATATTGAATGACTGAGGCGATCGAATGAACACTAGCCGGGCGCCGTGGAGCGTCACCGTGCTCATGGCGGTTGGCACGCTGGTCGCGATGCTCGCCCTCAGCACGCTCCTGGAGGGCGGAGGCTGGCTGCGCACGGTTGCCTTCGTGATCGCGATCTCGTGCGCCGCCGACCTTGTGGTCCGCGCGGCGTCCCGCTCGCGCTTCTTGCCGTCGATCGCGGCGCTTGCCGCCGCCGTCATCGCGATGATCCCCCTCTTCGCCGTCAGGGAGGACGGCAGCAAGCACCTGCTGCCAACGCCGTCGGCCCTCGGGGCCCTGTGGGATGCCATCGCCGAAGGCGCCTCCTACGCCGCGAGCACCCCGGCGCCGGCAACGGTCACCGTGGAACTGTCCGCGCTCGTAACCGGATTCGCCGTGGCCATCTTCGTCGTCGCCGATCACCTCGCGGCGTCGTGGAGGGCCGTCGCGCTGTCCGGCATCGTGCTGATACTGCCCTGGACCCCGGCGATCTTCCTGCAGTACCAGGTGCCCATGTGGGCGCTGTTCGCCACGGCTGCGTGCTGGATGATCGCGATGGGTGCGGCGCGATCCTCGTCGGCATCCAACCGGTCCACGCCCATCACGGGAGCGGTCCTCGCGAGTACGGCGGCCCTCCTCGTCGCCGTGATCATCGCCCCCGCGGCCGTCGGCGGAAACGGCTGGGGAGCGATACCGCGCTTCAACGCGCCGTCGTCGCTCGAGACGTCGACTCGACTCGACCTCGCGCTCGACCTGCGCAAGTCCCTGACGGTGAACTCGGCGCAAGTCGTGTTCAGTTACGTCTCGTCCGGCCAGCACCCTCCCACGCTCAGGCTGTACACGCTGCGCGACTTCGACGGGGTCACCTGGACGCGCGAGAAGGACGACGCGACCGACCTTGTCCCCGCGGCGTCCGGTGTGCTGTGGCCGCAGGAGGTCACGGGTTGGGACGACCTTGATCACGTGATCCTGTCCATCGATCTCGTCAACAGTGCCGAGCGCAACCTGCCGCTGCCCACCTTCCCGCGCAGCGTCGACGTTCCCCAGAACTGGCAGTACTCGCCGTCTCGCGACGAGGTCATTACGGCGAAGGGTAGCTCCAAGGGGCTGCAGTACTCGGTGGTGACCGCGCTCGACTACTTCACCGAGGACAGCCTCAAGGAGAGCCAGTCCGCGATAGACGCCGGCACGGACTCGGTGAGCGCCAGCTACACGGAGATCCCCACGTCCGTGGACATCGGCCGCATCACCAACCTCGCGCGAGACATCACCGAGGACGCCGGCACGCAGTTCGATGAGGCAGTCGCGCTGCAGAACTATCTGCGCAACAGCGACAACTTCACTTACGACACCTCTGTGGAGCCCGTGCGCAGCGGTGACGCCGTATCGCAGTTCCTCGACTCCAAGCACGGCTACTGCGTGCACTTCGCGACGACGATGGTGATGCTCGCGCGATCGCTCGGCATCCCCGCACGGCTCGGTCTTGGCTACCTCGGCGGCCAGCTCTCGGATGACGACGTCTGGCAGGTGCTCGGCGGAGACGCGCACACCTGGCCCGAGCTCTACTTCCCCGGCCAGGGCTGGGTTCGCTTCGAGCCCACGCCTGCGGTCCAGACCGGTGTCGCGCCCTCGTACACCTTGGAGAACAGCGGCACGGGCAACGCGCCCATCCCCTCCAACGTGCCGATCCCCACGACGGTGCCGAGCAACAACCCGCAGACGGCCCTCCCCACCTCCTCGTCGGCGATCTCGGACGGCTCCGCGGACGCCGGGGTCCCGTGGTGGGCGCTCGCCGCGGTGGTGCTGCTTCTGCTCGGCGCGGCCTACGCGGTCTGGATGCTGCGCCGCCGCTCGGTGGCGCACGCCGCCGCGCACGGCCCCGAGGCCGCGTGGGAGTCGCTGCGGGAGCATCTCCCGGAGCCGCTGCGGTGGTCGCGCAGCCTCACGCCGATTGAGGCGGCTTCGCGCCTTGAGCACGAGCTAGCAGCGTCGGACAGCGCCCTGGATGAGCATGGGGCGACGGCGCTGCACGAGTTGCGCGATGCGGTGAGTGATCACCGGTACGCGCCACCGAGCGAAGCGGACGTGCCGGGCCAGGAATGGCTCACGGAGAGGGTGAACGCGGTTGCCGCGCAGACGAGCGAGGCGCTCAGAAGTCGTTCTGATCGCGTCGACGCTCGAAGCGCTCCTCGACGCGATTCATGAAACCCTGACGCTTGGCCTTGCGCGGCGCGGCCCCAGAGGCGCCGCCGGCCTTGGCCGCGGACTTCGTGGGAGCGAGCATGCCCCACAGCGCGGACGCCAGCATGATCGCGAAACCGAGCACGCCCACGACCGTCAGCTGGGCCATCACGCCCGCGACAAGAACGCCGAGACCAGCAACGATGCCGATGAAGGCGAACGTCCAGCGGCCGCGTGGGCGCACCGACTTGGACATGGCGGAGTTGAGCTTCGGGTCCGCGCCGAGATCGCGCTCCATCTGATCAAGAACGCGCTGCTCGTATTCCGACAGTGGCATGCGGACCTCCCTTCGCGCCAAGTACCCTCAGTCTAGATTGTCGGGTGCCAGTGGTGCCACCCCTCAACGCGGCGCCTGCCCAACCTCGCTATGGTCAACGGGTGGCCTCCGCTCGACGTTCCCCTGCGCGCCCCGTGCTCGCTGAGGGCGTACCGCGTGGGGAACCCCTCACCGTGGCCACGGGCATGGTGGAGCTTCGAGACGAGGCGGACGGCAGCGTCACCGTCTATGTGAACGGCGTGCCCTCATCCACCCTGCGCAGCGACTTCGAGCTCGACTTCGAGTACATGCAGCACGAGGCCGCCGCGATCGCCGCGTGGGACGGCGCCCGCGACGATCACGCCTGGCTCGCACTCCACGTTGGCGCGGCGGCGTGTACGCTGCCGCGCCACCTCGCACACACGCATCCCCAGTCCCGCCACATCGCGGTTGACGTTGACGTCACCCTTGCCGAGATGGCCCGACGCTGGTGGGACCTTCCGCGCGCCCCTCGCCTCAGGGTGCGGGCACAGGACGGGTTGGCCGCGCTCGCCGAGCGTGGAGACGCCAGTCTCGATCTCATCGTGCGTGACGCCTTCGCGGGCGACGCGGTGCCCGAGCATCTCACGGGAGCCGAATGGTGGGATCACGCGAGGCGGGTGCTGCGGCCCGGCGGGATGGTGGTGGCGAACCTCGCGGTGGTTCCCGGCGTGGCCGAGCGCGAGGCGCCCGCCGGCTTCGCGGGCACGGTCGCGGTCGGCGAGCACGCGGTGCTGAAGCGCAAGAGGCGTGGGAACGTGGTGCTCGTCGCGCGAACGGAACCGGACGCGGAGCTGACGCGGGCGCTCACGAGGTATGCAGCGTCGGCCCCGTTGCCGACGGGAGTGACTCCCAACTGGCCCTAGGCGCTGCAACAACAACGGCAGCAACGACAACGGCCGCCCCTCCACGAAGGAGGGGACGGCCGTCGAGTCTCGTGAGACTAGATGATGTGGACGGACTCCGCCTGGGGACCCTTCGGTCCCTGCGTCACCTCGAACTCGACGCGCTGCGCCTCTTCGAGCGACTTGTAGCCGTCGGACTGAATTGCCGAGTAGTGCACGAAGACGTCGGCGCCGCCGCCGTCCTGCGCAATGAAGCCGTAGCCCTTCTCAGCGTTGAACCACTTCACAGAACCCTGTGCCATGAACTTTCCTTAATCTGTACTGCCCGGGACGGGAAGCAGGCACACTGCGTGCCCGCTCGTTTCAGCAATGCCGCGTCCCAAGTCACAGACCGGTTCTTGCACACTACGTTCAACCAGGTATAAGCATGGCATGGATTACGCGTTTGGGGGTTGATCCCAACGCTGCTGTGCGAGGAACTTCTCAAATTCTGCGCCAAGTTCGTCCGCTGAGGGCAGCTCTCCGTCCACCGGCAACCCCTCCCCGCGGGCCTCGACGAAGGCGTCGTACTGCTCCTCAAGCACGCCGACGAGCTGCTGAATCTCTTCCGATTCGCCCATCTGACGGTCGATCTCCACTTGGGCGCGAGCGGCGGCCTCGTCGAGATCCTCCGGCTGCAGCTCGAGGCCGGAGATGTCCTCGAGGCCAAGGATCGCGCGCTGCGCGGCCTGGGGGTACGCGGACTGCGCGAGGTAGTGCGGGACGTGAACGGCCACATTCAGCGCGGCCAGATCCCACTGGCCGAACCGGTATTCCATGAGGTTCTGTGCGGACGCAGGGACGGTCACCGTGCCGAACAGCGTGGGGGTGTCCGGCAAGAGCTCCTGCCGCGTGCCGTGGACCGTCACCGAGATGGGGCGCGTGTGCGGCGCGGCCATGGGGATCCCGTGGGTGCCGAGGGTGAGCCCAACGCCCAACCGGTCGACGATGCCGCGCACCGCGCGGATATAGCGCTCCCACTTCACGTCCGGCTCAAAGCCGTGCAGCAGCAGGAAGGGCGTTCCTGCGCCGTCACGCACCATGTCGAGGTCGAGATACGGCTCGTCGTACGCCGTCCACTCGTTGATCGAGAACGTCATCTCCGGACGTCGGCTGCGATAGTCCAGCAGGTTGTCGATATCGAAGCTCGCGATGTTGATGGTCTCGAAGCTCCGCAGGTGCTCGGCGACGATCGCGCCCGCCTTGCCCGCGTCGAGGAAGCCGCGCAGGGAGTGCACAAGGACGGCCCCCTCCGTAGGTGCCTCTGCGGCCCACTGGGCCACACCGTCGGCGTTCCACGTCACCAGCTTGCTCATGACACCTCCAAGGCCAGTGTGTCACGGCATATTCCTGGCAACCGCAGTTCTCGCGGCGCGCGAACACGTGGTGCACACGAGCCCCCAACTACTGCGATAATTGACAACTGCCTTTTCGGCGCGGGGAGCGCCGAGGCAGCGCAAGAGGGATAGGTATATGCAGGACGATCGCGGCGCCACGGCGCAGCAAGCAGGACTCGAGGCCGAGCAGCGCGTGGTCGACGTGCTCTACGCACGTCTCGATACCTTGCGCGACGAAGCCGGCGAGAGACTCGCCGACGTTCGCCGCGGCGGCCCCTCCGGCTCACCCCAGAACCGCTCAGAGCGCGATGCGTTCGCGACGCTGTACGAGGACCGCATCGCTCAGCTCGACGCCGTCGAGGACCGGCTGTGCTTCGGCCGCCTGGATCTGGTGGCGGGCGACACTCTCTACGTTGGCCGCATCGGGCTGTCCGACGCTGAACACGCCCCCCTGCTCACCGACTGGCGCGCCCCCGCCGCCCGCGCTTTCTACTCCGCGACCGCAGCCAACCCCTCCGGTGTCATCAAGCGCCGCCACCTCACCACCCAGGGCCGCGTCGTCACGGCTGTCGAGGACGACGTTCTCGATGTGGACGCGCTCGAGGAGTCCGGGCTCGGGGACACTCTCCAGGGCGAGGGCGCGCTGCTTGCCGCGCTCGGCGCACGCCGCACGGGTCGCATGGGCGACATCGTCGCCACCATTCAGGCCGAGCAGGACGCGGTCATCCGCGCGCCCATGACCGGCGCCCTCGTGGTCCAGGGCGGCCCCGGCACCGGCAAGACCGCCGTGGCGCTGCACCGCGCGGCGTTCCTGCTCTACCAGCACCGCGCCCTCCTCGAGAGCCGCGGCGTGTTGCTCATCGGTCCGTCGCAGTCGTTCCTGCGCTACATCGACCACGTGCTGCCTTCGCTCGGCGAGACGGGCACCGTCTCCACCACGCTCGGCGGGCTCGTGCGCGGCACGGACACCTCCGCCCACGAGCGCGATGACGTCGCCGAGCTCAAGGGTCGCCTTGCCATGGCCGACGTTGTGCGCGCCGCCGTCCGCGAGCGCCAGCGGGTGCCGCGCGCCGATCAGGAGTTCAGGATCGACGGCCGGGTCGTCGTGCTGCGTCGCCATGACGTTCGCGAGGCCCAGGCGCGTGCCCGACGCGATGGCAAGCCCCACAACGAGGCTCGCCAGAGCTTCGCAAAGGAGATGATCTCTCGCCTCACCGCACAGCTCGCCGAGCAGCTCGGCGAGTCGATCGACGCGGACGACCGCCGCGAGCTCGAACGCGATATCCGTGAGGACCGCAACCTGCGGATCGCGATCAACCTCTGCTGGTTGCCCGTCACGCCCGAGACGCTGCTGCGTGACCTGTTCTCCAAGCCGCACCTGTTGGGAAACGCGACACGGTCGCTCGAGCCTCACGAGCGTCGGCTGCTGCTGCGCTCCGCCGACGCGCCCTTCACCGACGCGGACGTGCCGCTCCTCGACGAGGCGGCGGAGCTGCTTGGCGACATGCCTGGCGGCGGCCCCGCACGGCCCGCCAAGCCCACGAAAGAAGAGCTCGACTACGCCAAGGAAGTCATCGCGAGTTTTGGCGCGCACACCATGATCAAGGTGGATGCGGAGACGCTGGCGCGGCGGATGCAGGGCGGCGTGTCTCGCCTGTCCGTGGCCGAGCGGGCGTGGGCGGACCGCACGTGGACGTACGGCCACGTGGTGGTGGACGAGGCCCAAGAGCTGAGCCCCATGGCGTGGCGCATGCTGCTGCGCCGCTGCCCCACGCGGTCGTTCACGATCGTGGGGGACGTGGCACAGGTGGGCGCCCCCGCGGGAACGCGCTGGTGGCCCGAGACGATGGACCCGCTGTTCGGGCAGTCGTGGATCCTGCGCGAGCTCACGATCTCCTACCGCATCCCCGCGGCCGTGGCGCGAGCGGCGCAGGCCTTTGCGGCCGCGCACAGCCTGCCCGCCTCAGAACTGAGCGCGGCTCGCGAAGTGGATGACTCCGTCGTCATCGTTCATGACGCCGACGCGAACACGCGGGCCGCGTCCGAGGCGCGACGCATCGCGAGCGACCTCGCCTCGACCGGCGGCGGCCTCGTCGCCGTGATCGCCGATGACTCGCGCCACGCGGCCCTGGCGGCGGCGATCGGCAACGCCGACATCACGCTCATCAACCCCCTCGAGTCCAAGGGGCTCGAGTTCGATGTCGTGGTGGTCGTGGAGCCCGCAGAGGTGGCCGCGCGCCCGGGCGACCTCTACGTCGCCATGACGCGACCGACCCAGCAGCTTGTGCTCGTTCACGCCCTGGATCTGCCAGCCGGAATCGCCTGACCCAGCCCCAGCGTCGGGCCATTTGGGAAACGGGCGACCCGTACGGGAAGATATGCCCGTGCGAGCACTCCTTCTTGAGAACCTGTCCCCCCGCGCCACCGAGATCCTCGAAGCCTCCGGCATCGAGGTCGAGAACCACGTCGCCGCCATGGACGAGGAGGAGCTCATCGCCGCCCTCGAGGGCGTCGAGCTCCTCGGCATCCGCTCCAAGACGCAGGTGACGGAGCGGGTGCTGCAGTCCGCTTCGTCGCTCATCGCCGTTGGGGCGTTCTCGATCGGCACCAACCAGATCGACCTCGCGGCCGCGGCCCGGCTAGGCGTCGCCGCGTTCAACGCGCCGTTCTCCAACACCCGTTCCGTGGTGGAGATGGCCGTGTCCGAGATGATCTCGCTCACGCGCCGCCTCCCCGACGCCAACAAGTCCATGCACCAGGGAATCTGGAACAAGTCGGCGGAGGGAGCGCACGAGATCCGCGGGCGCACGCTCGGCATCGTCGGCTACGGCAACATCGGCTCGCAACTGTCCGTGATCGCCGAGGCGCTCGGCATGAACGTCATCTTCTTCGACTCCGCGGAGAAGCTCGCGCTCGGCAATGCCACCAAGATGGAGTCGCTCGACGCGCTGCTGCGCGAGGCCGACATCGTCACGCTCCACGTGGACGGACGCCCTGGTAACTCCGGGTTCTTTGGCGAGCACCAGTTTCGCTCGATGAAGCCTGGGGCCTTGTTCCTCAACCTTTCACGCGGTTTCATCGTGGATGTTGAGGCGCTGCGCGAGGGTCTGCTGTCCGGTGCGATCGGGGGCTGCGCCATTGACGTGTTCCCCGAGGAGCCCAAGAAGAAGGGCGACCCGTTCGTCTCCGCGCTCCAGAACCTGCCGAACACGATCCTCACGCCCCACATCGGCGGATCCACCGAGGAGGCGCAGCGCGACATCGGCATCTTCGTGGCCACGCGCCTGCGCGACTACGTCAACAACGGCTCCACGGGCCTCTCGGTGAACCTGCCCAACCTCTCCGCGGACGCCGCCTCCGGCTCGCACCGCGTGGCCCACCTCCACATCAACGTGCCCGGCGTGCTCGCGACCGTCAACCGCGTGTTCGCGGAGCACGGCGTGAACATCGACGGCCAGCAGCTCGCCACGCGCGGCGAGCTCGGCTACGTGGTGTCCGACATCGCGTCCGGGCTCACGCGGGACGCGGTCGACGCGCTCGCCGGAATGCCGGAGACGGTGCGCTTGAGGGTGCTCTCATAGCCGCTGACCCGGCTCGCTTCGCGGATCTGGGCCTGCCCGGCCCGCTCGTCGCGGCGCTCGGCCGCTTTGGCCTGGTCGAGGCGTTCCCCATCCAGTCGGCGACCATCGCCGACGCCCTGGCCGGGCGAGACGTCTTGGGCAAGGCGCGCACGGGCTCGGGCAAGACGCTCGCCTTTGGCCTGCCAACCCTCGCGCGCCTGGCCGACGCTGGTGCAGCCCTCCCCCGGCGTCCTCTTGCGATGGTGCTGGTTCCCACGCGGGAGCTCGCCATGCAGGTGAACGACGCGCTGGAGCCGTACGCGCACGCGATGGGCGTCTCGCTGCGGCTCGTCGCGGGTGGGCTGTCGATGGCGAAGCAGATCGCCGCGCTCGAGCGCGGTGTGCACCTCGTGGTGGCGACCCCTGGGCGCCTCGCTGACCTGACGAGGCGCGGTCACGCGAATCTCGGCTCCGTGCGCATCACGGTGCTCGACGAGGCCGATCACATGGCCCAGATGGGCTTCATGGACGAGATCACGGAACTGCTGCGCGCCACGCCGCGCGATGGCCAGCGGCTGCTGTTCTCCGCGACGCTCGACGGCGACGTCGAGGAGCTCGTGGACACGTGGATGCACTCGCCGGCGCTCCACGACGTCACCGTTGGCGAGCGGCCGGCGCGCGTGGATCACGTGGGGCTCAATGTGCCGCCTCACCTCAAGTACCAACTGGCCGCGCGCATCGCCAACCGGCAGGGCCGGACCATTGCGTTCGTCCGGACCAAGCTCGCGGCCGATCGCATCGCCGAGCAGATGCGCTCCGCCGGGGTGCTCGCGGTTGCGCTGCACGGCGACAAGCCGCAAGCGGAGCGGACTGCGACCATCACGGGCTTCCGCGCTGGCACCATCCCCGTACTTGTGGCGACGGACGTCGCAGCGCGCGGCATCCACGTTGACCACGTGGACCTCGTGCTGCAGATCGACCCGCCTACCGATCCGAAGGACTACACACACAGGGCCGGCCGCACGGCCCGCGCGGGCGAGTCTGGCCTCATCGTCACCATGGTGCTGCCCCACCAGCGCAAGCAGACCGACCGGATGTTCGCCGGGGCCGCATAGAGCCCAAGTTCCGCAAGATCCACGGGGAAGACGCCGACTCTCTCGCGCTCGTGGATCGCCTCACAGGGGCGTCGGCGCCGAGCGGCGTGCCGGTGGCGGCACCGAAACCGCCCCGCTCGGCGCGCAACGAGGACCGGCGGACCGGTTCGCGCAAGGGCTCCCATCCGCGAGCGGCCGTGAGGTCGACGGAGGCGCGCGCGGGGCGCCCACAGAGGCGAGACGCGTTCCAGGAAGAACTTGACGCCGTGGCCCGCGACTACGAGCGGGAGGCGCGCCAGCGCCGGCAGCAGGGCGGGAAGCCTAAGCCTCGTCGTTCGCGCTAGTGGCGCCCGCGGCGTCTTCCTCGCGAAGCCGCGTGATCTCGCTCTCGAAGTCCTCGAGCGAGTCGAACGCGCGATAGACGCTCGCGAAGCGCAGGTAGGCGATCTCGTCGAGTTCGCGCAGCGGCGGGAGTATCGCGAGACCGATGTCGAGGGCGTTGATCTCCGCCTGGCCGTTGGCGCGCACAGCCTCCTCGACCTTCTGGGCGAGCACCGCGAGGTCGTCGTCCGAGACGGGCCTGCCCTGGCACGCCTTCTTCACCCCGGAGACGATCTTTTCGCGGCTGAATGGCTCTGACACTCCGGAGCGCTTGAGGACGGTGAGGCTCGCCGTCTCCACGGTGGTGAACCGCCGACCGCAGTTGGGGCATTCGCGTCGGCGCCTGATCGACGAGCCGTCATCCGCGATGCGCGAGTCGACCACGCGAGTGTCGGCGTGACGGCAGAACGGACAATGCATGCCCCTACTCTGGCATGCCTCGCATCAGGCGCGTTAGTCGCGCCGGGCCACGAAATTCAGTGCAGCGGTGATTCAGCCCCTCTGCGGAAGCAGGATCTGCTCCCCGGCCCGCAACTGGGCGCTGTCCATCGCGTTGACCTCCTGGATCGCCGCCATGGTGTCCCGAACGTCCCTGCCCTGAGGCGTCAGGTTCGCCGCTATGGACCACAGCGTCTCTCCGGAGCTCACCGTGTACGTGTCGAGCTGAACCGGCTCGGCACTGGCGTCGGTGGCGAAGGCCTTGGGCCCGAAGACCGCGGCCATGGTGATGAACAGGACGAACAGCACGACCCTGCGGGTGCGGGCACGCCGTGCCACCGCCACCGGGGTATTGGGAGCGTAGATCGCCATGATTCTCACCTTCCACGATTCGAACATGTGTTCGTTCGAACATCTGTTCTATTTGTAGCACTCCGGTGCGACACGCGCAAGGAAAATCGAACACATGTTTGATTTGGCCTCGCGTTTGCCCTACCGTCATGGCATAAGGACAGCACCGGGGTCTGACATGGGCCCGGGCTGCAACGCAGGAGATCGGAGCGGACATGAGCGGCACCGTGCATGAGTTCCCGGACGTCGACAACGGCGAGGGCCTCACCGAGCGCCAGCGCCTCATCCTCGAGACCATCCGCGCCTCGGTGACCGACCGCGGCTACCCGCCGTCGATGCGAGAGATCGGCGAGGCTGTTGGCCTCACCTCAACCTCGTCCGTCACGCACCAGCTCTCGGCGCTCGAGTCCAAGGGCTACCTGCGCAGGGACCCTCACCGCCCCCGCGCCATCGAGGTCGTCCTGCCCGACGCTGCGCCCGCCTCTCCCCCCGCCGAACCCAACGTCGTCACCTTGCCGGCAACAGCGTCGGGCCGAAGCGATAGCTCCGTGGACGTGCCGCTCGTTGGCCGCATCGCTGCGGGTGGCCCCATCCTCGCCGAGCAGTCGGTTGAAGACGTCGTCACGCTGCCGCGTCAGCTCACGGGCCAGGGCGAGCTGTTCATGCTCACGGTGTCCGGCGACTCGATGATCGACGCCGCCATCTGCGACGGCGACTTTGTGGTGGTGCGCCGCCAGAACACGGCCGAGAACGGCGACATCGTTGCCGCGCTGCTCGATGACGAGGCCACCGTCAAGACCTTCCGCAACAAGGACGGCCAGGTGTGGCTCATGCCGCACAACCCCAACTACACGCCCATCGACGGCACGCACGCGCGCATCATGGGCAAGGTCGTGTCGGTGCTGCGGAAGGTGTAGTTACTTCCGCCAGCCGTCCTGCCAGTGGAAGCCGCCGGTGATCGCCTGACGCATGGCCTGCATCGCGTTCGCGATGGTGGTCTGGTAGACCCGGGACTCATCCGACTCGGCCTTCGCGGCGAGCTCTCTAGAGCCCTTCTCGAAGTGCTCGAGGTACTCGGCGAAGCGCGCGCGCTCCGCCTCCTGGCCGCGGGTGAACTCGTCGGACTCGGTCATGGACACAGCCTATTGGGCTTCGGCGTCCAGACGACGCAGCGCCGCGAGCACCACCTCGCGGTCCGTGGTGGGCCACAGCGGCGGCATCGAACGCGCTAGGAATCCGCCATATCTCTGCGTCGCGAGGCGCGGGTCGAGCACGGCAACCACTCCCCTGTCACTCGCGGATCGGATGAGGCGGCCGGCGCCCTGTGCGAGCAGCAGAGCCGCGTGCGTCGCGCTGATCGCCATGAAGCCGTTGCCGCCCTTCTCCTCGACGAGCTCGGTGCGCGCCTGCGTGATGGGGTCGTCGGGCCTGGGGAACGGGATGCGGTCGATGACCACCAGGGAGCTCGTCGCCCCTGGCACATCGATTCCCTGCCACAGCGCGGTGGAGCCGAACAGGCACGCGCGCGGGTCCGCCGCGAACTCCTTCATGAGCGTGGGCAGCTGGTCGTCGAGCTGGTAGAGCACGGGGACGTCAAGCCGCTCGCGGATCGCCTCGGCAGCCGTCACCGCGGCCTTGTGCGAGGAGAAGAGGCCCAGCGTGCGCCCGCCTGCCGCCTCGATGAGCGCGGCCAGCTCGTCGAGCGCCTCGTCGCCAATTCCTCCCTGACCGGGCCGCGGCAGGTGTGACGCTACATAGAGCATGCCCTGGCGTTCGTAGGCGAAGGGGCTGCCCGCGTCCAGCGTCACGGCGTCGTCGACGCCAAGATGCCTGGAAATGGCCTCGAAATTGCCCCCCAGAGCAAGCGTCGCGGAGGTCATGATGCTCGCCCGGTCCGCGAGCAGCTTGTCGTGAATGGTCGCCGCCACATTGAGCGGCGCCGCGACTATCCGCTCGGCGACGTTCGAGCCGTAGTCGCCGTCCCGCGGCGCAAACCAGATCACGTGACTTCCGGACGTCTCCAGCAGTTCCTCGCACACGTCGAACACCTCGGTGACCGACGCTGTTGCCACCTTCGCGTGGCCCTGCAGCTCCGCGCCGGCGTCCGTCTTGCCAAGACCTGTCAATACCTGGCGAGCGCTCTGGCGCACCAGCTCAAGGGCGTCGGCCACAGCGTCGGGCAGCTCTCCCCGCACGCGGCCAATGCGCGCCTCGCCCAGCGCCGAATCAAGCGAGCGTGCCGCCCTGTCCAGCTGTTCGGTCGCGATTCCCACACGCCGGGCGTTGCGCGACGCCCTGTCCACGGAGAGCACCGTGAGTTCATGCGTCGCCGACGACGTGATGCGCTGCACCAGCTCGTGCGCCTCGTCCACGATGAGCACCTGGTGCTCGCCGATCATGTCGTGGCTCGTGGCCTGCACCCCAAGCACCGCGTGGTTCGTCACGACGATGCGCGCCCCTGCCGCCTGGTCCCGAGCCCGTTGGGCGAAGCAGCGCTCCAGTGCGGGGCAGCGGCTCTCGAGGCACTCGCGCCCGCTCACCGAGACCTGCGCCCACGCGCGGCCGGGCACGCCGGGAACGAGGTCGTCGCGGTCCCCAGAGTCGGTCTCCGCGGCCCACTCGTGCAGCCTCGCCACCTGCCTGCCGAGCTCGCTCGTCGGACCCAGGTTGATGGGCAGGGTGTCATCCTCCGGCGGATAGCCGCCGTCCATCTTGTGCACGCACAGATAGTTGGAACGACCCTTGAACAGCCCGACGGCGGGGCGGGCTCCCAGAGCCGCTCGAGTGCGTCGAGCACCAACGGGAGATCCTTGGTGAAGATCTGGCGCTGAAGCGCGAGCGTGGCTGTTGAGATGACGATGCGCTCGTTGGTGGCCACCGCGTGCGCGACGGCAGGGACGAGGTAGCCGAGGGACTTTCCGGTGCCAGTTCCCGCCTGGATCAGCGCGTGCTCGCCGTTGTTGAGCGCGCTGGCCACGGCCTCCGCCATGTGCTGCTGGCCCTCGCGCGTCTCTCCGCCGAGGCTCTCGACGGCCGTGCGCAGGAGCTCCTCGACGCGTTCCGGCGCGAGGTCGTCAGTCACGGGACGCGGAGAGTTTGGCCGCCGCTTCGTTGATCCGCGCGGCGAGGGACTCGTTGACGAGCGCGACGAGTTCGTAGCCGTCAGCCACGTGGTGCTCGGAGACGACCTCGCCCTTCGAGTGAGCCTCCGCAACGAGGTCCCCGCGCGTATACGGCAGGGTCACGTCCACGCGCACCTCGGGGCGCGGGAGCTTCTCGGCGATCAGCGTGAGCAGTTCCGGGAGCCCCTCGCCCGTGAGCGCGGACACCTCGATGGTGGGCTCCGGACGGGCGCGCAGCCGCATCAGGACGTCATGCTCGGCGATGTCTGCCTTGTTGAGCACGAGCACCTCGGGGACCTGTGACGCACCTGGTACATCGGCCAACACCTCGCGCACGGCGCGAATCTGGCCCTCGGGATCCGGGTGGCTCGCGTCGACGACATGCAGGACGAGGTCGGCATGAGCGACCTCCTCGAGCGTGGAGGCGAAGGCGGCCACAAGTTGGTGCGGGAGGTCGCGCACGAAGCCCACGGTGTCCGAGACGGTGAACTCGCGCCCGTCAGGGGTCTGCGAGCGGCGAACCGTGGGATCCAGCGTGGCGAACAGCGCGTTCTCAACGAGCACCCCCGCGCCCGTGATTCGGTTCAGCAGCGAGGACTTGCCGGCGTTGGTGTAGCCGACGATGGCGACGTTGGGCATCCCCAAGCGCTTCTCGCGGCGCACGGCCCGCGCGGGCGCCATACCCTTGATCTCGCGGCGCAACTGCGCCATGCGGTTGCGAATACGGCGGCGATCCAGCTCGATCTTGGTCTCGCCGGGCCCGCGAGAGCCCATGCCCGCGGCTGCTCCGCCCACCTGGCCTCCCGCCTGCCGGGACATCGACTCGCCCCATCCGCGAAGGCGCGGCAGCAGGTACTCGAGCTGAGCGAGCTCCACCTGCGCCTTGCCCTCCTTGGACTTGGCGTGCTGGGCGAAGATGTCGAGGATGAGCGCGGTGCGGTCGATGACCTTGACCTTGACGACGTCCTCGAGCGCGCGGCGCTGGCTGGGCGCAAGGTCGTCGTTGACGATGACCGTGTCCGCACCCACTGCGGCCACGATCTCCTTCACCTCCTGCGCCTTGCCCTTGCCGATGTAGGTGGCCGGGTCTGGATGGGGCCGACGCTGCAGGACGCCGTCGAGCACCTCGGATCCCGCGGTCTCGGCGAGCGCCGCGAGCTCGCGCAGCGCGATCTCCGCGTCCTCCGCATTGCCGTGGGAGTACTGGCCAACGAGAACTACCTTCTCGAGGCGCAGCTGCCGGTACTCGACCTCGGAGACGTCCTCGAGCTCCGTGGACAGCCCGCCGACGCGGCGCAGCGCCGCGCGCTCTTCGCGCTCGAGTTGATCGCCGTCGTACGCGGTGACCGCGGTGCCGCCCTCGGCGACGGCCGTTCCGGCGCGCGACAGCACCCGCTCAAGCACGGCGTCGGCCCTGCTTGGCGGGATCTCATCTTCGAGGATTGGCTCTGACATGACCCTCCATTGTCTCACCCGTGGGTGACACGACTCCCAACCCATCCACAGCGTCGGGCTGATACCGGCCGATAGCCTCAACTCATGCTCCGCGACTTCCTCGCACGGTTCTGGCAGCGCCCACGCCTGCATGGCGAGACCATTGCGTCGCGAGAGGTGAGCTTCCTGGAGCTGTTCTACGACCTCGTGTTCGTGGTGGTCATCGCGCGGGCCGCGCATCACCTCGCCGAGGATGTCGCGTGGGAACAGATCTGGCAATTCGCGCTGATCATGACGCTCGTGTGGCTCGCGTGGATCAACGGGTCGCTCTACTACGAGCTGCACAGCAAGGACGACGGCCGCACCCGCACCCTCATCTTCGTCGAGATGGGCATCCTCGCTCTGCTTGCGGTCTACGCCGCGGAGGCCGCCGGCGAGACGTCCAAGGGCTTCGCCCTGACCTACGCGGCGTTCCTGCTCTTCACCTCGTGGCACTGGGTGTGGGTCGCCAAGCACGATCGCCCCGAATACCGGCCGAACGCCCTCGCGACGGTCACGGCGCTGCTGGTGGGCGCGGCCCTGATGATCGGGTCGGTATTCGTGGGCGAAGCGACGAGGCTCGCGTTATGGGCGGCGTACGCGGCGGTGCTGCTGGCGGGCGCTTCCGTGTCGTTCCTGCGCCCTAGCGCGGCGCCGCGCAGGTCGATCGTCTCATCGGCGTCGCTCACCGAGCGGTTCGGGCTCTTCACGATCATCGTGCTCGGCGAGGTGGTCGCGGGAATGGTCAACGGCATGGCCGAGACGGACCTCGGCGCGCGCACGATCGGCACTGGGGCGGCAGCGATCGCCGTTGGCTTCGCGATCTGGTGGCTGTACTTCGACCTGGTGGGCAGGCAGTTGCCCGTAGACCGGGCAGGGCGGATCGGCGCGTTCATGTACCTGCACCTCCCGATCTCTGTTGCGATCGCGGCCGTGGGCGCGGCGATCGTGTCTCTCGTTGGCCATGCGACCGACCCTCACACGCCGCGTGCCACCGCCTGGCTGCTCGCGGGCGCCTTCTCACTGTTTCTGGTGGCCATGGCGGCCCTGCTCGGCACGCTCGAGCGGTACCGCGCGGATCCCGCGGCGCGCCAACTGATCGTGTGGCTGCTGATCGGGGCCGCCGTCGCCGCCGCGCTCATCGGGTGGTCGGCGCCGGCTCCGTGGGTGCTCGCACTGGCGCTCGTGGTCCTGAGTTCTGCTCCCTGGCTCGCGGCGGCGATGCGCTGGTCCTTTCGGCCCGACGCTCACGAGGCCGAGCAGGATGGCCGGTAGGCTCGCGTGCCGTGAGCGAGGACCACTACTTCAGCGCTAAGCCCGCGTCCGCGGACGAGCGGCGACGCATCTCCGTGGTTCTCGCAGGGAAGTCCCTCTCGCTTGAGGTCGCGCCCGGCATCTTCTCCCCCGATCACGTGGACCTTGGCACCCAGGTGCTGCTGCGCACGGTGCCGGAGCCCCGCGGCACGGTGCTGGACATCGGCTGCGGATGGGGGCCCATCGCGATCGCCGCTGCGCTCTCCTCGCCGGATGTCACGGTCACGGCCGTCGACGTGAACGAGCGCGCCCTGGACCTGGCGCGCCGGAATGCGGCCACGGCGGGCGTTGGCGACCGCGTTCACGTAGGCCTGCCCAGCGTCGTCCCTGATAATGCGATGTTTGACACCATCTGGTCCAACCCGCCGATCCGCATCGGCAAGGCCGCGCTGCACGACCTCTTGGCTACCTGGCTGCCGCGGCTCAACACCGGAGGAGAGGCGTGGCTCGTGGTGCAGCGCAACCTGGGCGCGGACTCCCTCGCCGTTTGGCTCGCGGAGCAAGGGTGGGGCGAGGTGGAGAAGGTCGCGAGCGCGAAAGGCTTCAGGGTGCTGCGACTGCGCGCAGCATGACTATGCGGGAAGGGTGACGGTTCCCTCGGCAACAAGCACCGCGGGGCCCTCAAGCGACACGTGAGTGCCGCGCACGCGCGCGGTGACGAGCCCACCGGGCACCTCCACATCCCACACGTCGGGAGCGTCGGGCCCGGCCCAGAACCGCACGGCCAGGGCCGCGGCGCAGGCGCCCGTGCCGCACGACATCGTCTCGCCAGAGCCGCGCTCGTGGACGCGCATGCGGATGCGCCCACGCTCCACGCCGTCACGAATCTCGCCGCCGAGCGTCACTACAAACTCCACGTTGGACCCGCGCGGCGGCACCGGATGCACGGCCGGCGGCACGGACAGATCCAGCGCCTCGAGCTCGCCGAGGTGCGCGAGCGCGACCACGTGGTGCGGGTTGCCCACATCTACGCTCAGTGCGGGCCGGATTGCGTCGAGACCGTGCGCGGAGACCTCGGAATCGAAGCCCTCCGGGGCCTTGCCGAGCCGGAACTCTCCCATCCCAACGGCGTACATCCCGTCTCCGAGCGCGGTGACGGTTCGCGCTCCCCCGCGCGTGCCGAACGTCAGCCCGCCGCGCAGGTCAAGCCCGGCGTCGCGCTCGAGCAGTGCGGCGAAGACGCGTGCGCCGTTGCCACACATCTCAGACAAGGACCCATCCGAGTTCCAGTAGTCCATGAACCACGTGTTTGGGTCGAAGCCGCGCGCGTCCGCGACGTTGCCCGCCCGCACCGCGCGAATGACGCCGTCGCCGCCGATGCCACCGCGGCGGTCGCACAGGTAGCGCACCAGGTCCGGGCCCAGTCCAACCTCGCCGCCCTCGTCGAACAGCAAGACAAAGTCGTTCTTTGTGCCGTGCCCCTTGGTGAAGGCGATCGAGGTCATGCGCCTAGATTACGTGGGCGTTTGCGGCGGCCGTAACCACAGCGTCGGCCGCCTGGGATATGCCCGACGCTGTGGCCGGGGCGTCCACCCACGTCACCCTTGGGTCGGGCCGGAACCATTGGGCCTGCTTTCGCGCGAGGCGGCGCGTGTGCTGCTTGATGAGTTCGCGGGTCTCCGCTGCCGTCAGTTCCCCGTCGAGGTGACGCAGGGTCTCCGCGTAGCCGACCGCGCGCCGGGCCGTGACTCCCTCGCGGAGGCCGCGCGCGTCCAGGTCGCGCACCTCGTCCACGAGCCCTCGCTCCCACATGTGCTCCACGCGAGCCGCGATTCGCGGGTCGAGTTCCTCGTACGGGATGGCCAGCCCCACCTGTACGGCGGGAATCGCATAGGTGTGCCGCGGAAGCGAGCTCTCATGACTGCCGGTCAGCTCGATCACCTCGAGCGCCCTCACGATGCGCTTCACGTTCTGCGCCGGGATCTTGGCGGCCGCCTCGGGACACAGCGCGGCGAGCTCGCGGTGCAGGATCCCCGGCCCCTCGTCGGCCGCGCGGCGCTCCAGGCGTTCGCGCACCCGTGGGTCGGTGCCAGGGAACTCGAAGACGTCGAGCAGCGCGCGGATGTACAGCCCGGAGCCGCCGACGACGATCGCGCGGCGCCCGCGCTCGTGGATCGCGTCGATGTCTCGCCTGGCAGACTCCTGATAGTGCGCCACCGACGCGTCCTGACGGACATCGAGGGTGTCGAGCTGATGGTGCGGGATGCCACGCCGATCGCGCAGCGGAAGCTTCGCGGTGCCGATGTTCATGCCGCGGTAGAACTGCATCGAGTCCGCGTTGACGATCTCGCCATCGAGGCGCTCCGCCACTTCGAGCGCCACCGCGGACTTTCCCGACGCCGTGGCGCCGACGATCGCGATGACCACCGGAGCGTCGGTCACGACTGCACGGGCCGCAGCGCGGGAATCCCGAGCCCCACGGGTCCCCCGACGCTCGCCGCGCCGGTGCCGCACGAGTCGCCGCAGCCGCCATCCCCATGACTGTGCTCGCCGGCCTGCACCTGGTCCCACACATCACCGGCGCGGGTGCGTCGCACCTGGTAGGTGCCGCCCGCGAGGGCGCCGTCCGCGACGAGGTGATGCGGGGCGGCGTAGGTGACGTCCACGGTGACGAGGTCGCCGGGGCGCGGTGCCGGGCTACCGTCCGGCCCGTAGTGAGTGGGCACCGAGAAGTGCACCAATCGGTTGTCCGGCGCCCGGCCGCTGAGTCGCGCGCGCTCGGCGTCCTTGCGGCCGCCCACCTCCTTGCCCGAGGAGTCCAGCACCAGCAGCTCCACCGTGCGGCCGACGACCCGCTGGTTCTCCGCGAGCCCAATCCGCTCTTGCAGTTCGAGCAAGCGAACGAATCGCTCCTGCACTTGGTTCTTCGGAATCACGGGCAGGTCAAACGCCGGAGTGCCCGGCCGCGGGCTGTACTGGAACGTGAAGGCGCTGCTGAATCGCGAAGCCTCGACCACGCGCAGCGTCTCCTGGAAGTCCTCCTCGGTCTCCCCAGGGAAGCCCACGATGATGTCCGTGGTGATGGCAGCGTCGGGCATCGCGGCGCGCACCCGATCAAGAATCCCGAGGAACTTCTCCGAGCGGTACGAGCGGCGCATCGCGCGCAGCACCGCGTCGGAGCCGCTCTGGAGGGGCATGTGCAGGCTCGGCATGACGTTGGGCGTCTCAGCCATCGCGGCGATCACGTCGTCGGTGAACGCCGCGGGGTGCGGGCTCGTGAAGCGCACGCGTTCGAGGCCCTCGATCTCGCCACACGCTCGCAGCAGCTTCGCGAACGCGCCGCGGTCGCCGAAGCCCACGCCGTATGAGTTCACGTTCTGGCCGAGCAGCGTGATCTCCACGGCGCCCTGGGCAACGAGGGCCGACGCTTCAGCCAGGATCTCTCCCGGCCTCCGGTCGCGCTCCTTGCCCCTGAGCGAGGGGACGATGCAGAACGTGCACGTGTTGTTGCAGCCGACGGAGATGGACACCCAACCCGAAGCGATCGCGTCCCGGCGGCTGGGCAGCGTGGACGGGAACGTCTTGAGAGACTCCTCGATCTCCACCTGAGCTTCAGCATTGTGGCGCGCTCGCTCGAGGAGCACCGGCAGCACGTCGATGTTGTGGGTGCCGAAGACGACGTCCACCCACGGCGCGCGCTCGACGATCTCGCCGCGGTCCTTCTGCGCAAGGCAGCCACCCACGGCAATCTGCATCCCGGGCCGCTGCTCCTTGGCGTGGGCCAGCTGACCCAGATTGCCGTACAGCTTGTTGGCGGCGTTCTCCCGGACGGCGCACGTGTTGATGACCACGACGTCGGCGATCTCGGTACCGGCGGGCGCGGCCGAGTAGCCAGCGCCCTCGAGCAGGCCGGCCATGCGCTCGGAGTCGTGGACGTTCATCTGACAGCCGAGCGTCTTGACGACGTAGGTGGGGGTTGCGGTCATCGCGGGGTAGTTGTCATTGAACTAGTGGGCGACGGCCTCCGCGCGAAGTTCGCGGATGACGGTCACCTTGATCTCTCCGGGGACGTTGAATTCCTTGCTGATGTGCTCGGCAATTGTACGTGCCAGGTCCTGAGCCCCCGCATCGTCCACCTCCGTGGGCTCGACGACGACGCGCACCTCGCGCCCCGCGGACATCGCGAGCGCGCGCGTTACGCCCGTGTGCTCGGCGACGAACTTCTCCAGGGACTCCATGCGCTCGAGGTACCCGTCGAGGTCCTCGCGCCGCGCTCCAGGGCGCGAGGCAGACACGGCGTCGGCCAGCTGAACGATGACCGCCTCGACGGTCTCCGGCGGCACCTCATCGTGATGGGCCGCGATCGCGTGCACCACCGGCTCCTCTTCGCCGTGAGCTCGCGCGAGCTCGGCCCCGATGGCGGCGTGAGTGCCTTCTCGCTCTCCCGTGAAGGCCTTGCCGAGATCGTGGAAGAACGCGGCTCTGCGCGCCACGTCGACGTCCGCGCCAACGAGCTCCGCAAGGGCGGCGGCCACCATCGCGGACTCCACGAGGTGGGCCAGCACGTTCTGGCCGTAGGAACTCCGCAGCCGCAGGCGCCCAAGGATCTCGATGATCTCCTGATCAACACCGCGGATGCCCACCGCGGTGATCGCGTCGAGCCCCGCATCGATGTGACGCTGATGAGCGCCGCCGACCGCCTTCGCGTATTCAAGCTCCACGCGGTGCGGCTGAATGCGCCCGTCCTCCACCAGCGCGCGCAGCGTCACCTCCGCGATCTCCCTGCGCTCCACGTCGAACGACGAGAGCTGGACGGCGTCAACACCCTCCTCGACGATCACGTTCACACCCGTCAGCGCCTCGAAGGCCCTGATGTTCCGGCCCTCGCGCCCGATGATGCGGCCCTTCATCTCCTCGGAGGGCAGATCGATCCACGTGACCGCGGCCTGCGCCGTGGTCGACCCCACTTGCCGCTGCATCGCCTCGACGATCAGCTCGCGCGCCTTCGCGTCGAGCTCCTTGTGCATCGCGCGCTCAAGCCTGCGGCGCTCGATGACGGCGTCGGATTCGGCGTCGGCACGCAACCGCGTCACGAGTTCCGCTCGCGCCTCTTCTGCGGAGAGCCCGGCCACCTCGGAGATGCGCCGCGTGAGCTCCTTCTCGAGGCTCGCTCGCTCATCGGCGAGGCGGCGCTCGTCACGGCTCACCACGGCGACACGCTCGTCCAACTGGCGCGCGTACTGCTGGTGCGCCCTTTGATCCGCGGAGATGTCCTTCTCGCGCTGCGACACCCGCTCCTCGCGGCGCTGCGCCTCGACCATCATCGCTCGCGCGTCCTCGCGCTGCGCCTCGACCTCTTCTCGAGCGGCGTCGCGAATGGCCTGCGCCTCTCGTCTTGCGAAGAAGACGAGCAGCAGGGCCACAAGAGACGCGCCAAGGAGCAGCAGGATCACTGCGGCGTTGGGCATGGCTGACTCCCGTGGAACTGACTAGTCGACACCTGCCTTATCGGCACGTTGCCAGTCTTTCACGACTGCAAAGGCGTTCGAAGGCGAGTAACCCTTGCGCGCGAGCATCCCGACCACCCGCCGCGTGCGCTTATCCTCGTCGAGACCGGCGAGCGAGACCCACCTCTTGCGGGCGATTTCGGCCGCACGGTCGTCGATGGAATCGGGGATGGGCTCGAGGGCGGCCTCGATGTCCGCGGGCGTAAAGCCTTTGCGCTGCAGCTCCATGCGGATGGCGCGGGGGGACAAACCACGCTCGGCGTGCCGCGTTCGCGCGATCTGCGCGGAAAGGGTCGCGTCATCGAGAAGTCCCACCTCCACGTAGCGGGCGATGAGGGAGTCCGCGAGGGCCGGATCCACGTCCTTGTCGACGAGTTTCTGCCGCAACTGAGCGCACGACCGCGGCCCTTGGGTGAGCGATCTCAGCGCGATCTCGCGTGCGCGCTCGGCGGGGTCCGCCGGGGTCGTGGTGGCGTCCTCCCGCCGAGCGCGAGTCATGTCAGGCGCGGTCCCTAGAAGGGCGCGTCTTCCTTGGCGATCGCCGCCTTGATCGTCGTGGCGTCGACCTCATCGGTCGCGGGCACCTCCTGCGACTCCTCGCCAGGCTCTACGGCGCCCACGCCGAGCTTGGCCTTGATCTTGGCCTCGATCTCCTGCGCGAGCTGCGGGTTGTCCTTGAGGAACTGACGGGCGTTCTCCTTGCCCTGTCCAAGCTGGTCGCCCTCGTACGTGTACCAGGAGCCGGACTTCTTGACGAAGCCCGTCTCGACGCCGAGGTCGATGATGCCGCCCTCGCTCGAGATGCCCTGTCCGTAGAGGATGTCGAACTCGGCCTGCTTGAAGGGCGGGGCCATCTTGTTCTTGACCACCTTGACGCGGGTGCGGTTGCCCACGGGCTCCGTGCCCTCCTTGAGCGTCTCGATGCGGCGAACGTCGAGGCGAACCGAGGCGTAGAACTTGAGCGCCTTGCCACCCGTGGTGGTCTCCGGCGAGCCGAAGAACACGCCGATCTTCTCGCGCAGCTGGTTGATGAAGATCGCGGTGGTGCCCGTGTTGTTGAGCGCGCCGGTGATCTTTCGCAGCGCCTGAGACATGAGGCGTGCCTGCAGACCCACGTGGCTGTCGCCCATCTCCCCCTCGATCTCGGCCTTCGGCACGAGGGCCGCCACGGAGTCGATGACGAGGATGTCGATGCCGCCTGAGCGGATCAGGATGTCCGCGATCTCGAGAGCCTGCTCGCCGGTGTCCGGCTGCGACACGATGAGGTTGTCCGTGTCCACGCCGAGCTTCTTCGCGTACTCGGGGTCCAGCGCGTGCTCGGCGTCGATGAAGGCGGCGGTGCCGCCTGCCTTCTGCGCGTTCGCGACCGCGTGGAGCGCAACGGTGGTCTTTCCCGAGGATTCGGGCCCGTAGATCTCGACGATCCGCCCGCGCGGCAGTCCGCCGATGCCGAGCGCGATGTCGAGCGCCACCGACCCCGTGGGGATCGCCTCAACGGCGACCCGCTCGTGTTCGCCGAGTCGCATGACCGAGCCCTTGCCGAACTGCCTGTCGATCTGACCGAGTGCCGCCTCAAGCGCCTTGGAGCGGTCCGCCGCGTTCGCCATGTCCTGTCCCATCGTTCGTGGCATCGCTGCCGTCTGTCTCTATGGGCCCGACGCTAGCCGCGGCCACTGACATGGGACGTAAGCGCCGTGGCGGATCTGTGGATAACGCCGAAGGAGCATCGCCCTGTGCACATCACATTAATCGAACGTCTGTTCGAATGGAAGCGACACGCCGGGCGTGTCGAGCGCGCTTCAGCGCCGTCGAGGCACCGTGTGGTGGCGGTCTGCGCCCACGCGCTGCGCGAGCGGCACCTGCATCTCGTCGCACCACGCGTGCCACACGTCCCGCGCGGGAACGCCGGCATCGAGAGCGGCGGCGGGCGTGAGCGATCCGAGCGACGTCAAAGCGAGTTCGCGCGCCAGCGTGGGCGCGTATGTGTCACCGAAGACCTCGGCCGCGAGTTCCCAGAACTCGCTGTGCCGCATCAGCGGCCGCGGAACGTGCTCAGCAGCTCCGGAACGGTGTCAGGGATGGTCGGCATGACGGGCATACCGCGCATCGTCTCAGCGGCGGCGAATCGGTCAGAACACCTCGCGGAGAATCGCGGACATGGGCACGTCGAGAGCGTCGCAGATCGACGCGAGCAACTCGGACGAGGCCTCCTTCTGGCCGCGCTCCACCTCGGAGAGGTACCCGAGAGACACGCGAGCATCCGAGGAGATGTCCCGAAGGGTCTTGCCCTGGAGCAGGCGCGCGTCGCGGAGGACGTCACCGATCTCATTGCGCAGAACAGGCATTCGCCCTCCCCTCATCTTCTGACCATTCATCATGATCTACGCAACGCACACTACCTCACGGTTGTTCCACGCTTAATACGCGTTGTTGATGGGTTTCTCACAGGGCGATATTGAGCGCCGCGAGCGCATCGGCCACCGCGGCCTCTCGCACGGCCCCGCGGCTGCCGTCGTGGACGGCGGTCGCCGCGTGCTCGCCACCAGGCCCGACGCTCGCAACACAGATCGTTCCAGCTGGCTTTCCGCCGTGGCTGGCAGGGCCCGCGACCCCGGTTGTCCCCACCCCGACGTCGGCGCCGAACAGCTCCCGCGCGCGCCGCGCCATAGCGAGCGCCACCTCCTCGCTGACCACGCCGTGCTCCTCGATCACCGCGGGATCCACTCCAAGAACCCGCTCTTTGGCAGGGATGGTGTACGCGACCACTCCCCCGGCCACAGCGTCGGACGCGCCCGGAACCGACACGAGCGCCGACGTCACCGCGCCCCCCGTCACCGATTCCGCGCACGCGATGGTGAGGCCGCGCCCTAACGGCCTTCGCGATGATCTCCTCAGGCAGCATCGGCCGCCGCCCGGCGCGCCCGGGCAAGCCGCGCCTCGTAGTCGACCCACGTGATCACGGCGAGCGCAACCGATGCCACGAGCAGCCACCAGGCAAGGACGTCGACCCAGTGCGGCATGCCGGGCAGCAGGTACAGCCCGATCGACACGAGCTGCAGCACGGTCTTGACCTTGCCGCCGCGGGACGCGGGGATGACGGCGGTGTGCGCAACGCGCAGGCGTCCGACCGTGACCGCCACCTCGCGCACGAACAGGATCACGAGCGGCCACCACGGCACGCCGTCCGTGATGCACAGCATGAGCAGGGTGCCGAGCACGAGCGCCTTGTCCGCGAGCGGGTCCGCGAGCTTTCCGAACGAGGTGATCACGTGCCAGCGACGCGCCAGGTAGCCGTCGAGGAAGTCGGTGAGCGCCGCGACAACGAAGACGACAAGCGCCCACCAGCGGTCGGCGCCCTCGCGCCCGTCGTCGAGCGCGAGCAGCACCATGACGATCGGCACGGCCGCGAGCCTTGCCCACGTCAACCAGTTCGGCAGGCGATCCATGCCACTCACCATAGCGGCGTCCATGGGTGCCGCCCCGCGCCCTGGATAATGGCGCCATGACCCAGCCCCGTCCTGCGCATTCCTCGCGCGCGCGCAGATCACTGGGAGCGGCGCTCGCGCTGGTAATCGCCGCTGTCGCGGGTGTGGGAGTTGCGCTCGCCGTGACCCCCAACGGGCCCGACGCTGCGGCGAGCCAAACGCCGACGTCGCCAATAGCGTCGGGCACCCCTGGCGCGACGACCGCTCCCGACAGCGGCGCACTGCCCATCCAGCCGCCCCCCATCAAGCCGGTGCCCGCGGTGACGTTCACGCTGGTCGCCGGGGGCGACGTGCTTCCGCACCAGCCGGTGCTGGACTCGGCACGGAGCGGCTCTGGCTATGACTTCGCGAAGCAGTTCAAGCCCACGAAGGCCATCATCTCGGGCGCCGACATCGCGATCTGCCACATGGAGACGCCCGTGGCGCCCAAGGGCACCAAGCCGTCCGGCTACCCGATCTTCGGCGCGCCGGCGTCGCTCGTGAAGGACCTCGGCAAGGCGGGCTGGGACGGCTGCTCCACGGCCTCCAACCACAGCGTGGACCGCGGCTTCCCTGGGATCGAGGCCACCGGGGACGCGTTCCAGGCGGCTGGGCTCGGGCACGCGGGCACGGCTCGCTCCAAGGACGAGTCGACCCAGGTGCAGTACTACTTCGTGTCCGAGGGCGGGCGCACTATCTCGGTGGCGCACATCTCCTATGCGTACGGGCTGAACGGGCTCCCCGTGCCCGCGGGCAAGCCGTGGTCGGTCAACGTGTTCGACGCGTCCGCGGCGGACGTGACGCCCATCCTCGACGCCGCGAAGGAGGCGCGCAGCGAGGGCGCCGACGTGGTCATCGCGTCGGTCCACTGCTGCGTTGAGTACGTGACGCAGCCGACCCCCACGCAGAAGTCGATCGCCTCGCAGATCGCGGAATCCGGGCTGGTAGACCTGTACATCGGTCACCACGCCCACGTGCCGCAGCCCATCGTCAAGCTCGACGGCGGCCCGGACGGCGAGGGCATGTGGGTCGCGTACGGCCTCGGCAACTTCATCTCCAACCAGGACGCCTCGACCGTTGGCCATGCCGAATCCGTCAATGGGGTGCTCTTGCGCGCCACCTTCACGGTGTCGCCTGACGATGACGTCTCCGTGGAGGCCGGGTGGACCGCGGTGACGGTCGATCGCCTCCATGGGCACGTGGTGTATCCGATTTCGAAGAACTCGGGGGCGGTGGGGAAACTGACGGCTGCGCAGGTGAAGTCGAGATGGAACCTGGTGCACGACGCGGTTGGCGATGCGGCTCCTGAGGTAACTGAGGCGGGCGCGCCCCTCGCGGACTACATGTGGCTCAACACGAGGACGCCGTAGCGACTGTTCGGCTCGTGCCATCTCTGGATTAGGCATGTGAGTCCTGGACTCGCGCGGTGTGGTGCTCCGTTTGGGCAGCTGAGTCCTGATCGCGTCTTCGGCCATAGCGATGCGAGTCCCTGCGGTCCTTGGGTGCGAGCTCGCGGAAAAACAGGACTGAGTTGCCTAAACGGGCGCCTGCTTGGCCGGAAGGCAGGACTGAGGTGCCTAAACCCTAGGTTGGGTGCCGCGGGCTACGCGCTGAACGTGGCGCCGGAGAGGTCTAGCGGGTCGTCGTGCTCCTGCGGGCGCGGGTCGATGAGGCTTGCCACGTAGTGCGTCTTCGCGTCGAGGACCGCGGCAGCGGGCTGCGCCACACCGAACAGCCAGCCCTGGCCGTAGCGCCAGCCGCACGCGCTGAGGAACTGGGCCTGCGCCTCGGTCTCGATGCCCTCGGCGATCGTCGCGAGGCCAAGCTCGCGCGCGAGCGCGCCGAGCGCGCGCGACACGCGCGCACCAGCCGGGTCCTCGGGGATGCCGGCCACGAACGACATGTCGAGCTTCACACCCGAGACGGGCAGGTCACGCAGATAGGACAGCGGCGAGACGCCCGTGCCGAAGTCGTCGAGCAGGATCGGCACGCCGGCGTTGCGGAGCTCGGTGAGCTCGTGGCGGATGCGCGTGTTGGGCGCCACCAGCGACGCCTCGGTGAGCTCCACCACAATCCGCTGCGGGCTCAGGTGATGGCCGCCGATCGCGCCGAGCACGCGGTCGGCGAACTCCGAGTCGCCGAGTTGATCGGCGGAGACGTTGATCGACACCCATGTGGAGTCCGTGGGATTGAGGGTCAGGAAGTTCGCTGCCTGCTCCACGAGCGCGGTGCCGAGCACCGTCGCGAGGTTGCGGTCGTCGATGAGCGGCAGGAAGGCGCCGGGCAGCAGCAGCCCGCGCGTTGGATGCTGCCACCGGACGAGGGCCTCGTAGCCGACCACAGAGCGGGAGGAGAGCTCAAGGATCGGCTGGTAGTGCAGGACCAGGTCTCCGTGCTCGATGGCGCGCGCGAGATCCGCGGCGAGCGCCGTCTGCGAGTCGCGAGAGGTGCGCATGGTGGGGTCGAAGACCTCGGTGCGGGACTTTCCGGTCGCCTTCGCGCGGTACATCGCGGCGTCGGCCGCACTCAGCAGACCGGGGGCGCCGCCCGCGATGGTCTCCTCGTCGGCCATCGCAATTCCAAGCGAGGCGCCAAGGTGGATCTGGTGGCGCTTGACCTGCAGCGGTCGCTTGAGACCCGCGTGGATGGAGCCGGCGATATCGAACAGTGCCTTGGAGCAATCCGGGTCCTGGACCACGATCACGAACTCGTCGCCGCCGATGCGCGCCACCGTGCCGCGACCGGCGGTCGCCGAGCGCAAAACCCCTGCTACATAGACCAACGCACTGTCTCCAGTGGCGTGCCCAAACCGGTCGTTGAGCCCCTTGAACCCGTCCAGGTCCACCGCGATGACGCCTACGCGACTCTCCGCGTCGGGCTGTTCAAGCACCTGCTGCAGCACGTCTTGCAGCAGCGTGCGGTTCGCGAGGCCCGTGAGGGGATCGTGCATCGCGCGGTGCGCGAGCAGTTCGGAGTGCATGCGGTCGTCCGTGGAGTCGCGCACCTGCACGATGTAGTGGTCGGGCGCACCACCCGGGTAGCGCACGAGCCCAACATCCAGCACCGCCCACACCACGTTTCCGTCCGCACGCACGTAGCGCTTCTCCACGGAGAACCGGTTCTGGTGGCCCGCATACAGGCGCTGCAACTGGTCGCGCTCCGCCGCGAGGTCCTGCGGGTGAGACAGCGCGGAGAACGGCGTCCCGCGCAGCGCGGCCACGGTGGAGCCCATCATCTCCGCGAAGGCCCTGTTGACCTCCATGAGGCGCCACTCAAGATCAACCAAGGCCATGCCCGTCGGCGCGTTCTCCATCGCCTTGCGGAACTGGGCGTCGGAGCGTGAGATGGCCTCAGCCGCCTCCCTTAGCCCCGTGGGGTCGGCGAGGGTAATGACCGTGATGGGCACACCGTCGGGCCCATCCGTCACCACAGCCGAGCGAACGTGAAGCCAGCGAATGTCGTCAACGCCGCGCCGCCCGGGCACGCCGATGGTGCGCGGCGCCTCCTCGGTGGTGGCGAAGGCCTCCGTGAGCGCCACGGGCTGCACGTTCGCGTCGACGATCCGAATCGGGAGTCGGTACAGGAGCTTGCCGATCGCCTCTTCGCGCGTCACGCCGACCATGCGGGCGGCGACGTCGGAGATCATCGCGACCTCTTGCTTGTCCGTGATGACGATGATGCCGTCTCGCGTGGAGGAGACGACGGCCTCGAACTGTCGCCTCAGCTCGCGTTCACGCTCCGCGGTCTCCGAGTAGGCCTTGCGCGCCTTGCTGGATCGCCAGAAGTAGAAGAACGCGCAGGCGGCCAGGATGACGAAGAGTGCCGTGGCGATGACGACAAAGGTCGACTGCGAGAAGAGATCTACGAAATCCCCCATGCATCGTCCTCAGCTTCGTCGGGAAAGGTGGGCTCACTAAAGGTATCGGCCGAGTGGCCGCGAAGAATAGCCAAAGTCGACGCCAATTCGTCTGGAGTGACCAATACGTCACGAGCCTTCGAGCCCTGGGATGGCCCGACGATGTCGCGGCTTTCGAGCAGATCCATCAGTCTCCCCGCCTTGGCAAAGCCCATCTTCAGTTTGCGCTGAAGCATGGAAGTGGAGCCGAGTTGGGTGGTGATCACGAGTTCGGCGGCCTGCAGCAGGTCGTCGAGGTCGTCGCCGATGTCCTCGCTGACGATCGCGCTCGAGCCGGCCTGGATGACGTCGTTGCGGTACTCGGGGTCCGCCTGGCGCTTGACGTGGTTCACGGCCGCGTGGATCTCGGACTCGCTCACCCACGCGCCCTGGACGCGCATCGGCTTGGACTCCCCCATGGGCAGGAACAACGCGTCGCCCTGGCCGATGAGCTTCTCGGCTCCCGGCATGTCGAGCACAACACGGCTGTCTGCCAGGGATGACGTGGCGAACGCCAAGCGGGACGGCACGTTGGCCTTGATAGTGCCGGTGACGATGTCGACGGAGGGGCGCTGGGTGGCGAGCACCAGGTGGATTCCCGCGGCCCTGGCGAGCTGGGTGATGCGCTGGATCGAGTCATCCACATCGCGAGGCGCCACCATCATGAGGTCCGCGAGCTCGTCCACGATGACCAGCAGGTACGGGTAGGTGTGGATCTGCCGCTCGGAGCCAGGCAGCGGCTTGACCTTGCCCGCGCGCACGGCCTTGTTGAAATCGTCCACGTGCTTGAAGCCGTACAGCGCGAGGTCGTCGTACCTCATGTCCATCTCCTTCACCACCCAGTCGAGGGCCTGCGCGGCCTTCTTGGGGTCGGTGATGATGGGCGTGATGAGGTGGGGAATCCCCTCGTAGATGCTCAGTTCGACGCGCTTGGGGTCCACGAGCACCATGCGCACCTCGCTGGGCGTTGCACGCATGAGGATGGACGTGATCATCGAGTTCACGAAGCTTGACTTGCCCGCGCCCGTTGCTCCCGCGACCAGCAGGTGCGGCATCTTGGCGAGGTTCGCCATGACATAGCCGCCCTCGACGTCCTTGCCGATGCCGATCGCCATGGGGTGGTCGTTCTTGATGGCCGTGGTGGAGCGCAGCACGTCGCCGAGCGCCACGGTCTCGCGGTCCACGTTCGGGATCTCGATGCCGATCGCGCTCTTTCCAGGAATCGGAGACAGGATGCGCACGTCCGCGCTCGCCACCGCATACGCGATGTTGCGCGACAGCTGGGTGATCTTCTCGACCTTGACGCCAGCGCCGAGCTCCACCTCGTAGCGTGTGACCGTTGGCCCGCGAGTGAAGCCCGTAACCTCGGCGTCCACGCCGAACTGCTCAAGCACGGAGGTGAGGGCGGCCACCACACGGTCGTTGGCGGCCGAGCGCGCCTTGTGCGGCGTGCCCTTGACGAGCATCTCCGGGTCCGGGAGCACGTAGGGGCTCGAGTTCTCGAGTTGCCCCTGCACGCCCTGCGGCACGATCGACGTCGGCGGCGCCTGGGGCGCGGGGATGATCGCGGTCGGCTCGGTGTCGACGTCCTCTCCCGCGGGCTCGTAGCCGCCCGCGGCCAGGTACGGGCTGGTTGGGATGCCCGACGCTGGGGTTGCGTGCTGCGGCACGCCGTACTCGGGCGTGGCGTCGCTTTCGGAGGGCGAAATCAGTTCGTCGAACTCGCTGCGCTGGAGCGCCTTCGCGAAGGCCTCGTCGGCCTCGTAGGAGTCAAGGGTGTCCGCCTTGGCGCGCTTGCCCCGACGGCGTAGCGTGCCGTGCTCGGGGAGGTCAAGGTCACCGTCGTCGCCCAACTCGCCGTCAGCGTCGGGCCTGCTGAAGAGGCCCTTGGCGCGCGCGACCAACTCGCGGAACGGGATGCCGAGCGTCACCAGAATGGCCAGCAATGACAGCATTACCAGCACGAATACCGCTAAGCCGCCTGTCAGGACGGAGGCGAGCGGGGTGCCAACGAGGAAGCCGAGCAGGCCGCCCGCCGCCATCACCGCGTCCCAGCCCTCGGTGGGCGACGGCTGATCGCGGGCGATGTGGATGATGCCGTCGACGGTGAGGGCGAGGAAGAGCAGACCCACCATGATGCGGTGGTTGGTGTGGCCCTCCTGCGGCTCGCGGAAGAGGCGCAGGGACAGGAACAGCAGCGCGATGGGCAGGAGCTTGGCGAGCACTCCGAACAGGCCTGCCGCGACGCCGTGTATGACGGTGCCCGCCCACGAGCCGACGCCGAACCATTCGGTCGCGGCGACGAGGACAGCGCCGATCAGCAGGAGAACGGCGGCGCCATCGCGGCGAACGTCGGGGCTCACGGCCTTGGCCCCCGTGCCGACCGAGCGCACGGCGCCGCCGACGGCCGCAGAGGTTCCGTGGCCTACCGCCTTGGCGCCGCGCACCACCGCCGGCGCTTGCTTCTTCGCCGGCTGCTTGCGCGCGGGAGCCTTGCGCTGTGCCGTGGAGCGCTGCGGGGGTCGCGCAGACGGGCGCGACTGACTGGTTTGAGCCATGCGTTGCACGCTACCCCCGCGCGCCCGCGATGTTGCGGAGGCTCCCCGCGCCAAAGGCTCGCACTAGACGCCCGCCGTGGACTCGCGCGGAACCACACGAACGGGAAGGCGGTTGACTCCTGGGTTCGACGCCCCACCAATGGCGGTCGACAGCGCCCGAGCCGCCGCGCGGCCAAGGTCCTGAAGCTGCATATCGACGCTCGTGAGCGGAGGTCGCGACGCCTGCGCGAGGATGTCCCAATTGTCGACGCCGATCACGGCCACGTCGTCGGGAACCTTGAGACCGGACTCTCGAAGCTCATCGAGCACGCCTCTGGCAATCTGGTCGGAGCCGGCGACGATGCCGTCGATCTTCCTGCCGGAGTCGAGCAGCGTGCGCGTGCCCTGGCGACCCCAACTCTCGCTCCACTGCCCGTACAGGCCACTGCCCCCGGCGAGCTTGAGGCCCCTGTCCTTCATCGCGTCCTTTGCTCCCTCCGCGCGGTCCGTCGCCGCCGTGTAGGAGGGCTCGCCGTTGATGAGGGCGATGTTGGTGCGGCCGCGATCGAGCAGGTGCTCTACGGCGAGGCGGCCCGCCATGTAGTTGTCGGGCGTGAAAGAGGTGTCCGCCGGATCGTCGCTTGGCGCATATGCGTAGACGACCGGAACGGGGATGCCCTGGGTGATCGACGGCCGCGGGTTGGTGGTGCGACCAAGGATCACGATGCCGTCCACCCTGCGTGCAAGCAGCGTCCTGATGTGGTGCTGCTCGCGGATCGCATCCCCACGAGCGTCACAGAGCAGTACGGAGGTTGCTCCGGCGCCGAACGCGTCCTCGGCACCGAGCAGAACCGGCAGCACAAAGCGGTTGTCCAGGTCCGAGGTGAGCATGCCGATGGTGCCGGTCCGCTTGTCGTTGAGGGCGCGGGCGAACGGATTGGGCGTGAAGTTGAGTTGCTGTGCCGCCTCGAACACGCGCTCGCGCGTGGCCGCGCGCACCTGATCGCGGCCGTTGAGCGCCTTGGACGCCGTTGCGATCGACACGCCGGCAAGCCTGGCGACATCCGCCAATGTTGCAGAATTGTGACCTTGCGACATTCGGTTTCGGTCCATTTCCTCGGTCGATTCGTGCTCAGAACGGTGTTCTGATGGGCCGACTATACAACATTTGACGAAACTACCGAAACCGCTTACGGTGACACCGCAGCCGCTTCCAGCGAGCCAAGAATGGGAGCCTGCGGTGGTGTCATCCAGCCCCGGCGCCGCCGAGACCGCACGTCGTTCAAGGAGGAACATAGTGACAAGCAAGGCCCGCAGGCTGACCGGATTCGGTTCAGCCGCCCTCGGTTTGGTGCTCGTTGGAGTGCTCGCCGGGTGCTCCAGCAACCCAACCGACAGCCCCACCACCGGTGCCACCGGCTCCACGGGAGCCCCAGCAGGCGGCGACTACACCCTGTGGGACCCGTACCCCGACCGTGACGCCTCCAGCACGTGGGCCCAGGCCATCAACGCCTGCGCCGACCAGCTCGGCATCACGATCACCCGCAACTCCGGCAACACCGGCGACACCGTCAAGGACCTCACGACGGCCGCCGCCGGCACGCTGCCCGACATCGCCATGGTCGACAACCCCAAGGTCTCCACGCTCGCCGACGCCGGCCTGCTGACGACCACGGACGAGAACGGCCTCGATGTCTCCAACATCTCCCAGAACATCCTCAGCGCCGGCGTCATGGACGGAAAGACGTACGGCGTCCCCGTTGGTGCCAACACGCTCGGCCTCTACTACAACCCCAAGGTCCTCGAGGACGCCGGAGTCGACATCGCGTCGGTCACCGACTACGCCTCACTGACGGACGCGATCAAGAAGGTTGTCGCCGCCGGTCACAAGGGCATTACGTTCTCCGCCGTCGGCACCGAAGAGGGAACCTTCCAGTTCCTTCCGTGGTTCTGGGGCGCTGACGCGGACCTCACGCAACTCGACTCCTCCCAGTCGGTGGCCGCGCTCACGCTGTGGACCGGTTGGGTCAAGGATGGCCTCGCCCCCCAGTCCGTGCTGCAGAACACGCAGGGCACCAGCTGGGACGAGATGCTGACCGGCGACTTCGGCTTCGCCGAGAACGGCTCCTGGTTCCAGGGCGCCGCCGACGAGAACGGCTTCGGCGTCATCCAGATCCCCGGGATCGAAGGCGGCACTGCCCCCGCCCCCACCGGCGGCGAGTTCATGACGCTGCCGATCCAGAAGGACACCTCGCGGTACGCGACGTCCGCCAAGATCGTCGAGTGCCTCGCCGACGGAGACGCCGGCGCCACCGCGCTCGGCTACGTTGCCCCCACTGCGGAGGGTGCGGCGGCCCAGGCTGCGGCCAACACCGCTGGCGCCAACGACTTCTGGGTCAAGGCAGTGGGCGACGCCAAGCCGCGCACGGCAGACAACCTGGGAATCAAGTACCCGGTCATCTCTGAGCAGCTGTACACCGCCATCCAGTTGGCGCTGTCCGGCGGTGCCTCGCCCACCGACGCCCTGACGGCGGCGCAGGCGGCAGCAGAGAAGAATCTCGGATAAGTCGTAGGCAGATACACAACTTCTCCAATGCCTACCAATCTGAGGAGGTCGCCGATGACCGAACACCACGTCCCGCTTGAGGGTGCTCCGGTCACAAGCGATCACAACGGGGAGGCGGCGGCGCAAGCCGCCGCCTCCCGCACTCCCAAGTCCACGAGCAAGACCAAGTCCGTTGTGGGCGCACAGTTCGCCGCATGGATGTTCCTGCTCCCCATCCTGATCTACTTGGTCGCCTTCTACCTGTGGCCTCTGCTCCGCAATCTCGACCTCAGCTTCCGCGACTACACGCTCGGCTCGTTCATCACCGGCAAGGCCGAATGGATTGGCTTCGACAACTACGCGAAGGTCCTCACGGATCCCGCGTTCCTGACGGCACTGTGGAACACGGTCGTCTTCGTGGGCCTGTCTCTCGCCTTCCAGTACTCGATCGGCCTCGCTCTTGCGGTGTTCTTCTACAGACGGTTCCCCCTGAGCACCACCCTGCGCGCGCTGTTCCTGGTGCCATGGCTGCTGCCGCTGCTTGTCTCCGCCTCGGTGTGGGCGTGGATGATGAACTCGGACTCCGGGGTGCTCAACTACTTCCTCAGGGTCATCGGCGTTGATCCCATCTACTGGCTGACCTCGCCCGACTGGTCCCTGATCGGCGTGACGATCGCCAACATCTGGATCGGCATCCCTTTCAACCTGGTGCTGCTCTACGCCGGGCTGCAGGCCATCCCCACCGAGGTCTACGAGGCGGCCGCGATTGACGGCGCCAGCCGCTGGCAGACGTTCTGGCGCGTGACCTTCCCCCTGCTACGCCCCGTGAGCGCGATCACGCTGCTCCTCGGCCTCGTCTACACGCTCAAGGTCTTCGACATCATCTGGGTGATGACCCAGGGCGGGCCGGGAAACGCGTCGCTCACTCTCGCGATCTGGTCCTACCGCCTTGGCTTCGGCGGCGGCGCCCCCCAACTGGGACCCGCGGCTGCCGTGGGCAACGTGCTCATCGTCATCGCGTTCATCTTCGGCATCTTCTATATCCGCGCCCAGCGTAAGGCGGTGAACTCGTGAAGACGCGCCGCTCCTGGTTCACCACGGCGATCGCGGTGGTGTTGACCGCCATCATGCTGTTCCCGCTGTATTGGATGATCAACGTCTCGCTCACACAGAAGAACGAGCTGCGCGCGGACCCGCCGCCGCTGTTCCCCTCGAGCCCCAACTTCGACGGCTACGACAAGGTCATTCACGAGCAACTCCCCTACCTGGGCACGAGCTTCCTCGTGGGAATCGGCACCGTGATCGTCACGCTCATCGTGGCCGCCCCCGCTGGCTACTCGATGGCGAAGCTGCGGCCATGGGGCGGAACCGCCCTCAACTTTGGCCTGCTGGTTGCCCAGATGATCCCCGGGATCATCATGGCGATGGGGTTCTACCTGATCTTCAACTCGTGGGGTCTGCTCAACACGGTGTGGGGCCTCATCATCGCGGACACGACACTCGCCGTGCCGTTCGCCGTGCTGATCTTCACCGCCTTCATGATGGGTATCCCCAACGAGCTGATCCAAGCCGCACGCATCGACGGCGCGGGCCACTGGCGCACGTTCCGGTCGATCGTGCTTCCCGTGAGCCGCAATTCCATCGTCACCGTCTCGCTCTTCGCGTTCCTGTGGTCGTGGTCGGACTTCCTGTTCTCCTCCACCCTCAACCGCGGCGGCGCGCTCCAGACCATCACCATCGGCATCTACCGGTACCTAGGCAACAACACACAGGACTGGAACGCGATCATGGCCACCGCCGTCGTCGCCTCCATCCCTGCCGCGTTCCTGCTCGTCATCGCTCAGCGCTACGTGGCTGCTGGCGTGACCGCAGGCGCAGTCAAGGACTGAACCACTCATGAAAGCGAGCATCGTGACCGAGCCAACCGCAGCGTCGGGCAGTATCACCAGCACCGGCGGGCCGGTGGTGCCCACGCGGTCCGTGCTGCGACCGCTGGGGCCGGATGAGGTGACGATCACCGGGGGCCTGTGGGCGGATTACCAGGCGCTCAATGCCACCGCGATCATCGACCACTGCTTCACCTGGATGGAGCGGACTGGGTGGATCGGGAACTTCGACGCCATCGCGGCCGGCGGTTCAGACCACTCTGGGATCGAGTTCACGGACTCGGAGATCTACAAGCTTCTTGAGGGCATGGCGTGGGAGTTGGCCCGCCAGCCCGACGCTGCCCTCGCCTCTCGTTTTGAGGCGCTGGTTGCGCGCGTTGCGGCCGCGCAGGATGCGGACGGCTACCTCAATACGGCGTTTGGGCATCCTGGTCAGCGCGAGCGCTTCAGCGACCTCGAGTGGGGCCACGAACTGTACTGCGCCGGCCACCTGTTGCAGGCCGCCGTCGCGCGGCTGCGTACCGGCCACGACGACCTGCTTGTGACGGTTGCTAGAGGCGTTGCGGATCACCTGTACGGCGAGTTCGGCCCCAGCGGCCGGGCGGCGATCTGCGGGCACCCTGAAGTGGAGGTGGCGCTCGCGGAGTTCTCTCGCGCCACCGGTGAGCGGCGCTACTTGGAACTCGCGCGACTGTTTGTGGAGCGCCGCGGGCACGGGCTGCTCAAGCCGATCTCGCTCGGCCAGGACTACTTTCAGGATGACGTGCCCGTGCGCGATGCGGACGTCCTTCGTGGTCATGCGGTTCGCGCGCTCTATCTCGCAGCGGGCGCCTTCGACGTTGCTGTAGATAGCGGCGATGTCGAGCTCGCGGATGCGATCGCGCGTCAGTGGGACGCGACGCTCGCCCGCCGCACGTACATCACGGGCGGCCTCGGTTCGCGCCACACCGGAGAGGCGATCGGCGCCGACTGGGAGCTGCCGCCGGACCGGGCCTACTCGGAGACCTGCGCGGGAATCGCCTCGGTGATGCTCAACTGGAGACTGCTGCTGCAGTCGGGCGAGGCACGCTACGGAGACGTCATCGAGCGCACGCTGCTCAACAACATCCTCGCCTCCCCGCGTGCGGACGGCCACGCCTTCTTCTACGCGAATCCCCTTCAGCAGCGCGTCGCCAACGGCGAGGCGCCGCATGACGAGGTGAGCCTCCGGGCCGACTCGACGCTGCGCGCGCCATGGTTCGAGGTGTCGTGCTGCCCTCCCAATGTCGCTCGCACGCTCGCGAGCGTCGCGATGTACTTTGCCACCGCGGACGACGAAGGGATCCAGCTTCACCAGTACGCCACGTATCGGGTGTCCACTGACGTCGGCGGTCGTTCGGTGACGCTTTCCGTCGACTCTGGGTACCCGTTCGACGGAAGCGTGCGCGTCACCGTCGAGACTGGCGGCGTGCTGGTGATGCGCCTGCGCGTCCCCTCGTGGGCCGATGGGGCCAACTGGCAGGTGCCCGACGGCGTTGCCGCCTCCCCATCGGATGGCTGGCTTGAGGTGCGGGGTGAGTTTGCTGCTGGCGATGTCGTCACGCTGTCGCTGCCGATGGACCCCCGCATCGCTCGTCCCGATCCTCGGATCGACGCCGTGCGGGGTCAGATCGCCGTGGAACGGGGTCCGCTCGTACTCGCGCTCGAATCTGCGGACGTGCCGGGCGAACTCGATGCTGCCGAGGTCGCTATCGACGCGGATGCGGGTTCCGAACCCACCGCACACGGCGCGAAGGTGACGCTCGTCGCCGTCGGCGACTGGGCCGTCGGCTGGCCCTATGGGGCCACGCACGACGCCGAGCCCACATCGCTGGGTGAGGCAGAACTCATCCCCTACTACCAGTGGGCCAACCGCGGGCCGTCGACGATGCGGGTGTTCATTCCCCTGGCGTGAAAGTGCGGATGCCCTTGAATCGCGCGAAGTCCGTGTCGAAGGTGACGACCGTGGCGTTGTGCTGAAGTGCGAGAGCGGCGAGGTGTGCGTCGTTGATGACGTTGCCTCCCCTGCCCATGGCCTTGAGCAAGACCGACATGCGCTCCAGATGACGACCGTCGGGCTCGGGGACCCAAGCATGCGGGCTCGCCAGCCAACTCTCGACGTAGCCGACCGCCTCGCTCCAGTCGAGCGGCCGATCATAAATGCGTGGATTGCTCGCGATGCGCATGAAGGCGAGCAACGACACCCACGGCAAGAGAACGGGCGACCCTCCGGACAGCGCCGCTTCAAGCCATGCGCGCGAGACGTCGTGATCGCGCGAATCCTCATCGACGGCGTACAGCAGCACGTTGGCATCGACCAGGTTCACTGGCGCGCCTCGCGCCTGCGGTTGAGCTCCTCGTCCTCGAGCTCGGCAGCGAGTTGCAGCGCCTTGACAACCGATACTCGCGCTCCAAGATTCGCGGTGCGCTGCACAAAGCGATAGCTGGCCCCGTCAGAGTTCGCGCCAGCGACGATCGCCTGATTCACCGCATCCTTGAAACTTAGCCCGCGGTCGCGCATGAGCGCGCGGATACGGGCATCGGCCTCTGGAGTCAGCGTGACTGTCGTGCGCATGGGTCCATGCTAGTTCGGCTGCATCACAACATCAAGATAGATGATGCGATGATGTAGATCCATGAGGGCGGCCCAAACTGCGGCGAGCTCGTCATTGCTGGAAGGTGCAGCAGTGCTCCGCGTCTTCACGATTGAAGTCGAGCCCGGTTGCCTTGGAGAGGTCTGCTGAGGGGTCATTGAAACTCACGCCAATATCCGCGTTGAGCTGGTCAACGCCGTACGTGTCGGGGTCTACGAGGCCTTTCTTGACCAGGCAATTGATGATCAGCTGCTCGAGCGGCAGCCCTTGCGGGTTCTTGATGCTCTGCCAGTAGACGGACTCGATCGCACCATCTCCCAGGTACTCGCGGAGACATGCCGGTTCGATCCGATCGAATAGCGCCAGGTCCTCCTTTGTGCCATCAAATCCGTGTGCGATTGTGCCGTCTGGCTGTGGTTCGGCGCCATACGGCGGCGGCACGCGGCCCGGGAAGTTAGCGTTGACGCAATCCATGTAGCGGCTGTCAGCATCCTCGTACTCGTCGCCAGTAATCTTCTTGTCCTCGAGGATCCCGCGGGAAAAGTCAGACAAGTCGCCCGCGAGTTCAACGTCAAACTACGCCGTCAACCCCGGCGAGACGGCCGCAGAACTGGCCACGGGCGACGCCGAAGGCACCACGGCTCTGCTTGCGGTGCATGCCGCCAGAACAAGGGCGACAGCCGCGACGGCAATCACCGTCGTTGGGTGACGAACCATGCTGCTAAGCGCCTAATAAGTCCGGTAGTCGGTAAGGTCTGTCACGGGGATCTCCTTCCATCCGTGAGTTGGCGTCCGAGCTCGCGAAGCTCCGCCACTGTCGGTGCCCACCCTCTCCTTGTACACGCTGCTTGACGAACACCACAATCCCACGGTCGTATGGGTAGTTGTGGGACTGATGTACGTGTACGTACGGGCTTGCGCCTCCGCACAGGTAGAGCCAGCTCCAGCGGAAGAAATCGTGTAGCCGACCGCGCTGTGCTCGTACGCCCATCCGTTGCATGTCGCGTCCCCGGCTGGTAGCGCAATGGCGAACCTCCCGATGGCCCCGCTAAGCCCGCCCTAGGAGGTCGGCAACAGGAGCCAGCCCCAGCGTCGGGCCCTACGCCTCGACGACCACCGGGATGATCATGGGCCGCCTCCGCAGCCTGTTGCCCACGTATCGGCCAAGCACGCGGCGCGCCACTTGTTGAAGCTGGTGCGTGTCCGCGTTACCCGCGCGGGCAGCCTCCTCGAGGGCGTTCTTGATCTCCGGCAGGATCGCATCAAAGACGCTGTCGTCCTCCGCGATGCCTCGAGCGTGCACCTCCGGTCCGGAGACAACACGCCCGTTGCTCGAGTCGATGACCGCGAACACGGAGACGAAGCCCTCCTCGGACAGGATGCGGCGGTCCTTGAGCTCGGAGTCCGTGATCTCGCCCACCGAGGAGCCGTCCACGTAGACGTTGTGCACGTCCACCGCGCCGGCCACGCGCGCGACGCCGTCGCGCAGGTCGACCACAACGCCGTTCTCCGCGAACACCACACGCTCCGGGTCCACCCCGGTGCGCACCGCGAGGCGGCCGTTCGCGAGCAGGTGGCGCACCTCCCCGTGGATCGGCATCACGTTCTTGGGGCGAAGGATGTTGTAGCAGTAGAGCAGCTCTCCCGCGCTCGCGTGGCCGGAGACGTGCACGCGCGCACTCCCCTGGTGCACCACGTTCGCGCCGAGCCGCATGAGGCCGTTGATGACGCGGAACACCGCGTTCTCGTTGCCTGGGATGAGGGACGACGCCAAGATCACCAGATCCCCCTCGCTCACCCTGACCTTGTGGTCCAGGCTGGCAATGCGGCTAAGCGCGGCCATCGGCTCGCCTTGGGAGCCCGTCGACATGAAGACGATCTTGTCGTGGGGAAGGTCGTCGGCCTGGCGCGCGTCCACGAGGATGCCCTCTGGTACTCGCAGAAACCCGAGGTCAGCCGCGATGCCCATGTTGCGCACCATCGAGCGGCCCACGAAGGCCACGCGGCGGCCGTGAGCCTCCGCCGCGTCGATCACCTGCTGGACGCGGTGCACATGGCTCGAGAACGACGCGACCACGATGCGCCCCTTGGTCTGCGCGAACAGGCGGTCGATGACGGGGCCGATCTCCACCTCGGACACGGTGAAGCCGGGGACCTCAGCGTTGGTGGAGTCCACCTGAAACAGGTCCACTCCCTCCTCGCCAAGCCGCGCGAAAGCCCGCAGGTCGGTGATGCGGCCGTCGAGCGGCAGCTGGTCCATCTTGAAGTCGCCCGTGTTGAGCACAGTGCCAGCCGGCGTGCGCACGAACACGGCCAGAGCGTCGGGAATGGAGTGGTTGACCGCGATGAACTCGAGATCGAACGCGCCCAGCTTCTCGCGCTGCCCCTCCTTGACCGCGAGCGTGATGGGGTTGATGCGGTACTCGCGGAGTTTGGCCTCGACGAAGGCAAGCGTGAGCTGCGAGCCGAGCAGCGGGATGTCCGGGCGCAGGCGCAGCAGGAAGGGCACGGCGCCGATGTGATCCTCGTGGCCGTGGGTGAGGACGATCGCCTCGACGTCCGCGAGGCGGTCCTCGATGTAGCTGAAGTCGGGGAGGATGAGGTCCACGCCCGGCTGGTGGTCCTCGGGGAAGAGTACTCCGCAGTCGATGATGAGCAGGCGACCCTCGTATTCGAGGACGTGCATATTGCGGCCAACCTCGCCGAGCCCGCCGAGCGGGACAAGGCGAAGGGTGCCCGGAGCGAGCGGCTCCGGTGGGGGCAGCTCCGGGTGGAAGTGCATGGCTTACTCCTGAGTGGGAAGGCCCGCATCGCGAAGGAACGTCGCGATGGCGACGTACTCCTCGTCGGTGGCGGGCACGTACGGAAGTCTGGTGGCGCGGCTGGGGATGACGCCGGCGGCCTGCAGCGCGGCCTTGGACATGACGCCGCCGGGGCCGCGGCCCATGAGGGCGTCCACGACGGGCAGCAGGCGCTCGTGCCAAGCGTCGGCGAGGCCGGCGTCGTGAGCATCGTGGGCGGCAATCATCGCGCGAATCCACGGGCTCGCGACATGGCTGATCACGGAGACCACGCCAACGGCGCCGGCCCGCAGGAACTCGAGCGTGAGCGGGTCGTCGCCCGAATACCAGGCAAGGCCCGTCCGCTCGATGCGGTCCTTCGCGGCCTCCACCTGGCCGGTCGCGTCCTTGTTGGCGACGATGTTGCTCACGTCCGCGAGCGCGTCATACGACGCGTCGGTGAGGGCGATGCCCGTGCGCCCAGGGATGTCGTAGAGCATCACGGGCAGGTCGCTCGCCGCGGCGATCGCCTGCAGGTGCGCCACGATCCCCGCCTGCTGAGGCTTGGAGTAGTACGGAACCAGCGCGAGCACGCCGTCGGCCCCCGCGTCCGCGGCCTGCTCCGCCATGCGCACCGCGTGAGCCGTGTCGTTGGAACCCGCCCCCGCGACAATCGAGATTCCAGGCCCGACGGCCTCGCGGACCGCCTCGATGAGTTCCACCTTCTCCGGGGCGTGGGTGGTCGGCGCCTCGCCGGTGGTGCCGCTGAGAACCAGGCCGTCATTTCCCTGGGCCACGAGGAACCTCGCGAGCGCCTGCGTGGCCGCGAAGTCAATCTCGCCGTCCGCATGCATCGGCGTGACCATGGCGGTCAGGAGCGCGCCGAACGGGCGGTTGGTCTGGGTCATGCGCCTAACCTATCGCGGGCATTCAGCCTGGGTCAGTCCGCGTCGAGGATCAGCGTCACGTCGCTGAGGTCGCGGATCGTGTCGGGCCCGGAGACCACCTTCGCGTCGAACTCAACCACGTACCCGATCTGACTGAACTCCGCATTGGAGAGCCTCAAGACCAACTGGACGTCCCCGTCGGGCCCCGTGGCCGTGACGACCGCATCCCGTTCACCGTCGCCGTAGGTGTCGTTCCAGTTGGTGAAGAACGTGGCCGCGTCGCTCGGCGTCGCCTCCTTTGTGGAGGTGTTCACCTTGACGATCGAGTTGCCGACCGCCGTGAGCGTGAGCAGGGTCTTGTTGCCATCCGTGATGATGGAGCCGCCGTTTGCGGTGGTCACGTAGACCGAACTGGGGGTGGAGCTGCCGCCGCCCGTGAGGACGCTGAGCAGCCACCCGCCGCCGACGCCGACCACGAGCGCGATGATGACGATCCACGCGGTGACGCGCATTCCCTTGCGGGGGGCTTGAAACTCGGTCATGGGGCAACGCGTCCGTTCTTGTTGAAGGCCTCGTACGTGAGAGGCATGAGCTCAGCCCAGAAGTCTTCCATCTTCTCGGCGACCATCTCGATCTCCCGCTGCGGGAACGAGGGGAAGTGGGTGCCCTCGCGCTTGGTGCGAAGGCTGAGGAAGTTCATGAGGGAGCGTGCGTTCATGGTCACGTACATGGACGAGTACGTGGTCACCGGCAGCACCGCGCGTGCGACCTCGCGGGCGATCCCGGCCTCAAGCATGCGCTGGTAGCTCTCGTAGGCGGCGGTGCAGCTCGCCTTGATCTCTCGCTCCACCAGTTCCGTCTGCTCCGGGGTGCCGGGCACGAACTCGTAGGCGCCGGGCTTTCCCTGCTGGATGAGGTTGCGGTCCGGTCCCGGGTAGTAGAAGACGGGGCGCAGCTCGCGGTAGCGACCCGACTCCTCGTTATAGCTCGCGATGCGGTGACGCATGAACTCGCGGAAGACGAAGATGGGCGCCTGCACGTAGAAGGTCATCGAGTTGTGCTCGAAGGGGCTGCCGTGTCGGTCGCGCATCAGGTAGTTGATGAGGCCCGCTGACTTGGACGCGTCCGCGTCGACGTCCTCGAGCGACTGCTCCCCCTTAGTGGACACGCGCGCCGCGAACAAAACGTCCGCGTCGGCCGCGTGACCCCTCACCAACTCCACCGTCACGTCGGTACGGAACTGAATCTCAGCGTCGGTCACGCCCGCAAGCCTAGTGCCTGGCTGAACCCCCGTCCCCGTCGCACGCTGTCGGTACAAACGTGTCGTTTCCCGCGCGGTAGCGACCTGTGTGTACCGAGAGGATGCGGAGGCGGGCGGGGGTGAAGCGGCCCGACGCTGGCGCCACGCGCGTGCCCCGCGGCACCTTGGGCGCGTGCCAGGATGGGCGACATGACAGAGCCGGACGCACCCAAGAAGGAGTGGCGCGTGCCCGCGCGGATTGAGACCGAGAGGTTGGTGCTGCGGCCCTACGCCCTCGACGATGTGCCTGCCATGGACGAGGTGATCCCCGCCAACCGCGACCACCTGATCGAGTTCATGGCCTGGGCGAAGGACGAGCCGATCGGCACCGAAGCGCGCCGCGCGTACGTGGAGAAGTGCATTGCCGGATTCCGGGACGGGACAGACCTCACCATGGGGATGTTCCTGCGAGCTAACGGCGAGCTCATCGGTGGCACCGGCTATCACGTGCACGACGACCGCCTTGAGATCGGGTACTGGCTCGCGGAACGGTGGCAGCGCCAGGGCCTCATGACCGAAGCAGCGGGCGCCCTGACCCGGATTGCCCTACAGTTCTCATTCGCACCACTCGTAGAGATCTGCTGCGACCCCGCCAACGAGCGCTCGAAGGGCGTGCCGAAGCGTCTTGGATTCCCGTTGACCGGCACCCGCGAGGTGGACGGTGCCCCTCACGAGAGCTGGCGCCTCACGCAGGACGCTTTCCTGGACTCGCCCGCGAGCGCCGAGCCGCGGCCCAACCTCTTTGACGGCACCGGCTCGCCCTTGGCATGGCCCGTCTGAGCATGGCTCGATTCAAGCTGCGCTCGCCTGCGCGCGAGCAGGCCGTCTCCGTCTCGATCGCCACGGGCGCCTACGGCGTGAGTTTTGGTGCGCTGTCGATCGCGGCCGGACTGGACGTGTGGCAGACGGTGGCGCTCAGCCTGTTGCTGTTCACGGGAGGCTCGCAGTTCGCGTTCATCGGCGTGCTCGGCGCCGGCGGCAATCCCTTCGCCGCGGTGGCGACCTCGACGTTTCTTGGCATCCGCAACGGCTTCTATGGCGTAGCGCTCGCACCCGTGCTGCGCCCGCTGCGGGGCGCGCGCAAGGCGTGGGGCGCGCAGGTGACCATCGACGAGTCGACGGCGGTTGCGCTCGCCCAGCCGCACGACGACCTCGCCGCGCGGCGCGAGGGGTTCTGGTGGACCGGCGTGGGTGTGTTCATTCTCTGGAACACGTTCACGCTGGTGGGCGCGGGCCTCGGCAGCGCGCTCGGCGACCCGGGCAAGTATGGGCTGGACGCGGCCGCCGCTGCCGCGTTCCTTGCTCTCCTGTGGCCGCGGCTGGCTCCGCACAGGGCGAAAGTCGTCGCGGGGGTCGCGGCGATCGTCGCGCTCGCACTCACACCGGTCCTGCCAGCGGGGATGCCCATCCTCGCCGCCGCGGTGGTCGCGGTCGTCGCGGGCTGGAACGCGCCGCCTCCCACCGAGGAGGTCCCCGAATGACGCCGTACTCCTGGACCTGGATCGCGATCGTCGCCGCCGCGGCGCTCGCATGGGGCATCAAGCTCGCGGGCCACTCGGTGCCGGAGTCCTGGCTCGAGAATCCCCGCATCCACCGCATCGCCGGCTACATCACGGTCGCGATGCTCGCGGCGCTGTTCGCGGTGCAGGGCTTCACCACCAAGGGGCAACTCGTGCTCGATTCGCGCCTCGCGGCCGTGATCGTCGCCGTGGTGCTGCTGTGGCGCAAGGCGCCCTTCTGGCTCGTGGTGCTCGCGGCAGCCGTCACCGCGGCCGTGCTCCGCGCAGCGGGCCTGCCGTAGGCTTGACCGCCGTGGTCCAAGCCGACGTCTCCGCCCGCCCTGCAGTTCCCGGCGACGAGGCCGCGATCGCGGCGATCCAGCTTGCCGCGTGGCGCGACTGGATGGGAGCCGCCGCCGATGTCCTTCCAGTCAGCGACATCGAGAACCAGTGGGCCACCGCGATCGCGAGCCCACCCAGCCGCCAGCACCGGGTATTCGTCGCGACAGACGGCCCCCGTGTGGTCGGCTTTGCCGCGCTCGCGCCAACGGAGATCATCGCGCTCGAGGTGGCGCCAGAGCACCGTCGTCAGGGCCACGGGTCGCGCCTGCTCGCCGCGTGCGTCGACACCCTGCGGATCGCCAACGCCGGCGAGGTCCGTGCGTGGGCGTTCGAGTCGGACACCGCGCGCGAGACCTTCCTCAGCGGCGCCGGGCTTGGCCTCGGCGGCGTGCGGCGCGTCCTCGAGGGGCCCGACGGCGACCTCGCCGAGCGCATGTGGGTCGCCTCGCTCTAGGGCTGGGTCAGGGCCGCTGCGCCTTGCGAAACAGTTCCGCCGCATAGCGCAGGCACTTGCGCGCCTGGGACCTGTCCCCCGCCGCGTCGTACGCCCACGCCACCTGGAACCAGGCCGCCCAGTCGTGCGGTGCCAACTCCACCTCGCGGGAGGCGAGATCCACGGCCTCCTCTGCAGCAGCGTCGGGCAGGCGACCGGACGGCAGAGGATCGCCCGCGAATGCCGGGAGGCGCCCCTCCTGCTCAAGCCGCGCCGACATCCGTTGCACCGTGGTGCCGAGCCGCCATTCCTTGGCCAGATACCAGGCGCCGATCATGGGCAATACCAGGAGCGCCACGCCCATGAGCACCGCCACCCACGACTCGGAGCGCAGCAGCATGAATGCGCGCTGCGCCACGAGCCCGATGTAGATCGAGAGCAGCACCGTCATGGCGACGGCCGCGAGGAACGCGGGATTGCGGAAGATCTTCACAGCGACAGGTAGCCGTCGAGCCCGACGGTGAGCCCCGGGTGGGAGGCGACCTCGCGGATGCCGAGGAGCACGCCCGGAATGAAGCTCGACCGGTCAAAGGAGTCGGTGCGAATGGTCAACTGCTCGCCGGGGTTGCCGAGGAGCACCTCCTCGTGAGCGGTGAGCCCGCGCAGGCGCACCGCGTGCACGTGGATGCCCTCCACGACCGCGCCGCGCGCGCCGTCAGGGTCCTGGGTGGTCGCGTCTGGAGACGGCCCGACGCTCTTGGCGGCTCTCGCTGCGGCGACGCCTTTCGCGGTGTGCACCGCGAGTGCCGGATGGCGCATCGATCTTGTCCGGATGGTGCAGCTCGACGATCTCGACGGACTCGAAATAGGGAGCTGCCATCGCCGCGAAGCGCATCGACAGCACGGCGCTCAGCGCGAAGTTGGGGGCGATGAGCACGCCGACGTTGGGCGCCGCCGCGAGATGGTCGCGAACGCGGGCCAACGCCTCATCCGTCCAGCCGCTGGTCCCCACCACCGCGTGCACACCGGCGTCGATGAGGGCGTGGACGTTCGCCTCGGTGGCGTCGGGCACCGTGAACTCGACGGCCACGCTCGCTTGCGTCACAGACTCGACGAGCCCGAGGTCGGGCGCGGCGTCGATGGCGCGCGACACCGCCGTGCCCATGCGTCCGGAGGCGCCAAGGACGGCCACGTTGATCATGGGGATGAGCCTACCGAAGCCGGTTGGTGGCGCAGGCAGGCACGTGGCCTACCCGCCTTGTCCGCCGAAGCCGGCAGGCGGCTGGAAGCCATCCGGCGGCTGGAAGTCGCCGCCGCCGGGGAACTGCCGCTGGTCGGTGGTGGACGAGTCGTCCCCGAGGCCGGAGAGCAGCCCGCCGGTGCTTGACGAGCTGTCGTCGCCAGAGCTCAGCTTGATCGAGAGGTCCGCGAGGATCACCTGCTGCCCCTTTTCCAGGCCGGACGTGATCTCCGTGTACTCCGATCCGACCGCGCCCGTAGTGACCGAGGTGGTCTGGGCCTTGCCGTCGTCGCCGATCACCTGCACCGTGGCATCGCCGGTCGCGTCGCTCACCGCGGACGTCGGAACCACTAGCGCACCCGTGGCGCTCGCGACGGTTATCGCCATCCTGGTGGCGGTCCCGATGCGGATTTCGAAGCCGGGGTCCGGCACCGCGATCGTGACTGCGTAGGACTGCTGGAAGGAGTTGCCGCTGTTGACAGTGCCGACGGACGAGACGGTGCCGTCCACCACCTGGTTGTCACTCAGAAGGGTGAGCTGCGCCGCGTCGCCAACCGACAGCATGCGCGCCTGGGTCAACGAGACGGCCAGGTTGACGAGGTACGTGTTGTCCGCGATCACGGTGATCGCCGTCGAGGTGTCGGCGGCACTGACGGAGTCACCGGAGGCCACACCGACAGACACCACCTTGCCGGCAACGGGAGTGCTGAGCGTCGCGTAGTCGAGCTGCGCCTCCGCCACCAGCAGATCCGCCTGCGCCGCCGCAACGTCCGCTCGGTCGGCCAGGATGTCCTCGGCGCTCGGAACGCCGCCGGAAGAACTCGTCGATCCGGATCCCCCGGAGCCGCCGAAGTCATCCGCGGCCGTCGTGACCCGGCTCGTGGTGTACGCCGCGACCGTCACCACCGTATTGTTGCCCGTGTCCGTGACATACGCGGCGGGAGCCGCGCTGGACGTTCCACTGGTGGCGTTGACGAGGTCCGTCACGGCGCTGTTGAGCGCGGTGACCTTGTCCATGAGCGTCGACTGCTCCGCCGCGGCCGCCTGCTGGTCACCCAGCGCCGTCGAGGTATCCGCTTGGCACTGCGCCAGCGCTGTGGCGGCGTCCGCGTCCGTGGGGTCCAGCGCCGTGAACGCTGCACAGGATAACTGAGCCGTCGCCTGCGAAGCGGAGGCCGTCGCAAGCGCGGCGGTCGTGGCGTCGTACTGCGTAAGCAGCGCGTTCTGGGCGTCGACGACGGCCTGCTGAGCCGCCCTCACCGCTTCGGAGGTCCCGGAGCCGCCGGAGCCTCCAGAGCCGTTTGAACCGCCAGAGCTACCGGAACCACCGGAGCCACCCGAACTGCCTGAATCGCCGGACGGCGCAAAACTCCCGCCGCTGGGCTTGCTCGAGCTGCCGGAGGGCTGCGAAGAGGAAGAACTGGAGCTTGAGGACCCGCTGCTCTGCGCATCAAGGTCGTCCGCAAGGGTGTCCTTCGCCTCGGTCAGCGCGTCCTCGGCCGCGTCGACGGCGTCCTGGAGGTCGCTCTCGTCGAGGGTGGCGAGCTCTTGGCGGCCTCAACCGTGTCGCCAACGGCCACGTTCACCTCGTCGACCGTCCCCGCGACCTGGAAGGTCACGTCGTAGCGGCTCGCGGACTCAATGGAACCGGTCGCCGTGAGGGTCTGGGTGACGTCTCCCGTGTCCACGATCGCCGTCCGGTAATTGCCTTCCTGAGCCGCGCTCCCGCGCGTGGCGATGACCGCAACGAGTGCGATGATCGCCACGCCGACGAGCGCCGCTCGCCACCGCCAGCGCCCCAGGGCTCGTGTCGCTGCAGCCATCAGCCGTTGCTCCCGCCGTTCTGGTCGCCCTGGCCACCGCGGTCGGGGCGAGAGCCGCCCATCCCACCGAAGCCGCTGCTGCAGCCGTCGTCGCCCTTGGCAGACACGGTGATGGAGGTGGCGTCGAAGCCACCGGCGTCGTCGGCGGCGCCCTGGGCGGTGAGGCACAGGCCCACAGCGATCGCGGCCTGATCGGCCGCTTCGGTGCCGGTTATCGACGTGTCTGTACCGACAGGAACGTCGGTGGAACCGTCATCGGTGGTCACGGTGAGCCCGCTGTCACTCACAGAGGCGACGGTGCCCGTCACGAACGTGCCGCCGAACCCGCCCTGGCCACCGCCCGGAAACTGGCCGTCGCCGGGCGCGCCGCTCGGGAAGTCGGTGGGCGCGCCGGAGGGCATCGCACCGCCGTCCGGCAGGGCCGTCGGCGCGCCCGACGGCATGTCGCCGCCAGGGGCCCCGCCGCCACCAGGGAAGCCGCCCTGGCCAAAGCCAGTGGAGCACTCGCCGTCGACCGGCTGAGTCACGCGAACGGTGGTCGCGGTGCCGTCCTCACCCACGATCGCCACCACACACGAGCCGACGCTGACGTCAGCGAGCGCTACGGTCACCTGCTGCTCCACGGTGGTCGCGTCGGTGTAGCGCACCGCGGTCTGCGACTGCGAGTTCTGCACCTGCAGGGTGCCGTCCTGCGCGTAGACGATCTCGCCGCTGACACCGAAGTCCTGCCGGTTCTGGCCGGGGCCTTGCGCCTGCCCGCTCGGGCGGCGCTTGGCTGCGCGGACGTGCCCGCGTCAGCGGTGGTGCCGGAGCCGCCGCCTGAGCAGCCGGCAAGGATAAGCGCGCCCGCCGCGAAGCCGACGATGGGGGTGAAGATCTTCTTCATGATGTCTCGTTTCTGCTGAAGTTCCGTGGCGCAGGGCTACTGCGACCGAAGGGCGTCGATGGGGGCCAGTCGCGCGGCTCTGGTTGCCGGGTAGACGCCGAACACGGCGCCGATCCCAACGGCCACGAGCACCGCAAGCACAACTGCCTGACCGGAGATCACGATGGTGGTGTCGAGCATCGCCGGCAGGATCAGCGCGAGCACGACGCCGATGAGCACGCCGAGCGCGCCGCCGCTGAGGCCGAGGATCATCGCCTCCGCGAGGAACTGGTTGCGAATGCTCGGCGGGTTGGCGCCGAGTGCCTTGCGCAGGCCGATCTCGCGCGTCCGCTCTGTCACGGAGACGAGCATGATGTTCATCACGCCGATGCCTCCCACGAGCAGTGCGAGCGCGGCGATTCCGGTGAGCAGCACCGTGAGCTTCTGATACACCGACGTGGCCGTGTCGATGAGGCTGTCCTGCGCCTCGAGCGTGAAGTCGGCATCGTCCATCGAGGCTTTGCCGTGAAGGTTCAGCAGCAGCGCCTGCGACTCCTGAGCCGTCGCCGCGAGCAGGTCGGTTGACGCGGCCTTGATGTAGATGGTCTGCACGGACTCGCTCGAGGTCGTCGAGATGTCCTCCGCCATCGTCGTCATCGGCACCAGGGCAACGTCGTCCAGCGACTGGTCTCCGGATGAGCCAACCGCCGCGAGGACTCCGATCACCTCGTAGGTCTCCCCATTGATCGTGACGTCCTGTCCCACCACATTGGCGCGCCCGAAGAGCTCGTTCGCCGTGTCGGGGCCGAAGACGATCACCTTCGCCCTGCCGTCCACGTCGTCCTGCGTGAAGAACTCGCCGTACGCGAGATCACGGGACCGCACGTCGGTCCAGCTGACGCTGGTGCCCGTAACGTCCGTGGTCCAGTTGGAATCTCCGTACTCAAGGGACTCCGAACTGGTCTTCTGCGCGGCAACCGCGGCAGCGTCGGGCACCGTCACCTTGCTCGCGAGTGCATCGGCGTCCGACTGAGTGAGCGTGGCGCCGGAGCCGAACCCGCCCCGCAGCCCGCTCGAGTCCGTGGACGAGCCCGGAGACACGATCAGCAGGTCGGAGCCGAGCGCGGAGATCTGCGCGGACACCTCTTGCTGCGTTCCGAGACCCAGCCCCACGGTGAGCACCACGGACGCGATGCCGACGATGATGCCGAGGATGGTCAGCAGCGAGCGCATGACGTGCGAGCGGATCGCCCGCCACGAACTGGCGAAGACGTCTGAGGATTTCACTCCGCTACCCCCACCATGTGGGTGAGCGGCGAGGCGCCGTCGATGAAGTGCCCGTCCGTCACGTTGTAGATGGTCTGCGCGCGCTGCGCCACCTCGTGCTCGTGCGTGATGAGCACGATCGTCCGGCCCTCACGGTGGAGCTCGTCGAAGACCGCGAGGATGTCCTCGGTGGAGGTGGAATCGAGGTTTCCTGTGGGCTCGTCAGCGAGCAGGATTGTGGGCTGGGTGACCAGCGCGCGAGCGATCGCCACGCGCTGCTGTTGGCCTCCAGAGAGTTCGCCTGGGCGGTTGGGCGCCTTATCGGCGAGGCCCACCCGATCAAGGGCCTCCAAGGCCCGACGCTTCCGCTCGCTGGGCGCGACCCTTGCGTAGACGAGGGGCAGCTCCACATTGGCGAGCGCCGTGAGACTCGGCAGCAAGTTGAATTGCTGGAACACGAAGCCGATGCGTCGGTTGCGGACGGTCGCGAGCGCGTTCTCATCGAGGCTCTCAACATCCTCACCAGCGAGCATGTAGCTGCCCGTGGTGAGCACGTCGAGGCAGCCAAGGATGTTCATGAGCGTGGACTTGCCGGAGCCGGAAGGCCCCACAATGGCGACGTATTCTCCCTCGTAGATCTGGCAGTCGATGCCGCGGAGGGCCTCAAACTCGATCTCGCCGGTGCGGTAGGTCTTGCGCGCGTCGTGAAGTTCGATCACGGGGCGCGGCTCGGTCTGCGCCGCGCTCATCCGTTGCCGCCCCGCTGGAACCCGCCCTGGCCGCCGCCCTGGCCCCCACCGGGGAACTGGCCCCCACCGGGGAAGGTGCCGTCCGTGGGGAACTGGAAGTCGCCGTCCTGCCCATCGGTGTTCCCGGCCTGCGCGAAGACGGTGACCTTGACGTTCTCACCCTCGGTGAGGCCGTCGGTGATCTCGGTCAGGCTGCCGGAGCTCTCGCCAAGGGTGACGGTGCGGGTCTCCTCGGTGCCGTCGTCGGCGACGACCGTGACCGAGGACACGCCGTCCGCGGTGGTGATCGCGTTGGTGGGCACCGTGAGGACGTTCTCCTTGCGCAGGTAGATGATGTCGGCCGTCACGGAGATGCCCTCGAAGAGTCCCTGCGGCGTGCCCGTGACCGTGAGGGTGACCGGGTAGGTCGCGCTCCCCGAGCTCGTGCTCGGCAGCTGCGAGATGTCGGTGACGAGGCCAAAGAACTGGTCAACGTCGTCGGCCGTGAACGTGACCTGGTTTCCGGTTGCGATCAGGGAGACCTCGTCCGCCGTGAGGTCAACCGCAACGCTCCACGAGTCCTGGCCGATGACGGTGATGCCCGTCGTTGAGGTCGACGTCGAGGAGCCGCCTCCGGTCTGCGCCCCTCCCGCGCCGCTTGAGCCGCCGCTGACGGAGTCACCGACTGCGTAGGACTCTGCGGTCACGAGCCCGTCGAATGGCGCAACGATCTCGGCGTCCGCCATGTTCTCCTTGGCATCCGCGACCGCCTGCTTTTTGACCTTGACGTTGGCCTTCGCGGACTCGATCTGCGAGTCGCTCGCGTCGGAGCCGTCGGCGTCGTCCTTGGCGTACGCGTACGTGGCCTCCGCACTGGCGAGGTTGGCCTGGGCTGCCTTGAGGTCGGCGGTCAGCTGGAGGGTGTCGATCGTGGCGAGCACGTCGCCCTCCTTGACCGTGTCTCCCGCGGCCACGTTGACCGCGGTGACCTTGCCCGTGGCGCTGAAGGTCAGGGTCTCGTTGTTCGCGGCAGTCAGGGTGCCCGTGCCCTCAACGGACTTCTCGATGGTCTCGAGGCTCGCGGCGGTCGTCTGCGTGCTCGTGGCATCGGTGGGCAGCCCCGTAGCCGCCGTGGACGCGTCGCCGCGCCACGCGGTCCACCCAATGCCGAGCGCCACGCCGGCGATCACACAGACGGGCGGCAGCACCCATGTACGGAAGAATTTCCAATTCAGAACGCGCTTCGCCATCACCGTTTCCCGTTGTCGCATGACTTGTGTCGTCTACGACCGTAGGTGGCGAATCTGTGAGGTTGCTGTGAGTGTCCTGCGAGGTAGTTAGGCGCTTGGGCCAACGCGCACGGTGGCGCGTGGCCGGCTCGCGAGGTCCGACGCTATGGCCTGGACATCATCGGCCGTCACCTTGCGCACGTCGTCGAGCGATTCGCCGATGCTCCACAGCTCGCCGAACACGAGTTCCGCCTTGCCGAGGCGGGACATGCGCGAGTAGGAGTCCTCGAGCCTCAGCACCGTGGAGCCTGCTATCTGGCCCTTCGCGCGCTCGAGTTCGCTTTCAGTCACGCCCTCCGCGATGCGCTCGAACTCGACGAGCAGCAAGCGTTCAACCTCTTTCGCTTTGGACGGCGCGCAGGCCGCGTACAGCGCGTACATTCCGGTCTCCGTGCTGGGTGCCGCGTAGGAGCCCACCGCGTACGTGAGTCCGCGCTTCTCGCGAATCTCCTGGAACAGGCGCGAACTCATGCCGCCGCCCAGGATGGCGCTGTACACGCCGAGCGCGGCGCGGCGGTCGTCTGTCGACTTCAGGCTGCGCACGCCGACCAGGAGCTGCGTCTGCTCGAGGTCCGGTCGCGAGATGTTGACCTCCTCGCGGAAGCCGGCCTCGAAGCGGGTGGCGGGATCGCGCCGGGGAAGGGGCGTTGCGCCGCCCGCGAGGGCCCAACCGCCCCCGGCGAGAGCGTCGGCCACAAGGGCGCAGACCACGTCATGGTCAACCCCGCCCGCGGCCGTCACGATGAGGCCGGCCGGGACGTAGTGCTCGCCGTAGTGCTCCCAGACGGCGCCGCGGCTCACGGCCTCGATGAGTTGGGGCGTGCCGCCGATGGGGCGGCCAAGCGGGTGATCCAAGTAGAGCGACTCAGTGAGCCGCTCCTGGGCAACATCACCGGGGTCGTCCTCGTTCATGGCGATCTCCTCGAGGATGACGCCCCGCTCGAGCTCGAAGTCCCCCTCGTCAAGCCGCGCGGCCGTGATCATGTCGAGGATCACGTCGATCGCCATCGGCACGTCGGAGTCGAGAACCCGCGCGTAGTAGCAGGTGTGCTCCTTGCCGGTGAGGGCGTTTGCCTCTCCCCCAACCCGGTCGAACGCCTCCGCGATGTCGAGAGCGGAGCGTCGGGCCGTGCCTTTGAAGAGGAGGTGCTCAAGGAAGTGCGTGGAGCCGCCGTGCTGGGGCGCCTCGTCGCGAGAGCCGACGCCGACCCACGCGCCGACGGTCGCGGACCGCATGCCGGGGATGGTCTCGGTGAAGACGCGGACGCCGCCGGGCAGGATGGTGCGGCGAATGACGGCGCCGTGGTCCTGCTCGAGGGTGAGGGCGTGGCCGGGCGTCAGCGGGAGCGGGTGGGGCATGACGGCGAGCCTATCCCTCCCACGCGGCGACTCGACGTGCATGACCGTTCGAGGTGCGGTGGGTCGACGCCAGCCGCCGCACGGTCGCCGGCCACGACCCACCGCACTCTCTGGCGCAAGACCGGAAGGGGGGACTTGCCTCGCGCCGTTCGGGAACGACTAGTTGCTTCGGAACACCTCGGCAAGATCGGGCCACGCGGTGGCGCGCACGAACACCGGCACCCTGGCAAGGTCGCTGACATCGGCATCGACCAGTTGGCCACCGGCCACCTCGCGGCGCGTCCACGCGTCCACCCACTCGCCACTCGGGAGATAGGTCGCCCAGGTCGTGACTCCGGGTTCGAGCACCGGCGCGACGAGTACGTCGTCGCCGAGCATCCATTGCAGCGGACGCTCCCACACCTCTGAGTCCGAGGGCTCTGCAAACCACAACGGGCGCATGAGCGGCTGCCCTGTCGCAATCGACGCGCGAACCCACCGCGCGAGGCGTGGCACGAGCCGCTCACGCAGCGCGACGATGTCGCGGACATGGTCGATGACCGACGGTTCTCCCCGGCGTTGCGCGATGTTCCACGGCGTGCGGTCGCGCGACGGCGACCGGTGAAAGCTGTACTCGGAGTGGTACTGCATGATCGGCACGAACGCCGAGGCCGCGAACGCCCGCAGGTACAGTTCCGCGTCGGGGATCTCGCCGGAGAACCCCGCGATGTCCCACCCCCAGTAGAGGACGCCGCTCGCCGAAGCGTTGAGCCCCGCGATCATCGACGAGCGGAACGCGCGCCAGGTTGACTGCTCGTCGCCCGCCCAGAAGATGCCGTGCGCCTGGGACCCCGTGTACCCGGCGCGCGAGAACGTCACCGGCGCCTTGCCCGCGGAGCTCAACAACTTGCCGTAAGCCTCCGCGTAGCCCACCGGGAAGCGGTTATTGGACTCCGCGCCCGTGGTGCCGTCGAGGAACACCCCGCTCGGCCCCCACATGTGCTCGCCGCCGTCGGTCTTGAAGCCGTCGACGCCAAGGTCCTCGACCAGGTACCGACGCCACTTCGTCCACCACGCCTGGGCGCGCTCGTCGAGCAGGTCGGCGCTGAGGCCGCCAGGGAACCAGTACCCCGGATTGGCGTAAGTGGTGAGCCTGCCGTCCTCCCTTGGCCGACGCACCATGACCCCCTCGCGCTCGCCGTCGACCGCCATCGCCCGAATCTGGGCGTCTGCGACGTCGACCCTTGTCTCGAGAAGAGGAATCTGCCACAAGAGGAGGTGAATCCCCTCGTCGTGCATCGCGTCGATCATGCCCTGCGGGTTGGGCCACGCACCGTCCGGCGGGTAGGTGATGTCCGTGGCCCGCAAAGGCGTGCCGTCATAGCGAACTTCGTATTGGGCATCGCGGAAGACGGTGAAGGTGACCTCGTCACTCCACGCCTCGATCACGAGCGCACCGACGGGAATGCCGTGCTCGCGGTGGAGGGCTATCTGGCGCTCGACCTCTGCCTGGGTGTTCCACTCGTTCGAGCTTGCCCATAGCCGCAGCACCCAATCGGGCAGCTCTTGAGGCCTGCCCGTCTCGGCGAGGAAGGCATCAAGCACCTGTGCCGGGCTGCCGTCGTAGAAGGCGACCTCGAGCGCCGAGTTTCCGTCCGCGGGAAGCGGGCGATCGACCTCCGCCTCGATGCGGATGCGATCCGTGGCCGTCTGGCCAACGTCGATCCACGCCTGGCCCGACGCGCGGACGTGAAAGCCCCACCCGTCGCCGCCGATGACGTGGGCGAAGGGCATGGGGAAGTAGGTGCGACCCGTCACATCTTGGCCGGTGTACTGGTCAAAGACCCGGTTGTCGATCGAGTGGCCGCGCTGGTCAAGCCGCTCGTAGCGTTCGCCGAACCCCACGACGCGCTCGCTCGGTTGGAGCGCGATCTCGAACCGCACCCTGTGGACCCGATCGCCGTCCGTGAGATATGCCGAGCTGCCAGGCACGATCCGGTCGCGGCCGCCCACGGCGACCACAGCGTCGGGCACCACCCAACTCGACGCGTTCACGAAGAACCAGCGGGTCTGTTCCACTCCCGCGGGGCCCGACGCTGCGAAGCGGTAGCGGTACCGCTCGCCTTCGCGGGCAGGCAGGTTGGCAATCCATCCCGGATCCGAGGCGGCGCCGGATGCCTGCCCCGCGGCGAGGTGACCCTCTGCCGTGACCACGGCGCCGGCGTCGGCAACCTCGATGCCGGGGACCCACGCCGCAGGGAACTCTTCGAGCGGGGCCTCGCCGTCGTCGGCGAGCAACTCTAACTGGACCATCACTGAGACGATGTCGTCCGATGCCTTGGCACCGACCCTGAAGGTCTGCCCTGCTACCGGGTGGAACGGCACCCGACGCTGCACCTCCTCGCGATACGCGTGGCCGGTTCCGGCAGGGTCGTGCTCAATCATTCGCGGTCCTCTCGACGGCAAGTCTGATGTACATCGCATGGCTCCAGAGCAGCGGCGTCGCGACCGGACCCCAACGCTCGAGCCACTCCGGGCGATGATCCTGGGCAAGCAGGTGCAGGTCCGACTGCTCTGGGAGGCTCCCGTCCGCGGTCACAAGGGACTCGACGAACGCGAGGCGCGACTCTACGTTCGTGCGGTCGCCTACTCGCAGCTCGGCAAGTCCAAGGAAGCAGGTCAACAGAGGCCACAGTCCGCCGCCGTAGAACACGTCGCCCGTGAAGCGGTGGACGCCGCCCGCAACGAGAAGATTGGCACGCACGGCCGCGAGGGTCCGGGAAGCGACTTCCGGCGCATCGTCGGTCAGACCCATGGCGACCAGTGCCGCCAGGCTGCCGTCGACAGCCGTGCCGCCGAGCCACTTCGTGAGGCGACCGTCGTACATTCCCTCCGCGGCGACGAGGTCACGGGCGCCGTGAGCCGCGGCCGTTGCCCGGGTGGCCTCCTCGGCGGGCAGCCAACCCTCGGCCACGGCGCGCTCGAGCCCCAAGACGACGCAACCGAGCGTCGACACATGACGGCGCTCGTTGTGCTCCTCCCACCAGTCGAAGCATGGGAGGTCCCACGTGTCGACAAGGAAGGCGGCGGTGAGGCGAATTGCGTCGCGCCACGCAGGATCCATGTGCCCGCCGCGTCGCACATGCTCGCTGAGCGCCCACAGCCACGTTCCGTAGCCGTCCGTCTGAAAGTCCCACCATGCGTCGCTGCCCACGTCGCCCGCGAGGGTGAACCGCGTGGGAGGCATCGCTGCGTGATCCAGCTCGAGTCCAGAGGCCCGCGCCTCGACCACCCGACCGATGACCGCCGCCTGGCTTTCGATGACCCCGGCGCACCAGCCGAAGAACGCCTCGGCCGAGGCGAAGCGACCGGCCGCCGACATCGCGTCCGCGATGAACGAGCCATCGCGCAGCCAGCAATAGCCCTGGTACGCCGAGAAGGTGGGGCTGGCCGGATAGGCGCCGGAGAGGTCCTGAAGCGACTCGATCAGTTGGATCGAAGATCCAACGAGAGGATTCGCCTGTGCCAGCGTCGGCGCAGGGAGAGCAGCCATGAGCGGCCTTTCACACGGAGGGTAGGGTCGGGGGCGGGCTGACGCCCGCCCCCGACCGTTGGGCTAGCTGGTTGGCAGGAGCGGCTGAACCTCGTCTGCCGCCTTCTTGACCGCGTCCTCTGCGCTCATGCGGCCCGCTGCGGCCTCGCCGAGGTACTTGGTCACGATGTCAGCCATCTGAGCCTGGTTCGCCCCAATGGACGGTGCCAGAGCCACTGCGTCGAGCGAGTCGAACACGGCCTGACGGTTCTCCGGCAGCCCCTGCGTCAGGTACGCCGCGAGAGCAGCGTCATCGGACACCGGAGGCAGCTCCCACGAGTTGGCCAGGCGCGCGTCGATGGTCGCTTGCGACGTTGCCAGGTAGTCGGCCCACTTGGCGGCGGCCTCCTGATGATCGGAGTTGGCAGAGACCATCACCGCGTTCGAGAACAGGTGACTGGCCTGCTGGGTGAGCCCCGGCTCCACGACGATGTCCCACTTGAACGGAACCTCCTGCATGGACGCGAACATCCAGATGCCCGTGTGCCACATTGCAAGGTGACCCGTCGAGAACAGGTCGGAGTCAGAGTCCGTGCTCGCGTCTCCCGCGGCCGGCATGGTCTTGCCGACCTTGTTGACGAGCCACTTCGCCGCCTCGATGCCCTGAGGGGTGTTGAAGTTCAACGACTTGCCGTCCGCGCCGAGGAACGAGCCGCCCGCTTGAGCGACCGTCTTGTAGTACTCGTTGTAGGTGAACGGCTGGTAGTCGCCCCAGATGTCCTTGGACTTGTCGGTGATCTTCTCCGCCGCCGCCTGCTCATCCGTCCAGGTCCAGTCCGCGGTGGGGTAGCTGACGCCGGCGGCGTCAAACAGGTCCTTGTTGTAGAACAGCACCACCGTGGAAAACGAGGTCGGCAGCGCGTATTGCGTGCCGTCCGTCTGGTACGCCTCGATGAGGGACTCCCTGTACTTGCTTGCATCGATGCCCCCAATGGGAGCGGCGACGCCACTTTCCACGTAGGAGCGATAGTTGGCGTACTCGATGTCGAAGACATCCGCCTGCGTGCCTGCGACCAGGTCCGTCTGAAGTGCCGTGAAGTAGTCGCTGTAGGGCAGCGTCTTCACGTCCACGGTGATGTTGGGGTTCTCCTTCTCGAATGCCGCCACGATCGCGGACATGTTGTCCTCGTTGCCGCCATTCGAGATGAAGTTGCTGTAAGTGATGGTGACGGGTTGCGTCGAATCACCCGTTGACGCTCCCGGGCTCCCGTCGTCGGAAGGGCTGGACGAGCAGCCGGCAACGAGGCCGACTATTGCGGTGACCACGCCGATCCTGACTAGTGTGGAGTGCTTCATTGAACTCTTCTCCTTGAGTTGATGATGGTGTGCGACGGGGCGGTCACTTGATTCCGGAGCTCGCGATACCCCTGACCACGTACTTCTGCGCGAAGATGTAGATGGCCAGCATCGGGAGGATCGAGATGACCGAGCCGGCCATCATGACGTCCCAATCCGTCGTGTATTGACCCTGCAAACCGGCAAGTGCAAGTGGCAGAGTCTGCTTCTCCTCGGACCGCAGGATCACCAGCGGCCACAGGAAGTTGTTCCAGCTGCCCATGAAGGCGAACACCGCGAGAGTCGCGATGGACGGCCCCGCATTGGGCAGCACGATTCTGAGAAATGTCTGGAAGTGGCTCGCGCCGTCGAGTTCCGCGGCCTCGTCGAGTTCCCTGGGGATCGCATCCATCCCCTGTTTGACGAGGAAGACGCCGAATGCCGTGGCTATCGACGGGATGATCACCCCGACGTAGTTGTCGATCAGGCCAAGGTTCTTCATGATGACGAACTGGGGGACCAGGAGCACCTGGCCGGGGATCATCATGGTCGCGAGGTAGAGGGCAAAGACGACGCCCCTGCCGCGGAAGGGCATCCGGGTGAAGACATACGCGGCGAGGGCAGACGTCATCACCTGCGCGAACGTCACCACAACGGCGATCGCGAGAGAGTTGAACACGACCCTTGCGAATGGCAGGTCGAGGAACAGCGTCCGGTACGCGTCGAGCGAGGGCTGCTCAGGGATGAGACGGGGCTTTGCGCTGAGACCAAGGCCTGACGAGAACGAGGTGATGACTGTCCACAAGAACGGGAAGAACATCATGATCGCGCCGAGCGCGACGAACATCAGCAGTACGACGCGACCAAGGCGCGCCCTCGACTGCTTCGCGGCGCCCGCAGGGTCCGCGGCCACGGGCCGCGCGCCGGACATTCGCAGTTCAGGCATAGTGCACCCACCTCCGCTGGCCCACGAGCTGGATCGCGGTGAAGGTGAGGATGACGACGAACAGCAGCATCGACAGCGCGGATGCCATTCCTGCCTGGCCATACCGGAACGTCAGGTCGTAGATCTGGAGCACGACAGTCCGGGTGGCGTCGTTTGGACCACCTTGCGTCATCGCGTACGCCTGGTCAAAGACCTGGAAGCCGCCGATGAGAGAGATGATCAGCACGAAGAAGGTGGTTGGTGACAGCAGCGGAAGCGTCACGTGGAAGAGCCGACGCCACCACCCGGCTCCGTCAAGCACGGCGGCTTCCTCGATCTCGGCAGGGATCGCCTGCAGCCCGGCGAGCAGGATCACCATGATGAAGCCGACGTCCTTCCATACCGAGGCGACGATGATCGATGGCATCGCCCAGTGCGGGTCGTTGTACCAACCGGGGCCCGTGATTCCGAACCAGCCGAGTAGAGCGTTCACTGCACCGGAGTGCGGGTTGAGCAGCCACCTCCACACGAGCGACACCGCGATCCAGCTGGTGACCACCGGCAGGAAGTAGATGCCACGGAAGAAGTTGCGCCCCTTGAGCGCGGTATTGAGCGCTAGCGCGACCGCAAGACCACCGACGTAGACGAGCGGAATGTAGCCAGCGATGTACTGCGCCGAGTGCGCGAAAATGCTCGCGGTGCCCGGGTCTTTGAACAGCGCCTCGTAGTTTCCAAGGCCCACCCACTTCTTGGGTCCGATGAGGTTCCAGTCGTGCAGCGAGGTCCACAGCGCCTGCACCATCGGGTAGTAGACGAGGGCGATGAGCGGCAGTGCGGAGGGCGCTAGGAACAGCGCGATGGTCACGTAGTAGCGAGGCTGGCGCCAGCGTCGCCGGGGCCTTGCTGGCGAGGGCGCGGGCACGTCCAGCTGCGCCTCGGCTTCCAGTGTCACCGCGCTCACATCGCCTCCCGCGAGGAGACGACGGAGAGGCGCTGCCGCACGAGTCGCACCTGCTCCCCGGTCGAATTCGTTGCGCCGAAGGGCGTCGCGAGCACCAGGCAAGCTCCGCCTTGCGCCCACCGGTCATCGCTCCAGTCCTCCACGCGCAACTCAACAGAGCGGGTGTAGTGGTTCAGTGCCCCGCGGAATGCGCCATCGAAACCGGGCCGCCAATGCTTCCACGCGACCACGCCCTCGCCCATGAGGATGACCGCCTCCGGAGCGAGCGTGTTGACGACACCGGCGAGCGCCCGCCCGAAGGTGCGTCCAGCGTCCGCGAAGATCTCGCGCGCAGTCCCATCCTCGGCGTCGGCGAGTGAGCGCAAGGCGTCGGCGGAGGCGTTCGGACCTACGAGGCCAACCTGCACGGCCCGATCGAGCAGGGCCTGCTCGCCTATTTGAGACTCCAAGCACCCGCGATTGCCGCAATGGCAGGGCGGGCCGTCCGCCGCGACCGGAACGTGGCCAATCTCTCCCGCTGCGCCCGCGTATCCGCGGCGAATGGTCCCGTCGAGCACGAGCCCTGCACCTACGCCCGTGCCGATGGTGACCACTAGCACGTCCTCGAAGCCTTGCGCGGAGCCGTAGATGAGCTGGGTGAGTGCTACCGCATTGACGTTGTTGTCGACGAGCACGGGAAGGCCAAGGGTGCTGCGCAGTTCGCGACCGAGCGGCACTCCAGTCCAGGCGAGTTGGGTGGAGTCGACGACGCCCGCTTCCGGATCGGCGACGGTCCCGGGGACGCCGACACCGACTCCGAGAATGTGACGCTCGCTGCCCGTGGCGATGAAGCGCTTCACGTGCTCCGCGAGCACGCTGACCGCGTCGCGCGAGTCCGCGGCGAACGGCTCGCTCACGGATCGCACGACGGTGCCGTCGATTCGAACCTCAACAGCGACGAGGTGGTCCGCAGCCACCTTGACGCCAATCGCCGTGCCCACGTCCACGCTGAGCTGGAGGCGCATGGCGCGGCGGCCGCCACTCGAATCGGCGTGGCCTGCCTCGTGGATAAGGCCCTCGCGGAGCAGGTCCTTGACGAGCTGCGTGATGAGCGCGGGAGAGACACCGAGGATGTCTGACAACTCGATCCTGGAGAGCGCACCGCGGGCGCCCAACTGCGCCAAGATCGCGGAGCGGTTGACGTCCGCGTGGGTCGTCGTCATGAGGAACCTCGGTGTTCCGCATCGCAACTGGATGCTGTGTATCGATTAACTTCAGAACTAAAACAAGTTCTACAGGTGGTTTCAGAGACGCGTCAAGCGCAACTTGGTCACGATTTGGATACGGGCTCAGGACTGAGCGGGTGCCGCGACAGAATCCCGCTCGACGACGGTGGCGGGCAGCACCGTGACCTCCTCCGGCTGCTCGGAGGCGAGCAGCGACACCAGCCGGCGAGCCGCGAGTTCGCCCTTCTCCACGATGGGCTGGGCCACGGTGGTCAGCGCTGGCACGGCGTGCCGAGCGGCCTCGAGATCATCGAAGCCTGTGACGGAGAGCTGACCGGGCACGCTTACGCCCGCCAGCGCGGCCGCCTTCATCACTCCCAAGGCGATCTCGTCGCTGAAGGCCACGATGGCCGTCGGTCCCGCCGCCCACAATCGCTCGAAGGCCACCAGTCCGCCCGCCTCAGAGCTCGGCACCTCGGCCACCGTCAGGCACTCTCCCCGGCCTCGATCCCGGCATCGCCGAGAGCGTCGAGCACCCCGTCCATGCGGTGCCGCATCGCTCCCTGCCATGCGTCCCGCCCGCCGGGCTCACCCGTCTCGATGCCGGCCACCCCAAAGCGACGGTGACCGAGCCGCGCGAGACGCCCAACGAGGTCGCGCATTGCCGCGCGCTCGTCGACCGCCACGAGCGGGATCCCGGGAATCGGATCGGAGTCGACGAGCACGAGGGGAGCGTGCCTCGCGCGAAGAGACGCAACCTCGGTGCGTTCGGCAACCAGACCCACGACGATGAAGCCGTCGGCGGCGGCCTCGGCGATGGCGGTGCCGCTGAGCCCGTCCGCGGGCGGCACGAGCAGCAGCATGAGGCCGTTCTCCCTGCACACCCTGCCGACGCCCTTGACGAACCGTGGGTAGTAGGAGTTCTCGAACGCGTCGTCCACTGACTGCGGGAGCACGAGGCCAACTGTGTCGGTGCGGCCGCGGCGCAGCGCCCTCGCGGACCAGTCGCGCACGTATCCCAACTCGCGCGCGCAGGCCTGAATGCGTTCGAGCGTCTCTGCGGTGAGCCGACTGGGCTGCGTGTACGCATAGGACACCGCCGCAGTCGAGACGCCCGCGCGCTCCGCGACGTCTCTCATCGTCACCCGAGAACCGCTCATTGAAGCTCCACATAGACGGCAGCGTCGGGCACAATCCTGCCAGCCGGCGTCGGAATCGACGACAACACAACGGTGCCTCTCACTGGGCTCTCCACCTCTTCGTCCGAGACGTTCACCACACACGCAGCCCCTCCCCGCCGGAACGCGAGCACCCCAGGCGGCGCCTCGATCCACCGCAATGGCTCGTCTGACGCGAAGTACCTCTTGCGCGCCTCCACTGCCGCCGCGTAGGTGGCGAACACCGAACCGGGATCTTCTTGCTCGTCGAATGCACAGTAGCGCGCGAAACTCGCTGGCTGCGGTAGCCAGGCCGACGCTGCGGTCGCCGTTGCGGAGAAGCCGAGGTTCGGCCGGTCCCGGCTCCAGGGCAGCGGCACGCGACAGCCGTCCCTGCCGAATTCGGTTCCGCCGGAGCGGAACCAGATCGGATCCTGCCGCGTGCTCGGATCCATGTCGAGCACCTCGGGAAGGCCGAGTTCCTCCCCCTGGAAGAGGTACACAGTTCCAGGAAGCGCGAGTTGCAAGAGTGCGGCGGCGCGAGAGCGCCGCAGTCCGAGTTCGAGGTCCACGGGTCCGCGCCTCCTCGCTGCGGCGATCAAGTCCGAGGGGTCGGGCTCCCCTAGCTCGATCGCCTGCCCATATCGGGTCGCGACACGGTGCACGTCGTGGTTTGAGAGCGCCCACGCTGGTCCCGCGCCGTCTCCGGCCAACGCGAGCGAGCGGTCGATCGCGGCCCGCAGGGACGGCGCATGCCACGGCTGCAGCAGCAGATCGAAGGAGAAGGCCTGGTGGAACTCGTCCGGCTCCAGATATCTGGCGAGCGCGGCGTCGGTCACCCACACCTCTCCCACCCAGTAGCGCGGGCCGTCGGGCACGCCGTCTCCGAGGGAGCGCCACCGCCGGATGATGTCGTGCACGCCAGGCTGGTCCCACGCAGGGTGGGTGTCGGCGCCATCAACCACATCGGACAGCTCAGGGGCCTTCGCCATCCCGTGGGCGACGTCGACCCTGAAGCCCGCGACTCCCCTGTCGAACCAGAACCTGAGCATTTCGTCGAAGTGCGCGACGACCTCCCGGTTGGCCCAGTTGAGGTCCGGCTGCGTCGGATCGAAGAGATGCAAGTACCACTGGCCCAGACTCCCGTCCGGCTCCGTCACGCGGCTCCACGCTCCCCCGCCGAACACCGACTGATAGTTCGTTGGCGGCAGCGCCCCGCCCGCGCCGCGGCCGTCCGCGAAGTGGAAGCGGGCCCGCTCTGGGCTACCAGGCTCCGCCGCCAGTGCGGCCCTGAACCACTCGTGGTCGGACGAACAATGGTTGGCGACCATGTCCATGAGGATGCGGATGCCCCGCTCTCGAGCCTGCTCGACGAGGGTGTCGAAGTCGTTGAGATCGCCGTAGTCGGCATCGATCGCGAAGTAGTCTGCGATGTCGTACCCGTGGTCTCGCTGAGGGCTTGCGTAGCAGGGGTTGAGCCAGATCGCATCGACTCCGAGCGACGCGAGGTAGTCGAGTCGGCTCACAAGCCCACGAAGGTCTCCGATGCCGTCTCCGTCCGCATCTGCGAACGACCGCAGGTACACCTGATAGACGACCGCGCCGTGCCACCAAGGTGCAGCGTCCGCGCCGAATGTCACCGTCATGTCGCCAGTGTATCGATTAACAAGCCTATGTAATCGCCGCATCGAGAGCAGGAGAATGCGCACGAGGGCGGCCCTGGTTCCCCAGGACCGCCCTCTTGCGTGAAGCGTGAGGCTACGCCTCGACGGACTCCGCCACAGCGTCGCCCTCAACCCCAGCGTCGCCGCCAGCCGCAGCGTCGGCCGTGCCCTCCTCGACAACGCCGAGCGAGAGCTTGCCGCGCGGGTCGACCTCGGTGATCTCAACCTGGATCTTCTGGCCAACGGCGAGGACGTCCTCGACGTTCTCCACTCGCGCGCCGCCGACGAGCTTGCGGATCTGCGAGATGTGCAGCAGGCCGTCCTTGCCGGGGGTGAGCGAGATGAACGCGCCGAACGCGACCGTCTTCACGACGGTGCCGACGAAGCGCTCGCCGATCTCGGGGACGTGCGGGTTGGCGATCGCGTTGACCGCCGCGCGCGCGGCCTCCGCCGACGGGCCGTCGGTGGCGCCGATGTACACGGTGCCGTCGTCCTCGATGGAGATGTCCGCACCCGTGTCGTCCTGGATCTGGTTGATCATCTTGCCCTTCGGGCCAATGACCTCGCCGATCTTGTCGACCGGGATCTTCACCGCGATGACGCGAGGAGCGAAGGGGCTCATCTCGTCGGGCGTGCTGATCGCCTGCTCCATCACCCCAAGGATGTGGATGCGCGCGTCGTGCGCCTGCTGCAGGGCACCGGCGAGCACCGAGGCGGGGATGCCGTCGAGCTTGGTGTCCAGCTGGATGGCGGTAACGAACTCGCGGGTACCGGCGACCTTGAAGTCCATGTCGCCGAACGCGTCCTCCGCACCAAGGATGTCGGTGAGCGCCGCATAGCGGGTCTCGCCGTCAACGGTGTCGGACACGAGGCCCATGGCGATGCCCGCGACCGGGGCCTTGAGCGGCACACCGGCGTTGAGCAGCGCGAGCGTCGAGGCGCACACGGAGCCCATGGACGTGGAGCCGTTGGACCCCAGCGCCTCGGACACCTGACGGATCGCGTAGGGGAAGTCCTCGCGGCTCGGGAGCACCGGAACCAGCGCACGCTCGGCGAGCGCTCCGTGGCCGATCTCGCGACGCTTGGGGCTTCCAACGCGACCGGTCTCACCCGTCGAGAACGGCGGGAAGTTGTAGTGGTGCATGTAGCGCTTGTGCTTCTCGGGGTTGAAGGAGTCGATCTGCTGCTCCATCTTGAGCATGTTCAGCGTGGTGACGCCAAGGATCTGGGTCTCGCCACGCTCGAACAGCGCAGAACCGTGCACGCGCGGAATCACGGCAACCTCGGCGCTCAGCGGACGGATGTCCTTGAGGCCACGGCCGTCGATGCGCACGCCGTCCTTGAGGATGCGCTGGCGCACCTGCTTCTTGGTGAGCGAGCGAACAGCGGCGCTGATCTCGCCCTCGCGGCCGGCGAACTGCTCGTCGAGCTGCGTGTGTGCGTTGGCCTTGAGCTCGTCAAGGCGGTTCTCGCGCTCCTGCTTGTCGGCGATGGTGAGCGCCTGCGCGAGGTCACTCTCGATGGCGCCGGAGACCGCGGACAGCACGTCGTCCTGGTAGTCCAGGAAGCGCGGGAACTCGCGGGTCTCCTTGGCGGACTGCTCGGCGAGGCGGATCTGCGCCTCGCACAGCGCGCGGATGAAGGGCTTCGAGGCCTCGAGGCCCTCGGCCACGACGGCCTCCGTGGGGGCGGTGGCGCCCTCGGCGACGAGCTGGAACGAGTCGTCGGTGGCCTCGGCCTCGACCATCATGATCGCGACGTCGTCACCCGCGATACGACCGGCAACGACCATGTCGAAGACGGCCCGCTCCTTCTGCGAGTACTTGGGGAACGCGACCCACTGGTCGTCGATGAGCGCGATGCGCACGCCGCCAATGGGGCCGGTGAACGGCAGGCCGGCGATCTGGGTGGACGCGGAGGCCGCGTTGATCGCGAGGGTGTCGTATGCGTCGTCGGGGTCGATGGCGAGCACCGTGATGACGACCTGGACCTCGTTGCGGAGGCCAGAGACGAACGTGGGGCGCAGCGGCCGGTCGATGAGACGGCACGTGAGGATCGCGTCGGTCGACGGGCGACCCTCGCGGCGGAAGAACGAGCCGGGGATTTTTCCGGCGGCGTACGAGCGCTCCTCGACGTCAACCGTCAGGGGGAAGAAGTCAAAGCCCTCGCGAGGGCTCTTGCCCGCCGTGGTGGCGGACAGCAGCATCGTCTCGCCGTCGAGGTAGGCGGCAACCGTGCCTGCGGCCTGCTTGGCGAGGCGGCCCGTCTCGAAACGGACCGTGCGCGTGCCGAACTTGCCGTTGTCGATAACGGCCTCGGCGGATTGGATTTCGGGACCTTCCATGTGAAAGGTTGCTCCTTTTCGTAAAGGAGCAGGCAGGCAGAACGTCGGCAAGGGCCTTAAGTGCTGATCGTCAGTCGAAATGCGCGGGAACTGTGGCCCGCTCATCACCACCGAGGATCAGCGTTCAGCCGGCCTGCTGGTGTGTTGTTGTGGCTCTCAAGCCGCAAAACAGTCTACCAGGAACGCGCTGGCGCGTACCCTAAGCGCCATGCCCAAGCAGCCACAGCTACCTCCGGAGCCTCAGCCGCAGTACGAAGGATACGAGTGGCTCGCCGGGCGTTGGGGCCGCTCGGGCAATCCTGTTCCGGCTCGCATCGGCGCGATCGCGATGGGCTTGGCTGCGCTCATCGTCATCGGGTGGACCATTCGCGGGATCCTGCAGGATGCCGGCTGGCTGTTCGTCCTCGTGAGCTTCGCCGTTGCCGCGATCTGCCTGGTGGGCACCAGTTTCTACCTGGTGGAGGCTCACTTCGCCGCGCGCGCCGCCCGCGAGCAGCAGTCCTTCACCCCCGCCGACGACGACTGACTGCGCCTGGAATGGGTTCCTAGGTTCACCAAACGCGCATTTGGGCGACCTGAGAGCCCATTTCGGGCGGTAGGGGCGCGGCGGGCCGACGCCAGGGCCGGCTTTCGCACGAAAGCCCGCCACAGCGTCGGGCAATCCCACTCTCACAACTGGCTGCTGGCCTGGAATGGGCTCCTAGGTTCACCAAACGCGCATTTGGGCGACCTGAGAGCCCATTTCGGGCGGTAGGGGCGCGGCGGGCCGACGCCAGGGCCGGCTTTCGCACGAAAGCCCGCCACAGCGTCGGGCGGGAATGACAACAGCCCGGTCGCTCAGCTCCCCCGGCCCATGGCCAGGGGGCGAGCGGACCGGGCCGCGGAGCGCGAGGTTCGCCTTAGCGGCGAAGCCCCAGGCGCTCAATGAGCGAGCGGTAACGCTCGATGTCCACGCGCTGAAGGTAGTTCAGCAGGTTGCGGCGACGACCGACGAGCAGCAGCAGTCCGCGGCGGCTGTGGTGGTCGTGCTTGTGCTCCTTGAGGTGCTCAGTGAGGTCGGCGATGCGCTTGGTCAGCATCGCGACCTGAACCTCGGGAGAACCGGTGTCGCCCTCGTGGGTGGCGTACTCGGTCATGATGGACTGCTTGACTGATGCTTCGAGCGGCACTGTGTCTCCTTCTTCAAGGTAGTTGCGCGGCGCACCCGGGCCTATTCACCGGGGCACTGGAAACCGCGGCCGTTACACGGCGAAGATCAATGATACCAGCCGACGCTCGCTCAAGCGAGCACGGATCGGCACCACTGCACGTCTTCGGTGAGCGCCGTGATGAGCGCGTCCAACGACCCGAAGTCGAGCATCGGCCTGCGCCACGCGACGAGGTCCAGGGTCACCTCGGCCCCGTAGAGGTCGAGCCCCTCGCGGTCGATGATGAAGGCCTCCACACGCAGGTCGGTGCCGCCGACGGTGTAGTTGAGTCCCAGCGAAACGGCGGCGGGGAGCGGCTCGCCCAGCACCGCCTCTGCGCCCGGATTGCCGCCAGGGTCCACCACCGTGAACCATCCCGCGTACACCCCGTGGCGCGGGATCATCCCGGACTCCACCTCGATGTTCGCCGTGGGGAAGCCGATCTCGCGGCCCAGCTTGTCGCCATGCACCACGTGTCCACGCAGGCGGTGAGGCCGGCCAAGGACCTCGGCGGCGCCAGGGAGGTCGCCCTTGTCGAGCAGCTCTCGCACCCACGTCGACGACCAGCGTCGGCCGGACTCGGAGATGGCGCACGCGTCGTCGACCACCTCTACCGCGAAGCCGTACTGCTCCCCCAACGCGCGCATGGTCTCCACGTCGCCCGCGTTGCCGCGCCCAAACCGAGTGTCGTGGCCAACGACGACGCAGGCCGCGCGCAGTCCGTCAACGAGGTAGTCGCGAACGAACTCCTCGGGCGTCTGCAGCGCAAACTCCAGCGTGTACTCGATGACGAGCACGCCATCGAGACCCGTGGCCGCTAGTCGCTCCAACCGGTCCACGACGCCGGTCACCAACTCGGGCTGGTGCGCAGGGTCATGAACCGCCTTGGGATGCGGGTCAAACGTGACCGCGATCGCCACCTGGCCGCGAGAGCGTGCGTCGGCGACCATGCGCTCAAGCACGGCCTGATGCCCGCGGTGCACCCCGTCGAAGTTGCCGATCGTGACGATCGCGGGGCCAAGCGTCGGGGGAACCTCAGCGAGGGATCGCCACACAAACATGGAGTTCATTGTGCCGGAGCGAGCGCCCCTTGTGGTTCACGCGCCGTGCTCCACCAGGGCCGCAGGAACGGCACGGGTGCCCAGCGATCGAGAGCGCGGGTGATCCCGTACGAGCACGCGAGAGCCACGGCGGCGAGCGCCAACGGGACCACGGATCGGGCCCCCGGGCCCGCCGGGAACAGCGGCGTGGCGAGCGTGAAGATCGCGAGGACCGGCAGATGCGTGACGTACACGCCGAGCGAATTGCGACCTATGGCGTTGGCGAACCCCAGGCTCCGTGCGGACGCCACGAGCGGCGAGATCGCGAGCACCGCGAGAGTCCCCAACGCGCAGAGTGCGAGCAGGACCACCGGGTTGGTGGCGGTGTCCGTCGCCAATGCCGCCCCAGCCGCCAACGCGAATGCCCCACCGGCCCACAGCGCCGTGACCGGACGGGTTCGTCCCGCGAACGCCCAGTACGCCGCGGCGCACCTCTGGGCCACCACGAAGAACGCCCAGTGCTCGCCCACGTACTCCCAGTTCTGCAGGTCCAAGGGCATGGGCGGCGCCGGCCACCTGCTCATCGTCCACAGGTTCAGGCCAAGAGCCACGGGGATCAGGATCCAGCTCGGCACCGCCCTCAGCGCCCACGCCCCAAGGATGAACAGGGCGAGCGCGTAGAGGTACCACACGCGCAGGTCCGGCCGCACAACGACGAGCAGCAGATTGGCCCATCCGTCAGTGCCAGGCTGGCGGCTGGGCCCGACAATGATCTGGCCGAGCGCGGCCCACACCACGTACAGCAGCGCAAGCGGAAGCACTCGCCTGCGCAGCACCTCGCGCGCGCTCCACGTGCCGATTGTCGCGGCGAACAGCCCAGAGATCGCGACAAGCGTTGGCATGCGCACCGCGTCGAGCGCAAGGTTCATCTGATCCAGCCAATGCGCGGTGCGATATCCGCTGCGGTGCAGCCATAGGCTCGAGTGCACGAGGACGACGAGGGTCAGCGCGCCGCCGCGCGCCGTATCGATCCACGTCACCCGCTCGCGTGCCACGCGCCTCCTCAGCTCCGCGGAGCGAACACCACCGTGGGGCGCCCCGCTCCTGCATCGCGCTCAACGATAGCGATAGCCTCGCCGTCGCACACGGCAATCGCCGGCCCGACGCCGTCAGCAGCGATGCGCTGACCGTAACCAAGGGCTGTGGCCGCCTTGGGATCGATGGCGAGCACGGGAAGGGTCCGCGTTGCGGCCTCCGTGAGGCCGATGAGCCGCGTGCGAGCGCCCGCGGCCCTCGAGCTCCTCGAGCGTCGCGGCGTCAGCGAGGGTCACCTCTCCCACGCGGGTGCGGCGCAGCGCGGTGAGGTGACCGCCAACGCCCAAGCCGGCGCCGAGGTCGCGCGCGAGCGCGCGAACATACGTTCCCGAACTCACGTCGACGGCGACGTCGAGGTCGATGACGTCGCCAGAGCGTCGGGCATCCAGCAACTCAAACCGCGCAACGGTGACGGGCCGCGCGGCCAGCTCGACGTCCTCGCCTGCACGCACGCGCGCATACGCGCGCTCCCCGCCACCTTGATTGCGCTCACCGAGCTTGGGCGCTGCAGGATGTCGCCAGTAAGCGCCGCGATACCCGCCAGGATGGCCTCGTCACTGACCGACGCTGCACTCACTTCGGTAAGCACCTCGCCCTCGGCGTCGTCGGTGATTGTCGACTGTCCCAGCCGGATCGTGGCCTCGTAGCCCTTGTCGTGGGCAGAGATGTACTGGAGCAGCCGGGTTGCCTTGCCGCATGCGATCACGAGCACGCCGGTGGCCATGGGATCGAGCGTGCCGCCGTGGCCCACCTTGCGGGTGCCGAGGAGTCGGCGCATGCGGCCGACGACATCGTGCGAGGTCCAGCCCTGCGGCTTGTCCACGACGATCAGTCCCGAGGGGGTGTCAGTCATCCTCTTCCGGGTGCTTGTACGGGTCCGCGTCGCCCGCGTACTGGGCGCCCTCGCGCAGCTTGGCTGTCTCCGCATCGCGCAGCGCGGCCTCGTGCAGCGCCTTGTCGAGCGTTGCGGCAGTCTCCGGCACCGCGTCGAGATGGAACTCGAGCGTTGGCGTGAGGCGAATACCAAGCTGGGATCCCACGAGCGAGCGCAGCCGGCCTTTGGCGGAGGCGAGCGCGGCGGCCGTGCCGGCGCGCTCCTCCTCGCCGCCAAGGACCGTGTAGAAGACCGACGCCTGCTGCAGGTCTCCCGTGACCCTCACGTCGGTGACGGTCACGAACCCAAGGCGCGGGTCCTTGATCTCGGTCTCAAGCGCGCCGGCAACGATCTTCTTGATCGTGCCGGCGAGCTTGAGAGCGCGGGGCTTGTCGCTCATCAGTCCCTCGGAATCTCCACCATCTCGAAGGTCTCGATGATGTCGCCAACCTGGATGTCGTTGAACTTGCCAAGGCCGATGCCGCACTCGAAGCCGTCACGGACCTCGGTGACGTCGTCCTTGAAGCGGCGCAGGGTGTCGATCACCGGCTCGCCGATGACGACGCCGTTGCGCGACACGCGAGCGGTGGCGTTGCGCTTGATGACGCCCTCGCGAACCAGGCAGCCCGCGATGTTGCCGAACTTGGACGAGCGGAAGATCTCCATGATCTCCGCCGCACCGGTGGAGCGCTCCTCGAACTCGGGCTTGAGCATGCCCTTGAGGGACGCCTCGACGTCCTCGAGAGCACGGTAGATGACCGAGTAGAAGCGCATGTCGACGCCCTCGCGGTCCGCGAGCGCCTGCACACGCTCTGCCGGACGCACGTTGAAGCCGATGATGATGGCGTTGTCGACCGTTGCGAGGTTGACGTCGTTCTGCGTGACAGCACCCACACCGCGGTGGATGATGCGCAGGTCCACTTCCTTGCCCACATCGATCTGCAGCAGCGCGTCCTCGAGTGCCTCGACGGCACCGGAGACGTCACCCTTGATGATGAGGTTGAGGGTATCGACCTTGCCGTCCTCGAGCGCCTGGTTGAAGTCCTCGAGGCTGATGCGCTTGCGACGCTTCGCGAGCTGAGCGGCACGCTCGGCGGCCTCGCGCTTCTCGGCAATCTGACGGGCCGTGCGGTCGTCGTCCGCCACCAGGAAGGTGTCGCCCGCTCGCGGCACCGACGTGAGGCCGATGACGAGAACCGGACGGGCGGGAAGCGCCTCGGTGACCTGCTGGTCGTGCTCGTCGAACATCGCGCGAACGCGGCCGTGGGCCGTTCCCGCGACGATCGAGTCGCCAACGCGCAGCGTTCCCGAGTTCACGAGCACGGTCGCAACCGCACCGCGACCCTTGTCGAGGTGAGCCTCGACCGCCACACCGCGAGCGTCCTTGTTGGGGTTCGCGCGCAGGTCAAGACCGGCGTCTGCCGTGAGCAGCACGGCCTCGAGGAGGTCGTCGATGCCGATGCCCTTGAGCGCGGAGACGTCGACGAACATCGTGTCGCCGCCGTACTCCTCTGCCACGAGGTTGTACTCGGTGAGCTGTTGGCGGATCTTGGCGGGGTTGGCCCCCTCCTTGTCCACCTTGTTCACGGCCACGACGATCGGCACGTTTGCGGCCTGCGCGTGGTTGAGCGCCTCAATGGTCTGCGGCATGACGCCGTCATCGGCGGCGACGACGAGGATCGCGATGTCCGTCACCTGAGCACCGCGGGCACGCATGGCGGTGAACGCCTCGTGACCAGGGGTGTCGATGAAGGTGATGGCGCGCTCGACGCCGTCGTGTTCGTGCCGCACCTGGTACGCGCCGATGTGCTGCGTGATGCCGCCGGCCTCGCCGGACTGCACGTCGGACTTGCGGATAGCGTCGAGGAGGCGCGTCTTGCCGTGGTCGACGTGACCCATGACGGTCACGACCGGCGGACGCGGCTCGAGGTCCTCGTCAGTCTCGGCGGCAAGCTCCGCGTCGAGGTCGAGGCCGAAGTCCTCGAGGAGCTCCTTGTCCTCGTCCTCCGGCGACACGATCTCGATCGTGTAGCCGAGCTCGGCGCCAAGCGCCTGGAACGTGTCCTCGTCTAGCGACTGCGTGGCCGTGGCCATCTCACCGAGGTGGAACAGCACCGTCACGAGCGACGCGGGATTGACATCGATCTTCTCGGCGAAGTCGCTCAGCGTGGCGCCGCGGCGCAGGCGGATCGGCGTGGAGCCGTCACCGCGAGGGACCTGCACGCCGCCGATCGACGGTGCCTGCTGCTGCTCGTACTCTTGCCGCTTGGCGCGCTTGCTCTTGCGTGAGCGTGCGGGCTTGCCGCCTTGGCGACCGAAGGCGCCAGCGGTGCCGCCACCACGGCCGCGACCGCCGGGCGCAGGACGACCACCGGGGGCAGCCGCGCCGGGAGCACCAGGGGCGCCGCCACCGGGGCGAGCCGCCCCACCTGGGCGCGGGGCAAAGCCGCCGGGCCGAGGGGCGCCCGCGCCGCCGGGACGCGGGGCGCCACCGGGACGGGGCGCGCCAGCGGCGCCGGGAGCGCCACCTGGGCGGGGTCCGGGGGTGCGCGGAGCCTGGAACGGGTTGTTGCCACCGGGACGCGGCCGCGGACGCGGGACGTCGGAGCGGTCGGCGAAGGGGTTGTTGCCGCCCGGACGCGGGCGGGGGCGAGGCATATCACCGGCGGCATCCGCCGGGGTCGCCGGGGACGCCGACGCGGCCGGAGCGGAAGGTGCCGGAGCGGCCTCGGTGACCACAGCGTCGGGCTCCGCGGGCGCGACCGGAGCCGCAGGCTTGGGTGCGGCGGGCTTGGGAGCCGCGGCCTTCTTCTCTGGTGCGGGCGCTGCGGGTGCCGCCGGCGCGGCGGGGAACGCCTCGCGCGCCTTGCGCACGACCGGCGCCTCCAAGGTTGAGGACGGACCCTTCACGTACTCACCGAGCTCGTTCAGCTTGGTGATGAGGTCCTTGCTCGGAATGCCGAGCTCCTTCGCGATCTCGTGAACGCGAGGCTTTGCGATTGCCACAAAAAACTCCTGTCTTGGTCCGACCAAGGCAGGGGTCGAACCATCGTTACTGCTGGGTACTCATTTCGAGGTACTCATCGGGCGCTCATGGGCTTTCATCCCGTTCTGTCGATGGGTTTGGCACGGACAAGGTTATCCGAACTTGAGCGAACTCGCGTCAGCCACGCTTGCACGCAGCGCCCGCGGGAACGCCTTGCGGCGAACACTCAAGTCCAGACACTCGGGGCTGCGATGCAACCAGGCGCCGCGCCCCGGGGCAGTGGCGGTCTCGTCGAGAACCACCTGGGTTCCGTCGAGGACCACTCGCACAAGGTCCGACCGGGCCGCCCGCTGTCGGCACCCGATGCACGTGCGAACCGGGCCTTGCGGCCCTGCGTGCTGTGCGTTGGGGGTGTCGGCTGGATTGCCCGGCTCAACCATTCTACCCGGTCGCCTCAGGCACCCGATCCCGGGGTGCCGGGACCACTGACAGCCGGCCCGCTCGCTCCAGGGGTCTCGGGCGCCTCGTCCGAGCGGATGTCGATCCGCCAGCCCGTGAGGCGAGCGGCGAGGCGAGCGTTCTGCCCCTCCTTGCCGATCGCGAGCGACAGGTGGAAGTCCGGGACCACGACGCGGGCCGCGCGGGCCTCCTCATCCACGACCGTCACCGACACCACGCGCGAGGGCGACAGCGCGTTTCCCACGAACGTCGCGGGGTCCTCGTCCCAATCGACGATGTCGATCTTCTCGCCGCGGAGCTCGCTCATGACCGCACGCACGCGGGCGCCCATGGGCCCAATGCACGCGCCCTTGGGGTTCACGCCGGGAACAGTAGCCCGCACGGCGATCTTGGTCCGGTGGCCGGCCTCGCGCGCGAGCGACATGATCTCGACGGTGCCGTCTGCGATCTCCGGCACCTCAAGCTCGAAGAGCTGGCGCACCAGGCCAGGGTGTGTCCGCGACAGCGTGATCGAGGGGCCCTTCATGCCGCGGCTGACGTCGAGCACGTAGGCGCGGATGCGCTCGCCGTGCACGTAGGTCTCCGTGGGCACCTGCTCGTGCGCGGGCAACACGGCCTCGACGTCGCCGATGTCCACGTGCACGTTGCGCATGTCCTGCGTCTGCTGAATCACGCCGGAGACGAGGTGACCCTCCTTGCCCGCGTACTCGCCGAGCACCGCGTCATCCCCCGCCTGACGCAGGCGCTGCACGATCACCTGACGCGCAGTGGAGGTGGCGATGCGGCCAAAGTCGTTGGGCGTGTGCTCGAACTCGTCGCTGAGTTGAACGGTTCCGTCCTCGTCGACGCCGAGTTCCTCGCGGGCGAAGATGGTGACGATGCCCGACGCTTGGTCCAGGTGGGCGCGCGCGTGCCGGTAGGCGCCGGGCGTCTTGTGGTACGCGGACAGGAGCGCCTGCTCGATGGCGTCGATCAGGACGTCGAAGCGGATGTCCTTCTCTTTCTCGAGGCCGCGGAGGGCCTGCATGTCGATGTCCATGCGCCCTACCCGTTGCCCTTGAAGTCGAGTTCGATTGTGCCGACCACGATGCTCGCGACCGGGAAGCGGCGCTCGCCGTCGAGCACGACGTCGTCGCCGTCGATGTCCGTGAGACGGCCCTTGACGATGGTGCCGTCGTTGAGATCCAGGCTCACGAGGCGCGAGCGTGCGCGCAGGAAGTGACGGCGCTCCGTCAGCGGGCGGGAGATGCCAGGGGTAGAGACCTCGAGCACGTAGGCCTGTGGTGGCACATTCGCCTCATCGAGGGCGGCGCCGATCGCGCGAGATGCTGTGGCGATCGCGTCGAGGGACGCGGAGCCGACCTCATCGTCCGGAAGGTCCACCGTCACGACAACGCGCTGCCGGGAGCCGGCCTGCTCGACCTCAACGGAGTCGACGATGAGGCCGGCTTCCGCGGCGCCGGGCGCGGCGAGTTCGGCAATGCGGTTCTCGAGACCCACGTCATCGCCTCCCTAAGCCGTTGCTGAAGTTCTCACACATTCTAGGGGGTCCGCGTGCCGTGTCATGATGGCGCCCATGGTGAGGCGCGGGGTGCGGGCAGGGTCGTTGGCCCTGGTTGCGCTCGCAACGCTGACCGCATGCTCGTGGCGGCTCGAAACCGAACCAGAGCCGTTCCGGACGCCCTCCCCCATCACCGTGCTGCGCGACCACGTGGCAGCTGCCGAGGCCGCGGTCGAGGCGGCGGCACCTGGTTCCGACGATCCCCTTGCCGTTGTCGAGGCGAATGCCGTGCCCATGCGGCTCGCCGCGCTCGGCGGCGTGTCGCCAACCTCGTCTCCGCGGCCTGCGGGGTCGCTCTCGCAGGCGCTCGAGGACGCCGAGGCAGCGGCCGCTGCCTGCATGGATGGCGCCGGGGACGACCCGCTTGGCGGGCTGTGCGCGTCGATCCTCCTGTCGCACAAGGCGATCAACGCCGAGAGTGAGCGCAACGACTGGGAGAGCCTCGCCTATCTCGCCGAACCGCCCACTCTGCCGCCAGCGGACAGCACGGTGCCGGCGGACGTGCTCTCGCGCCTCGCGCTCGAGCACGACAAGCTCCGCGCTCTCTATGAGGTGGCCGCCGCGCGCAGCGACGGGGATGCGCGCACGTCCGCGCTCTCCGGTTCAAGCACCGAACGCCAGCGCGTGGCGGACCTCTTGGCCATCGCCGGGGTTCAAGATCTCCACGGAGCCCGCGTACGACGTGCCTGCCGACGCGACCGCGCTCAGGGACCAGCACCTCGCGATCGCCGAGGCCTATGCCGCGCTCATGGTGGGCGCGGCGCCGCAGGATCGCGGCTGGCTGCTGAACTCTGCGCTCGTCGAGTACCGCGGCGCGCTGGCCAACGGGCTCACCGCGGCGCAGATCCCGGCCCTGCCGGGCGCAGTGCAGGGCGCCTGAGCCTACTTCGCCGCGACGGTCCAGTTGCCGCCGACGCCGTAGTATGTCTTGCCGCCGGAGACGATCTTTGGCCGGTACACCGAGTCCGGCATGCCCAACCAGAACTCGCCGCTGCGCCAGTTCCCAGGCGGCTCAATGGTGACGGTCACGCTGCACTGGTAGGTGGCGTCGGCCCCTGATCCGGAGTAGAGAGTGAGGTTGCCGCACGGGTACGACTTCCAGCCCGCGAAGTACGGCGTGAAGACCGTGTTGTGCAGGTTGATGTCGATGTACACCTGGGCCGTATTGGGGCGAATGCCCGTGATGGTGAACGTATTGGTCCATCCGGAGTTCGTCTCGTTCGAGCGCGTGGCCTTGCCCGCCGCGGGCACCACCGGCGTGGGGGTCTGGATGGGGTCGGTGGTGTGGCTCGGCTGCGGTGTGGACGCGGGCGGGGTGGTTGGCTTCGTCGTCGGCTTTGACGTTGGCTTCGTGGTTGGCTTTGCGGTCGGCTGCGGCGTTGGGCCGGCGCTCGGAGTGGCCGACGGTGTGGCCGCCGGGGTCGCCGACGGCGTGGGTTCGGCGCTGGGTTCCGTGGGCGGTGGCGTGTCCGGAGACGGCGTCGCGTCCGGGGTTGCGACGGCGCCAAGCACCACGACCTGCGCCTTTGCGGTGGAACGGGCCGTGGAGCCGGCGTAGGCGGTCGCTGTGATCGTATAGGTGCCCGGCTGTGCGTTCCACACTTGGTCAAAGACGTACAGGAGCTTGGCGTCCTTGCCACGGGACAGGGTCTCGAGTTCGTTGTCCGTGAGCACGGCCACCGTGTTCCCGTCGGTTGCTATGACGGCGCGGATCGAGGTCACTTGAGGCTCGTTGGTGTGCATCGTGACGGTCAGGTCGCCAGGCGAGAGCGCGACCCCGGCGACCGGGGAGTCGATCCACAGCGCCTGCGGCTGGGGCTGCGGCGCCGTGGCCACGAGCACCACGGTGCCGACAACCGCGGTGACGCCGACAACCGCGGCGCCTATCGATGCGAGGACGGGAATGTGCACGGCGCGCTCCTAGTAGAACCCGACGATGGGGCGTGGGTCCAGGTAGAAAGCGGCCGCGTTGCCGAAGAACGTGTACTTGGGGACATCGATGGAGATGGGCTCATCGAAGCAAGGCGCGCTCAGGGTGACGTGCAGGTACGCGGCACCGGCCGCGGCAGGGACGGTCTCCATAACAGCCTTGGAAGGCGTGTTTGGGTAGGCGGTGCTGCGCTCATAGGGGATCTGCAACTCCCCCGTCCATTGATCGGCGGCGCGCACGCCGTCGGCGTTGGTCTTTCCGTACTTGAGCCACGCGGTCGCGTGAACGGGATACAGCCGGAACGTGGTGCCGCCCTCCGTGATCTGCGCGTTCGCCACAACAGGGCACGTCTGGGCGTACCCGGGGGCGCTGACGGGCGTCCCGGAGAACACGACGGTTGGGCGCTCGTCGGTCACGGGCGCGATCACGAGTCCCGGCACGGAGCGCACTCCCGTGATCGCCTCCATGATCTGCGCCTGACGCGCGATGGATGCGGCGCGAACCGTCTTGGTCAGCACGCCCGAGAGCGCGGCGCACCCAGAGATCTCGCCCTGCGAGTTCTTCACCTGGCTCAGGTCGGGCACCTGTGCGCCCGAGGCCGACGCGGTGGCGAGGATCGCCTGCGCCTCGCCACCGCTGAGGGTGAAGGTGGCGCAGCTCAGGCCAAGCTTCTTGAGCCCCTCGTCGAGCGCAAGGGTGATCATCGCGTCAAGATCGCCGTCCTGTGTCGCCTGCATCTGCTGTGAGGTCGCGAGTTGCGGGGGCACGCCCGTGTAGTACGTGAGGGCGGCGTCGCCCACGGATCGGAAGACCCCGTTGCAGAACTTGTTGGCGCTGCTTCCCAACGACTTAGCGCTCTGACACACGGGATTGACCGCGTCCACCACCTTCCACACCACGTTGAAGACCTGGTTGTAGAAGCTCGCGACCTTGTCCCACGCGGCCATCACCTCGTCGTAGAACGCGGGATCTATCGCGGCGCCAAGACCAACCCCGAGCCCAATGAGCGCACCGGTGAGCGCGCCATAGGGGCCGCCGACGACAAAACCCTGGATGGCGCCGTAGACCACGAAGGAGAGCACGCAGCCCAACCCGCAGCTTGGCGGCTCGTCATTGTCATGCGCGTGGAGGCGCTTATAGCTTGCGTCGCTGTCGAGGCAGTAGATGACGTCATCGCGCGGCCAGATCTGCTTGGCCTGGGAGAGGTCGCTCATCCCTCCCGGCTTCTGGATCATCACGTCCGTAGGGCTGCGGGGAGCGCCCGCCTGGTAGGTGACGCCCTCCTTCGTGCGCCACTTGGGTGCGCTGAACGGGTACATCGTGTACGCGGTGGGATCCGGATACGAGACGACCGCGTGGCAGGTTGTCGTGACGTTGACGACGTCCGGCGGGCTGTCCGGCTTTGACAGCTTGGCGCGACCGTTCGTGATCGCCATGATGTCGCGACCGGGCCTCACCGAGATCGAGGCGTTCTCGATCTGCGGCCAGGTTCCCTCGAGCCCCGTGGGCATGACGAGCTCGATGGTGTTGGAGGTCGCGCCGCGCGAGACATAGGTGCTGGTGTTGGGAACCTGCCCCACGGCCACGGCCCGCACGTAGACGGTGTCGATGAGGTTGCTCCCTTGGGCGATGTGCTGCTTGAGCATCCCCAGCGCCAGCTCGTCGTTGAGCGAGAGATTGTCGACCCCGTCCAGCTGGTCGTCGGAGATGAGCGCGCCGTGCCAGCTCCATGGATCCACGCTGGTCACGCCGTACACGTCCGATGTGGCCTGGTAGAACACCCCTGGCTGGTCGAGGCCCGCGGACCCAGGGCTGAACGGGATGAGCGAGAACTGGTACGCGACGGCCCCGTAGCCCTGGTCGTGCGCGTCGGTGCTGAAGGTCGCTTTCGCCGGTCCGGTGACCTGCCACTCCTGCATGGCCGTTGGGTCGCCGGTGACGTCGATCGACTTCGTCAGGTTGTCCCCCTGCGCGAGCGTCAGGGTGATGGGCTTCGTGGCGGTCGTGCCCGGCGCCCCAGACGGCGCGGCCCCCGCCGGAGTGCACTCCCCGCCGCTCGCGGAGGACGCGCCGGGTTCCGGGTGCTCCGTGTCATTGCGACAGTACTGCGCGGAGGCGACGAGTTCCCCCGTTGCGCCGCTCCACACCTCAAGGTCCACCTGGTCGTAATGCGCGAGGTCCACGAGTTGGCGCAGGTCGCTCACGCTCGTCGAACCGCCGTTGAGGAACTGCCCGTCTTGAGCCGGCACGCGCTGCCATCGGCCCTTGTCCAGCGCCAGGTACACGTAAGGCTTGGTGACGGCGTCATCGGTCAACAGCATGCCGCCCGTGATGAAGGCGCCGCCGGTCCAGGCGTCGCGCCCGCACGTGTCGGGGATCGTGACCGTCACGGGGGCGCTCGGCGGGAGCATGGGAGAGGCGCCGCTCGGCGAATAGGCGGCGAGGACCGTCGGGCCTATGGGAAGCGACGTGAGGCGCAGCTCGCCGCCGTCCGGAAGGTCGCCGAGCGCGATCATGCCCGCGCCGCCGTAGATGCGAAGGTCACCCGTGGTGGCGGAGGTGACCACGGCCGCGCAGCCGTCCAGCTTCACCGAGATGTCCGTCGCCACCTTCGTGCCCGACTTGGGAGGCTTGAGGCTGTTGATCGCGGGAACGGTGCCGGTCACCTGCACGCCCGCCTTCAACGTGGCGGAGACATCGTCGGTGCCGTCCGCCGCCGCGAGCGACGCCACGTCCACCCCCAAGCGGTCCGCGATGGTCGTCAGCGTGTCGCCGGGTGCGGCGGAGAACCTCATCGCGGGAAACACCGCCGTGCCGGACGTGTTGGTGGGGTTCGCGATCCCCAGGTCCTGCGGGAGGTCGAGCACGGGCAGCGCAATCGGAATCGACTGCGCCATCTCCCCCGCGCCGTCGTAGGCGCGAGCGAGCAGCACGTGGCCTCCTGCGGTCATGGGGACCACGTCCAGGGCGAACCGCACCGCGCCGGTGGTGGGATCCGTGACCAGCGAGGCGTCGTCGAGCTCAAAGTAGAGCTGGCCGTCCTGCCACACCTCCACGCGAGAGACATCCACCCCAGAGTCCGCGGCCAACACCACGCTCACCGGCTCGCCCCTGCTCACGAACGGCGAGGTCACCGGCGTGAGACTCAGGTCAAAGGCGCTCGGCGCCGGCGTCCCGAGCACGACGGGCGCGGCCTCCGCTTGGGGCTCGCGGGAGCGCTTGACGACCGCGAGCCCTCCCGTCACGAGCGCCAGCGCAACGAGCGCGGCGACACCCGCAAACCAGGCGGACGCCATGATGCCCGTGGAGCCAGCAGCCCCCGTTGCGTGTGCGTCGTCGCTCACTCGTCCGCTTTGAGTGTGAGGCAATAGACGCCCAGGATCGCGTGGTCACCGGAGATGTGACCGGAGCCGTCGGCCCACGCGTTCGACGTGACGCCGAGCACCGCCAAGCCGGGCGCGCCGTCCGCGTCGCTGTTGAACACCGACAGGGAGGTCGCCCACGTGCCTCCGCCCTCGTCGTCGAGGAACATGCCGCCCTCACTGATCGCGTCGCCCGCGCTGTTGACCCAGTACAGGTCGATGTCCACGGTCGCGTCGTCTGGCAGGTCCGCGATGGTCCACGCGATGGGCGTGCCATCGCCGAAGACCTGACCGGACGCTGGCGCCGCGGTTACGGAGTCGTCAGAGGTGAGCTCAAATCCTGCTTGCGGCACGCTTGGGCAATCGCCCGACGCTGCGGCGGGCTCGGCGGTGTCGTCGCCTGCGGTGGCTGCCGCAGTAGGCGAGGTTGCCGGTGCGCCAGGGGAATCCGCCGCCGCGGGGTCAGACCCGGCGGGGTCAGACGAGCACGCGGCCAGCAGCAGCGCCGCTCCAACCACGGCCAAAGCGCCCAATCGTTGCTGGTACATGGTGCGAGTCTGGCGTGACGGAGCGCGCGCGAGTAGTAGTGAAAGTGCTTAACTCACTGCGTCTGCGTGTCCGCGACCATTCGCGCGATTCCGGTGCGGGTGCTCACGCCCCAGCGTTCGAAGATCATCGCCACGTGCTTCTCCACGGTCTTCACCGAGATCCCAAGCGCGGCGGCGATCTCCGCGTTGGACTGGCCCTCATGCACCAGCTGGGCAACGGCGCGCTGGCGCTCGGTGAGCTGGGCGACGTCCGCGAGCGGCTGGGAGTGGGCGCGTTCAAGTGCGGGGCCGAATGCCGCTGGCAGCGAGGCCCGCGTGGACACCCCCATCGCGCGCAGCGCTCTGCGCAGATGCGCATTCACCGTCCGCTCGGAAAGGAACAGGGACTGCGCGATGTGGCGCGACGTGAACCCCTCCGCCGCGAGCGCCGCCACCTCCAGCTCACGTGGCGACAGCGCGGCGATGCCCGCTCCGGGCCGCGGATCGAGCCTGCGGCCAAGGCGCCTCAGCTCCCCCACTGCGCGCTCCCTGAGGACAAGGGTTCCTGCGGCCTCGGACTCGTGAGCGAGGTGCTGCAGGCTCGGGATCGCGACCCCCGTCTGGCCTTGCGCGATCATGGCCCGTGCCCTCGCGAGATCGGCCGCGCTCGCCTCAAGGAAGCGCCCTGCGGCGCGCGCACCGTCCCCTGCCTGCGCCGCCCGATCCGCGGAATCGGCCGCGTTGCCCATGGCGAGGGCGAGCCGCGCGTCGATCCGCTCCACGGCGAGCGATGCCGCCGGATTCGCGTGGAGCTCGCGTGCCCTGCGAGCCCACAGTTCCGCGGCACGCAGGTCCCGATCCTCAATCGCGGCCGCAACGAGCACGTCGAACCCCAGTGCCCTGTCCACGAGCTGGCTCAGATGCAGGTCGGGCCCGCCACCGCCCGCGAGCACCAGCGGCCTCGCCTCGGCAAACCGGTCCAGGCCCGCGAGCGCATAGCCGGCCACCGTGAGTGCTCCGCCGTCTGGCCACCTGCGTGGGGTGTCGACGAGCGCGCGGACCGCCTCAACATGGATTTCGGCAACGTCCACCTGGTTCTGGTAGGCGGCGATGAGCGCGAGGAACGCCCGGGTCAGCGCCTCGGCCTCGTCGAGAGGATTCTGGGCAAGCTCGGCGAGCGCGCCCTCGCAGCGCTCGCGCGCGAGCACCATGTCATTCGCGAAAAGCGCCACGCGCACGCCTTGCATCGACGCGAAGGTCGCCTGCGCATGTCGCGGAGGCTCCTGTCCGTCTCGCAGCTCCAGCGCCTGGCTCGCGGAGGCGATCTGGCCGTTCGCAAAGCATGCCTCCACGAGCAGCGCGGCGCTGAGCCAGCGAAGCTCTTGCGGGAGGTCGAAGATCGCGCGGCTTCCATCCAAGGCATCGGCAAGCGCGGCGGGCTCCGTGGCGGCGAAGTCGGGCTCGTTGGCTAGACCAAGGGCTTGGGTCGTCGCGGCGAGAAACCGCACCCCGGCGGAAGCCTCGCGAGCAAGCACTACGGATCGCCTGCTGCTGACGAGGGCCTCGGCGAAACGCGCGTCGACGTAGTCGGCGAAGGCAGTCGCCGCGACGAGCGCGGCCCTCGCGTCGGCGCTTATGCCCGGGTCTGCGAGGGCGGACGCGGCGCGCTCGCGCGCGGCGTCGGTCTCCCCGGTGAAGGCGAGCGCAAGGACGACGGTCGCCCTCCCTGTGTCCTCAGCGGCCACCTCTGAACCCCATCACCGTGGCGCCCGCTCACGCCAACGCGTCGGCGACCTGTGCCGCGACGGTGGCCACAGCGTCGGCCAGCGGCAGGTCCTCGCTGGTGCCGGCTGCGCGCGTCTTGAGTTCCACCTCGCCGGTCTCGAGCCCGCGGCCAACGACAAGGATGAAGGGCGCCCCAATCAGCTCTGCATCCTTGAACTTCACGCCCGGCGAGACTTTGGGGCGGTCGTCGTAGCAGACCTCGATGCCCGCGGCCTCAAGCCCGTCCGCGAGTTTGGCGGCCTCCTCGAAGACAGCGTCCTCGCGACCGGTCGCAACGATGTGCACCTGGTAGGGCGCCACCTGAATGGGCCACTTGAGACCGAGCTCATCGTTGTTGTTCTCGGCGAGCAGAGCCACCGCTCTGGTCACGCCGACTCCGTATGAGCCCATCGTGACCGTGACCTGCTTGCCGTTCTCGTCGAGCACCTGCAGTCCGAGAGCCTCGGCATACTTGCGGCCGAGCTGGAAGATGTGGCCGATCTCGACTCCGCGGGCGAGGTGCAGCGGACCGGAGCCGTCGGGGGCGGGGTCGCCCTCGCGCACGGTCGCGGCCTCGATGGTGCCGTTGGCGGTGAAGTCGCGGCCCGCGGTGAGTTCGAAGACGTGCTTGCCGGGCTGGTCCGCACCCGTGATCCAGCGCGTACCAGGGACGACGCGGGGGTCGAGAAGATAGCGGATGCCGTCCTCGCCCGCCTGGGGTCCCAGCGCCCCCGGGCCGATGTAGCCCTTGACGAGCTCCGGGTGCGCCTTGAAGTCGTCCTCGGTCGCCGCCTCCACCTGGTTCGGCGACAGGGCAGCCTCGAGGCGCGTCATGTCAGCATCGCGGTCGCCGGGAAGGCCCACTACGAGCAGGCTCCGCTCCCCCGTGGGGCTCGTCACGGCGAGCACGACGTTCTTAAGGGTGTCTGCCGCCGTCCACTCGCGATCGGGGCGCGGGAAGCGCTCGTTCGCCACGGCAACCAGCGTGTCGATCGTTGGCGTGTCTGGAGTGTCCTCGATGTGTGCGGCAGGAGCGTCGGCCCAATCGATGCTCGGCGGCACCGGAGTCGTGACCGCCTCGACGTTCGCCGCGTAGCCGCCGGGAGAGCGCACGTAGGTGTCCTCGCCGATGGGCGTGGGGCTGAGGAACTCCTCGGACTTGGAGCCGCCCATGGCGCCCGACATCGCGGAGACGATGACGTAGTCGAGGCCTAGGCGATCGAAGATGCGAATGTATGCGGCGCGCTGAGCGGCGTAGGAGGCGTCGAGCCCCTCGTCGCTGACGTCGAAGGAGTACGCGTCCTTCATGATGAACTCGCGGCCGCGCAGCAGGCCCGCGCGGGGGCGTGCCTCGTCGCGGTACTTGGTCTGGATCTGGTAGATCGTGAGCGGCAGGTCCTTGTATGACGAGTACAGGTCCTTCACGAGCAGCGTGAAGACCTCCTCATGCGTGGGGGCGAGGAGGTAGTCGCCGCCCTTGCGGTCCTGGAGGCGGAAGATGTTGGGTCCGTAGTCGCTCCAGCGGCCCGACGCTTCATACGGCTCCTTCGGCAGAAGGGCCGGGAAGTGCACCTCCTGGGCGCCGGCGGCGTCCATCTCCTCGCGGACCACGGCCTCGACCTTGGCGAGCACCTTGAGACCGAGCGGGAGCCACGAGTAGATGCCTGGAGCCGCGCGGCGGATGTAGCCGGCGCGAACCAGCAGCCTGTGCGACGCGACCTCGGCGTCTGCGGGGTCTTCGCGCAGGGTGCGCACGAACAGCGTTGACATGCGGAGCATGGGGTCAGCCTAGTTGGGCTGTGAGACCGAGTCGCTCACGCTCGCTGGCGTGAGTTCGAGCGCCCGGAGAAGCGTCGAGGGCGCCATGCGCTCCGAGATCACGTGGTCTGCACGAGAGACGAGGTTCTGGCGGCGTTCAGGGTCGTTCACCAGTTTGCTCACCGCAGAGCGCGCCCGCGCGTTCGAGTCTGCCCGCTCGTAGGCGCCCGGCAGAAGGATGTCGCCGACGCGGTCGGCGACCACGGGCACCCCGGCCATCGCGGCGTCAACAATCGCGCGTGCGCGCAAGTGACTGCGCTTGACAGTGGTGTGCACCTCGAAGACAAGCGATCGGTTGAGGATCGTGGCGCGAGCGGCAGGCTTGGACACCCAGGTTGACCAGCTCACGGCCGCTCGGGACGCACGCACGCCCGGAACCCATGCGATGGCGCGACCCAAGACACGGCGCCAGCCAGGATGGGCCGGCACCAGGAATACCCCGTGCGCGTCCGCTATCGCCACGAAGTCGGCGTCTGCGTGTGGCCTCGTGTACGCGCCAGTTGCGAGCCGCGCTGGTGCGTCAACCGAGCTGAGCGCCTCCGCGACGTGGGGATCGTGCGCGCCGGACTTCAGGAGCGAGCGCGCGCGGGCTCCGCGCGGCGCGATGCGGAAGTCCACGCCGAAGCGCGCGGTGAGGCGAGCCAGTCCGCCCGCTACGTCGGCGTAGGGCATCGCCTCAATCGGGGGGCTGGACGCCACCCCGGAATCCACTCCCACAAGCGCCCTCGCGGCCGTGATGGTCGGGAGCTCGTCGGTCATGAACGCGGCGATGCGGATGTCGTTGACCCACAGCAGATCGGTCTTCACCTCTTCGCCGATGGTGACGAAGCGCACCCGCTCACCATCGATCACATCCCACACCGACGAGCGCATGTCCTTGAGTACAAAGTTTGGGAACCGCGGCTGGTTGATGACGCCGACGCGCAGCCCGGAGGCCGCGAGCGTCGCGAGTTCGGCGTCCGCGAGGTCAGCCCTGTCGCCGTTGCAGGAGAGGTCGGCGATCAGGATCACATCGAACTCATCGTGCGGAGCCTCGCCGTGCAGCGCGGGGTCCATCAGGCGCGGGATCACGAATCGACGCTCACTCACCGGAAGTGCGGCGCCGGGCGTGCCGTCGAAGGCCGCCGATCTGCGGTATCGATCCGCGGCCTCGTGGTACAGGGCGCGAACGCCGACGACGTGTCGCACATAGCGCACGGCCCGCGGCCCGTCCGTTGTCAGATTGCCCTCGCCCACGTAGGCGAGCACGAGCGGCACCCACCGCGCCTGCGGCACAACGAAGTCGCGGCCGCACTCGATGCGGCAGCGCTCGATGAACTCCGAGTCGGCGCCAATGCGCGACTCATGCCAGCCGCCGAGCATCCGAGCAAACTCAACCGTGACCATGAGCGACGCGGTGCTGTTAGTGGCCGGCCCGCGCGCCACGATCGAACCCGACGCGCGGATGTGATCGACGATCGCGCCGTGGCGTCCCCCATTCGCGCGCATGCCCTCGACGAGAGTGGCGATCTGCCACGGGTGGGCCCAGTCATCGGCGTCGCGCACCATGAAGTACTCGCCCGTGGCCTCCTTGAGGGCGCGGTTGCGCGACACGTAGGCTCCGGAGTTCGTCTCGTTCGTGAACAGACGCACGCGCGGATCCTTCTCGATCCAGCGCTCCACGCGTTCGCGGGTGCCATCGGTGCTGCAGTCGTCGACGACGATCACGTCGAGTGGCCGGTAGGTCTGCTCCAAGAGCGTCTCAAGCACAAAGTCGATCGAGTCTTCGGAGTTGAAGCACGGCACCGCCACCGTGACCACCGGGCCTTCGGTGATGAAGTCCGCCTCCGTGACCACGCCCATGAGGTTGTCGATCCGCACGGGCTTGGTCGGATCGCGCAGCACCACTGGCGGGAAGCCGCCACGCCGGTAAATGTCGTTGAGGATGCGCAGCCGCTCCTCACCGGACAGCGCCTCCCCGGGCGCCGCAAGCCGCTGCACCTCGACGCGCGGAACGAAGCCTTCGTCAATCTCAAGGCGCTTCACCACCGCCAACGCGCCGGCGTCGTCTCCTGCTCGCGCAAACATGGAGACCACGCGCGCTCCGGCTCGGTCGCGCAGGTACACGAGCGACTTGTCCAGGTCGTACGCCCTTCGTGCCTGCACGTCGCCCTCATCGAAGCGACCAAGCTGGTCAAAGATGAACGCGCGGTGGATCAGCGCACGCACGCGACGCCGCTTCGACTCAGCGGTCTCTCGACCATTCGGCCCCTTGTCGGGCGCCGCGGTGGCCATCGCTTCCAGATGGTCGAGGGCGGGCGTGACGAATCCCCTTCGCGCTGCCTGCTCGAAGTCCTGGGGCGAGGAGAGGCCTATCCGTGCCTTGCGCTTCTTGGCGCGCGCGTTGGCCGCGCCGGTCTTGGTGGACCGCTTGTAGAGCTTGCGGAGACCCGCGGATTCCCTCGCGAGCCTGGCCACGAGGAGGCTGACTCCACCGATCAAGATCATGACGGCAGCGGCAACGAGCGGCAACCAACTCCGAGCGACGAGCGTGATTACAGCGCCCCATGCGGCGATCAGTGCAGCGGAGCGCACGCCGTTCTCCCACATCGCCTGAGCGAGTTCGCCAGGCCCCCGCGCGCCCTTGGCCGTCGCCCAGACGGCTACGAGCACGAAGCAGGCGAACAACGACAGCAGCGCCGCGAGCTGGACGCCAACGGGCTCATCCCCAGCGACGAGGAACCACAGCGCAGTGCCGAATACGGCCAGCGCGAGGAACACGATCACACCTGCGCGAGCGCGCCTCGTCAACGTCACCAACTACCTCCGGATTCACCCCGCCCGGCGGCAACGCGCTCGAGCAACGACTACTCATAGTACGCGAATGCCGCACACAGCCCCGTGTCCACATCCGATCCGCGACGTGGACGGGGCGCTGCGAATACCGGGCCACCGTTCCGGCTCGGCGCACGGATAACGTGAGAGAGCGTCGGCCGGCTATCCGAACCGCCACCACCACTCGTAGAGGCTCGCGGCCCCGTACTTGCGCTTGACGAGCGACTTCGCGCCGAACGAGGTTGAGCTCGACTTGGAGACGATGTGGTACTTGTTCGCCCAGGTGACTGCCTTGTACGCGCTGTCAGAGGACTTGATGTCCTTGTACGGATTCTTGCTGGGCAGCGTCACCTTGGGGCTCCCGGCCACGCGGTAGAGGATCAGCGCCTCGGTCTTCTTATCGAGGCCAGCGCCCGGCTTGAAGGCGGTCGACGTCCAGACCTTCGTTGACCTGAGCCACAGCACGGCCTTATAGCCGGCGTCGGTTGTCTTGACGTCGGAGAACGGCGACCGGGAGGGGATTGCCACCGCTGGCGAGCCGGCCATCTTGTACAGGTACATGGCGAGGTCGCGGCGAGTCATGGTCGACTCTGGCCTAAACGTGTTGGCCGAGGGGCGGTAGATGTTCTGGTCGCCGAGCCACTCGATAGCCTCGATGTTCACGGTCTTGTGGCTGACGTCTTTGTAGAACCACACGGGCAAATACGGCGCCTGGTTCACAGTCGTCCGATAGAACAGTGCGTTCGTGAGCGAGGTCGTGTTTCCGTAGTACAGCTTGGCGCCCTTGAAAGCCTTGAGCTGGGCACGCGTGTGGACGTCGCCGTTGGTAAAGAGGATCGCGTACACCTGGTCAGGGGCCAGCCGAGTGAGGTCGAACCGCCCCCCGCGCGCACCGCAATCGGCGCTCTGGACCCCGCCCTTTGGCGTTATGGCGAGCGCGCAGATGGTGGAGCTCTTCCAGCTCGAGGGAACGTTGAAGCGACCTGAGATGGCACCGGCGGTGTCGTACTCCGTGTTCCAGTTCAGGCCCGTCAGATCCCAGCCGGAAGCGGTCGGCATGGACACTATGGCGGGCGAAATGGCGCCTGAGGCCCGATACGGCGTCTCGTAGGTAGTGCCGTTCGCGATCACCGTCAACTTGTATCGCCCCTGTGGGACGTTGTTGAAGCCAAATGTGGCGGAATAGCTATCGCCTCCGAGCGAGTACCAGTCGACCAGCGAGCCGTCGAGAGCGCGCAGAAAGACGGTGAACACTCCGCCGTTGAACTCACTGACCTCACCGCTGATCGTGCCTCCGCGTCCAAGGGTGGCGTCAATCGTGGTTGTCGAACCCGAGTGAAGGTGCACAGCCGTCGCCTTCGCGAAGGAGGAGCTTTCGCCGGTCCACTCATTCGCGGCCCCATCAAAGCCCCGGAAGTGCAGGTACACGACACCACCGGGGGCGTCGTCGATCGTGTAAACGCCGTTGGAGTCGACACACGCCGTGGACACGGTGTAGCCAGAGGTGTCGACGACATCTACGCAACCGCCGACCGCGGGCTCTCCGGAGTAGTCGACAGTGCCAGTGACCACCGCGGCGGCGCTCAACTCCATGTTGAACGTCGTAGTCGCGCCGGCCGCGACGGAGACTTGCCGCGTCTGGCCGAATCCCGTTCCTCCACTCCACGCGGATCCAAGGCCTTCAAATCCCGTGAACTGCAGCTCGTAGGAACCCGGCGTCAAGCTATTGAAGACGAACGGATCGCCGTCCGCGGGGCAGTTCATGTCGACAAACAGTCCCGCGACGGTGAAGACGCTCACGCATCCTCCGGATGACAACGCTCCTCCGGGTCCCGAGACGAAGCCCTGGATGGTTCCGGCGGCCGCGAGTACCGCATTGACGGTCGTGTCCTCGTAGTCCATCCGAACCCATTCGCCCTCGCCGCCGGTGATCTTGTTGGGATACCACTCGGTGGCTACACCGGGACCCTCGGCGTAGAACTCGATCTTGTAGAGGCCCGACGGCGCTGGCACGGCGTACGTGGAGTCGCCAGGCAGCGCGCAGTCGGTGGCGGAGAATCCGTCAAAGTTGGTCACGGTTGCGCACACGGTCGACGACGAGAATCCGGCTGGGCGCTTTATGGTGCCAGTGAACTTCCCCCCAAGGCGAGGCAGCGCCCTGGCGCACCACTGTGTCGCCGCCGAAGAGGTCTCCCGCACGGATGTTGAGGTCGTGCGCCGCATGGAGCCCAGTCACGATGATCGACGCGTTGTCCCAATAGTCAATGTCGTCTCCCGAGTGGAGAACAAAGGCCCCGTCCGTCCGATCGCATGCAGAGTCCACTGCCACGGTATCGATGACGAGAGCGGCGCATCCGCCCTCGACCACTTCCGGGTCGCTCGCGGTCGGCGTGACGAGCAACGTGCCACCGAACGCTATGGAAACGGTCACCGCACCACCAGCGGGCACCGCGAACGACGTCGGAGAGTTCTTCGACCCCACACGGTCAGCGTGCGACGGCAGGTTGAGGGAGCATGAGCCGGGCTTATCCGCCGCTCTGACGCAGAGGTTGTATGAGGCACCGGGCACGACAGGCAACACGAATGGATCCCCAACCACGCCACACGAGCTGGGCCCGTAAGCCCACTGGTTGGTCGACTCGGCCGCCTGAATACACACCTCAGCGCCAGCCAGGGTTCCCGGAGCCGCGAGGCTCCCGCTGAGTTCTGCGTACGGCTTCAGCACGAAGTTCGTCGACGTCGTCGCGCCCTCTTGGGAGACCAGCGTGGTCCGGTTCCACGGCCGCTGGTACGAACCGCCGAGGTACGCGTCGGCACTGCCCGCGAAACCGGTCGCCCGCAGCCACCCGTCGGCTATGGGTACCTGCAACACATAGGCACCGCCGGTCACTGGAGCCGATGCCAAGACCGTGCCGTCCTCGGCAACCAGCTCAACACTTCCGCCCGACAGTGGCCCGCCGCCTTCTGCGGTGACCGTTCCCGTGAGTACCTGAGTCGTGGGAAGGGTCGCTGTGAGGTCGAGATGCGCGCCGTCGTTGAGCTTCACCCATGTCGCGGCGGCGATGGTGTTGCCGACCCCGCCGCCATACCACCAATTGGAGAATGTCCCTGATGCGCCACTCACGAGGATGGTGTAGTCGCTTTCTCCGAGGCCTTCGAAGACCACGGTGGCGCCCACGCCGCATCGTGTCTCAACTTGACGGTGCTGCGACAGGCCAACGAAGAGGGTGACGCAAGGGGATCCCACGGATCCTCCCCTTGCTTGCCAAGGTGGAGCGTGATGGTGCCCGTACCATTCGTGTGAGCCTGGTGGGGCCACGTCTGTTGGCTGCCAAACGTGAGCCGCGGATACCCCGTCCAGGTCGTGTCCTCCGCGTTCTGTGCGCCAGTGAGCTGGAACTGGAGCGATCCGTCCTCGACGTCGCTCGGGATGTCAAAAGTGAAGCCACCCGCGTCGGGGTCGCAATCGATGACGTCGAGCGCTATCGCCGAGTCTGTGGCCCGGAGACACCCTCCCTTGAGCGGCTCGCCGGTGTCGACGGTTATGGGAACCGTGATGCGGCCACCCCACTTCATTTCGACCGGCGTGTTTGCGCCGGATGACACCTTCACCGCTGCAGGGTTGAGCGTGTGCGAGTAGTTGAACTCGGCGGCCTCCCCCATGAGCTCGATGGTCCCGGGAACGTCGCGGGTGCAGATCTGGGGTGGCTGCTCCTCGCTGACACACACCACGAACGATTCCGGTGGCACGTCCGCGATGGCGAAAGTGTCGCCCCTGTGTCCGCAATATGAGCCCACGTAGCGCCCAATATTGCGATCGTGTAGCGAGACACAGACGATCTCGCTGGTCAGCGCGGGCGGCGCGTTGAGCACGCCGCTTACGGACCCGGCCGGTGCCATCGTGACGTCCTGTTGCACGGTCGCGTTCGGTGCGGCCGTCACTGACACTGCGATCCCCTGACCCCGTGGCGCCCAGCCGAACCCGGGTACCGGCCCAACGTCGATGAAGTACGCCGCGCTGTCTGGGACGTAGAACTGGTACGCGCCATTGGCCGCGGTCACCGTCGACTGGGCCCCGGGGCTAACCGAGGAGTAGCTCTTGCTGAGCGTGACTGTGGCTCCGGAGATCGCAGCACCGGATGTTGAAAGGACCAAGCCCTTGATCAGCCCGTATCGCTTGATCGTCGCCGTAGTGCTGTAACTCGTCTTCGACGAGAACGTCGGCTTCGAGCTCAAAGTCTGGTCAAAGTGGTTGGCGAAGCCCGAAGTGCTGATCGTGTAGGTCGCCTTGGGAAGTCCCGTGAAGGTGAAGGCGCCGCACTGTTTACCGTGCAGTCCTTTGCCGTCTTCAAACTCGATTTCACGGTGACGCAACCGGTCTTGAGCGCACCCCAGCTGTCCCGGACGTTGACCGTTATCGAAACTGTCGTGGCGGCGTTCGCAGGCACCGCCAGCCCGAAGAGCATTGCGAGCACAGTCGCGACCGCTGCAACGACTCTCGACACGCGCACCCCGGCCCCCTCAGCCACGTCGAGCCCCCTGTGGCTCGTGCGCCAATGTTACCGGAGATCAAGCCTCAGAACATGACTGTGGCGAACATCCCAACACGCTCGAATCCCACCGCATCGTACGCCGCGATAGCAGGGGCGTTGAAGTCGTTCACGTACAGCGACACGGTGGGCGCGAGAGTTGCCTGGGTCGCCTCGATCACCGCGGCAAGTCCCGCCCTCGCAAGGCCACGCCCGCGCAGGGACGGGTGCACCCACACTCCCTGAAGCTGGGCCACTCCCCCAGCGAGCGCGCCAACTTCGCTCTTGAACACCACGGCCCGACGGCCGTCGACAGTCCCGTACTGAAGGAAGGCCCTGCCTCCCCTCACCAGCTGCCGCAGTCGGTCCTCGTAGGCCACCCTGCCGTGCCGCATGGGGTCGTAGCCGACCTCGCCGATGAACATGTGCACGCACGCGGGCAGCAGCTCGTCGTAGTCGTCGAGGGTCGCGCGACGCACGGCGTCGAGATCGAGCCCTTCCCCGTCAACGGCGGCCACGTGCCGCGCGGGTCCCTTGATCGCCATCGAGACCTGTCGCGGGCGCAGTTCGCGCGCCGGACCCCACCACGGCTCGAGGCGACCCCAGAGATCAAGGGTGAGGTCCGCTCGCCCGACCATCGCCGCCGGCCTGGCGAGACGCGAAACCGCCCCGGCCGCAACGTCGGCCCGCTGCCCGTCTTCGGTGAGTTCATCGCTGGACGGAAGCACCGCCGTGAAGTTGGCGCCGTTCCACACCACTCCGGTGAGTTCGCGAGCCAAGCCCGCGCGGCGTCGGACCGCCCACAGCCCCGCGGAAAGGTGACCCGTCCGCAGGGCCGACTCGAGGTGCATCGCAGGCACCACCGAAGCCACCGGATCCGCCGCGCAGATCGCGAGCGCCGCCTCGATCTCACGCCGCTGCAGGGGCGCAACCGTGTGCTGCGCGCGCCTGAGCAGCGAGTCGGTCATCCCGCCTGGACCACCTGCACGCTCGCGCCCTCGACCGGCTCCATGGTCTCGGCGATCTTCATGGCCTCCTCGATGAGGACCTCGACGATGTCCTTCTCGGGGACGGTCTTGATGACCTCGCCCTTGACGAAGATCTGGCCCTTGCCATTGCCGGACGCCACACCGAGGTCGGCCTCGCGCGCCTCGCCCGGTCCGTTGACGACGCAGCCCATCACGGCCACGCGCAGCGGCACCTCCATGCCCTCAAGCCCGGCGGTGACCTTCTCGGCGAGCTCGTAGACGTCCACCTGAGCGCGGCCGCAACTCGGGCAGGACACGATCTCAAGCTTGCGCGGGCGCAGGTTGAGGCTCTGCAGAATCTGGATGCCGACCTTGACTTCCTCGACGGGAGGGGCGGAGAGGGACACGCGAATCGTGTCGCCGATGCCCTTACTCAGCAGCGCGCCGAAGGCGGTCGCGGACTTGATAGTGCCCTGGAAGGCCGGGCCGGCCTCTGTGACGCCGAGGTGCAGCGGCCAGTCGCCGGCCTCGCTCAGCAGCTCGTAGGCGCGCACCATGACCACGGGGTCGTTGTGCTTGACGGAGATCTTGAAGTCGTGGAAGTCGTGCTCCTCGAACAGGCTCGCCTCCCACACCGCGGACTCGACGAGCGCCTCCGGGGTGGCCTTGCCGTACTTCTCGAGCAGGCGGGGGTCCAGCGAGCCGGCGTTCACACCGATGCGGATCGACGTGCTGTGGTCCTTCGCGGCCTGCGCGATCTCCTTGACCTGGTCGTCGAACTTGCGGATGTTGCCAGGGTTGACGCGTACCGCCGCGCAGCCGGCCTCGATTGCCGCGAACACGTACTTGGGCTGGAAGTGGATGTCCGCGATCACGGGGATGTTGGACTTGCGCGCGATCGCGGGGAGTGCGTCGGCGTCATCCTGCGTTGGGCACGCGACGCGCACGATGTCGCAGCCGGCCGCGGTCAGCTCCGCGATCTGCTGCAGCGTGGAGTTGATGTCCTCTGTCTTGGTGGTGCACATCGACTGCACCGAGACGGGCGCGTCGCCACCCACGTACACCGACCCCACCTTGATCTTGCGCGTTGGCCTGCGTGGGGCCAGGACCGGTGCGGGCAAAGCGGGCATCCCCAGAGCGATGGAAGTCACGCTTCAAGTATCTCCCAAGCTGGCGGACCTGGGCGCGCATCGCGCCCCGCCCGTTGCCTGAAATGGGGTCTCAGGTTCACCAAGCGGCGAGTTCGTGAACCTCAGCACCCATTTCAGCGAAAGAGGGCACGCGGCGGCCCGACGCTGCGGCTGGCGCGGTCGGCGCCGCTACGTTTGGCGCCAGCTCAGTTGGGCGCCGGCTCAGCCGACCGTGACGGGAGCGAAGATGTCCGCGAGGATCAGCACGGCACCCATGATGATGAGCACCCCAAACACGCCATATGCCAGGGGCATCATGCGGGCGACGTCCACCGGGCGCGGCCGCGGGAGTCGGCGGAGACGAGCCCATCCGTTCTTGATCCCCTGCCAGAACGCGGAGGCGATGTGTCCACCGTCGAGCGGCACGAGCGGGATCATGTTGAACGCGAAGAGCGCCACGTTGAGCGAGCCGAGCAGCATGAGCATGTCCGCCGCCTTCTCCTTGACGCCGTAGCCCTCGACATCGGCGGCGACGATGTCGCCGGAGATGCGGCCCACGCCCACGATGCCCATCACAGAGGCGCCGGAGCGCTCCTCCTGCCCAATGGTCGCCATGAACGCGTGGTAGATCTGCACGGGAAGCGTCACGATGACCTTGAGCGTGGTCGTCGTGTAGGTCCACGCGAGCTGCGCACCCGCGAGAGGCTCTTGCGGCACCACCTCAGACGTAGGGACGATGCCCAGATAGCCAACGGTGGTGGTGCCGGTTCCGCCGTCGTCCGGTCGGTCGTAGGACGCCGGGGTGACGGGGATCTGGAGCGACTGGCCGTCGCGCTCCACGGTGAGCACGATCTCGTTGCCGGGGTTCGCGGCCACAACAGACGTGAGGTCGTTCCACTCGGTGACGGGCTCGCCGTTGACTCCGGTGATGACGTCGCCCTCCTGGAGCCCCGCCTGCGACGCAGGAGATGTGGCGTCGCCCGCCGCGCACTCAGTCTGTCCCGACGCGGGCACGCACGCCGCGACTTCGGAGATCGCGGTGGTCGCGGTGGGCAGGCCCACGCCTACCAGCACGATCGTGAACATGACGATCGCGAGGACGAGGTTCACCAACGGGCCGCCGAACATGACGATCACCTTGCGCCACCAGGTGAGGTGGTAGAACGCGCGGTAGTCCTCGCCCTCCTGGACCTCATCCACGGAGGCGGAGCGCGCGTCGGCGATGATCTGGCTCAGCTTGCCGCGCACCTTGACGGGCTTGACCGCGTCCTCCGGGGGAATCATGCCCACGAGCTTCACGTAGCCGCCGAGCGGGATCGCCTTGAGCCCGTACTCGGTCTCCTTGCCCTTGCGGGACCACAGGGTGGGCCCGAAGCCGACGAAGTACTCGCTCACGCGGACCCCGAACTTCTTGGCGGGCAGCATGTGCCCCACCTCGTGCAACCCGATCGACACGAGCAGTCCCAGGAAGAAGATCACGACTCCGAGCAGCTGCAGCATTCCCTCACCCTACGTTCGCAATGAGTTCGCGCGCCCGGGCTCGCGCCCAGGCCTCCGCGTCCTCGACGGCCTCAACAGAGGACGCGTCCGCGCCCTCGTACGCCTCCACAACGCGCCGCACCGTGTCCGTGATCCCGAGGAATGACAAATCTCTCACCGCGAACGCCGCCACACACTCCTCGTTGGCGGCGTTGAACACCGCGGGGTGCAGCTCGCTCGCGGCCAGCGCCTCGCGGGCAACGCGAATAGCAGGGAAGACATCCTCGTCCAGGGGTTCGAACGTCCAGGACTGCGGCACCGTCCAGTCCGGCGGGGCCGCAACGTCATCGAGCCGCTCCGGCCAGCTGAGTCCAAGCGCGATGGGCAGCCGCATGTCGGGCGGCGAGGCCTGCGCGATGGTTGAGCCGTCGATGAACTCCACCATCGAGTGGATCACCGACTGCGGATGCACCACCACGTGAATCCGCTCGGCAGGCACATCGAACAGCAGGTGCGCCTCGATCATCTCGAGCGCCTTGTTGACCAGGCTCGCGGAGTTCACGGTCACGACCGGTCCCATGTCCCACGTCGGGTGCTTGAGGGCATCCTCGTACGTGACGCTCTCGAGCTCGGCTCGCGTTCGGCCACGAAAGGCGCCGCCCGACGCTGTCACGACGAGCCTTCTGACCTCACCTTTCGCGCCGCTCCGGAGGGCCTGCGCAAGCGCCGAGTGCTCGGAATCGACCGGCACGATCTGGTCCGGTCTCACCACGGACCGCTTGACCAGGCGACCTCCCGCGACAAGCGACTCCTTATTCGCGAGGGCGAGCGTGGAGCCTGCGGCGAGCGCAGCGAGCGTGGGCCGGAGGCCCACGGAGCCTGTGACCCCGTTGAGTACTACGTCGGCGCCGAGCCCCGCGGCGGCGACAACAGCGTCGGGCCCCGCGAGCACCTCGACGCCGGGAAGCGCATCGCGGACGTGAGAGAAGGCCGCCTCCGACGCCAGGGCGACCAAGCGCGGCCGGAACGCGAGCGCCTGCGCAACCACGGCGTCGGGCTGGGAACCGCCGGCCGCGATCGCGACCACGTCAAAGCGGTCGCGACGGCGCGCGATGACCTCGAGCGCCTGGGTGCCAATGGAGCCCGTGGAGCCCAGAAGGGAGACGGTGCGGGTCATCCCTCGCCGACGCCGAGGAGGATGTCGACGGTCCGGGCGAGGAATGCGTCGACCGTCGCCTCGTCGTAGGCTCGCTTGCCCGTGGCCTGCGCGAACGCCACCATGCGCACCTGCTGCGCGGTGAGCGGCTCCCCGCGGTCGAAGAACGAGGTCACACGGGCGAGCACCTTGTCCACCTCGCGCGCGTCGTAGCCGCGGCTCACGAAGCCGGGGTGAGCGAAGCGCTCTCCCTTGGGTCGGCGCAGCCTGGGGTAGAGAACCTGGGCGCGCTGCGCGAGGTCCTGCATCCACGCGTCCTGGCCGTGCTGGCGAACGAACGTCTCGCGAGTGCGCTTCGCGAACGCGATCTCGAGGCGATCCAGGGCGGAGTCCACGGCGGCCGTCGAGTAGCCGCCGCGCTTGAGGTCGAACGAGGCCCTGCGCACCTCGAGGGGCGACAGCTCCGCTCCGGGCGCCGCGGCACGCTCGTAGGCCTGCCGGGCGCGCGAGAAGAACTCTTCCACCTGACCGCGGTCGTAACCGTGGCGAAGGGCGGAGGTGCGCGGGAACAGCTCGCTCATGTGGTCTCCTTGACGGGGGCCACACCAGTATTCCCGATGCGCGGGCCTTCTCTGCGCAGGCGAGCGGCAGGTCCAACGGGTCGATTCTGCTCCTCGACCGCGAGCTGACCGCACGCTCCGTCGATGTCGGAGCCGCGAGTGTCGCGGATCGTGGTGGGGATGCCGTGCGAGCGCAGCGTCTCGACGAATTCGCGCTCCACGCGGGGGTCCGATGCGGTCCACTTGGAGCCGGGCGTCGGGTTCAGCGGGATGGGGTTGACGTGCACCCAGCCGGCGCCGCGCTCGCTGAGCTTGCGGCCCAAGAGGTCGGCGCGCCACGCGTGGTCGTTGATGTCGCGGATGAGCGCATACTCGATCGAGACGCGGCGGCCCGTTGCCTCGAAGTAGCGGTGGGCGGCGTCGAGCGCCTCGTCCACCTTCCAGCGGGTGTTGATGGGCACCAGCTCGTCGCGGAGCTCGTCGTCAGGGGCGTGGAGGGACAGGGCGAGCGTCACGGGGATCCCCTCCCCCGCGAGTCGGTCGATTCCCGTCACCAGTCCCACCGTGGAGACGGTGACGTGCCTGGCAGACAGGCCAAATCCGTGCGGCGGCGGCGCCACAAGGGTGCGCACGGTCTGCATCACCGCACGGTAGTTGGCGAGCGGCTCCCCCATGCCCATGAACACCACGTTGGACAGCCGCACGGGGTCGCCGCCCAGCTTGCCGTCGCGCGCCTGGCGGGCGGCGAGGCGCACCTGCTCGATGATCTCGGCGGCGCTGAGGTTGCGCGTGAGACCCATCTGGCCCGTGGCGCAGAACGGGCACGCCATGCCGCACCCGGCCTGGCTCGTGACGCACAGCGTGGCGCGCTCCGGATACTTCATGAGCACCGACTCGACCTTGACGCCGTCGTGGAGGTTCCACAGCGTCTTGCGGGTCGCTCCCTTATCGGCCTCGAGGGAGCGCACCTCCGTCATGAGGGTGGGGAACAGCGCCGACGCTGTGGCCTCACGGGAGGCGGCCGGCAGGTCCGTCATGTCCTCGGGGTCCACGGACAGGTGGTCGAAGTAGTGCGTGGCGAGCTGCTTGGCGCGGAAAGCCGGGAGCCCCAAGGCGACCACAGCGTCGGCCCGTGCCGCGTCATCCATGTCCGCGAAGTGGGCGGGCGCCTTCCCCGGCTTTGGCGCCGCCATCGCGAGCAGCGGCCGCTCGGTCATGACGACCCCAGCAGCAGCGCGAACACCACGTACGCGACCGGCGCCGCGACGAGCATCGAGTCGATCCGGTCGAGGATGCCGCCGTGTCCGGGCAGGAACGAGCTCATGTCCTTGACCGAGATGTCGCGCTTGATCGCGGACTCAGCAAGATCCCCGACGACCGCTGCCGCCGCGGCGGCGAGGCCCACGACCGCACCCGTGATCCACGCGCCGTCGAGGATGAAGTACGCGAGCACGGACGCCGCGACCGTGCCGAGCACGAGGCCGCCGACGAAGCCCTCCCACGTCTTGTTGGGGCTGATCCGCGGCGCCATCTTGTGCTTGCCGAAGAGCATGCCCGCGATGAGCGCGCCCGTGTCGTTGCCCGTGACGGCAAAGATCAGGATGTAGACGCGCTCCCAGCCGGTGTGCGACTGCTCCATCAGGATGAAGAACGAGGCGAGGAATGGGATCCACAGCAGGGTGAACATCGAGGCGAGCGAATCGGCGAGCGTGTTCTCGATGCGCTCGTCGACCACGCGCCACGCCACCACCCCCGCGCACGCCACGAGCAGCGCGACGATCAGCCCCTCGGACTTGCCGTACCAGGTGGCGACGCCCATGCCCGCGATCGCGACCACGATGGGCAGCAGGCTCATGCGCCGCCCGGACGCGCGGAGCGCGGAGCGCCACTCCCACACGGCGCCAATGCACACCAGATACAGGCCGATCGTGAACAGCAGCGGGCTCCACCACGCGGCCGCGAGCACGCCGACGAAGATCGACACCCCCACGACGGTCGCCACGAACAGGTTGCGCTTGGGGCCGGGTGCGGGGACGCCGTCGCGTGGGGTGTCGCCGCTCGCCGCGGCAATGCCCGACGCTGGCGTCTGTGTTGCCTCCGCGCCTTTGCGCCTGTTGAGCAGGCTCATCGCGCGCCCTCGGTCAATGCGGCCGCCATCAGACCTCGAGAAGCTCGTTCTCCTTGTGGGCGAGCAGCGCGTCAATGGCGTCGACGTGGCGCTTGGTGAGGGCGTCAAGCTCCTTCTCACCCCTGGAGCCGTCGTCCTCGCCCACTTCGCCGTCCTTCACGGCGGCGTCAATCAAGTCCTTGGCCTTGCGACGCATGTTGCGCACCGTGACGCGGGCCTCCTCGGCCTTGGTCTTGGCGAGCTTCACGTAGTCCCGGCGCCGCTCTTCGGTGAGGATCGGCATGTTGATGCGGATCACGTGGCCGTCGTCCGACGGATTCACGCCAAGGTCCGAGTTGCGCAGTGCCGCCTCGATCTCCTTCTTGGCGCTCTGGTCGTAGGGCGCGATGAGCACGGTGCGGGCCTCCGGCACGCTGATGGAGGCGAGCTGCTGCAGCGGCGTTGGAGCCCCGTAGTAGTCCACGGGGATGTGCGCGAACATCGATGCGGTCGCCTGACCCGTGCGGATCGAGGCGAAGTTGTCCTTCGCCACGCCGAGGGCCCGTTCCATGTTCTCCTCTGCGTCGAGGAGGATCTCGTCAATCACGCGCAGCTCCTTAGGCCGTCACCAGCGTGCCGATTCTCTCACCGAGGAGAGCACGCGTCACATTTCCAGGGGCGTCGAGGCCGAACACGACCATCGGCACCTTGTTGTCCATCGCGAGCGAGAAGGCGGCCTGGTCCATCACCTTGAGGCGCTTGCTGAGCGCGTCACGGTACGTGAGGTGCTCGAGCCGCTCTGCCGTGGGATCGATGTTGGGGTCCGCGGTGTAGACCGCGTCGACGCCGTTCTTTCCCATGAGCACCTCGGCGCACGAGGTCTCGAGGGCGCGCTGGACGCTCACCGTGTCCGTGGAGAAGTACGGCATTCCGGCGCCAGCCGCGAAGATGACCACGCGGCCCTTCTCGAGGTGGCGAATGGCGCGCAGCGGGATGTATGGCTCCGCGACCTGGCCCATCGTGATGGCGGTCTGGACGCGAGTGGCGACGCCGGCCTGCTCAAGGAAGTCCTGGAGGGCCAGCGCATTCATCACCGTGCCCAGCATGCCCATGTAGTCCGCGCGGGAGCGCTGCATCCCACGCTGGCTCAGCTCTTCGCCGCGGAAGAAATTGCCGCCGCCAACGACGATGGCGACCTGAACGCCCGCTTTGACAGCGTCGGCCACCTCGCGCGCGATGCGGGCGACAACGTCGGCGTCGAGGCCGACCGCTCCCCCACCGAACATCTCGCCCGACAGCTTGAGCAGAACGCGACGCGCCGCCGGAGAATCCTGGCTTGTCTCAGTCATTGATCCTCCTGGCGGCGCGCTGCGATCGGTTGGTGTTGGTGCCTTTGGTGCTTAGGCTCCCACACGGAAGCGAGCGAAGGCGGTCACCTCGCCGCCGGTCTCCTCGACGACCTTGCCGACCGTCTTGGAGTTGTCCTTGGCGAACGCCTGCTCCACGAGCACGTTCTCCTTGAACCAGCCGTTGAGTCGGCCCTCGACGATCTTGGGGAGCGCGGCCTCGGGCTTGCCCTCCGCACGCGTGACCTCCTCGGCGACACGACGCTCGTTCTCGACGGCGTCGGCCGGGGCCTCGGCACGCGTCAGGTAGAGCGGCGAGTAGGCAGCGGCGTGCATCGCCACGTCCTTGGCGACGTTGGCCGCCTTGACGTCGGTGCCGATGAGCACACCGACCTGGGCCGGAAGGTCCTTGTTGGTCTTGTGCAGGTACGCGGTCACGACGGGTGCCTCGATGCGGGCCACGCGGCGAAGCACGACCTTCTCGCCGAGCACGCCGGCGGTCTCGTCGAGGTACGCCTGGACGGTCTTGCCGTCGATCGGGGCCGCAAGCGCGGCCTCTGCCGAGTCGGCATTGGCGGCAACTGCGGCGTCGAGCACGGCGTTCGCGAGCGAGATGAACTTGTCGTTCTTCGCCACGAAGTCGGTCTCCGAGTTGAGCTCGAGGAGCGTGCCGACCTGCGCGCCCTCCTCGCCCTCGATCTTGGCCACGACGAGCCCCTCGGAGGCCGAGCGGCCCTCGCGCTTCGCGACGCCCTTGAGGCCCTTCACGCGGAGGATCTCAACGGCCTTCTCCTGGTCGCCATCGGCCTCGTCGAGGGCCTTCTTGACGTCGAGCATGCCGGCACCAGTGCGCTCGCGGAGCGCCTGGATGTCGGCGACGGTGTAGTTCGCCATGTCAGTCCTTACTTGTCGGTGGCCTTGGCGGCCGGCTTCTTGGCTGCCGGCTTCTTCGCGGCGGGCTTCTTCGCGGCGGGCTTCTTGGCGGGGGCCTCGTCGGCAGGTGCCTCTTCGGCCGGAGCCTCGTCGGCGGGGGCCTCATCGGCAACGGCGGCCTTCTTGGCGGCAGGCTTCTTCGCGGCGGGCTTCTTCGCAGGAGCCTCCTCGGCGGGAGCCTCCACCACAGCGTCAGCCTCAGCCACAGCGTCGGCCTCAACCACAGCGTCGGCCTCAGCCACAGCGTCGGCCTCAGCCGCGGCCTCAGCCACGTCGGCGGCAACCTCGGCGGGGGTCTCCACCGCGGTCTCCGTCGCGGCACCGGACTCGACGACCGCGTCGCCGGAGCCAAGCAGCTCCTGCTCCCACTCGGCGAGCGGCTCTTCCTCAACCTCCGCCTCTTCGCCGGACTTGGCGGTGTGGCGCAGGCGGATGCCCTCGGCGACCGCGTCGGCGATCACGCGGGTGAGCAGGCCGACGGAACGGATGGCGTCGTCGTTGCCGGGGATGCCGTACTGGACCTCGTCGGGGTCGCAGTTCGAGTCGAGGATGCCCACGACGGGGATGCCGAGCTTCTTGGCCTCGTCAACGGCGAGGTGCTCCTTGTTGGTGTCGACGACCCACACCACCGAAGGCGTGCGAGCCATGTCGCGGATGCCGGTGAGCGTCTTCGCGAGCTTGTCGTACTCGCGGCGCATCATGAGGAGTTCCTTCTTGGTGCGACCGGAGCCGCCACGTCGTCGAAGTCGACCTCCTCGAGCTCCTTGAGGCGCGCAACGCGCTTGGAGACGGTCTGGAAGTTGGTGAGCATGCCGCCGAGCCAACGCTCGTTCACGTAGGGCATGCCAACGCGAGCGGCCTGCTCGGCGATGGCCTCCTGCGCCTGGCGCTTGGTGCCGACGAACAGCACGCTGCCGCCGTGGGCGACGGTGTCGCGCACGAACTCGTAAGCCTGGTCGATCTTGGTGAGCGACTGCTGAATGTCAATGATGTAGATGCCGTTGCGCTCGGTGAAAATGAAGCGCTTCATCTTGGGGTTCCAACGGCTGGTCTGGTGTCCAAAGTGGACGCCAGAGTCGAGCAGCTGGCGCATGGTCACGACGGCCATGGCGGTTCCTTGTCCGCACGCTTTCGCGCACTGTCTTCTCGCGGGGGCGAGCCCCGCTGATTCGGTTGTCGATGCCGCCGGGAGGCGGAATCCCTGGCACCATCGCGGATCGGCTCCGAGCGGACTCAGACCTCGCCTTTCCGGCGCAACGCGGTGTGGTTGCGAATGGTGCGCGATGTCACCCGGGCATGCCGGATGCGGGATCAATCGTACCGGAACGGCAGGACCCCCGGCTACCCGCGTCCCCAGGCAGCGGCCCGACGCTGCCCCTCCCCAGGCGTCGGGGGTCACCTTCGCGGGTGCTGGGTTGTTGGGCGTTGGCTTCTCCGGTGACCATTTTCGCTTTTCGGGTGCGGGGGTTGCTTGCGCTCGCGGCCGCGAGCTTCCTTGTTGGCGTGGCGCTTGGCTCTCCGGCGTCGGCCGTTGGTCAAGATCCGCTTGACCCGCCCTTACCGCTGCACATAGCCGCGCTGTTCGACAGACCCGAGTCCGAGTGGGGCCCGGGCCATCGGGGGGTAGACCTATGGGCGGATCAGGGCGACGAGGTGGGGGCACCGGGCGACGGTGTGGTCACCTTCGCCGGCGTCATCGCTGGTAGGGGCGTGATTGTGGTGCTTCACCCCTCTGGGCTGCGGTCGACGCTCGAGCCGGTCATGGCGTCGGTCAGGCTCGGCGAGAGCGTGAGCCGTGGCCAGCCGGTGGGCACCCTGGAACTGACGGGAAGCCACTGCGCGCCGCGGGCGTGCCTCCACTGGGGCGTGCGGCGGGGCGACGAGTACCTAGACCCACTCGACGTGCTGCGGGGCTTTGGGCCGATCCGCCTGCTTCCCTTGCGGAAGTGATTCGCTACTCGAAGGCGCCCGTTTTGACGAGGCTCTCGCGCAGCTTCTTGACCGCGGCGGAGTGGATCTGCGAGACGCGCGACTCCGTCACGCCGAGGATCTGGCCGATCTGGGCAAGGGTGAGGTTCTCGTAGTAGTAGAGGCGCAGCACCTCCTGCTCGCGGTCGCGCACCTGCTGGACCGCGCAGGCGAGCAACTCGCGGCGCTCGGTCGCCTCGACCGAGTTCGCGGCGCCGGGAACCGAGAGAGAGATCAGGGTCTCGAGCTGACTCGTCTCCGGGTCAGCGCCGCCGAGAGCGTCGAGTGCCCCAACATGGCTCAGGGCGACCTGCGCGCGCACGGTGCGCACCTCCATCGTCGCCCAACCGAGCTGACGGGCAACGTCCTCGTCCGTCACCTGCCGCATGAGCTCCTGTTCCAGAGCGCGCGTGGCCTGCTCCACGATTCGCGCCTTGGAACGCACCGAGCGGGGCACCCAGTCGGCGGCGCGCAGCTCGTCGATGATGGCGCCCCGAATGCGCGTGGACGCGTAGGTCTCGAACTTGAAGCCGCGCTCCGGCTCAAAGCGCTCCACGGCGTCGATCAGGCCGAACATGCCGTAGGAGACGAGGTCACCGAGCTCAACCGTGTCGGGAAGGCGGCCGATCATCCGCAGCGCCACCTGATTCACGAGCGGCGCGTAGTGCGTGATGAGCGACTCCCGCGCCCGCGCCCTGATGGCGCGGCGGTTGCTGGCGAGGTCCTTCCACAGCTGCGTGAGTTCGTGGGTGGGATCGGCTACGGCGAAGACGTCAATCTCCTGTGTGCGCAGCACGGCATTCAGCTCGGACATGGTTCTCCCTCAGGCTCGCGGGTGGGCCAACTGGTAGGTCGCCCGCAGTCGTTCGGCGGACACGTGGGTGTAGCGCTGGGTGGTGGTGAGGCTTGCGTGGCCAAGGACCTCTTGGACCGAGCGAAGATCTGAGCCACCCGTCAGCAGGTGAGTGGCGGCCGTGTGGCGCAGTCCGTGGGGGGCGATGTCGTCGATGCCGGCGAGCCGGCACAGGTTGTGGATCGCGGCGCGGACCTGACGCTGGTCCACGCGGTGTCCCCGCTGGCCCAGGAACAGCGCGGCGTCCGTGGCCGGTCGCGCAAGCTGTGGGCGTCCGCGAGAGAGCCACTCGAGCACGGCTCGCTTCGCCGGGACGCCGAACGGGACCACTCGCTCCTTCGCGCCCTTGCCGAGCACGCGCACGAGCCGTTGGTCGAGGTTCACGTCGCGAACGTCGAGGCCCGCAAGCTCGCCGACGCGCATTCCCGTCGCGTACAGGAGTTCCGCGACGGCCCAGTCCCGCAGGTGGATCGGGTCGGAGTCATCGCTGCGACGCTCGGCGGCCTCGAGGAGCGTCACCACGTCGTCGGGTGAGATGACGGTGGGGACGGTCACCGTCGGCTTTGCGGACGCCAGGCGAAGCGCCGGGTTGGAGCCCACGCGACCCGTGTCCGCCGCCCACGAGAAGAAGGCGCGGCACGCGGCGCCGCGGCGGGCCAGCGTGGTGCGCGATAGCCCGTCGGTGGACATCGCCGCGAGCCAGCCGCGCAGGTCCGCGAGCGTGGTCGCGGTGAGGGCGTCATCGATGCCCATTGCCTCGCCCGAAACCGCGGCCACATAGGCCGCGAGGTGCATGAGGTCGCCGTGGTAGGCGCGCACGGTGTTTTCCGAGAGTCCGCGCTGGTGGCGCAGGTACCTCTCGAAGTCGACGAGCATCCCGCTCGTCATAACCGTGGATGACATGGGCACAATCTGGCACCGTCACACCAGTCAAATCAATACCTTCAGTCACATTTGTCACATGAATCACAGGAGTAACGCGATTTCTGGGGTATTTTGTCCTAGTTTGTGGAAGTTTTGTTTCGACGCCACACTCCACCGACCTGGCTCGCCTTGCCCTCGAGCTCGAGTCCCGCGAGAGCCGCAATCGCCTCGCCGATCCCCAATCCCGCACCCCGCGCGATGTCCTCGACCCTCGAGCCTCGCGCCGCGATCGCGTCAAAGGCGGCCCGTTCGCCCGGCCCGCCGAAGCCCTCCCCCACCGTGACCTCGTCATCTGGACCGATGGGTCCGGCAAGCTCGATGACATGGCTCGCGTCCGTCACGAGGATCGCGAGCCCGTCCCGGATCAGCCGGTGGCACCCTTGCGAGCTGACTGACGTGACCGGGCCCGGAACGGCGCCGACGACGCGACCCCACTCGAGAGCGTGATTCACGGTGTTGAGCGCCCCGGAGCGCATCGCCGCCTCCACGACGCACGTGGTCGCAGCCGCGGCGATGAGGCGGTTGCGCGCGAGGAAGCGCGAACGGTGCGGCGCAAACCCGACGGGGACCTCGCTGAACACGACGCCCGTCTCGAGCACGGCCCCAAGCAGGTCTGTGTGACCGGCGGGGTATAGACGGTCGACCCCGCCGGCCATTACCGCGACCGTTGGAGTCGCCCCCGTCAGCGCGGCCCTGTGCGCTGCAGCGTCGATCCCATACGCGCCCCCAGACACGACGCACCAGCCCTTGTCGCTGAGACCGCCCGAAATCTCCGCTGCCATGTGCTCGCCGTACCCGGTCGACGCACGCGACCCAACAACCGCCACCGAGCGGTCGAGGAGGGCGCGCAGGTCTCCCCCTCCGCGCACCCACAGCGCGTACGGCGCCCTAGCGCCGAGGTCGTCGAGGCGCGAAGGCCACTCGTCGTCCTCACGAGTCACGACCCGCGCGCCGACTGCTCGCGCCCGCCGCACGTGCCCTGCCGGGTCCGCATCATCGAGCCTGGCGATCCATCGCTCCGCGGCCGCGACCGCCTTGTCGAGCGTCGCCACCGGCGCGAGCGGCGCCAGGCGCATCGTGGCGGCCACGGGGTCCGCGGCGGCGTCGCGGACCCATGCGAGCGCGGCGCTCGCGCCGAGTTCCGCGACAAGCCACGAGGCCACGGCGTCGGCGCCCTCCGCGATCGCGCTCCACGCGACGAGCGCCGCTCGCTCCTCGCCTCCCATCGCGTCATCAAGCGTGCTCACTGGCCACCCCTGTTCCTCAACCCGAGCGCCTCAAGCACCTGTCCCGGTCCGGGAGCCGGAGTCCCCGCAAGATCGGCGATCGACCACGCGACGCGCAGCGAGCGATCCAGCCCGCGCGCCGATACCTCGCCGTTGTCGAGTGACCTCTGGGCAACCTCAAGGGATCTGCCAGGGGTGTTGGCGCGGAGCCAGCGCGCGCCCACCTGCGCGTTGATGCTCCAGCCCGTGCCTGCGAGACGCTCGCGTGCCGCGGCACGGGCCCGGCCAACGCGTTCCGCGACGGCCGCCGTCGCCTCACCCTCCGTGGCCCCACGCCTCACGGGTGCCACGTCGATGCGGATGTCGATGCGGTCGAGGAGCGGGCCAGAGAGCCGCGCCAAGTACCGGCGCTCCTGGATGGGCGAGCACGTGCAGCGGACGCCTCGTACTCCCTTGTTGCCGCAAGGGCACGGGTTCGCCGCCAGCACCAGCTGGAATCGGGCGGGGTAGCGAGCGGCACCGTGCGCGCGGTGCAGCACGATCTCGCCGGACTCGAGTGGCTGGCGCAGTGTGTCGAGCACGCGCGCGGGGAACTCGGGCGCCTCGTCCAGGAAAAGCACCCCGGCGTGGGCGCGGCTGATGGCGCCGGGCCGCGCGAGCATCGAGCCCCCGCCGACGATCGCGGCCGCGGACGCCGAGTGATGCGGCGCCTCAAAGGGCGGCCTGACCATCAGCCCGGCACTCGGATCGAAGGTCCCGCACAGGGAGTGCACGCCCGTCACCGTCACCGCGTCGTCAACATCCAGGTCCGGCAGCAGTCCGGACATGCGATTCGCGAGCATCGTCTTGCCCACACCGGGCGCCCCCACCATGAAGAGGTGATGGCCGCCGGCAGCCGCGACCTCGAGGGCGCGCCTCGCCCCCTCTTGCCCGCGGACGTCGCTCATGTCCCCAGGCGGAGGCCCTACCGAAACCGCAGGAGCCGCACCGCCGACCGCAACAGGTGCGAGCACAGCGTGCTCGTTGCCCAGGAGCCGCGCGAGTTCGCCGAGAGAGCTCACGGCCGTCACGCGAGCCCCCTCGACGAGCCTCGCCTCCGCGGCGTTCCCCTCGGGAACCACCACTGCAGAGAATCCGGCGGCCGCCGCCGCCGCCACGGCGGGCAGCACGCCCCGAACGGGACGGACGGCCCCGTCCAGCCCAAGCTCGCCCAGGTAGACGGCCCGCGCGGCGGCCTTGGCCTCCACCTGACCGGCCGCGGCGAGGATTGCCACCGCGATCGCGAGGTCTGTGGTCGACCCCGTCTTGGGAAGGGACGCCGGCGAGAGATTCACGGTGATGCGCCTGATGGGCCACTCGAGCCCCGACGACGCCACCGCGGCGCGAACGCGATCGCGAGACTCCTGGAGCGAAGCGTCGGGCAGGCCCACGATGGTGAACCCGGGAAGCGCGGCCGCGAGGTGCGCCTCCACGTCCACGACGTGCCCCGCGAGACCGGCGAGCGCGATCGCCCGCGCGCGCCCGATCACCCGACGCCCCGCAGGTGCTCAACCACGGCGGCACCGGATCGCGGCAGCGTCACCGCGCACACGTCGATGCGGATCTCGCGGAAGCGACGGTCCTGAGCGGCGAGCCACGCGCCGACGAGCCTGCGCAGTCGGCCCAGCTTCGCCGCGGTCACGGCCTCTTGCGGAGAGCCGAACTGCGCGCTGCGACGCGTCTTCACCTCCACCGCAACGAGGCACTCGCCGTCGACCGCGACGATGTCGAGCTCCCCCATGGGGCACCGCCAGTTGCGCGCGAGCACCTCCCAGCCGTGCTCCTCGAGCAGGCGAGCGACCACGCGCTCCCCGTGCCTGCCGATCTCATCCTTGGCCGCCATCGCCACCTCCACCGCCCAAGCGTGGGGCGGTGGAGGGTTCGGCGTTGCGGGCCGACGCTGGATCTGGGGATAGCGCCAGCCTCACCCTTGGCTGGGGACGCGGGTTGGGCGGCAGCGCCTCAGGCGACCACGGCCTCGGTGACGTCGGCAGCCGGCTCAGCCGGAGCGTCGACCGGGAAGTGCTTGTCTGCCTGGAGCAGCAGGCGAGCTCCGCCAATCGTGACAACGACGGATACGACGCCGCCGACGATGTATGGCAGCTGCAGGTCCACCTTGGCGATCCACCCGCCGGCGAGCACTGCGAGCGGCATGAGGCTCCAGGCGAAGGTCCGGATCGAGCCGATTGCGCGGCCGAGCATGTGCCCAGGGATGATCGCCTGGCGGAGTGAGCCCCACGGAACGTTCCACATCGAGACGCCGGCCGCGCTCAGGCCATAGGCGACGGTCGCGAGCCACGCGTTCGGGGCGAACCCAACGCCCACGAGGCCAACGCCTGCGATCATCGACGCCCACAGCATCGTGTGCCCGCGGCCGAACTTCTTCACGCTCGCACCGGCAAGGAGGGACCCTGCGACCGCGCCGATGCCGATCCCTGCAGTCACCACGCCGAACCATTGGGCCTTGATGGCGAACCGGTCCAGGTACAGCAGAGCCGTCACGGCCTGCGCAAGCGCGAAGGCGGTGCCGATCGCGGTGGTGAACAGCACGAGCGAGCGCAGGTAGCGGTGGTGCCACACGAAGCCAACGGCCTCCTTGAGCGGCACAGGATCCACGAGCTCGCCAGACTCGTGCCGGCTCTTCGCTGCGGCCACCGGGAGGGTCAGCACTAGCAGCGCGGCGATCGCATACCCGGCCCCGCCGACGATCATCGGCAGGATGACCGCGATCGAGTACAGCACGCCGGAAATCGGCGTGGCCACGAACATGTCGACGCCGGTCTGAGCCGCCTGGATCATCCCGTTCGCCTTGTCGAGCCCCTCCTTCTTGACCAGCGACGGCGTGATGGCGGTTGTCGCGTTGTCGAAGAGGGTCTCGCCAAGGCCGAAGACTACGGTCGCGATCGCGAGCACCGCGATCGTCACGTTGTCGCTCGCGATGCACAGGGCCACACCCGCGGCGGCGACGAGGCGCGCCGCGTTGGCGATCGCCATCGCGTAGCGCCTGTCGATGCGGTCGACGATCATGCCTGCTGGCACGCCGAACAGCAGCCACGGCACGTACATGAGAGCACCCAGCAACGCGATCGCCATCGGATCCTTGGTGAGCGCAACGGCCGCGAGCGGGATCGCGAGACGGGCGATGCCGTCGGCCAGGTTTGACGTCATGGCGGCGCCCCATAGGCGCCCAAAGGCGCCTCAAGCCCGGCCGACGCCGTGGTTGACTCGGGCCCCTGCGTTGCCTCGGTTGTCATGATTCCTCCTCCGGTTCGGGCGCGCCGACCAGCGGGAACCCGTTGTATTGCAGTACGACCGCACGCGCGCCGGGCACGGTGCCGCGGTCGCGGTAGTTGTCGAGAATGGCGTCGATCGCCTTGGCGATCTCCGCGTTGACCGCGCCGAGCTCCTCGGCGGTGAGGGACGCGCGCGCGGTCATCAGCGTGGACGAGTTCACCCACTCGGGGCCGAACTCCCTGTCTCCGCGACGGATGAAGTTGTCGACGTGACGAAACCGCTGCTCCGTCATCTGACGGACCACGAGCGTGCCTGCCTCGTACTCGGCGGACCCGAGCTCGAAGTCGGTGGGGTTCATCGTCACGCCTCCCCTGGGGACGCGCCAGTAGCGCTCCTTGGCGGTTCCGCGATCGGTGTCCTCCTCGATGAAGCCATGGCGCGCGAGCTGCCGCAAGTGGTAGCTCGTGGCGCCCGAGGACTCGCCGAGCGCCTCCGCGAGCTGGCTCGCCGTGGCGGGACCGAGCATCGCGAGACGGTCGAACATGTCGACGCGGAGGGGGTGCGCAAGCGCCTTGAGGGAGGCCGCATCGACGATGCGTTCGGGGCGTTCAGGTTCGCTCATGGCACGAAAGTAGCATCGCAAAGCATTCTTTGCAAGAGTTTCTTTGCAAGTATTTCTTTGCGATGTGCCGATCTGCTCTCCCCGCGGCCCTCATGCGACACCGCCGCGGCCCTCCCCCGCTCTTCGCCCGACCTTCCGCCGACCTTCCCCCGACCTTCCGCCGCGGCCTGGAACCGGATCCGGGGCCAAGTGCGGCTCAGACAGGCGGAAATCGGTGCGGATCCGGTTCTCAGCCGCGGTCGGTCACGAAGCACCCACGCACAGGCCAGCGTCCCGCATCCCACCGCCCGGAATGGTGCCTGATGGTCACGAAGTCGGCGTTTGGCGACCACCACAGCCCATTTGAGGTCGCCACGCATGTCCACGTGAGCCACGACGCCGTGTGGGGGACCCCGCGGCTGCGATGCAGGGGCCCGCCCGGTCGCAAAACGGCCCCCGGAACCGAAGTTCCGGGGGCCGTTCGGGTCAAGCGGGACTATCGCTTGGTGCGCCGCGCGTTGGCGAGGGTGCCTTCCGAACCCTCACCGGCGTCGGCCGCTACCGCGCCGCTGACGCGGGCGCCGACCATGGCGAGTTCGCTCGTGTGCGCCTCCGCCTCGAGTTCTGCGAGGCTCGCGTGCTCCACCCCGAGCGTCTCAACGAGGGCCTCGCCCTCGTCGATCGTGGTCTTGAGCGGCACCTCGCGAACGAACACGAGCAGGATGCCGGCGATCACCGCGAGCGGCAGCATGATCAGGAAGACGGGTGCGAGCGCGTCGTTGTACGAGGCGACGATCACTTCGCGCACGGCGTCGGGGAGCTGCTTCACCGCGTCGGGGGTCAAGGCGTTGAGGTCACCCGCGCCGCCCGAGGCGTCACCGAGGCCGGAGAGGCGCTCGGTGAGCAGGCTCACGAGCCGAGTGGTGAACAGCGATCCCACCACGCCGGCACCGAGCGAGGCGCCGATCTGACGGAAGTAGTTGTTCGACGCGGTCGCGGTGCCGACCATGCGGATCGGGAACGTGTTCTGGACCACGAGCACCAGAATCTGCATCGACATGCCGAGCCCGATGCCCATCACTCCCAGGTAGACGCACACCATCCAGATGGGGTTGGTCGCGCTCATGGTGGACAGGAGCCCAAGGCTCACGGCGACGAACGCGGAGCCGATGATCGGGAGCCACTTGTAGCGGCCCGTGCGAGTCACGAACTGGCCGGCGAGCACAGACGTCACGAGCAGGCCACCCATCATCGGGATCATGAGGAACCCGGCGTGCGTGGGGTCCACGCCCGCGACCATCTGCAGGTATGTGGGCATGTAGCCGATCGCGCCGAACATCGCCACGCCGATCAGCAGGCCCGCGATCGTCACAAGGTTGAAGTTGAGCTTGCTGAACAGCATCAGCGGCATCACGGGCTCCGCGGCACGCCGCTCGACCGCGACGAACGCGATCGCGCCGATCACCGAGAACGCGATGAGGCCCAGGATCGTCGTCGAGCTCCACGCATACGTGCTGCCACCCCACACGGTGATGAGCACGATCGCCGTGGACACCGCGGCGAGCAGGGTCATGCCGGTGAAGTCGATGGGGCGCTTCTCGCGCTCGCGGTGCGGCAGGTGCAGGAACGCAAGCGCCGAGGCGATCGCGATGAGGCCGAGCGGAATGTTGATCCACAGGCACCAGCGCCAGCCGAGAGACTCGGTGAACCAGCCGCCGAGCAGCGGTCCGGCCACGGACGAGAACGCGAAGACGCCGCCCATGATGCCCACATAGCGGCCGCGCTCACGAGCGGGCACGACCTCGGCGATGATCGCCGTGGAGAGGATCATGAGGCCACCGCCGCCGAGGCCCTGAATGGCACGGCCGACGATGAGTTCCGCCATCCCGTTCGCGAGCGCGCCGACGACGGAGCCGACCATGAACAGGGCGATGGCCGCGATGAGCAGGCTCTTGCGGCCGATGAGGTCGCCCGCCTTGCCGTACAGGGGCATGACGATCGTGGAGCCAAGGATGTATGCGGTCGACACCCACAGCATGTGGCTGACGCCGTCGAGCTCGCCCACGATGGTGGGCAGCGCGATCGAGAAGATCGTGCTGCTGAGCGATGCGAGAAGCATCGCGGTAATGAGTCCAACGAAGATCAGCGCAATGTGCTGCTCCCCTTTGGGCGCCTTGAGTGAAGGCATGGACATGGATTGCGTCCTTCTACTTTCTTTACTGCCCGACGGTGGCCGGGGCTTTGACTAGACGAGTCGCCTGAGGCGCTCGATGGCTTGAGGAATGAGGTGGTCCGGATCGGCCGTGCCGTCGGATTCGATCCATCGATTGCCGACCACCTGCACGATGCCGAGCGCCGTGGCGAGCAGGACGGTCGCCTCGTCGTCGATCTCCGGGTCCGAGGCCGTCGGCTGCTCCTTGCGAAGACGCTCGCGAATGATCTTCACGTACTCGCCGCGGGTGGCGATGCTGCGGGCGAACGATTGGCTCGCGAGTGCAGGCTCGCGGAAGAAGAGCTCTCGGCGAAGGCGAATGAGGTGCAGGTTGGGCTCGCGGGCGAGGGCCGCATCCATGAGCATCGCGATGAAGCCTTCAAACGCGGGCTCGTCGCTGGCGACGTATGCGGCGACCGCCTCGGGAGTGGGCACGGGCTTGCCCACACCGAGCAGCGCGGCCTCGCGAGAGCCGAAGTAGTTGAAGAAGGTGCGCGCGGAGACCTCGCTCGCGGCGCAGATCTGGTCAACGGTGATGTGCTCGGAGCCGTGCTCGAGTGCGAGCTCGCACGCGGCGGTCTCCATGCGGATGCGGGTGCGCTCGCGCTTGGCCTCGCGGCCGGTCATGGCCTCTGGCGTCGCTGGGCGCGCTACTGTTTGCATAATCTGCATTTTTGCAGACTCTGCAAATTTAGTCAAGTTTTCGTGGGACCTTCGTCCCTCGCGGCTACCTCGATCGCAGCTGCCGGATGTCCGGCATCGAGTCGGGGTCGTGCGCGAGCTCCTCGATGTTGACGTCCTTGAACGTCACCACGCGCACGTTCTTCACGAGCCGCGCCGAGCGATACACGTCCCACACCCACGCGTCCGCCATGGTCACCTCGAAGTAGATGTCTCCCCCACTGGCCTTCACCTGGAGGTCGACCTTGTTCGCCAGATAGAACCGGCGCTCGGTCTCCACGACGTACTGGAACAGCCCGACCACGTCCCTGTACTCGCGGTACAGGGCCAGTTCGGCCTCGGTCTCGTAGTTTTCAAGGTCCTCGGAGCTCACGGCTCCATCCTAAGTCGGCTTGAGCATGCCCGACGCTGTGGCAGGGTCGTGCCATGACGCTCGACTTTGTGACGTGGCGGGATTCCGTCGTGGCCTCCCTCGCGGCGCGCGACGACGTGGTCGGCGTCGCCGGGCTCGGCTCCACGGCCGCCACCGAGCGCGCCGATGAGTTCTCCGACCTCGACCTGTTCATCATCGTCGCGCCCGGCGTGCACGATCGCTATCGGCACGAGCTGGACTGGCTGCCCAACGCCGAAGACGCGGTGCTGCACCTCGTCGAGTGGCACGGGGGCGGCAAGGTGCTGTTCCGGGACGGCCGCTTCATCGAGTGGGGAGTGGGAACTCCGGAAGAGGTCGGCACGTGGCTCGCGGGTGAAGGCGTCATCCTGTTCGATCGCGACGGCGACGCGGCGATGGCGCTCGCGAGCGCCCAGGCGAACCCCTACCCCGTCAATGTTGTGTCCGAGGCGGACGCGCTCGCCACGTTCCTCTTCGCGATCAACCAGGGCATGGGGCGCGTTCGCCGCGGCGAGCTCGTGAGCGGCGGCGACATCATCCGCTCGGAGGCGGTCGCGGCGCTGCTGCGAGCGGCGCGGTCCGGACTGAAGCCTGCCACCCCGGGCGCGTTGGATCCGATCGACGTCCGGCGACGAGTGGAGAGGGCCTTCCCCGCGCTCGCGAGCGCTATCGCCGCTGCGGTTGCGCGGGATCCAGAGCCAGCGGCGCGAGCCCTGCTCGCGGCGGCGCGGGACGCGTTCGGAGAGCGGCTCCCGGTCGGCGCAGTTGAGGCGGTCAGCGCCCGCTACGGCTGGCGGATCGAGCCCTAGACCGGCAGGTTCCACGACACGCGATGCAGCGGAGTGGGGCCAAGCCGCCGGAGCGCGTCGAGGTGCGCGGCCGCGCCGTAGCCCTTGTTGCCGTCCCAGCCGTAGTGCGGGTGCGAGTCGTGCGCCTCGCGCATCAGCGCATCGCGCTCCACCTTTGCCAGCACAGACGCCGCCGCGATCGAGGCGCACAGCGAGTCTCCCTTGATCACCATGGTGACGGGCGGCGTGGGCTGAGGCTCCGGATCCATGAGCGTGGGTGCGACCGTGAGCCAGTCGTGCTTGCCGTCGAGCAGCACGGCGTCCACGCTGCCAACGGCCGCGAGCGCGCGTAGCCCGGCCAGCCTCAGCGCGCCCACGATCCCGAACTCGTCGATCTCCCCAGGCGACGCATGGCCAACGGCGCGCGAAACGCCAAACTCAAACAGCGTCGGGCATAGGGCCTCGCGCTGGAGGCGGGTCAATTCCTTGGAATCCGCGAGGCCGTCCGGCCAGGTCTCGCACACGGTGACGGCAACGACGCCAACGGAGACGGGGCGGCGAGGGCGCCGCGCCCCACCTCGTCAATGCCCGCGACCACGCGCGCGCCCGCGTCCCACAGGGCGCGCTCGCGCTCGAGCGAAACGGTCACGACGTGGCTCCCACGCTGTCGAGACTACGACGAGGCGGTGGGAACCGGCGTCATCGTGGCGAGGTCGTCCTCGGACACGGCATCGGCGCCCCACGGGTTGCCCAGGCCGGTGAAGCGGTCGAACGGCCAGATGAGCGCGAAGGCGGTGCCGACCACGTTCTCGCGCGGCACGGTTCCGCCGCCCGGGGTGCCCATGTGGGCGCGAGAGTCTGCGGAGTTGTCGCGGTTGTCACCCATGACCCACAGGCGTCCCTGCGGCACGGCCACCGAGAAGGTGGTGCCGCACGGTCGCGAACCAGGCGCGATGTAGTCCTCGGTGATCTCCACGCCGTTGACCTTGACCTTGCCGTCGGGGTCGTCGCACTCGACGTGGTCCCCTGGAAGGCCGATGACGCGCTTGACGAGGTGCTCGCCCGCGTCCTCGGGGAGAAGTCCGGTGAACGTGAGGATCTCCTTGCCGATGAAGCGCAGGCTGCCGCCGTCCTCGGGGCTGTGGTCAAGCCACGCGCCGGGGTCCTTGAACACGACAATGTCGCCGCGGCGCAGTGGCAGCGGGTCCGGCCGCCACTTGGTCACGAGGATGCGGTCGCCGTAGACGAGCGTGGGCTCCATGGAGCCCGAAGGGATCCAGAACGACTGGAAGAAGAACGTCTTGATCAGGAAGGACAGCACCAGCGCACTGACCACCACGATCAGCACTTCCTTGGTGTACCCCCACAGGCGACGACCGGCGGAGACCCCAGGGGCCTCCGCCGGTGCGTCAGCGTCTGTGCTGATGTCAGTTCTCGCGCTTCTCGCGGATGCGAGCAGCCTTACCGCGCAGGCCGCGCAGGTAGTAGAGCTTGGCGCGGCGTACGTCGCCGCGGCTGACGAGCTCAACGTGGTCGATGGTGGGGGTGTGAACGGGGAACGTGCGCTCCACGCCAACGCCGAACGAGATCTTGCGCACCGTGAAGGTGGCGCCGATGCCCTGGCCCTGGCGGGCGATGACGATGCCCTGGAAGACCTGCACGCGGGAACGGTTGCCCTCGACGACCTTCACGTGCACCTTGACGGTGTCGCCGGCCCGGAAGTCCGGGATGTCGTCGCGGAGCTGGCCCGCGGTGATCGAGTCAAGCTTCTGCATGACGTAACTCCTCGCACACGCCACAGGTCCTGCGCGGCTCTGCCCTAAGGCTTCGTGAGTGATGGTGTTCCGTGAGTGAGTGCTCGACCCCCTGTGGCAGGCCGACGCTACGCAGACACCGAGGGTCTATTCTGCCACAACGGGCGCGGTTTTGCGTGCGTCGCTTCCGCTACTGGCCGAGGTACCCAGCGTTTTCAAGGCAGTCCGTGCCAGTGGCGATGGTTAGGTCGGCGTTCGCTCGCATGATCTCGTCGCGGGTCGCATCCGCTTCGAGCGGCTTGCCATTTCGGGAGAGGCACGACAGCGCGGCTTCCCTAAAGGGTGCAATGCTGTCCTCCAGTGTCTGCAAGGACGCGGGGCTGTTGAGGTACACATCTTCCACCGGAGCCCACCAAGCGTCGCGGCACGCCTGCGACGCCTTTCTCAGCGTCTCATCAGTTGCGTCTCCGGCCTGTACCCCCGCTGGAAACTGCTCGGACGTGCTGTACAAATCGAGACCAAACTGCTTGACCGGCACAAGCGTTGCCGCTATGCCCTCTTTCGCAACGCAGTCAACCCATGAGCGAGCCGCCTCCTGGTAGTCCGCATAGTCGACGGACCCCGTGTCCCGAATTCGAGTGAGCTGATCCACCACTTCCGCTGGTCTGCCAGGGGTTTGCAGTTCGTGTGCAGCCAATTCGGCGACTACGGGATCCCCAGCCGTGTTGTTGTCGCTGGGCGCTGAGCACCCAGCGACAACAAGACAGATGGCGATGACCGCTACGCCGAGTAGACCGCTGTGCTGCACGCCGCATCCGTCGAGGGGTTCTGAGTCCAGCCACTCATGTAGATCCTGCTTGTAGGCGGAGTTGGTGAGTAGGCGGTGGTTGTTTGGACGTTTGCGGACGTCGTCCACGTCAGAGGCGTGCCCTGAATAGGCGCGTAGAACGCAACGGCTGCTCGCGTGTAGTTAGTCGTTCCTGACGTGGACGAAGACGCTACCATCTTCGACCGCTCGAGGGTTGTGGCGGTGAGAGTGACGTGTCCCCACTTTGGTGGAGTGGTGACTTCATCATGGTGTACCCCCCTGGGTCACATCAGCGTGACCGGGCACCCGATGGGCACCCGATGGGCACCCGATGGGCACCCGATGGGCACCCGATGGGCACGTTACTCCCCATCCGCCGCGGGCGCATGGCGAACCCAGCCATAGGTGGCAGCGCGCCTACAAGAGCAGATCCGGCCTGCGCTCGCGCGTGCGAGTCAGCTGCTGCTCGGCCCGCCACTCGCCGATGCGAGCGTGGTGACCGCTCAGCAGAACGTCTGGCACGTCCAAACCCCGCCACGTGGCCGGGCGAGTGTACGAGGGGTACTCGAGGAGCCCGTCGGCATGGCTTTCCTCGACGATCGACTCGGCGTTCCCCATGAATCCGGGGATGAGACGGGTGATCGCCTCGATCATCGCGAACGCGGCCACCTCTCCCCCGTTGAGGACGTAGTCGCCGAGGCTCACCTCGAGCACCCGGAAGCCGCGGCTCGCAAAGTGCTCCGGCACGCGCGCGTCGATGCCCTCGTAGCGACCGCACGCGAAGACCAGCTGCTCCGCACGCGCCAGTTCCGCGGCCAGGGCCTGCGTGAACGGCACCCCCGCGGGGCTCGGGATGAGCAAGACGCCCTGCGCCGTGAGGACCTCGTCGAGCGCCTCGCCCCAGACGTCCGCCTTCATGACCATCCCGGCGCCGCCGCCGAATGGGGCGTCGTCCACGGTGTGGTGGACGTCGTGCGTCCAGCCACGGAGGTCGTGGACGTGGGTCTCCACGAGGGCGGCCGCGCGCGCCTTGCCCAGGAGGCTCACGTCGAGGACCCCGAAGAACTCGGGGAAGATCGTGATGACGTCGATCCTCATTCGACGTCCTCGCCTTCCAGCAGCCCGAACGGCGGTGTCACGATGACGCGACCATCCTCCACATCCACCTCGGGAACGAACGCCTCGATGAACGGGATCATGGCGCGGTGGCCGCTGGGCTCGCGGACAACGAGCACGTCGTGGGCGGGCATGTCGAGCAGGTCGACCACCTCGCCAACCTCGGTCCCGTCTGGCCGCACGGCCCGCAGGCCAACGAGCTCGTGGATGAACCACGCGCCCTCCTCATCCGAAGCCTCCGCGTCGATGACGAGCTCGGTGCCGCGCGCGTCCTCCGCGGCGGTACGGTCGCCGATCTCGGCGAAGGTGACAAACCAGCGTCCGTGCTGCTCCCGCACCTTCTCCACCGTGAGGCGCCCGACGCCGTCCCTCTCAGTCTGGAACGTCGCCCCTGGTATCAAGCGGGTTTCGGGAGTGTCGCTGCGAAGATCGAGCGTCACCTCGCCCTTGAGCCCGTGGGCCTTGCCGATGCGCGCGACTAACAGCCTCATGGCGGCAATTCTAGATTGTCCGCTCCCTGACCTTTCCAAGGGCTAGCGTGTGGCATATGAGCGAGCCTCAGGCGCCCATCGACGAGCGCAGCCGCCCCCTTGGAGTGACCGTCGTGCTCGCCCTCGTGTGGCTCGCCGCGTTCGGCGATCTGGTCGCGAGCATCTGGCTGCTCATCGTGTCGTTCGACAAGGCGCGCTTCGCGCTCGCGCCCGTTGGGGTCGAGTACGTGCGGTACTGGGCGCTCGTCGCGCTGCTCCTCGGCGTGCTCACGGCCTTGGTCGCGTACGGCCTTGGTCGCGGAAGCCAGTTCATGCGCGTGCTCACCATCCTGGTGATGTCTCTGCGCCTCGCCAACGCGGTGTGGGCCCTGGTCGCGATCCGCTACGTCACGGTGTGGCCGGCGGTGTTCGACGCCGCGATCGCCATCCTCGTCATCGCGCTGCTCAGCAGCGGCAGTGCCTCCGACTACTTCCGAGGGCGAACCCAGCCCTCCACCACCACAACCGGCTCGCACGAGCCGCTCAACCAGGAGGATCAATGACCGACGAGAACACCCCTTCGGAGCCCTTCGTCGAGCCGGTATCGGAACCACTCATGGGGTCGGCGACGACCTCACCCACGACCCCGAGCCCGCCTGCGTCCGTGCCGGGCACCAAGGCGGCCCGCCCAACGGACGTGGTGGTCGTCACCCTGCTCGCGCTCTTGGCCGGGGCCGGCGACGTCATCGCCGGCACGGCGTGGCTCATCGAGAAGGACTCGATTCCCGACAATGCCAAGTGGCTCGCGTGGGCGGCTCTGCTCATCGGGCTCGCCACGGTGGCGGTCGCGGCCCTGTTCTTCCAGGGCTCGGCGGTAGCGCGCTGGCTCATCGCGATCGTGATGTGCGTGCACATCGGCGTGCACATCGGCGCGTGGATCGCGATCGGGTCCGACGCTGCCGTGGCCGCGATGATCCAGATCCTGATCTCCGGCGTGGTGCTGCTCATGCTGTTCAGCCGCGAGACCACCAACTACCTCGCGGGCGCCAAGAAGTAGCGCCGCCCCAACAGCAGAGCGGCCCCGGACCGAAAGGTCCGGGGCCGCTCTCGCGTAAACGCCGGCTAGGCGACGTCGACGATGTTGACGCGCACTTCGTCGCGAGAGATCGCGTCGATCACGGTGCGAATCGCCTGCGCGGTGCGGCCACGACGGCCGATGACGCGCGGAAGGTCCTCCGGGTTCACCACCACGTTGAGCGTGGTGCCGCGGCGGCCCGAACGCTCGGTGACGCGCACGTCGTCCGGATTGCGGACGATGGACCGCACCAGGAACTCGAGCGCCTCGGTGACCACTTACTTCTCCTCGGAAGCGTCCTCGGCGGCCTCGGCGTCGGCCACGGCCTCGTCAGCGACGGCCTCCTCAGCGGGAGCCTCCTCGGCAACCTCAGCGTCGGCAACAACCTCAGCGTCGGCAACCTCAGCGTCGGCAACGACCTCAGCAGCAGCCTCGGCAGCGGCGGCCTCAGCGGCCTTCGCCTCAGCGGCGGCAGTAGCCTCAGCCTCGGCCTTGGCGGCGGCAGCAGCCTCGGACTTCGCGGCCTTGGCCTTCTCGGCGGCGTCGGCGTGGGCCTTGATGGCCTCCTCGGCGCTGACCTTCTCGCCCTTGACCTTGACGGTGTTCTTGGCACCCTTCTCGCCCTTGAAGGTCTGCCAGTCACCCGTGAGCTTCAGGAGCGCGGTCACCTGCTCGGTGGGCTGGGCGCCAACGCCGAGCCAGTACTGCGCGCGGTCCGAGTTGATCTCGATGACCGAAGGCTCCTCGGTGGGGTGGTACTTGCCGATCTCCTCGATCGCGCGGCCATCGCGCTTGGTGCGCGAGTCCATCACGACGACGCGGTAGAAGGGGGCACGCTTCTTGCCGAAGCGCTTCAAGCGAATCTTCACAGCCATGGCTGCATTCCTCGATTCCGGTATGAGCCGGCCACGAGTGTGGCCAGCAAGACGGGTGGCGACTTTCGCGCCAGCGGTCTATTGTGCCAGACCGCGCCCAGGGGTACCAACCCGCCGCCTCCGTCGATGCCCGACGCTATGGCCGGGGCGCGCGCGGCCAACCAGCGCTCGCGACGGCCTCGTAACCGCCCTGCGAGCGCCCCGACGTCACGATGAGCACCTCGAGTCCCGCGGCGACCGCCCGTTCCACGACCGGTCCGCCCCCGGCGCAGATCGCGGTGGCCCACGCGTCACACTCGACGAGGTCCGTGCCCGCGACCGACGCCTGCAGGAAGTGCCTCGCCGGCTCTCCCGTCACGGGATCCCAGATGTGGTTCGCCACCTGCGCGGACCCCGAGGTGGCCACGGCCGCAAACGCGCCGCCGATGAGGACCACGTCGAGCACCTTCGTTCCCGCGGGGTCGCCCTTCACCGCTGGGTCGGCAATTCCCACCGGCCACTCCCGGCCGTGCGCCACCACATCGCCCGACGCTGCCACCAGCCACGCAGGCACGCCGCCAAGGCGTTGGGTCGCCTTGGCAACGGCCCACGTCTTGACGATTCCCGTTGGGTCGATGACGCCGTCGGGGCGCTTGGCGTCGAATGCCCCGCCGGTCGCGATCCGATAGCTCTCGCACAGGCGCAACACCTCGATGACCTCGACCGGCATGTCGGCGAGAGTCGCCGTCCCATTCGCGAGTCGCGCCATAGGGGTGTCCGGGCGGAACAGCGAGAACAGGTCGTCCGCGCGGAGCAGCTCGCGGTGCATCCCATCGATTGCAGAGCGTGCGGCCGCTTCGCTCGCCACCCCGTCTAGCGTGATGTCGAACGCCATCGCCATGGCGCGCACGCGCGAGGTGACTGGGTTCACGACAGCAGTTTCATTGGGACAGCCCCGCGGCCTCGAAGGCTCCCTGGAGCGACTCGATGAAGGCCGGGCTCGTGAACGACGCGCCGGAGACGGCGGCGACGTCCCAGGTCTGCGCCTCGAGCACCTCGGCGCGGAACGCCGGGATCGCCATGCTGTTGACCGCGATCGAGTTGGGGTCCTGCGTTCCCGCCTGCAGGGCAATGACATCGGTGACCTTGCCGTCCACCACGGTGATCTGCGCCTGGTACGTGCCCCGCGCGTTGCTGACCGCGGGGCCTGCGAAGGTCTCGGCCCCGGACGCGGTGGCGCTCGGCTCGGCCGTAACCTCACCAGAGCTGACCGAGAGCGGCGGCGCGGCGGCGAAGCCGACGGCGACGATCGCGGCGCAGCCGCCGCCGATCACGAGCTTGTGAGACGTTCGCATCGCTACCACCCGAACCTCTCGCGGTGAATCGCCTCAGGCGCCACACCGGACGCGAGAGCGTCGGCCTCAACGGCGTCGGCCCATGCGGCGGGACCGCAGATGTACACGTCCCTGGCCGGCAGGTCGCTCACGAGGCTCGCGAGCTTGACGGGCTCCGCGACAGTTGACCAGCCGAAGCCGCGGGGCCCATAGAACTCGTGAACGCGGGCGCCGAGGGCGGCGGCGAGCGCGTGGACCTCGTCGCGAAGCGGCACCTGCTCCTCCGAGCTCGCGCGCAGCACGATGTCAACCGGCCCGGAGTGCGGCTCCTCGAGCATCGCCCTTAAGGGTGTGATGCCGATGCCCCCTGCCGCGTAGACCGCGCCGGGGCGCGTGCGAGCGGCGGACGTTAAGACGCCGAGCGGCCCCTCAAACAGCACGGGTGTACCGACAGGAAGCGAGGCGAGCGAGCGGCTGAAGTCGCCGCTCGCCCCCACGGTGATGCGCAGCGAGTCACCCGGCGCCGCAGAGAGCGAGAACGGGTGCGCCTCGCGCCAGTAGCCGGAAGCGAGGAACCGCCACAGCATGAACTGACCCGGCCGCGCGCCAAGCCCAGCGAGGCCGCGGCCGGTGATCACCACCGTCGTCGAGCCATCCGCGTTTGAGGTGACCTGCGAGACCACGGGGCGGAAGCGTCGGGCATAGAGCAGGGGCCGCGCGATGCGGAAGACGAACCACGCGCCGATCGCGACCACGTAGAGCGCCAGCCAGAACCACCACGCGAGCCCCTTGGAGCGGAACGTGGAGCCCTCGATGAACTGGTGCGGGATCACGAGCACTATTGCGAGGTAGACGAACAGATGGACCGTGTGCCAGGTCTCATACCGCCAGCGGCGGCGCACGATCAGCAGGCTCGTGACCACCACAAGCGTGAAGAATCCGAGGGCCGCCTGCGCGGCGACCATGAACCAGCCAAGGTCCCACATCGCGGGGATCTCGCTGAGCACGGACCGACCGTCGTAGTGCGCGGTCATGATGAGGATGAGCCCCGCGTGGACGAGCATCGCGATGAAGGCGACCTTGCCCATGAGGGTGTGCGTGACCGCCGCGCGGTCGTGCCCGAGCGTGCGCTCGATCCACGGGACGCGAGAGATGAGCAGGATCTGGTTCATGACGAGCACGGCGGCCACGAGTCCCGCGACCCTGCCGAGCGAGTACACGTAGTCGACCGGGGACAGGATCGTGAGGCCGCCCTCGGCGATGAAGAACGCGACGGCGGCGGCGCCCACCCACCACAGTGCCGCCACGAGGGCATCGGCCCGACGCTCGCGCAAGCGGGCGACGGGGTTACGTTCGGTCGTGGGGGCTGCGGCCATGGCTCATTGTGCCCGGTCGTCGTGTGCGCGCTGTGGCACGGCGGCGGATCTCTTCACGAACTCTTAAACGACGCGGAGGCCCCGAAGGATCACTGCCTTCGGCTCGGCGAGGGCGGCGACGTCTTTGCTGGGGTCGTTCTCGTACACGACGAGGTCCGCGCTCGCGCCCTCTTCGATCCCCGGGACGCCGAGGAACTCGCGGGCCCGCCAGCTCGCGGCCGCGAGCACATCGAGGGCCGGAATCCCCGCGCGCTGAAGTTCGAGGCACTCCGCGGGCAGCTCGCCGTGGCCGACCTCTCCCCCGGCGTCGGTGCCGATGAGCAGCTGGACGCCCGCCTCCCACATCGCGAGGACCTGCTCGTGCCGCCGCTCGAACATCGCGCGCATGCGGCGCGCGTACGCGGGGAATCTCGCCTCGCCCTGTGCCGCGAAGGCGGCGAAGTTGCCCACCTGCAGCAGCGTCGGAACCACTGGGACGCCCGCGGCGGCCGCGCGCGCCATGTGGTCCGCGGTCATGCCGGTGCCGTGCTCCAGGCAGTCGATGCCGGCGTCGAGCAGGTCGTCGATCGCCTCGGTGGAGAAGGTGTGCGCGGTGACGCGGGCGCCCTCTTCATGGGCTGCCGCCACGGCGTCCTTGAGCTCTTTGGCCGGCCACAGGGGCGTCAGGTCACCCGCGTCGCGGTCGATCCAGTCGGCGATGAGCTTGATCCAGCCGTCTCCCCTGCGGGCCTCTTCGGCGGCGACGCGGGGCAGGTCCCCTACCTCGATCTCGCGCGCGTAACCCTTGATGTAGCGCTTGGGGCGGGCAATGAACTGGCCCGCTCTGATGAGGCGCGGGGCGCTCGCGACGCCGTGAAGGAAGCCCGTGTCGACGGGAGAGCCGGGCTCGCGAATGAGGAGGGTGCCCGCATCGCGGTCCGCGTGGGCCTGCTTGAGAGTGAGCTCTTCGCCGAGCGGTCCCCCGCTGTCGAGTCCCACGTGGCAGTGCACGTCCACGAGCCCCGGCACGGCGAAGCCCTCGATGGTCTCGAAGGGTCCGTCATCGGGTCGCTCAAGGTGGATGACGCCGTCGGAGACCCAGGTCTCTCCGGTTACCAATAACGTGTTATGAGTAACGGAACCGACTATGTGGAACCTACTCATAACACGTTATTTCCGCAGGTATTTGCCGAAGTCGCCGCTCAGGGTGGAGGGGTCGAACTCCTCCGGAGCCTGCTGCGCGCCCAAGCCGAACGCCGAGCCGGGGGCCGCGGCAGCGTCGGGCTTATTGCGAGCGGCGGCCTCCTGCTGAGCCCGCACCGCGGGGTTGCCGCTCTTGCCCTTGACCTTGCGCTGGGGCGCCTGCTTGCCCTTGGACTTCTTGCCGCCGGGGAAGCCGCCGAACGAGCCCGGAGCGCCGCCCCCCATGCCGGGAATTCCCGGCACGTTGCCGCCGTTCTTTGCCATCGCGCGCATCATCACCTGGGCGTCCTCGAAGCGCTTGATGAGCGAGTTCACGTCGCTCACCTGCATGCCCGAGCCGCGGGCGATGCGAGACCGCCTGGAGCCGTTGAGGAGCTTGGGGTTGTCGCGCTCGGCGGGCGTCATGGACTGGATGATCGCCTCCGTGCGGACGATCTCTCGCTCGTCGAAGTTCTCGATCTGATCGCGAACCTGCCCCATACCAGGGAGCATGGTCAGCATCTTCTTCATCGAGCCCATGTTCTTGAGCTGCTGCATCTGGCTCAGGAAGTCCGCGAGGGTGAAGTCCTCGCCCTTGACGACCTTCTCGGCCATCCTGGCGGCCTCGTCCTGATCGAAGGCCTTCTCCGCCTGCTCGATCAGCGTGAGGACGTCGCCCATGTCGAGGATGCGGCTCGCCATGCGGTCCGGGTGGAAGACCTCGAAGTCCTCGAGCTTCTCTCCCGTGGAGGCGAAGAGGATGGGGCGGCCGGTGACCTCGGCGACGGACAGCGCCGCGCCACCGCGGGCGTCGCCGTCGAGCTTGGTGAGGACTACGCCCGTGATGTCGACACCCTGCTGGAACGCCTGCGCGGTCGCGACGGCGTCCTGACCGATCATCGCGTCGATGACGAACAGCACCTCTTGAGGATCGATCGCCTTGCGGATGTCCGCGGCCTGCTGCATGAGTTCGCGGTCAACGCCGAGGCGGCCCGCGGTGTCGACGATCACGACCGAGTGCTGGCGGCTCTCCGCCTCCTTGATGCCCTTCTTGGCCACCTTGACGGGGTTGCCGCGAACCTTCTCGTCCTCGCGCGTCACGCCTGGTTCGGGGGCGAATACGGGCACGCCAGCGCGCTCGCCGACCACCTGCAACTGTGTCACGGCGTTGGGGCGCTGGAGGTCCGCGGCCACGAGCAGCGGAGTCTGGCCCTGCTGCTTCAGGTGGTGCGCGAGCTTGCCCGCGAGGGTCGTCTTTCCGGCGCCCTGGAGGCCCGCGAGCATGATGACCGTGGGCCCGTTCTTGGCGAACTTCAGCGGGCGGGACTCGCCGCCGAGGATCGCGATGAGCTCCTCGTTGACGATCTTGACGACCTGCTGCGCGGGGTTGAGCGCGCCGCTGACCTCAGCGCCCAGGGCGCGCTCGCGGATGTTGCCCGTGAACGTGCGGACCACCGGCACGGCGACGTCGGCATCGAGGAGCGCGCGGCGGATCTCGCGGATCGTCGCGTCGATGTCTGCCTCGCTGAGGCGACCCTTGCCGCGCAGGTTGCGGAAGGTCGCGGTGAGACGATCGGAGAGGTTGGCGAACACCTGATTCCCTTCGGGTGGGGGCTCGTACAAGAGTACCTGGGTGCCGGGAGCGGCCCTGTTCGCTGCGCCGCCCGCGGCTGTGAACCGCAAACGCGGCGAATACTGCCGGCGCGGGCCCGGAACTGGGGCGGATCCGGTTCGCAGCCGCGGGTTGTGACGCCGCGGGCTGCCACGCCGCGGGCTGTGCCGTCGCAGGCCCGACGCTGCCATCACCTACACCCCGAGCCGTCGCCTTGCGTTCTCGGTGAGGCCGTCGACGAGCGCGGCGCGCCAGCTGGTCCACGCTTTGGGACCGGCGGCCTTCGCGTCGGCCTCTGTCAGCGCCCGCAGGGCCTCGAGGAGGTCCGCGCGGCCGTCGATCGCCGCGAGCAGCCGATCCGCCGTGGCCGGGTCGTTGACGTCCTCGGTGGTCGCGAGACCGGCGAGCGTGAGGTGCTCACGCACCAGAAGGGTGGCGTCGGCGGTGAAAGCGGCGTCGAAGCCGATCTGCTCGCAGATCGCCGGGATCAGCGCGGCTCCGTCAACCGAATGGTTCGTCGCCCCCGCGCGCTTTCCGATGTCGTGAATCAACCCGGTGAACAAGACCAGGTCCAGGTTGGGCACCGAGCGTCGATGCTTGCCCGCCAGCACCACGGTCTCCACCATGTGCCGGTCCACCGTGAAGCGGTGCACGGGCGAGCGCTGGGGCCGGTTGCGCACGCCCTCCCACTCGGGGATCCACCGCACCACCTGACCCGCGAGGTCAACCGCCTCCCACACACTCACCAGGTGGTTCGAGGCGCGCAGCAGGTCGCGAAGGTGAGCGCGGGCGCTCGGCGGCCACGGCGTCGGCAGGTCTGGCGCGCTCGGGAGCGCCTCGAGCAGGCTCGGCGTGAACGGGAGCCCCGTGGTCGCGGCAACGGCGGCCGCGCGCAACGGGAGTTCGGCGTCGGCCTCCACGTCCCAGTCCTGAGCGAGCGCAAGGTCTCCATCCACGTCGATGAGCCCCTCCCCCACTGACACGTGGCGGGGAGCGACCGCGCGGCGCCGCGCGATGAAGGCACGCGAGCCCACCCCGGATTTCTCGATCGCCCTGCGTGCCCGACGCTCGGTTGAGTCGAGCGCGAACGCGACAGTTCTGCCGGCTTCGGCGAGCAGCCGGAGCACCTCGTCCGGGTCGTCGTAGCCGAGCAGCGCGGAGGTCTCGGCCGCGAGGTGGCGCCCCAGCACGTTCTGCGGGCGTCCGGCCACCATCTGGACGGCGTCGCGGACATCCATGAGCAGCCGCGCGGCGTCGTCGACCGCCCCGTGCGGCCGGTCGGTGAGCCATGTGGCCGCGAGCGCCCCCCAGGCTGATGTAGTCGCGGGTCCCGCCGCGCGACTCCTTGAGGTTCGGCTCGATGAGATAGGCGACCTCGCCGAAGCGCTCGGCGCGGGCGCGAGAGGCACTGAGGAGTTCGGGGAGCTTCTTGCGCGCCTGGGCGCGCCAGTCCTGGTAGATGAGCGCGCGGGCCTGCTTCGCGAGGTCCTCGTCACCCGCGATGGGGTTGAGGTCGAGGAGCCCGGCCGCCGCGGCGAGGTCCTTTGCCGCCACCTGGCGGCACTCGGTGATCGACCGCGTCGAGTGGTCGAGCTCGAGGCCTGCGTCCCAGATGGGGTACCAGAGCCGCTGCGCGAGGTCGGCGACCTCGGACTTGGACAGCGACTGCCCGTCGTGGAGTAGAACGAGGTCAAGATCGGAGGCCGGGCCCGCATCCCCACGACCAACGGAACCGACGGCCGCGAGCGTGGCCCCGGAAGCGCCGTCGGGCACCACCGATCGCAGAGTCTCCGAGAAGTGCTCGGCGAGGCGCGCGTTCATGAGATCGGTCAGCTGGGCGCGGCGCTCACTGCCCGGAACCTTGTCGGCGTAGAGGCGCTCGGCCAGCTCTCGCCGGAGACGCTTGAGGTCCCGCACCCCTTGGGGATGCGGGACCTCAGCCCCCGAGCCGGACGGAACTGAACCCGCGCGGCTCGTCATGATGCAGTTAGTGCGTCGCTAGAGCGCGTCGGCGCCGTGCTCGCCCGTGCGCACACGGGCCACGTCGTCCACCGGCACAACCCAGACTTTGCCGTCGCCGATCTTGCCCGTCTGGGCGGCGCCGACGATGGCCTCGGTGACCGCGGTTGCGTCGCCGTCGTCCACGAGAACCTCGAGACGCGTCTTGGGCACCAGGTCGACGGTGTACTCGGCACCGCGGTAGACCTCGGTGTGTCCCTTCTGGCGGCCGTAGCCGGCAGCCTCGGAGACCGTCACTCCCTTGACGCCGACCGCCTCAAGGGCGGCGCGGACCTCGTCAACGCGGTGGGGCTGAATGATCGCAGTGACCAGCTTCATGGCTACTTCGCCTCCTCGTATGCGGTCTCGCCGTGTTCGGCGAGGTCAATGCCAGACAGTTCGATCTCTTCGCTGACGCGCAGGCCGATCGTCACCTTGAGGATAAGGCCGATGATGAGCGTTACGACGAACGAGTAGATGATCGCCACTCCGGCGCCGATGATCTGCGACCAGAGCTGCTCCGCGGTGCCACCGTAGAACAGGCCGCTGAGAGCGCCCTCGGGCGCAAACGTCGTGCCCTCGTCCAGGTTGGCGAAGAAGCCGATCAGCACGGTGCCGACCACACCGCCGACGAGGTGGACACCCACAACATCGAGCGAGTCGTCGTACCCGAACTTGTACTTGAGCGCCACGGCGAGCGAGCAAACCGCACCGGCGATGAAGCCGATGGCGAGCGCTCCCCACGTGTCCACCGACGCGGCGGCCGGCGTGATCGCGACGAGACCCGCGACGATTCCGGACGCGGCACCGAGCGAGGTGGGCTTGCCGTCGCGAATCTTCTCCACGAGCAGCCAGCCGAGCATCGCGATGGCGGGGGCCACCGTGGTGTTGAGGAAGGCGCGGCCGGCGGTGCCGTCCGCGGCGCCCTCGGAGCCGGCGTTGAACCCGAACCAGCCGAACCACAGCAGCGCGGCGCCGAGCATCACGAACGGCAGGTTGTGGGGCTTGAACGGCTCCTTGCCGAATCCCTTGCGCAGGCCGAGCAGGATCGCGAGCGCGAGACCAGCGGCACCGGCGTTGATGTGGACCACGGTTCCACCGGCGAAGTCGATCACCGGAGTGGGCGACAGGCTGCCGAGGAAGCCGCCGCTCCACACGCCATGGGCGAGCGGGGTGTAGACGAGCGTGACCCAGATCACCGTGAAGACGGCGAACGTGCCGAACTTCATGCGGTCGGCGACGGAGCCGGAGATGAGCGCGACGGTGATGATCGCGAAGGTCGCCTGGAATGCGATCCACACCAGGAACGGCACTCCGCTGCCAGCGAGGACGCCGTTGGCGTCGTCGAGGCCGTTGACGCCGACGAACCCTGATGGGCTGCCGATCAGGCCTCCCGCGGTGTCGGTGCCGAAGGCGAGGCCGTAGGCGTACACCACCCAGATGACTGCGATGGTGCCGATGCTGATGAAACTCATCATCATCATGTTGAGCACGGACTTCGCGCGAACCATGCCTCCGTAGAAGAACGCCAGACCCGGCGTCATCAGAAGGACAAGTGCGGTCGCAACGATCATCCACGCGGTATTGCCAGTGTCCAGCGTGAACATACTGTGTTTTCTCCCTCCGCCGACCGGGCGGCCAGCAGTGGGAAAAGAGTCCCGCGCGAGTGTTACCCCTGAACGGCCCGCGAGTTTCGGGGGCGTTACGTATTCGCCTCCCACGTAAAAGGTGTGTTGCGCAGGCGGGGCCCGACGCTGGTGTCAGTCGCGCTGTTGGGGCACCAGATGCACGCAGCAGCACTCGGCGCTTGGCTCGAAGCGCACCTCGAGGCCCTGCGAGTCCGTGGCCTCGGCGGCGGCGCTCAGCAGCGCGAGGTTGGCGCCGCAGATCGTCTCCGGATAGTCCTTGGCGAGCGAGCGGAACGGGCAGTTCGCAAGCACGAGCCCCCCGTCGCCGTCGTCGATCGGCTCGTAGCCCGTCGCGACGAGCACCTCCCCGATGGTGTCCCCGGAGTCGCCAAGCTCGCGCCCAAACTGGCCACAGACCTCCCCAAGCGCCACGCGCGGGGACTCCCCCGCGTGCTCGGCTCGCTCCATCGCGGCGGTGAGCAGTTCGGCGGCGAGGTCATAGCGTCGGGCCGGAACGGACATGGACGCCTCGCTTGAGGCGGCCCTGTACAGCTTGGCGGGGCGCCCGGCGCCAGGGCCGGTGCGGCCGGAGAGGCGCCTGAACTCCGCGACGAGCAGCCCGGCGTCGGCGAGCCTGTCGAGGTGGAACGCCGCCGTCGCGCGGGGAATCCCCAGGGACGCCGCGGCCTCATCCCTGCCCATCGGCTCCCCGCGGCGCGTGACGAGCGCGAGCAGGTCCCGGCGCACGGGATCCGCGAGCGCGCTCGCGACCGCTGACGGCTCCGGTGCGGCGTTCATGCGTCCATCCTATCTCTAAAACAGTAAATCTTGACAAAAGAATTCTCGCGAACCTACGCTCGCTATGAGCCGCCCATCGCGCGGCAGGAGGCAGGCAGGTCATGGGATCCATCGTCATCGTAGGGGCCGGGCTGGCAGGGGGCACCGCGGCCCGCACGCTCCGCGAGGAGGGGCACGAGGGCCCGATCACGCTCATCGGCACAGAGCCGCACCCGCCCTACAACCGCCCTCCCCTGTCGAAGGACCTGCTTGCGGGCGCCGCGCAGCGAGACTCGGTGTTCGTGGCGACCCGCGAGTGGTACGCCGAGAACGGCATCGAGCTGCTCACCGGCGAAACCGTGGTCGCGCTTGACCCGGACGCCCACGAGGTGCGGCTCGAATCCGGGCGCGCTCTCCACTATGACCAGGCCCTACTCGCCACGGGTTCCGCTCCCCGCCGCCTCACGATCCCGGGAGCGGAGCTCGCGGGCGTCCACCACCTGCGCACCCTCGACGACTCCGAGGCCCTCCACGCCGAACTCGCGGGCGGCGGCCGCAGGCTCGCGGTCATCGGCTCCGGCTGGATCGGCATGGAGGTCGCGGCGACCGCTACCCGGCTGGGCAACGCCGTCACCGTGCTCACGCTCGACGAGGTGCCGCTCGGGCGCGTGCTCGGCGCCGAGCTCGGCGAGTACGTGACCGGACTGCACCTCGCCCAGGGCGTGGTGGTGCGCCGTTCGGTCTCCGTCCAGGCGATCGAGGGCCGGGACGGCCGCGTGACGGGCGTGGTGCTCGAGGGCGGCGAGGTTGTCCCCGCCGACGCCGTGGTCGCCGGCATCGGCGCCGTCCCCCTCACGGACCTCGCCTCGGCGGCCGGCTTGGCGGTGGACAACGGCGTGCTCGTGGACGCCGCGCTGCGGACCAGTGCCCCCGACGTGTTCGCGGCGGGAGACATCGCGAGCGTCCTCCACCCCGTGACGGGCATGCGAGTTCGCAGCGAGCACTGGTCCAACGCGAGGGCGGGCGGGGCCGCGGCGGCCCGCTCGATGCTCGGCCAAGGCGTGTCCTATGACGACATCCCCGCCTTCCTCACCAAGCAGTACGACGCCTCGATGGGCTACAGCGGCTTCCCGATTGCGGATGACGGCACCGAGGTCGTCTATCGCGGGGACCCAGCGAGCGGGGAGTTCATCGGCTTCCGCGTGGCCGGCGGCGTCCCGGTTGGCGCCCTCGCGGTCAACATGCGCGGGGTGAGCACGCCCATCGCCGCGCTGCTGCGCCGCGGGACCCCCGTCGACCTGGCTCGCCTCGCGGACACCGAGACACCGTTGGAGGGGCTGTGAGCGCCCCCACCGTCACCGACCGCCTCACCTTCGAGGTCGAGACCACCATCCCGACGCTCCACGGCGACTTCCGCGTGCGTGGCTACCGGGACATCGCGACGGGCGCGGAGCACCTCGCGCTGATCGCCGAGGCGCCGGGATCCGAGGCATTGCGGCCCGGAGCGCTCGTTCGCGTCCACTCTGAGTGCCTCACGGGAGAGGCGCTCGGCTCGCTCAAGTGCGATTGCGGCCCGCAGCTCGACTCGGCCATGGCCGCCGTCGCCGCCGAGGGCGGAGTCATCATCTATCTGCGCGGACACGAGGGTCGCGGCATCGGCCTGCTCGCCAAGCTGCAGGCTTACCGCCTGCAGGAGGAGGGCCTCGACACGCTGGACGCCAACCTCGCGCTCGGCCTGCCCGCGGACGCCCGCGAGTACGCGGCCGCGGCCGCGATCCTCGAGGACTTGGGGCTCGACGAGGTGCGGCTGCTCACGAACAATCCTGACAAGATCGCCCAGCTGTCCGCCAACGGAATCACCGTGCTGTCGCGGGTGCCGCTTCTCGTTGGCCAGCAGGCGTCCAACCGCGGGTACCTTCAGGCCAAGCGCGACCGGATGGGCCACCTGCTCTGACCGCCCGCGGGCAGTGCGGCTAGACGTCCGTCTCGCCCTCGTCGTCGCCGGCGAAGTCGATCATGTCGATCCGCCACGCGTCGCCGTCGTTCACCACGGTGTACGTGACGTGGTCCACGAAGTCGCTGCCGTCCACGTCCGTGTAGCTCTCCGTTGTCGTCACCACCACGTGACCGGACACGAACGAGGTGTCGTCGACGGTGGTCCGGTAGTCACGGTTCACCTGGTCGAAGTCGGTGGCGTCGTCCTCGAACGCGGAGCAGTCCTCGTAGCCCCAGTCGTAGCGGAACGCCTCCGTCGTCGCCTCCTGGAGGGCGTCGCAGTCGACGTTGAGCCACGCGGAGTTGTACATCTCGAGGGCCGCCTTCGCCTTATTGACGGGTCCCTGGTGGGACGACAGGAGCAGCACCACGCCAACGGTGACGCCCACGAGCACCACGGCGACGCCGCCAACCACGAGCCACAGCCATGCTCCCGCCTTGCGTTGGGGGCCCGACGCTGGGGCCGGGTCAACGCGCCGCGGCGCCGTGTGCTCGGTCCAGGCGGCGCCGTCCCAGTAGCGCAGCCCGCCGCTGCCGTCGTCGTACCACCCTGGTGGGGTTTCGCTCACGCGTCGCCTACCAGCGAGTCCACGAAGCCGGCGGGGTCAAATGGGGCGAGGTCGTCCGCGCCCTCGCCGAGGCCCACGAACTTCACGGGCACGCCCAGCTCCTTCTGCACGGCGACGACGATGCCGCCCTTCGCCGAGCCGTCGAGCTTGGTCAGCACGATTCCGGTCACGTCGGTCGCCTCGGCGAAGACGCGCGCCTGGGAGAGCCCGTTCTGACCGGTGGTGGCGTCGAGCACGAGGAGTACCTCCGCGCGCGGCACCACCTTGCCCACGACGCGCACGATCTTGCCGAGCTCGTCCATGAGCCCCTGCTTGTTCTGCAGGCGGCCAGCGGTGTCGATGAGCAGCGCGTCGACCGAGTCCCCAACGGCCCGCTCCGCGGCCGCGAACGCCACCGACGCCGGATCGGCTCCGTCCCGCTCGGATCGCTCAACGGGCACGCCGACCCTGGCGCCCCACGTCTCGAGCTGATCGGCGGCCGCCGCGCGGAACGTGTCCGCGGCGCCGAGCACCACGGAGTAGCCGTCGGCAACGAGCACGCGGGCGAGCTTGCCCACCGTGGTGGTCTTTCCCACGCCGTTGACGCCGACGACGATCACGGACCTGGACTCGCCCTCCCCCGGCTCGCCGAGCGCGAGCGAACGGTCGGCCGCGGGATCGATCGCCTCAAGCAGCGCGGCACGGAGGGCGTCGCGGGGCTCCATCTCGAAGTCTGCGCCGAGCCGCGCCTTGACTCCCGCGAGGATCTCGTCGGTCGCCGACGCGCCCACGTCCGCGAGGAGGAGCGCCTCCTCGAGAGCGTCGTAGTCGTCCGCGGACATCGATCCGCGGTGCAGCACCCCCGCGAGAGTGGCGCCGAGCCTGCCGCGCAGTCGTGCGAAGCGACCGCTCGTGGACTCGGGGCGCTCGACGAGCTCGGTGGGCGCCGGAGAGACCGGCGTCTCGACGATCGTGTCGGAGACGATCGCATCCGGAGCTGCCGGCGCCTCAGGCGGAGCCTCAGCGGACTCGAGCGAGGGAGACTCGACGGGCGCGGAAGCCCTGCGCGAGCGTCGGGCAAAGGCAATGCCAAGGGCGACGGCCGCAATGACGACCACAAGGACAACCGCGATGGTGACGAGCAGGCCACCGAGCCCCGAACTGTTCATGCGCCTAGTGTGTCAGGCGTTGGCGCGCTCTTCCTCACGCACGCGGCGCGCGTCCATCTCGGCATAGCGCCGCTCCGCGGCCCCGAGGTGGGTCACGAGGCTCAGGTTGTTCGGCGCGCGCGGCACGTCGCCTTCGAGGGCCTCCTCGCGCAATGTCTGCACCGCCTTCTTGCGCCCGGACTCGAGCCACAGGCGCAGGATGTGTGCGCCCCTACCCTCTGCCGCCATCGCGGCGATGAACATGGCGACGGCGATGATGCCGCCGATGACGTAGACCGGAACCAACTGCGAAAGCATGCTTGAGGCTCACTCCTGACCGCGCCAACGCGCGAAATACGGACAAATGGATTGAAAACCATCGTCACCCAGGTTTGCCGATAACGCAACCCGGCGGGGCGAAACGCCTAGGCGGTGGCGGTTTCCTCGCTCAGACGCTGGCTGATCACGGTGGTGACGCCGTCCCCGCGCATCGTGACGCCGTACAGCGCGTCGGCGATCTCCATGGTGCGCTTCTGGTGGGTGATGACGATCAGCTGGGAGTCATCCCGCAGCTCGCGGAAGATCTCCAGGAGGCGGCCGAGGTTGACGTCATCGAGCGCGGCCTCGACCTCGTCCATCACGTAGAACGGGCTGGGGCGCGCCTTGAAGATCGCCACGAGCATCGCGACCGCCGTGAGAGACCGCTCGCCGCCGCTCAGCAGCGACAGGCGCTTGACCTTCTTGCCCGCGGGGCTCGCCTCGACCTCGATCCCGGTCATGAGCATGTCGCTTGGATCGGTGAGGACCAGCCGTCCGGTGCCGCCGGGGAACAGCCTGGGGAAGATCTTCTCGAACTGCGCCGACGTGTCCGCGAACGCCTCGGCGAAGATCTGCTCCACGCGCTCGTCGATCTCCTTGACGATCGTGAGCAGATCCTCGCGCGACTTCTTGATGTCGCTGAGCTGATCCGTGAGGAACTTGTGGCGCTCCTCGAGCGCGGCGAACTCCTCGAGCGCGAGCGGGTTGACGCGGCCGAGCTGCGACATGGCGCGCTCTGCGGTGCGCAGGCGCTTCTCCTGCTGCTCCCTGACGAACGGCTGCGCGTCACCACCCTCCTCGAGGCTGGGAACGGGAACGTGCGGCCCAAACTCCTTGACGAGCTCGTCCGGGTCGGTGCCGAGGTCGTCGACGGCGCGCTGGCGCAGCTGCTCGAGGCGAACGCGCAGCTCCGCGCGGGCCACCTCGTCCTTGTGAGCGTCGTCGGTGAGTCGCGCGTGCTCGGCGCCGTACTCGTCGACGAGCCGTCTGACGTCCGCGAGCGTGCCCGCGCGCTCACTCCGGGCGGCCTCCACCTCTGCGCGCGCGTCGTCGGCCCGCTGCACGGCGGCGTCGATGAGCGGGAGCGTCTCGCGGGCGCCCTCGGTGACCTCTCGCGCGGCCTGGGCCTGGCGCTCCCGGCGCGCGGCCGCCTCCTCCGCGCGGGCGCGCGCGTCGCGCTCGGCGATGACCGCGCGCTCGAGGCTCTCCGCCCGTGCCGAGAGGGCCCTCGCCCGCTCCTCCGCCGTCCGCAGGGCGAGGCGCGCTTCGGTCTCGTGCGCGCGCCCGGCCGACGCCGTGGCGGCATCCTCGTCGCGCTGAGTCTGCGCGGCTGCCGTCTCCGCCTCCGTCTGCTCGGGCTGCGCCTGGGCGGCCCGGAGGCGCTCCGTGAGGCTCGTGAGCTCCGTCTGATCGGTCTCCATGCGGGCGAGCGCGGCCTCGACCTGGGACGTGAGGCGCTCGGCCTCCGCCTTGGCGGCGCGGGCCTGCGCGCCCAGTTGTCCAAGCTGCTCGGCGACGGCGGCCATGCGCGCGTCGGACTCGTTGAGGCGCTCAAGCGCAACATCGTGCCTGGTACGGGCGCTCACCTCGGCATCCTCGGCCGCGCGGATGGCGAACTGCGTCTTCTCGAGCTCGGCCACCGCCGCGTCCCGCTTGGCGCGCGCGTCGTCGAGCGCGGCCTGCATGTGCAGCACGCTCGGCGCGTCTCCCGCGCCGCCGGAGGCGTTGCGTGAGCCAAGCAGGTCTCCCCTGCGGGTCACGGCCACGACGTCCGGATGCGCGGACACGATCGCGCGCGCGGCCGCGAGGTCGTCCACCACGGCCACGCCGGACACGAGCGCGCGCACGGTGTCCACGATGCCCGCGGGCCCGCTGATGAGGTCCGACGCCCACTGGGCTCCCGCGGGGAGCGTCACCTTGGGGTTGGCTGGGTTCGCGGTCGCGTCGGCTACGAGGAATCGTGAGCGGCCGGCGTCCTCGTCGCGCAGCCACCGGATCGCGTCGACCGCGGCCTCCACCGAGTCGACGGCGAGCGCGTCGGCGAGGCCGCCGAGCGCGGCCGCGATCGCGTCCTCCGCGTCGCCGGACACCTCGATGAGCGAGGCCACCGTGCCGCGCACGGCCTTGGATCCGGAGGCGAGCAGGGCGCCCGCGCCGTCCTTGCGGGTGAGGGAAAGTTCGAGCGCCTCCGCGCGGGCGGCCCACGAGTCGCGGTCGCGCATCGCCGCGTTGAGGGTGTCGCGCAGTGCGGCGAGTTCCGTCCGCGCACTGTCAAGAGCCTCGGTGGCGCCCTCGTACGCCTCGTCGAGGTCCTCCTCGCCCTCCTCGACATCGGCTACAGATGTCTCGACGTGCTGGAACTCAGTGCTCGCCTCGTGCGCGCGCCTCTCGGCGGCGGCGAGAGACTCTCGCAGGCGGCCGATCTCGGCCTCCGTCGACTCGACGCGGGAGCGCCTCGCGGCGACGTCCCCCGCGAGGCGGGCTACGCCCTCGCGGCGATCGGCGACCGAACGCAGCAGGTCGGCGAGGTGCCGTTCGGAGGCGAGCGCCACCTGCTCGCGCTCCGCTCGCGACGCCTCCGCGACCCCGAGCGCGGCCTGCGCGGCTGCGACCTCGGCGTCGAGCTCGGCCTGCGCGGCGCGAGCTCGGGCGAGCTGCTCGTCGAGGTCGACGAGGTCTGCCGGCGTCTCGTGGGTGACCGTGGTGCCCAGCATCCGCAGCCGCTCCTGGGCGAGCGTCTCGAGGTTGCGCAGCCGCTCGCGGATGGCGCTCAGGCGGTAGTAGACGTCGTTCGCCTTGGTGAGCGCGCGGGGTCGCCTCGGCCGACGCGCGCTCGAGCTCGGCGAGCCGACCCCTCGCCTCGGCGAGCGAGGCCTCCACGACCGACCTGCGCTCAAGCAGGGCCGTCTCGTCGGCGCGCTCCTGCTCCAGGGCGTCGGACAGCTGCGCGATGTCGTCGGCGAGGAGGCGGGAGCGAGCGTCGCGCGCCTCGATCTGGATGGTCTGCGCCTGGCGGGCCACCTCCGCCTGGCGCCCAAGCGGCCCCAACTGACGGCGGATCTCGGCCGTGAGGTCCTGGATGCGCGTGAGGTTGCCCTGCATCGCGTCGAGCTTGCGCAGCGCCTTGTCCTTGCGGCGGCGGTGCTTGAGGATGCCAGCGGCCTCCTCGATGAAGTGGCGACGCTCCTCTGGGGTCGCGCGGAGCACGGCGTCCAGCTGCCCCTGGCCCACGATGACGTGCATCTCGCGGCCCAGGCCGGAATCCGAGAGCAGGTCCTGAATGTCGAGCAGGCGGCACTGCGAGCCGTTGATCGCGTACTCTGAGCCGCCCGAGCGGAACAGCGTGCGCGTGATCGTCACCTCGGTGTAGTCGATCGGCAGCGCGCCATCGGTGTTGTCGATCGTGAGCGAGACCTCGGCGCGACCGAGCGGGGCGCGCCCGGCGGTGCCGGCGAAGATGACGTCGGCCATCTGTCCGCCGCGGAGGGTCTTGGCTCCCTGCTCGCCCATGACCCACGCGAGAGCGTCCACAACGTTGGACTTGCCGGAGCCGTTGGGCCCCACCACACAGGTGATGCCGGTCTCGAACTCGAGCGTCGTCGCCGACGCGAAGGACTTGAAGCCCCTGAGCGTCAGCGTTTTGAGGTGCACGGGGAAACTCTAGGGGTCACGCGGCGTCGGGGTCGAAGGGCTCGGCAATGGCGGCATCGGACGAGTGCAGCTCGGCGAGCACCTTGAGCCGCTTGGCGCCCCAGTAATCCATGATCGCGAAGATCAGGCCGGAGAAGACGAAGGTCAGGTGGATGCCGATCTGCCAACCGACGGCGTGATAGTCGACGTGCTTGTTCGGGTCCCCGGCGTTGACGAAGTCCTTGAGCAGCAGGATCGCGGAGATCGCCACGAGAGAGCCGATGAGCTTCATCTTGAGGCCGCTGAAGTCCACGTGGCCCATCCACGCGGGCTTGTCCACGTGCTCGTCGGCGATGCTCAGGCGGGAAACGAAGTTCTCGTAGCCCGCGAAGATCACGATCAGGATGAGGTTGCCGATCAGCGCGATGTCGACGAGCGACAGGATCGCGACAGTGACGTCCTCCGGGGTGGTCGCCGTGTCGGGAAGGTCCCCGGCTCCGCCGAGCGAGAAGTCCAGCGCAGCGATGATGTTCCACAGCGAGACGAAGAACGTGACGACGACGACGCCAAGCCCCACCACGAGTCCCACGTAGACGGGCGCGAGCAGCCACCGGGTGGCGAAGATGCCGCGCTCGAGGCGCAACTCGAAGTTCTCGCCGCGGCGCTTGGGCGCCCCGCTGTTGGCGTCGTCGCTCATGCCTCCACCCCCGGGAACCAGATGCCGATCTCACGCTGGGCACTCTCGACCGAGTCCGACCCGTGCACGAGGTTCTGCAGCACGGTGACGGGCCACTGCCTGCCAAGGTCACCGCGGATGGTGCCGGGCGCCGCGGTGGTGGGATCAGTGGCCCCCGCCAGCGAACGGAACCCCTCGATAACCCTGTCCCCCTCGGCAACTATCGCGAGCGTCGGGCCGGAGAGCATGAACTCCACGAGCGGTCCGTAGAACGGCTTTCCCACGTGCTCGGCGTAGTGCTCCGCGAGCAGTTCGGGAGTCGCGGTGCGCAGCTCGACCGCGACGAGCGTGTAGCCCTTCGCCTCCACGCGGCGCAGAATCTCGCCGCTGAGCCCCCTGGCAACGCCGTCGGGCTTCACGAGGACCAGGGTGCGTTCCGTCATGGGGCGAGCCTACCGGCGCCCGACGCTGGTAACGGGATGGCACGATGGTCGGGTGATCACGCTCGACGACTTCGCGACGTTCCCCGACTTTCCAGAGCCCGGCATCCTCTTCTTCGACATCTCGCCGATCCTCGCGAGCCCGGAGGCGTTCCGCGAGGCCTGCATCCAGCTCATGCCGGTGGGTGGAGAGGCCGTGGACCTCGTTGCGGGAGTGGACGCGAGGGGCTTCATCTTCGCGCCCGTGGTGGCGCAGACCCTGGGCGTGGGCATGACGATGGTCCGCAAGAAGGGCAAGATGCCGGGCGAGCTGCTCGAGGGGTCGGCGACGATCGAGTACGGCGCGTCGGACCTTGTGGTGTCCCCCGACGGCATCGACGGAAAGCACATCCTCGTGGTCGACGACGTGCTCGCCACGGGCGGCACGGCTGGCGCCGTGGCGCGGATGCTCATTGCGGGAGGCGCAGCGAGCGTTCGCTTCTCGTTCCTGCTTGAGCTGCCCGAGCTGGGCGGCCGCGCGGCACTCGAGGGCTTCGAGGTCGAGTCGGTGGTCCTGGCCTAGCGCCCGTCAGTCCTCGATGGGGCGGCGCTTGTAGCCGGGAGACCAGCGCACGGCGAGCAGCACGAGGGTCGCGATCACGACGGTCGCGAACACCACCTCGTAGGCGACGAAGCCCTGCCGCGGGACAAGAGTCGCCGCCTCCTGCTCGCCCATCCACGTGGAGTGCGTCGCGACGCCGAAGACGATGGCGGCGCCCGCAAGCACGAGCACGCCCACGAGGATCGCCACGGGGAACTGCTTGGTCTTGGGGTGCTCGCGCAGGTACCGGCTCCAGTGGGTGAGCGCGTAGAACGTGGCGAGGTTGACCACGACGAGGCCCAGGAACATCAGCAGGTACGTGCCCGTGCCGGGCTGCGCCGGGGTGCCGATCGCGGCCGCCTGCAGCGACGCGATCGCGATGAGCTCGAGTCCCCAGATCAGCATGCTCAGCCCGATCACGCCTGCCACGAGGGCGCCGGCCATGCGCCACAGGAAGCCGCTCATGGCTGGGTCTCCTCGGGTTCGGTCTCGGCGTGTTGAGTCTCGTCGCGCTGCGCGGCCACCGCGGCGTCGCGCTCCGCGCGCTCGCTGTCGATGCGACCGCCAATCCGCAGCGCCGCGATCCACAGCGCCAAGAAGATGACCCCAATGATGGTGATAGCAGGGTCGATGAAGAATCCGAGGATCAGCGGCGCCTGCAGCACCCAACCAAGCCACACGCCCCACGGCTTCTTCTGCTGGCCCGCGGCGTAGCCGAGCATGAGGGTGAGCCACAGCCCGAGCCCCCAGATGGCGCCCGCGCTCGCCTTGACCACGCCCGCGTTCGACATTCCCACGACGAGCAGCGTGGCGAACAGCGCGGCGAGCGCCTCGAGCCCGAGGATCGCCTGCGTGAAGGTCAGCTTCGCGGAGCGCAGCGCCTTATATCCGGGCGCAAACTCCGCCGTCGCGTCCTGCTCGGTCACCGCGCCCTCACCGCGCCCTTCCGGCGCCTTTGCGGCGGTCGGCGTCGAGCAGGATCCGCGCCTCCGCCACCAGCATCACGGAGCCGACGATGAGGACGCCGGCGCCCATGTCGTCGTCGCGCTCGGCGATGGCCACGGCAGTGTCGATGGCGTCGGGGAGCTTGGGCACCACGGTGACCCGATCCTCGCCGAACTCGCGCACCGCTACCGGGCCCAGCTCCTCTGCCGGCAGGCTGCGGGGGCTGCCAACGGTGGTGATCACCACGTGATCGAGCACCGGTTCGAGGCCCGCGAGGATGCCCTCGGCGTCCTTGTCGCCCAAGATGCCGACGACCCCCACAAGCGAGGAGAACGCGAACGCCTCGGAGAGCGCCTCCGCGAGCGCGTCGATGCCGTGCGGGTTGTGCGCCGCGTCCACGAGGATCATCGGCGAGGTGCGAACGGCCTCGAGCCGCCCAGGCGAGGTGACAGTCCCAAACCCGGCCTCAACGGTGGCGGCGTCGAGCGCCTGAGGCGCCCCGCCGTCGGCCAAAAGGGCCTCGACCGCGGCGAGAGCGAGCAGCGCGTTGTGCGCCTGGTGCTCGCCGTAGAGGGAAACGAAGATGTCGGCGTAGGTGCCGGCGGGCGTGCGCAGAGCGACGAGCTGGCCGCCGACGCCGGGCATGCGGTCCACGAGCTCGAGCTGCTCACCCTCCCACTCCACGGTGGCGCCGCGCTCGGCCGCGGCCGCCTCGATCACCTCGTAGGCGGATTCGACCTGCCGCGCGACCACCGCGACCGCGCCGTCCTTGATGATGCCCGCCTTCTCGCTGGCGATCTGGGCGATCGTGTCGCCAAGGAACTGGGCGTGATCCATGGCGACCGGCGCGATCACGGCGACGTCGCCGTCGGCCACATTGGTGGCATCCCACGCGCCGCCCATCCCCACCTCGATGATCGCGACGTCAATCGGCGCGTCGGCGAAGGCGGCGAACGCGAGCACGGTGAACACCTCGAAGAAGCTCAGACGCGGGCCCCCGCTCTCCTGCGAACGGGTGTCTACCAGGGAGATGATGGGCGCAACGTCCAGCCACAGGGCAACGAACGCCTCCTGGCTGATGGGCTCGCCGTCGATCTGGATCCGCTCGCGAACCGTGGTCAGGTGCGGCGACGTGAACAGCCCCGTGCGCAGGCCATGCGCGCGCACGAGCGACTCGGCCATGCGGGCCGTGGACGTCTTGCCGTTGGTGCCGGTGATGTGGATGACGCGAAACGCCTTCTGCGGGTCGCCGAGCAGCGCGCACACCTCGCGGACGCGGCCGATCTTGGGGTCAAAGTCATGCTCGGGGTTGCGGGCGACGATGCTGGCGTAGATCTCGCGTTCCGCCTCATCGAGGCTGAGCCCGCCGAGGTCGATGGTCATGGCGCTAAGTGTCCCATGCGCTCGCGGCGCCCCGGAATGGGGTTGGTCACTTCCAGGGTCCGCTTTGTCCGTCCTGGGCTAGGGTGCCCCCATGTCTGCTCGCGTTCGCACGGTTGCCGCAGGGGCGGCTCTCGCCCTTGCACTCACGCTCGGCCTCGCCCCCATGTCCGACGCTGCCGCGCCTGGGCTGCGGACGGCCACGGCCTCCGTGGTCACCAAGGTGGTCGGCACGGGGACCCCGGCATCCTGTACGGAGGCGGCTCTGTACAAGGCGGTCCTCACGGGCGGGAAGATCAGCTTCAACTGCGGGCCAGACCCCGTGACGATCACGATCACCAAGACGCTGCGCACGTGCAACACGCACAACTGCAAGCCGGCATGGCAGGGCGGCAAGACCCTCACCACGCTGACACTCGACGGCGGCAACAAGGTCACGCTCTCCGGCGGCGGCAAGTTCGGGATCTACTACCAGAACTCGTGCGAGGAGGACCTCGGCTGGATCACGAGTCGCTGCGACACCCAGAAGTACCTCCACGTGACCATCAAGAACCTCACCATGATCAACGGCAACGCCACCAAGACGCCCGCGGGGCTGGACAGCGTGGGCGGCGGGGGCGGCGGCGGGGCCATCGCGATGCGCGGCAACTGGCTCACGATCGACCACGTGACCTTCACGAACAACAAGTGCATCACGGCGCACTCCGACGCCGGGGGCGGCGCGGTTCGCGCGGTAGGGATGCTGCACACGGTGACCATCAAGAACAGCACGTTCACGGGCAACAAGTGCGCGAACGGCGGCGCCGTCTCCTCGCTCAACGCGCCGCTCGCGATCACCGGGTCCACGATCACGGGCAACACGGCGACGGGCACCGGGGCGTCCTCAGGCAAGGGCGGCAACGGCGGCGGCGTGTACTTCGACGGCGGCAGCCAATCGGTCACCATCACCTCGACCACCATCAGCAAGAACAAAGTGGGAGCCGGCGGCTCCGGCGTGTTCTACGTGAGCAACAACCGCGGCGGAACCCTCACGATCAAGTCCTCCAAGATCACGGCGAACACGGGCGAGAAGTTCTGGACCGGATCGCGCCACGACCTGTACTTCCTGGGCAAGAAGTTGGTGATCAGTGGCTCAACGGTCAACTGAGGTCGCGATCGTCGCCGTCACGGACGGGCGCTGCTGATCGCGATGTCTACGCCCCCGCCCAACTGGTACACGGACCCCGCACAACCCGCACATCTGCGGTACTGGGATGGCACTCAGTGGACCGCGCACGTCGCGCCCGGGGTCCCTACGCCGTCGGCCGCCGCTCAGCCCGTTGCCGCGTCCAAGATGAGCGGCGGGACGATAGCCGCGATCGTCATCGGCGCCGTCGCGGTCATCCTGATCGTCATCGGCATCCTCGCGGCGATCGCGATCCCCGTGTTCCTCGACCAGAAGAAGAAAGAGGCTGACCTGGCCGCGCGCCAGTCGGTCACGGACCTCGGGGTCCAGATCTCGGCTGCGGCCCAAGACCACGCCGGTCTGCTGCCGACGGCCACCGCCTTCGGGTCCGCAGTGCAGCTGGGCTACGGGGACGGCGCCGACGCGCTGGTGCTGCTCCAGCCGACCATCAGCTTTGGAGGGCTCGTCGGCAGCGACGGCGATCACTGGTGCGTGTGGGTGTCCTCGCCGAATGGCACTCACACCGAGTATCAGTACTCGACATGGGGGGAACTCGAGCCTGGCAGCTGCGGCCCGTAGCCAGGCAGGGTCAGTCGAACAAACCTGCGGACAGGTAGCGGTCCGCGCGGTCGGGTGCCACCACCACCACAACGGACGCTGGATTCTCTGCGGACACGTCGATCGCGATCGCGATCGCGCCGCCGCTGCTCGGCCCTAGCGCAAGGCCCTCCTCGCGGGCGAGCGCGCGCATGGTCTCGAGCGCCCGGGCGCTGGAGACCTCGCGAACCTCGTCGATCGCGGTCGGATCGAAGATCGCCGGAAGGTACTCGGGCGGCCAGGCCCGGATCCCGGGAATCGACTCGCCCGCGCCGGGCTGCACGCCGACGATGCGAACGCCCGTCCCCTGCTCCCGGAACGCTCGCGAGACGCCCATGATGGTGCCGGTGGTGCCCATGGCGCTCACAAAGTGGGTGACGAGCCCGCGGCTCTGCTCCCAGATCTCGTTCGCGGTGGCCCGGTAGTGCGCCGCGGGGTTCGAGGGGTTCGCGAACTGGTTGAGCTGGATCGCGTGCTCCTCCTCAGCGATGCGGTTGGCCTCGTCACGCGCGCCCTCCATCCCTGCGGCCTTCGGGGTGAGAACGATGCGCGCCCCGTATGCCCCCATGAGGCCAACACGCTCGCGCGACGCGTTCTCCGGCATCACGAGCACGAGCCGATACCCGAACGCCGCGGCGGCGGCCGCGAGCGCGATTCCGGTGTTTCCGCTCGTGGCCTCAACCAGGAGATCACCTGGGGCGATAAGCCCGGCCGCGGCAGCGTCGGCCAGCATGCCGAACGCCGGCCGGTCCTTCACCGAACCGGCCGGGTTGGCGCCCTCGAGCTTGACGAGGACCGTTGCGTCCGGGGGCGCGAGCCGTGCGAGGCGCACCACCGGCGTCCCACCGATGACGTCGGTGAGAGTGGGGAACGGCTCGTCTGTCACCCTCGCGCCTCGCCGACGGCGACCGGCAGCCCAAGGGTGGACCACTGCGACCACGATCCCGGGTAGAGCGCCGCTCGGATTCCTGCGACCTCGAGCGCCGCGATCTGGTGAGCGGCCGTGACGCCGGAGCCGCAGTACACGGCCACCGGGCGCCCATCGTTGGCGTTCGCAAAACGTGCCTCGAGTTCTTCTCGGCCCAGGAACCTGCCATCCGGCCCGACGTTGCCGGCAGTTGGCACGTTTATCGCGCCTGGTATGTGGCCGGCTTGGGGATCGATCGGCTCGATCTCGCCGCGGTATCGCTCGGGCGCGCGCGCATCGAGGAGGCTGCCGGCGAACGCCTCGACGTCGTCGAGGCCGACGACGTCCATGTGGCCCCAGTCGAGCTCGACGTCGCCAAAGGGCGGGGTCTCCTGACCCACCGTGACCGGTCCGCCCCCTTCGACCCACGCGGCCAGGCCGCCGTCGAGGATCCGTACGTCCGCGACCCCGGCGTGGCGCAGGAGCCACCAGGCGCGGGCCGCGGCGAAGCCGGGGCCGGCGTCGTAGACCACCACCGCGTCGCCGGAGTTGAGCCCCCAGGCGCGGGCCGCCGCCTGAAGTCCCTCGCGGGTGGGCAGCGGGTGCCGGCCGTCGGTGGGGTCGCCCTTGAGCGAGAGCTCGTCCTCGAGGCTCGCGTATGCGGCGCCGGGGATGTGGCCCGCGAGGTAGGCGGGCAGCCCGTTCGGCTGGTCGAGCGACCAGCGCACGTCGAGGACGCGCGGGGGCTCGGCGTTCGCGAGGAGGCCCCTGAGGTCGGCGGCAGAGATCAGCACGGTCATGACGACTCCATTCAACACTGGGAACCCGGGTGGGTCAGGCGCGAGCGCCCACCTGAAGGCGCGCGGGTGCACAGTCGCGCACTTCGAGGCGCGCGAGGGCGTCGTCGTGCACCGCGAGGATGCGGCGGGCCTCGCCGAGCAGCTGCTCGCCGTCCGTGGTGAATCGGGGGCCGCGGCCCTCGCGCTCCACCACTGGTCTGCCGATCGTCTTCTCGAGGAGGCGAATGTGCTGGCTCACGGTCGATTGCGAGACGTGGAGGCGCGTCGCGGCGCGACCGAACCCGCCGGTATCGGCGATGGCGACGATGCTGCGCAGGTGGGTGATGGTCAGTTCGCGCGACATCCCATCAGAATAACCTATTAATCCGATGGGAATTATGCCTCGCTAGCGCTTCGCCACCCGAACCGCGACCTTGTCGCCCTCGATGACCTCGAACGCGGTGGCGAGCACCTCGCCCGCAATGAGCTCCTGGTGCGTGTTCACCGCCCCAACCCTCTCTGCGGGGACGGTCACGGTGAGCGCGATGCGGTCGCCCACATTGAGGCCGGCGTTCTTGCGCTCATCCTGAATGGTGCGGATGAGGTCGCGGGCGAAGCCCTCCGCCTCGAGCGCGGGAGTGATCTCGGTGTCGAGAAGCACGAAGCCGCCGCTCGGCGAGCCCGCGGATGGGCGCAGCACGGAGGCGACTACACCCTCGCCGCCGATCACCGTGGTGAGGTCGTACTCACCCTCTTCGAGCGCCACTCCCCCGGCCACCACGCTGGTCCCGGTCTCGCTCCAGTCCCCAGACTTCGCCCCCGCGATCGCCTGCTGCACCTGCTTGCCGATGCGTGGGCCGGCCGCGCGGGCGTTCACGGTGAGGCGACGCTCTACGGGGTTCGCGGCAACGAACGCCGCGGGCGTGACGCCCACCACGAACTTCACGTTGAGCTCGCTCGCGATGAGGTCCACGAATGGCTCCAGCTCGCTCACGTTGTCCACGGCCACCTCGAGAGAGGTGAGCGGCTGGCGCACCCTGATCTGCTCGCGCTTGCGCAGCGCGTGCGCGGCCGAGACGACCTCGCGGACGGTGTCCATGACGGGAGCCACCTCGGGCGCGTCCCAGGCCGACGGGGCGGTTGGGTAGTCCGTCAGGTGCACCGAGCGGCCGCCCGTGAGTCCGCGCCAGATCTCCTCGGTCTCGAGCGGCAACAGGGGTGCTGCCAGGCGCGTTACGGTCTCGAGGACCGTCCATAACGTGTTATAGGCGGCGGCGTCCTCCTCCCAGAACCGGTCGCGCTGCGTGCGCACGTACCAGTTGGTGAGGAGCTCGAAGAAGACGCGCAGGGACTCGGAGGCGCCCGGCACGTCGAACTCCTCCATCTGGGAGGTGACGTCGCGAACCAGCTCCGCCGTCTTGGCGAGCACATACCGGTCCATCGTCGGCAGCCCGGCGACCTCAGCGTCGGCCACCCGGCGACCCAAGACCCCGGCGCCGCCATTCGCGGCCCCCGCGTAGAGCGTGAAGAAGTAGTACGTGGACCACAGCGGCAGCATCACCTGGCGGACGCCCTCGCGGATGCCCTCCTCGGTGACGATGAGGTTGCCGCCGCGCAGGATGGGCGAGGCCATGAGGAACCAGCGCATCGCGTCCGAGCCGTCGCGGTGGAACACCTCGTTGACGTCCGGGTAGTTGCGCAGGCTCTTGGACATCTTGCGGCCGTCGCTGCCGAGCACGATGCCGTGGCTGATGCACGTGGTGAACGCCGGGCGGTCAAAGATCGCGGTGGCGAGCACATGCATCACGTAGAACCAGCCGCGCGTCTGTCCGATGTACTCCACGATGAAGTCCGCCGGGTTGTGCCCCTCGAACCAGTCGTGGTTCTCGAACGGGTAGTGCACCTGCGCGAACGGCATGGAGCCGGAGTCGAACCACACGTCGAAGACGTCGCTGATCCGGCGCATGGTCGCGCGCCCGGTCGGGTCGTCGGGGTTGGGGCGCGTGAGCTCGTCGATGAAGGGGCGGTGCAGGTCCGGCTCCCCCGCCTCGTTGGTCGGCACGCGGCCAAAGTCCCTCTCCAGCTCCTCCAGGGACCCGTACACGTCCACGCGCGGAAAGTTCGGGTCGTCCGAGACCCACACCGGGATGGGCGTGCCGAAGTAACGGTTGCGGCTGATCGACCAGTCGCGAGCGCCCTCGAGCCACTTGCCGAATTGCCCGTACTTGATGTGCTCGGGCACCCACGTGATGTCCTCGTTGAGCTCCACCATCCGGTCGCGGAACTCGGTCACCTTGATGAACCACGAGCCCACGGCCCGGTAGATCAGCGGATTGCGGCAGCGCCAGCAGTGCGGGTAGCTGTGGTCGTAGGTCTCGTGGCGCAGCACGATTCCCTTGGCCTTGAGGTCCGCGATCACGTTGGGGTTCGCATCGAAGACCTGTTGCCCCTGGTAATCGGGCACCTCGGCGGTGAAGCGGCCGTGCGGGTCAACGGGCACAACGGTCTCGATGCCCGACGCTTGGCACACCGCAGCGTCGTCCTCACCAAAGCCGGGGGCCAGGTGGACGATGCCGGTGCCGTCTTCCGTGGAGACGAAGTCCGCGGCCAGCACCTGGTGCACGTTGGCACGGCCCTTGAAGAACGGGAACGGCGGTTCGTACGTGACGCCCGCCAACTGGGCGCCAGTGACCACTGTCACCAGCGTCGGGCTGTCACCCAGCTCGCGCGCGTAGGCGGCGACGCGAGCGGAAGCCAGCACCAGGCGCCGGCCGGCGAAGGCGCCCTCGACGGGCTCCACCACCGAGTACTCGATGTCCGGGCCCACAGCGGCGGCGAGGTTGCTCGGCAGGGTCCAGGGGGTGGTGGTCCAGATCAGAAGGGAGGCGTCAGCCAGGTCACCGGGCGCGTCCACGAGCGGCAGCAGCACGGTCAGGGCGGGGTCCTGACGCATCTGGTAGACGTCGTCGTCCATGCGCAGCTCGTGGTTGCTTAAGGGTGTCTCGTCGCGCCAGCAGTACGGGAGGACGCGGTAGCCCTCGTAGGCAAGGCCCTTGTCGAAGAGTTGCTTGAAGGCCCAGATGACGGATTCCATGAAGGTCACGTCGAGCGTCTTGTAGTCGTTCTCGAAGTCCACCCAGCGGGCCTGGCGGGTGACGTACTCCTCCCACTCCTTGGTGTACTTGAGCACGGACTGGCGGCAGACCTCGTTGAAGGCCGCGATGCCCATCTCCTCGATCTGGCTCTTGTCGGTGATGCCGAGGATGCGCTCGGCCTCAAGCTCGGCGGGCAGTCCGTGGGTGTCCCAACCGAAGCGTCGGTGGACCTGCTTGCCGCGCATGGTCTCGAAGCGCGGCACCACGTCCTTCGCGTAGCCGGTGAGCAGGTGCCCGTAGTGGGGCAGGCCATTCGCGAAGGGCGGGCCGTCGTAGAACACGAACTCCTCGGCGCCCTCGCGGTTGTCGATCGACGCCTGGAAGGTCCCGTCAATCTCCCAGTACTTCAGCACCTCGGTCTCGATGGACGGGAAGTGCGGGGAGGCGGGGATGTCACCGCCGCGCCCATCAACGGAGGGGCGGTGCAACGGGTACCGGGCGTCGGTCATGACTGCTTTCTTCACGCTCTGCCACGAGGACGCTCACGGGGACCTCCCCCGCTTACGCGGTACCACCTCGCTTGCTGAGTCACCTCAGCCGCTCATGCCCCAGCAACCACCGGAGCGCCGCTGTGACGGGCTGCCCGTGCGGTTCTACTGGGCTCGCCGTGGTGGCCGGGCCGTTCTTCCGCAAGCTCGCCGGTGATTGCCGGGTCTGCGCTGTTGCCGCCCATCTTACGGCCCGACGCTGTGGTCACCCAAGCGCCCACGCCCGGAACCCCTTGGCCTACCGGGTCGCGGCCCGGTTCGCGAGGAACCGCACCAGGTCCTCGATGAGGTCGCGCGGCAGCGGCTCGGTGTTCGGGAACTTCGCGGTGCCCTTGCCGGTGCGATACGGCGCGACGGCCTTGTCGAGCGCGGCGGACAGCTCAGTGATGGGGTACACGCTCACGTGTTTGATGAATCCGCCAAGGTAGACCACGGGCTTCCCGTTCACCTTGAACCCGGCGACGCCGTAGGCGATGCCCTCCACAGCATCGGGCACCACGTCGAGGACGATCTCGCGCAGCTCCTCGAGCCGCTCCCGGGTGAGCCCCTCAAAGCCTTCGATGTACTCCGCGACGGTGCTTGCCATTTCCCCATCCTGCCGCGCGACGTGCGCCGCCGCACCCCAAGGTTCCGTAATCGAAACGGTACGAGATATCCGCGCGCCGCACGCTAGTAGCCGCTACATTGCTCGTATGACGATGATGAGTGGCGCTTACTCCGACATGTCGCGCGAACCCAAGGGCAAGAACCTGGTTGTCGCGTACGTACTGTGGTTCTTCCTCGGAGTGTTGGGGGCGCATCGCTATTACGTGGGCCAGGTGCTCAAGGGATTGCTCTTCCTGATCGGCACCGTCATCGCGGTCGCGCTGTCGCAGGCGAACTCGTTCTACAGCGACAGCAAGGCCCCCATCGCCTTCGCGATCATCGGCGGAATCATCGGTCTGATCGTGTTCGTGTTCTGGGTCATCGACGCGTTCAAGATCCGTCGCCTGGTCGCCGGCACCGGCAAGGAAGTTGCCAGCAAGGTCAACGACTAAGTCACCCGCGCGGCAGTACCCGCGCAGCAGTACCCGCACAGCCACACCCCACCGACCGCGCCTACGCGGCCAGCTCCAAGTCCGCAAGGCCTCCCTTGCGTGGGGTTCGGGTGGGGTCGATGTCCTCGGGCGGGGTGAACCAGACCTCGCCCTGTTTCACTTCTATGCGCCACTCGTCATAGTGGATGCGGTGGTGACAGCTCACGCACAGCATCACCAGGTTGTCCATGTTGGTCTTGCCGCCGAACAGCCAATGGATGATGTGGTGCACATCGCAGTACGACGTGGGTGCGTGGCACCACGCGCAGCCACCGTCTCGCTCGGCCAGCGCAATCCGCTGGGCCTGAGTGGCGCCGCGGCGCGTTCGGCCAACGTCAACAGGCAGCGACGCGCCGCCCAACACCACGGGCAGAATCCCCGCGTCAACAGCCATCGCGCGCAGCGTCCCCACAGCGATCGGCGCCTCTAGCGAGTCGCAAGTGCCGAAGCCGACACCGGACTTAAGCGTCTCAAGATCGACCCGCGCGACCAGGGTGGTCGCGACCCCGGACCCGGGAGCGTCGCACGTCATCGCGTGGTGGGCGAGCATCGCGAGCGCGTCCACGCGCATCTGCCCCGGCGTACGCAGGTCGCCGGGCGTAACCCGCTGCGCCTGGTACGCGGCGCGCACCTGGGCGTCGAGCCACGCCTTGAAGTGCGCCGCGGACATCGGGTCAAGCAGACCCGTGACCTCCGTCATGCCGTCCCGTCGCAACGACAGGGTGAGGTTGCGCGCCCTGTACCGGCGCTTGTCGCGCTCCTCGGCCCCGGCGGCGTCACGCAGCTCCACCTCTCGGTCGCACACGCGGCGCAGGTCCCGCGCCCGGTGACACTCTGCAAACTCGAGGAACTTGCGCTCCAACGCCTCGTCCGCGCCCAGCGCAGTCAGCGCCGCAGTCACGATCTCCGCCTTCTCCACGGTGATGGTGTTCGCGCGGACCGCCGCCGCGACCAAGGGCCAGCCGCGCTCCGCCGGCGCCTCGTCGCCCGAGGCGACCCCAGCGTCGGCCGTCTGCAGAACCCGGCCGACGTTCGTGAGCCGCCTCGCCTCGCCCATGGACGTGCCAAGCGTCTCTGCGATGAGCTCGCCGGTGTTCTTGAAGCCCACCCGGCGAGCGATGCCGCCAGGGCCGGGGGCAGCGTCGGCCCGCGACTGGATGGCGCCGGCGACCTCCGCCGCGAGCGAGTCCAACGCCCGCCGAGCCTCGCCAAGGTCCCTCTGCATCGCGACCAACGCGGCATCCACGAGGCCACTCAAGTCCACGCCCGCGTGCGCGCACACGCCAGCGCTGGCGGAGGCGAACCGGTCCGTGTTGAAGGCCATGGAGCAAGTCAAACAGAGACCACTGACACGCGTTTGAGGGCTGTGGATAACTTCCTCAGCTAGAGCGAACGGACCGTCTTGGTGGCGCTTCCCTGCTCGCGCGGGCGCACCACCATGAGGTCCACATTCACGTGATGCGGCCGCTCCACCATCCACGCGATGGCGTCAGCAATATCCTCGGCTACCAGGGGTGTTATGCCGTCATAGACCGCGCGCGCCCTCTCGGCATCGCCTCCAAAGCGGTTCAGCGCGAACTCCTCGGTCGCGACCATTCCGGGCGCGATCTCCATCACCCGCACGCCGGTTCCGGTGAGCTCCAGCCGCAGGGTCCGCACCATCGCGGCCTCGGCCGCCTTGGCCGCGACGTAACCCGCGCCCCGCTCGTACGCCTCGTGCCCGGCGGTGGACGTCACCACCACCACATCCCCGCGCCCGCTCGCGTTCAGCAGGGGCAGCAGCGCCTGCGTCACGCGCACGGTCCCCACCACGTTCGTCTCGTATTGTGACGACCACGCCTCAAGGGACGAGTCCGCGATGAGGTCCAGCCCCACCGCCCCACCGGCGTTGTTGACCAGCAGGTTGGCACCCCCGCGCGCGCCAATATGGTCGGCGAGCGCGGCGATCTCGCCATCGGACGTGACGTCAGCCACGAAGACGTCGCAGCCGGTCTCGCGCGCCAAATCGCGCAACCGCGAATCCCGACGAGCGACCGCGGTGACGTGCCAGCCGTCGGCGATCAAGCGTCGGACCGTTGCCGCCCCAATACCGGACGACGCCCCCGTGACCACCGCGCGCAATTCACCCATGCCCTCCACCCTAAGGCGAGAAGAGGGGTGCCAGGTCTAGGGTTCCGTCCGCTGCCAGCCCGACGCTGGGGGCGGCGACCACCGCGGTCACCGGCAGGGCGCCATACAGGTGGGGAAAATACTGGCCGCTGGTCGGGTCAAGGTCCTCGCGCACCTCGACGCCCACTCGGGTTGGGTCGATGACGAGGAGGACGACGTCGGCGCGGTCGCGGTACCAGGCATCGGCAACCGCCTGCACCTGGTGGGCGTGGCCTGCGTGGATGAATCCCACCTGGTCCAGGGTCATGCCGAGCGTGGAGGTGCGGTACTCGCCGGTCTCGAAGGCTGCGGCCCAGTCCTCGGCGAGCGCGAGGTGGAAGAGGCGGTCGTCAGTCACCCTTGCGCTCCCCCAGCCCGAGTTCCATTTGCTTCTGCCACCACTTGCGCTTGGGGCGCGGGAGCGGGTCGGGGTCGCTGGCGCGGCGCGCGTCCTCCAGGAGGAGATCGCCGATCGCCTGCTCCAGTTCGCCCTCGGGGTAGCGGAGCGTGACGCTCGGCGGGTGGTGGAGGGGGTTGAGGCGGAAGTCGATGAGGATGTCGTTGGCGAGGCTCGTGGCCTGCTGAACTACGGAGATGTTCTCCTTGGGGTCCGCCTCCGCGACCACTCGCCACGAACGATTGCCCTTGTAAACAGCGAAACCGGCGTCTTTGAGGCGCTGCACGGTAGGCGCGTCGATGGGCGCCACCTCAAGGGCGATCTCGATGTGACTCATTTGCTCCATTGTCGCGCGCATGGCTCACCCTTGCATGCCTCAACCGTGCGTGGCGATGCGGCAGTTGTTCTCGAGGTCGCAGTTCACGAGGCGCGAGCGGGGGTCGTAGATCACGAGGTCCACCGGCGTCGAGTCCGAGCTGATCGTCGAGTCGAAGTCGATCCACGGGCCGCCGTTCACCCGGTACTCGCCGCTCCACGTGGTCGCGAGCGCAACGGTCGCCGCGTCCTCCGCGTGCGGGTAAGTGTGCGTCAGCGTCGCGTGTGGGTACGGGCGGCCGGGGTCGGTTGTCGTGGTGTGGCTGCCGTCGCCCCACTCCCATCGATAGCCCGACGCTGTGGCTCGGATCTCGACATTCGCACCTAAGAGGGTGGCTAGGTGGACGCGCGGCGCGTCGCCGGCCATGGCGATCGTGGGAACGGTGGCGATGACCCAGCCGGTGTTGGGCTCGAGGTTGATGTCGCTCGGCTGGGGTTGGAGCTGGGTCCACTCGTGCTGAATCGCTGCGAGGAGGGCCGCGTCGCCCGGGCAGTAGTAGTCGCGGACGATGCTCCAGTCCGTCCAGGTGCCGTCGGGGTTCTGGGAGCGGAACCAAATCGGGAGCTCTGCCTCCGAGCCGTCCAGGCAGAGCATCGTGATGGGGTCGTTGTTGGGGCACGTGGGGGTCTGGTCCTGGCGGACGATGGTGCTCGTGCAGCGCGGGGCTCGGACGTACTCGGTGGGAGGGCCGGAGGTGTTGCTGGCGGTGGTGCCGGTGGTGCCGGAGTCGCCGGAGCCTTGGTAAGCGTCGACGTAGTAAGTTCCGCCGGACGTTAGGTCGTCAAACGATGGGTCGTCGGCGGCAACTTGACCGAACGCGATGATGGTCAGGGCGAGCGCAGTCGCGGCCAGCACTAGATCTCTCCAGTGCCCACAACCTGAACTCCATTGACGCGCCAACGGTCGCCAACGTACTCAAGTTGCAGGATTAGGCCCGCGTCGCTCGGGGTGGCCACGACAACGGGCGTCGACGTTGGATCGGCCGTTCTGATCTCGTCCTGGTGTGCGACAACGCCCACGTAGGTGAACCCGTCGTCGGCCAAGTTGGCGTGAGTTCGGGCCCGGTCGACGCTCATCCGCCCACCTGTCACTTCCGTTCCCGCATCGAGATAGCCGCGAGCCGTCGAGGATCCGTCATCGCAGAAGGCACAGTCAGGCCCAGACAGCGCGTCCCACAACCGCGTGTCCCCGGTCTGCAGCATCGTCCCGTACAGCTCAACAAAGAACTCCGCCGTCGCGATCGCCCCATCGAGCCCGGGAGACTTGGCATCCTCGGGCAGTTGGGCGAGCACGTCGACACCTGCTGAAGGAGACGGCGACGGCGAAGCGGTCGCCGTCACCGACCCAGAAGCAGTCGCACTCGGTGTCTCCGTCACCACGGCCCCGCCCCCAGGCGTGCACGCCGCGAGCACGGCCGCACCAAGAAAACACGCGAGCAACCGCCGCGTCACCTCGCGCCACTTGTCCAAGCCAGCTCCCCCCGTTTCGTCCGCGGCTCCCCGAGAGCACGCGCCACGTTCAGGTAGCCAAGACCCTAGCGGCGCTCGCCCACTCGCGCACCCCCAAGCGCGTCAGTCTGTGGATAACCGGCGCAGCCGCCCAACACCCGGCACGAACCGCCCCACGGACCCGGCATACAACGCGTAACCCGGATACGTGCGCAGCAGGAATCGCTCCTCATATCGCGCCTTCACGCGGAAGAACCCGGCGAGCAGCAGCACGGCCAGGTAGCACCACAGCACCCCAACGCCAACGGCCACGCCCAGGCAGATCCCCACGAGTCCCGTGTACATCGGGTGCCGCGCCCACCGGTACGGCCCCACGGCAACCAGTCCGGCGCCGTTCGGCTCCGGATTCGGCGTCAGCGAGCGCCCCAGAACGCGCCCAGTCCACAACACAAGCGCAGCCCCAGCCAGCACAAGACAGAGCCCAAGAACCAGAGACGAGAACAGCGTCGGGCCTGGAAAAAAAGGCGGTTACCGCCACGAGCAGGAACAGCAGTCCCTGCACGGCCACGTACCAGCGTCCGGTCGTCATGACCTCAAGATTAGGCCCGCAGAAAAATCTTCCAACTTGGAGTTGCATTACCCCCGGGTAAGCGTTGTACAGTATCTCCCAAGCGACGCGCGCAACGCCATCACCCCCCGAGGCCTTGTGCGCGTCGCTCTTTTGTGCCGCAAGGGAAAACGCCTGCCCGACGCTCCGCTCGCCTCGCGCTTCCGCCTCACCGGGGCGACACTGGAGGTATGGCGGAGATCCTCCTCTTCCACCACGCGTACGGCCTCACCGACGGCCTTCGCGGCCTGGCAGCGCGCCTCACCGCCGATGGCCACACCGTGCACTGCCCCGACTGCTACGCGGGCGTCACGTTCAAGCGCCTCGACGACGGGTTGGCCCACGCCCAGCGCATCGGCCACGACGCGGTTGAGGACGTGGCCCGACGCTCGGCCCGGGAACACCGCTCGGCCGACGTTGTCCTTGGGTTCGGTTTGGGAGCCATGCAGGCGCAGATCCTCGCGCAGGATCTTCGCCGGATTCGCGGCTGCGTCCTCATGGGGGGCGCGTTCCCTCCCAAGTCGCTCGGGGGCGAGTGGCACCAGACCACGGCGCTCGAGATTCACCTCGCCGACCCCGACGAATACGTCCAGCCAGACGAGCTCGACCGCCTGCTCTATCACGCGCCCCACGCGCACGTGTATAGGTACCCGAACAAGGGTCACCTGTTCGTCGATGAGTGCAGTCGCGACTACGACGCCGACGCCGCCGATCTCTTCGAGGAGCGCCTCGATTACTGGCTCGCGGGCCTCGACTCCCACGCCGCGTAAAGGTCACAGAATCGAAACGATTTGCCCCCGCGCGCAACCGCGCGCGCACGTGATTCGTTCGCACCACGCGGCACACATACACTGAGCCGCGGCGCTCCCCCGGGCGCCCTAGATCGAGGAGCCCCCATGCAGGTCCGCAACGCCATCGTCGCCGTCACGGTCGCCGCCTTCGCGCTCACGCTTTCCGCGTGTTCGAGCGATCCCGTCACCACGACCACCCAGGGCGAGCCGACCGCTCCCGCGACCACAGCGTCGGGCAGCCCCACCACCGAGCCCACCGCCAATGTCACCATCCGCCCCATCCAAGAGGGCTACCACTTGGACAACGTCTCGGACACGATTCGCGGCGGCTTCCCCAGCTACGCGGACAAGACCGACGACGAGATCGCCACGATCCTCAACGCCGGTTGCGACGCGATGGACGCCAAGGGCGCCCCGCAGGCGGGCGCCGACGCAATGCAGGCGTTCGGCATCAGCGCCGCGGACGCCGCCTTCACCCTCAGCGCCTCAATCTCGCTGTACTGCCCCGAATACGCGGCGTTCCTCAACGGCAGCACCACCACCGCGTCGCCTTCGCCTTCGGCCTAGGTCCGCACTACGCCCGACGCTCCTGCCACGGCCCGTACGTGGCTCCCCTTCCGCGCGCCTTCAGTTTGCGCTTGAGGTGTTTGTCCTGCGGCTTGCTCCAGGAGCCGCGCCCCCCGTCACGGGTCACCCATTGCGTCGCGATGCCGCCTCGCTCCCATGACTCCTGGAAATCACCGTTGAGCACGGAGAACACGAAGTCCTCGAGCTCTCCCGCCATTGCCTCGACGTCCTCGTCGCACGCATCGCACCCGCATACCGGGAAACGCTCGTAACCGGCCACGCCTGCCCACACCTCCACGGAGGGGAAGTCTCGCTCGGCGAATCTCAGCGACGCAGAGTCGTGGGCGGGCTCAAAGTGCTCGGCTACATGCGCTTGCAGCGCCGTGGCGACCTCCAAGAGCGGCGCGAACCGCTCGGGGTGGCGAGTGACGGAATACGTATGCTCGGGAGGGTGACCCATGCCCCAGCGTCGGCCATACTCAATGGGCTCACCCTGTTCGTCCAGGTAGATGCCCAGATCGAGGACTGGCCGCTCATATGTCACCCCGTCAGCGTACGGTGGCTGAATGGCATCGAAAATCGGAAACGTCGTCTTCTACGCTGACAACCCGCCCGCGCTCGCCGCGTTCTGGGCGGGCGTCTACGGCATCGAGCCCGCGGTCTTCGACGGCGAGTTGAAGGACCAGCTGCTCGCGAGCGGCCTCACCGAGGAGGACCTCAACAAGCGTGGCCTGGTCCAGGACCCGAGCGGCGAGAATCCGCGCCTGTTCTTCCACCACGCGTCCGACGAGAAGCATGGCCGCAACCGCATCCACCTCGACGTCCAGGCGGTTCCGGGCCGCGCGCCCACGCACGAGGAGCTCGAGGCGGAACGCGACCGCCTCGTCGCGCTGGGCGCCTCCGTGGTGCGGCTCGTGGACCAGGAGTGGGGACCGTGGGGCGAGCACTACTACCAAATGCTCGACCCCGAGGGCAACGAGTTCTGCCTGCAGTAGCTAGCGCTGCGTCAGCGGCTCTGTCACGTCCGCGATCTGCGCGCCGAGCACCTCGACCAACTGCTCCGGCGCCACCGTGGCCGCGAGCCCGTGAGCACCAGCGCCTATGCTCACCGGACCCTGCCGCTGCACCAGCAGCGCGTCGGCGATGACGGGCCACGCGGTCGTCGCGCCGAAGGGGGTGATGGTGCCGCGCTCGTACCCGGTCACGTCCTTGGCAACGTCCTTGTCGGGCATGCTGAGCGGCTCACGCCCAGCAGCGCGCGCAGCTTGGGCCAGCTGATCTCGCGATCGCCGGGCACGAGCACGAACAGGTAGTCGCCCTCGCCGCGGCGCACCACGATGGTCTTGATGATCGCGCCGGGGTTGAGGTTGCGCGCAGCCGCCGCCTCCTCGAGCGAGCGCACGGGCCCGTGCTCGGTGATCTCAAAGTCGATGCCCGACGCTTCCAGCGCCTCCGTTGCCGGCGTCACCTGTGTCATGGGGCCAGGTTAGGCCCCGGGCGCCTCGGACTCCCCGAAACTGGGTCTGGTGGTCGCGAATGCGCGATTTCGCGACCACCAGACCCAGTTTCAACGGCCACACGACCACCGCACCCGCCCGCCTGGCCCGAAATGGAACGCTAGGTTCACGAAACTCGCGTTTCGTGGACCTGTGAGCCCATTTCAGCGGGCCGCGGGGCCGCAGGGCCGCGGCGTCGCGGGCCGCGTCAGGCCTCGCGCCCCAAGTACGGCGTGGGCTGACTGTCCCCACCGTCGGGCCCGGCGAACTGCACCCGGCAGATCGCGCGCACCGCAGAGACGAACCACTCGGCGATCATCTCGTCGTACTCCCCCTGCACGCCCGAGTACGCCACGACCAACCCCTCGCGCACAATCCCGCCGGGATACGAGATGTCTCCCGGCGCGTACAGGTGCGGCGAGTGGTCGCGCAGCCGGGACGTGTCGACCCCGGTGCGAAGCGCCACCGCGGCCTTGCCGCGCGCGTTGCGCAGCGTCTCCTCGTGGATCATCCCGCCGGGGTGCGCGATGAAGAGTTCGGAGTTGTCCCGCGGGTTCAGCACCAGCAGCGAGCCGACCGGGCCATTTAGCAGGCCCGTTGACGCCCCGTGCGCGATCGACGGCTCGATCAGGTCCCACGCCTGCGCACAGATCTCGGTGGTCAGTCCAACAAACAAGGGGTCCTCCTCGGAGAGGGCGGCCGTCGCCGTTGACAACCGCCCTGAAGACACAGCCTAGACCCGCTTACCAAGTGGTAGGTTCGGCGCTAGACTTTCGTCGTGACCGCCCAAGAGCCGCTGCCCGACGCTGTGGTCGTCACCGCGCCGGGCGTCACCGAGGTGGCGATCATCTCAGGCGACCAAACGCGCGGCGAGGAGCAAGCCCCACCCATGCCCCACCGTCGGGCCGTGGCATCGCTGATAGTGCTCGCAATGACGGCGTTCCTGTTCTCGACGAACGAGACGTCCGTGATCGGCGTGATCTCGCTCGTCGCCGACGACATGCATCGGTCCGAGGCGGCCGTTGGGCTCGTGACGACGGTCTGGGCCCTGGTGAACATGGCCGTCTCGATCCCGGCGGCTCTGCTGCTGCGGCGACTGTCTCGCCGCTGGGTCCTCGCCGCACCGCGGTGCTGCTCGCCGGCGGAATCGCGATCCTGGCGAGCGCGCAGACCTTCGGCTGGCTGCTCGCGGGCCGCGGGATATCCGCGGTGGCCCACGGCGCGTTCTGGGCGATCGTGACACCGACGGCGGCCGGACTGTTCGGCTCGGCGGAGCGCGGGCGGTCGGTGGCGCGACTGCTGCTGGGGACGTCGCTCGCGGGCATCGTAGGGCTGCCGCTGTTCACCGTGCTCGCGCAGCACGGGCTGGCGCGCGCCGTATTGGGTGCTGTGCGTCTCGGTGGCCGTGGCGGCCGTCGCGATCGTGCTGGTGATGCCCAGCTTCCGCGCCGAGCACGGCACCGCGGCACGCGGGCTCATCCCCTCGTGGCACATCTTCGCGCGCATCCTCGTCGTCGCCGGGCTCACCGTGGCGTCCGTGACGCTGACTTGGACCTTCCTCACGCCGTTCGCGACCGAGGTCGCGGACATGCCCCATTCTACGGTCCCGACGCTGCTGCTACTGGGCGGCGCCACGGGCTTTGTCGCGATGTTCCTTGTGGGCCGTTACCTGGATCGTTACCCCGTGCGGTCCGTTGCCATTGGCTTGGCGATCCTGGGTGTGGTGTGGGTCGTGATGGCTCTCTTCGGCTCGGTGCCGTGGGTGCTCGTGGTGTGCGTTGCGACGCAGGGCTTTGGATGGTCGGTCTTGGTGGCCGCGATGGTCAACTGGGCCATTCGCCACGCGCCAGGATCCACGGACATCGCCAACGGCACGTACGCGACCGTGTTCGGCGCGGGGAACGCGACCGGGTCGTTGCTTGGCGCGGCCATCCTCGCCGCGGTGGGAGCCGCGTGGCTGCCGGTGGCGTCGCTGGTGTTCGTGCTCGGCGCGGCCGTGCTGGTGTGGACGATGCGCGGGGTTGGTGTTGCCCGGCGGACGGCGAGGGTGACGCGCTAGCATCCGAGCATGACGAAAGCCTCGGGGAAGTTGGACGGTGCCGTATCCCTAGCTCGCGGACTCCTGTGGATCTACACCGTTGTCATATGCCTGGCAGCGGGCATCGTCTTCGGGAACGCGTTCAAGACAGCCGATGACTTCGGGTATCCCGCCTTTCTAGGCGGCATCCTCCTGGGCGCGTTCGGCACGATTCCCTTCTGGGCGCTGTACATCGTGGGCGCGCGGGCGCTCGAGTTGATCTCAGCGCAACGGCACCAAGGAGATCCGGTCCGCTTGGCGGCGCTCCACCCAACCGACACCGCAACGGAGCCGAAGGGTGTCTCCTCCGCTGAACGAGCGTCGGTCCTTGACCAACTCCTCGCCGACCCAACGATCCGCCAACAGGCCACCAAGACCCGGCGCACCTATAGCCGCAAGGTCGCCGCGGAGTTCCTGACCCGCAAGGCCGCGGAGGCGGGTCACGGGGGCGTCACGTTCACCTCGGCCGACCTGCCGGAAGACCTTTAGGAAAGCCCCGGGCGAAGGGCGACGATGAGGCGCAGAGCCATCGCTGACGACCAAAGGAGAGGCGTCGCAGACGGCCCCCACCGGCCTCGCCACACCGCTAGTTCCTCCGGGTGCAGCAGACGCCCTCTCGCTTGCTCGGGAATCCATCCTCTGATGTCTTCCGTGGTCACCACCCAGTCAAGCAACTCTCGTGCGCGGGCCTCATTTCCGTACTCGAGCCAAGCGAGCCCAAGCATGGCGCTGAGCAACGGCCATGGACCGCCCCCGTAGTACTGATCCGCCTCGAACCGGTAGACCTTCGCTCCGTCGACGAGGCGTGCTTCCACCGTTGCGAGCGTCGCCAGGCCAAGTGAGCCCCCGACCACCCGTAGCGGACCGACCGCCGCGATCGCAGCAGCATCGACGGCGGTTGAACCCTCAGACTTGGGCAGGTAACCGGTCGAAGAGGCACCCCATGCAAGTCGCTCGAGCAGCGCATCACATTCGGCGCGTGCTGCATGGTTGCGCGCGGCGTCGAGCACCCCCATTCCTGAGGCAGACCGCAACCCGGCCGCCACGCAGGCGATCGTGGAGGGATGCACGCCAGGGGGTCGCTCTTCCCACCAGTCGAAGCATGGCATGGTGCCAACTGCCAGCAAGTAGTCCACGACGACCTCAATCGCTGGCAGCCAGGGTTCCGCTGGACTTCCCGTGCGCCGTAAGTGCTCACCCAACGCCCACAGCCAAGTGCCGTAGCCGTCCACTTGGTGATTAGCCCACTCGTCACTTGCCTCCGACCCATCAAGCCGAAGGCGCGCCGGCAACAAGAGATGCTCGACGTGGAGGATCGACGTGGCGGCGCCGATAGCGTCGACCCGACCCCGCCAGCCGATGAGCGCTGTCGCCGCCCAGCGATGGAAGGCTTCAGCTGAGTCGTATCGTCCGGCCGCCGACATCGCATCGGCGATGAACGCCCCATCCCGGAACCAGCAGTACCCCGCATACGCGCTGAAATTGGGGCTGGCCGGGTACGCGCCGCTGCGATCCTGGAAGGCGGAGATAAGCGACACAGCCCGATCGGCCACGTCAGCGAGCCAGCGGGTCGTCGATGTTGCAGCGTCAACCATTGCGCGGCTCGGCTCCGATGAGCATGACTCCCCCCGCTGGGCACCTGCACCGTCGATTCTGGGTCGAGCCTACTTTCCGTCATCAGATTAGTCGGGCTTCCGCCGAGCGACCCGAGGGATAGTGGAAGTGGACGCTCTCGCGTGTTCGCGACCACCCACACCGCCTGCTCACCATTGCTCCGACGTCGCAAGAGCAGACCGCTGTCCGTCTGTGCAATCTCGTCGTGGTATCCGCTCAGTGCAGGGTTCTGCTTCCGCAGTGCAATGAGCATGCGGTGCCATTCAAGAAGATCCAGATCCCACGCGGACGGCTCCCAAGGCATGGCACCGCGGCAGTCGGGATCACCGCCTCCGCGCAGACCGATCTCGTCGCCGTAGTAGATCATCGGCGCCCCGGGCGAGGTCAAGAGTAGAGCGACCGCGATTCGCAGGGCTTTCGGATCACCGTCAAGAAGCGTTAGCACTCGTGGGGTGTCATGACTACCGAGGAGATTGAGCATGGCCTGCCGGGATCGGTCGGGAGTGGCGGCATACAAGTCCTTGAGCCGGCGGCCAGTTACAGACGGTTCATCCGCCCCAGTCGCCGCGTCCAGGATGATACTTCTGGGGGGTAGTTCATGGCCCCGTCCGAGAGGTCGCCGTGAAGCCACTCGGTCGCTTCCTCCCACACCTCGGCGACGATGTAGCAGTCTTCGTCCTCACTCTTGATGGCCCGGCGGAAGTCCCGCCAGAAGTCATGAGGCATGAGGAAGGGCATGTCGAGCCGCCACCCGTCGATACCTTCGCCCAACCAATGGCGGCCGACGTCAATGAGATAGTCGCGCACTTGCTGGTTCGCGTGGTTGAGCTTTGGCAGGTACTTGCAGCCCTCGCAGGTCGCATAGTTCGCCTCTGGTTCCCGCGTGAGCGGCAGAGAGTCATAGGTGAACCAGTCGCGGTAGGGCGAGTCCTCACGATGCGCGTGGAGATGGCGAAACGCCCAGTGGCCCTCACCGCAGTGATTGAACACAGCGTCGAGAACCACCCGTATTCCACGGTCATGGGCGGCGACAACGAAGCGCCTGAACGCCTCGAGATCCCCCAGCCTGTGGTCGATTCGGAAGTAGTCCGCCGTGTCGTACCGATGATTCGTGTCGGCCTCGAAGATGGGCGTCAGGTAGATCGCGTTTGCTCCGAGCGCCTCGATGTGATCGAGGTGAGCCGCAATGCCAGCAAGATCACCACCGAAGAAGTTGCCCCTGCTGGGAGGCGTGTCCCAAGGCACCACGCCTTCCGGGTCGATGCTGGGATCCCCGTTCGCAAAGCGCTCCGGGAAGATTTGGTAGAACACAGCATCCTTGACCCATTCGGGAACCGAATCCGTCACCGCGGACTGAGGTGCCACGTGTGGCCGATTGATGTCAACGGTCATGACTTGAGAGCTCCTGACGTTATGCCGCTTACGAATTGGCGTTGGAAGATGAGGAACACGACGAGCACGGGAATCAGTGCAATGACTGACGCCGCGAACGTCAGTCCCCAGTTGGTGATGTGTGCGCCGCTAAAGAGCGCGATCCCCACAGGTAGCGTGCGGAGTCCTGGCTCGTTGATGATGGTGACCGCCCACACGTACTCGTCCCACGCACCAAGGAACGCGAAGATGGCTCCCGTCGCGAGCGCCGGGCGGGAGAGAGGCAAGATCAGCGACCAGTAGCGCCGTATGGATCCAGCGCCGTCAAGGTGCATCGCTTCATCCAGTTCGCGCGGAATTCCTCGGAAGAACCCGACGAGCAGGAAGGTGATGAAAGCAAGATTCCCGCCGACGTAGAAGAGGATCAGCCCGGCCCGGGTATTGAGCAGGTGGAGGTCACGAGCCAGCAAGAACTGCGGGATGAGCAGCATGATCACCGGGACCATGAGCTGCAGAAGGATGAGGCCCATGATGACCTTGCGGCCGGGGAACTCAAATCGCGCGAGCGCGTAGGCCATCATCGAGCCAAGCAGCAACACGAGTGCCGTGGTCACACAAGCCACAACTAGTGAGTTGAGGAAGTAGCGGGGTATCTCACCCTCGGACCACACCTCTCTGTAGTTCTCGAACGACAGCGCACCAGCAAAGATGTCCAGCGGGTTGCGTAACAGGTATGCGTTCTCCGCGAGTGACACGAGGACCATGTACACAAGCGGGCCGACGCTGAGGAGGGTTGCGGCGCAGAGCACCAGCAGCCGCCCCGTCGTAAGCAATGAGGATCGTGCGGAAGCAGTCTTCATGCAGGCGACTCCTCGTCGTCGTGACGGCCTAGCCTCAGCTGGACCATGGAGATGCAGAACACGATGACCGTGAGCATGAACGCGATCGCAGAGCCATAGCCAAAGTCAAGGAAGCTGAACGCCTGTCGGTAGAGATAGGTCAGGGGAACCTGGGTCCAGTCGGAGGGCCCGCCGTCCGTCATGAGGCGCACGGAGACGTAGACGTTGAAGCCTCCGATGACGAGCAGCACTGAGACGAACACGAACGTTCGTCGAATAGCTGGAAGGGTCACGGCGGTGAATCGTCTGAGTGGCCCCGCGCCATCAACTTCTGCTGCCTCGTGCAGTTCGCGAGGCACTGACTGGAGCGCCGCCAGGAAGATGAGCATCGCCCACCCGACGCCCTTCCAGAGCCCAAGCGAGATGATCGCGAACATAGCGGTCCACCGCCCGCCGAACCAGTCGACATCGGCTCCGGTGAGGAAGTTTACGAGCCCGTTGTCGGTGGCGAACAGGTAGCGGAACAACAGGGACACGACGACCCAACTGGAGATAACGGGAATGTAGATGAGTACGCGGAAGGCCGTTCGACCACGTAATGGCTTGTCGAGCGCGAGGGCGAGTCCCAGACCGAGGAGCAGCTGCGGAACGACAGTCGCGATGACGTAGACAGCTCCATTCACCATGCTGCGCCAGAACACGGGATCGTGTATCGCTCGCACGTAGTTGGCGAGGCCAACGAAGGTGGAATCGCGCCCCGGCACAACACTCCATTCGTGAAGGCTGATGTTGAACGCCTGCACGGTTGGGTAGAGCATGACCAGCGTAAAGACGAGCAGCCCTGGCAGTAGGAATAGGTACGCGGGAAGGTGGCGGCGCCAGCCCAGAGAGCGCTTCCCTGGGCTGGCGGCCGCGGACTCCCCGCGACCGGGCACTGCGTTGGGCATGCCGGTCATTGAGTGTTCTCTCCCTAGTACTTCGCGAGAATGTCGTCGATGGAGGCGGCGACATCGTCCATCGCCGCCTGAATGTCGCCGTCGCCAAGGAAGGCCTCCTGGAGGCGTGCCTTCATCGCCTGATCAATCTCGTTCCACGCGGGCGTAGCCGGACGTGGCCGAGCCGTGGCGAGCTGGGTCACGAACTCCGCGTAGTAGGGCTGAATTGAGACCATCTCGTCGCCCAGGGACTTCAGAACCGACATCTGTCCCACGCCTGCAAGTTGGCGCTGCGCGTCCTCCAGAGAGGAGGAATCGGACCCACTCAGCGGCCGCATCCTTCTTCTCCGAAGCCGCCGTAATGACAAGGTCTTCGCCGCCGACAACACTGATCGATCCACCGGCGCCGCTGAGGGCCTGGGACGAGCCGAGCTGCAAATCTGGGTAGCTTCCGGCGATGATCGGGAAGTCCCACGGTCCGTTGAGCGTGCTGGCGAACTCGCCGGATCCGAGACCATCTTCTGTGCCGTCCTGGCCGCCCTGGGTGATGATTGGCGGGATGTATCCGTCCTTGTACAGGTTGTAGAGCAACTCGACGCCGCTGACAGATGCTGCACTGTTCGCATAGCCCTGCGCGGTCGTAAGGTCGGCATCCATCAGGTCTCCGCCTGCGGACCAAATCCAAGGCAACACATTCCAGCCGGAGAGGTCATTGTCAGCAAATGCGTACGCGCCTGCTTTCTTGATCGCGGGCGCCACCGCAACGAGCTCCTGCTGGGTCGTGGGAACTTCAACGCCAGCCTTGGCGTAGGTGTCCGGGTTCGAGAGGTACACGCGCGTGTTTGTCGCGAGCGGCGCTCCGTAGTAGTGGCCGTCCCACTTGCCGGTGTCGAGAGGACCGGGATAGACCGCGTCCTTGATGGAGCCAAAGTCATCCATGAGCGTGTCGAGAGGCTCCAGAACACCGAGGTTTGCGAGCTCGGGCACCCAAATGATGTCGGAGCGCACAACGTCAGGCAGTTCGCCGCCCGCGACGGCCGTCACGAGCTTCTGGTGCAAATCGTCGTAGGGGACGGCCACCTGCTTGACCTTGATGTCCTTGTGAGCCGCTTCGAACTCCGGAATCAGGGTGTCTTCGAGCAACGCCACCTCTTGCGAGTCCGCGTTGTACGCGTGCCAGAAGGTGATCTCCACCGGAGTCGACGGTGCGGAACTGCTCCCGGACTCGTCGGGCGTGCTAGAACACGCGGTTACCAGGAGCGTTGCTGCCGCCAGTGCGGCGACGCCCCAAATCTTGTGCTTCATGACTCTCCTTTGAGTGATGCGCGCAGGGCGCGCTTGACTAACCGAGGCGCGCTGCGCTCGGGTTCTTCCTTGGGTTTTCCTAGGTCTCGGCCGTGAGCGTCCTGCCAAACATGCGCTGACGAACCATTTCCCCCTGGGAACCTGCGATGCCTTCGGTGTCGAAGGGGGTGGCAAAGACGAGCGACGCGGCGCCCTGCGCCCAGCTGATGTCCTGCCAGGGTTCAGCTGACACAGGCACGCCGCGTCGCGTTGGCGGCAACGCTGATCGCAGCGCCGGCTCAAATCCAAAGGACCAGTGCCGCCAGGACGCTGTCGCTCCGCCAAGGACAATGACGATTTCCGGATCGAAGGCCTGCACCATGATCGCGAGCGTGCCGCCAAGGACGCGCCCAGCGGCCTCGAAAACCCTCTGTGCCGCCTGGTCCTCCGCATCGGCCGCAGCCCCGAGGGCAGTAATCGTTGCGTGCGCACCGATGACTCCGCGCGAACGGGCTGCGTCGACAAGGGCATCAGGTCCGATGACGGCTTGCAGGCAACCTCGATTGCCGCATGGGCAAGCTGGGCCAGAGGGATCCACCTGCACGTGCGCGATCTCGCCAGCGGAGTTAGATGCGCCGCGGAGCAGCATTCCGTCGACGAAGAAGGCAGCTCCGATCTCCTCACCAACGCTCAAGACCATGAAGGTCTCGTGGTGGCGGCCCAGCCCAAAGATGCGCTCCGCCACGGCAAGCGAGTTCACTGAGTTCTCGATTATCACCGGGATCGACAGCGCACGGCGAAGTGTGGATCCAAGCGGGAACCCTTGCATGTTCAGCTCGAGGGAGTCGACAATCCCCGAGTCTTGTGAGTCCACGGTGCCAGGGACGGCGACTCCTATGCCCAACAGTTCACTGCGACTGCCCTGGACGAAGCGCTCGATGATTGACACGAGTTCGGGGACATATGTGGCTGCGGTCGGGTCGAGCGGCTCGGTCGCGGACCGCACCGACAGCGGCGCGCCGATCGCGATCTCGACGAGTGTGACATGATCGCGGCTCAGCTTGACTCCGATCGCGTTGCCGGCGGTAGTACTCAGAGCGAGGAGGCGCGCGGGCCTGCCGCGCTGCGCGGACGCGAACTCTTCGAGCTCGTGCAAGAGGCCCTCGCGCATCATCTGCTTGGTGACGATGGATGACATCGCCGATGACAGGCCCAGTGCCCTGCCCAGTTCAGCGCGCGACATGGGGCCATTCGCTGCGAGGTGGGCTAGGACGGCGGAGCGCGTTACGTCGCTCCTGCTGCTCGTGCCACTCGACTGTGAACTCATCACGGACCCTTCCCTAAGGCTTTACGCAAACACTAAGGAAAGTCGGAAGGGATGTCAACACCGAGTTGCGAAGCCCTCCCGCCGCACTCGGGGCTCTGACATCGCGAGTCATTCGCGCGGCGCACAATAGGCCTTGTGCTGACCCTCATCGTCGTCGGTGTGGTCTCCGGCGCGATCACCGCCATCAGCCCGTGCGTGCTGCCGGTGCTCCCGGCCATCCTGACCTCGTCGCTGCAGGACGGCGCGGCCAACCGCCGCCGCCCGTTCGTGGTCGTGGGCGGCCTCGTCGCGAGTTTCGCGGTGTTCACCCTCATCGGCGGCGCCCTGATTTCCTTCCTGCATCTGCCCGACGACTTCTTGCGCTGGGCGGGCATCGTCACCCTCGCGGTGGTCGGGTTGGGCTTGGCGTGGCCGTGGCTTGGGCATGTTTTGGAGCGGCCGTTCGTGAACACGCGGCTTCCGAGACTGCGGCGGGACGGGAACGGCTTTGTCATGGGGCTCGCTCTTGGGCTTGTGTTTGTGCCGTGCGCCGGCCCGATCCTCGCCGCCATCACCGTGCTCGCCGCCACCAACGGGGTGAGCTGGGGTCTGCTGGTGCTGACGCTCTCGTTCTCCGTTGGGATCGCGATCCCGCTGCTGGTGTTTGGCGTTGCCGGCCAGGCGATGGGCTCGCGGATCAAGCCGGTGCGCAACAACCTGGGCGCGCTGCGCGTGGCCTCCGGCGTGGTGCTCATGGCGACCGCGCTCGTCATCGCGACCAACGTGGCCGAGCCGCTGCAGCGCGCCGTCCCCGGATTCCTCGCCGACGCTCAGTCGCGGATAGAAGACAGCCAAACCGTGCGCACGGAACTGGACGGACTCAAGGGAAAGCCAGCCACAGCGTCGGACGGGCTTGGGCGGTACATGAGCTTTGACGAGTGCTCCTACGTGCCGGACACGCTCAACAACTGCGGGCCCGAACGGCCGCTCGAGGGCATCACGGCCTGGCTGAACACGCCGGGCGGCGCGCCGCTGAGCCTCGCCGACCTCAAGGGCAAGGTGGTGCTGCTCGATTTCTGGACGTACTCGTGCATCAACTGCCAGCGGACGCTGCCGTATGTGACGGCCTGGTACGACAAGTACAAGGCGGACGGGCTGGTGGTGATCGGGGTGCACACGCCGGAGTTCGGGTTCGAGAAGGTGGAGGGGAACGTGGTGGCGGCGTCGGCGCGGTATGGGGTGACGTATCCGGTGGCGCTCGACAACGACTACGCCACCTGGAACGCCTGGGACCAGCGGTATTGGCCCGCGCACTACCTGATTGACCAGACCGGCACCGTGCGCCAGGTGAGCTACGGCGAGGGCGACTACGGCGAGACCGAGATGCTCATCCAGCAGCTGCTCAAGACCGGCGCGGAGCCGACGGTGGCGCCCACTGCTGCCGCGACGCTGACGCGGAACCGCAGCCTCGAGAGCTACGTGGGGTACGCGCGGATGCAGTACGGGGACAACGACATCGTGCGCGACAAGGCGCATGTGTACACGCTGAACCCGACCGTTCGTGGCAACCACTTCTCGCTCGGCGGGACGTGGACGGTTGGGCCGGAGCACGCGACGGCCGGGCGCGACGCGAAGCTGTCGCTCAACTTCTACGCAGCGGACGCGCACCTGGTGCTGGGTGGGACCGGGACGGTGACGGTGGAACTCGCTGGGGATCCGTCGGCGACGCGGGTTCTTAGTGTCTCCGGCGAGCCCGATCTGTACACGCTCTACCAGGGCGAACCTGTTGCGGGCGTGCTGACGCTGACGTTCACGCCTGGGATAGAGGCGTACGCGTTCACGTTTGGGTAGGCGGCCTCTGCTCACTCATGCGAGTGTCAGCGAGAAGGACTGCACGACGGCGAGCACTTCCTCCGGGTCGCATTCGACGTCGCTGAGCGCGGTGAGAATCGCGTCCGCGTGCGCCTCCGCCGCCTCCTCCTCAAGGCCGAGTCCCCAGAGGATTCGCGCGCGGATATTGAGCATCTGCGCCCTTCCGAGTTCGCGGCAGTAGTACTCATCCGTGTAGTTATCCCACGTGGCCAAGTCCCACTTCAGGGCCTCGTCCATGAAGGCGAGTGCGCGCTCGTTCTCCGGGCCGCCTGGCGGGGAAGCGAGCCACATCACGCTGGCATCCCACAGGAACCCGACGATTCTGCGCTTGTGGCTCGCAGGAATATCGGCGCGAGCGGCTGCCGTGCGCATCGTGCGAACCGCGGCATTCATGTGGCGCCGTGCGACATCGAACTTGCAGACTCTCTCGTACTCGCCGGCGAGAGTCCGCAGGGTGTAGGCGAGGGGGATGAGGTACCTCGCAGGGTCGTCTTTGCACGCCTGGCGCAGCACGGCGACTTGGCCGGCAGTTGCGGTTCGCGGCTTGCGGTTCTCGTCGTCGTAGTACATGAACCCCACGCTAGGACTGGGGTCTGACATGGCTTGCGGCGCCGAATCCCCTAACCCTTGTCGGCGTCCAACAGCCGACGCTCCTGGACGCGGTAGTCGGCGATGCTGAGTTCCGCCCGGGCCACGGCGGCGCGGTAGTTGGCGAGTTCGGCCTCAAGGTCGGGGTCGTTGAGCACCGGGAAGTAGCTCTTGTGGAAGAGGTAGACCGCGGCGAGCTCGTCCCATCCGGCCACCTTGGTCTCCCCCATAACCTCGCCCGTGGCGCGGAATCCCGCTGGCGACGGCGTGAGGCCCGCCTCGAGGTCCGCGCTGACGCCGGTAGCGCGCATGTCGTCGGCGATCACGGCCGAACGGCGCCAGCCCATGCCTGCGGTGTCGTACGGAAACTTGGCGCCGTGGTGGCTCTTGGCGGTGAGGTACGGAAGCAGGTCCACGAACTGGTCCTCGAAGTCCGGGCGCGTCTTCGCCGAGCGGCGGGACTGGAGGTTCACCCAGCCCTGTTCAGGGGTGACGCGGCCGGAGGCGACTTGGGCGACGACGTCTCGCAGGGCGTCGTCAGGTATCTCATCGCCGAGGGTGACGTGTTCGGTAGTCATGTGATCATTGTCGCGCGGCACGCGTCCACATTGACCACGTACGGCGTGGGATCTACCGCGCTAGCCGTCAAGTCTTCCCAAAGAGCGACTTCCACAGGTCTGGCTTGAACGAGAAGAGAGCTCGCGGCGACTACTTCTTGCGCCACTCACCGCACCCGGAGGTTGAGAAACTCTCGCCCTTTCGCAGAGTAACCGTGAGCCCTTTCGCGGCGAATGTGACGAAATCATTGTCCAGAATGTTGCCGTGGAGATCCGTGCGTTCCCAGTAGCAATCCTTCACGCGTTTTCGCGTCGTGTACGTTCCCGGCGGCACATCCTCGCCGACGACATAGTCCCCGTCCCCAAAAAGCGTTCCATCGTGCAGCGCCTTAAGGTACTTGACACCTGGAGCTGACGGGCAGAGGACTTCTAGCCCGGCGAGGTCGCTGTCATACCACCACGCGCCTTCGGCATCGACTTCAGTGCCGAGCGCGGCGCAAAGCGCCCAAAGCCGCGAGGTATCTTCGAGCGCGTCTCGAGGCGCCGCCAATCGAGACAGCGCCCTGCGTTCGACCTTGTCGGGTGCGAATGACTCAAAGCCAACGTAGTCCGCGCGGCACTCCCCTGAGCCGTCCCAGGACTTCCATGCATCCTTGAGTGAATCAAACGCGGCAAAGTCCTCGTCTTCGCCACACACCCACTGCCAGCGCGGTCGGTCGCGAGCCTCGACAACGAGTGGCGACAAATAGTCCGTAGGTTCGTACGACGGAGAATCTGGGACGGCCACGCCAAGTTCTTTGCATGAGTCGAGAATCGCTGATATGGCGCCGGGCAAGACGTCGGGCAACTCGGCGAGGGTTGCCAACTGCTGATCTGACCCTGACACCGCCGCCTGCAAGCGCTCGTACTCGTCAGCGAGTGTCCCGACGTTCGAAGACAACCTCCGAATTGCTTCCTTCTCCGCCCCTTGCTCTCGAAGAAGTGCGTCCGTGACTTGAGTCTGGGCGTCCGCCAATGCGGCCGAAGGAGCAAAGTACGGCGACGGTCCAGGATCGTTCCCCGTGAGGGACTCAACTAGGCCCGTCGGCACCAGTGCGCCATCATCGCCGATCGGCAACAAGAGCGATTCGCAGACATCGGCCGCCATCGCCGCCCCGGTCACAGTCTCTGTGACAGCTGGTGCTGGCGACACCGAACCGTTTGTTGAAGCCGATGGCAAAGGCGCATTGGAGCAACCCGTGGCCAAGAGTGCCGTGGTAAACACGAGCGCACACACAGACGCTGCTCTCAAGTATTTCTCCCAACCCTGCGGATTGACCCAAAGGTGACAGCAAGACTTGTCGGTGCGCGAGTTACCAATGCGCTCCACACAAAATGTACTCGTTCCAGGGGTGCAATAGTCCGTACGTCGGTCCAGTTGAGAAACCCCACACTGGCCTTGACGTGTGCGGCTATGCGGCCCAGCATCCATTGGGCCACAGCGTCCCTGCGTCGCTCCGGAAGCAGGCTACGCGCGCTGCGCGAGTGAGGAGTGCGGCATTAGCCCCACGACTCGCAACCCCAGCCGTCGCCGTCCGCGTCGAGGCGGTGGTAGTCCGGACCGGTGATGCGCACCTTCTTGCGGATGTCGCTGCAGTCGAGGTCTGGCCCCGGACGGTTCCACGGCTCGTTGCCGGTGGCGCTGGAGCCGGAGCTCGAACTGGACGACGACTTCTTCTCGCCCACCTTGTCCACCGCGCTTCCGCACTTGTGGTGCACCTTCTTGTCGAGGCTGCGGTAGCGCGCCTGCAGCGGGTGCGATTGGTAACCGTCGAGCTTGTCGTAGCGTGCGTTCGCGAGCCCGGCCCAGATCATCGAAGCGCCCACGTCCTTGCCGTTGACGGAGATAGAGCGGAGCGCCCGCCCGTAGTGGTCTGTGTTCTTCACCGACGACGGGTTGGTAACCTTGACCTTCTTGCCGAGCACCAGCGCCTTCATCTTCTTGGTGGCCGCGGCGTAGCCGCACTTGCCCTTCTCGGGCGTGTCGAAGCCGATGAGGCGCACGGTGGTGCCGTTGGAGAGTTTGACGGTGTCGCCATCGATGACTCGAACCACCTTGTAGGTCGATGAGCCGGTCGGCAACGGCGCCGCGGTCGCGGTGGGGACTACGGCGAAGCCGGCAACCACGAGCGTGGCAACGGCGATGGCAAGACGGCGATGAACGCGCACAACAAGCTCCTCAGCTTCCTCAGTAACAAGCCAGGTTAGGTGCGATTCTGGGGTTGCGCGGTGCTTCCACGGGTGACCTTGATCACGTCGTGCGAGCGGTGTGGCGAAGGCCTCACGTCTGCGTTGTCACCCGTCACCCTGCGCGCTGTCGCAGGGTCCCGCTACGCTGTCCCCACGTTCACGAGTTGCGGCCATCAGGTACCTGGCCGGCCGCACGGCAACCCGAATCGACTTCCGGGTGCCCCAGGGGAAGAACGGGCTGGTCGCCGCCCGGCGGCCTGCAAGGTTCGATGGGGCTGCGCCCCAGTTTGGAACGCATCATGCATGCACCCGATTGCCCCGTTTGCTCACCACTCACGCGCGACAACGCGTTCTGGTATTTGAGCCAGCCGCACATCATCCCGGTGAGCCACGGCTCCTCTGCGCTAGCGCGCGACCTCTACGAGACCCTGCGCCACTTCCGGCCCGGCGACGCAGCGACGTTCGATTACGACGGCCGGACCTCGCCCGCACCCCTTGTCACCATCACCATGGGCGCCGATGGCACCCTCACCGCCGTCTTCACTCGCATTGACGGGACGGAAGTTCTGCTGACCGGGCCCGCCGTGGCCGATGAGCCATACCCGCCCATGATCACGTCGGTGCTCAAGGAACTCGCTCACGAGAGCAAGAACCCGGGCGTCAGGATCGTCGGAGGATCAGATGCCTGACTCTTCATTCGCCGCGCCCTGGTGGGTTGACTTCGCCTTGAAGCACCGGCCGTTTGACTGCGTCCACGACTGGGATCGCGGGGACGACGTCCCCTGGATCGACCCGCGGATGGCGCTGCTTTCGCGGGCGGTTCCAACACAGTTCGCGCTCGACGGCGAGTCGCTCAGCGCGGACGAGCTCCACTCCCGCATGACCGATGCCTGGGCCGAGTTTCAGGCGCCCATTGAGGCCGACGCTGACACCCGTTCGCGGTTGGGCTGGCTCGCGCTTGAGTCGGCCTGGGAAGCGCCCGACGCTGGCGTCGTGATCGCGCGCGGCGGCTGGGCGGGGTTCACGCGGGCCAGGGCACGGCAGTGGTGCTGGAACCTGTTCCAGTTTGAGCCGCAGGGGTTCTCCCTGCCGCTCGCCACGATCTCGCTGCCGGGAGTGAAGGAGTGGCTCGGTGGCGGGGTGCCGGACGTGCGTGGCTACGCGCCACGGGCGCGGAAGCTGGAGGCCAACGGAGTGACACCGGAGGCGTACCGGCGAGCGAAGGAGCGCGAAGGGAAGGTGACGTTTACCAGGAGGGATGTGACGTTTGAGTAGCCTCTGTCACCCTGCGCGAAGCCCTCCGTCACCCTGCGCGAAGCCGCAGGGTCCAATGTCGCCCCATATCCTTGGATCGACTGGAAGGTGCACGATGGTCAAGTCCCCAGGTCTGCTGGACAACCGCATTGCAATCCGCATCTCCGCCACCGACCGCGAACTCGTGGTTCGCGCGGCCGCATCGACTGGCGCGTCCGCCTCCGAGTTCGCGCGCGACATCTTGCGCGTTTCGGCTCAACGGACGCTCGCCGATCGCACGGAGTTCGTGCTCTCGCCCGAGGAGACCGTGCTGTGGGAGGGGACTCATGGAACGGCCCGTGCGGGACCTTGAAGGGCTTCGCTCGTTCATGGACCGGCCAAGCCCGTTCGTTGAGTGAGGGTGAAGGGTGCTTGCCGATTCCCGAGGGCTGCCCGTACCCTTGGAAACACGGCGGGCGTTAGCCCTTGGAGCCTGGCAGTGATCCGGACGGTTCGCGGGCCAGGCTCACGTGTATCTAGAGGTCAGTCACCACTGCTGCCAGGATCGGTTGCACCCGCCGCCGCCAATCGCCGCCTCTCGCGTAACTCCAGGCCACGGCGTCACTGATCCAGAGGCGCGGCTCAGTCGTGGGCGAATCATGCATCCACCTGAGGTGTGGGCCCTGGTTCGCTGTCGTCATCGAGCGATGGATGACAGCCTGGTCAACTGCAACGAGTGACTCGTCTCGCTCGATGACGAGGCTAGTTGCGCGCGCCTCCAGGAGGTCCGCTACGAGAACTTCAAGCAACAAGTCTCTTGAGCGCTTCGCGCTTGTTGTCACGTACACGTGGGACGTGACTGGAAGCGAGGTCATGACGGCGAGGATTGCCCGCCTTCGGCGGTCTGACTCCTTTGAGAAGTGGACCCGGCGCTGGCCCGGTAGGACGAGTGAGCGGAGCTCCTTGGCAACGTCAACGAGATCGAGCGGCGCGATAGCCGTGGCGACGACGATGTAGTCACGGGACTTGGACTCGTCCACAAACACATGCGCGCCCGCTTCGTAGGTCATGAGCGCACGGTAGCGACCTTTCCCCACACAGACCGGCGTCTTCCACAGGCCCGATCAGCTGCAAGTCCAGCGCACTTCGCGATGTCCGGCTTTGGGCCGCCGCTGCGGGCAGCATGACCGGATGCCGCGGGCTCATAGTGCATGCAGAGAACGCAGGAGCCCGCGAGTTCTACATGCACGCCCTCCCTGGATTCGAGGCGAGCCCCGCGGAGGCGCACGACCACCTCGTAGTCGACGTGTGACACCCTAGAAAGCGCGAAGCCTGGCTGACCCACCGTCCGGAGGGCTGCCAGGCTCACTTCTCAGGGCTAGTGCCCGTCGCACTCTCGATGTTGTCGTGGGCGGCTTTCCGTGTCAATCGTCTCTGCCCCGGGTCCCGCCGCTCGCTACGCTCCAATCATGGATATCGCGAGCCACGGCCCCTTCCACGACCCCTGGCGTCGGCCCGAGCCCAACCTCCGCCCTGCCCCAGCGACCCCGAGAGGCTTCCGCATCCGTGTGGACCTCTTGGAAACCAAGCCCCCGGTGTGGCGCCGCATCGAGGTTCCGGGAGACATCCTCCTGCCCCGGCTGCACGAGGTGCTCCAGGCCGCGATGGGTTGGACGGACAGCCACCTGCACCGTTTCCGCACGGGCAACGAGCGCAACGCTCCCGAGTTCCTCACCCAGTTCGACCTCGACGAAGGTGGCGAGGGCATGCTCGAAGACGATGTGCGCCTGGATCAGCTCGTCGCCGCCGAGGGCGATCGCCTCTGGTACGACTACGACTTCGGAGACGGTTGGGACCACGTCCTGCGCGTTGAGAAGGTGTTCGACGCTCCCCCGGCCAAGCCGTCATGCGTCGCCGGCAAGCTCGCCTGCCCACCTGAGGACTGCGGCGGCCCGTGGGCCTACCGCGAACTCGCAGACTGGGTGCGTAGCGGCTACGACGCAGGGCGGGTGCCGGACCAGTTCGCCGATGCTGCAGAAGCACTCATGTGGCTGCCCGAGGGGTGGCATCCTGACACGTTTGATGTCGCCGAGGCGAACGCGGCGGTCGCTTCACTTATCGCCTAGCGCCGCCGGCGACCGGTGATTTCGCGTGGTTGCGCGGTCGTTCGCCTGAACCGGCCCGACGCTGGGGCTGGGTGGCGACGCCCGCTCTCCCGTCGCGGCTCCCCAGTTGTGTCATGGTAAGTCTCTCGACAGTATGCGATGAGGTGTCAACTCTTCGGCCGACTGTTCGGCTTGACTAGATCGATCGCGCGAGGACCGTTGCGCTTGGGCGTGCGCCCGGTACTCAGCCAGCCACCCTGATGTACTTCACGTGGCTGGTCCAAAGTTTGCGCTTGGCGACCTTCTTGCCGGGCTTCGGTGCGTCGATGATGTAGCCGTTCCCTGCGTAGATCGCAACGTGATGGACGTCGGTGAACCACACGAGGTCACCGGGCCGCGCCTTCGCGCGCGAGACGGTCTTGCCAGCGTGGCGCTGCGCACTGCTAGTCCTCGGGATGCTCTTGCCTGCCGCCTTGTACACGTACCGCGTGAAGCCGGAGCAGTCGAATCCCGTCTTGGGGCTCGTGCCGCCGCGCTTGTACCTAACGCCGATGTACCTCTTGGCGGTGCTGACGAGCTTCTTGGACTCGGCGGCGCGCTTCTTGGCGATCGCCACGGCCTTCGCCTGCGCCGCCACTTTGGCGGCTGCTGCTTCTTGAGCTGCGAGCTCCGACGCGGAGGTCTCCGCGAGCGACGAATCCGACACTGCCGAGATCTCGGGGTCGGGCGTGGTGGAAGAGAGTTCTAGGTCCGAAGCGAAGGCTTCGGCGGGCGAGGCCATAAGAAGGAGGCTTCCTCCGATGGCCGCTGCGGACATGGACATGATCCTGCTGCGGGTGCTGGTGAACATGAAATGGTTGCGTCGACTCGGCCCTCATTGAACAAACTGCCTGGGCGGTCGGTGCGGCCTCTCTTTCGTTGGATTGCGGGCCTTTTTGGGCCAGGTGACCCAACGCTTGGCCCGACCCTTTGGTTGCAGGGAACCTTCTACTGTGACCGAGGCGAGGGGTCTCCGGACTGCGATATTGACGTGACTCCGAACACCTCGGTCACGGGCAGCCCTGGCCTCGGCAAGGGGAACCTTAGGGTTCACCACAGTGTTGTCAGGCGACGGTCACAAGTTGGGAAGCGGTGAACGGCGCCCCTAGCGACGCACATTTCGCGTCGCGCGGTCCCGCCCCGATTTCACTACGCTGGCGCCATGGCTACGCCGGGTGCGCTCCCAGAGTCAAGACTTCCGCAAGCGAGGATCGAACGCCACCCCTTTACACCGCAAGCCCTAGCCGCCTGGCAAGACGCCACCAACCGCCACCGCAACTGGCCCGTCGTCTACACCTTGACCAACACCCGCGAGGTCTACGTGGGCGAGACCGTCAACGCGGCGGCCCGCATGCGCCAGCACCTGGACGCCAAAGAGAAGCAGCACCTCGAGGAGGTGCGCATCATCCTCGACGACACCTTCAACAAGTCCGCCTGCCTGGATCTCGAGTCATTCCTCATCCGCATGTTCTCAGGCGACGGCCAACTCACCGTGCTCAACCGCAACGACGGCGTCACCGACGCCAACTACTTCCAGCGCGAGACCTACCGCGAGCAGTTCGAGCAGATCTTCGAGCAACTCCGCACCCAGGGCCTCTTCGCCAAGCGCATCCCGGAAATCGTCAACAGCGACCTCTTCAAGCTCTCTCCCTTCAAAGCGCTCAACGCCGACCAAGAGGCGGTCATCGAGGACATCCTTGAGGGCCTCTTCCGCGACCTCGAGGCCAACGCCGACTCCACCGCCGTGATCCAAGGCGGCCCCGGCACGGGTAAGACCATCGTCGCGATTTACCTGCTCAAACTCATTGCCGACATCCGTGCCCGTAACGACGTGGACACCGGCGAATCGGACACGCCCTTCAGCGAGTTCTTCACCGAGGGCTACCCACAAGTGCTCGCGGGCGCCCGCATCGGCCTCGTGGTCCCGCAGCAGTCGCTGCGCGCGTCCATCAAGAAGGTCTTCAAGCGCACGCCCGGTCTCAGCGTCGACATGGTCCTCACACCCTACGAGGTCGCCAAGTCCCCCACCCCGTTCGACCTCCTCATCGTCGACGAAACCCACCGCCTCACGCAGTACGCCGCCCAGGCGATGGGCACCCTCACCAAGGAGTACCGCGAGATCAGCAAGCGCCTCGCACGTCCCGGCGAGGACTGGGAGGACCTCACGCAGATCGACTGGATCGTTCGCTCCAGCCGCCACCAGATATTCCTGCTCGACGAGGGTCAAAGCGTCCGTCCCGCCGACGTCCCGCACGCCGCCCTGGAAGCCCTCCGCGCAAACGCGCGCGACTCTGAGCGCCGGTACCGCCTGCGGTCGCAGATGCGGGTGGCGGCCGGGGATGACTACCTCGCGTTCGTGCGTGGCCTTCTCAGCGACAAGGAGCCCGACGCTGTGGCTGGCTTCAGCGGCTACGACTTGCGTTTCTTTGACAGGGCCGACGCTATGTACCAGGCGATTCGCGAGCGCGAGGCCAAGCACGGGCTGGCCCGGCTCGTGGCCGGATACGGATGGAAGTGGAACTCAAAGGGTGCCTCCGAGGACGAATTCGTGTGGGACATCGAAGTCGACGGACTGAGGCTGTGTTGGAACCGGACGGCGGCCGATTGGATCAACTCCCCCACGTCTATCCGTGAAGTCGGCTCGATCCACACCGTCCAGGGCTACGACCTCAACTACGCCGGGGTGATCATCGGCCCGGAGCTCTATCTGGACCGCGTAGCGGGTCGCATCTGTCTCAACCGCGACAGCTACTTCGACACAAAGGGCAAGGCGGCAAACAACCTGCGCGGCATCACCTACTCGGATGAGGATGTGCTCGCGATGGTCAAGAACGCCTACAACGTGCTCCTCACGCGTGGAATGCGCGGCACCTATGTCTACGTCGTAGATCCTGCGCTGCGGGCGCATTTGCGTCGCTTCTTCCCGCGCACAGTGGAAGGCTGACCTCATGACTGAGATCGACTCCATCCGTGAACTCACCGCCCAGATCCGCGAGTTCGCGGTCGAGCGCGACTGGGAGAAGTTCCACGACCCCAAATCGCTGATCTTGGCGCTCGTGGGCGAGGTCGGGGAACTCGCAGAACTGTTCCAGTGGATCCCCACCGACGGTGCGCTCGAGGAGTTCGCCAAGCCGGAGCGCAAGCAACGGGCAGCCGAGGAAATCAGCGATGTGCTGATCTATCTGTTGAGACTGGCGGATGTGCTAGGCATCGATGTCACTGAGGCGGCACCTGCCAAACTCGCGGACTCGCGAGAACGCTTCTCGCCCCTTGCTTTCGACGGCACGGCACCGCTCAAGAACTAAGGGACCGCATCCGGGTTCACGACGCTGGAATCGGGCGGGATTTTCACGGCGCCCCAGTCAGACTCCGAACCCACCGAACCCAGTTGACCACCGACGCGGCACGCCGCCCAGGTGTACTTCCTGAGAGCGTCGGGTCGGCCTCGGCGACGCGCTGGGCGATCCAGTCGCGAGACGGCAGTTCCCCCGTGGCCTCCCATGCCTCATATGTCTGACGGAAGGGCTGCTCACGCAAGACCAACGCGGCAAGCTGGATGTTCCTTTCCCGGAGCTCGACATCCATCAATTGCTTGCCTGCCGAGTTAAGGGTCCAGTAGGTGCGACCGCCACTTGAGGTCCGCTCGGCTAGTCCTAGATACGCCAGCGCAGACGCGTAGTAGTCGGCTTGGCGTGAGTCGAACGCGTACCGCTCATAGATTTCTGACAGTGTTGCCGGCCGAAGATCAAGCACTTCCATCAGGTTTATGACGCGCTCGAATGAGTCTGCCTGTGGAAAGACTCTCTTGGCCGGCCGAAGGTCCGGCAGCGTGGGCTCGGCAGATTCCACCTGCTCCGCGGTGATCTCATCGTGCTCAAGGATGTACTCCTGATAGGCGGCGAGGGAAAGTGAGTTGTAGTCACCGGGATCGCCGACTTCGTACCTCCACATGCAGTACTTGCCATTGGTGTACGCGACGTACAGGGGGCTGATCGGTTTGCGCACTCTGTCTGCCCAGGTGCGGAAAGGATAGAAGAGTTGGCGCACCAAGAAGTCCTCGGCAACGCTCATCTTCGCTTCCACTAGAGCCAGTTGGTTCGCACCTTCCAGCGCGAGATCCACTTCAACTTGCGCATTGTCGACCTGGAGCCAGAACGGCGCCTCACTTCCGGGTCGGCGGGATTGGACCGAGAACTCAAGTTGCCCAGATGCCATGCGCCCGCTCACGGTGGGCACGAGTTCGTTCTCCCCTAGGAAGTCGTTCAGCATCCCTGCCGCCAGCGCACAGTTCAGCAAGAGCGTCTCGCTAGACACATGGTTCGTCGTCAGACTCTCAATCCAGTCTGGCAGCGGAAAGTACTTCGGAGGTACGCCCAAGGGGGTGAGTGGCTGGTAGGTGTCGAGCGGACCCACCACGTATCGACCACGCGCCACAGGCAGGATGGAGTAGCCGTAGTCCTTGAAGATCGCCGGCAGATTCACGGCGTGGTCGAACTTAGCCATGAGTCGCGGTTCGCGCTCAACCTTGATGTCGACGGCGTCGATGTAAGCCAACCCGTCGGCATCGACACGCTCGGGAATCGCGTGCCTCTCAAAGAGCACCCTCCACGCGGCGTCGTTAGTGAGCTGCATCAGAAGTTCCTCACAAGGACCTCGTCGATCGCTCCCCGACCGGCGGCCTTCGAGTTAACGGCGCGAGTGGCGCTAACGATCTCCACTGTGTAGTTCGCGTACTCGGCTCGGATGAACTCGGTAGCCGAGTTCGACAACAGGAATCGCACACCCCGCGTATTCAGGTCATCGCACGTCTCACGCAGACGGACCTGGTCTGCTCGAGCGAAGCCGCCCTGGACGTATCCCGTGAAGTTCGAGGTCGCCGAGACGGGGTCGTAAGGAGGATCGAGGTAAGCGAAGTCTCCGGCTGTTGCGGCACGGAGCGAGTCGGCGTAGTCCCCAGAGCTCAGTTGCGCTTTGGCGCTGCAGAGGTACTCATGTACCGCCTGGAGGGCGGCTCATCGACGATCGCAGGTTTGGCATAGTGCCCGAACGGCGTGTTGAACAGGCCCGATGCGTTCACGCGATAGAGCCCGTTGTAGCAAGTCTTGTTGAGGTATATGAACCGCGCTGCACGGCGGGCTGGCGACATCGCCGCGAACGCCTTCGGGTCCCTATCCCAGTCGCGCACGGAGTAGTAGTGCTCAGCCGTGTTCACGTGCTCTCGCAACTCGGCGAGCAGGCCACGGAGGTCGTCGCGAAGCACCTCGTAAACCTCAATGAGGCCAGAGTTTGCGTCGTTTACCACCGCCCTATGCGGCTGCGTGGCAAAGAGGACAGCGCCCCCGCCGACGAATGGTTCGAAGTACCGACCATCGTCCCGAGGAATCAAGGGAGCGATCTTGGACAGCAACTGCCGCTTGCCTCCGACCCACTTCACCACTGGACGGACCATGGGGTTGCGCTGGCCAGCGTCGCGCGCGAACGTCATTGGCCCGCGCCCTCGCACAACGGGACGCCCGGAAGACGGCGAATCTCCTGTCTCGCCGCGCGGTCGCCGTCCTGCGGGTGGGTGAGGGGGATGCTCTGCGCATGGGTGATCGTCACGCGCTACAGGGTATTAGTACCCGGTCTCTGTCACCCTGGTGAACGCGCCCGGGCACGGAGAAACTTGGGGCGTGCCTCGAGTCGCTTCACCCGCAGCCGAGTTTGTAGGGCACCGTATCGACGACCACCGACGTGAGCGCGGCCTCACCCACGATCAGTTGGCTGCGGCTACCGGTATCGACTCGTCGAATCTGCGCGCGTACATGAGCGGGCGCGCAATGCCAAACGTGCACTCGCTGGTGAGGATTGCGTCGGTGCTTGAGGTGGCGCTTGGAGAGTTGTTGGATGGGTTAACGCCGGAGTTATTTGGAGCGGAGAACTCAGAGAGGCGCGCCCGACCCTCGTAGTTGCTCTGGGCACTCACGTCTCTGGGAGGGCGCGTCGCCATCATGTCGGCTTGCGCGACCCACTGCATGTCGGGGAGTGGCACACGACCCCCGCCGCTACTGTTCTAGAGAGACATAGGAGGGGCTGTGGCAACGTGGCTTGTTCGCGCGGGGCGCGACGGGGCAAATGAGGACTTCGCGCTCGAGAGCGGTTACGCGGTACTTGGATGGCACGAGTTGCCCGACCTGCGGCAGTTCGCGTCCAAGGCGGAACTAAGTCAGGCGCTTCGCGACGCGGGCCACTCCAACGACGCGGCGATCCGTAGCCATACAAGCCAGATATGGACATTCGTCCACAAGATCCAGCGCGGCGACACCGTCACACTCCCGTTGCGGTCCGTAGCTGCAGTCGCGCTCGGCGAAGTAGTCGGGGACTATGAGTACGACCCGACCGCTGCACCCGGCGTTCGTCACCGTCGGCGCGTGCGGTGGGTGCGGGATGCAGTTCCGCGCAATGCCTTCGGTCAAGATCTCCTCTACACACTCGGCGCGTTCCTCACTGTGTGCCGTGTCCAGCGCAATGACGCGGACACGCGCATCGCACGGATCATGGCAGGCCAGACTGATCCCGGTATGGGTGCCGGCCCGAATCGCGCGCAGACCGCGTCCGAGACGACCGAAGAGGATCTCGGAGACGCAGCGCCCTTTGACCTTGAGCAGTATGGGCGGGATCGCATCGCCTCGATCATTTCGCGCAATTTCGCGGGCCACGAACTCACTGCCTTGGTCAACGCGGTCCTGCAAGCGAGCGGGTACCACACCATCGTCTCTCCCGCTGGTCCTGACGGCGGAGTGGACATCCTCGCCGGTGCCCCTCCCATGGGTTTCGGAGAGCCACGCATTTGCGTTCAGGTGAAGACCGGCGAGGCCGACGCACCGATGCTGCGCGACCTCCAAGGGACCATGCACGCACACGGCGCCACCCACGGCCTCTTCGTCGCTTGGGGTGGATACAAGCGCACCGTGCGGATCGAAGAACGTCGCACCTTCTTCCAGATTCGGCTCTGGGACGCGGACGACCTCATCCGCGAACTCATCGCGGTCTATCCACAACTGCCGGCGGCGATTCGCGACGCCATCCCGCTGACGCAGGTCTGGACCGTGGTTGAGGATGATCCCCGAGCCTGAGTCTCAGCCTTCCTACCCGGCGATACCAATACGTCCCCTCACGGGGAGCGAGGATTTCGCAGGCGTAGGGGACTCTCGCTCCACCGTGCTCGACTACTGGCGCTGGGCTAACTCAGACCTCATAGGGAACGTGTCGCGCGGCGTTCTCGCCGAGTACCTGGTCGCACTCGCCGTCGGAGCGACGTCGTCGCCCCGCGATCCGTGGGCCGCATACGACGTTGTGGATCCCAACGGAATCACGATCGAGGTCAAGTCTGCGGCCTATCTTCAGGCTTGGGACCAACGTGCACTGTCCAAGATCACCTTCCTCGTGAAGCCAACTGCAAGTCCTGTTGTCGTACTTGGCGAGACGCCTGTGGTGAGCCGACGCTCTCACGTTTGGGTCTTCGCCTTGCTCCACCACACTGACCAGGAGACGCTCGATCCGCTTGACCTTACCCAGTGGACGTTCTGGGTGGTTCCTACCCCCTGGCTCGACGCCCGTGAACGCAGTCAACACTCGATCGGTCTCCTCTCGTTGAAGGCCTCTCCGTTCGGAGCCCCGGTGACGTTCGGAGCGCTCGCGTCAACGATCACCAGTGTCGCTCGGTCGGAGTCGTGATGCTCGCGTGAACCTCGCCACACCAGCTTTGCCTCAGCGTCAGAACCGTCGATACTTCCCCCGTAGACCTGCCGAGGGTGCGGCGCTATCGCAAGGGCGCTATCGATCGCCTCTACGTTGAGGATGCCGAAGGGTTGACCTACGGCTGGGCCGACGCTGCCACCGGGGAGACCACCATCCAGATCCCCGGAAGCGAGGCGCGTGTCGAAGCGGCGTTCACCGCGTGGGCGCTCTCGTACCCAGCCGACGACCTCGCCACCCACATCCCCGGGCACAGCAAAAAGGCGCTTGCGGCGGCGTGGCAGGCGGAAGTCGAGGCACTTGATGAGGACGCCAGGACGCTCGATGACATGAGACAACTGGCCATCTACCAGCGCGATCAGTACCTGAAGGGCAACACCGGCGAGCTCCGCATCGGCATGCGCCTCAACGAGCTTCACAAGCGCGGCTGGGGCGTGTTGCATGCGATCCCGCTCTACGACGGTCGCGCCGACATCGACCACCTGCTAGTCGGCTCAGGCGGGGTGTGGACCGTCAACTCCAAGTCCCACGGCTCACTCCCGGTCAAGGTCACCAGGGACCGCATGACCGTAGGCCGCACCTACGTGGATCACATCCCCGCCGCCCGGCACGAGGCCTCCGTCGTCAGTCGCATCCTGCGCTCCCTCGGCATCAAAGTCCCAGTCCATCCCGCCGTCGCCCTCGACCTCTCGCCGCACACCGAGTTCCATGTGGTCGCGGAACCAGAAGACGTCATCGTCGACCAGACTTCCTACGTGGTCGAGGCGATCGAGCGCAGCGAGGGACTCGTGGACCAGCCCACCATCAACGCAGTCTTCGCCCTCCTCCGCCAACGAACCACCTGGGAGTCCAGCACATGACCGACATCTCCATCACCGAATGGAAGCGCTATGGCCACCACCGCGGCTATGCCGAGGATGCAGGCGGCACCAAGCTGGCCACGCTCCATATGGACAATACCAATTAGGGATTCACCACGGTATGCTCGTGGCGTGAGTACACAGATCACGGTTCGCCTTCCCGATGACCTGGTCGATTTCCTCGACTCCCAGGTTGCCTCGGGCGAGGCACCGAGCCGCGCGTCCGTCGTGGCCCAGGCCATCGCCCGCGAGCGCCGTCATCGCGTGGCGCTCGAGGACGCCAGGATCTACGCCGCGACCGGCGAAGACGCAGATCTCGCTGCGTTCACTCGCGGCGCGGCCGCGAGCATCGAGCCGCTGGACTGATCAGCGTGCGGCCCATCCTCACCGCCCGCCTGGACAAGGTCCGGCCAGTCGTCCTCCTCACCCGCGAGCAGGTGGTGCCCTATCTGTCGCGAGTCACGGTGGCTCCGATCACGTCGACCATCCGCGGGCTGTCAACGGAAGTCTCAGTTGGCCCGGCGAACGGCCTGGATCAGGAATCAGTGATCTCGGTGGACAACGTCGCCACGATCGATCGGACCTCCCTGGGACCCATCATCGGGTACCTCACGCAGCACCAGGAACGAGACCTGGCGCGCGCGATTTTCACCGCATACGACCTAGACGCCTGACCCCTAGCTCGCGGCTTCACGCGATCCGGAACCGTGCGAAGACGAAGACCGGCGACACGAGCGTAGACTGGTACAAGATTTCGTACCACTGAAGGAGTGATCATGGCCGTCACCGCCTCCGAGGCCCGCAAGCGCCTCTTCCCGCTCATCGAGGAGGTCAACGCCGACCACACCACGGTGGAGATCACCTCCCGCGGTGGTGACGCGGTGCTGATGTCTCGCGACGAGTACGACGCTCTCGTCGAGACCTCCTACCTCTTCCGCTCCCCCACCAACGCCCAACGCCTCCTCGACGCCGATGCCGCGCTGCGCGAGGGTCGCGGCAAGACCAGGCAGCTCGACCGCGCGTGAACATCGTCTTCTCGCCTGGCGCGTGGGAGGACTACCAATACTGGCAAGGCCAAGACCGCAAGACCCTGCGGCGCATCAACGCCCTCATCGACGCAATCGAGCGCGATCCGTTCTCCGGGCTCGGCAAGCCCGAACGCCTGCGCCACGGCATCGAAGCGTGGTCCCGCCGCATAGATGCGCAGCATCGACTCGTCTACCGGATCGAGGATGCCAGTCTGCTCATCCTGCAGGCGCGGTACCACTACTAGGTCGGAATCTCGCCAAACGGGTAGCGCACCTCTTCGAACGGCCAGGCACGCTCAAGCCACGTCGGCACAAAAGCGAGCACAGCGTCGGCCACATGGGCAGGCGCCTCCGCGACCACCCACCACGAGACCTCGGCGACCACCTTCCCTGGTACCCCACCGTCTTCCGGCGGATCGACGTAGACGCACCCCCAGATCGCGCTCTCGTCCTCGGGCATGATCGCGAAGTTGAACGACTCGTGCGTGGTCATCTCGCGCGCGTGCCGCTCGAGGTCCGCGCGGTCCTCCTCGGCCGTCATGTCCTCGGGCGGCCAACCCCACTCCTCACCGTACTTTTCCCACAGCATTCGCTGGTTTCCCATGACCGCGACCATGTCGATGGGCGTGTCATCAGGGGAAATGGGGCGCAGGTGCACTCCCGGCGCCACCTCCACGCGCAAGGGGTGCTCGAAGGTGGGCGGAAGCCAGGAACCTGTCATGGCGCCGATCCTACGGGGGAGGCCAAGAGCGCAGTCCGCCCACGGGTCCGACGCTGCCGCCGGGTTGGGTGACCCGTGTTTCGCTATTTCAGGATTCCGTAAAATACGAGAACACCACTGTCACCGCGCGCACGTTGACACGCCCCCCACGACCGGCTAGGTTTCAGGATAGTAAAGTTTCCTAACCTCTTGGGAGAGCTCGTGCAGTCAGCGTCGTCTGCAGCGGCAAGCAATGCGCCCGCTAGCCGTCCAGACGTTCCGCCGACCGCCTCGCCAGTGCCCGCCACGCCGGGCCTCTTGCGGTCCATCAACAACCGCACCGTGCTCGAACTCCTCATACAGCACCCCCTCGTTGAGCCGCGGCGACGTGTGCAGCCTCACCGGCGTCTCCAAGCCCACCGCATCCCAACTCCTCACTCGCCTTCTGGATGCGGAACTGGTGCTCGACGCCGGCCCCGGCTCCCCCGCCCCGGCGGTCGCCCGCCCCAGATGTACAAGCTCAACCCCCGTGCGGCTTCGCCGCCGCCATCAACGTTGACCCCACGTCCATCCAGGTGCGCGTCGCCGACCTCGTCGGCACCACGATCGCCGAGTCGACCGTTCCCACGGAGGCCGCGGATGGAAACCACGGCCCCGATCGCGCCGTGGAGGCCCTCGAGTCCGCGGCGGCGCAAGCGCGCATCTCGCTCGCCGATCTCGCCGCCACCGTCATCGCCGCGCCCGGATCGTACGACCCCTCGACGGACCAGCTCAGGTACTCGGATCACCTCCCCGACTGGCAGCAGACCGGGCTCATCGCGCACCTGAGCGAGCGCATCCCCGGCACCGTGGCGGTGGAGAACGACGTCAACCTCGTCGCGGTCGCCGAACAGCGCGAGCGCGAGCGCACCGCCGAGAACTTCGTGCTGCTCTGGCTCGACGAGCGCATCGGCGGCGCGATCTTCGTGGACGGCAAGCTCTTCCGCGGCACCCGGGGAGCCGCGGGCGAGGCCGCCTTCCTCCAGGTTCCGGGCGTTCCCGCGGTGCGCAACCCCGCGCAGGACAATCACGGCGGCTTCGAAGACCTCGCCGGCGAGGCGGTCGTGCGGGAACTCGCGGCTCGCGTGGGTATCAACAGCGCAAGCGCGCCCGACGCTGTGGCCGCCTTGGTCGCCAGCGACACCCAGGCGGCACGCGAGGTTCTCACGGACATCGGCGGTCGCTACGCGATCGGCCTCGCCTCGATCCTCGCCCTGCTCGACCCCGCCGAGGTGATCCTCGCCGGCGCCGTCGCCGCGGCGGGCGGCCAGCAACTCGTCGACGCCGTGGCGAGCGAACTGAGCGCCGTCGCGATCGCGACGCCGCCCGTGAGCTTGGGCCTCGTCACGGACTCCCCCATCACGCGAGGCGCCATGATCCTGAGCCTCGGCCACGCGCGCGATCGCGTGTTCAACACATGAGGACCCTCCTCGCCCTCGACGGCGGCAACTCGAAGACGGACATCGTGCTCGTGAGCGAAGACGGCACGGTATTGGCGCGCACGCGTTCGGGCCCGTTCATTCCGCACCTTGCCGGCGCCGATCGCGCCGTGGATCTGCTCGCCGACGACATCGAACGCGCCCTCGCCTCCGCCCCCGGCGGCCGTGTGGACCTCATCGCCGGCTACCTCGCCAACGCGGACCTGCCCGTAGAAGAGGAGCGCATCGCCGCGGCGATCACCAGCCACGCCTGGAGCGACCGCGTGATCGTGGAGAACGACACCCTCGCGATGCTGCGCACGGGCACGGACTCGGGTCACGGCGTGGCCGTCGTCTGCGGGGCGGGCATCAACTGCGTCGGCGTAGGCGAGAACGGGGAACGCGTGCGCTTCCCCGCACTTGGCCGGATCACCGGCGACTGGGGCGGCGGCCTCGGCATCGCCAAGGAGGTTCTCTGGCACACCTCGCGCGCCCATGACGGCCGCGGCCCCGCCACCACCCTCTCGCAGGCCGTCGCCGCGCACTTCGGCCTGGCAAGCGCGGCCGCCGTCGCCGAGGCTATGCACTTGCGCACCTTCGACTATGACCGCATGCACGAGATCGTGCCGCTGCTGTTCCGCGAGGCGAACGCCGGAGACGAGATCGCGCGCACGATCGTGCAGCGCCAGGCACAAGAGGTGGCCCTGCTCGTCACCAATGCCCTAGAGCGCCTGCGCCTCACCGACGGCACCCCGGACGTGGTCCTCGGGGGCGGCATGCTGACATCGGGAGAGCCGCTGCTCCTCGGGGTCGTCGTCGACACGATCCTCGCGGCCGCCCCCGGCGCCCGCATCACGATCGCCGCGGACAAGCCGGTGCTCGGCTCAGCCCTCTTGGGCCTCGATGCCCTGCTTGGGCCCGACGCCGGCTCGGCAGAGCGGGAGGCTCGCCTTCGCGAAACCCTCGATTTAGCAGGGGCTTTGCAGCCATGAGCGCTCCCCTGAGGATGGGCGTCGCCGGAACGGGCTATTGGGCGACGGTCACCCACGCGCCCGCCGTGCTCGCGTCACAGCACTGGGATCTGGCCGCCGTGTGGGGTCGCAACCCGGACGCAACGGCCGCCCTGGCGTCGGCCATGCCGGGCGAGGTGCGCGCCTTCGCCGACTTCGACGACTTCCTTGACGCCGTGGACGGCGTCACGTTTGCGCTGCCCCCGGACGTCCAGGCGCCGCTCGCCCGCCGCGCCCTCGAGGCGGGCAAGCACGTGCTGCTCGAGAAGCCCATCAGCCTTGACCCGGACCAGGCCGACGCCCTTGTCGCCGCCGCCGAGCGCACCGGCGCCGCGACGGCCGTGTTCTTCACGATGCTCTACGACCCCCGCATCAGGGCCATCATCGCCGACGCGGCGAGTTCCCCGGCGCTGCGCGGCGGCACCGGCCTGTGGCTCGGCTCCGCGCTCAACGACGACAACCCCTTCAACACCCCGTGGCGGCACATCCACGGAGGTCTGTGGGACCTGGGGCCACACGCGCTCTCCGTGCTGTGGACCACCGTCGGCCCCATCGCAAGCGTCGCCGCGCACGCCGGAGCCGGCGACCTGCGCCACCTTGTCCTCACCCACGCGTCTGGCGCCACGAGCACGGTGTCCCTCACCCTTCGCGCGCCCGACGCTGCGGACGGGTTCTCGACGACCCTCTGGGGAGAGCAGGGCCGGGTCTTCGTTCCGGTGGACGACGTGGACTCCCTCGCGGCACTCACGGTCGCCCTCGACGAGCTGGGCGAGCAGGCGATCGAGGGCCGCTCCGACCACCCCTACGGCGTCCGCTTTGGTCGTGACATCGTGCTGCTGCTCGCGGACGCGGAGCGCCAGATCGCTCCGGCGGCGTCGTGATGCGGTCTCTCTCGGTCGTCTTCCCCGGTCCCGGCCTCGTGGAGGTCGTCGAGCGCGAGGTTGACCCTCCCGGACCGGGAGAGATCACCTGCGAGGCCCTGTCATCCCTGGTAAGCACGGGTACGGAGACGTTCTGCCTTGCCGGGCGGTTCGACCCAGGCACGTTTTGGGAGGAGTGGGTCCAGTACCCGTTCTCCCCCGGCTACTCGATGACGGCCCGCGTGATCGCGGTCGGGGATGGCGTCACAGACCTCGCGGTGGGCGACCGCGTGGCGCTGCCAACACCCCACGCCCAGCTCGTCACGGTGGATCGCGAGCTCGCCACGCCAGTGCCGGCCGGAGTGAGCGATGAGGACGCCTGCTGGGCATCCCTCGCGGTCACCACCCAACTTGGCGTTCGGCGGTCGCGGCTTGAGCTCGGCGAATCTGTGGGAGTGGTGGGACTGGGGCTGCTGGGCCAACTTGTGGTGCGCTACCTGCGCCTCGCGGGCGCCCGCCACATCATCGCGATCGACCCCGACCCCGGCCGCCTGCGCCTGGCGGCGGACGGTGGCGCCACCGTGACGATCGGCGCGCCCGCCGACGCGGCGGAGGAGGCGATCCGCGCGGCGACCGGCGGCGGACTGCTCGACGTCGTCTTCGACATCACGGGCCACCCCGCGGCATTCGCGGCCGCCTCCACCTTGGTGCGGCCGCTGGGACGCCTGGTCCTGCTCGGCGACAGCCCGCAGCCGTCAGAGCAGCGCCTGGGCCCCCGCATCGTCGCCGACGCCATCTCGATCATCGGCGTGCACGCGAACACCGCCGCCACGCATCAGACGCCGCTCGATCGCTGGACCGTTGCGGAGATGACCGCGCTGTTCTTCGACTATGTGCGCGACGGCCGCATGAGCGTCGACTCGCTCATCAGCCACCGCGTCTCGCCGCGCGACGCCCCCAGCTCTACGCGGCGCTCACCGCCGACCGCAGCCAGTACATGGGCGTGCTCTTCGACTGGTCCCAGGTAACGCCGTGACTGATCCCGTCCGCTGGGGCGTGCTCGGCGTCGCTGGCATCACTGAGGCCGTCATTCCGGCGATGCTCGCGAGCCCGTCGGTCGAGGTGGTTGGCATCGCGAGCCGCGACGGCGGCCGCGCGGCGGCCGCGGCCCAGAGATACGGCACTGCGCACAATGGCATCCTGGCCTTCGAGGGCTACGACTCTCTGCTCGCCGACCCTCGCATCGAGGCCGTCTACCTCCCCGTCCCCAACGCCCAGCACGCCGAGTGGGCCAAGCGCGCGGCGGCCGCCGGAAAGCACGTGCTGTGCGAGAAGCCGCTCGCGGTGACCGAGGCCGAGGCGCGAGAGATGGCCGCTACCGCAGCCGAACACGGCGTGCTGCTGGGCGAGGCCTTCATGTACGCGCACCACCCGCGCCTCGCGATGATCGCAAAGGCCCTGGCAGAGGGCCGCATCGGCGACGTGCGCGCCATTCACACGGTCTTCACCTTCGACGCCTCCCAAGAACTGGACCACTCGGGTTTCCAAGGCGCGCCGGGCTCGGGGGCCATCTACGATGTCGGCTGCTACGCGGTCCACGTGGCGCGTCACCTGCTGGGCAAAGAGCCCGACGCCGTGACGGCTCACGCTGCCAGCTCGGCTTTGCACGGCGACATCGACATGAGCACGTCGTTCCTGATGGAGTTCCCGGACGGGGTCGCGTCAACGGCCCAGGTGGGCATGTGGAGCGCCGACCAAGACACGATCGACATCACGGGATCCCGCGGCCGTCTCACCGTGCCGCACGCGTTCCTGTGCGGCCCCGACGACGGGGACTTCACCATCACCGTCGACGGGGTCACGGAAACCATCTCTGTGCCGCGCGTCAACCACTACACGGCCCAGGCGGAGCACTTCGGCGCCGCCGTGCGTGGCGAGGTGACGCTACGGTTCGACGCGGCCGACGCCGTCGCGGGAACCCGGGTGCTCGAGGCGCTTACCCACTCGTGGCGCACCCGCACCAGGGTCAAGCTAGGAGAACTCGCCGGCTAGGTCCGACAGGAACATGTCCACGAGGTCGCCGAATACGCGCAGGCGAGCGGAACGCAGCGCCTCGAGGTCGACCATCACGGCGGCCCTGTCCGCGGCGGCCAGCTCCGGAGGCGTACCCTCGCCATCGGTCGGCAGCAGGGCGATGGCCCGGAGCACCGCCTCGAGGCAGTTCCGGTAGTGCCCGAGCCAGGGCGCGATCTCGCGACCGAGAGCGGCATTCTCGGGAGCGGCGAGCACGGCCGTCGTGTCGAGAAGCCCCTGAACGTAGGAGCCAAGCCCGGCCACAGCGTCGGGCCGGTTGCCGTACTCAAAGTCAAAGGCGAAGCGATCGATTTGGGCGGCGAGCCGGGGCGCGTCGTCGGTGCAGAGCGCGGACCCGCGGTTAGCGTCGGCGAATTCGCGCAGCGCTTCGGCGTCGCGCGGCCCGGCGATGCGTGCGATGGCCGCCTCCCAGCTGGCCTCGGCGTCGAACGAGTAGGGATCGCGCACGTAGTCCGCGAGGGACGTGAACGCGATCTTGGAGGCCTCCGCGAGGGGCATGCCATTCGCGACGATGCCGTCGGCGAACTCCCCCAGGTCCGGGTCCCTGCCCAGGTAAGGGCCGATGTGCAGCTCCCCCGTCATGGCGACGTCATTGACCGGGAAGTTGTCCCAGTAGAGCGGCTTGCGCCCCGTGGAGTCGAGGAACACCTTGGCATCGCGAGAGTCGAGCTCGGGAGAGCAGATCGCGCGACCCGTCCAATAGAGGCGGATCCCGGCGCGGAGCCCGCGCCCGAGTTCGGTGATGTACGGCTCGGTTCCGCGGCCCCTATACAGCGTGGGACACACGGCGAAATCGTCAACCGTCACGGCCTCTGCCAGGCGCGATGCCACCTCGTTGACCACCGAGAGCTGCGCCTCGACGAGCGAGCCGAACGCCTCACGATCGGGTTCATGACGCAACTCCTCGGGGATGTCGTCGAGGAACAGGGCGAAGTGCGTGACTCCCAACTCGGCGACGGACGCGAACTTCGCGAGAATCGCCTCGACGTCGCTCGCGTCGGAGTACCTCATCGACAAGCCGGGCGACAAAGCGAAGCTCACGCTCACTCCGCTGGCCTTCGCCTCCGCGACCAGTTCCGCGAGCGCCGCCCGTTCCGCGGGCGGGTACGGCTCGCGCCAAGAGCGTCGCGTGTACGGATCGTCCTTGGGTGAGTAGACGTACTCGCCGAGCCCAACCTCGGCCATGAAGCGAATCATGTCGAGGCGTTGGGCGTGGGTCCACGGCCTTCCGTAGAAGCCCTCGATGACACCGCCGACGGCGAACCCGGCACCGTTCACAGCGACCGCACCCTGGGTTGATACCGCTCGAACACCTCGCGATTCCGCGCGTCTCCGCCCGCCATGTTGCTCGAGTGGAACACGGCTGGCGTCACATTGGCGGCCGTCGCTTGCGCCACGGCCCGCACGGCAATGGCGTTGACGATTGCCGCTCCGACCACGGTGGACGTTGGCCCCACCGGTTGCGGCAACCCGGGAATGGTGACGGCCGCGTCGCCGGGGACACCGCCGTTGTCGATCACCACATCGGCGATGCGAAGGAGCGGGCCGCCGTCGCCGTAGAGGGACTGGGGAGAGTTCGCGTGGTTGACGCTCAGGATCGCGATCACGGGCATCCCAACCGCATGCGCCGCCTCCGCGAGTTCCACCGCGACCCGATTGCCCCCGGAGTTTGAGGCGACGATGAGCACATCGCCGGGCGCGACAGTCAGGGTTTCGAAGATCGCAATGCCGCGCCCGGTCTCGCGCTCGAGGACTGTGGACGTGACGGCCGAGTGGTGGAGCATGAGCTCATCGCGCAGGATCGGATCGACCGCGGCGAGGCCGCCGGCCCGGTAGAAGAGTTCCTCCGCGAGCATGTGCGAGTGGCCGGAGCCGAACACATGCACCAGGGCATCGGCCGCGATCGCGTCGGCCACGAGGTCTCCCGCGCGCTCGATCTGGGCTAGTTGGGTGGTGAGCGCCCGGTCGATGAGCGAGCGGGCGTGCTCCAGGTATTGGATGACGGGATCGCCGACGCAGCTCATGCGGAACGCCTCCAGTAGGTGATCAGGCCATCGTACGGTCCGGCATTCGTGGCGCTTGCGAGCCGCAGGCATCCGTCGAGCGGTCCCCCTGCCGCCGCGCGGACGTCGAGCCCGGCCTCGCGCAAGCACGGCACCAACGCCGAGCGCAGCGCCGTGCCTTCGCCGACCACACGGCCGCTGAGCGCCACGGGCGCGACCCCGGAGTGCCACGTCGCGGCGGCGGCGACGGCGGTATCGGTGAGCTCACGCGCCGCCGAGTCGATGATCGCCGTCGCGGCCGCATCGCCGGCGACCGCCGCCGCCTGCACGTCTACGGCAAACTCGGCGATCGCGTGCACGGCGCGCGGCAGCGAGTGCAGGTGCGCCGCGAGATCGGCGTGGGCGCCGAAGCGGGCATCGCAGGCATCCGCGAGCGCGGTCGCGCCGCCGCGACCGTCCCGCTCGCGCAAGACAGCGCCGACCCCTCGCGACCCGATCCAGAAGGCGCCGCCGCCGTCCCCGAGAAGAAACCCGTCGCCGTCGACCCTGACGGCCTCGCCCACATCGTTGACGCCCAGGCAGGCAACACCCGTGCCCACCGTGAGCGAGATCCCTACGCCCTGCGGAAACGCGCCCGCGTGGGCGGTGACCGCGTCCCCAGCGAGCCACACCTCGCCCACCGGTAGCTTCTCGGCGAGCCGCCGAACAAAGTCGTCGCGGTCTGCCGGCGTGGCCGGAAGGGTGGTGAGACCGAGCACCATACGGTCGATGCGCGTCGGGCCGTCACCAAGCTGCGCCCACGCTTCCGCGACGCGCTCAATCACGAGGCCAGCAACGTCGGCCTCGAGGCGACCGACGCCGCCAACGGTCACCGGGTGCGGCGATCCGACCACCTGCACTCGGATCGTCGACGCGCCGCCGTCGACTCCGACGAGCGTCACTTCACTGCTTCCATTACTGCACCGAACCCTCGGTGACGCCCGCGATCACCTGCCGGTGGAAGATCACGTAGATCGCGATCATCGGGATGGTGATGATGGACAGGGCCGCGAAGAGCGTGGGGTAGTCGGTGGAGTACTTGCCGGTGAATGCGAGCAGGCCCGACGGGATGGTGAGCAGGTTGTCGTCCACCACATAGAGGATGGAGAGCAGGAACTCGTTCCACGACGACAGCACGGAGAACACGGCCACGGTGGCGATGCCGGGAACCATGAGCGGCGTGACGATGCTCCACAGCATGCGCAGGTCACCCGTTCCGTCCATGCGCGCGGCCTCGAAGAGCTCTTTGGGCAGCGCGTCCATGTAGGTCTTGAGGAGAAAGACCGCGAGCGCGAGGCCAAGCCCCGCGTAGGGGATGATGAGCGCCCAGCGCGTGTTTAGCAGGTAGAACGCATCGAAGATGCGCGACTGCGCCGTGAGGTACGACTGCACGGGCAGCAGCAGGCCCAGCACGAACGTGCCAAGCAGGATGTTCTTTCCGCGGAACTCGAAACGGCTGAACGCGTAGGCGGCGCACAGTCCCGTGATCAGGATCGCGGACACGGAGACAAACGTGACGATGAAGCTGTTGAGGACGTACTGACCCAGGTTCCCGCGCTCCCATGCCTCGGCCCAGACGCCGAGATCCAGGTGGGTGGGGAGGGCGAACGGCGACTGGAAGATCTCGCGTTTGGTCTTGAAGGACGACATCACCATCCACAGCATCGGGACCACGAAGATCACCGACAGTGCGATCATCACGCCGTGGTAGACCGTGCGGCTGCCGACGACGCGAGTGACGGCGCGGGGTTCGCGGGTGCTAGTCGACACCATTGCCTCCATCCTTCGTGCGCAAGCGCACCAGCACGAGGCCGATCGTCACGACCACCACGGTCATGATCGTCGACAGCGCCGCGCCGTAGCCGAGGTCGTGGAAGCGGAATACCACCTCGACCAGATACGTGGTGATGATCTCCGTGGCGTGGTCGGGGCCGCCGTTGGTCATGACGTAGAAGAGGTCAAAGCTCTGGAATGCGCCGGTGACACACAGCAGGATCGCGACCTCGATCATCGGCCGGATCATGGGCACCTTGACCCTGAAGAAGACCTGCCACTGGCTTGCGCCGTCGATCGTCGCCGCCTCGAGCACGTTCTTCGGGATGCGCATGAGTGCCGCGTAGAAGATCGCCATATAGAAGCCCGCGTAGATCCATCCGGAGACGAGGCTCACCGCGATGAGGGCCGTGCTGGGGTCGCCGAGCCAGACCCTCGTGAGGCTGTCGAGACCCAGACCGCGCAACGTGCCGTTGATCAGGCCGATGTCGTCGCTGTAGACGAAGCTCCACAGCACCGCGATGACGAGCATGGGCAGCACCACGGGCACAAAGAACGCGACGCGATAGAACGCAGTCTTGCGGCCCGCGGCCGTTACCAGCCCCGCGAGCACCAGCCCCGCGAATACCTCGAAGATCAGGGTGAATCCGATGTAGATGAAGGTATTGCCGTAGGCCTTGAGGTAGATCTCGTCACGGAAGGCACGCGCGAAGTTGTCAAGACCCACCCAGCTGAGGGTGTCCGTGCCGCTCCAGTTGGCGAAGCTCAACCCGGTGTTCGCGAGCGCCGGGATGAGCACCACGAAGGCGAAAACCGCGAAGGCGGGCGCCAACAGCAGGTAGGGCGTCCAGGCGCGAACTGGTTTCACGGTATGAGGTCCTCGGTGAGAGAGGGTGTGGACCCGGGCAGTGCCGGGTCCACACCCAACCTATGGATGGATCAGCCTGCGGAGTCCAGGCGAGACTGCGCGGTGTCGAGCGCCTCTTGCGGCGTCGAGGTGCCGCCGATGACGGCCGCCGCGGCGTCGTAGAAGGCCGCCGCCACCTCGATGTCGTGTCCGCTGTCGGCAGGGGTGACGAGCGTGCTCGCGCTGCTCAGCATCTCCGCGAGGCTCACCGTGCGCGGGTCTGCGTCCACGCCGGCGAACGGGTCGATGGTCATCGGCGCGAGGCCCGCCTCGGCCCACGCCTTAGTGCCCTCCTCGTCGACCATCATCGCGAGCAGGTCGATGGTCTCGTCGATGTGCTGCGACTTCGCGTTCACCATGAAGCCCGTCGAGATGCCGAGCACACTGCTCTGGTCTCCCTTTCCGCTTGGGATCGCGGGCAGGTTGAAGTAGTCGAAGTCCAGACCCTCCGCGTCCGTCGCGGCGTCGGCCATGAGCCAGCTGCCGATCTGGATGGTCGCGGCCTTCTGCAGGAAGAACTGCGTGTTGGCCTCGTCGTCGGCGAGCGCGTTGACGCTGTCGTTGACGTACGGGGCGAGGGACGCGAGGTACCCGAAGGCCTCCACCATCTCCGGCGAGTTGAGCGGCGCCTTCCCGTCCATCGTGTCCGCATAGAGGTCCTCGCCAACAACGCGGGAGGCGATCTGCGAAGCCACCGAACCCACGGGCCACTGGTCCTTGTTGCCAAATACCAGGGGCGTCTTTCCCGAGTCGAGGATCGCCTGGTTGACCGCGAGGTACTCATCCCAGGTGGTGGGCACCGTCAGGCCCAGGTCCTCGAAGACCGACTTGTCGTACCACACCACGTTGGTGACATCGCCGGTCCACGGCACCATGTACGTACCGGAGCCGTCCACGTCCATGTTGGTGAATGCGCCGTCGTTGAAGCGGCCGGCGAACTTGTCGCTCGCGAGGGCCTCCGTGAGGTCGTAGCCATTGCCGTCCGCGACGTGGCCGGCCATGCGCGGGCCCGACCACTCGAAGTAGGCGTCCGGGGCCTCGCGGCTCGTGAGCAGCGTCGGCAGGCCGGTCGTCTGGTAGATGTCATCTTCCTGGATGACGACCTCGACGGTGCGGTTGGGGTACTTCTCGTGGTACCGGTCCGCGAGCACATCGAACTGGCTGTCGACGGCATCTCCCGAACTGCCCATGGCAATTCGGAGCGTGATGTTGTCGCCATCGCCGCTGGAATCCCCATTCGGCGAACTGCATGCGGCCAATACGAGCGAGGCCGCTGCGCAGAGTCCTGCCACAGCTGCAAGGCGTCCGCGGGTCCGAGTCGTTGACATGTGTCCCTCTCCATTCACGCACCATCGGCGGCGACTCGGCGTGTGCTGGAGACACGGTCCGTGCGATCGTCGTCGAAGCATCGGAAAACGAGTTAGTAAACCTTACTAACCTGTGGAGCCAGTGAACCGCCTCGTCGCTTTCTTGTCAATCTGAGGGCGGTTCTGGGGCCGCATTGTTACGCGACTGACACGCGCGGCAAGCGCATCGCGAATCTCACCGTGTCCTCGTCGCCAGGGTTCAGCACGTGAAACCCAAGGCGTGCGTAGAAGGCGCCGGCATCGGCGTTTGCCGGATCCATGTCGAGGTGCACGCCAGTGGCACCCCGCGCGGCGAATGCATCGAGCAGGGTCTCGATCAGGCGGCGGCCGACCCCCTGCCCCCGGGCTTGGGGAAGCAAGTCGATGTGCAGATGCGCGGGGTACTCGTCAAGGTGAGGGGCGATCATGCGGTCGGGGTTGAGACCCAACTCGGTCATCTCGCGCTCGTCTGCGCTCTTCCCCTCCAGGTCTCCGAATCGCTTGGCGAATCCTGGGAGCACGGCGGCGCGATAGCGCTCGACGAAGGCTCGCGTGTCTGCGGTGCCGAAGGCGTAACCGATCACGCGCTCGCCATCGTCGACCACGAGGGCCAAGTCCGGTTCGAGATCCACATAGGGTCCGCAGAAGATCTCGGGGATCAGATCGTCATCGCTGTAGATTCCCGTGGCGTCCTGCCCCGCGCGGCCCGTCTTGATGCATACGTCGAAGCAGTCGGCTCGGTCCTGAGGTCGATAGTTCCGAATCAGCATGCCGACAGTGTGCCCCAGAATGGCGCCTACTCCTCGTCGACCCCGGCCTCCCAGCCGTCGAACTCGCCGCCGTACTCGAGCGCGATGGCGCGGCACGCGGCCGTCGTGTCCCGCAGAAAGTCCGGTATCAGCGCGCGCCCGTGCGAGTCCACGATCACGGGCCATGCGAGCGGTTCCTCCGGATGCGCATCGTGGTACTCGCGGTTGGGACCCGGCGTGCTCACCCGCATCCACTCGAGCCGCGCGTCGCGCGCCGCGGCCTCTGCAGCCTCCTCTGACGAGAAGTACAGGTAGAACGTGGTGTGCCGGGGCGCGCGCAGGTCCGCGCCCTGCTCGGCCATCGCGCCCACCACCTGCAGGTCGCGGTAAAGGATCCCGTCCACCTGCGAAGGCTCGTCCAGCTCCGCCTCCGTCATGGCGCGATCGCGCTTGAACCGATCAAGGAACCCCATGCAGCGACCCTATTTCCGGAGTGGCGGAAATGCGCGAGAAGACACAGCCCGTCCGACGCTGCCGCGGCTTCCGCCCCCACCTCGCCTACCCCCTCGCCGGCCACCCCACGGCCTGCGCCCGCATCGCATTGCGCGCGTCCTTCACCCGCCCGTGATCCGCATGCGCCGCGCCGAGATCCAGGTTCAGCGGCGGCCGCAACGCCGCCACCACCTCCCGCTCAAGCGCCCCGGGCGCGGCGACCTCCACCCACGACACGTCCATGTTCTCCCGAATCCACTGGGAGACCTCCGCCTCATACGAGGCAGACAGCGCAATCCGCGACTCGCCCGCCCTCGCAACGTCCCCGGACCCGGCACCAAGCGCCGCCAGCGTCAGCCGCAGCGTCGAGGACCGCGCGCTCCCCTTCACATGCGTCGCAAGCCGCCCCCGCAGCCCCGCAGACGACGACGCCTTGCCCACGTAGTACACGTACGACTCCCCCATGCGCGTGCCATGCGCCCCGAACACCACGCTTCGCCGCGCCCACCACACGTACAGTCCGGCCGCACGTGGCGCCAGCTCGATGTACGTCGCCGGGTACCGGCGCGCAGGGTCCACCAAAGTCGCCACCGCCTCGGCGGCACTCAGCTCACTCATGACATCCAGCCCCTCAGCTCTCTGCCCTCAATACCGGCACCGTAGAGCTCCCCCACCGACGAAAGCGACCAAGAGTGACAAGGTAGACAAGTCGCCACCGTCATAGACCGGCCCGCGCCGCCTCTCCTCCTACAGGGAAGGGCTCATCATGACGATCGCGATCGCGGAGTGGCAGCATTTTGGGCGCCGTCATGCCAGCCGGGCCGACGCTGTAGCCACCAAGCTCGCCTCCCTCGCCTCTCGCGATACTCGGGTTTTCGAGGACTTCGATCTCGGCTCGGGCGAGCGCCCGCTCGACTTCCTTGTCATCTCGCCCGCCTCCGTTTTCACGGTTCGCCTTCACGAGGCCCGAGGCGCCGACATCCACATCAACAACTACGGCATGACCGTCGAGGGCGCCGGGGTTCCGTGCCTGCGCCAGGCCAAGTTCGACGCCGAGCGCGCGTCCCGCGTCCTTGGCGCCCGGGCGGGCTTCGACGTCCCCGTTCGCGGCTGCGTCGTGCTCCTCACGGCAGGGCACGCGCCTCACATCGCCTACGAGCACCGGCCCATCGGCGTCTCCGTGCTCACTCCGCGCGACGTGCCGCGCTGGTTCCGCGGGCACCCAGCCGTGCTGGCCGCGAGCGAGCTCACCGAGCTCTGGTCCGCAGCGGCCGCCTAGGACTCAACCCACCCATACGTCTTCGTGACCGCCTTGCGCCACTCGCCCAGCAGCCGCGCGGCCTCGTCTCGCGGCATCGACGGCGTCCAGCGGACGCCCTCGCGCCAGTTGGCGCGCAGCTCGTCGAGCGAGGACCAGTACCCCACCGCGAGCCCCGCCACGTAGGCGGCACCAAGCGACGTGGTCTCCGGCACCGCGGGCCGCACCACGTCGAGCCCCAGCACGTCGGCCTGGAACTGCATGAGCAGCGAGTTCGCCGTCATCCCGCCGTCCACACGCAGTTGCCCGGAACCGGCGCCCAGGTCCGCCGCGACCGCCTCGAGCACGTCCGCGGTCTGGTACGCCGTGGCCTCGAGCACGGCCCGTGCCAAGTGGCCCCTATTCGCAAAGTGAGTGAGCCCAACAACGGCGCCCCGAGCGTCGGGCCTCCAATAGGGGGCGAACAGGCCGGAGAAGGCGGGCACAAAGTAAACCCCGCCGTTGTCGGCAACCGTCGCGGCCACGTGCTCAATGTCGGCGGCCGAGGTGATCGCGCCAAGGTTGTCGCGCAGCCACTGGACCAGGGAGCCGGTCACCGCCACGGACCCCTCAAGCGCGTAGCGCGCGGGCGCGTCCCCCAGCCGGTAGCCCACGGTCGCGATGAGGCCGTGCGCGGACCTCACCACCCTTTCCCCGGTAGAGACGAGCACAAAGTTGCCCGTGCCGTACGTGCACTTGGTGTCGCCGGCGTCGAACGCGGCCTGCCCGAACGTCGCCGCCTGCTGGTCCCCAAGGATGCCCGCGATCGGCACGCCGTCGAGCAGCGAACGGGTGCTTGCCAGGCCATATACCTCGGACGATGAGCGGATCTGGGGCAGCATCTGGCGCGGCACGCCGAACGCCTCGAGCAGCCCATCGTCCCAGTCGAGGGTCTCGAGTGACATCAGCAGCGTGCGCGACGCGTTGGTCACGTCCGTCACGTGAATCCCGCCGTCCACCCCGCCGGTGAGGTTCCACACGAGCCACGTGTCGATGGTCCCGAAGATCAGCTCCCCCGCCTCGGCCCGCGCCCGCGCTCCCTCGACGTTCTCCAGGATCCACGCGAGCTTGGTCGCCGAGAAGTAGGTGGCAAGAGGCAAACCGGTGGTCGAGCGGAATCTGTCAACGCCGTCGGGCCCCGCGAGGCGATCCACGAGCGCCTGGGACCGCGCGTCCTGCCACACGATCGCCGGGTACACACTCTCGCCGGTGACGCGCGACCAGACCACCGTGGTCTCGCGCTGATTTGTGATGCCAACGGCCGCGAGGTCGCGATGCGTGAGCGAGGCCGCCGCGAGCGCCCGCGCGATCACGGCGCGAGCGTTGTCCCAGATCTCACCGGGATCGTGCTCCACCCAGCCGGGCCGTGGGTTGAACTGACGGTGCTCAACCTGCGCGCTCGCGAGGGACTGTCCCGCGTGGTCGAAGACCATCGCCCGCGTCGACGTGGTGCCTTGGTCGAGCGCGAGAACGTGGGTGGTCACCCTCCGTACTTTGCCACCTCGGAGTCCACGATCCACTCGCTGTCCGCATCGCGCGTCTCCAATTTGGGATCGCCCGACGCGACCAGGAAGTAGTCGTGGCGCGCGTGCGCGGTGTCGACGTCATCCCACGTGACGTCCACCACGTCCCACTCGCCGTCAACGAGAACGCGATTCCACGCGTGCGAGCCGGTCGTGATCCCGCTGAACGCCTCCCCCGTCACGATCACCGACGGCAGCCCGGCCTCCACCGCCATCGCCTGGAACGCCTCGGCGTACCCGTTGCACACGGCCGTGCCGGCCACGAGGATCCCGTAGGCCTCTTGGGACTGGTCAACGCGTGCCGAATCGGTCTTGCCTGCGGTGATCGCGTCCGCGGCATCGAAGTCGTAGGTCGCTACGCTCGCGACGTAGTCGTGGATCTTCTTGGCCTTGGTGGAATCGTCCTGGCCGTCCTCCACGCCCGCCTTTTCCAGCCCGACGCTGACCGCCAGTGACGTGTCCCGTTGCCTCTGTGCGGCTTCGGTCTTCGAATAGACGTAGTCCGGCTCGATCCTCACGCCCGTCACCGAGGTGACGTAGGTCCAGCCGTTGACGAACGCATAGGGATTCTGGATCGCGGCCTCCGCGACGGCGTCGAAAACGCCATCCCTGCCCACCTCGTCCGAGTTGGCCCAGAAGGTGACGTCGATCGACTCCTCCTGCGCGATCATGCTCGCTGCCAGGTACTTCACCAGGTCGTCGGACCCGAGCACGGGGTACGCGACCGTTGGGGCGGCGGGCGGTGGACCCACGAGAGTCGCACGGAATGGCACCCACTCGGGAAGGATTCCCTGGTGGCCCGCGATCGCGATGAGGCCCACGAGCACCAGGGTCAGCACGAGCAGTCGCAGCGAGCCGCCCCGCGCCCCCGGCGCCGCTCCACCCCGTCCCACGGCTGCGGATTCCACGCCGCGTCCCCCACGGCGTACTTGGTGTGGCGGTCGCGCACGTTCGCTGTCCAGGCGGAGCCATCCCAATAGCGCTCCCAGTCGGTCTCCGACGGATCCGGGTACCAGCCCGGCACGGGGAGGCTCGCCGAAGCCGCGGGTCGCTCAGGCTCCCAGCTCACGGCGCTCCCTCGACGGTGTCCCTCTCACGCGGGCCACGGTAACCCGCGGGACGCATCCACTTCCACTTGGCGTGATCAGGGCAACAGGGCCTTTCGAGACGGGCCCCACCGGGTCCACACTGAACCAAACACCGGCCCATCTCGTGTTCACATCGGGCGGCACCCTGCCTGCCCGCGTTTCACGCTGAGGACACTCATGCCCGTCGACAAGGCGCAGGTCCTGAAGGAGCTGCACGATCAGCACGCCGCCGCGGTGTGGCGCTATGCGGTGCGCCTCACGGGCAACTCGACTCAGGCCGACGACGTGGTTCAGGAGACGCTCCTGCGCGCCTGGCGCACCCCGCGCATCATGGAGCAGGACCCGGGATCCACCCGCGCGTGGCTCATGACGGTTGCAAGAAATCTGGTGATCGACGACGCCCGGAGCGCCAAGAGCCGCCATGAGCGAGCGTCGGACACCCTGCCGGAGCGCGCCCAAGGCGACGGAACCAACGCGCTGTTCGACGCCCTCCTCGTCGCCGAAGCCCTCGCGGCGCTGACGGAAGACCACCGCGCGGTCATCATCCGCGCCTACTACAAGGGCTGCACGTGCGCCGAGGTCGCCGCGGAGCTCGGCATCGCCGAGGGCACCGTGAAGTCTCGCCTCCACTACGGCCTGCGCGCCCTGCGACTCGCGCTTCAAGAGAAAGGAGTGACGCGATGAGCGACTCCTACGCGGAATGGGATGCCGCCTACGTGCTCGGCGCGCTCGAGCCCGGCGAGCGCCGCGACTTCGAGGCCCACCTCGCCACGTGCGAGCGCTGCCGCGCGTCCGTGGCCGAACTCGCCTCCATGCCCGGCCTCCTGACGCGCGCCCAGCCGTGGTTCGAGGAGACGTCGGGCGAGGTTGGCCCGCCGTCCAACCTGGTGTCGCTCGTGGAGGCCAGGGAGGCGCGCCGGCGCTCCAAGGCCCGACGCCGGGTCGGCTTCATCGCCGTCGGCGCCGCAGCTGTGCTCGCCTTGGGCATCGGGATCCCCCTTGCCCTGACTCCGGCCCCGCCTGCGCCAGACGCCGTTGTGGCCATGGAGGCCGTGGCCTCGACGCCGATCACGGCGTCGCTGACCTTCGACTCTGTGGCGTGGGGGACGAACATCTCGATGACGTGCGACTACCCGGCGTCGGCGTATCCCGGCACCGGTGGCGGCACGTACTCGCTCGTGGTGACCTCGACGTCAGGGGACACGCAGTCCGTTGGCACCTGGGACGCCGTACCAGGAAAGACGATCCACCTGAATGCGGCGACGTCGGTGCCGCTCGACGAGATCGCGACCGTGACGATGGTGGACTCCTCGGGGACGGTGCTGCTGAGCGCGCCCGTCACGGCGTGACGGACGCGCTCAGTCCTGCCTACTTCGCCTCGACCTGAATGCGCCGGGGCTTTGCCGACTCGGACTTCGGCACCGCGACCGTCAGCAGGCCGTCGGCGTAGCTGGCGGTGACGGCGTCCGGGTCAACTCGATCCGGGAGCCTCACGGCACGGTGGAAGGTGCCGAAGCGCCGCTCGACGCGGCGGAAGCCGTCCGCTGTCTTGTCCGAGTAGAAGTCGCGCTCGCCCGCGATCGTGAGGACGTTCTCCTCGATCGAGACCTCGACGTCCGCCGGGTCGATGCCCGGGAGTTCGACGTGGAGCGTGAAACCCTCGTCGGTCTCCTCGACGTCGAGTGCGGGTGCGAACGCACCCGTCAGCGGCGCTTCCGCGTCGGCGAAGAATTGGTTGACGATGCGCTGAAAGTCGCTCTGCCACGGTGACGTGGCCGGAACGGGACGGCGCTGCAATTCGCGTGTCATCTCTGACCTCCTGTAGTCGTGTGGCCACGGAGGGCACACGCCCTCCGGGAGGAGCACGCCGGAGCGAACTCCGTACCTCCATTCTAAAACTTGAGCGTCCTAGACTCAAGTTCTGGATGGACTTCTGAAACGCAATTCTGAACCGCGCGGGTACCGGTCTCGTGTCCAAGGCATGAAGACACGCAACGCAGCAACACTCGGCCTCATCCTGGCCGCCGCCCTCACCCTGACCGCCTGCTCTTCCGGAGCCGACGACACCACGGCACCAGCCACGCCCGATCCCTACGCAACCTTCACGCCGTCCCAGACGCCGGCGTCGGACTCCACGGCCACAGCCGCGCCGGCCGCAGAGGGTGCCGCGCTCATGACCGCCGACTCCTCGCTCGGCACGATCGTCGTGGACGGGTCCGGCATGACCGTGTACATGTACGACTCAGACACCCAGGGCTCTGGGACGTCCACGTGCACCGGCGGGTGCCTCTCCGCGTGGCCGCCCGTTCCCGGCGGCTCTGACGCCCCGACGCTCACCGGGATCACCGGTGACGTCACCACGATCACGGGCACGGACGGCAACCCGCAGCTCGCGCTCAACGGCTGGCCGCTCTACTACTACGCGTCCGACTCCGCCGCGGGCGACACCATGGGCCAGGGCGTCGGCGGTGTGTGGTGGGTGCTCGACGCGGCCGGGGAGCCGGTGCACAGCTGACCTCGATCCGTTCCGCTGGGCCGGGCGCCGATAGCTCCCGGCTCAGCGTCGGGCCGCTACGCTGGCCGCATGACGACTGGATACGGCGCCCCGCTGCCGCCGAAGACCGCAGGCAACGCGTACGCATGGATGCTGTTCACGCTGATCGGGCTCGCTGGTTTCCAGCACTTCTACCTGGGCAAGACTGGCCGCGGAGTTCTGTGGCTGCTCACGTTCGGGGTGTTCGGGATCGGGACGCTCGTGGACCTCTTCACGCTCCCGGGCCAGGTGCGCCAGGTCAACGCGCAGCGCGCGGTGGGAATCAGTTAGCCGGCACGCTCCCCGCGCCTCCGCGCCTCCACGCCTCCGCGCCTCCGCGCTTCCGCGCTTCCGCGCCTCCGCGCGAAATGAACCCTGAGGTTCACGAAACTCAAGTTTGGTGAACCTCAGCATCCATTTCGGCCACTCTCCTAGTTCCCGGAAGCCCTAAGTTGCCGCAGCCGCTCCGCCCGGAGCGAGAGGTACTGCTGCCGGCACCACTCTGGGCGCTCGGTCAGATCGCGATAGGTGAAATGAAGCGGCTCAATGCCGATGGAACGCAGGTCGGCGTCGCGCTCGCGATCGCGCTCAAACCCCTCGACACCGCCGTGAGTCCCGCCGCCATCGAACTCGAGGTCAATCCTCGCCTCGGCATCAAAGGCGTCCATTACTCGCTTGCGCCCACGCGGCCACACGGGCTCCTGCCACTTGAGATCCGGGAAGAGCCGTGGCGGGAAGACTCTCTTCCACGCGACGTACTCGAGATAGCTGGTCACGACGGTGCCTACGATCGCGATGAGCTCCTCCAAGTGCGCGCGTCGCGGAATCCGTTTCCGCCGTGCGAGTGCTTCGAGCAACTGGGGCTTCGTAGCGTGCTGGTCGATGAACGCCTTGATGACGGTCGAGATGGCAACGTCGGGACGCGCCTCCCGCCAAACCTGAACCACGGCGTCGGCCGCCGAGGCAACGCGGATACCCCCGAGCCGGAACCGGTTCGCAGGAGCGCCCACGCGCACGGTGCGTAACCATCGCGGAACCGTTCGACGCCACTCGACTGGGACCTGAACTGTGATGTGGCTCGGCTCCGCGTCCACGATGCGCCACAAGTGCGCCGCTGCGAGCCCCGTGATTGTCCCGGTCGGTGCTGCTAGGAGGGTCGCGGCCCGGGCACGGACGCGGAACAGACTCTCCGGGGCGGACACACCGTAGATGCCCGGAAGCACTGAGGCTATGAGGCGATGCCGAATGGCAGTGAGCACGGCGGACTTGCCGAAACGCTCGACCAAGTTACTCCACTTCTCGGCGCTCCCCGCGCGAACATGCTCTGCCACAGCTTCGGCTCGGGCCATGCGTCCTGTCATGGAGCGAACCTAGGGAGCCGACGGGCTACGCGGGAGCGGTCTCACGAAAATGTGGATAACCAGTTGGACCCCGTGGCCGAATTGGACTCTGAGGTTCACGAAACTCGAGTTTCGTGAACCTCAGCGTCCATTTGGGACGGAGAGTCGGGGCCCGCCCTCGGACATGCGTGCAGGGGCTAAATCCGCCACTCCGGATCAGCGCCACGCGGGATCGACGGCACCTGCGGCCCGAGCCGCGGCGTCCACGCGTCCTCGCTGTCGAAGAGGACGCGGATCGCCTCGGGAAACTCCCCGTTGACGAGCTGGTCCAGGGTGACCTCGTCGAACACCGAGCGCACCGCCGACCGCGCCGCGACCCACACCTCCTGCAGGTGCTGCAACGCCGGCGGATAGGTGACCTCGTCGGGCCGGAGCCCGTGCACGTCAGCGAGCGGGCCGTCTATTGCGCGCAGCACCTCGCCAACCGTGATCTCACCGGGCGCTCGGCGCAGGGCGTAACCGCCGTCGGCCCCGCGCACGGCCGTGACGATCGCCGCACGGCGCAGGTCCGCGAGCACCGCCTCGAGGAACTTGCGCGGCAACTCATACGAGTCCGCGATGACCTGAGCTGACGCACGCTCCGGGTACACGCCCGCGAGGTAGGTGACGGCGCGCGCGGCGTAGTCGCCCTTGGCTGAAACGTGCATGGGGCAATCCTATCGGCTTGGTTCGGTAGCGATATGGGAGGCGCCCGGCGCCAGCCGCAGCCACACCGTGTCGCCGACGCCAACCTCGAGGTCGCGGAAGTGGGCGCGCGTGAGGTTCACGCCGGTTTCGCTCGCCTCGCCGCTGCCCGACGCTCCTTCCGCCCTGGCAATGAGCCTCACCTCGTGCCCCACTCGCTGCACGTCGGTGACCTCCGCCTTCGTGGCGTCCCGAACCGCGATCGAGAACACGTCGAGGTCGTGGGGACGCACAACGGAGCCGCCGAAGACGGTGGTCGGGCCCAGGAACCGCATCACGAACTCGCTCGCGGGGGCGTCGTAGATCTCGTCCGGGGTGCCGGCCTGCTCCACGCGGCCGCCGTTGATCACGACGATGTCGTCGGCGACCTCGAGCGCCTCCTCTTGGTCATGGGTCACGAACACGGTCGTGACGTGGACCTCGTCGTGGAGGCGGCGCAGCCACTGGCGCAGCTCCTTGCGGACCTGCGCATCCAAGGCCCCGAACGGCTCATCGAGCAGCAGCACGGAGGGCTCCACGGCGAGTGCTCGCGCCAGCGCCATGCGCTGGCGCTGCCCACCGCTCAGCTGCGAGGGCAACCGCTCCGCGAACTGCTGCAGGTGCACCAGCTTCAGCAGCTCGTCGACCCGCGCATCGATCTCCGCGCGCGGCCTCTTGCGGATCTCCAGGCCGAACGCGATGTTGCGCGCCACAGTCATGTGCTTGAACGCCGCGTAGTGCTGGAACACGAAGCCCACGTTGCGCTTCTGCGGCGGCAGGTTGGTGGCCTCGGTCCCCTCGATGTTGACGGACCCGGCGTCCGCGGTCTCGAGGCCCGCGATGACGCGCAGCAGTGTGGACTTGCCGCCGCCGGAGGGTCCAAGGAGCGCGGTCAGCCGACCGGCAGGGATCTCGAGGGACACGTCGTCGAGGGCGACGAAGGACCCGAAGCGCTTGGTGACGCCGCTGACAACGATGCTCATGCGCCTCTCCTCTCCACGCGCACGCGAAGTGCGGCGACAACCGAAATGATGATGATGGCGGCGCCCGCGAGGACCGCGGCGACGGTGAACGCCTGCGCCTGATTGAAGTTCTGATACAGCTGCTCCACCGCGAGCGTCGCGGTCTGCGTGCGGCCGGTGAGGTTGCCGGAGACGATCTTGACGGCGCCGAACTCACCGATGGAGCGCGCGAAGCACAACACCACGCCGTAGATGACGCCCCAGCGGATGCCCGGAAGGGTGATGCGGCGGAACGTGGTCCACCCTCCCGCGCCGAGCGACCGCGCCGCCTGCTCCTGGTCGGTGCCCTGCTCCTGCAGCACGGGAACCACCTCGCGCACTACGAGGGGCATCGAGATGAAGGTGGTGGCGAGGATGATGCCGGGAAGCGAGAACAGCACCTGGATCCCGGCCGCCGCGAGCGGCGCCCCGAACCATCCGTCGCGCACGTTGTAGACGATCACGAGCGACAGGCCAACGACGACGGGCGACACCGACAGCGGCAAGTCGATGAGCGAGTTCAACAGGCGTTTACCAGGGAACTCGTAGCGCACCAGCAGGATCGCCACGGCCACGCCGAACACGGCGTTCAGCACCACGGACCACAGCGCCGCCACGAGCGTCAGCTGTAGCGCGTGCACCACGACGGGATCCGTGAGCGCCTCGATCACGGGCGCGAGCCCGTCGCGGAACGCATTCCAGAACACCAGCGCAACCGGCACCACGACCAAGGCGAGGAGATAGAGGACCACGACCAAGCGTCGGGCCGTCTTCCCGGCCCCTCCCCTACCCACGCCGCACCAGCCAGCGCTGAAGGAGGTCGATGAGCACGAGCACCACGAGCGCGACGAACAGCAGCACGGTCGCCACCACCGACGCGGCGGCGAGGTTGCCGTTCTCGACATAGGTGAGCATCCGCACCGACGTCACCTCGGTGCGCAGCGCAAGGTTCCCGGACAGCAGCACGAGCGACCCGTACTCGGAGACGCCGCGCGCGAAGGACAGCGCGCCACCCGCGGCGATCGCCGGAATGAGCGCGGGCAGCACGATCCGGCGGAACGTCACCCCGGCCGACGCTCCCAGCGAGTGAGCTGCCTGCTCGGCTTCGCGATCGAGCTGCTCGAGCACGGGCTGCACGGACCTGACCACGAACGGTAGCGTCACGAACGCGAAGGCCAGGAAGACCGCGGGCCGCGTGTTCGCCACGTTGACGTGGATGGGCGAACCCGGCCCGTACAGCGCGAGCAGCACCAGGCCGGCCACGATCGTCGGCAGCGCGAACGGGACGTCGATCACCACTTCCAGCAGGCGCGATCCGCGGAAGCGCTCGCGCACGAGCACCCACGCGATGAGCGTTCCCATGATCACGTTGAGCACCGCCACCGCCAGCGAGGTCAGCACGGTCAGCTCGATGGCCGCCGCCGTCTGCGGGTTCGTCAACGTGTTGAGGAACCCCTCCCAACCGCCGTTCACGGCCACCGCTACCACCGCCGCCAAGGGCAGCAGCACGAGCACGGAGAACCACAGCACCACGACGCCGAGCCCGAGCCCGGCGCCGCGCGTCAGGGTGCTGTGGGGCGTCCCACGAAGGACGCGACCCCCGTCGGGAGCCGCGTCCTTCGCCTCGGATGAGACTGCTGTCACGAAGACTTTCCTGTGTCCACCTGAATGACCGTGATGATGCCGGTGTCCTCGTCGAAGTACTTCTTCTTTGCCTCGCCCCAGCCACCGAAGTCATCGATGGTCTGCAGCTTGGACGGCGTGGGGAACGGGTTGGCCGGGTCGTTCGCGCCCTCGATCTCGGGGAGCGTCACGCCGTCAACCACGGGCCGGTAGCCGAAGCTCGCGTAGATCGCCTGCGCCTCAGGGGTGAGGACGAAGTCGAGGAACGCCTTGGCCTTGGGATCGGCGTCCTTGGTGACGGTGCCGGGGTTGTCGATGCGCAGCGTCGTGTCCGGGACCACGTAGTCGATGTCGGCGCCGCTCTGGCGGGCCGCGATCGCCTCGTTCTCGTAGCTCAGGAGCACGTCGCCCGTGCCGGCGATGAACGCCGAGGTGGCCTCACGTCCAGAACCGGGCAACGACACGACATTGTTGAACAGCGCGGTCGTGTACGTCTTCGCGGCCTCTTCGGAGCCGCCGTTGGCGATCACGGAGCCCCACGCTGCGAGGATGTTCCAGCGCGCGGAGCCCGAGGAGCCGGGGTTGGGCGTGATGACCTGGACGCCGGGCTTGATGAGGTCGTCCCAGCTCTGGATGTTCTTGGGGTTGCCGGGGCGAACCACGAACACCACAACGGACGAGGTGACAATCCCGTGCGTCGCTCCCTGGTCCCAGTCGTCCGCGACGAGGCCCGCGTCAACGAGCCGCGTCACGTCGCTGCTCAGCGAGAAGTGGACGTAGTCGGCCTTGAGGCCGGACTCGACCGCGCGGCTCTGGTCGCCGGAGGCGCCGTAGGACTCGACCCAGGTCACGCCCTTGCCCTCGTCCGTCTTCGCGAACGCGGCCTGAACTGCCTGGTTAGGGGCCTGTGCCACCGAATAGGCGACGATGGAGAGCTCGGTGTTCGGACCGTCGGACCCACCAGACGCGTCCGGGTCAGCTGAGGCCGAGCTGCAGGCCGCGAGGCCCATCGATACGACCACCGCTACACCTGCCAACCACCCTGCTCGTGCCTTCTTGTTCATTGCTCTCTCCATTGGTTTCACCCCGGGACGGATTCCCTATGGGTTCGCTAGAGATTAGGTGTATGGGAAGGCAAAGTCAAACTTCGCCCCGTCTGGCCGGCGCGCCACTAGCGTTGCCCACGTGAAGGTGTGGTGGCTGGCCGCCGGTGTGGCCGTGAGCGTGATCGGCGTGGCGCTCGCGGTGGCGGTCGCGCTGCCCGGCGACCTCGTGTTCCCCGACGGCCCCACCTCCTCCCCCGTGCCGTCGATGACCACCCGCAACTTCCTCAACCCCGCGTTCGGCTGGCGCGGCGCGATCATCGTGCTCGCGGCCGTCGCGACGATGGTCGTCATCGCGCTCGTGGCGCGCACGGTTGAGCATCACCGCAACCGATACTCTTCGCAATGAAGGAGGGGCGATGACCGTCACCGAGACCAAGGCGCGCAAGCTGCCCAAACTGCTGTCAGCGTCGGACCAGCGGGGTGGCGCCGACAAGCGCCCGCCCCACGCCTTCGCGGTCTCCTACAACGGCTGGGGCCTGCTCGGCGCCCTGCTGTTCTTCAGCGCGTCCCTGGTGCCGTCGCTGCTGCCGCGCTCCGGCGTGCTGCAGGGCCTCGTCACCGGCATCACCGCGGTCATCGGTTACGGGCTCGCGTGCGCGTTCGTGGCGATTTGGCACTATCTGGAGGCGCCGGTTCCCCGCGGCAAGGTCCGACGCTGGACGATCCTTGTGCTCGCGGGTCTCCTTGCCGTTGGGCTGGGTTTCAGCATCTGGAAGTACGTTGGCTGGCAGAACGAGTCGCGCAACCTCATGGGCATGGAGCCACTGTCACCCCTGGTATGGCCCACTATTCTGATTGTCGGCGCGCTCACGTTCTGGCTGCTGCTCGCGGCCGGCCGGGCGTTCCGCACCCTGTTCCGCTGGGGCGGCAACAAGATCGACAAGTGGCTGCCACGCCGCCTCGCGGTCACGCTCAACGCGGTAGTGATGCTCCTCATCATCTGGGGCCTGCTCTCCGGCGCGATCATCGACGCGTTCTTCTGGGGCGCGAATGCGATCTTCTCCACGCGGGACTCCGGCGACAAACCGTTCGCCACCCAGCCCATGGACGAGTTCCACTCCGGCGGGCCCGGATCGCTCGTGGCGTGGGACGAGCTTGGCCGCCAGGGTCGCGACTTCGTCTCCCGCACGCCGGAGGTCGACGACATCAACGCCGTCACGGGCGGCGGCGCACTCGAGCCCATCCGCGTCTACGTTGGCCTCAAGTCCGGCGAGACCGTCCAGGACCGCGCGGACCTCTTGCTCAAGGAGCTGCAACGCACGGGCGCCTTCGACCGCAAGGCGATCATCATCGGCTCCACCACCGGAACCGGTTGGCTGGACCCGAACGCGATGGACCCAATTGACTACATGTTCAACGGCGACGACGCGATCGCGGGGATGCAGTACTCGTACCTGCCCAGCTGGATCTCGCTGTTCGCGGACTCCGCGATCACCAAAGAGACCGCGCTCACCATGTTCACGACCATTCACGACTACTGGGTGACGCTTCCCGAGGACTCACGGCCCAAGCTCTACCTCTTCGGGCTGTCGCTCGGCTCCTTCGGCGTGGAGGGCGTGCTGACCGACGTCGACATCGTCAACGCCCCATTCGACGGCGCGCTCATGGCCGGGCCGCCGTTCCTCAACCCTCTCCACACTCAGATCACCGACGACCGCGACGAGGGCACTCCCGCGTGGAACCCCTGGTACAACGAGGGCCGCACCGTCCGCTTCACCGCCCAGGAGGATCTGCTCAAGCGCAACGAGGGGGTGTGGGGCCCCAACACTCGCCTGGTCTACCTGCAGCATGGGACCGACGGCGTTGTCTGGTTCTCGCCGAGCCTCCTGTACCGCTCGCCCGACTGGCTCAAGCCCGGCGAGCGCGCACCGGACGTCTCCGACGAGATGACATGGGTGCCGATCGTGTCGTTCTGGCAGGCGGCCGTTGACCTCGCCGCGGCGGGCGGCGTGCCGTCCGGCTATGGCCACGAGTATTCGGTGCGCGACTACACCCAGGCGTGGGCCGGGGTCTTCAACATCGACGGCTGGACCGATGCGCAGACCGACGCCGTTGCCACCGCCGTCCAGGCGGAGCACGACGAGTTCGACGCGGCGATCGAGGCCCAGGACAGCTAGTCACTCACCCGACATCCTGCGGCCGCGCAGCGGATCGCAGGACCTCAGCGCCCCTCGCGCCCCGCTAGAATCGACAGATGTTGCACCATGCTCCCCTGCTGATGACCATCGCGGTGGGCCTGGTACTGGCCTTCGCCCTCGGCTTCGGAGCGCAGAAGCTCAATCTCTCGCCTATCGTCGGCTATCTCGTGGCCGGAGTCGTGGTGGGCCCGTATACCGCCGGCTACGTCGCGGACGGCGAGATCGCATCCCAGCTCGCGGAGATCGGCGTGATCCTGCTGATGTTCGGGGTGGGTCTGCACTTCTCCATCAAGGACCTCCTCGCCGTCAAGAAGGTTGCAATACCAGGCGCGATAGCGCAGATCGCGGTCGCGACCGTGCTAGGCACCGGGCTGGGCCTGATGCTGGGCTGGAACGTGGGAGCTTCGCTGCTCTTTGGCCTCACGCTCTCCACCGCGTCCACCGTGGTGCTGCTACGGGCCCTCGAGGATCGCCAGCTGCTGGACACCCGCGGTGGCCACATCGCTATCGGCTGGCTCATCGTCGAGGACCTCGCGATGGTCATCGCGCTGGTCGCCATTCCCGTGATCGCCGCGGACGGGGGTGGTTCGACGTCACTTGGCCGCGAGCTCCTGTGGACGCTCGTCAAGGTGTCCGCGTTCGTGGCGCTCATGATCATCGTCGGTCGCCGCGTGGTCCCGTGGATGCTGGCCAAGGTGGCCGCTACCGGATCACGGGAGCTCTTCACGCTCGGCGTGCTCGCCCTCGGCATCGGCGTTGCCGTGGGCGCCGCCTATCTGTTTGACGTCAGCTTCGCCCTGGGCGCGTTCTTCGCGGGGATGATCCTGAAGGAATCGGAGCTCGCCCACCGCGCGGCAAACGATTCGCTGCCCATGCGCGACGCGTTCGCGGTGCTCTTCTTCGTCTCGGTCGGCATGCTCTTCGACTGGCACATCCTCATCGAGCGCCCCCTCGCCGTGGTGGCCACGGTGCTGGTGATCGTTGTGGGCAAGTCCGTGGTGGCCTACGTGCTGGTCCGCGCCCTGCGGTACGCGCGCTCCATGGCGCTGGTGATCGCAGCCGCGCTCGCGCAGATCGGCGAGTTCTCCTTCATTCTCCTCACCATGGGCGAAGACCTGCACATCCTGGATCAGGAGGCGCAGTCGCTCGTTCTCGCAGGCGCGATCATCTCGATCGTCATGAACCCTGCGCTGTTCGCGTGGGCATCGCGCGCGTACCGGGCATCGCACGGGCCCGGCGTTGGCGAGGCCGGGGTTGCCAGCGTCGTTGTCGTTGGGTACGGCCGGGTAGGGGCCCGCGTGGCCGCGGGCCTGTGGGATTCCGAGGTCGACATCACGGTGATCGACGACGACGAGACGCGCATCCAGAAGATCCGCAGCGAGGGCCACGACGCCGTGCTCGGCAACGCGGTCCGCCAGGCCGTGCAGCGCGCCGCCGGCGTCGAGTCCGCGGAGGCGCTGATCTTGGCGATCCCCGATCCGCTCAACGCGGGCGCGATCATCGACACCGCCAAGGGGCTCAACCCCAACATCCTGGTGCTCGCCCGCGGGCTGCGGGATTCGGACGTCGAATACCTCACCGCCCATGGCGCCAACCGCGTCATTCTCGGGGTCCACGAGGTCGCAGACATCATGATCGACGCGGTCACGCCGGGCGGAGAATCAATAACGCAAGCATGATGTTGCGTTAATTTCCTCTCTTGGTTAGGGTTACCCTCAGTACTTCACTGCTGCGGGCATCGCGCCTCGTAAGCGCCCGTTCCACACCACCCTAGGGAGTCCTTTCGTGGCCTCGCGCCTTGCCCTGTCGCGCCCTCGCGCGGCTACTGCGCTCGCACTCATCGTCCTGATCGTCTCTACCGTCATGGTCGCCTTCCCGGCCCGTGCGGCCACGGAGGGCTCGCTCTCGTGGGGAGTCAAAGCGAGTTTCCGCGCCTACGTGACCGGAGCAGGCGGAACGGTGACGGCCACGGGCGGCGCCAGCGACAACGGCACGGCAACCACCTTCCCCGCCACCGCGTCGACCATTGACTCGACGTACGCCGGCACGGCGTCCTACGGCGGCGCCTTGAACTTCCTCTACCCGCTGCACGGCATCGACATCACCCTTGCCAACCCGCAGGTCACCATCACCGGCCCCACGTCCGCGGTGCTCACCGCAGAGTCCGGCGGCTCCCGGCAGCAGATCGTCACCATCGCGCTTGGCGCCCCCTCGGTGTCCGACGGCCTCCTCACCTTCTCGAACGCGACCACCACGTGGACCGCGGCCGGCTCCGCAGTGTTCGGCGGCAACTATGCGGCCGGAAGCACCGCCGATCCCATCACCTTCTCCTTCCCCGTCCCCGCGGCTCCGGAGCCAGAGCCGTCGGTGACGCCTGAGCCGTCTGTAACCCCTGAGCCGTCGGTGACCCCTGAGCCGTCGGTGACGCCTGAGCCATCTGTGACCCCTGAGCCGGAGACCCCGGCCGGCCCCACGATCACGGTCTCGAAGACCGCCGACCTGGTGGATGGCGACGTCATCACGCTCACTGGCCAGAACTTCCTTCCCAACGCCCCCGCCACCACCGGCACCCGGCCTCCTCTCGCCAACAAGTTCGCCGGCGCATACGTGGTGCTTGGCAACTTCGACGCCAGCTGGAAGCCGTCCGCGGCCGCGGCCAGCTCCACGCGCAGGGTCGCCGTCCAGAAGTGGGCCGTTGGCGCGGCCGACGCAACGAGCGGCGACCCCTACGTCGCGATCGACGCGAACGGAAACTTCACCGCCACGCTCACCGTGTCCAAGGGCACGGTGACCAACGAGTCCGGCAACTGGGGCGTCTACACCTACTCCGGCTCCGGCGCCACGTACTCTGGCTTCGAGACCTTCACCCCCGTCACCTTCAAGCCCCTGATCACGGTCTCGAAGACCGCCGACCTGGCGGACGGCGACGTCCTCACCATCACCGGCAAGAACTTCGTGCCCAACGGCACCGCCACCAACGGCACCCGGCCTCCTTTCGCCAGCAAGTTCTCCGGCGCATACGTGGTGCTTGGCAACTTCGATGCCACCTGGAAGCCGTCCGACAATGCGGCCAGCTCCACGCGCAGGGTCGCCGTCCAGAAGTGGGCCGTCGGCGCGGCCGACGCAACAAGCGGCGACCCCTACGTCGCGATCGACGCGAACGGTTCCTTCAGCACGCAGATCACCGTTGGCAAGGGAACTGTCACCAATGAGACCGGCAACTGGGGCATCTATACGTACGCCGGATCGGGCGCGATCTATGCGCCCTTCGAGACGTACACCCCCGTGACGTGGAATGTGGAGGCGACCCCCGAGCCCTCCGTGACCCCCGAGCCCTCCACCACGCCGGAGCCGAGCGTCACGCCCACCCCCGAGCCCAGCGTCGGGCAGCTTGACTGGGCCTTCCTCGCCAGCTGGCGCAGCTACATCACGGTTGTCCCGCCCGCCGGCACCATCTCCGCCTCGGCGGGGGCGGCCGACAACGGCACGTTCACGCGCTTCCCGAACGCCGAGGTGACCTCCACCGCGGTCGAGTTCGGTGGCTCGGTCAGGTGGCTGAAGAGCGCCCACGGCATCGACGTCACACTCATCGAACCCTCCGTGAGCCAGACGGGCGCCACGGTCGGCCAGCTCAACGCAACGGTCGGGGGCAGCGACATCACCGTCGCGACCCTGAACCTCAACGGCATCACGGGCACGCTCGCCGACGGGGTGGTCACGTTCACCGACGTGCCCGCGACCCTCACCGCAGCCGGCTCCGCCGTCTTCACCTACCCGGCTGGCACCTCGCTCGCCCCCGTCACCTTCTCGTTCCCCGTGCTGAGCAGCACGGAGCTCGGCGGCGGCTTCACGCTCACGCACACGGACCCGCCGGTGGACCCGGAACCGGTGCCCTCCGTCACCCCGGAGCCGAACACCCCGGATACGACCACCGTCATTGGCCGCCTCACGTGGGGCATCGACTCCTCGTGGCGCAACTACATCACCGGCCCGATCGCGCAAGGCGCCATCTCGGTGACCGGCGCCAACTACTCCGGCGGCGCGTTCACCTTTGTGCAGAAGTCCGGCACGGTCAACGTCACGACGGGGTCCGGCACCGCGACCTATGGCGGCTCGGTCCGCTTCACGGGCCACCACGGCGCGCTCGACCTGACGTTCGCGCAGCCATCCGTGCGGCTCACGTCGAGCACCACGGCGGCGCTCGACCTCACCGTCAACGGCAAGCGCGTCACGTTCGCGACCCTCAACCTCGCGGGTGGCGCCAAGACGACGCTCGATGGCGCGATCCGCTTCTCCGGCGTGCCGGCCACCCTCACCGCCGCGGGCGCCGTGGCGTTCGAGGGCTACTACGCCGCCGGTCGCTCGCTCGACCCCGTCACGGTGACCTTCGGATCCGGCTCGGGCGCAGCGTCGGGCGGCGGCACCAAGGTGGTTGCCACGGCGAATACCAGCGACGATGGCACCGTCACCGTCCCGGACGAGCCCGCGGCCACCACCGGCATCGAACTCGACGATGACGCCCTTGCGGGCCTGCTCGCCGGCGAGCCCGTCACCATCACGGTCGACGGCTTCACTCCCGGCTCCAAGGTGACCGTGGTCATCTACTCCACGCCAACGGTGCTCGGAACGGTGACGGCCGACGCTACTGGCGCCGCCTCGTGGACCGGTTCCCTTCCCGCGTCGCTGAGCGGGCAGCACACGCTCGTGTTCATGAGCGGCGACATCGCTAAGGGCATCGTCCTCACCCTTCCGGAGCGCTCGTCCATCGAGGGCATGTGTCTCGTGGACCCGGCTTCGCTGACGTGGGGCTTCAAGGAGTCCTTCCTCGCCTACATCGACTCGACCATCGCGAACGGCACGTGGACCGTGGACGGTGTTGAGGACAACGCCGGCGTCTTCACGTGGTCCGCGGGCGCGGGGGCGGTTGACCCGGCAACGGGCGTCGGCTCCGTGACGTTCAACGGCTCTGTCGAGTTCACCGGCCACGACGGCGCTCTCGACACCACGATCGCCAACCCGGTCGTGGAGCTCAACGCCGACGGCGCCTACCTGGTGCTCAACGTCTCCGGCGTCACCCAGGACGGCAAGTCCGTCTCCGCGACCGGCGTACGCTTCGCCGCGCTCGATCTGGCGGGCGTCACTCCCACGATCGACGGCGACACCGTCACGTTCACCGACGTCCCCGCCACGCTCACGGACGAAGGGTCCGCGGCCTTCGGGACCTACCCCTCCGGCGAGCAGCTCGATCCCGTGACGCTCACGGCCACGGGTTCGGACGGCTGCCTAGCCGCCGGTGCGGCTCCCACGGAGCAGCCAACAGCGTCGGCCGCCCCTGAGCCGTCTGCCGGCCCCGCCGAAGCGGGAGGCGTCGCGCAGCCCAGCAGCGGCTCCTCGTGGGTCTGGTGGGCTCTCACCGCAATCGTGGTCGCGGCCATTGCCGTGACCATCGTGCTCGCTCGCCGGAGAAGGGACACGATGGCGTAGGGAAGCACGTCAAGCGAGGCGGGTCGACGCGAGTCGGCCCGCCTTCGCTGTCTCTGGGGCCTTAGGACCGCTCGGGGACGATGATCGGGTTGCCCGTGACGGGGTCGTCGAGGATCCGCACGGGAGCCGCGTATACGCGTGAGACGAGCTCCGCGGTCAGCACCTCCCGCGGCGCCCCCACGGCGACCAGGCGGCCGCGGTCCATCACCGCCACCCGGTCCGCATACGCCGCCGCGAGCGACAGGTCGTGAACGACCACGACGACGGCAGCACCGCCCCTCGAGAGCTCCCGCGCGAGGCCAAGGACATCCTCCTGGTGACGCAGATCCAGGGCGGCCGTGGGCTCGTCAAGAAGCACGATGCTCGCCCGCTGTGCGAGCACGCGCGCGAGCGAAGCCCGAGCGCGCTCTCCCCCGCTGAGCGAACTGAACACGCGGTCTGCCAGGTGCGTCACGTCGGAGCGCACCATGGCATCCGCGATCGCCTGCTCGTCCTCGGCGTCCGACTCGGTGCCCCGCCAGGGCGCGCGGCCCATCTCAACGACGTCGCTCACGCGGAACGTGAAGGCCACATGATTGTCCTGGGTGAGAACCGCGCGGCGCCGTGCAAGCTCCCGGTGCGGCCAGTGCGCAAGCGGCAGTCCCTCGAGCTCGGTGGCGCCCTCTGAGGGCTCGCGCTCGCCCGTCAACAGGCTCAGCAGCGTGGACTTGCCGGCGCCGTTTGGGCCCACCAGCGCAACCAGTTCGCCGTGGCGCACCTCGAGCGTGACGTCGTCGACGAGCTTCGCCTGCCCGACGCTGAAGCTGGCCCCGCGCGCGGCGAGGGCTGGGGCCGTGGTCTCGTTGGTCACGCCCAGCCGCCTTGGCTCGAGCGCGCGCGGCGCAGCAAGACGAAGAAGAACGGCCCGCCGATGAGCGAGGTGATCAGGCCGATGGGGAGTTCGGCGCCCGCGACCGCGGTGCGGGCGATGACGTCCGCGAAGACGAGCAGCACGGCGCCGCCGAGCGCGCTCGCGGGAAGCAGGGCGCGGTGGCCCGGACCCATGACCATGCGCAGCGCGTGCGGCACCACGAGTCCCACGAACGCGATGATGCCCACGTAGGCCACGGCCGCGCCGGTGAGTACCGCGACGACGACGATCGACAGGATCCGCAGTCGCTCCACGCGCACCCCGAGGTGCGAGGCCGTGCGCTCACCGAGCGCGAGGAGGTCGTAGCGTCGGCCGTTCGCGAAGGCGACCGCGGCGCCCGCGACACCAAGGACCGCGACCACGGTCACCTCACTCCATCTGGTGCCGTTGAGCGAGCCGAGCTGCCAGAAGATGATCTGCTCCCGGCTGGCGGTGTCCGCCATGAAGATCATGAGCGCGAGCCCGGCTCCCGCGAACGCGTTGATCGCGATGCCGGTGAGCAGCAGCGTCACGACCTCGGTGCGGCCGTTGGCCCTGGCCGTCGCGTACACGAGCAGCGTGGCGGCGACGCCGCCCACGAACGCGAAGAGCGCGACCCCGGCGGCGCCCGCGAGCGTCACGCCGGTCACGATCGCGAGGGCGGCGCCGAGGGCGGCTCCGCTTGAGACTCCCACCACTCCCGGCTCGGCAAGCGGGTTGCCGAAGATCGCCTGCATCACACAGCCGGCGACCGCCAGGGTGGCACCAACGAGCACGGCCATCGCGATGCGCGGGAAGCGGATCTGCCACAGGGCCTGGTTCGTCAGCTCCTCGACCGGCGCCCAGCTCGTGTGCAGGCCGAGTCGATTCAGCACGGAGCCGATCACCTCGGTCACGGCCACGGGGAATTGGCCGATCGCCGCGGACACGACCACACCGACCACCAGCAAGAGGCCGAGCACGGCGATCGTCCACGCGAAGCGGCGCCCGCGTCCAGCCATCAAGATCCCGGCGCGTAGATCGCCCGCGCGAGGCCGTCGATCACCGCCGCCGAGCGCGGGCCGAACGAGAGAATCTGGGTGTCGGCCATGTCCACCACCCGGCGGTTCTCGCCCGCGGTCGTGAGCGCGATGGCCGGGAAGTCCGCAAGCAGGCCGTCGACGCCGCCAACGCTCGAGAGGCCGTCGGTCATCACGAGGATGACGTCTGGGTCGGTCGAGAGCATCGCCTCGTCCGTGAGCGGCTGCGAACCCTTGATTCCGGCCTCACCGGCGGCGTCCAGCCCGCCGAGCGCCTCGATGAGCTGATCTGCCCCTGACTCCTCGCCGAACACGTAATACACGCTCGCGCTGCCGCGCAGATACAGGAACACCATGCGCAGCGGCTTCGCGGGCGCGATCGCCGCGACCTGCGCGCGAACCTCGTCCACCTGCTTGGCGAGCGAGGCCGCCACCGTCTCCCCAGCGTCGGGCGCGCCAAGCACCTGCGAGACGTCGCGCGCGAGCTGCGCCGCGCCGTCGAAGCTCGAGACGTTCTCCACGTAGACAACGGTCACGCCGGCGTCTCGCAGCTGGTCGATGGCGCTCGTAGGGCCGACGCTGCCATCAGTGATCACGAGGGTCGGCTTGAGCTCGAGCACCGACTCGGCGTTGACCGAGTGCCCGTTGCCGGTGATGACGGGCGTGAGCTCGCTGCCCGGGTAGCTCGCCGCCACGTCGTGGCCCACCAGCGCGTCCGACAGCCCAAGCGCCCAGATCGTGTCCGCGATCGAACCGGCGATGTCGATCGCGACCACGCGGCTCGCGTCGGTCACGGTGACCTGCCGGTCGCCAGAGCGGTCGTGGCTCGTGACCGTCACCGGCAGCGCCTGGGAGGGGGCCGACGCCGGTGCGGCGAGCCCCTCGATGTGCAGCGTTGCGGTCGAAGACCCCTGGTAGGTGGCCGGATCCGCGAGCACGTCCAGTTGGTCGAGGGGCGTGACCGACTGCGCGGTCTCCGAAGGCGCCGCCACCCCACCGGGTTCGCGGCTCGCCGGGGTCATCTGCACCCCGCAGGCGCTGAGCGTCAGCGCCGCAAGAAGCGAAAGCGCTGCCAGACGCCTCACTGAGCGGTCGAGGCCCCGAGTGCCTCGAAGATCGCGCCGTTGAAGACGAATGCGCGCTTGGCCTCGGCGAACAGCACCTGGGCTTCGGTCTCGTCGAAGCCGAGAGCGTCGAGGCCCTCGCGGTAAGCGCGCTTGAAGCGCACGGGGCTGTCGATGGTCTCGAAGCGGTAGAAGGCCAGCTGATCTGCGGTGGCGCCGTAGTGGCGCGCGACGAGCTTCGCGATGGCCTGGCCACCGCTGAGGTCACCCAGGTACCGCGTGTAGTGGTGGGCCACGTAGCGCGGCAGGTCGCTGCGATCGAGCGAGGCGAGGTGAGCCACGTACTCCGCGGTCGCGGGCAGTGCGGGGCGGGTGATGCGGTAGTCCCCGGCCCCCAGGTTCGCGAGGTCGCTCTCGATCGACGCCATGCGTGCGAGTCCGGGATCGGTGACGAAGGCGGGGTCGGTCGGGAGCGGCTCGCGCGCCTCGAGTGCCTCGTACACGTAGGCGTATTGCGCCAGGTAATCGGTATACGCGGCGAGGTTCAGCTCCCCGCCCATCAGGCGAGTGATGAACCCGCGGGACTCGGTGTCGCGGTGCTCTGGCGTGGTGGCTTCGCGCAGGCGCGCGGCAAGGCCGGTGTCAACGTCGGTCACGGTCATGGCAGCCAGCCTACCAATTACGCAAGGTGACTGTCACCAAATTCCCTGCCCTGGCGTCGGGCCGTTCACGCGCCTTCTAGCTGCGGTCTTCTGCTCGCTTCTTGAGGAAGATCAGGCCAAGCGCCCATCCGCCGAGCGCAGAGATCAGCCAGACGATGAGCGTGCCGACAATCCACGCCGTGATCCCGGAGATCGACAGCCCGTCGGTGACGAGGGTGGTGATCCACAGCGCAAGGAACGTCGAGACGAGCCCGATGCCGCCGAGCAGGAAGCTCGCGTACTTGCGCGCCATGTTGAAGATGAACGGGGCCAGGATCGCCTGCAGCACCGCGAAGATTGCTGCGGCGATGATGAGTCCCTCGAAGGTGACGTTGAAGTCGTCAAGGATGAGCGACGTCAGCCACAGAGCCAGCATCGCGACGGCGAGGTTGATAACCAACCGAATCAGGAATCGGACCATGATTCGAACGGTAGTGCCCCGCCGCCGCGAGCGCGCGGCGAAATGCTAGATCGCGAGCGCGGGCGCCTCGTCTTCCGGCGCGGGCGCGTGGAACTCGTGCTTCTTCACGCGGACCAAGGCGAACGCGATGACCGCACCAAGTGCCAGCAGCACCGCGCCCCAGAAGTACCCAACGTGGTAGCCCGCGACGAGCGACGTCGCCGACGGCGGACCGTCGAGGGGCTCGCCGAGTTCCACCATGGACGCGTGCCGCGCCGTGAGAGCCAGCGTGCTGAGCAGCGCGAGACCAACGGAGCCACCCACCTGCTGGGACGTATTGAGCAGCGCAGAGGCAACGCCCGCGTCGCGCGCCTCCACGCCGATCAGCGCGGTGGACGACGTGGGGATGAACACGAACGCCATGCCCAGCGGAATGATGATCATCGAGGGGAACACGTGCGTCCAGTAGTTGTCCTCCGGGGTGGTGCGCAACAGCAGGAGCATGCCGACGGCCGCGACGAGCAGTCCGCTGACCATCAGGGGGCGCGGGCCCACCTTGGGCAGCACTCGGGCCACGACTCCCGCCGTGAGGATGATCATGATGGAGAACGGCAGGAAGTGAACGCCGGACTTCAGGGCGGAGTAGCCGAGCACGATCTGCAGGTACAGGCCGAGGAACAGGAACATCGCCGTGAGTCCGGCGCCGACGACGAGGAACGTCAGGTACGAGCCACCGCGAACGCGGTCGCCAGGGATGCGCAGCGGCAGCAACGGGTTGGGGCTGCGGCGCTCCATGAACACGAAGCCCACGAGCAAGATCGCGGCCGTGGCGAGCAGCGCGATGACTCCCGGGTCCGCCCAGCCGTGCTGCTCCTGCGCAACGCGCGTGAACCCATAGACGAGCGCGAGCAGCCCAAACGTGCCGAGCAGCGCGCCGGGGATGTCGAAGTGCGGGTGACCGCCCGCCTTGGACTCGTGCACGATCACCGTGGCGAACACCGCCGTGATCGCGGCGATGGGGACGTTGACCCACATCACCCACTCCCAGCCGAGGCTGTCCGTGAGGATGCCGCCGAGGATGAGGCCGATGGCCGCGCCGGCACCGGAGAGCGCGCCGAACACGCCGAACGCCTTCGCGCGCTCCTTTGGCTCGGTGAAGGCGACGGTTACCAGCGACAGCGCGGCCGGCGCGAGCAGCGCCGCGAAGATGCCCTGCAGCCCGCGAGCGGCAAACAGGTACTCCTGAGAGGGCGCGAAGCCGCCGAGAGCGGACGCGGCGGCGAACCCGATCAAGCCCGTGATGAACGCGCGCTTGCGGCCCCAGTAGTCGGCGATGCGGCCACCGAGCAGCAGCAGCGAGCCGAACGTGAGGATGTAGGCGGTGACCACCCATTGCAGGTTGGCGTCGGAGATGCCGAGCGCCGTCTGCATATGCGGAAGCGCGACGTTCACGATGGAACCGTCAAGAACGATCATGAGCTGCGCCACCGCGATGACCGCGAGCATGCGCCAACGGTTCGAATCGACGGTCAGGGAAGCGGGCGTGGACACAGGGGGCCTCCGGGGGAAAGGTAGGGGGAATGTGCCGACGATGGCAGCAACGCAAACCTATGCGCTCGCACTGACAACGCCGCCGGGTGCCCAGCCAATTCCGCGCTCGCGGAGGTTTTTCGCCTACTGGAGCGAGCGTCGGGCCGGTGCCAAGTTCTGAGAGAATATCCGCCATGACTTCACGCATCCCGGACAAGGCGACCGTCGACGGACTCGAGGACCGCTGGCTGGGCGTATGGGACGCGGAGGGCACCTACCGTTTTGACCGCAGCAAGTCTCGCAAGGAGATCTTCTCGATCGACACGCCGCCGCCCACCGTGAGCGGCTCGCTGCATGTGGGCCACGTGTTCTCCTATACGCACACGGACGCGCTCGCGCGCTTCAAGCGCATGCGCGGGTTCGAGGTCTTCTACCCCATGGGCTGGGACGACAACGGACTGCCGACCGAGCGCCGCGTGCAGAACTACTTTGGCGTGCGCTGCGACCCGTCGCTGCCCTACGACCCCGCCTTCGAGCCGCCGTTCGCGGGGACGGATCGGGACGTGCGCGTGGCGGATCAGGTGCCGATCTCGCGCCGCAACTTCGTGGAGCTGTGCGAGCGGCTCACCGAGGAGGACGAGAAGCAGTTCGGCGTGCTGTGGAGCCACATCGGCCTGTCCGTCGACTGGTCGCTGACGTACCAGACGGTGTCGCCGGCATCCATCGCGGTGGCCCAACAGGCGTTCCTGCGCAACCTTGCGCGCGGAGAGGCGTACCAGGCGGAGGCGCCAACGCTGTGGGACGTCACCTTCCGCACGGCCGTTGCCCAGGCGGAGCTTGAGGACCGCGAGCGCCCCGGCGCCTACCACCGGGTTGGCTTTGAACGGGCCGACGGCGGTGGCCCGGTTTTCATCGAGACCACCCGTCCGGAGCTCTTGCCTGCGTGCGTTGCGCTCGTGGCTCACCCGGACGACCCGCGGTATCAGGAGTTGTTTGGGACGTCCGTTGTCACCCCCTTGTTTGGGGTGTCCGTTCCCGTTCTCGCGCACCCGCTCGCGTTCCCCGACAAGGGATCGGGCATCGCGATGATCTGCACCTTCGGCGACGTCACCGACGTTGTCTGGTGGCGCGAGCTGCAGTTGCCCACCCAGGCCGTGCTTGGGCGAGATGGGCGCCTGCTGGCGGAAGCGCCGTCGGGCATCTCTACGCCGGCCGGGCTGGAAGCGTACGGCGAAATCGCTGGTATGACCGTGTTTTCCGCCCAGCAGAAGGTCGTGGAGATGCTACGCGCCTCCGGGGACCTGGTGGGCGAGCCGCGGGCCGTGACGCATCCCGTGAAGTTCTTTGAGAAGGGCGACAGGCCGCTCGAGATCGTGACCTCGCGCCAGTGGTACATCTCCAACGGCGGGCGAGACGCGTCGCTGCGTTCCGAGCTGCTGGAGCGGGGCGAGGCGCTGGACTTCATCCCCTCGCACATGGGAAAGCGCTACGAGAACTGGGTGGGCGGCCTCACGGGCGACTGGCTGATCTCGCGGCAGCGCTTCTTCGGCGTGCCGGTGCCCGTGTGGTTCCCCTTGGACGCCTCCGGCGAGCCGGTGTATGACGAGCCGATCGTGCCTTCCGAGGACGCGCTCCCAGTTGACCCTTCGGCCGACGCGCCCGTTGGGTACAGCGAGGCGCAGCGCGGAGTGCCCGGCGGCTTCATCGGCGACCCCGACGTGATGGACACATGGGCCACCTCGTCGCTGACGCCGCAGATCGTCTGCGGCTGGCGCGGCGACCCGGACCTGTTTGCGCGGACCTTCCCCATGGACCTGCGCCCGCAGGGTCAGGACATCATCCGCACGTGGCTGTTCTCCACGGTGGTGCGCTCGCACCTCGAGCATGGTGTGCTGCCGTGGAAGCACGCCGCGATCTCCGGCTGGATTCTGGACCCCGACCGCAAGAAGATGTCGAAGTCCAAGGGCAACGTGGTGACACCCATGGGGCTGCTCGAGACGCACGGCTCCGACGCTGTGCGGTACTGGGCGTGCTCCGCTCGCCTTGGCACGGATGCCGCGTTCGACGAGGGCCAGATGAAGGTGGGCCGCCGGCTCGCGATGAAGGTGCTCAATGCATCCAAGTTCGTGCTCGGCGCCACGGGTGTGGCCACGGCCACGACGCTTGACGACGCCGTTGTTGCGGCCGAGCATGTGCGCCGCCAGGAGGTGACGGAGCCGCTCGATCTCGCGATGCTTGGCGCTCTGGGTTCGGCCGTCGCCGCTGCTACGGCGGCGTTTGAGGCCTACGACCACACGCGCGCGCTCGAGGTGACGGAGACGCTGTTCTGGACCTTCTGCGACGACTACGTGGAACTCGTCAAGCACCGCGCGTACGACGGCGCCGCCCCAGGTGAGGCGATCGATCCGTTCGCTCCGTGCTCAGCTGGGGCGGCGTCGGCCCGTGCCGCGCTGGTGCTTGCTTTGGACGCGTTCCTTGGGCTGTTCGCGCCGGTGCTGCCGTTCGCGACCGAGGAGGTATGGTCCTGGTACCGCGAGGGTTCGGTGCACCGGTCCACGTGGCCGGAGGGGGTGCCGGGTTCCGGAGCTGACACGCTCGCGGCCGCTGGTGCCGCGCTTGCGGCCCTGCGCAAACTCAAGTCCGAGGCGAAGGTGTCTCAGCGCACGGTGATCGAGTCCGTGACGCTCGAGGTGCCTGCGGACTCGCTCGCGCTTGTCACTTCTGCGCGCGGCGACCTCATGGCCGCCGGTCGCGTGGAGTCGCTGGACCTCGTTGGCGTAGAGGGCGCGGAGACCGCGGCTGTGTCTGCGGTCCTGGGGAACGCCTAGCGCCCCCCCCTCTCCCCTCCCCCGTCCCCTCCCCCGCCCCCTCCCCGTTCCGGCGAGGTGGAGCGCTAGTTCCGGGTTCTGGGCGTGGGTGCTTCCGAGTGGACCGTGAGTTCCTGTCATGGATCCCGCGTCCCCAACTCGCCGTCACCTGAAGGTTCTCCACTGCTGCGCGGAATGATCGGCACACGCCGAGGACGGTGCCTATAGACCAGTCAGATGGTTCAAAGTGACGCACTCAGACAACTCGTAGCGGACCAGACTCGGGCGTTTCCCTACGCCGAGTTGCTCTCCGTCTCAAGCAAGGCCGCGGTGAGCCGCGCAGTCAGCTCGGGGTGGCTCTCCCGCGTCCTGCCGTGCGTCTACGCACACGCAACCCACGCGTGCGCGTTCACCGCGCGCGCTGATGCCGCGTTGCTCTGGGCACAGGAAGGTTCCGTCATCGCTGGGACGTCAGCGATGTGGGTGTGGGGCCTGCTGACGAAACCGCCAGCGAAGGTCCACGTTCTCGTCCCGCAGCAACAGCGGAAGGATGCCCCAGATTGGCTGAGTGTCACTCGTGTGAGGGACCCCGGGCGCTCCGCCGTTGTCGGGCGTCTCGTAGTGTCGACTCCAGCCGACGCAATTGTGAGGGGCTTCTCGCACATTCACCCTCGCGATCGAAGCGCGACCGTCTACCGTGCAGTCCAGCGGGGCCTCGTCAGCCCCGAACAGCTGAGCGATGCCCTGCTGCGCACCGCTCGCGTTCCAGAGCGCCGCCGCCTCGAGCAGTTGGTCGCGAGCGCTCGGGCGGGCGCTGAGAGCTTTCTTGAGGAGCGCGCACTGCGGGCCGTGTTCAACACACGTGAATTCGCGAACCTCCTGCCGCAACACGACTACTTCCTGGAGGGCTGGACGTACCGCATTGACTTGTACGACCCCGTCACGCGCACTGCGTTCGAGATCGACAGCGCGGCGCATCACGGCTCTACGGCCGACCGCCTTCGCGACATTCGGCGGGATGCGCACTTGGCCACTGACGGAGTGCTGACGGTGCGGTTCTCCTACCAGGACATCATGGAGCGGCCCCACGAGTGCCGGCGCATCGCGCTGGAGATACTCCGCGCTCGGTCCGCAGGGGTGTGGAACTGAGTTTCCACTGCGACGCGCCCTCGCTCTACATGCGGAACTGCCTCGCCACTTGCGGAGGGGCGAAGGATGAGGGGCGGGGTGCGCGCTAGGCCGCGCCGGCCTCGCGCACGCGCGGGAAGAACGCGGGCTCCACGCGGTCGAGCACCGCCTCGCGCGTCACCACCACGCGGGACACATCCCCGCCGGGGACCTCGAACATCGCGCCCTGGAGCACCTCTTCGAGGATCGCCCTCAGCCCGCGCGCACCGGTGCCGCGGTCAAGCGCCTGCTCGGCGACAGCGTCGATCGCGTCCGGCTCAAACTCCAGCTCCACGCCGTCCAGCTCGAACATCCGCTGGTACTGCTTGACCAGCGCGTTCTTGGGCACGGTGAGGATCGACACCATCGCGTCAACGTCAAGAGGCGAGACGGTAGCGATAACCGGCATGCGCCCGATGAACTCGGGAATCAGTCCGAACTTGTGCAGGTCGGTGGGCGTCACCTGCGCGAAGAGGTCGGAGTTGTCCGCCTCCTTGAGGGTGGCGCCAAACCCGATGCCCTTGCGGCCAATGCGTCCGGAGATGATCTCCTCGAGCCCCGCGAACGCGCCGCCCAGGATGAACAGCACGTTGGTGGTGTCGATCTGAATGAACTCCTGGTGCGGGTGCTTGCGCCCGCCCTGCGGCGGCACCGACGCGACGGTGCCCTCGAGGATCTTGAGCAGTGCCTGCTGCACGCCCTCGCCGCTTACGTCCCTGGTAATAGACGGGTTTTCCGCCTTGCGCGCCACCTTGTCGATCTCGTCGATGTAGATGATCCCGCGCTGCGCCTTCTCCACGTCGTAGTCCGCGGCCTGCAGCAGCTTCAAGAGGATGTTCTCGACGTCCTCACCCACATATCCGGCCTCGGTCAGCGCGGTGGCGTCGGCGATCGCGAACGGCACGTTCAGCATGCGCGCGAGGGTCTGCGCGAGGTACGTCTTGCCACAGCCGGTGGGCCCGATGAACAGCACGTTGGACTTCGCGATGTCCACGGCCTCGGCGTCGGGAAGCGACTTCGTCTCCGATGCCCGCACGCGCTTGTAGTGGTTGTACACGGCCACCGCGAGCGCTCGCTTCGCCGCGTCCTGCCCCACGATGTACTGCTCAAGGAAGTCGAAGATCTCGCGCGGCTTCGGCAACTCCACGAGCTCCTGCTCCACCGCCTCCGCGAGCTCCTCGTCGAGGATCTCGTTGCACAGCCCGATGCACTCGTCGCAGATGTACACGGCTGGGCCCGCGATGAGCTTGCGCACCTGCTTCTGCGTCTTTCCGCAGAAGGTGCACTTGAGCAGATCGCCGGAGTCGGCTGGTCGCGCCATGAACGCTCCTCTCACATCCTTTTCAGACTACCGATATGCGCGGACACGCACCTGGCGACTCGCCCAAAAGGCGAGGCCCGACGCTCTGGTAACCCGAGCGTCGGGCCTCAGGCCTTGCCTCGCCTTTGGCATGCGGTTACTTCACGCCCTCCACCATGGCGGCGCCCTTGCGTGACTCCAGCACGTCGTCTACCAGGCCGTACTCCTTGGCCTCCTGGGCAGAGAGGAAGGTGTCGCGCTCGATGTCCTCGCGCACCTTCTCCGGCGTCTGGCCCGAGTGGAACGCGAGAGTGTTCTCGAGCCACTCGCGCATGCGCAGGATCTCCTCGGCGTAGATCTCGATGTCAGAGGCCTGCGCGCGCGAGCCTTCGGAGATGCGCGGCTGGTGGATCATGACGCGCGCGTTGGGCAGGGCCAGGCGCTTGCCCGGCGTGCCTGCAGCGAGCAGCACGGCCGCAGCGGACGCGGCCTGGCCAAGGCACACCGTCTGCACCTCCGGCTTGATGTACTGCATCGTGTCGTAGATCGCGGTCAGCGCGGTCTGCGAACCACCGGGGCTGTTGATGTAGATCTTGATGAGGCGGTCGGGGTCCTGCGACTCGAGCACCAGCAGCTGCGCCATGACGTCGTCAGCGGACGCGTCGTCGATCTGCACGCCGAGGAACACGATGCGGTCCTCGAACAGCTTGGCGTAGGGGTCCTGGCGCTTGAAACCGTAGGCCGTGCGCTCCTCGAACTGGGGCAGGATGTAGCGCGACTCGAACGAGCCGGCCGTGCGTCCCGCGGCCTGAATGGCCTGGTAGAGCTCGCTCATGCCTTACCTCCCTGCGAGGGGTCGCCCGCTTCGGAGGCGTGCTTGACCACCTGATCAACGAATCCGTATTCGAGCGCCTCGTCGGCGGTGAACCAGCGGTCGCGGTCCGCGTCCTTGGTGATCTGCTCGATGGGCTTGCCGGTCTGCGCGGCGGTCAGCTCCGCCAGCACCTTCTTCATGTGCATGATGAGCTCGGCGTTGATGCGGATGTCCGTCGCGGTGCCGTAGATGCCGCCAGACGGCTGGTGCATCATCACTCGCGCGTGCGGAGTCGCGTAGCGCTTGCCCGGCGCGCCCGACGAGAGCAGGAACTGCCCCATCGACGCGGCCATGCCCATCGCCACGGTGGCGACGTCCGGCTTGATGTACTGCATCGTGTCGTAGATCGCCATGCCCGCGGTGATGGAGCCGCCGGGGCTGTTGATGTACAGATAGATGTCCTTGTCAGGGTCCTCGGCGGCCAGCAGCATCATCTGGGCGCAGATGGCGTTCGCGTTGTCGTCGCGCACCTCGTCGCCGAGCCAGATGATCCGCTCGCGCAGCAGGCGGTTGAAGATTGAGTCGTTCAGACCCATCCCTGGGCCCTCGGACCGGGCAGTGAAGTCACTCACGTGGCGTCCTCCTTGTTCACGTGTGACCCTAACGCGCGAGGAGGGCCGGAACATGCCGTTTTCGGCCCGGTTTCGCTACTGGGAGAACGGCCCGACGCTAGAGTCGGGTCAGGCCATGAGCACCGGCTTTGATGGGGGCGGCGATGACAGACGATGACGGTCTCCCTGTTGGCGATAATGGCCTGCGCCCGGCGGAACCCACGGGCTACATCGTGGGCGCCTCGGACAATATCCCTGGCTTCGACTCGGACGGCACCCCAACTCCGCCACAGCCGCGCCGTGTCGATACGCCGCTTACGCCCGCGAGCGCAGGCGCACTCCCCTGGCGTTGGACGTGGATGAACTGGGCGTCACTGTTGCTGGGACTCGTGGGCATCGTCACATGCTTGGGCGCGATCCCGGCGATTGTTTTGGGTCATCTCGGAGTAGCGGCGGCGAGGCGTGGAGGCGCGCGTGCGAAGGCGGCGGGCGTCATCGGCCTCATCCTTGGCTACGGCGTTATCGCGGCCTACCTCGCTGCCTTCACCTACTCCGCTGTCACCGGGAATTCTGTGCAGGTCAATTTCTAGCTGTGCTACCTGACCGGCGCCTGAATCCGGTGTGGCTCGCGGTCTGCTTCCCGGTCCCCACCCAGTCTTCTCCCGCTCTTCGGGAGACGAGCCAATGCAGGTTCGCCTTGCTCCCGCCCACTAGAGTCGGGTCAGGCGGAACCCGCCGCCAGATGAGGGGGCTTGGATGAGCGACGACCCATTCCTTGCGAAGCCGCAGGAGCACATGACACCCGCGGAGCCGAGCGCGCAGCCAGCGCCGCCGGACGTGCCGACATCAGCGGCGCCCACCGCGCCAGCGGCGCCAGCGGCACCAGCGCAATATCAGCCACCTCCACCGCCTCCACCGCCCGTGCCCTATCAGCCGGGCGCACCAGGCGGGGCGCCGGTGCCATATGCGCAGGCACCCTATCCGCCAGCCGGCTACCCGCCGGCGCAGCCGGGCTACCCGCCACCGCCACCGGTGCCGTACTACGGGCCACAGTCCAAGCCCAAGACGTGGATGAACTGGGTGGCATTCGGGTGCGGCCTCGCGGTGTTCGTGACATGCGTCTCGGGGATCGTCGCCATCGTGTTCGGGCACCTGGGACTCGCGGCGGCGAAGCGCGGCGAGGCTGATGCGAGGTGGGCCGGAATCACGGGCCTCGTCCTTGGCTACTTGTCGGTGGTCGGCTTCATCGCGTACATCATCTTCTTCGTGGCCCTGATCGGATCAGGAGACTTTCAATAGAAAGAAGGAATCACCATGACAACACCGGATGACAACCTCGATCCCGAGCAGCCGCTCGTCGTTGAGCCTGTGGCGGACACGCCCCCGCTCGGCGGCGCCGAGCCGCCGCTGGTGCCCCCGCAGGCCGCTCCGGCAGCCACGCCCTACGCCGCGCCTCCTGCGCCGCCCCAGGCGTACGCCGCTCCCAACGACAAGCCCAACACCTGGATGAACATCGTCGCGTTCGTGACGGGCATCCTCGGAATGGCGATCATCCCGATCATCTTTGGACACCTCGGCGTCAGCGCCTCCAACAAGGGCAAGGCCGAGTTCAAGTGGATGGGCATCGTCGGGCTGGTCCTCGGCTACCTCGAAGTGCTCGCCCTCGTGCTCTTCCTCATCTTCGCCGTGGTCCTGGTGGCGGCAAGTACGACCACCAGCTAACCCACTCAACGCGAAAGAGGGCCGACGCCACAGCGTCGGCCCTCTTTGCGTGCAACAGGGATCAGTCCTCCGCGGCGAGCTCTTCCTCGACTGCCGCCTCGTCCTCGAGCGACCCGATCACGGGCGTGAGGTCAACGGCGGCGCCGGACTCGTCCACCACGGTCGCGCGGCGCAGCGCGTAGGCGGTGGCCTTTGAGCGGGCGACCTCGGCGACCATGGACGGGATCTGACCCGCCTCTTCAACCTGCTGGATGAACTGCGCGGGGTCCGCGCCGTACTGACGGGAGGCGTTGAGGAGGTAGTCGAGAAGCTCCGACTGCTCCACCTCGATGTCAAAGTCGTCGGCGAGCTGGTCGAGGAGGATCTGCACGCGCAGCGCGTTGCCCGCCTCCTCGGTCACCTCGGCACGGTGGACGTCGTCCTCGAGACGGTTCTCGTTGGCGAGGTGGTTGTGCACCTCGGCCTCGATGACCTTCTTGGGGAGTTCGAAGTCGGTGGCCTCGGTGAGCGCCTCGAGGAGCTTCTCGCGGGCCTCCATGGCCTGGTTGTTGGTCTTGATGCGGCCCGCCTGCTCGCGCAGGTCCTCGCGGAGCTCGTCGAGCGAGTCGAACTCGCTCGCAAGCTGGGCGAAGTCGTCGTCGGCGTCGGGCAGCTGGCGCTCCTTGACCGCGGTCACCTTGACGGTGATCGTCGCGGTCTCGCCCGCGTGGTCGCCGGCGGCGAGCGGACCCTCGTAGGTGGTCTCCTCACCGGCGCTGAGGCCGGTGATGACGTCGTCGAGGCCCTCGAGCATGTTGCCTGCGCCCACCTGGTAGGAGGTGCCCTGAACCGCGTCGACGTCCTCGCCGTCGACAACGGCGGAAAGGTCAATCGTCACGAAGTCGCCCTCGGCGGCCGGGCGGTCAACGCCAACGAGCGTGCCGAAGCGCTCGCGCAGCGCGGTGAGGCGCGCGTCGACGTCCTCGTCGCTCACCTCGGCCGGAGCCACCGTGATCTTCAGCGTGTCCGCGGCCGGGAGGGTGACCTCGGGGCGCACCTCGACGGTTGCGGTGAACTCGAGGCCCTCGTCGCCGCTCTCGAGGCCGGGGATCTTCACGACCTCAACCTCAGGTTGACCATAGGGGCGGATGCCCTGCTCCTGCACGGCCTCCGAGTACCAGCCAGGCAGCCCGTCGTTGACGGCGTGCTCGATGATCGCGCCCTTGCCAACACGCTGCTCAAGGATCTTCGGCGGCACCTTGCCCTTGCGGAAGCCGGGAATCTGCACCTGCGAGCCGACGTGCTCGTACGCGTGCTTCATCACGGGCGCGATGTCCTCTTCGGTGAGGGTGATTGTCAGCTTGACGGTTGTCGCGTCGATCTGCTCAAGGGCGCTGGTCACTGCTACTCCTGTGTGTGGATGGATCCGTAGGCGCGCGGCCACGGGCAACCCGGCGATTCTACCCGCTCGCGACCGCGTGCGGCATCGCGAGGCAATGCGTGGAATCCTCTGCCCATGACCAACTTCACGCTCGGCGCGCTCGAGGCCGCCCCAGCGTCGGGCAGCCACGGCCTCCTCGCCACGCCCACGGCCGCCCTTATCTCGCGGCTGGGTTGGGGTGAGCGGCTTGGCGCGGTGGCAATAGACCCGACGCTGTCCGACACTGCGGCCTTCGTCGCCGCATATGGGGTCACCGAGGACACGGCGGCGAATTGCGTCGTTGTGAGCGGCTCGCGCAACGGCGTGGAGAAGGTCGCGGCGTGCGTCATCCTCGCCCATACCAGGGCGGATGTGAACGGCGTGGTCCGCAAGCTGCTCGACGTGCGCAAGGCGTCCTTCATGCCGCTCGACGAGGCCGTGGAGCGTACGGGTATGGAGTACGGCGGCATCACGCCCATCGGCCTGCCGGCGGAGTGGCCCATTCTTATCGACTCTCGCGTGGCGGACACGCCGCTCGTCACCCTGGGGGCGGGCGTGCGTGCGGCGAAGATCATCGCTCCCGGCCCGCTGCTCGCCGAGCTTCCTGGGGCTCAGGTGATCGATGGGCTGGCGCGGGACGTCCCGGCGCTACAGTAAGCGCACTCGTCAACCCGGAGGTTTGAATGGCTCACGCCGCCCTCGCCAGAGCCCGCGTGTGGGCGACCGTTGCCTTCGCGCTCCAGGGCCTGATGCAGGCGCTCGTGCTCACCAACCTGCCTGGGCTCGAGGACCGCACCGGCATTGGTGACACCGAGGTCTCTCTTGTTGTGCTGGCCGTGCTGGTGTTCGCGGCGATCGGGTCACTCGTTGGCGGCGCGGTCGCTGTGCGGCGGGGATCCGCGTTCCTGCTGGTGCCGGCGTTCACGCTACAGGCGGCGGCGGTGCTGCTCGCGATGATCAACCTGCCATTCGCGGCGCTGTTCCCCGTGTACGCGCTGTTCGGGTTTGGCGTTGGCCTTGGAGACGCGGGCAACGGCATGCAGGGCCTCACGATCCAGCGCGCGTATGGCCGCCCCATCTTCACCACGTTCTACGCATTCCAGACGGCGGCCGCGATCGCGGGAGCCCTCATCGTCTCCGGCATCAACGGCACCGGCGCACCGTTCGAGGTGTCCTTCCTCGTGGGCGCCGTCATCGCGCTCGGTGCCGTGCCGGGCCTCATTCGCGGCCTCGCCCGCGATCCGGAGCAGGGCGTGCCCGAGGCCGCCAAGCCTCCGCTTCCGTGGCGCGGCCTCACCCTGTTCGGCCTGGTAATACTCGTGGTGTACGTGGGCGACGGCGTGGTGTCGACGTGGAGCTCGGTGTACATCGACAAGACGTTCGTGGCGTCGGCGGCGGTGTTGCCGCTTGGGTACGCGGCGTATCAGGGAACGGTGCTCTTGGCCCGCATCCTCGGCGACCGCCTGGTCGCAGGGGTGGGGCGCGTGGTGGTCATCTGCTTCGCGGTGGCGCTCGCCACCGCCGGCTTCCTCCTCGCCGCCGTGGCGCCGACCGTGTGGCTGGCGGTGGCGGGCTTTGCCGTTGTTGGTCTTGGGCTTGGCGTGATCGTGCCGCTGTCGTTCTCCGCGTCCGGTGACCTCGCGCCGGAGCAGATCGACGAGATCGTGTCGCGGCTCAATCTGTTCAACTACGTGGGTGTTGTCGTGGGGTCTGCTGCCACCGGGATCATCGCCGACGCGACCTCCTGGCGGTTCGCGCTGCTTGTGCCGGCCGCGCTGATCCTGGGCATCCTCACCGTTGCCCACACCTACCGCGAGCGCGCGGTGCCGGCGCCGCCCCCAACCTCCGCCCCCGCGGTTTAGGCAGACTGCGCATACCGTTCCGGCCAAACTCGCGTGGTTTAGGCAACTGGCGCATACCTTGCGCCGGAGCCGCGCTTAACCCTCGGTCGCCGGGTGCGAGCCCCGTTCGGCGCGTGGTGTGCCTAAACGGGGCGCCCAACGCGGATTTGGTATGCGTGAGCTGCCTAAACCGCAGGTGGGTGGGTGCGGGGTGGACGCGGCGTTCGATATCCATAAGTCAGTTATATAGTTGCCTTATGGACAGTTCCCAGCGGCGCCTGATCGTCGACCTCATCTCCGCCACCAGTCGCCTCACGCGCATCGCCGCCGTGGCGTCCGGCAACACCACGCCCGCGAGCCAATGGCGCATCCTCGGGGTTCTCGAGAGCGACGGACCCGCGCGCATCGGCGAGATCGCAGCCGCGCTGCGCATCAGCCAGCCGGCCATCACCCAGTACGCCCCCACCCTTGAAGAGCAGCGCCTCGTCTCCCGCGCCGCCGATCCGCACGACGCGCGCGCCACCGTCCTGACCATCACCCGCGAGGGCCGCCAGGCCCTCGCCGATTGGCGCGCCGAGCTTGCGGGCGCCGTGGCCCCGCTGCTCTCGGACCTGAGCGACGACGACTGGGCGGCCATCTCCCGCACCGTGGAGATCCTCGGAGCCTCGGCATGAACGTCCTCAAGAACCAGCCGAAGTCCGTGTGGGCGGTCGCCTTCGCATGCGTGGTCGCGTTCATGGGCATCGGCCTCGTGGACCCCATCCTGCCTGCTATCTCCAAGAATCTGGGCGCCAGTGCGGCGCAGACAGAGATGCTCTTCACCTCGTACCTGGCCGTCACCGGCGTGATGATGTTCTTCACCTCCTGGATCTCCGGAAAGATCGGCGCGCGCAAGACCCTGCTCGTGGGGCTAGCGCTCATCGTGATCTTCGCGACCCTCGCCGGGGCGTCGGACACCGTGGGCCAGATCATCGGACTGCGCGCCGGATGGGGCCTGGGAAACGCCCTGTTCATCTCCACCGCGCTCGCCACCATCGTGGGCTCCGCCGTAGGCGGCTCCGAGGCCGCGATCGTGCTCTACGAGGCCGCGCTCGGTCTTGGCATCGCGATCGGACCGCTCCTTGGCGGCCTTCTCGGCAACGTCAGCTGGCGCGCGCCGTTCTTCGGCACCGCGGCGCTCATGGCCATCGCCTTCATCGCGATCATCTCGCTCATCCGCACCGACCCCGTTGCTCGAGTCCCCGTCAAGCTCTCGGCGCCGTTCCGCGCGCTCGCCGTGCCAGGGCTGCAACGCCTCGCGATCGCCGCGCTGTTCTACAACATCGGCTTCTTCGTGCTCCTGGCCTACTCGCCGTATCCACTGGGCTTCAGCGCCATCGGGCTCGGCCTGACGTTCTGCGCGTGGGGCATCATGCTCGCGATCACGAGCGTGTGGGTCGCTCCAGCCCTGACGCATCGCTTCCCGCGCACCCGCGTGCTCTACACGACGCTCGTGCTGCTCGCGGTGCTGCTCGGCGTGACCGCACTGGTCGTGGGCTCGCCGCCCGCGCTCGTGGCGTGCATCGTGGTCGGCGGCGCGCTGCTCGGCGTGATGAACACGGTGCTCACCGAGTCCGTGATGGAGGCCACCGACCTGCCCCGCACCGTCGCGTCCTCCGCCTACTCCGGCGTGCGGTTCATCGGCGGCGCAGCTGCCCCTCCGCTCGCCGCGGCGCTCGCCGCCCGGGCGGGCGATTGGCTCCCCTACACGGTCGCCGCCGTCTCGGTGCTGATCGCCGCCACGGTCGTCTTCGTGTCGCGCGAGGTCCTCGCCCGGGTGGACCACGTCCACGAGGACGCGCTCGAGGAGGCCCAGGCCATCACCGCAGGCGAGGTCGTGTAACCCACCCAGCCGCGCCGTCGGGCATAGCCTGGCGGCATGGCCGAGAAGGTGGTGCCCGCGAACGAGGCGAGCTGGGATGACCTGCAGTTGATTTTCGGCGAGCGTGGCTACCCGCACCGCTGCCAGTGCCAGCGCTACAAGATGGGGCAGGCGGGGTACGCGCCGCAGCCTTGGGAGGCGCGCGCGGAGGCCTTGCGTGCGCAGACAAACTGCGGCCAGCCCGACGCTGTGGAGACCTCCGGCTTAGTGCTTTACCTGGACGGGGAGCCGGCTGGGTGGGTGGCGGTGGAGCCGCGAGTGGACTACCGAATCTTCCACATCAACGAGCCCACCGCGACCGTCTGGCGCGGGCGCGAGCAGGACCGCGGGGATCCGGACGTGTGGTCCGTGACGTGCTTCCGAGTGCGCAAGGAGTTCCAGGGGCTTGGGCTGACGCATCCGCTCTGCGCCGCGACCGTGCCGTTTGCGCGGGAGCGTGGGGCGCGGATTCTCGAGGGGTATCCCATCATCACCGACGGTGCGGGCAGCATCACGTGGGGTGAGGTGTTCGTGGGGCCGCTGGGGGCGTTCCTCGATGCGGGGTTCACGGTGGTGCACGAGCCGTCGAAGCGGCGTCGCGTTGTGCAGATCAAGTTCTGAGTAGTTTCGCCTAGAACTGCGAGCCGAGCCACAGACCTGCGCCCGCTGCCAGGGTTGCGGCCACGAGCACGCCAAGGCCGTTGACCGTCGCCGCCGCGCACTTGCGCTCCTGCATGAGGCGCACCGTCTCGAAGCTCGCCGTGGAGAAGGTGGTGTAGCCGCCTAGGAAGCCGGTGCCGACGACGATGCCCCAGCCGTCGGGCAGTGCGTTAGCCGCGACCGCGCCCGTCAGGAGGCCGAGGAGGAACGAGCCCGTGAGGTTGATGGCGATGGTGCCCCAGGGCAGGGTGCCGTCGGTGCGGGACTTGATCGCGCCGTCGAGCAGGAAACGCGCGGCAGCGCCGACGCCTCCCGCGAGGGCGAGCAGCAGGAACAGGGGTGCGGTCATGCCCGCTCCGCCCTGCTGGGGCCGTGGGTGAGCACGCCGAGGCCGATGCCGGCCCACGTGGCGACAGCGCCGATCAGCACCGTCGCGAGGCCGTACGCCACCCCAGCCCCCGCGCGCCCGTCCCCGATGAGATGCGCGGCGTCGGTCGCGAGCGCGCTGTAGGTGGTGAAGCCACCCATGAATCCGGTGCCGAGCAACAGCCGGAGCGTGCGGCGTCGGCCATGATCGGGTCCGCGGCGCACGAGGCTCTCCAGGAGCACACCAAGCAGGAATGCGCCCGCGACGTTGATGGCGAAGATCGTCACCGGGATGCCGTTGACGGCGGGGAACGCGAGGCTCAGTGCCTCGCGGGCGCTGGTGCCGACCGCGCCCCCGGCGAAGACGAGCGCGAGATACGCGGGGCGGAAGTGGAGGGGCCGCGTAGGGCCGGCGTCCGAGTCTTCGACCTCGATGTCTGGGTCGTGAGGGAGACCTGCGAACTCCGCGTCAACGCCGTGCGGGGTGTCGCTCATCGGCACTTCTCGCGTTTCGTGGCAGGGATCACCCGTGACTCCTCTCGTCACAGGTGCTATCAGCCGGTATCGGCGGTTTGGACCGTGGCCCCGGCGAGCTCCATCACCGTGTACTGCTCTGCGTCCGATAGTGGCACAGGGTCCCCAAACCGACAACCCGTCTCCCTTGTGTAGGAAGAGCGAGCGCCGGCGATGCTAGGGCGCGAAAGTGGCGGCGTCGATCACGAACCGGTAGCGCACATCGGCGTCGAGGACGCGCTTCCACGCCACGTTGATGTCGTCCGCGCCGATCAGTTCCGTCTCCGGCGCCACCCCATGCTCGGCGCAGAAGTCGAGCATCTCTTGGGTCTCACCGATGCTGCCAATTCCGGAGGCCGCGAACGAGCGCCGGTTGTTCATCAGTGCGAAGACACGCACGGGCAGCGGCTCCGGCGGAGCGCCAACGTTGACGATGGTGCCGTCCAGCCGGAGCAGCCGCGCGTATGCGTTGATGTCCACCTGGGCGGAGACGGTGTTGAGGATGAGATCGAACGTGTTCTTGAGGTCCTTGAAGGTCTGGGGGTCCTCGGTGGCGCGGTAGTCGTCGGCGCCGAGCTTCCGGCCGTCCTCCTCCTTGGCGAGCGTTCGGGACAGCACCGTCACGTGCGCGCCGAGGGCATGGGCGAGCTTGACGCCCATGTGCCCAAGGCCGCCCATGCCGACAACCGCGACCTTGGAACCCGGGCCCACCTTCCAGTGGCGCAGCGGCGAATAGGTCGTGATCCCCGCGCACAGCAGCGGGGCCGCTTTCGCCATGTCGAGGGCGTCGGGGATGCGCAGCACGAAGTCCTGATCCACGACGATGTGGCTCGCATAGCCACCTTGGGTCTTTGTGCCGTCACGGTCCACGCTGCCGTAGGTGCCGGTGTTGCCGTTGAGGCAGTAGTTCTCCATCCCCGCGAGGCAGTTCTCGCAGGTGCGACACGAGTTGACCATGCAGCCGACGCCCACGCGATCACCCACCGAGTGCTTCGTCACGTCGTCGCCAACCTCTGCGACGACGCCCACAATCTCGTGACCCACAACCTGCGGGTAGGTGATCTCGCCCCACTCACCGCGGGCGTGGTGAATATCGGAGTGACAGATTCCCGAGTACTGGATCTCGATGCGGACGTCTGCGGGGCCCACCTCTCGGCGCTCGATCGTGATGCGCTCCAAGGGTCCGTCCTTGGACGTTGCGGCAACGGCGAAGGCTTGAGACATGACTTCCTCCGGGCTGGTCTCTGACTCCACGGGCGCCGGTGCGGCGCGGGCACTGAGTCTGTTCGTCGGGGTGATCGTCGCGCCGCTTCGCGGCGCTCCTCCCTCCTCCGTTCGCTCGCCCGACCGAGAGCTTCGCTCTCGTCGGGCTCACTCACTACGTCGGGGTGACAGGATTTGAACCTGCGATCTCCTGCTCCCAAAGCAGGCGCGCTACCAAGCTGCGCTACACCCCGTGCACCCGCAACTGGCGGGCTCGGCTACTCTAGTACGCGCTGCAGGTGCAGCAGTGCGGGCGTAGCTCAATGGTAGAGCCTCAGTCTTCCAAACTGATGGTGCGGGTTCGATTCCCGTCGCCCGCTCCAAGGCAGCCCGACGCTACAACCTGGCCCGAGCGTCGGACATGGTGAGCACATGATCCAGCGCCGCCAAGAACCGTGCCACGCCAGGCAGGTCCAAAGTCAGCGGCGGCTTGATCTTCAGCACGTTCTTGTGGTCGCCCGTAGGCTGCACGATGACGCCCTCGTCGAGCATCGCGTCGCAGATCTCGCGCGCACCCTCGGGATCGGGAGAGTCGGGCCCGCCGATCTCCACTCCCAGGTACAGCCCCATCCCGTGCACCGCGCCCAACCTGGGGTGGCGCGCGGCCAGGGCACGCAGGCCGTCGGCAAGCTCCAGCCCCACCACCCGCGCGCGCTCCTGCAGTCCGTCCTCCTCCATCGCGCGCAGCACGGTTGACCCCACCACGCATGAGACCGGCGACCCGCCGGCGGATGAGAAGAACGACCCCTCCACCGCAAAGCGGGCAGCGATCTCCCGCGTCGTGATGACCGCGCCAAGCGGATGCCCGTTGCCCATCGCCTTTGCCACCGCGATGATGTCCGGCACCACGCCCTGCTGCTCGAACCCCCAGAAGTGCTCGCCGAGCCGCCCGTATCCCACCTGCACCTCGTCGCTCACGCACAGCCCGCCGCGAGCGCGGATCGCCGCGTAGACGTCCCGCAAATACCCGTGGGGCAGCAGAATCCCTCCCCCGTTGCCGAAGATCGGCTCGCACACGAGGGCCGCGGGCGGCTCGGGCAGCGCGGCGATGAGCTGGGCGGCCTCGGGCGCGTATCGGCCGGCGTCCGCGCCGGGGTGCGCGCCCCGGTACGCGTTGGGCGTCGGCAGCAGCTTGACCCACTCCGGCCGCGTCCCAAGCGCTCGCGGGTTGTCGCCAAGAGAGGTCGAGAGGGCATCGGCTCCAACGGTCCACCCGTGGTACGCCTCGGTGATCGCGACCACATCGGGCCGCCCCGTGGCCGCGCGCGCAATCCGGATCGCGAGGTCCACCGCCTCGGAACCGGAATTCACCAGAAACACCTGGTCCAGCCCCGGCGGGCATCGCCGCGCGAGCGCCTGGCTGAACTCCACGATCGCCGCATAGTTGAACCGCGAGTTCGTGTTGAGCAGCCGCAGCTGCCGCGACACCGCATCCGCAACGCGCGGCTCGCCGTGCCCAAGGATCGCGACGTTGTTCACCATGTCCAGGTAGCCGCGGCCGTGGTCGTCGAACAGGTGGTGCCGCCAGCCGCGCTCAATTCGCGGCGGCCGCTCGTAGTAGTGCTCCTGCACGGTCGCGACAACCGCCTCGCGCGCCACGGCCAGTTCCGCCGCGCTTGGGCCCGACGCTGGGGCCGGTTCCCGCCCGAACAGCACCGAGGGGTCGGGACAGATTCGCGCCCAGCGGTCCTCGAGGCCTGGCTGCACATAGCGGGGCGGGCTGATGGGCGCGGCGCACAACTGCACCCACAAAGGTCCTGAAGTGCTGCCGATCACCGTGCGGCGGGAACCGTGGTGCCGGCCTCGACCTCGGGATCGACCCCCAGGAGGTTGACCCAGCCGCCATCCACCAGCGCGAGCACCATCGCCCCGTCCCCCGCCGAGCGGATGAGCGCGTGGGCGGGTGCGAACACCGCCTTGCCCGGCGCGAGCACCGCCCCCATGCCCAAAGGTATGGATCGGGGCACCACTCCGGTAGCAGCGTCGGGCACAAGCTGGGGCGCGCCGTAGCGGGTCACGCACTCTGGGAGGTCCTCGGGGTTGGGGCGCGTGAGCCACTTGCCTCCGTCGTGCAGCGGTGACGTCACGGACAGGTCCAGCCCCGGGAGGTCGCCGAGGCCCGCGAACATGCGCACGAGCGGCGCCTCCCTGCGCGGCAGAAGGCCCACGGCGTCGAGCATCAGCAGCTCCGCCTCGTCGTACGGGAGGGCGAGGGCGCGCGAGAGCACCAGCCGCTCAAACGGCCGCCGCGCGATTGCATAGGTGTTCTCCGGATCGGCGGCGAGCACCCGCGCCGCGCCCGCCTCGAGGACGAGAGCCCTTCGCACAACAAGCGGCCAGATCGCCCGCGCCTCGTCGAGCGCGAGGGGACGCCTCGCGTGGAAGGCGGCCACGGCGTCGAGCACCTCGGCCATGACCGGGCCATCGTGCGCAAGGAGGGACGTGAGGGTGACCGCGAGCTCCGCCACGGCCCAGCTTGGGGCGAGGTCGCCGAAGTCGATCACGCCAGCGAAGTCCTGATCCTCGCCGAGCACCACGTTGTCTTCCGTGAGGTCACCGTGGATGACCTGCACCGGTAGCGCGAGCCGCGCGGTGCGCTCAAGGCTCGCGGCGAGCAGTGACCCGAGCGACGGATCGCCCGCCACCACGCGCGGGGCCTCACGGAGGTCCCAGTCGCCGCCCTCGACGAGCCCAGGATGGGAGAACGACGCCAGCTTGGCGACCATCTCGCCGGAGACCGAGCCGAGCGCCGTGCCGACACCGGGCACGATGCGCCGGGAGCCGACGCTCATCTCGCCTGGCACATAGGAGATCACCCGCACGAACGGGTGCGTGCCCTCAATCTCGACCACGGCCTCGCCGTCGATGGTCAGGCGCGGCGACGGCACATCGAACGTAGCCACCGCCTCGGCGAGGAACTCGAGGGCCGCCGACTGCGCCTCGAGCGCGGATCGCGGAGTCGCGGACGCCTTGACCACGTACCGCGCACCCTCGGGCGTCACCGCAAGAAAGTTCAGGTCCTCGTTGCCGCCAAGCTCCGTGAGGCGCGCAACAGTGAGCCCGAACTCCTCCTCGGCAACCTGCTGAGCTCGCGCCGCGTCCACGTCAGAAGAGGCCCAGAATCACGCCGGCAATGGCGAGCCCCACCACGTCATGAATCCCATCGAGCACGGTCACGAGCGGTGAGCGCTGGGCAAACCCGTTGTGCAGCGCGTGCGCGCCCGCTCGGTACACGAGGCCGACGATCGCGCCGAGCACGAGCCCATCGAGCCAGGTATCCGCGCCAACCGCGGCCATGAGCATCGCGAGCACGATCACGCCGAGCACGTTCGCGAGGATGGTGCCGCCGAACGCGACCCCCACGTTTGCGTTCTCCACCGCCTCGTCGGTCACGTTGGCGGCGCGCTTCCACACCTTCCACACACCTGCGGACGAGTAGTACCACCACCCGAACGCGAAACTCACGACGAAGGCGACAGCCACCGCGAGCCAATTGATTCCCTCAAACGTGAGCCAGTCCATCGCTCCTCCTCCAGCCCCGCTTTTTACGCTACAGGAACGCCCCAAGCACCGCTCCGGCAGCGGCGAGGGCGAGAACGTCATGCAGACCGTCGATGGCGGTCAGCCCCCAGGGTCGGTCCTCGAAGAGGTCGTGGAACACCTGGTTGAGCAGGCGCATCACGAGGCCGATCGCAGCGCCAAACAGCGCGCCCTGCACCACCGAGGTCACAAGCAGCTCAGCCATCAGCACGTTCATGAAGACGACCGTGACGAGGGTGATGGCGAAGCCGATGGCCAGCCGGCGCACCCTGCCCTCGCGTTGAGCGTCCAGGTCGAGCCCCGCGAGCCGCGCCCAAGCGGCGCCGAGAGCGCGCTCGTGGAACCACAGAAAGCCCACCAGGAACGCGGCGAGCGACGCGACGAGAACCCCCACCCACCGCACGTCGCCAAGATCAAACCAGGCCATGCCGCCATGGTGCCGCAGCGTCGGGCATGCCCGACGCTGGCGCGCCGAAGCGCAGACGTCGCCTCCGGGAAAGGTCAGGGTTGTCCCCCATGTCGCGGCGGCCCGGGCTCCGTTAGTGTCGACCCGTGGCCACCATCACGACGAGCGCGCTGACGCGGACCTTCGGTCCCGTGACCGCCGTGCAGAACCTCACGGTGGAGCTGCCCGGCGGCGTGGTTGGCCTCGTCGGCGCGAACGGCGCCGGCAAGTCGACGCTCATCAAGATGCTGCTCGGCCTCATTCCCCCCACCTCGGGCGGCGCGACCATCCTCGGCTTCGACTGCCTCAAGGACGGCCTCAAGATTCGCGAGGTCGTCGGGTACATGCCGGAGAGCGAATGCCTCCCGCTCGACGTCTCTGCGACCGAGTTCCTCGTGCACATGGCCCGCATGTCCGGCCTGCCCGCGTCGAGCGCGCGCGAGCGTGCCGCGGACACCCTTCGTCATGTGGGCCTCTACGAGGAGCGATACCGGCCCATCGGCGGCTATTCGACCGGCATGAAGCAGCGCGTCAAGCTTGCACAGGCGCTCGTTCACGACCCCAAACTGGTGTTCCTCGACGAGCCGACGAACGGCCTTGACCCCGCCGGTCGCGACGACATGTTGGGACTGATCGCCAGGGTCAGCTCCGACTTCGGCATCTCCGTGGTGGTGACGAGCCACCTCCTGGGGGAGCTCGAGCGCATCAGCGACCACATAGTCGTCATCGACGGGGGCGTGCTGCAGAGGTCTACGTCGACCGCGGAGGCGACCCAGCTGAGCGGCACCCTCCTCGTGGAGGTCACCGACAAGGCCGACGTCGTGATGGCGAGGCTTCGCGACCAAGGTGCGGCCGTGGCCGCGGCCCGCGCGCCGGGCAGCTTCGCGGTCGAGCTCACCGACGAGCGCGTTCCCGCCGCGGTCGTGGCGATCGTCGCCGAGCTCGGCGTTGGCCTGGTGCGACTGCAGCGGCGCCGCCACCACCTGTCCGAGATCTTTGCAGCAACTGGATCGACCGCGAGCGGCGCCGGGGAGGCGCGGCCATGACGACGCAGCCCAACGGTGCTGTTCCAAACGACAGCGTCATCCACGACATCGGCTTCCGCCACTACGACGGGCCGCGCCTTGGCCGCGGCTGGGCGTTCCGCTCGCTCCTGCTCGAGACGCTGCGCGGGGCCTTCGGCTTGGGCCGCCCCGCGAAGGTGAAGATCATGCCGTGGGTGCTCATCGGCCTCATCTGCGCGCCGGCGATCATTATCGTCGCCGTCACGATCTTCACCAGCTCTGCGGAGCTGCCCCTGAGCTACACGCAGTACCCGTTCGCGATGTCGCTGCTCGTCTCGCTGTTCCTTGCCGGCCGCGCGCCCTACGCGGTGTCGCGCGACTTGCGTGACGGCACCATGCCGCTGTATCTGTCGCGGCCCATCAAGCGCCAGGACTACGTCTACGCGAAGCTGCTCGGTCTCGCGGCGGCCGTGTGGATCTTCGTCTCCGCACCCGTCACCATCCTCTTCATCGGCGCGCTGCTCGCGAAGTTCCCCGTGCGTCAGCAGATCTTCGGCTGGCTTGGCGGCCTGCTCGCGGGCGCCCTCTTGGCGCTGCTCATCAGCGCGATTGCGCTCGCGCTCGCATCGCTGACCAAGCGCCGCGGACTGGGCGTGGCGGCGGTGCTCGCCACCCTGGTGCTGCTCAACGGGTTCGTCGCGGTGCTGGTCTCCGTGGTCAACATGCAGGCCTCGGAGACGGCCGGCTCGTACTTCGCGGTGCTGGATCCGTACCTGCTCGTGGACGGGCTCATCGCCGGGTGGCTGGGCGTGGATCCGCTCAACGGCATTGCCCAGCCCGACGGCGCGATCGGCGCGGCCTTCTTCACCCTGGCGTTCGTGGTGATCCTCGCCGGTGCCGTCGCCTTCCTTCTGCGCCGATTCAGGAAGGTGGGGGGCGTATGAGCACCATCGAGCTCAAGGGGGTCTCCCGCTGGTTCGGAAACGTCGTCGCGGTCAACGACGTGACGATGACCATCGGCCCCGGCGTCACGGGCCTCCTCGGCCCCAATGGCGCGGGCAAGTCCACGCTGCTGGGGATGATGAGCGGATTCCTGCCCCCCTCGTCGGGCACCGTCACGATCGACGGCGTGACCGTGTGGCGCAATCCCGCCATGTACAGCGACATCGGCCTTGTCCCAGAGGCCGAGGCGATGTTCGACACCATGACCGCCGAAGAGTTCGTACTCGCAAACGCACGGCTGCACGGACTCGCGGAGCCCCAGTCGGCCACTCTCGCCGCGCTCGAGCAGGTGGAGCTCCTCGACGCGCGGGACCGCCGCGTCGGCACGTTCTCCAAGGGCATGAAGCAGCGCGTCAAGATGGCGACGGCCCTGGTACACGAGCCCAAGGTGCTCCTGCTCGACGAGCCGTTCAATGGCATGGACCCGCGCCAGCGCATGCACCTTCTCGCCCTCCTCGAGCGCCTCGGGGACAACGGGCACACCGTACTGTTCAGCAGCCACATCCTCGAGGAGGTCGAGGACGTCGCGGGCACCATCGAGGTGGTCGTCGCCGGCCGCCAGGCCGCGTCCGGCGACTTCCGCAGCATCCGGCGCCTCATGACCGAGCGCCCCCACCAGTATTCGCTGTCCTCGAGCAATAACCGCGCGCTCGCCGCGGCGATCATCTCCGACGGCTCCGCGGACGCGGTGAGCCTCACGCCCACGGGCCTCGACGTTCAGGCCTCGGACTTCGGCCGGTTCGTGCACGCCCTCCCCCGGATCGCGCGGGACGCGCAGATCTCGCTGTTCGACGTCACACCGGCCGACGAGTCCCTCGAGAGCGTCTTCGCCTACCTGGTGGCGCGATGAACGCCGTGATCATGCGCTTGGCGCTGCGCTCGCTGCTCGGCAGCCGCAGGGTGTGGATCCTCATCGGCCTCAGCGTCCTGCTGTTCGCCGTCGCCGGGCTCACCCGCTGGGGATCGGGCGGCGCCGTTGACGTGGCGACCGGCGTCATCGTGAACTTCGGCTTCGGCTTGCTCGTCCCGATCATGTGCCTCCTTATCGGCACGGGTGTCATCGCCCCGGAGATCGAGGACGGCTCGATCGTCTACCTCCTCGCGAAGCCGGTGCCGCGGCGCACCATCGCGCTGTCGAAGCTCGTGGTCGCGGTGGTGGTAGCGGTGGTCTTCTGCGTGGCGTCCGTGGTGATCGCCGCCGAGATCGCGGGCGACAAGGACGGCCAGCTGGCGCTGTCGATGGGGGTGGCGACGGCCCTTGCGTCTGTCGCCTACGTCGCGGTGTTCTTCATGATCGCCGTCCTCACGCGCAACTCGATCATCGTCGGCCTCCTCTACGCGCTCCTGTGGGAGGGCGTCCTCGCGGGCTACGTCCCTGGTGTGCGGACCTTGAGCGTGCGCCAGTGGGCGCTCGCTCCTGCGGAGAAGATGCTCGAGGGCAACACGGACATCGCCATCAGCTCGGACGTGAGCCTCGCGGCGGGAGTCATCCTGCTGGCGGCGGTGACGGTTGGGTCCGTTGTGGTCGCCATTCAGCGACTCAAGGTCCTCTCTGTGCGCGTGAGCGAATAGTCGCCTAGGGCCCGACGCTGACTCGCCGACGCTTGCCCCTCCCCACCGCACGGGGCTAGATTGGGCGCACCCGCACACTGGAGGCCCCACCGCCATGAGCACACAGCGCACTGCCGCTTCAGCGCTCGCCTGCGCGCCGTCCATGTGCGTGGTCTCCTGCATGCCCTGCTGCATGTGCTGCAGCTGTCTGTAGAGCGCTGTCCGGGCCCCGTCGAGGGGTCAGTGAGGCCAGCGCTCGCCCAAGGAATCTGACAACCCAGTCGGGCGTTACAGCGCCCAGGATCATTAGCAAAGGAATCGCACCATGGCTCGGATTTATGAGGACGCAACGGCCCTCGTCGGCAACACCCCTCTCGTCAAGATCAACAAGCTCACCGAGGGCGCGGGCGCCACGGTGCTCGCGAAGCTCGAGTTCTACAACCCCGCCAACTCCGTGAAGGACCGCATCGGCGTCGCGATCATCGACGCCGCGGAGGCCGACGGCTCCCTCAAGCCGGGCGGAACGATCGTGGAGGCCACCTCCGGAAACACGGGCATCGCGCTCGCGTTCGTCGGTGCCGCTCGCGGCTACAACGTGGTGCTCACCATGCCGGAGACGATGTCCAAGGAGCGCCGCGCGCTTCTGCGCGCGTTCGGCGCCGAGCTCATCCTCACGCCCGGACCTGCGGGTATGAGCGGCGCGGTCGAGGCCGCGAACAAGATCGCCGAGGAGCGCGAGGGCGCGGTGCTCGCCCGCCAGTTCGCGAACGTCGCGAACCCGGAGATCCACCGCAAGACCACCGCCGAGGAGATCTGGAACGACACCGACGGCGAGGTTGACATCATCGTGGCCGGCATCGGCACCGGCGGCACCATCACCGGAGTCGGTGAGGTGCTCAAGGCCCGCAAGCCCGGCGTGCAGATCATCGCCGTGGAGCCCGCAGAGTCCGCGATCCTCAACGGCGGCGCCCCCGGTCCGCACAAGATCCAGGGCCTCGGCGCGAACTTCGTTCCGGAGATCCTCAACACCGAGATCTACGACGAGGTCATCGACATCGACTCGGAGACTGCCGTTGCGACGGCGCGTGCCGCGGCCCGCAAGGAGGGCCTGCTCGTCGGCATCTCCTCGGGCGCCGCTCTCGCCGCCGCGGTGCAGGTGGCGAACCGCCCGGAGAACGCAGGCAAGACCATCGTGACGGTCATCCCGTCCTTCGGTGAGCGCTACCTCTCCTCCGTGCTCTACGCGGACCTGATGGACTGAGGCTCTCCCTGTGTCCGATCGCCTGAACCCCCTGGCCTTGGCGCTGGAGGACATCCGCACGGCCCGGCACCGCGACCCCGCGGCGCACAGCTGGCTTGTCATTGCGGTGTCATACCAGGGGGTTCACGCGGTCTGGCACTATCGTGCGGCGCACTGGCTGTGGACTCACGGCCTCAAGACCTACGGCCGCCTGTGGTCGCAGTACGCGCGGCGCCGCACGGGCATCGAGATCCACCCGGGCGCCGAGCTAGGGCGTCGCCTGTTCATCGACCACGGCATGGGAGTGGTGATCGGGGAAACGGCGATCGTCGGCAACGACGTGCTGCTGTTCCACGGGGTCACGCTCGGTGGCACCACGATGAGCCAGGGCAAGCGCCACCCCACGGTCGGCGACCGCGTCGTCATCGGCGCAGGGGCCAAGGTGCTGGGAGCGGTGCACATCGGATCCGACGCGCGCATCGGAGCGAACGCGGTAGTCGTCAAGGACGTGCCGGACGGGGCAACCGCCATCGGCATCCCCGCCGTCGTGCGTGAGCACCCCAAGCCGAAGGAGGCCTACACCGCGGCCTCCGCCATCGACATGGGCGACTCGCACCGACACCCGGCTCCCGACTACCCGTCGCCGTTCGACAACGTCGAGCCCCACGAACCGGCGATGTACTACATCTAGCCCTACGCGTAACTCAGTGGTGTACTAGTGGCAGGGCCCGGGGAATCGCCCGGGCCATCACAGCCTGGCGCGCCCCCTCAGCCGCGCCACGGAGCACGGCCCCCCACCGTCACGGTGGGGGGCCGTTGCTGTACCCAGCGTCGGGCCTGAATCAGGCGAGGAGCGACCGCAGCATCCACGCGGCCTTCTCGTGTGCCGCGAGGCGAGCGTTCAGGAGGTCCGCGGTGGCGGTGTCCTTGGCGTCCTCGGCAACGTCAACGAGGGGCCGGATGATCTTCACCACCGTCTCGTTGTCCTTGACGAGGTTCTTCACCATGGTCATCGCGTCGTCCGTGGGAACGTGGTCCTTGACGGTGGCGAGCTCGGTGAACTCCGCGAACGAGCCGGGAGCCGTGGCGCCCAGCGAGCGCATCCTCTCGGCCAACAGGTCTGCGGCGTCGTGGAGCTCGATGTACTGCTCCTCAAGCATGAGGTGGAGCGAGCGGAAGTGCGGGCCGGTCACGTTCCAGTGATAGCCCTGAGTCTTCACAAACAGCGTGAACGTGTCCGACAGCACGGTCGCGAGGGCCTGGTTGACGGACTTCAGATCGGTATCGCTGATCCCCAGGTCAGGGGTCTGCAACTGCGCCTTCGACGTAGCCATGTTCGTGTCTCCGTTTCCGGACCGCGTATTCACGGTCTCAATCGCGTAACGACAGGGCCAGCGGGCCCATTCCTCGCCCCCCGTCCCATGGAATGATCCTCTCAAAGGGGGTGTTTGGATGCATATGGAAGCGATCAACGACTTCGAAATCGAAGCGTGCCCTATGCCTCAGTCGGGGCAGGCGCCGGACGACGCGGCTCTCGCCGAGCTCCTCGCGAACGCCGAGTCGATCGCCGTCGTGGGCGCGAGCCCCAACGAGGCTCGCACCAGCCACCAGATCGCCAGGTGGCTCATGGACCACACGCCCTACGAGGTCTATCTGGTCAACCCCACCGCCACGGAAGAGGAGATCCGCGGGCACGGCTTCTACGCCTCGCTTGCCGAACTTCCCGTGGTGCCGGACATCGTGGACGTGTTCCGCCGTGCCGAGCACACTCCTGGCGTCGCCACGGAGGCCGCCGTGGCCGGGGCGGGCACCCTGTGGCTTCAGCTCGGGGTGATCAACGAGGAGGCCATGGGCATCGCGCGCTCCTCCGGCCTCGCGGCCGTCGAGAACCGCTGCATCAAGGTGGAGTACGCGCGCCTTCACGATCGCATCGACGCCCTGCGCGTTGCGTAGCCACGCAACGGTTGGGTTACGGCTTGGTCGTTTCCCTCGCCTTTTCGTGCCCGACGCTGACACAGTTGGCATATGACAGAGCAGTCTTCGTACCGGGTGGTTGACATCCCGCTGGACCGTTCGGACGAGATGTTGGACGTCGACGGATGGGCCTTCGCCAACACCGCGCAGGTTGCGACCGTCGACATCCTCAAGGGCGTCATCGACTGGGATCGGGCCCGCGGCATCGAGGTCGCCGACGCGGCCGTTGCCCCCGTTGGCACCATGGTGGCGGTCCACTCTTCGCACCCGTACGAGATGCGTGTGCCCGGCGGTGGCACGGTCGCGACCTCCGGTCTCACGTGGGTGGGCGTGCACTCGGGGCACCGCAGGCGCGGGCTCCTCACGCGGATGATCGACGACCACTTTGCGCGCGCTCTCGCGCGAGGCGAGGTCGTGAGCACCCTCTACGCCGCGGAGACGGCCATCTACCAGCGGTTCGGCTACGGCCTCGCGTGCCAGTCGTACTTCTACGGCGGCGGGCGCGGGCCCGAGCTACGGGAGATCCCCGGTTCCGACGACCTCCGCCTAGAGCTCGTGAGCGCGGACGTGGACAAGCACTCGCAGATCGTGCGCGACGTGCTCGCGCGCGTGAAGCGACCGGGCGCGCACGCGACCATAGGCGACCCACTCATGAGGGATCTCTTCATCGACCCCGAGCTCTGGCGCGAGGGCGCGGAGCAGCTCCGGTTCGCGTGGGTCAGTGACGCCGAGGGACCGGCCGCCTTCGCCATCTTCGCCCGCAAGCTGGGGTGGACCAATGGCGCTCCCGACGGAGAGTTCGGCATGTGGACGTGGGCCGCGGCTACCGGCGCTGCCGAGAGGCGCCTGCTGTCCGTGGTGCTGGACCTGGACCTCGTGGCCAAGGTGAAGATGCGCAACATCCCGGCGGACGGCCCCTTCGTGACGCTGCTTAAGGACATCCGCAGCGCGCAATTCACCGTTCGCGACAACATCTGGGTGCGGCTCCTTGACGTGCCCAAGGCTCTCGCCGCGCGTTCCTATGGCGCCGATGCCGACGTCACCGTCGAGATCACCGACAAGCAGCTTCCGGACAATGCCGGAGTGTGGCGGTTCGCGATCGCAGGCGGCGAGGCCAGCGTGACGCGCGCAGAGGGACCGGCGCAGGTCACCATCCCCACTCAGGAGCTGGGCGCCGCCTACCTTGGCGGGGTCACGCTCGCGTCGCTTGCCGACGCCGGTCTCGTCACGGGTGAACCGGCCGCGATCGCCGCGCTCTCCGCGGCATTCGTTGGGGACCAGCTGCCGATCAGCCCGGTCTCGTTCTAGCTGGAGCTGTCACCCCGCGGCTGCTCACTCCGCAGCTTCGCGCGCCGTCGCAGCGCGGCCTCCAGAGGGATGACCGCCGAGTTCATCCCTCTGGTTCACGAGAAACACGCAATCAGAGGGAGCAATCCGCAACCCATCCCTGTGGTTGCCCCGGGAGTGGACGACACTGGGGCAGGGTCGGCCCCGCCGCTCGGTTAGCGCTCGGCCTCGTACGCGGCCAGCTCGGCGATGCGGCGCTTGTGGCGCTCTCCCTCGCTGAACGGCTCGGCGATGAAGGCGTCCACGAAGGAGATGGCCTCGGCCTCGGGGTGCATGCGCCCGCCGACAGCCACGACGTTCGCGTTGTTGTGCTGACGGCCAAGCTTCGCGGTCTCGAGGCTCCACGCGAGCGCCGCGCGCACGCCCTTCACCTTGTTAGCCGCGATCTGCTCGCCGTTCCCGGAGCCGCCGATAACGATGCCGAGCGAGCCCGGCTCGGCGACAGTGGCCTCGGCCGCGGCGAAGCAGAACGAGGGGTAGTCGTCCTCGGGGTCGTAGGCGTGCGCGCCGTGATCGACGACGTCGTGCCCGGCCGCCCTGAGGTGCTCAACGAGGGCCTGCTTGAGGTCGAATCCGGCGTGGTCTGATCCAATGTGAAGGCGCATGCGGCCATTGTGCCAGGCCTGGATTCACCAATAGCGAAGCGAGCGCGAAAGTGAACTGGCCCCAGCGTCGGGCCCCGTTAGGGTTGGCCCATGACGAGCGCCTCCGGCATTGATGCAGCCTCCCTCTCGAAGACCATCCGCCCGCAGGACGACTTCTTCCGATACGTGAACGGAACGTGGCTCGACAGCCACGCGATCCCGGCCGACCGCGCGGCGGACGGAACCTTCCACAAGCTGCGCGACGACTCCGAGATCGCGGTGCGGCAGATCATCGAGGAGGCGCCAGAGGACTCGCTCGTGGGGGCGCTGTACCGCAGCTTCATGGACGAGGACACCCTCACGGCACTGGGGACCACCCCGCTCGACAGCGACCTCGCCGAGATCGACGCGGCGGAGTCGCCGGAGTCGCTCGCCGAGCTCCTTGGCCGCCTCCAGCGTGAGGGAACGCAGGGGGGCGTCGGCTACTACGTGTTCGCGGCCAAGGCGGACCCCGATTCGAACGTGGTGTACCTGCTGCAGTCTGGCTTGGGGCTGCCGGATGAGGCGTTCTACCGCGAGGACGCCCACGCGGAGGTTCGCGCAAAGTATGTGGAGCACCTGGCTCGCATGGCGCAGTTGACCGGGATCGGCTTCGACGCCGATGCCGTGATGGCCGTTGAGACGGCGCTCGCCGAGCACCACTGGGACGTGGTGAAGACCCGCGAGGCGGAGCTCACGTACAACCCGACGACGCTGGCGAAGCTCGAGGCCGACGCCCCGGGGTTCCCGTGGCGTGCGTGGGCCGACGCGATCCGCCTGCCCGAGGCCGCGCACGACCTGCTCATCGCGAGCGAGCCGAGCTACCTCAGCGAGTTCGCCCGGCTGTGGTCCTCGCTGCCCCTTGAGCAGTGGAAGGAGTGGCTGCGCTGGAAGCTCGTCGCGTCGATCGCACCGTATCTCACCCCTGAGATCTCCAAGGCGAACTTCGACTTCTACGGGACGGTGCTCAGCGGCGCCACGGAGCAGCGCGTGCGCTGGAAGCGCGGCGTGCAGTTCGTCGAGAGCGCCGCTGGCGAGGCCGTGGGCGCCGAGTATGTGGCACGCCACTTCCCGCCGGACCACAAGGAGCACATGGACCGCCTCGTGGCCACGCTCGTCCGGGCCTACGGCGAGGCCATCGGCGAGCTCGAGTGGATGACGCCCGAGACCAAGGCGAAGGCGCTGGACAAGCTCGCGCAGTTCACTCCGAAGATCGGCTACCCCGACAAGTGGCGCGACTACAGCGGCCTCACCGCGAGCGCGACCGACCTCGTGGGCAACGTCCGCGTCTCGTCCGCCTTCGATGAGGACTGGGACTGGTCAAAGATCGGCAAGCCCGTTGACCGCAGCGAGTGGCTCATGACCCCCCAGACGGTCAACGCCTACTACCTGCCGGTCGCGAACGAGATCGTGTTCCCCGCCGCCATCCTCCAGTCCCCGTTCTTCCACCCGGAGGCCGACGACGCGGTCAACTTTGGTGGCATCGTCGCCGTGATCGGCCACGAGGTTGGGCACGGTTTCGACGACCAGGGCTCCAAGTACGACGGCACCGGCAAGCTCGACGACTGGTGGACGGAGGCCGACCGCGAGGCGTTCATGGAGCGCGCGAACAAGCTCATTGAGCAGTTCGACGGCTACTCCCCCAAGCAGCTCGGCCCCGAGCACACCGTGAACGGCGCGCTGACGGTCGGCGAGAACATCGGCGACCTCGCGGGCGTCGAGGTGGCACTGCGCGCATACGAGATCGCGCTCGGCGGATCGCTTCACAACGCGCCCGTGGTCGACGGCCTCACCGGCGTGCAGCGCTTCTTCATCGGCTACGCGCTCTCCGAGCGCACCAAGCGCCGTGACGAGGCCCTCATCACGCAGATCAACACCGACCCGCACTCGCCGGAGGAGTTCCGCATCAACGGCGTTGTGCGCAACGTGGACGCCTGGTACGAGGCGTTCGACGTCCACGAGGGCGACGAGCTCTACCTGGCCCCGGAGCAGCGCGTCACTATTTGGTGAGGCGCGGACGCTTGGGCCACCATGCGGGCACCTCGGCGCAATATGCCTCGTATTCGGCACCAAACGTAGCGCGGAGCGTCGGCTCTTCGTAGAGCTTGACGAAGAGCACAACGGCCACCGCGAAGACCGCGAGGTACACGAGAAGGCCGAGGCTCGCGAGCAGCAGTGCCTGACCCGCGATGACGGCGCCGACGGCCAAGTACATGGGATTGCGCACGTACCGGTAGGGGCCGCCAACGACGAGCCGCTCGGTAGGTGCGGTGGGCGCTGGGGTGCCCCGCCCGTCGGCCGCGAAGCGCCACACGCCGTACAACAGCACCGCGCTGCCCACCGCGATGAAAACCCACGCCACCGCGACGGCGAACGCCCCTTGGGGGTGTGCCCCCGCGTACTCATAACGTGTTATGAGTAACGGGACCACACCACCCATCACCCCTGGCACGAGGATCACGAAGACGAGGTTGCGGAGCAGGTCGCGGCGCGTGGGCGCGCTCACACCGTCTCCTGCTCGGCCGCGAGGCGCGAGTACAGGCCGCCGAGCGCGAGCAGCTGCGTGTGCGTGCCGGACTCCACGATGTGGCCAGCCTCCACCACGTGGATCACGTCCGCGTCCCTGACGGTCGACAGCCGGTGGGCCACCACCAGGGTGGTCCGGCCCTGCGCCGCGCGGTCGAGCGCCGCCTGCACCACGCGCTCGCTCACCGTGTCGAGCGCGCTCGTGGCCTCGTCGAGCAGCAGCACCTCGGGGTCCTTGAGCAGCACGCGCGCGATCGCGACGCGCTGCTTCTCTCCCCCGCTCAGCCGGTATCCGCGCTCGCCGACGACCGTCTCGTAGCCGTCGTCGAAGCTCATGATGGCGTCGTGGATGTTGGCGGCCTTGCAGGCCTCCTCAAGCTCGGCCTGGGTCGCATCCGGCCTGGCATAGCGCAGGTTCTGCGCGATCGTCGCATGGAACAGATACGTCTCCTGGCTCACCACGCCAACGTGCTCAACGATGCTCTCGTGGGTGAGTCGCCGCACGTCCTCGCCGGCGAAAAGCACGCTCCCGCCCGACGCTTCATAGAGTCGGGCGGCCAGGTACACGATGGTCGTCTTGCCGGCGCCGGAAGGGCCCACGAAGGCGTGCGTCTCGCCGGGGCGAGCCGAGAACGAGACCCCTGCCAGCGTCGGGCGCGAATCCTCCCTGGCATCCGGGTAGCGGAACGTGACGTCCCGGAACTCGATCGCGCCGAGAGGGCCGGGCGCCTCGGAGACCGGCACCGCATCCGGCGCGTCCGAGATCGCGGGAACGAGGTCCAGGTATTCGAAGATGCGGGCGAACAGCGCGCCAGACGTCTGCACATCGAGGGCAACGCGCATGAGGGACATGAGCGGGAACAGGAGCCGCGCCTGGACGGCCGTGAACGCGACGATCGTTCCCGCCGTGATCGCCTCCTCCTGGCCGTGGGTCAGCAACAGTCCTGCTACGAGGTAGATCACGGCCGGAACCGAGCTCATGATGACGCTCACGAGCGCGAAGAACCGCTGCCCCGCCATCGCCTGCCGCACCTGCAGTCGCACGAGGTTGCGGTTCTCCGCTCCGTACCTCTCGGACTCGAGGCGCTGGCGGTTGTGCGTCTTTGACAGGAGGATCCCGCTCACGGAGAGCGTCTCCTGGGTGATCGCGGTGAGCTCGCTGTACGACTCTTGGGTCTTGGTGGCGATGCGTGCGCGCACCTGGCCAACGCGCCGCTGCACCACCACGAGCCCGGGCATGAGGATCACCGCGAGCAGCGTGAGACGCCAATCGAGCGCGATCATCGCGACGAGGCTCGCGATGATCGTCACCGCATTGCCGAGGATGGTCGAGAAAAGCGTGGTGAGGATCCCGGACACGCCGCCGACGTCGTTCTGCAGCCGCGACTGGATGACGCCGGTCTTGGTGCGCGTGAAGAACGCGAGGTCCATGGACTGCAGCCGGTCAAAGACCGTGACTCTGAGGTCACCCGTGACCCTGTTGCCAACGGTGGAGGTGACGTACGTCTGCCACACGCCCAACCCCGCGATTACCAGGTAGAGCGCGATCGTGAGGGCCACCAGCTGCGTCAGAAGGGTCATGTTGACGCCGCCGCTGGGCGGGAAGAGCGCGTCGTCGAAGATCCGCTGCAACACGAGCGGCGGCACCACGGCCGCGGCCGAGCTGAGCAGCACCAGGATCGCGGTCAGCGTGAGGCCCCGGCGGTAGGGACGGAACATGACGACCACGCGCCGCCACAGATGCGGGATCTGCGGGGCCTCCGCGTTCTGCGCCCGGATGACCTCCTCGTCTCCGCGGCCACGGCCCCCTCCGCCGCGGGGCATTCCTCCGAAGGTCACGCCCCAACCCTACGTCGGGGCGAGGGTCACGATCCGGTGACAACAGCGTCGGGCCTGGCACATACCGGCAATATCGCCCGTTAAGGTAGGCGTGAACTTCGCTCAAGGGGGCCACGCGTGATGGGTGCCGAAAAGCGCCACCGCGCGCGCCGACGCTGGGGCTGGCTTGTCGCCGCAGTCGCCGTGACTGCGCTCACCGCATGCGACAGCCCCGGCGCGAACCCCACGCCAACGCCCACCTTCAGCTACACCTCCCCCACTCCCGCGCCCAGCAACACGACCGACGCGAACGGGCGCGCCCTCCCCGGCTTCGTCACGTTCAGCGCGGACCTGCCGCAGGCGCAGGCGCTGCCGCCGGGCCTGCTCGCGCAGACCGGACCCGGATGGAGCCTGCAGACCTACCGCCCACAGGTGGACCCCGTGAACACGGTGGGGGGCGTCGTCCCTGGTATCGCGGCCACCGTGCAGGTCGTGTACCTCGTGAATCCGGAGGGCAGGCGCTACCAGCTGCTGGAGCTGGACCCCGGCACGCCCATCATCATCGAGTCGTGGAGCGCGGGCGAGTCGATCGCATATGTCACCCAGTGCGACCCCATCGAATGCGACCCCACCGCCCCGGCGCAAGTGCTCGACCTGCTCACCGGCGAGCTCAGTTCGCCGACCGGCATCGACGTGTCCATGCACGTGGGCACCACCGCCCGCGACTCGGTGCGGTGGTGGCAGAACGCCCGGAGCGCGGCCTCCCTCGACGCGGCGGGGCGCATCACCACCGTCAAACAGGACTGGGTCGCCGCCTCCATCTCGCCGGACGGCGACTTCCTCGCGGTGGTCCGGGCGGGCGAATACAGCCCCTACGCGTCCTCGGGAACGGCCATCGTCGACACCGCCACTGGCACGATCACGGACCTGGCAAAGCTGTGGGAGGAACCCCTCAGGTGCACGCCATTCCGCTGGCGAGCCGACGACGCGCTCGACGTTTCCTGCTGGGACCCCGAGCGGCTCGTGTGGCGCGTCTTCGCCGTGGGACCGGGCGCCGATGAGATGAAGGAGAACAAGTCCGCGACCGCCACCGCCCCCGACGACGGGCCGTGGGTGCAGCCAGACTTCTTTGTCACGGACGGCGTGTGGGCGGGCCCGTTCACCGCGGACGGTGCGGCGCGCAAGGTGCCCGGCGACGTGGCGATCGGCCTGGCGCGCAACGCCGGCTTTGAGCAGCTCGTGGTGCCCGACGCTGCGGTTGGCTCCGCGCGCATCGTCGCCGCCGTTGACGGCCGGCTCTACATCGAGGCGACGCAGGCGAACAACCTCTCACTGAAGACCGCGTGGGTCTACGACGTGGAGGCGAGCTCGTGGCTCGAGGTGGGGCCGCTGCCGCCCGCTGGAGCCACGCGGGGGCTGCTCGCAAGCGAAGGCTCCCCAGCGTCGGGCATGACGAGCTTCGCCGTTGCACCCTGATGTGTCAGCGCATCGTGAAAGACTGACGGCGTGACCGAGCCGCTAGACCCGATCCCGCAGGATGCGGAACCCGAGGCGTACGCGACGGAACTGCCGCATGGTCACACCTCGCTGTGGCGAAACCGCCCGTACGTGGCGCTGCTGACGGGAGAGACCGTTGCGGCGGTCGGCGTCGAGATCGCGCAGGTCGCGATCCCGATCATCGCGGTGACCTACCTGGTGGCCACCGAGTTCGAGATCGGCGTGCTCGGTATGGCCGAAGGCATCGCGTTCCTGTTGCTGTCTTTGCCGGTTGGCGCGTGGGTCGACAGGGTGTCGCGCAGGCGCGTCATGATCGGCGCGAACATCGTGCGCGGCCTCGCGATGGCGGCGATCCCGATCATGTACTTCAACTTCCGTGAGTCCTTCGATGTGCCGCAGCTGATGGTCATCGCCCTCATCATCTCCGCGGCAGCGGTCTTCTTCGACACGGCGTACATGTCGATCGTGCCCGCTCTCGTCTCGCGAGATCAGCTCGGGGACGCGAACTCGCGGCTGCAGATCTCCTCAGAAACGGCGCGCGCGGCCGGGCCGGGCCTTGGCGGCCTGCTCGCCAAGGCGATCAGCGCCGCGTGGCTGCCGCTCGCGGCGACCTTCGGATACCTCGTGTCCGCGTTCGCGATCTGGAGGATCCCGGCCGACGAGCCGCCCCCACGCGCACACGACTCGAAGTTCCTCGCGGAGATTCGCGAGGGAATCGAGTTCGTCTTCCGCAACCAGTACATCCGGCCCGTGGTGCTCGCGACCACGGCGTCGAACCTGTTCGGCACCGTCGCCTACACGATGATCCCGGTGCTGCTGCTGCGCCAGCTGGGACTCGGTCCCGCGTCCTACGGCCTGATGCTGACGATCTCCTCCGTTGGCGGCATCGCGGGAGCGTTCTCCGCGCCGTGGTGGATCAAGCGCTTCGGTGAAGGCAAGTCCATTCCGGCCACGTACATCTTCGCTTCCGTGCCGCTGTTCATGATGGCGGCGTCCTTCGCAATGCCGCGACCCGCCGCGATCGCCGTGGTCGCCGTTGCGGGGTTCTGGGGGTCGGCGGCATCGTCGCCTTCAACGTGGTCCAGGTGTCGATGCGGCAGAAGCAGTCGCCGCCGCGCATGCTCGCGCGCATGACCGCGTCGATCCGCACGCTGATCTGGGGCGTCGGCCCGCTTGGCGCGCTGCTGAGCGGCATCGTCGCCACCCACTGGGGGCTCCAGTCGGCCTTCTGGATCGGCGCGATCGGCGAGACGATCGGCGTGCTGTTCCTGGTGTTCTCGCCGCTGTGGCGTCTGCGCAAGGTGCCGGATCCCGACTGGATGGCCGAGGAAGACGCCTCCGCTACGGAGTAGGCGTCCGCGCGTCGTACTCGCGCCAGCCGCGTTGAACCCGCGTGAGCACCGCGATGAGGCCGATGATGATGAGTCCGCCGAACAGCGGGGGGCACCACAGCGCGGCCGCGGTGGCGAAGATTCCCGCGTAGAGGTCGCCGATGCGCGGCCCGCCGGTCACCACGACAATGAACACGCCCTGAAGGCGACCGCGCATCTCGTCGGGCGCCGCCTGGATGATCATGGAGCCGCGGAAGATCGCGCTCACCTCGTCGGACGCGCCCATGCCGGCCATCGCGAATGCGAGGATCAGCAGCGCGGGCCAGTAGATGCCGCCCCAGCCGTTTCCTGGGTGGTGGTCAACCCGCGTCATCCAGTACGCGCCCACCCCGAACAGCAGCACAAACGCGCCGTAGACGGTGATCGCTCGAGCGATCGCAACGCCGTGGCGGTGGATGCGCGCAACCGGTCCGGAGAAGACGCTCGTCAGCGCCGTGCCGACGGCTCCGGCCGCGGTGAGCGCGCCCACCGTGAGCGAGCCGCCGCCGATAACCGTGGCACCGAGCGCGGGAAACAGCACGTACGGGCGCCCAAACGTCATCGCGATGATGTCGACGATGAAGCTGAGGCGGATATTGGGTGACTTCCGCAGGAACTCCATGCCCTCGACGAGCACGTGCCAGCCCGCCTCGACCGGCTCGCCGAGCCGCGGCAGCGACGGCAACGTCCAAATCCCGAGGAAGCCGGCGGAGAACAGCACCGCGTCCACGGCGAACGTCCACGGCAGCCCAACACTCGCCGCGAGGATGCCCGCGAGCGCGGGGCCTACGGTGAGCATGGTGCCGAAGGAGATGCCGTTGAGCGCGTTCGCCCTCGAGATCATGTCCGGCGGCAGGATGCGGCCAACGACGGAGCCGCGCGTGGTCATCATGATGGTGCCCGCGACGGAGTTGATGGTGGTCACCACGTAGAACGGCCACACGGGCGAGTGCGAGCCATTGCCCGCCTCCACCGCCTCCCAGACCGACAGCGCCACGAGCCCGAGCACCGACGCCCATGCCACGAGCGCGGAGATGATGAGCACTCGCCGTCGGTCGAAGACGTCCGCGAGCACGCCGCCCCACAGCCCCGCGATGATCATCGGCACCAGCGCCACGCCGCCGACGAGACCCACCATGAACGTGGACTCCGTCATGTCGTAGATCTGCAGGCCAACTGCCACGGCGGACACGAACGTGCCGATGCCGCTGATGAGCCCCCCCGATCCACAAGCGCGCGAATGCCGGGCTCGCCTTCAGTGGAGCGAAGTCGACCAGGTGGCGCTTGGGAAGGTCCGACGCCGCGGTTGCCTCTTGCGCGTCGGTCACCGGAAGATTCTACGTACGTGCGGGGTTGGGCCTTGCATGCGAGCAATCACCTACGCCGAGTTCGGCGACCTTTCCGTTCTGCAGCTCTCCGACATCCCCGAGCCCACGCCCGGGCCCGACGAGGTGATCGTCGAGGTAAAGGCCGTTGGGCTCAACCCCGTGGACTGGAAGGCGCGACAGGGCTACCTGGAGGGGTCGATCGACACGGTTTTCCCCGCGATTCCTGCGTGGGACGTCGCCGGTGTTGTCACGCGGCTTGGCGCAGACACTCCCGAGTTCGAGGTTGGTGACGAGGTCTTCGCGTACGCACGCAAGGACGTACTGCATGGCGGGATGCTCGCCGAGAAGGCCGCCGTCCCCGTGCGGGCGCTCGCCAAGAAGCCAAGGTCGCTGAGCTTTGTCGAGGCCGCTGCAGTGCCACTTGCGGGACTCACGGCGCTACGCACGGTCCGGCGCGCGCACGTGGAGGCGGGCGACCGAGTCCTCATTCACAACGGCTCGGGCGGCGTCGGATCGTTCGCGATCCAGCTCGCCATCGCGGCCGGGGCAACGGTCACGGCAACCGCCTCCGAGCGAAATCACGACTACGTGCGTTCGCTCGGCGCAACCCCGATCACGTATGGCGACGGCGTCGCCGACCGCGCGCTCGACGTGCATCCGGAAGGCTACGACGTGGTGCTGGACTACATCGGTAAGGAGGCGGTTGAGGCGAGCGCGCCGCTCTTGCGCTCGGGATCCCGCCTCGTGACGATCGCGGCGGGCAAGTCGGCGATCGAACTGGGCGGGTCAGTGGTGTGGGTGCGACCAGACTCCGCGGCGCTGGGCGAACTCGCCGAACTGATCGACGAAGGCAAAGTCCGCGTCGAGGTTGCGCGCACCTACCCCCTCGAGGAGGCCGCGGACGCCTACCGCGAACTCGAAGGCGGCCACGTGCGGGGCAAGATCGTGGTGACCGTGTGAGTGCCGGGACCTCGCTCCTCCTCAGTCTGTAGGGAAGCAGTCCACTCCGAAAACAGGGTCGTTGGTCGGGCCCGAGGGTGTGGCCAGTTCGAGCGCGAGTAGCTCGATCTCGCTTCGTGTTGCGGCGTCATCGACCTCCACCCCATTGTCGCGTAGGCAGTCGATGATGCCTTGGCGGTCCACGCGTTCCCAGTGGTCTTGCTCGATTGCGGCGTTCTTCGGCTGCCATATGTAGAGCTGCTCAGCGAGTGAGCTGTAGCGGGTGGCGCACTCGTCCATCACGGCCTGACTCGCGTCACTGCCCAGCGCCGTCGACTCGGTGATCGCATAGCTGGGAACGGGAAATCCGTAGGTGTCGAGCGGATCCTGCCAGTGAGCCTGCAGCCCCTGCTTCTCCACGCACTCGAAGTTCAACTCGATGAGGCCTGTGACGTCGGCCCAGGTGAGTTCGCCTGACGGCGCCGCCGATTCCAACACCTGCTGTTGCTCCTCGCCGATGGTTTGGAATTCGCCGGTCTGCTCGAAGTACGCCACCCATGACGAGATTGACGAGCCAGAAGTAGGCGCGGCGGAAACCGCCGTACGAGGTGATGAGCACGCCGCAACGCTGATTCCTAGAGCGACCACAGCGCCAATTGCCAGGGCACGCATTCCTGCGTTGCGTGCAAAGTCCGTCATTGCGCACACATCCCACGCGTCCTCAGGCTCCGTGCGCTACCGACGCTAACGAGTTGTTGCAGAGCTCGCGCGCTGAGGTTGTACAAGATCGCGGCTACACCGCGCCGAGCGGCTCCGCTTGGGCATGGTCCGCGACCTTTCCAGACGTGCGCCTCGTGACTGCCCACCCCGCGAGCGCGAACATGACTCCCGGCACGCAGAGCGCGAGCCCGAGCCAGGTTGGGGCGAGGTAACCCCACCCCGCGGCAATCGCGGCTCCGCCGAGGAACGCACCGAGCGAGTTGCCGAGGTTGAGGGCCGAGTGGTTCACCGCGGCGGCCATGGTCTGGGAGTCGCCCGCGACGTCCATGAGTCGGGTCTGGATCGCGGGCGAGATCGCGGCCGCCGACGCGCCGACCAGCAGCACACCAACGAGCATCCCCGGAAGCGTGCTCGCCAAGAGGCCGAGCACAACGAGCGACGCAGCGAACACACCGAACAGTTGGAACACGGCACGGATGGCGCCGCGGTCGGCCATGCGCCCGCCGATGACGTTGCCGATTGTCATGCCGATGCCGAGCATGGCGAGCGCGAGCGGCACGAAGGCGGGGCTCGCGTGGGCCACCTCGGTGGTCATGGGCGCCACGTACGAGTACACGGCGAAGAATCCACCGAACCCTAGGGCGCCGGTGAGAAGCGCGAACCACACCGCCGGCTTGCCGAAGGCGGCGAGTTCTCGGCGCATCGTGGCGTGAGGGTCCTTCTCACCGCGTGGCACGAGGAGGGCGATCGCGACGGTGGCGATGGTGAAGATCACGGCAACGAGGCCGTAGGCGACGCGCCAGCTGGCGTGTTGGCCAACAAAGGTGATCGCGGGGACTCCGACGACGTTCGCGATGGTCAGGCCCGCGAGCACATAGGCGACGGCGCGTCCGCGCTGCGACGGTCCCATGAGGCGCGCGGCCACCAGAGCCGCGATGCCGAAGTAGGCGCCGTGTGGCAACCCGGCGAGGAACCGGAAGGCGAGCGCCGCCCCGAACGTGGGCGCGAGCGCGGACGCGATGGTCGCGACAGTGAACGCGACGCCAAGGGTGACGAGCACGGCTTTGCGCTCGAAGCGGGCGGCGAAGGCGGCGATCGTGGGGGCGCCGACGACAACGCCGAGCGCATAGGCCGAGATGACCCAGCCGGCGCGCGAAATCGCCGCGTCCTGGTTTGAGGCCCACAGCGCCGGCTCGAGGCCCTGCGCGATCTGAGGCAGCACGCCCATCGCGACGAACTCGGTGGTGCCGATGCCAAAGCCGCCGAGCGCGAGCGCGAGCAGCGCCAAGCGCGTCTTCGCAGGCGTAAGTGAGGACAAGGGGCCACCGTCCGGGTCTGAGGTGAGCCCAGCGTCGGGCCTGGTGAGTGAGACGCAGGCAAGCCGCCCGCTATTCCCAACGTTACCGTTCGGTAGGCGAGGGGCACAGCCCAGGCGTGACCCGCGTCCCCAACCCCCGCGGCGCCGAACCCTGTCCACAGGCGGCGCCGCTCCGAGGTGGGACTCTCTTCCGCCAGTCATAACGTGTTATGAGTGACAGAAGAGACACCCACCAGGGCGATGACCCAGCAAGAGGTCAGCCAGATGATCATCGACCAATACCTCGAGGAGTCGCGCCGCGCCGAGGCGAGGTGGGAGGGGTATGACGACGAGCTCGACGACTCGGTGAGCCTCGCGTTTGAGGTGGTGCGCGCCGCCAGGGCGTTTGAGCATCACCTCATGCTCGCGGCCAAAGACCTCACCATGACCGCCCTGCAGGCGCGGTTCGCGTGGTTGCTTGCGACGGAGCCCGGGGGCGTGCCGGTGAGCAGGCTCTGGGTGGAACTGGGGATGAGCCAGCCGGGCGCCCATCAGATGATCCAGCGGATGCTGGCGAGGGGACTCGTCGAACTCGATATCAGCTCGTGGGACACCCGCAACGTGGTGGTGCGGCTCACGGACCTGGGACTGGCCCAGTGGGCGGAGGTCAAGCACCGCTTGCGCGACGTGTGCCAAGAGCTTCGCGACGGCGTGGGCGAGCCACAGGTCCCGGAGCTCCGCGGCAACCTCCAGGAGATCGAGCGCGTCGACGAGCGGTTCCCATTCTTCAGGTCTCTCCGGAACCCCACATGGTTGCTGTCGTGAAAGACTTATCCCCATGCCTGGAACCAATCTCACGCGCGCCGAGGCAGAAGCCCGTGCCGCCATCGTCTCCACCGAGACCTACCGCATCGAGCTGGACCTCACCACCACCGAGGACACCTTCCGCTCAAGCTCGACCGTGACCTTCGCCGCCACCCCCGGCGCGGACACGTTCATCGACCTCATCGCCCCCGAGGTCCTCAGCATCACGCTCAACGGCGAGCAGCTGGACCCCGCCACGCACTTCGCGGACTCCCGCATCACGCTCCCCAACCTCAAGGAGCACAACGAGCTCACCGTGGTCGCCAACTGCGCCTACATGAACACGGGCGAGGGCCTGCACCGCTTCATCGACCCCGAGGACGGCGAGACCTACCTGTACTCGCAGTTCGAGGTCGCGGACACGCGCCGCGTCTACGCCGTGTTCGAGCAGCCGGACCTCAAGGCCACGTTCCAGTTCACGATCGCCGCGCCGCGTCACTGGCACGTGATCTCCAACTCCCCCACGCCGGCCGCGATCCAGACCCTGCAGTACCCGCCGCCCGCTCACGCCACTTGGGCGTTCAAACCCACGCCGCGAATCCCCTGCTACGTCACCGCGATCGTCGCCGGGCCGTACCACCGCGTTGAGGGTTCGGTGCTGAGCCGCAAGGGTCGCATCGGCGCCGACGTGTACTGCCGCAAGGCCCTCGCGGACTACCTGGACGCCGACGTCATCATCGACGAGACGCAGGCCGCATTCGAGTTCTACGAGAAGCACTTCGAGATGGACTACCCGTTCGAGAAGTACGACCAGCTCTTCGTCCCCGAGTTCAACGCGGGCGCCATGGAGAATGCCGGCTGCGTGACCCTGCTCGAGGACTACGTGTTCCGCGGGAAGGTTGCCACGGCACGCCGCGAGCGTCGCACCGTCACCGTGCTCCACGAACTGGCCCACATGTGGTTCGGCGACCTCGTCACCATGAAGTGGTGGAACGACCTGTGGCTCAACGAGAGCTTCGCCGAGTTCGCCTCCACCCTCGCGACCGCAGAGGTCACCAAGTACAAGAACTCGTGGGTGACGTTCAACTCTCTCGAGAAGTCCTGGGCGTACCGCCAGGACCAGCTCCCCAGCACGCACCCGATCATGGCGAACATCCGCGACCTCGAGGATGTGGAGGTCAACTTCGACGGCATCACCTACGCGAAGGGCGCGTCCGTGCTGCGCCAGCTGGTCGCATGGGTGGGCCAGGACGCGTTCTTCCAGGGCGTCGCCGAGTACTTCCGCAAGCACCACCACGGCAACGCCACCCTCGGTGACCTGCTCGCCGAACTGGAGAAAGCGTCGGGCCGCGACCTCAGCAGCTGGTCAGACGTGTGGCTGCAGAAGGCTGGCGTCACCACGCTCCGCCCCGTCATCGAGACGGACGAGAATGACGTGATTACCAGGTTCGACGTGGCCCAGGAGGCCCCCGCCGAATGGCCGACGCTGCGCCCTCACCGCTTGCGCATCGGCGGCTACGACGTGATCGAGGGCCGCCTGGAGCAGGTCTGGATCGAGGAGACCGACGTCGACGGAGCGCTCACGCCGATCCCCGACCTCGTCGGCCGCCCGCGGCCCTCGCTCATCCTCGTCAACGACGACGACCTCGCGTATGCGAAGGTGCGCCTCGACGACGCTTCGCTCGCGACCGCGGTCGGCTCGCTCGACACGCTGCCCCCGCTCCCCCGCTCCCTGGTGCTCGCCGGCGCGTGGGACATGACCCGCGACGCGGAGATGCCCGCTCGCCAGTTCATCTCCCTCGTCCTGGGCAACATCGCCGCCGAGAGCGAGTCCACGGTGGTCCTCGTGCTGCTCCGCCAGCTCGCGACGACGCTCAGCCTGTACGTGGCGCCCGGCGCCGCCAAGGAGGAGACGGAGAAGGCGGCCGACGCGCTGTGGCAGCTCACGCTCCAAGCCGAGGCCGGCAGCGACAACCAGCTGCAGTTCCTCCGCGCGTTTGCAGGCCTCGCAAGCACGGACGCGCAGCTCGACAACCTCGAGGCGCTTCTCGACGACAAGCTCCACCTTGACGAGCTGCCGATCGACGCCGACCTCGCGTGGGACCTCCTCGGCGGCCTCGTCGCGGGCGGCCGCGCCGAGGAGATCGCGATCGAGGTGCAGCTGAGCAAGGACGCGACGGCCTCCGGGCAGCGCCGGGCCGCGCACTCCCGCGCCGCCCTCCCAACCGCCGCGGGCAAGCGCGCGGCATGGGACGCTCTCGTCAACCCGAAGTCGGGAGAGGAGCTGCCGAACGCGATCATGTTCGAGGCGATCACGGGCTTCAACCGCGCCCACGACCTGTCGCTGCTCGAGCCGTACGCGGACGAGTACTTCGCGATGCTGCGCACCACCTACACGGACCGCACCAACGAGACCGCGCAGAACCTCATCGAGGGCCTGTACCCGGTCGAGCTCGCGGGCCGCGTGCCGGACCTGCAGGCCAAGGCCGAGGAGTGGCTTGCCGCGAACGAGGACGCGCATGACGCCCTCAAGCGCATGGTCATCGAGGGTCACGACGGCGTGCGCAGGGCGCTCGAGGCGCAGGCGAAGGACGCGCAGGACTAGTGGCCAACATCAAGCGCGAGGAGGCGGCCGCGCGCGCGGCGCTCATCGCGAGCGCAGAGTACGACGTCACGTTCGACTTCACGGGCGGCGGCGACACGTTCCGCTCGCGCAGCGTGGTGCGCTTCGCCGGCGTGCCCGGCGAGGCGACGTTCGTCGACGTCGTCGCCGCGGGCGTGACGAGCGCGACGCTCAACGGCGTCGCGCTGTTCGACCCGACGGGCGGCCGCCTCGCGCTTCCCGGCCTCGCGGCGGACAACGAGCTCGTGGTCGAGGCGGAGTTCGCGTACTCGAACGCGGGCGTCGGCATCCACCGCTTCGTGGACCCGGAGAACGGCGAGACCTTCCTCTACAGCCAGTTCGCGACCATGTACGCGAGCCACGCCTTCGCGTGCTTCGACCAGCCCGATATCAAGGGCACCTTCGCGTTCACCGTCACCGCCCCAGGCAACTGGGTGGTCGCCTCGAACTCGCGGGCGCCGCTTCCCAGTGGGGGGCCCGACGGCCCGCTCACCTGGGCATTCGACCGCACCGTCCCCCTCCCCACCTATGCGACTGCCGTGTGCGCGGGGCCGTACGCGTTCGTCGAGGGAACCATCCAATCCGTGAAGGGCGAGATCCCGGCGCGCGTCTACGGGCGGCCGCAGCTCCTGGAGCACTTCGCGGCCGAGCGGATCTTCGCGGACAGCCAGGCCGGGTTCGAACTCTACGAGCGCATCTTCGACACCGAGTTCCCCTACGACTCCTACGACCACGTCTACGCGCCGCAGTACAACTTCGGCGCCATGGAGAACGCGGGCTGCGTGACCGTCTCCGAGGACCGGCTGCTGTTCCGCGGCCGCGCGAGCGACGCGCAACTCGAGTTCCGCACGGTCGTCGTCATGCACGAGCTGGCCCACATGTGGTTCGGCGACCTCGTCACCATGAGGTGGTGGGACGACCTGTGGCTCAACGAATCGTTCGCGGAGTACGTCGGCACGTACGCAGCGGCGGTAGCCACCGAGTGGGCAGACGCATGGGTCACCTTCGCGGCCGAGCGCAAATCCATCGCCTACGCCACGGATCAGCTGCCCACGACGCACCCGGTGCTCTCGGACCTGCCGGACGTGGACTCGGTGGCCGGCGCGTTCGACATGATCACCTACGCCAAGGGGGCGTCGGCGCTCAAGCAGCTCGCCGCGACCCTCGGCGAGGACACCTTCTTCGCAGGCGTCGCCGCGTACCTGAAGAAGCACGCCTTCTCCAACGCGACCCTCGGCGACCTGTTCTCCGAACTGGAGGCAGCGTCGGGCCGATCGCTGAACGGGTGGCGCACGGCCTGGCTCGAGACGCCGGGCGTGACGACGCTCGCCGCGGAGGTCACCGCCGACGCGAGCGACCGCATCACGGCCGTTGCGGTGACGGAGGCCGCGCCGGAGCGCTGGCCGCTGCCGCGCCCGCACACGCTCGTGGTGGCGGGCCTTGAGCTGTCCGACGGCGTTCTCACCTCCGCGTTCGAGGTCCCCGTGGAGACAGACGGGCCGAGCACCGAGGTGGAGCGGCTCGTTTCGCAGCCGCGACCGGCGCTGCTGCTGCCGAACGGGGGCGATCTGACGTACGCGAAACTGCACCTGGACCCGGTGTCGCTCGCTGCCGCTCGCGACCACGCCGCCCACATCGCCGACCCCATGAGCCAGGCGCTCGTGCTCGACGCGCTGTGGCACATGTGCCGGGACGGCGTGCTGTCCGCGAGGGACTACGTGGAGCCGACACTTGCGGCTCTACCAGGCATCACGGTGTCCGCGGTGCGCGAGTCGCACCTGCGAACGATCGTCACCGCCGTGGCGCGATACGCGGCGCCGGACACCGCTCAGCAGCTGGGCGCCGACGCCGCCGAGGCCGCGTGGGCCGCCCTCGAGGGCGCGGAACCCGGATCTGACGCGCAGCTGCTGTTCCTCAAGGGCTATGCCTGGCTCGCGCGAACGCCGGGCCAGGCGGATCGGATCGAGGCGCTGCTCGGCGACGTGCTTCACCTTGACGGGCTGCCGATCGACACCGAGCTGGCGTGGGACCTGCTTACGGCGCTTGCCCAGTGCGGGCGCGCGGACGACGCGACCGTCTCCGAGCACCTCACCAAGGACGCGACCGCGGCCGGCGAGCGCAGGGCTGCAGGCGTTCGGGCGGCAATAGGAACGCTCGAGGCCAAGCAACGAGCCTGGGACCTGTTGGCACACCCCGATGGCGCTCCCCTGGCCAATGCCTTCGCGTATGAGGTGGCGCTCGGGTTCGCGAAGGCGACAGATGCGGCGTTCATGGCTCCGCTCGGTGAGGCGTTCTTCGCCGAGGTGCGCGGGCTGTTCGACTCGGTGGACGTCTACGTCGGCCTGCGCGTTGTGCAGTATGCGTACCCGTCGTTCCTGGTAGGTCGTGGAGTCGACATCGTCGGGCTCGGCGAGCGGTGGGTCGCGGAGAATGCCGACGCGCATCCGGTGCTCATGAAGCTCATGGTCGAGGGCCTGGATCATGCGCGCAGGGCTGCAGCGGCGCAGGAATCTTCCGCTTCCGTGTGAACCTCGCCACTCTCCCTTCGATCTGGGGGTGAGTCCCGTAGAGTTCCTGGCGTGAAGACTGAGGGACTTCGCGGCGCCTCCGTGCGCCGCGTTCTTGCTGTTATGGGCCTTGTTGGCGCGCTCGCCTGGGTGGCGCCGGCCGCGCTCGCGGACTCGAACGACAACGGCGGCTTCGAGGGCTTCGCCCTTGGCGACCCCGTTGGCCAGTTCGGGTGGACCGCGAATGACGTCGGCGCGTACCACGCGGCCAACTTCGACGTCGCCATCGTCGATCCGTCCGCGGTGTGGGGCAGCGCCCTGGGGTCGCGGGCGCTGCGCGTGTCCAATGCCGTGTCGTCCGGCGGGTTCGGCAACCAGCTGCAATCGGCCTCGCTGACGAACGACGCGGGAGAGACCGACGCCGTGAACAGCGCACTCTCCGGCGGCACGCGCCAGACGCGCTTCAGCGGCACCATCTCCTTCGCATCGGCCACCCAGACCTACCAGCCGGGGCTCGTGTTCGGGTTCTTCCCCGACCGCGGCGACGGCGCCCGCATGGCGAACTTCCGCATCTCGGATCAGCCGGACGGACTGCAGTTGGACGTCAGCCTCGTTGACCTCGACGCCGACAACTTCGTCTATCACACCATCGCGTCCGGGCTGTCGCGGACTGAGGTGCACACCCTGGAGTTCACCCTGGACTTCGTCGACGGCTCCAACAACGACGTGCTGTGGCTCGGCGTGGACGACTCCACCTGCACCACGTTCTCGGCCTCGGGCTCGTGGGAGGAGTACCACCGCCAGTGGGCCGGAAACGACCCGCCCATCACGTTCCCCGTGGACTCCATCATGTTCCGCGTGTACAACCCTCCCGCTCCCGCGAACGCGGGCGGGGGCATCCTGTTCGACACCTTCAACTTCAGCAGCTCCACGGTTCCCGCCATGCGCGGCGAGGGCGCTCCGGCAGCCCCGCAAGCTCCCGTCGCCACCGTGGATGGTCAGGCGGTCCACGTGACCACGTCGGCGCCGGCCACGAATGTGTGCCAGCCAGTGACCTCCTACACGGCCACGCTCACGCCTCAGGGTGGCGGTACCCCGATCACCCTCACCGGTCCCACTCCCGACTTCGACTTCGACGGCGTCCCCCTGGCACCTACACGGTTATCGTGACCGCCACGAACAGCGCCGGCGCCTCCGACCCATCCCAAGGGTCAACGGCGACGGTTACCGCGCTCGCGAGCCCCTCGCCGTCGCCGGACCCGAGCGATAGCGATGGCGACGGCAATCCTGATGACGAACTGGCCAACACCGGCCCGACGCTGGCTCCCCTTGCGGCGATAGCGCTCGGCTTGGTGGCGCTCGGGTTCGTGGTGCGGCGGCGCGGGGCCTGAGGTCTACGCCCGCGCGTCGCGCAGCACGTCCACAAGCTTGCGCATGCGCGGGTGATCGAAGAGGTCGTCGAGCAGCACTGGCGCGCCTTCGCTGTCGCACAGCGGAATGCGCCAGTTGGGGTATTCCTGGTCGGTGCCCGGCTGGTTCTGCGTGCGCCGCTCGCCAACGCCGTCGGTGATGGCCACACCAACGAGCGGTGCCGGGGTGTTCATGGCGAGCACGTTCAACCCGCCGATGATCTCCTCGTCCGTGGGGTGCGGCGCCACCCAGCCGCGCTCCTCGAGCAGGTCCACCATGTCGCCACGCTCCGCCCGGGCCTCGGCGAGGAGGATGTCGGGATCCACCGTGAGCAAACCGAGTTCCTCGCGCAGGATCACGTGCTCGCCTGCAAGATAAGCGGCCGTGGGCGGTAGGTCATGCGTGCCAACGCACGCGAGCGTGTCGGCCCTGTAGTGCTCAGGCCGCTTGGCCCGGCCGTCGGCCTCCTTCTCAAACCAGACCACCGCGGTGCCGAGGATGCCGCGGGAGGCAAGGTAGTCGCTCACCCATGGCTCCACGGTGCCCAAGTCCTCGCCGATCACCACGGCCCCGGCCCGCTGGGCCTCGAGGATCGCGATGCCGATGAGGGCCTCGTGGTCGAACTGCACGTAGGCGCCGTCCGAGGCGCCCGCGCCGACGGGAATCCACCACTGCCGGAACATGCCGATGACGTGGTCGATGCGCAGCGCGCCGCAGTGGCGAACCGCCGCGCGCACCAGGTCGCGGAACGGGATGTAGGCCGCGGCCTCGAGCGCGCGGGGCTGCCACGGAGGCTGGTTCCAGTTCTGGCCCTGCTGGTTGTACATGTCCGGCGGCGCCCCAACCGACATGCCGCGCGCGAGGACGCGCTGGAGCGCCCACGCGTCTGCACCTTCAGGGTGCACGCCAACGGCCAGGTCCGTCATCACACCGATGCTCATCTGCGCCGCGCGGGCGCTCGCCTGCGCGCGCTCGAGCTGCTCGTCGCACACCCACTGCAGCCACGCGTGGAACAGCACGCGGTCCGCGTGCTCCTCGCGCCACGCGGCCACCGCGGGCGCCAGCGGGCTGTCGAGCTCTTGCGGCCACTCCTGGCCGGCGAACTCCTCCGCGATGGCACACCACGTGGCGAAGTCCTCGAGGGACTTGCCCTCTCGCAGGCAGAACGCCTCGAACTGCGCCTGCCTGCCAGGTGTGCGTTCCACCTGGTAGATCTGGCTGAGGGCCTCCTCCTTCGCGCGCCACACGGCATCGCGGTCGATGAGGTCCGACGTGGTGTTTGCGCGCCGCGGCTTCTCTGCGGCCCACTCGATCACCGCGCGCTGCTGGGACGGGACGTAGGCGACTTCGGCGATGTCCTCCACGCGGATGTAGAGCGGCGAGAGGAAGCGGCGGGATGTGGGCCGATACGGCGAAGCCTCGATCGGCGAGACGGGCTCCGTGGCATGCAACGGGTTGATCAGGACGAAGTCGGCGCCCGCGCGAATCTTGGCCAGCGCACACAGCTCTCCAAGGTCGGAGAAGTCGCCGAAACCCCACGATCGCGCCGACCGCAGCGAATACAGCTGGGTGGTGAAGCCCCACGGCCGGTTCGATCGCACCTCGGACGGCAGGTCGAGCCGCTCGGGTGTCACGACAATCCAGCCGCGACCGCGTCGGCCACTTGAGATCGCCTCGAGACGATGCCAGCCCAGGGGCAGATCCCCGGGAACGAGGAAGGTGGCGCGGCCGATCAGGCGGCCGTCCGCGTGCCTCGGCGGGACGTATCGATCGAGCTGCTCCAGGCCGCGGGTCTCCCCCGCCTCGAGCCGCAGGGAGGCCTCAACCGAGTCGCCGTCGGTGACGTGCACGGGGACTCTCGCGAACGTCCCTGCCGCAACACCGTAATAGGAGGAACGATGCGCTGCCACAGGTGGTCGTCGAGTTCGGCGAGCGACCTCCAGCATGCCGTGTCGGACGACGCGTCCAGGTCGAGCGCCGCGAGCGCCGAGCGCATCGCGAGAGTCGAGCACGAGTGCATGTCACCGTCGTGGCCAAGGTACTGTGTCGAAATGCCGCACGCGGCCGCCAAGGCGAGCAGAGCGTCGGACGCTTGCTCGGCTTGCGTTTCCATAAGCCAATCCTGCCAGAGCGCGAGGGGCGCCACGCGCGTGGCGGTCGGTAGGCTGGGCGGGTGACTCTCCTCCGCCTTGCGAGCCAGGATGACCCCACCTTCTGGGAGGCGGCCGCCGGCGTGGGCATCGCGCTCGTCGCGATCATCATCGCGTGGGTCATCCTGCGATTCATCATCATCTGGGTCACGCGCGGCATTGAGCGCGGCACCGACCTCACCGAGCGGCAGAAGCGGAAACTCGCAAGTTACGGCAAGGAGCCGGTCGCCGCCAAAGAGGAGCAGGACTATCGGCTCGAGCGCGAGCGCCGCCACAAACGAGCAACGACGATTCGCTCGGTGCTGACCTCGTTCCTCACGGTCCTCGCGATCACCACGTTCATCTTTGTGCTCCTCGGCGCGTTTGGCGTTCCCGTGGCCGCGCTGCTCGCCAGCGCCGGTGTGCTTTCCGTCGCCGTCGGCTTCGGCGCCCAGTCGCTCGTGAAGGACCTGATCAGCGGCGCCTTCATGCTCATGGAGGACCAGTACGGGGTCGGCGACATCATCGACGTCGGCGAGGCCACCGGCACCGTTGAGGAGGTGGGCCTGCGCTGCGTCCGTCTGCGCGCGCTCGACGGCACGGTTTGGTATGTGCCGAATGGCCAGATCGTGCGGGTGGGCAACATGACGCGGACGTGGTCCCGGGTGCTCGTGGAGCAGCGCTTCGCGTACGACACGGACCTCGATGCGGCACGCGGGGCGCTGCTGGACGCCGTCGCGGAGGCGCGAAAGGACCCGAACATCGACGCCGCGATCCTCGGGGAGCCCGAGGTGCCCGGCATCGAGGCCATCGCGTACAACTCGGTGACGGTCAGGGTGCTCATCCAGGTGAACCCCGCGACCCAGTGGACCGTGCAGCGCGAAATCCGGAGGCACCTGCGCCGGATTCTCGCGGAGCGCGGCATCGAGGTTGGCGCACCGGAATCCGTCCCCGTGATCGGAGTGCACGTTCCCGGCGCGCAGGTCGACAAGAAGAAGCCCGGCCCGCGCAAGAAGACGGACAAGGCGACCGTTCCGCAGACGCCGGCCGACGCGCTCCCCTCCAGAGGACGGCGAAGGTGATGACGCGTGACCCAGCCAGGAATGAGCGTCGGGCAGGGACCGACGCACGGCGTCAGTGAGAGCTTCTTTGACGCGGTAGGCGGCCATGCGACCTTCGACGCGATAGTGCGCACCTTCTACCAGGGCGTTCAGTCGGATTCGGTGCTACGCCCCATGTACCCGGAGGAGGACCTGGAGGGCGCGATCCACCGCCTCACGATGTTCCTCGAGCAGTACTGGGGCGGGCCAACCACGTACTCCGACGAGCGCGGTCACCCGCGACTGCGCATGCGCCACCAAGGGTTCCGAGTCAACCCGGACGCGCGCGACCGGTGGATCGAGCACATGCGGCACGCGGTCGCGCAGCAGAATTTGGCGCCGCTGCACGCGGTCACCCTCATGGACTACCTGGAGAGGGCCGCATACTCGATGGTGAACACGTTCGACGATTCGGAGAACTGATGGAGCACCTTGAGGACACGTGGGCGGCTGAGGCCGTGGCGAGCGGCATGGCCGCGCTCTCCTTGAGACAGCATGGCCCCACGACCTTCGAGGGGGACTCGCTTCCCATGCCCGGCGGGCGGGTCTTCGGCGGCCAGGTGCTGGGGCAGGCGCTCATCGCGGCCGGCCGCACCGTCCCCGAGGGTCGCCACGCTCACTCGCTGCATGGCTACTTCCTGCGCGCCGGCGACGCCACCCGCCCCATCCGCTTTGAGGTGGAGGTGCTGCGCGACGGCGGCTCGTTCTCCGCGCGGCGCACCCACGCCTTCCAGGACGACAAGCCGATGCTGTCGATGATCGCCTCCTTCCAGGAGGCTCAGGACGGCCCCGAACACCAGGTCGCCATGCCCGAGGTGCCGCCGCCTGACGCCGTGGCGAGCGGAGTCGATGTGCTCGCCCCGTATGCAGGTCACCCCAACGCGGACTTCTGGATCCAGCAGGCGCCCTTCGACGTGCGCCACGTGGAGGGCTCGCTGTTCCTTGGCCCGGACTCCACTCAGCGCGCGTACCAAAGCGCGTGGATGCGCATCCGCACACCCATCGAGGCCGACGAGCTCACGCAGCGCGCGCTCCTCGCGTTCGGCTGCGACCAGGTGATGCTCGAACCGCTGCTGCGCCGCCACGGCGCGTCGTGGGCAACACGGGACATGGCCTTCGCGAGCCTCGACCACGCGATGTGGTGGCACCGGCCCGCGCGCGCCGACGAGTGGCTGCTCTTCGTGCAGGACGCACCCACCGCGCAAGGCGGTCGCGGCCTCACGGGCACGTGGATCTTCGCCGAGGACGGGACGCTCGTCGCGTCCGCGTCTCAGGAGGGCATGTTCCGGCTGTAGGCGGTCACTCTGCCTGTGACGCCTCGCTGGAATGGGCGCTGAGGGTCACCAAATCCCGTTTTCGACGCACTCAGCGCCCATTCCAGGGCGCGGCAACGCGCGCGGCCGCGAGGCTCACTCGTCGTCGTCCCAGCGGCCCTTCTTGTCGAGTTTCGAGAGGTCTATCCACTTCGTGGGACCCTTCGCCTCGCGCTCCGCACGCTGCACGGTCACGGACTTGCGCCACATCACCAGCAGGACCACGACGGCGGCAATAATCAGCCCGGTGAAGACCATCACGGTGGGGAACAGCCAGTCCGGAGCTTCGGGCCAGATCGTGACGTCCGGATTGAACGGATCGGGCTCCGTGGTCGGCGTTGGCGGTGGCGACAGCACTGTCGGTCCCCCGAGTGTCATGGCTAACTCCTCGTGAGCTTGCGGTACGTGACGCGGTGGGGGCGCGCGGCCTCCGCCCCGAGGCGGGCGACCTTGTTCTCCTCGTACGAGGCGAAGTTGCCCTCGAACCAGAACCAGTTGGCCGGGTTCTCGTCGGTCCCCTCCCACGCGAGGATGTGCGTCGCCACGCGGTCCAGGAACCAGCGGTCGTGGCTGACCACAACGGCGCAGCCGGGGAACTCAAGCAGGGCGTTCTCGAGCGAGCCGAGGGTCTCCACGTCGAGGTCGTTGGTGGGCTCGTCAAGCAGGAGAACGTTGCCGCCCTCCTTGAGCGTGAGCGCGAGGTTGAGGCGGTTGCGCTCACCGCCGGAGAGCACCCCTGCCGGCTTCTGCTGGTCCGGGCCCTTGAAGCCGAATGCGCTCACGTACGCGCGCGAAGGCATCTCCACCGCGCCCACCTTGATGTAGTCGAGGCCGTCGCTCACGACCTCCCACAGCGACTTGTCAGGGTCGATGCCGCCGCGGCTCTGGTCCACGTAGGACACCTTGACGGTCTCGCCGATCTTGAGGTCGCCGCCGTCGAGCGGCTCGAGCCCGACGATGGTCTTGAACAGCGTGGTCTTGCCCACGCCGTTGGGTCCGATGACGCCCACGATTCCGTTGCGCGGAAGCGTGAAGGACAGCCCGTCGATGAGGATGCGGTCGCCGAAGCCCTTCTTAAGGTTCTTCGCCTCGAGCACCACACTCCCAAGGCGGGGGCCCGGCGGAATCTGGATCTCCTCGAAGTCCAGCTTCCTGGTCTTCTCGGCCTCCGCGGCCATCTCCTCGTAGCGGTTGAGTCGCGCCTGGGACTTGGTCTGGCGACCCTTGGGGTTCTGGCGTACCCACTCGAGCTCCTCTTTGAGGCGCTTCGCGAGCTTCGCGTCCTTCTTGCCCTGCACCTGCAGGCGCTCCTGCTTCTTCTCCAGGTACGTGGAGTAATTGCCCTCATACGGGTAGAGGCGGCCGCGGTCGACCTCGCAGATCCACTCCGCGACGTGGTCGAGGAAGTAGCGGTCGTGGGTCACGGCGAGCACGGCGCCCGGGTACTTCGCGAGGTGCTGCTCGAGCCACAGTACGGACTCGGCGTCGAGGTGGTTCGTCGGCTCGTCAAGGAGCAGCAGGTCGGGCTTCTCGAGGAGCAGCTTGCACAGCGCCACCCGGCGGCGCTCACCACCGGAGAGCACCTTGACGTCCGCGTCCGGCGGCGGGCAGCGCAGCGCGTCCATCGCCTGCTCCAGCTGGGAGTCAAGATCCCACGCGTCCGCGTGGTCGAGCTCGTCCTGGAGCTTGCCCATCTCGGCGAGGAGCGTGTCGTAGTCCGCATCCGGATTCGCCATCTCCTCAGAGATCGCGTTGAAGCGGTCAAGCTTCGCGTAGATCTCCCCCACGCCTTCGCGGACGTTGCCGATGACATCCTTGTCCTCGTTGAGCGGCGGCTCCTGCAGCAGGATGCCGACGCTGTAGCCAGGGCTCAGCCGCGCCTCTCCGTTCGAGGGCTGCTCAATTCCGGCCATGATCTTGAGGATCGTGGACTTACCAGCACCGTTGGGGCCCACGACGCCGATCTTCGCGCCCGGGTAGAACGCCATGGTGACGTCGTCAAGGATGACCTTGTCTCCGTGCGCCTTGCGCGCCTTGTGCATGGTGTAGATGAACTCGGCCACTGGTGCTCCCGTCGCGTGAAAACTGCCTGGCTAAGCCTACGCGACGCCACCCGTGACGTTGCCGCGGGGCCCGACGCCGTGGCCCGGGCCCCGCGGTCGCCTACACCGGGCTCTCAACGAGTTCGAGTTCCTCCTCGACGTCGTTCTCCACGGACTCGGCCTCGATCGGCTCGTCGGCCGCCGGCTCCTTCGCGTCCACGACGGCGCGCGTGAAGTCCGCGACGCCACGGGTCAGGTCATGCCCCACCACCTGGGCGTCGATCTGCAGGTCCGTGCGCGGGCCGCCCTGGCCCTCCCACTCGTGGCTCTGCAGGCGGCCCGCCACGATGATCGGCTGGCCCTTCTTCACGGACTTCGCGATCAGGAGCGCGGCGGCCCTGAACACGCGCACGGTGAACCACTGGGTCTCGCGATCAACCCACGCGTTGTTCGTGCGGTCGTAGTAGCGAGAGGTAGTCGCGAGCCGGAAGCTCACCAGGTCGGTGCCGCCGGGCACCACGTGCAGCTTGGGGTCAGTGGCCACCCAGCCAGTGACAGTCACATTCAGATCATTCATGGCGCCCTCCTGACGCGTGCCGCACCGTGCGGCTTGCGAACAAGGCTGACAGCGCTGCCCGACGCCGGGGCTGGCTGAGTGCCTCGGCTGTGGATAGCGCGGAGTCGGGTGCGATCTGGGGACGCTAGTCGCGAGCGAGCTCCGTGAGCTCGTCGAGGTTGCGATACGCCTGGTGGATGAGTTGCGTCGGCTCGGCAACGAGCGGAACGAGCACCGTGCGCACGGCGGTGCGGCCCCGCGACCTCACCGCCTTCGCGGCCGAGCTCGCGCGTGCCCGCTTCGTCAGCGCGCCCTTCACGCCGGACTCGCGCGGGATCTTGGGCCACTCGACCGCCTCCAGCGCCGAGTTGATCTCCTCGGCGAGCAAGGTGGCGGGGGCGATCGCCTCTGCGACCACCCGGTGCCAGGCGACGGGCAGCCCATGCGTCGCCTCGTCCACCCAGTCGAGCCGCTCGCGCTCCACGGCCTCGGTGCGAACGCCGAGAAGCGCAGGCACCGCCTTGGTGCGCCCAAGAGCGACAGCCGCGGAAGCGTCGGCCAGTGCCTCGATGCCGGCCGCGGTCGCCAAGGCGTCAACGAGCTCCTCGATGTCTGGAAGTTTGGGGTCGGCGTCGCGCGCGAGCGCCCTTGAGAGCGACCGCCCGGCCGCGACGAGGTCCGCGCGAACGGCCTCCGCGGCCACGGAGTGGGCCTGCGCCGCTCCGGCAAGTTCGGCGAGCAGGTTGTCGACACCCTGCCCCGTTCGCGCGCTGATGGGCATGACGGGAACGCCCGTGAGCCCGTCCTCCTCGAGCAGCCGCTGGAGGTCTCGCACGATGTCCCACGCCGCCTGCGTCTCGAGCCGGTCCACGTGGTTGAGCACCACAAGCGAGGGCTGACCGTGGTCCGAGGCGACGGCCAGATACGCGCTGTGCACGGCGTTGTCCGCGTACTTCTGCGGGTCCATGACCCACACGAGCAGGTCCGCGAGCGGCACCACGCGGTCGACGATCGTGCGATTGTCCGAGTTCACCGAGTCGTGGTCCGGCAGGTCCAGCAGCACAACGCCGCGCAGCTCGGCGTCGCCGATGAGCCCGAGCCGGCGCGACTGGTCCACCCCGATCCAGTCGAGCAGCGACGTCGCCGCGTCTCCCCACGTGGCGGCGGAGACCTCGGACGTCGTCGGCCTCGCGACGCCAGGAACGGCGAATTGCGTGCCCGTGAGCGCGTTGAACAGGCTCGACTTCCCGGAACCCGTGCCGCCGGCGAGTGCGACGATCGTGTGGTCCACGCCAAGCGCGAGGCGGTGCTCACACCTCTCGATGGTCACCATCACATCCGCGCGCACACCAGGCTCAATGGCCTCGGACGCCCACTCGAGCGACGACCGCAGGCGCGCGACGCGGGAGTGCAGGGAACTCGTCTCATCCGGCCTTCCAACGTCCTGGAACGACAGGCTCACAGCAGTCCCCGCAGCTCGGCGCGGCGAAGGCGGATCTTCGCGGAGGCGTCGGGCATGAGCGACGCGATGTCCGTCGGCGCGAGCACCTCGAGCGCCTCGCGGTTGATCGCGTAGCGGCGCGCGGCGCCGAGCTCCTCGCGAGCGGCGGCGAGCGCCGCCTCCGTGTCCCTTCCCGCGAGCACCGTGAGCGCCTCATGCGCAGCGCCCACACCCAGGGCTGCAGAGGCGAGCGTCGCGCGAAGGCCCGTCTCCCCCACGACCTCCACCGCTCCCTTGGACCCGGGCAGGCCCATCGCGATCTCGTCGCAGCGACCGAGCCATGCGCGAGTCGCGTCCGCCGCGGTGCGCTCCCTGTGCTCGCGCGCGTCGCGAGGATCGCGCTGCGCGGCAAGCCACGTTCCCGGGCCTTCGCCGCCGACGGCGAGGTCGCCCACGATGCCTTCGGCCGCCTTGGACGCGGCGAAGGTGAGCGTCGCCTCCACGGCCCCGATGACGTCGGCCTCGATCGCGTTGAGGGCCACGTCGCGCGCCTCCCGCGCCACCCTGCGCTTGGTCCACAGCGAGTTGCGCAGCCGGAACAGCGGGCCGCCCTCGCTCGTGGCCTGACGCCAGCGGGTCTCGAGCGCGCCGGTGGCGACGCCCTCGTACCAGTCGTCCCCGCCCTCGTTCTCAGCCTGCGCCGCGCGTCGGCGAACCACCGCGCGCACCTCCTTGGCGACGGAGGCCTGGTCGTCCATGTGCTCGGCGAGCCGCTCGAGCCACTCCTTGAGAGCCTCGGCGCTGCCGTGGAGCGTCCGCTCCACGATCGTCGCCGCCGAGGCGGCAGCCACGGAGTCGAGCCAACGGCCCAAGCCGCCAACAACGTCGGCCGGAACGCTGCCCCACGACCCCGTGTCCTCAGGGATCACGAAGAGCGGAAGCATCTCGAGGCCCTCGTCGGCGAGCCGCGAGACGAGATCGCTGCGCACCTGGGCGGCGACGTCCATGGTGACGCGGTTCAGCACGATCGCGATCGAGGCGCCACGCTCCGCTCCCGAGCGAAGCGCCTGCCACGGCACCGCGTCCCCGTACCGGGCGGCGGTCGTCACGAAGATCCACAGGTCCGCGGCATCGAGCAGCTCGCGCGCGATCTCCCTGTTCTCTCCCCGCACGGAGTCGAGATCTGGCGAGTCCACGATCGCGAGCCCGCGCGGCACCGCCTCCGTTGCCGCCGCGGTTGCCCGACGCTCCACGGGCGTCAGCACCTGGGTGTCCAGTGGGTGGTGGAACAGGAAGGGCGCCTTCGTGGTGGGCCTGAGGACGCCGGCCGGAGTGAGGTCCTCGCCGAGCAGCGCGTTGACCACTGTCGACTTCCCGGATCCGGTGGATCCAGCGACGACGACGATCGCGGGGCTCGCCTCGTCCTTCACGCGCGGAATGAGGTGGTGATCGAGCTGATCGAGCGTCTGCTCCGCGAGAGCCATGGCCTCGGCGGCGCCGTCCACGGGAATGGGAAGCTCGATGTCGGCGACCGCCTTGCGGGTGTCGACGAGCGCATCGAGGAGGGCGCCTGGGTATGACCAGGTCTTGATGGGCGAGATGCTCATCCTTACCTCCTCGTGACCTGCGGCTTTAGGCTACCGTTCCAGGGCACACGCCGTCCGCACTAGCCTTAAGGCGAGCCCCTGTAGCTCAATGGATAGAGCAACGGCCTTCTAATCCGTAGGTTGCAGGTTCGAGTCCTGCCGGGGGCACTTTTCTTGGGCACTTTGTTCACGCCTCGCGCACGCCCTTGACGAGCAGATACACGGCGAGCGAGATCTCCCACGCGAAGATCGGCACGGCGGCGGCCGACGCCGTGGCTGAGACCTGCTCTTGCGCACCAAAGAGCACGGCCAGGTTGGAGATGCCGACGAGGGGCGCGCCGATCATGCCGAGCACAGGGATCCAGCGGGGCACGAGCCGCAGCCGGAAGAGCGTGGTGGCCAGCACCAGGGTGTTCGCCACCACGATGAGTCCGGGCCCGATGAGGAACGTGGCGCGGTAGAGCTCGAGGAGTGGCTCGCTCCCCGCCCCGCCGGCTCGCGTCCAGACCAGGGCGGTCACGGCCGCAGCCCCGGCGAGGATCACGCCCGCCTCCGCCGTCCTCAGGATCGCGTAGGGCGCTCCAGCGATCGGCGCCCGCTCCCGCAGGATCGCGAGGAAGCCTAGCCCTGTGCCGATGACCGCAAGAGCCAGGACGATATCCAGGGTGACGCCGACGAGCTGCCTTGTGCCAGCGTCGGACCCCTGGAGCCAACTGTCATCGGTGAGCATGGGTCCGTAGAGCGCGACGGCCCCAACGGAGGTCACATGAGTCACCAGAAACAGGGCACCTACCAGGATGGATTGCTTGCGAAGGGTGGACATTTCCGGGCCTCTCGGTGAGAATTTGTGTACGGCGTACACCTACCGGTCATGAGCGTAAGGTATAGCGCGTACACCGTCAAGTGGAGGTGCGCATGGCGCTCAGCAGATCGCGCGTCATCGGCGAGGCGGTCAGCCTCGCGGACGCGGTTGGCCTCGATGCCGTGAGCATGCGCGCGCTCTCGGAGCGGCTCGGCGTGGTGCCCATGGCGCTCTACAAGCATGTGCGCAACAAGGACGAGCTGCTCGACGAGATGGTCGACGCCGTCGTTCGCGAGATCGCTCCCCCGCCTGCGACCGGGCAGTGGAAGGCCGACGCCCGTGCCCTCCTCGTCGCGGCGCGCGCGACCCAGCACCGGCACCCTTGGGCATGGGACGCGATCGAGACTCGCGGGGGGCCGACCCCGGCGGCCCTCGACCACATGGAGGCCATGATCTCTACGCTGCGCGGCGGGCTCAGCGCGCCCCTCACCCATCAGGTCATGCACGCGTTGGGCAGCCGCCTGTGGGGCTTCAGCCAGGAAGTGTTCTCATCTCCGCCGCCAAGCGACCCGGAGAGCGCCGCCGCCGCAGCGGCGATGCTCGCTCAGCGCTGGCCGTTCGTGCTCGAGTCCGCGATGTCGGCGCGGCACGGACCGGAAGGGATCGTCGGGCCTGGGTGCGACGACGAGGCCGAGTACCTGTTCGCCGTGGACCTCATCCTCGACGGGGCCGAGCGACTGGCGGCCGCGGGCTGAGGCGAGGTGCCTCAGCGCTGCTTGGTGGACGCGCGCACTACGAGCTCGGTCGGCAGCGGCGTGTCCATCGTGTCGTTCTCGCCCTCCTCGAGCGACAGCAACACCTTCTGCATGAGCTGGCGGCCTAGTGCCGCGAAGTCCTGCCGCACGGTGGTCAGCGGCGGGTAGAAGAAGGCGGCCTCCGGAACATCGTCGAAGCCCACGACCGACACGTCGTCCGGCACTCGCATGCCCCGCTCTCGCAGTGCGGACAGCAGGCCCAGGGCCGAGAGGTCATTCGAGGCGAACACTGCCGAACCGGGCTCAAGGTCGAGGTCCAGCCCGATGCGGTAGCCGCTCTCCGCGGTCCAGTTGCCCTGCAGCGGGTCTGGGGCGTCCAGGCGATGCGCGGACAGTTCGTCCCGCCAGCCGCGGATGCGCTCCGACGAGTCGGGGGCCGCATTCGGGCCGGTGAGGTGGTGGATCCGCGTGTGGCCGAGTTCCGCGAGGTGCCGTACCGCGGCCCTCGCCCCGCGATACTGGTCGATCGAGACCACGCGCGGCGAGCGTCGGGGGTGGAGGCGGACGCGACCACGGGGATGGCGATGTCGAGGCCGCGAACCAGTTCGAGCACGCTGAAGTCCGTGACCACGGCCACGATCGCGTCCACGCGCTGCCGTAGCAGCCCCTCGACCGCCAGTCGGGTGGTCTCCGGGTCCGAGTCGACCGTGCTCACCGTCTCCACGGAGTAGCGAGCCACGCGAGCCGCGAGGTTGAAGTGCATCGCGATCGAGACCGGGCCGTGATCCGAGATACCAGGCGTGATGAGGCCGATGGTGCGGGTTCGCCGCGTGACGAGAGCGCGCGCCGCCGGCGACGGGCTGTAGCGCAGTTGGGCGATGGCCTGCTCCACGCGCTCCTGGGTCGCCGGCCTCACGTTCGGAAGGCCGTTCAGCACCCTCGAGACCGTCTGATGCGACACGCCTGCGAGCCGCGCCACATCGAAGATGTTGGCGGCCCGCGGTGGCTTCTCGTCGGTCACTCGTCGTCCTCGTCCTGGCTGCCCTGCGCCACAAGCGCGAGCACCGAGTCCACGGTCACGTCCCCCGAGGCGAGGGTCTCGACGATGTGCCCGTCGCGCATGACGGCCACGCGATCGGAGACGCGCAGCACCTCCTCCAGCTCGGCAGAGATGAAGATGACGGACAGCCCGTTGTCCGCGAGCTCGCTCACAAGATTCTGGATCTCGACCTTGGCGCCGATGTCGATCCCCCGCGTCGGCTCGTCAAGCACCAGCAGGCGTGGCGCGAGCGCAAGGAGGCGAGCGAGCAGCACCTTCTGCTGATTGCCTCCAGAGAGCGTCCCCGCGGGCCTGTCCAGCTCCGCCGGCTTGATCCCGAGCGCCTCGACCCAGCTCGCCGCGAGCTCGCGTTGGCGCGCAGGCCGCATGCGGTGCCAGATTCCGCGATCCGCCTGCACGGCGAGCACGATGTTCTCGAGCACGCTGAGCTCCGAGACGATTCCCTCCGCGCGGCGATTCTCCGACGAGTAGGCGACGCCCTTGGTGAGCGCCCTGTGCGGGCTCGAGAACTGCTGGTCGGTGCCCGCGATCATGATCACGCCCGAGTGGAGGCGGTCAACTCCCGTCACCGCCCTCGCGAGCTCCGTGCGGCCGGAGCCGAGCAGTCCGGCGACACCGAGCACCCGGCCCTCGAACAGGTCCACGTCGGCACCCCGAATACCGCGGAACGTTGTGAGGTCCCGCGCAGAGAGGAAGGGCTCGTCGCCCTCGAGGTCCGACGCTGTGGCCCGGTTTCGCGTCTTGAGTTCCGTCTCCTTGTGGCCGAGCATCTTGTGGACCAGGTCGATGCGCAGCAGCTCTCGCGTGAGGTACTCGCCAACGAGCTTGCCGTCCCTGAGGACGGTGACGCGGTCGCAGATCTCGTAGACCTGGTCGAGGAAGTGGCTCACGAAGAGGATCGCGACGCCGCGCTGCTTGAGCTCGCGAATGACGCGGAAGAGTTCGGCGACCTCATCGACGTCGAGGCTCGACGTTGGCTCGTCGAGCACGAGGACGCGAACCTGGGTGGAGATGGCGCGGGCGATGGCCACGAGCTGCTGCACGGCGACCGACTGGGATCCGAGGAGCGAGGCCGGATCGATGTCCAGACCGAGGTCGGACAGCACCCGGTGCCCTTGACGGCGCATCTCCTTCGCGTCGATGAGTCCGGCACGGCGCGGCTCCCGCCCAAGGAAGATGTTCTCCGCCACCGAGAGGTTGGGCAGCAGCTCTATCTCCTGGTAAACCGTGCTGATTCCCGCGTGCTGGGCGTCGATCGGGGAGTGCAGTCGCAGCTCGCTGCCGTCCAGGTAGAGCGTGCCGCGGTCGAGCGGCAGCACCCCGGTGATGGCCTTGATCAGCGTGGACTTGCCGGCGCCGTTCTCCCCCATGAGCGAGTGGACCTCGCCGGGAAACATGCGGAAGTCCACACCGTCGATGGCCGCGTCCGCGCCAAAGAACACCGTTGCATCGGTGATCTCGAGAAGCGGCTGTGGCTGGTCCACGTCGTCATTATCTAGGTGCGGGGTGCGCGCGCGTGCCAGGCGGCGCTAACCGCGCCGCTCGGCCCGTGCCACGATGCCGCGCTGCACCACGATGAACACGAGCAGCAGGAGGCCGACGATGATGCGCGTCCACGACTGTTCGGCTCCCATGAAATTGATCACGGTGTTGATGGTGCCGAACACGAAGACGCCGATCATGGAGCCGAGGACGTACCCCCTGCCGCCCGTGAGCACGGTGCCGCCAATGACCACGGCAGCAATAGCGTCGAGCTCCCAGCCGATGCCGATGCGCGGCTGCCCCGCGCCGTTGTAGGCCGCGAAGACGAGGCCGGCGAGACCTCCACACACGCCACTGATCACGTATACGGCCACCTTGACTCGCGCCACGCTGAGTCCCATCAGACGGGCCGACTGCTCGTTGCCGCCTACCGCGTAGATGGTGCGTCCGAATCGCGTGAACTGCATGACGAAGGCGCCGATCGCGACGACGACGAGGGCGATGATCCCGGTCGGAGTGATGTACCACTGGCCAAGGTGGAACCTGGTCGACTGCAGCCACAAGACGGCCTCGTTCTCGACCTTGATGGAGTGAGTGCTCACGATGAATGCGAGCCCGCGGGCAAGGAACAGCCCCGCGAGCGACGCTATGAACGGCTGCACGTCGAAGTACTGCACGAGAACGCCGATGAGCAGCCCGATCAGTGCGCCGCCACGAGTGTCAGCGGAATGGCCACCGCCGCGGACATGCCGCCCGCAAGCATCTCGGACAGCCAAATGCACGTGAAGGCCATCACCGAGCCAACGGAGAGGTCGATGCCTCCCGTCACGATGACGAACGTCATGCCCACTGCCAGGATCATCAGCGCCGCGTTGTCGAGCAGCAGCGACGAGATGTTGCTCGGCGACAGGAACCTCTCCCACTTCAATCGCGCCGCGACGAGGATCAGGATCAGGATCGCTACGGCCGCGAACGTCGGCATGAGCGAGGCGTGACGGCTCATGAACGTGTGGTACTTGGTTGCGAGTGACGCTCGCTGCTGTGGCCGCGTCGCTTCGATCGTTGTCATGCCGCGACCTCCACATCGCTAGAAACCCTGGCGGCCCCGCTCCCGCTGCGCAGCGACCGAGCCCAGCGGTGCAGGCTCGGCGACTGAATGAGCACCACGATGATCACCACGAGGGCGAAGAAGACGGGGCTTTGGTCGGACGAGATGCCCAGGAAGAGGATCGTGGAGTCGAGGGTCTGGATGAACAGCACCCCGATCACGGTTCCCGCGATCGTGAACTTCCTCCCATGAGGGAGGTCCCTCCCAGGACCACCGCAAGGATCGCGTAGAGCTCGATGAGCTGGCCGGAGTTGTTCGCGTCCGCCGCTGAGATGTTCGACGCATACAGGAGGCCGGCGATGCCGCCAGAACGCCGCTGACCATGTAGGCGCCCCAGATGATCCCGCGGGAGCGCACGCCGGCGAGCCTGCTGGCCTCCGGGTTGATGCCGACGGCCTCGGTGAGGACCCCAAGCGCGCTGCGGCGCTCCACGAAGGCGACGATCGCCACCATGACCATCGCCAAGATGAATGCGAACGGCAGCAGCAGCATGTAGCCGTTCGCGATGAAGTCGAACGGCGTGGAGTTGATGGTGGTGATCCTGCCCTTTGTGATGAGCAGGGCGACACCGCGCCCGGCGAGCATGAGCACGAGCGTGGCGATGATCGGCTGTATCTTCACGACCGCTACCAGGAGGCCGTTCCAGGTGCCGAGCACGAGCGAGACGAGCAGCGCGGAGACGACCGCGGTCGCGACAACGGCGGGATTGTTGGGGTCGCCGGACTCGGCGATGATCTGCAGCGCCACGGCCCCCGACACGGCCATGATGGCCCCCACCGACAGATCGATGCCGCGCGTGGCGATGACGATGGTCATGCCGAGCGCCACCAGCATGAGCGGGGCGGACTGGCGAAGGATGTCGATCAGCGCGCCGTAGAGCTTCCCGTCCTGAACGGTGATGCGGATGAACCGCGGGCGAGCTATCGCGTTGATCACGATGAGAGCGATGAGCGCGGTCGAGGGCCAGAAGAGCCGGTGCTTGATGATGTTCTTCACGCTGCGGTTTCCTTGCCTTCGTTCGCGATGTAGTCAACGAGCCCGTCGAGATCCACCGCGCTGGAGTCGAGCTCTCCGATGCGCTTGCGGTCTCGCAGCACCACCACGCGCTGCGCGATGCGGAGCACCTCTTCGAGTTCCGACGAGATGAAGATGACAGACAGACCGGCTTCAGACAACTCGGCGACCTTCCGCTGGATGTCCGCCTTGGCGCCCACGTCGATGCCCCGCGTGGGTTCGTCTAGGATCAGCAGCCGTGGTGCGGTAGCGAGCCAGCGCGCAAGCAAGAGCTTCTGCTGATTGCCGCCGGACAGGTTGCGGGCCAGGGCGCTCGGGTTTGCGGGACGCACGTCGAGCGACGTCATGTAGTCCGCGACGATCGCGTCCTGTTCCGCCTTGCGGATCTTGTGCAGCCACCCTTTCCGCGCCTGGATGCCGAGCACGATGTTCTCGGCCACGGTGAGGTCGCCGATGATTCCCTCGCCGCGGCGGTCTTCGGACGAGAAGGCGACGCTGTTGTCGATCGCGTGACGCGGGGACGTCAGCCGAACGGGCTTGCCGCTCAGCTCAATGTGCCCAGCGTCGGGCCTATCCGCCCCGTAGAGAAGCCGAACGAGCTCCGTGCGGCCGGAGCCGAGAAGACCCGCGATGCCCACAACTTCGCCCTGGAACACGTCGATGTCGGCGGGCTCGAGGAAGCCCCTCTTGCCGATGCCCGTGGCGCGCAGCACGGGCGCTGCCGCCCTGTCGATCTGACGGTCGGCCGCGGTCGCGATGGCGGAGAGGTCGTCGAGCTCACGCCCGATCATCTTGGTGACGAGCTGGTCTCGCGGCAGATTGCGGGCCACATACTCGCCAACGAGCTTGCCATTGCGCAGCACGGTGATGCGATCGGCGATCTCGTACACCTGGTCAAGGAAGTGGCTCACGAAGAGGATCGCGACGCCCTTTGCGCGCAGGTCCCTCACAACCTGGAACAGCGCGTCCACCTCGCCCCGGTCGAGGCTCGAGGTGGGCTCGTCGAGGATGAGCACCTTCGCGTCGAGCACCATGGCCCGGCTGATGGCCACCAGCTGCTGAATGGCAATGGAGTGGCTCGACAGCAGCGACCTGGTATCGAGGCTGAGGCCCAGCCCTGCGAGGTGCTCGGCGGCGGCGGCGTGGGTTGCCGACCAGCTGATCCTGCCGCCGGACCGCGCCTCGTGCCCGAGCATGACGTTCTCGCCAACCGTGAGATTGGTGCAGAGGTTGACCTCCTGGTAAACCGTGGAGATCCCGGCCTCCTGAGCGTCGGCCGTGCTGTGAAACGTGCGCTCCTCGCCGCTCACGACGATGGTGCCGCTGTCCGTTGCATACACGCCGGTGAGGGCCTTGATGAGGGTGGACTTGCCGGCGCCGTTCTCGCCCATGAGCGAGTGGACCTCGCCCGCGCGAAGCGTGAAGTCCACCGCGTCGAGCGCGAGCACGCCGGGGAATGCGATGGTGATGGCCTTCATCTCGACGATGGGACGGACGGCGGTGTCCTGGGGGTCTGTCACGAGGATTTCCTTCTTTGAGTGACTCTGTGCGAAGCACCGGGGGGTCGGCCGAAACCGACCCCCGGCTGTGTCGCTGGTGTACCTACTGTGGTGAGTTGCCTAGTAGGGACGTGCGTCCAGAATCTCCTGCGTGATGTCGTCCTGCGTGAAGCTGCCGTCCTTGCCGTAGCTGACCTTCTCCACGTCGGATCCGGCGAGGACTCCCTTGACGAGCGCGGCTGCGGGCTCACCGAGGAGCGGGTTGCACTCGACGATGTAGTTGATCTTCTTGTCGAGCAGTGCCTGCATGCCGTCGTGCACACCGTCGATCGAGATGATCTTGATGTCCGTGCCCGGCTTGCCGCCCGCTGCCTCGATCGCGTCGATCGCACCCAGCGCCATGTCGTCGTTGTGTGCGAAGACCAGGTCGATGCCGTCGAGCCCGTACTTCTGGATGAATCCCTCCATGACGGACTTGCCGCCATCGCGGGTGAAGTCACCGGTCTGAGAGTCGATCTTCTGGATCTGGGTGCCGACGATGGCCGCGTCGAAGCCCTCGGCGCGGTCGTTGGCCGGCGCCGAACCGGTGGTGCCCTCGAGCACAACCATCTTGGTGGGCGTGCTGCCGTACTCCTTGGCGGCGAATTCGCCCGCGGTGGTGCCCTCCTGCTTGAAGTCGTCACCGACCCATGCCGCCCAGAGGTCCTGGGATGCGGACACGGTGCGGTCCTCGAGGATGACGGGGATGTTGGCGTCCTTGGCCTCCTGGAGGACGTCGTCCCAGCCGTCAGAAACGATGGGCGCGATCACGATCGCGTCCACGCCCTGGTTGATGAAGCTGCGGACCGCAGTGATCTGTGCGGCGGTGTCGTTGTCTGCCGCGTTGAAGATGAGGTCGAAGCCGTTCTCCTTGGAGAACGCGGCCTTCATCGAGTCGGTGTTGGCGCTGCGCCAGCCGCTCTCGGAGCCGGTCTGGGCAAAGCCGACGGTGATCAGATCGCCGCCGCCGTTTCCCCCGGCGTTGGCGGTGTTGCCACTGGTTGGATCGTCCCCCGACGAGCAACCAGCGATCGTGAGAGCCGTGGCTCCCACAAGCGCGAGTGTTGCGAACATGCGCTTCTTCATTCCCAAAACCTCCTTGTTTTGGTTTGGGCCTAGCGGCCACTCGGGTGCGGTTCCCTCCGGACCACCGAGTGGCCCGTACCCGAATATTAGCCCTAACATTTAGCGCTAACACAACTGGAGAATGGTCACGGTTTTGTAACGTTCCCCGTACATATTCACGCGGAGCCCAAGATCGAATCGTTACGTTCAGAGCCTTTCCGTTATCGCTCACAATCCACGCTCACATCGACCCGGGAACAGACCAGGAGCGATGATGGTTTGAGAGAGGCGCCGGCCGCGAGAGGATGCCTCCATGACCACCGCCCTGTTCTCCCCACTGACCATCAGGGACGTCACGTTCCGCAATCGCCTGTGGGTTAGCCCCATGTGCCAGTACTCGTGCGAGGACCAAGACGGCGTCCCCACCGACTGGCACTTGGTGCACCTCGGCTCGTTTGCGCGCGGCGGGGCCGGGCTCGTCGTGGCCGAGGCGAGCGGCGTGACGCCTGAGGGTCGCATCTCCCCGTGGTGCACCGGAATCTGGAGCGACGAGCAGGTCGCGGCCTGGTCGCGCATCACGCGCTTCATTCACGGCCAGGGCGCTAAGGCCGCAATCCAGCTGGCCCACGCCGGCCGCAAGGGATCCACGTACCGCGATTGGAGCGGCAAGGGCTCGGTTCCCCTGCCCGACGGCGGGTGGACCACGGTGGCGCCGTCACCTGTGGCGTTCCCCGGCTACGAGGCCCCACGAGAGTTGACGCCCGACGAGATCCGCGCGCTTCCGGCCGCGTGGGCGGCGGCGGCACGTCGAGCGCTCGACGCCGGCTTTGACGTCGTCGAGGTGCACGCTGCCCACGGGTACCTCATCCACCAGTTCCTCTCTCCACTGAGCAACGCTCGCACCGACGAATACGGCGGCCCGCTCGAGAACCGCGCGCGCCTCCTGCTCGAGGTGGTGCGCGCCGTGCGCGCCGAGGTCGGCGAGGGCGTGCCGGTGTTCTTGAGGCTGTCAGCGACCGACTGGTCGGAGCCGGACGGCTGGACCATCGAGGACACCGTCGCGGTATCCGAATGGGCGCACGCGGCGGGGGCCGACCTTGTCGACGTCTCCTCCGGAGGGCTCGTCGCCGGCGTCCACATCCCCACCGGACCCAGTTACCAGGTCGCCTTTGCGCACGCCGTTCGCACCGGGGCGCACATCCCGACGGGCGCCGTAGGGCAGATCGTCGGCGCGCACCAGGCGGAGCAGATCGTCGCGTCTGGCGACGCCGATGCGGTCTTCGTGGGTCGCGAGTTCCTCCGCGACCCCCACCTGCCGCTGCGCGTGGCCCACGAGCTCGGCGAGCGCCTCGACTATTGGCCCCCGCAGTACCTGCGGGGAGACTTCGCCGCGCGACCAGACGTGGACTAGCGGCAATCCCCTACCCCTTCGGCGTCGCCCGCCGCAGGATGAGGAACCCAGCGACGGCCGCCACGGCGGTGATCGGGAGGGTCATTGCAGCGAGCTCAAGCGGGCTGCGGTCGGCGAAGAAGCTGATGATCTCGCCCGAGACGCGCGCAGCCACCAGCAGGTAGACCACGGCAACGGCCAGTACGGCGAGGATTCCGAAGAAGACAATCACGCCCGTCGCGGCCCAGCGCACGAACATCGCGCCCGCGGCGGCGCCGACGAACGTCAGAAGCAGCAGCGCGAGCGAGTACATCGCGGCCAGCTCCCACACGGGAAGCGTCTGCAGGAAGCCAGGCGCAAAGAAGTGTCCGTCCACGCCCCACCCATCGGTGAGCCGCTCAAGGCCCGCCATCGCGGCGATCCCCACGCCGAACCCCAGTGCGAGGCACACGAAGACGATCGCGGTGCCCGCGTAGTAGTCCTTGCGGGTTGAACCCAGACCAACGGTGAAGCTGAACGTCTGGTTCATGGCCTGCACCGCCACCACCACCAGGTAGAACATGACCCAGGTGACGCCGCCGTTGTAGTCGAAGGCGTGCGGGTCGAGGGGGTGGCCGTCCGCAGCGAAGATGACGATGCGCCAGATCGAGTAGTTGAGCGCGAACACCCCGAGCGTGATGATCGCGGGCGTATAGATGAGCGCCCACGGGTTGGCGAGATGCACGCGCGCGGTGGTGCCGATCCGGCGCGTGATGGGGGGCGCCACGGAGATGGCGGTCATGAGGAAACCTCCTGGGAGTTGCGGGTGCGGCTCACGATGAGCTGCTGAAGAGAAACGGGAGCCAATTCCAAGCCGGCGGCAACAGCGTCGGCCCTGTCAGCGTCGGACAGACCGGTGAGCGTCACCGAGGAAATGCCGCCAACCGAGTCCCAGCCCAAGGTGTCCCTGCCGGCCACGAACCGCTCAACGGCGGCGTGCCCGCCCACGAGCGTGACCGCGGTGCCGCGCAGGTCGTCGGCGTCGGCGTCGATGATGACGCGGCCGCCGTCGACGACCACCACGTGGTTGAGCAGGTGCGACGCCTCGTCGATGAGGTGCGTGGACAGGATGATGGTGCGCGGGTTGGCGCTGTAGTCCGCGAGCAGGTGGTCGTAGAACAGCTGGCGCGCCACCGCGTCGAGGCCGGCGTAGGGCTCATCGAAGAGCGTGATCTCGGCGCGAGCGGCGAGGCCGACGATCACGCCAACCGCGGAGCGCTGTCCACGCGACATCTTCTTCATGCGGCGGTCAAGGGGCACCCGGAACTCGGCGACGAGGCGCGCCGCATACTCCGCGTCCCAGTTGGCGAACAGGTGGCTCGCCGCCCTGAGCACGTGCTTGCCGCGGAACGAGTCCGGGTACACCTGCGACTCGCGCACAAAGCACACGCGGGACAGCACGGCGGCGTTCTCCACGGGATCCTCGGCGAAGACCCGCACCTGACCTGCGCTCGCGAACTCCTGGCCGGTGACGAGCCGCATGAGCGTGGTCTTGCCGGCGCCGTTGCGGCCAAGCAGGCCGCAGATCGAGTCCTCCTCGACGCGGAAGTTCACGTCCTCCACCGCGGCGACCTTTCCATAGTGCCGCGAGACTCCCTGTACTTCGATGACGGCCGTCATGCGCCCGCCTCCCTTCCGATCATCTGTGAGAGCTGCTCGGGCGTGATGCCGAGGGCTCGCGCCTGCGCCACGAGTGGGCGCACGTACGTGTCCTGAAAGCCTTCTGTCCTTGCGGCTACGAGCCGTTGCCGCGCCCCCTCCGCGACGAACATCCCGATCCCCCGTCGCTTGTAGAGAATCCCCGCGTCTACCAGCAGGTTCACGCCCTTCAGGGCCGTGGCGGGGTTGATCCGGTGGAACGCGGCGAGGTCGTTGATTGACGGCACCTGCGTCTCCTCGCGCATCGAGCCGTCGATGATCTGCGACTCGAGTTGCTCGGCGATCTGCTGGAAGATCGGCCGTCCGTCGTCCACTGGCTGCTCCTGGCTCGTTGGTTAATTACTTCAGTAACTAACTAACCACGCTGCCCGACGCTGTGTCAAGTGCTCTCGCACTACAGTTGGGCTATGTCTGAGACGGCCCTTGTATGGATTGATTGCGAGATGACCGGCCTCGATACCTCGAAGGATGCGCTCATTGAGGTCGCATGCCTCGTCACGGACGCCGAGCTCAACGTGTTGGGCGAAGGAGTCTCCGTCGTGATCAGGCCGTCTGCCGAGGCGATCGACGGCATGGGCGACTTTGTGCGGAACATGCACACGTCGTCGGGCCTTATCGAGGATCTCGCCGCCGGACTCACGATGGAGGAAGCCCAGGCGCTGGTGCTCGACTACGTGCGCACCCACGTGCCCGTTGCTGGCAAGGCGCCGCTCGCCGGCAACACGGTGGGGATGGACAAGGCGTTTCTCGAGCGCGACATGCCGGAACTCATCGGCCACCTTCACTACCGCGTGGTCGACGTGAGCTCCATCAAGGAGCTCGTGCGCCGCTGGTATCCGCGCGTGTTCTTCCAGTCCCCGGCGAAGACCGGCGGGCACAGGGCGCTCGGCGACATCAAGGACTCCATCCGCGAGCTTCGCTACTACCGCGAGACCGTCCTGGTGCCGCTTCCTGGACCGGATAGCGACGCGGCGAAGGTTGCCGCGACCCGCGTCAACGAGGGTTAGGGAGCCGACGCCGGGGCACGGTACACTTTTCGCTGGCCCTCTCGCGGGGCCGATGGTGGGTGTAGCTCAGCTGGTAGAGCGCCGCGTTGTGGTCGCGGATGTCGCGGGTTCAAGTCCCGTCACTCACCCTTAGCGGGATGGAGGCGCGCAGCGCCGATCACCCGAAGAGAAGGACCCCAAGGATCTCCTTGGGGTCCTTCTGCATCTGGGCGGTCAGCTCTTCTTCGCGAAGACGGCCCGGCCAACGCCGAGCAGAATCACCGCGACCACGATCGAGATGAGCCAGCGGATCCAGTCGATCCCGTCCGTCTTGTCCACTCCGAAGAGCCCGGCGAGCCAGTACCCGATGAGCGCACCGCCGATGCCGGCGATCCAGTTGCCCCACCAAGGCATTCCGGATGAGCCTTTCTGGATGAGCGAAGCGATGATTGCCAGCACCGCACCAAAGACAAGCGTGCCAATGAGTGTCGCCACCAGTTGCTCCCTCCTCCCCCCGGCTCCCGACTCTCGGGCGCCACTTGCCACGCTATCGTGGGTGCGAAGATCACGCGCGGCAACAGGAGGCAAGCATGGAAGCGTGGGCACTCGCCCTGCTGACGGGCTCGGGCTTCGCGGCCGCGTCGGGACTTAACGCGTTCATCCCGATCGTGCTCGTTGGCGCGCTCGCGCGGTTCACCGATGTCATCGTGCTCCCCGAGCAGCTGCAGTGGCTCGAGTCGTGGCCGGTCATCATCATCGGCCTGATCTTGCTTCTCAGCGAGCTCGTGCTGGACAAGATCCCTGGTGTCGACCACATCAACGATCTGCTGCAATTCCTCGTGCGGCCCGTGGTCGGCGGCGTGATGTTCGTTGCGACCGCCTCGGCCGACATCCAGGGCCAGTCCGACTTCTGGTTCCAGCATCCGTGGATCGCCGGCATAGCCGGCGCGCTGCTTGCGCTCGGCGTGCACACGGGCAAGGCGGTCGCGCGCCCCGCCGTCAACGCCTCAACCGGGGGCACCGGCGCTCCCATCGCGTCATTCGCGGAGGACGCGCTCTCGGTGGCGCTGTGCCTCGTCGCGCTCTTCATCCCGATCCTCGTCCTGGTCTTCTTCATCTTCCTTGCGATCGCGCTGTATCGCATCGTCACCACGGGTCGCCGCAGGCGTCGGCGCCGGGCTCAACTCGAGGCCGCAGGTCGCGCAGAGCGCGAGGCGCAGGCGGAGGCCGGCGGCCAGACGTCGTGGTGGCGCGGCCGCTGGCGCTGAGCCTTACAGCTCGAGCCCGGTGATGGCGGACGCGGACGCGAGGAATGCGCCCTTCACCTCGTCAGCCCCATCGAGGTAGCCGCCGACGAGAGCCGCATCGCGCAACAGCACCAGAGACCCGGCGACTTGCGCGGGATTGGCGAGCCCAGCGTCGGCCACAAGGGCGAGCAGCGTATCCCTGAACCACGAGCGGTGCCGAGTGACCACTTCCCGAACCGGCGACGCCGGGTCCGGGTACTCCGCGGCCGCGTTGATGAACGGGCAGCCTCGCGTGTGGCGGCGCTCGATGTCGTCCGCGATGCCGTGGATCACGGCGCTCAAGAGTTGGCTTGGCGTCAGGGAGGGGTCCGACGCCGCCTCGAAGTAGCCACGGATCGTCGCGTCCTCGCGGTCCAGGTAGGCGACGACGAGCGCCTCCTTGCCCTCAAAGTGGCGGTACATCGTTGCGCGCGTGACCCCGGCCTCGTCGAGGATGCGGTCCACGCCGACACCGTGGATTCCCTCGCGATAGAAGATGTCCGACGCTGTGGCGAGAAGCCTCTCGCGCGCCCCGCTGGTGGTGGTCATGGCGTTCACGCTAGTGGAACGTTCGTTCTGCTGGAAAGATTTCCTGGCTCGATCGTAGGTTGGGGAATAGACTCAAGTAGAACGAACGTTCTGTCTCACAAGCGGAACGATCCGTCACTACCAAGGAGAGAATCATGAGCACCATCACCGAGCGCGAGGCCCAAGAGGTGAGCGCCGCCAATGCATCCGGCAAGCAGCCCGTTGTCTTCATTCACGGGCTGTGGCTGCTGGCGTCGAGCTGGGACGCCTGGCGCGAGCGCTTTGAGGCAGAGGGCTACGCGACCGTGGTCGTGGACTGGCCAGGGGACGCGGCATCGGTCGCAGAGGCCCGGCTCGGTCACGACTCGCTCGCCGGCGTCGGCGTCCAAGAGGTCACCGACCACATCGCCCAGGTGGTTCGCGGCCTGGATCGCAAGCCCATCCTCGTCGGCCACTCGTTTGGCGGGCTGCTGGTGCAGCGCATCGCGGACCTGGGCCTGGCCGCGGCGTCCGTCGCGATCGACCCGGCGCCGTTCAAGGGAGTGCTGCCCCTTCCGAAGTCGACGCTCAAGGCGTCCTCCCCCGTGCTGAGCAACCCCGCAAACCGCAAGCGCACCGTCACGCTGAGCTTTGACCAGTTCCGCTACGGATTCGCGAACGTGGTCAGTGAGGATGAGGCCAAGTCCCTCTACGAGCAGTTCCACGTCGCCGGTCCAGGGCGCCCGCTGTTCCAGGCGGCCGCGGCTAACTTCAACCCCAACGCCACCACCAAGGTGGACGTCAAGAACCCCGAGCGTGGCCCGCTGCTCATCATCAACGGAGCCGAGGACCACATCGTCCCCAACGCGGTCGCGAAGGCAGCGTTCAAGCTGCAGTCGAAGAACCCGGGCCGCACCGAGTTCCGCGAGATCCCTGGGGTGGGGCACTCGCTCGTCATCGACTCGCGTTGGGGCGACGTGGCGGACGCGGCGCTTGAGTTCATCCGCTCGTAGCGGGAAGCGAAAGGCCCGGTCCATCCGGACCGGGCCTTCTCGTTGGTACGCCCCCTGGGACTTGAACCCAGAACCCACTGATTAAGAGTCAGTTGCTCTGCCAATTGAGCTAGAGGCGCATGGCGCGAGTAACGAGTTTATCAGCAACGACCGCAGGCGCGAAACCGAAAAGCGGCCCGCTGTCGCCTCATCGAAGCTGCTTGATCTTGTCGAACCACGACGCGGCCACGAGCAGCAGCGTGCCCACGATCAGGAACGCGAAGAGCCGGAACACGAGGTTGGTGCCCACCACAACCTGAAGCACCGCAACGAGGATCGCGGTGACGGCCGTTGCCGCGACCGGAGCGAACCAGCGTCGGTTCATACCCACCAAGGCCAGCACCACCATCACGAGGGTCAGCCAAGCGGTCCGCGCCATGCTGTCAGGATTCGCGAGCAGCGCGATGTAGCTGGGAACGAGGAGTATGGCAAGGCCAGGACCCAAAGCAGCGAGCGAGGGCACCGATGGCTTGGCCCGCATCCACTGCGCCCCAAGCGCGAGCGCGCACAGCGCAGGAGCGAGGGTGTACGCCTCGATCGCCGACAGGTCCGCGCCCCACGCGATGAGGGCTACGCCGAAAGTCGCGGCGATTGACGCGAACCACTTTCCTTCCGGCACGCCGAGGATGGTCAGGGCGAACCATGCGACGCCAATGAGCAGCAGCGAGACCCCGGCCGCCGTGAACGACTGCGCGAGCACGGGGGCCACGATCATCGCCGCGCTGAGCACCCACGGGAGCACCCGCCTGGACGCGATGGATGCCGTCCGCCACAGGAGCGCCCCCATGCCGATGAGGCCTACCGTGCCTGCGGGTGCGGCAGCCCATTCGCCGGGCGCGCCACCGATCGCGTACGCGGTTGCGGCGGCCGCGAGCGCCGCGGCGATAGGCGCGGCGATGATGGCGAGCACCGGCGGGTGCTTGGCGCGCCGCCACACCACTACAAACGCGACGCCCGCGAGGGCGGCCGCGGCCACGGCCACGAGCACCCAGTCGTGCGCGGCCCATCCGAGCGCCGCGACGCCGGCGATCGCCGCACCCTTCGCTCCGCGTGGTAGCCGTGCGCCCACGGCGAGCGCCACGAGTTCGAAGGCGACGAGAACAACCACCACGGTCCACTCGGTGGTCCACGCAAGGCCGAGCGCGAGCACACCGGCGAGGATCGGGCCCGCAAACCGGGCGATGGGCGGAATGCTCACCAGTCCGATCGCGAGGAGGATCAGGGTGGCCCCGCCCGAAGGTTCGATTGGCGAGGAGACGTCAATGTAGAGGTGCTGTACGAGCTCATTTGCGCCGACGATGGCGGCCGTCAGCGCCGCGGGCAGGGCCACGAGCCAGGCGGGAAGCGCTCCAAGCCACAGAGCGTCCGGCGGTGCGAATCGCCGCACCGCCCGCGAGCGGGCGAGCCAAGCCACCACGCCGGCGATCGCGACGGCTGCGGGAAGCTGCCATTGCTCGTCGATGAGTCCGGCCGCGTGCAGCACCAATGGGACGGCGGTGAGCAGCACCGCTATCGCCGGAATCGCGGCTCGACGCCACCGGCGGGCCATGCCAACAAGCACCGCGAGCGCGATGGCGAGCGACACCGCTCCCGCCTGCCACGAGAGGTGCCCGGTCGATGCGTCCAGCGCGCCATCGACGGCACACAGCGTCAGGCATGCGGCGGCGGCAATACGGGCGACGCGCCTGGTCAACCGATTTACGAAGACGCCCGAGGGGCGCACGGAGTACGTCACCGCCAACGCGAGCGCCGCGGCGGCGGCCGTGACCGTCTTGGCCACGGCGGCCGCATCGACGGACGCCCATCCGAGGTCCTGAACCACCATGGAGACGCTCGTCATGGCCGCAACCGCGGTCACAAGCAGCGCCCAGCGCAACGCGCGCAGCGCCGAGCCTCTCCACGGCGCGGACCACCCAGCTGCCTCCCACGCGTCCAGCACTCTTGGCCCCGCGAGGAGCGCCGCGGCTACGGCGGCCTGCGCCACGAGCGTCCACGGGTCAAGGAACGGGCCCGTCTGTTCGCGCGTGTGATACGGAAGTTCCAGCACCGCCGCGAGACCACCCGCGAGCGTCACGCCGGCGCCGAGAACCAGCGCGGGTGCTGCACCCAGCCCGGCGAGAACACGGCGGCGGGCGCGCAGCGGTATCCACAGCGCTACCGCACCGACCGCAGAGGCGACGGCGAACGCGGTGATGACAGCAGCGTCGGCCCGTAGGGGGAAGACCAGGCCTAGGCCGGTAGCCAGCAGCACCGCCGGAGGCAGCGCGAAGCTGGGCCACCGGACGGAGCCGACTCCGAGCACAACGATCGCCGCGACTGCCACACCAAGCGGAAGCCACACGGGATTCTGGGGCGCCGCGACGTAGCCGAGCGCGTTGAGGCCGGCGAGCGTGGCGAGCGCCGCGGAGCCGACGCCGTTCACCGTGGAGGCGGTGGACTCGCGCCACATCAGGATGCCGGGCAGGATCGCCACTGCGGACACGAGAACGAACAGCGGCACGGCTCCCTCCAGCCCGATTCCCCACTGACCGGCGGCCGCCCCAGCGAATCCGGCCGCCGCCACGATGAGCGCGACCGCGCCACCGAGCGGGAGCGCTCGCGCGGCACGAGCGGGCATGTGCCAGCGATGCCACGCCGCGAGCGCAAGCGCGAGGGACAGCGTCGCCACGTCCCACCAGGGATCGCGGCCGCGATCGACTTCACTGTTCACCACGGTGACGACCGTCGCGACCGCGGAGCCGACGCCACAAGCGACCCCCGCCGCTATGGCAGGCGTCAGGCCCACGGCTACCGGCAAGTGGAGGGGCTGCGGCAGGCGCCAACCTGTCCACGCGATGGCGCAGGCCGCCGCAGTGAGCACGGCCGCCTGGAGCCCCGCGCTGGCGTCAAAGCGGGCGGCAACGGAGGCCGCGAGCGCGGTCACCGCCGCTGTGGCGAACGGGAGGGTCCACCACGGCACGGCGCGTGCACGGGCCGCGAACACCGCGAGTGGCGATGCCGCGACCAGCACTGCGAGCACAAGCGCGAGCTCCGAGATCACCACCGCCCAGTCGGCGTGCACCACGGCGGTGACGAGGAAGGCCAGAACTCCCACCTCGGTGAGGATGCGGGCCTCTCGCTCCCACCACACGCGGGTCATCGCGGCCAACCCCACGGCGGCAATGGCGAGAGCGACCGCGACGGACGAGTGATAGAAGCGCGACCCGGTGAGCTCCGCGATGCCGAATGCCGTGATTCCGGCGCCCACCACGACCATGACGGCGCCCACAGAGGTGGCCACGCGGAGCACGCCCCACGTGAGTTTCCAGAGCCGCAGGGTGGCGATCGCGAGGCCGCACAGGAGGGCGGTAACGCCGGCCCATAGCTGAGTGTCGGGCACGTATGTACCAGCGAGGATGCGGCCAACGGTGATGCTGAGCGCGTAGCCGGCGCTCGCAACAGAGACGACAACGAAGGCCGGCGCGACTCCGGCGAAGAGGGGCCTCAGCACGCGTCGCGGCAACCACCTGCCTGCCGCCAGCACCGCGGTCACGGCCGCAGCAGACGCTGCCGCCTGCGGCCACACGCTCGCTCCAAGTCCTGCCGCCAATGCCGGTGTCATGAGGGTGAACAGGAACGCCGCTGGCCCCGTGGCAAGCAGCTGCCAGCGGGTGGCGAGTCCGGAGAGCGCGAGCACGGGGAGGAATCCGAGCGCCGCCTCGAGGGCGCCGCCCTCACCGAACCACACCCAGAACGGCACGGACGCGCCGACGACCACGAGCCAGAGCACGGAAGCCCACGCAACCACCGACTTCGCCACGGTCCACTTCCACAGGCGGTGCGTGGCGGCGAGCGCGGTCGCCGCTGCCGTGCCAGCGATGATCCATACGGGCATTGCGCCAATCCCGCCGGAGGCGTTCGACGCTCCGTCAGCCGTGGAAGTCGCCGCGAACGTGAAGCTCGCCACGGAACCCGCCATGGCGAGTGCCGCGGCGGACCCCACCCACGGGATCCCGAATCTCGACAGCACCAGCCCGGCGATCCCCGCGATGAGGAGCGCGGCCGCAGCATCGAAGCTGCCGAGCACGCCGGAGTCTCGGAAGTATGCGATTGCCGAGACGCCGGCAAAGCCCATCGCGACCACCCCGATGGCGCCGCTCGACGTCTGCAGGCCGAGTCGCTTGACCCACACAGAGATCCCCGCGACAAGCACCCCCACGGCGAGCACGACGGTACCCCGAGCGGCGGGGCTGAACGAGGTCCACGCCAGCGCGACGAACACGATGGCGGCGGCTACCAGCAGCGACGCTCCCGCGACGCCGAGCATCGCCGGGGCGGTGAGAGCCTCGCGAGCGGCGGCGGCACGAGCCGAAGAGGCCTTGGGCGCACGGGTCCGTTCCGGCTCTGGTGAGGTTGTTGGCATAGGTGCTGTCGCCACCGGAGGCGCTGTGGGCGTGGGCGCCGTGGACGTGGGCGCTGTGGACGTCGTGGCCGTGGACTCAACGGCGGCCGGAGAGGCGAACTCGGACCACCCACTTGCCTGGGGGGCGGGCGCAGCGGCCGGAGCTTCGACCGGCGCAACGGCCGGTGCAGCGGCCGTCTCGCGAACTCGCTCCGCGTAGTACTCGCGATAGTTGGCCCACTCCCGCCACTCGGCGGCGAGAGCGTCATAGCGTCCCTGAAGCGTGGCTATCGCGTCGTCGGCGCGGAACACCGCCTGCGCGGGCTTCCCAACCAGGTCGGCGCCACACGTACGGCACCGTCCGCGCGCGTCGGGATTGAGTTGCGCCTGGCACGCAGGGCATTTGTGCGGGACGTACCTGGCTGTCGCCATCGTCACCCCCCTCTCGGTTGAGCCGACTGTAGCGATTTCGCGGCGCTCCCGCAGAGTCCTGTGGACAGCCGTTGTTGGTTCGTGACCCAACCGTCGCTTGGCGTGACATTGGCCCTGGTCAGAGCGGATACCGTAAGCGGCGTGACCCGCCACCTTCTCACCCCCGGCGACCTCGCTCCAGACTTCACGGCACCCACAGACACGGGCACATTCACCCTGTCTGAGCAGCGCGGCAAGACGGTGATTCTCTTCTTCTACCCCGCCGCGATGACCCCCGGCTGCACCAAGGAGGCGTGCGACTTCCGCGACAGCCTCAGTGCTCTCAATGCCGCCGGTTACGAGGTCGTCGGCATCTCGAAGGACTCCCCAGAGGTGCTCGCCGAGTTCCGCGCGCAGGAGTACCTCACGTACGCGCTCGTGTCCGACGAGGACCTCGCGATCCAGAACGCCTACGGCGCGTGGGGCGAGAAGAGCCTCTACGGCAAGCTCATCGACGGCACCATCCGGTCCACGATCGTCGTCGGGCCCGACGGCCGCGTCACCAACGCGTTCTACAACGTCAAGGCGACCGGCCACGTTGGGCGCCTGCGGCGGGACCTCGGCATCGAGTAGGCCTCGCGTATCCTTGACGCGCGCGCGAGTGGCGAAATTGGCATACGCGCTGGATTTAGGTTCCAGTGTCCTCGGACGTGCGGGTTCAAGTCCCGCCTCGCGCACGTGGGGCCGCCAGCAGGCGGTCCATCGCGGCCGCAACGAACTCAGCAGTTCCCGCCCCAGAGTGGCCGGCCCCCTCGGCTACGGCGAGGCGGCCGTCCGGCAGTGCCTTGAGTAACTTCCACGGGATGCCCACTGGACCCGAAACGTCGTGCCGACCGTGGATCATCTCCACTGGGCAACCGACCTCCCCGGCGTGATCCAGTACCCAACGGTCGGGCAGGAAGGATCCGTTGGCCCACGAGTGCGTAACCTGGCGGGCGAAGGCGAAGGCGAAGTCCGGGTCGTCGTAGCGGTCCCAATGTGTCCAGTCGGGGGCGAGCGAGACGTGGGTGTCCTCCCATCGGCACCACGCCGCGGCGGCGGCCGCTCTGACCGTCGGTTTGGCGCTGCCAAGCAGGCGAGCGTACGCGGCGGGGATGTTGCCGTCCCTCTCACCCGGCGGCAGGTGACCCACGAACTCGTCCCACACTTCCGGGAAGATCGCACCCACTCCCCTGGTGATCCACTCGACCTCTTCGTGCGCTCCCGTGGTGACCGAGAGGAGGCACAGTCCGTCAACGCGCTCAGGGTGCGCAATCGCGTACGCGAGCCCAAGGGTGCAGCCCCACGACCCGCCGACGACCGTCCAGGTGTCGACTCCGCTAGCGATGCGCAGAGCCTCGATGTCCTGAATCATCTTCTCGGTCGTGATCACGCTCAGGTCAGTGTTGGGATCCGCGGCCGACGGCAGCGAACGCCCAGCGCCGCGCTGGTCAAACAGGACGCCTCGCCACCCTGGTCGCGAAACGAGCCTGCGATGCCCCGGCGTGATCCCTGAGCCCGGTCCGCCATGAAGCCACACCGCGGGTCTACCTTGCGGCTCCCCCACCTCTTCCCAATAGAGAGTCTGCCCGTCCCCGACATCGAGCATCCCACTCTCGCGAACCTCTGGCACGTCCATGTCGTCATCGTATGGGCGGCGCACGCACCAGAATGGCTCCCGTGACGCACGACCTCCTGGTGCTGGCCTTCGCGGGCCTGGCCGCGGGATTCGCCATCGCCATGCCCGTCGGCGCGATCGCCGTGCTCATCTTGCGTGAGGGCATGGTGCGCGGCGTGCGCTTTGGCCTGGCCGCCGGCGCTGGGTGCGCGACTGTCGACCTCGTGTACTGCGCGCTCGCGGTCGCTTTGGGCGCAACGATCGCCGACGCCATCGAGGCCTGGCTGCCCGCCCTGGCCCTGGTATCGGGGCTGGTAATCATCGGCATCGGCGTGTTTCAGCTGGTGGCCGCAGTGCGCGCGCACGCCGAGTCGACGGAAGAGGTCGTGGTGGGCAGCAAGCTCGCCGTCTACGGTCGCTTCGTGGCGCTGACCGCGCTCAACCCGGCGACGATCGTCTACTTCCTCGCACTCTCGGCCGTGGTCACCACGGTCACGACCTCCGCTGCCGGCCCCATCGTGTTCGTCCTCGCGACCGGCCTTGCGTCGCTCACGTGGCAATCGGGGCTCGCCGTCGTCGGAGGCCTCGTTGGCGCGAGTGTCTCCGAGCGAGCCGTGCGCATCCTCGGGCTCGTTGCCGCGTGCGCGATCATCGCGCTCGGTATCGTCGCGGTGGTCGTCGCACTCACGCGCATGTAGGCACTAGCGCTGCCGCAAACGTGGCGACGCTGGGGCCGAAAGCCAGCCCCAGCGTCGGGCAATCTCAGTGCGAGTGCTGCTCCGCGACCTGGCGGCGCACGTCATCCATGTCGAGGCCTTCGACGGCCTCGACGAGCTGCTTCAGCGCCGGCCCGGGCAGGGCGCCCGCCTGGCTGAAGACCATGATGCCGTCGCGGAACGCCATGAGCGTGGGGATGGCGGTGATGTCAAAGCGGTTGCTGAGTTCCTGGTGGGCCTCGGTGTCCACCTTCGCGAAGGTGATCTCGGGCTTGTCCTCGCTGAGCGCGCCGTAGATGGGCGCGAATGCCTTGCACGGTCCGCACCACTCCGCCCAGAAGTCGACGAGCACGATCCCGTCCTGGCTCACGGTCTCGTCAAAGGTGGCGGTGGTCAGGTCGACGGTTGCCATGGTGTCCTCTCCGGCGGCCTTGCCGCCCGTTCACTGATCTAGGGTGTCACGCCCCGGCGCGCATCGTGACCTCAGCGCGCTGACGCGGTAGAAAAGACTCATGACCGACATGGCCGAACTGCCGTCCGAGCCGACTGGCTGGCTCAGCGACCGCGAACTGACCCATGTGCGATCCGAACTTCCCTTGCTGTACGTGAACGCGATCCCGGTGCGCATTAATCCCCGCGGCGAGGTGGCCGAGGTTGGCCTGTTGCTGCGCGCGGACGAGGGCGAGATCTCGCGCGCACTTGTCGCCGGTCGCGTCATGTACCACGAGACGGTTCGGGACGCGCTGATCCGCAACCTCGAGAAGGACCTGGGCTCGGTGGCGCTGCCCCGCGTGCCCACGTCCCCCACCCCGTTCGCGATCGCGGAGTACTTCCCCACGCGCGGCTTGAGCCCGTTCCACGACCCGCGCCAGCATGCGGTGGCGCTCGCCTACGTGGTGCCCGTCGACGGAGACTGCTCGCCGAGCCAGAACGCGCTCGACATCGTGTGGCTCAGCCCAGAGGAGGCCGCGTCACCCGAGGTTGCCGGGGAGATGGCGCACGGCCAGGACGTGCTGCTGCGGCAAGGGCTCGCTTACTGCGGCGTGCTGACGTAATCCGTTTGCTCCGCACGGATCGTGTGACAGGAGTGACCCGGTTCGCGGCAAACAGGCCGCTTTCAGTCACATCAGTCACACGAATCACAGCAACCGTGCGGAGCTTTCAGCGGGAGGTCGCTAGCGCTTCCCCTACGTGCCGGGCGAGCGCCCTGAACGCCGCGGCCCGGTGAGAGATGCGATTCTTCTCCTCCGGCTCCAGCTCGGCGCTCGTCACCGAGTATCCCTCTGGGATGAAGATGGGGTCGTAGCCAAAGCCGTTTCTGCCCGACGCTGTGGTCGCCAAAGCCCCTCGTACAGTCCCCATTTCCACCACTTCGGTGCCGTCCGGCTTGACGAGCACGGCGGCGCAGACGAAGGCTGCGCCGCGGTTGGCGGCGGGGATGTCCGCCATCTGGTCGAGGAGCAGCTGCAGGTTCTCCGCGTCCGCGCCGTGCCGCCCGCACCACAGCGCGGAGAAGATCCCGGGCGCTCCGCCCATGACGTCAACGGCGATGCCGGAGTCGTCCGCGATCGCCGGGAGCCCCGTGGCCGCACACAGCGCTCGCGCCTTGATTAGCGCGTTCTCGGCGAACGACGTGCCGTCCTCGACGGGGGCGGGCGCACCCAACTCCCCGGCAGACACCACCGACTCCCGCGTCAGCCCAGGCACCAAGGGCGCGAGGATCGCCCAGATCTCCCCCACCTTGTGGGCGTTGTGGGTCGCGAGCGCGATCCGCGCGGCCATCAGCCCTCCAGCGCCAGCGCCTGGAGCCGCGCCAGTTCCGCGTTCCCCGCGGTGGCGAGCTCGAGCAGCGAGTCCAGCTCCCCGCGCGAGAACGGCGCCCCCTCCGCGGTGCCCTGCACCTCAACGAACCCGCCGTTGCCGGTCATGACCACGTTCATGTCGGTCTCGGCCCGCACGTCCTCGACATACGGCAGGTCCAGCATCGGCACCCTGTCGATGATCCCAACGGACACCGCGGACACAGACCCGAGCAGCGGAACCTTCGCCGCGCCGATGGCGCCGTTCGCGCGGCCCCAGGAAATAGCGTCGGCCAGTGCCACGTACGCCCCGGTGATGGCGGCCGTGCGTGTGCCGCCGTCGGCGTCGATGACGTCGCAGTCAAGCACGATCGTGTTCTCGCCGAGCTGCTTGACGTCGATGATCGCGCGCAGCGAGCGGCCGATGAGTCGCGAGATCTCGTGGGTGCGGCCGCCGATCTTGCCGCGCACGGACTCGCGGTCGTTGCGGGTGTTGGTGGCGCGCGGGAGCATCGAGTATTCGGCGGTGACCCAGCCCTCGCCGCTGCCCTGCTTCCACCGCGGCACGCCCTGCGTGAACGAGGCGGAGCACAGCACCCGCGTGCCGCCGAACGTCACGAGGCACGATCCCTCGGCGGCGGCCTGGAAGCCGCGCTCGAAGGCGATGGGACGGAGCTGGTCGAAGGCGCGGCCATCCGCGCGGGTGATGGTCATGGCACCGAGCCTAGGGCTTCAGACCTCGTGCGCCTGCCCCGGAAGCGCGTGCGCCGCCCCCGGCACGTGCGCGTGCACTTGCGCCATCGTTTCAGCCGGCGGCACCCAGCTGGCGATGTGCGTCACCACGGTCTTGGCGGCGCCCGACGCTGCGGCAAGTCTCCCCAGTTCGTCACCATTCATGTGGATACCAGGGGGTTCTCCCACCGGTGCGCCCAGCCCGCCTCACCGAGCAGCAGGTCGCAACCGCGAGCGAGCGCGTCCACCTCCGCGCAGCGGTCGGTATCGCCCGTGAAGACCACGGATGCGCGGCCTTGGTAGGGCGATGGCCCCTCGATCCGGTAGGCGAGCGCGGGCACGGGATGGAATGCGCGCGCCGCCGCGATGTCGAACGGACCGAGGGAGACGCGAGCGCCTTGCTGGAGCGCGGTGAAGTCGAACTCGCTGAGGTCGTCGTAAGTAGCGTCGGGCCCGGTGTCGCCACCTATCTCGAGGATCCGGCGGTCGATCCCGGGAGGGCCGAAGAGGTTGATGCGCGGCAGGCTCGCATCGCGGTCGGGACCGTAGCGACGCAGCACGGAGAGCGCTCCCAGGTCCGCGCAGTGGTCCGGGTGGCCGTGGCTGATGAGCACCCCGTCCACGCGCGACGGGTTGCAGTACTGCTGCAGCGGCCCAATGGCGCCGGACCCAAGGTCAAGCACCAGTCGCCACGTGCGGCCATCGGCGTCGGCCTCAAGCAGGTAGCAGGATGCGGGAGAGTCCGGGCCGGCCGTGGACCCGGCGGAGCCCACGATCGTGAGCCTCACAGCGTCTCCACGGCGGTGACGACCGGGCCCAGAAGCGCTGCGCGAGCTGCTCGAAGCGATCCCGCTCCCCGGTCGCGAAGAAGCGGTGGGAAGGAACCGTGTCGGTGGGCGCCTCGATCCCGTTGGCCGCGAGCGCGCGGTACACGTCGATCGCGGTCTCGATCGCCGAGTCCACGAGGGTCACGTCCTCCCCCATGACGTAGCCGATGGCGCCGGCGAGCATCGGGTAGTGCGTGCAGCCGAGGATCACGGTGTCCACGCCCGCCTGCGTGAGCGGCTCAAGGTACTCGTGCGCCACCGTCACCACCTCCGGTCCCGAGGTGATTCCCGCCTCAACGAGCTCCACGAAGCGCGGGCACGCCTGGCTCGTCACCTGGATGTCCGGGGCTCCGGCGAGCGCGTCGTCGTAGGCGCCAGACGTGATGGTCGCGACCGTGCCGATGACGCCTACGCGGCGGTTGCGGCTGAGCGCCGCCGCGCGCCGGACCGCGGGCACGATCACCTCGACAACCGGCACTCCCCGCTCCCGCGCGAAGCGCTCGCGGGCATCGCGAAGCACCGCCGCGGACGCCGTGTTGCAGGCGATTACCAGGAGTTTCACGCCGTCATCGACGAGCTGGTCCATGATCGTCAGCGCGTGCCGCCGCACGTCGGCGATGGGCAGTGGTCCGTAGGGCCCGTTGAGGGTGTCGCCCACGTAGTGGATCGACTCGTGGGGCATCATGTCCATCATCGCGCGGGCAACGGTGAGCCCGCCGACTCCGGAATCGAAGACGCCGATCGGCGCGTCAGTCATGCATCTCCCTCTGCCACGTACTCCACGAGCGATTCCTGCAGCCACGTCAGCGCTTGGTACAGCATGCCAAGCCATACCCGCTCATGGTCGATCGGCAGCACCTGGTCGTCGTCTGTCTCGAGCGCGTGGGCAGCGAGGTCGATCTCCTGGTGGAGCCGGTCGGCGTCGTCGTCGGTGACGAGGCCGAGCCTGGACGCCAACACGAGCCGCACGTCGGTGAGCGCGGCCGCGGTCGCGAGCGCCTCGTCGGCCTGCACCACCCACTCATCATCCGAGCGGCTCAACTGCTCCCAGATGCGCCTCAGTCGGCGGATCTTCGTGGCGCGCAGCTCCCCGTCCGTGAGGCGTCTGAACTCCTCGGCGACCTCGCGATCGGCGGGCGCGGCGTTGGGCAGCAGGCGCAGAATCGCGGGGTCGGAGGGTTCGCGGATGGACTCCTCGAGTCCCCTCAGGTACTCGAAGGGATCGTCCACGTCCGACGCTGTGGTTGGCTCCGCGGGGTGGTCCAGCCCAAACGCCTCGGCTCCCAGAAGGCCGGCCACGTCGGCGACGATGCGAGCGACCACGAGCCGCTCCTCGTCGTCGAGGATCGCAACGGCGGTGCCTCCCACCGGCTCGAACCCTCTCACTCGCCGCTCCGCTGCATCGTGGCCCACAGCCCGTAGGAGTGCATCGCCTGCACGTCCACTTCCATCTTCTCCCGCGGCCCACTGCTCAAGACCGAACGCCCGTTCTCGTGCACCTCGCGCATGCGCGTGTCGGCGACCTCGCGGGTGAACCCGAAGTAGCTCTGGAACACGTGGGTCACATAGCTCATGAGGTTCACGGGGTCGTTCCAGACGATCGTCACCCAGACGTCGTCGAGCCGGGTCGCAACGGCGCCCTCCTGCTCGACCTTCCGCTCGGTGTCCACGGCAACAGCCTACGAGCGCTTGCCAGGAAGGACGCGTTACTCGCCGCCCGCAGTCGGGATACGGGGCTCATCCACAGCCCTACCGTGGGAGGTCGGCGGCCAGCCGTAGACTGCCTCTATGACTCCGAGGCTGGCGGACTACATCGAGGCGGGCAAGGCGCTCGATAGTGACGAGCGCCTTGAGGCTGCGCATCAGCTCTTGCTCAGTGTGGATCAGGACCACGGCGCGAGTCAGGCGGAGATCGACTCGGCATGGGATGCGGCCATCGACCGTCGCGTGGGCGAGATCGTCGCCGGCACTGCCACGCTCGTGGACGGACGCGAAGGGCTCGCACGGATTCGCGCGGAGTTGGCAGCCCGCCGCAAGTGACATTCACGTGGCGCGAGCACGACGAGGCGCACTACGAGTTGCGCGCCGCCGTCCTGTGGTACGAAGAAAGACGTGAGGGCTGGGGCGGCAAGTTTGCTGACAGCGTGGAGCGCGCCATCGAGAGTCTGCTCGATCCTTCAACAAGCTGGGGCTTCTACCGTGCTCAGCAACGCGTCCCACAGGTCTACTCGCGCAGGGTTGCGGGCTTCCCTTTCAACGTCATCTATCTGCGAGTCAATGACGTGGTGTACATAGTTGCGTACGCCCACGAACGGCGACGCCCCGGTTACTGGGAGGACAGGCTCGAGACCTGACGGGCTCCGCCTGCAAAGCACTGGGCGGACGTCCCGGGCGCTACTCGCCGCCGTCCTCCGGACCAAAGCGACCGTCGATGATCTCCTTGCACGCGGGGCAGACCGGGAAACGGCTGGGATCGCGGCCCGGCACCCACACCTTGCCGCACAGCGCAATCACGGGTTCGCCACTTAACGCGGACTCGAGGATCTTCTCCTTGCGCACGTAGTGCGCGAACCGCTCGGCGTCTCCGGGCTCGATCAGCTCTCGCGTCTCGACGCGTTCGATGGTCGCAGTTCCGCCTTGAGGTTGTGACGAAGGAAGCGGCTGGGGCTCAAGGGTCTCACTCATGCGAAAAGCCTAACCCCCGCCTAAGCCACCGCGGCGAGCAGGCGGCCGGACCTGGCGTCGTACAGTCGGCCGGCAACTGCGAGCCCATAGAGGAACGCGGCGGCACCGAGCCCGAGCCCGCCAACACACGCGAGGATGCCCCACCGCCCGTCGACGGCAATCGCGAGGATGCACGGCACGATGACAAGCGGAAGCAGCACGAGCGTCGCCGCCGACGACACCAGCTGGCCAACCAGACCGGCCCCAACGGATCCCACCTCGGCGCCGAAGGGGTTCTCGCCGGGAGCGGGCACCCGATACGGAAGCACCACCGACGTGATCGCGGCCACGCCGAGCGAGGCGCCGAGCGCCCCGACCGCGGCGCCCGCGACCGCGGGAGCGAGCGACCAGTGGCCCGACCACCACGCCGTGACGATCCCCGCCCCCGCGACGAGCGGCAGCGACCACGTGAGCACCGCGGCGAAGCGGCCGCGCATCACCTCCGCGCCGCGACTGCCGGCCACGATGTCGAGCCACAGGGCGGTCGAGTCGTACGCGATGTCGTTGTGGCGGCCCCACCCAATGGACGTTGCGAGCACAAACGGGGCCGCGAACGCCCACCGTGGGTCCAGGTCGAACGACGGAATCAGCACCGCAACGAACAGGACGGGCAGCAGCAGCGTCGCGATGAGCCCCGTGACGTAGCGCGGGTCTCCCCGAAAGGCGCGCGCCACGCGCGCGTAGACGGCCCCCGCGGGCCCCTTGCGGTCGCTCGCCAGCAGGAAGGCGACGCGACGGCCCGCCCTGACCATGGCGTCGGGCCGCGCCCGGCCGCCCGCGCTGCGAAAACTGGGCGTGACGATGGCGTGCGCGACGTTGGCGCGCCACGCCAGGAGCAGCGCCGCCGTCCACGCGATCGCGATGCCGAACAGCCATAGGGCCGACGCCCACTCGCCGGCGGCGGCACGCGCTGGGGCGGTGAGGGCCGAGACGAGCGGTGTGCGCCCCACGGCGTCGATGAACAGATCGAAGTCGGCTTCGAAGAGGTGCTCGAGGCCCCTGTTGAGCGCTCGCCACGCGGCAATGGCGGCGAGGGCCAGCGCCGCGAGCGCGAGCGCGAGCGCGACCATGCGCGCCCTGCGGCTGGCGAACACGCGCGCTGCCCAGGCCGCGCAGACCTTGGCGAGCGCCACGTAGGACAGGGTCTGCACGCACGCCCCCGCGAGGGCGAGCAGGCCAACGCCCGCGCCCTCCGCGAACCATGACGAGCACAGCGCGAGCCACATGAAGCCGAAGAACAGCGCGGGCAGCGTCAGCAGCGCGGCCACGGTGAGGCCGGGCATGATGCGCGAGGCGCTGACGCCGAAGGGCGAGAAGCGTCTTGCGTCGAGGGTGTCGTCGCCTCCCGCCACGAGCACGGGCACCAGGGCCCATCCAAGGGCGCACACCAAGCCGATGCTCGCGAGCGCCACGGTGCGCGCGTCGGCATCCGTGTTGCTGAGCGAGACGCGCGCCCAGAGGATCCCGGGAACGAGGGTGAGCATCCAGATGCCGCCGGCGATGAGCACGAGGATCCGCCACCACTCGCGCGCCAGCAGGTGGCGCATGGACGTGAGGCGGAGCCCTACGAGGGTCGCAACCACGTCAGGTCCCTGTGCTCGCGCTCGTCGCCCACGAGCTCGACGAAGCGCTCCTCGAGTTCGCTGCCGCCGCGCACGTCGTCGATGTCGCCGGAGGCCAGCACGCGACCGGCACCCACCACGGCCACATGCGTGCACAGGCGTTCTACCAGGGCCATCACATGCGACGACATCACCACGGTGCCACCACCGGCGACAAAGTCGATGAGGATGCGGCGGATCGCCGTGGCGCTCACGGGGTCGACCGCCTCGAAGGGCTCGTCGAGCACGAGCACCCGTGGCGCGTGCACCAGCGCGCACGCGAGCGCGATCTTCTTCGACATCCCGGCCGAGTAGTCCATGACGAGGGTCCGCGAAGCCCCGCCGAGGTCGAGTGCCGTGATGAGGTCATCCCGCCTGCCCTCGATGACGTCCGGGCTCAGGCCCCGCAGGCGGCCCGCGTAGGAGATCAGCTCGGCGCCGGTGAGCCTGTCAAAGGTGCGCAGCCCGTCAGGCAAGACGCCAAGCAGAGGCTTGGCAGCGTCGGGCCGTCTCCAGAGATCAATGCCGCAGATGTGAACCGTGCCGGCGTCCGGGGTGAGGAGGCCCGTCGCCATCGAGAGGGTGGTGGTCTTGCCCGCGCCGTTCGGTCCCACCACGCCGTAGAACGAGCCCACCGGGATATCGAGGTCGATGGCGTCCACCGCCCGCAAGCTCCCGTAGACCTTGGTGAGTCCGTGCAGGGCCATCGCTGGGACGGAGTCCGGATCGGCGGCCTTGTCCATTGCGTCAGCGTATCCGCTGCGCCGGGGCACGCCTACGAGGGAATATCGGCGCCGCGGCGACGTTATGGTGGCCATGCCTGACACGATCGCGCCGGAGACCCGAATGGGTCCGGTTCGCCTGCTCGTGAACGACCTCGACACGATGCTGGCGTTCTACCGCGACGTGCTCGCCCTCGACGCGATTCGCGCCGACGGCGACACGCACGTGCTGGGCCGCGGCGGGGTCGAGACCATGTCGCTCACCCCCTCCCAGGGACTGCCGCGGTTCGATCGTCGCGGCGCCGGGCTGTTCCACACCGCGGTGGTCTTCGACAGCGAGCCCGGGCTCGCGGCCGCCGTGGCGCGCGTTGCGCAGGCGGCGCCCCGCGCGTACACGGGCAGCGCCGACCACCTCGTCAGCAAGGCCTTCTACTTCGATGACCCCGAGGGCAACGGGGTGGAGCTCTACTGGGATCGCCCGCGCTCCGCATGGGCGCGAGACGCCGAGGGCCGCCCCGTCATGGGCACCGAGTACATCGACGCGAACGGCTACCTCGGCAAGCACCTCACGGAGGGCGAGTTCGCCTCTCCGCTCGCCGCCGCGAGCGTGGGCCACGTGCACCTGCAGGTGGGCGACATCCCCTCGGCAAAGCGCTTCTACGTGGACACCATGGGCTTCGACGAGGTCTTCGACATGGGCTCCGCCCTGTTCGTGTCCGCGGGCGGCTACCACCACCACATCGGCCTGAACACGTGGAACTCGCGCGGTGCCGGACCGCGTGCCGCCTCCTTGGGTCTGGGCCGCATGGACATCGTCCTGCCCGGGCCCGACGCTGTGGCCGCCTTGCGCTCTCGCCTCGAGTTCGCGGGCGTGGACGTGGAGGACGACGGCCAGGAGCTCACGTTCCGGGACCCGTGGGGGACGGTGATCCGCGCGAGGGTGGGTGCGTAGCGCGACGGATTTGGCACATACCGCCGCAATACTCGCGCATTAACCTACGGTCGCGTAAGGTTAGTGCATCCGCGTCCCCCCGCGCATTCTTACGTCGACTGGGAAGTCGCATGACCAGCACCCGCTGAGCGAGAGGCCCCCAGCCAGTGACAACTTCCGGCTTTGCCACACCCACCATCCCCGTGAATCACGTCACGCGGTCCTTCACCGAGATCGCCGCGACGGCTCGCGATGCCGGCCTGATGAAGCGCAGCTACGTGTTCTACGCGAGCTTCTTCGCCGCCCTTGTGCTCGCTCTCGGGGGCGTCATCACGGGGATGATCCTGCTGGGCGACTCATGGTTCCAGCTGCTCATGGCGGCGGCGCTCGGTCTGGTCCTGACGCAGTTCGCGTTCCTCGGCCACGAGGCCTCGCACCGCACCGTGTTCAAGTCCGGCAAGGCGAACGACAACCTCGGCAAGATCATCTCCACCTACGTGGTCGGCATGAGCTACCAGTGGTGGATGAACAAGCACTCGCGCCACCACGCGAACCCCAACACGGTGGGCAAGGATCCGGACATCAACCCCAACGTGGTCATGTTCCGCCGCGAGGATGCGGAGCAGGCGCGCGGGCCGCTGCGCTGGATCGTTGCTCGCCAGGGTTGGCTGTTCTTCCCGCTGCTGACGTTCGAGGGCTACAACCTGCACCGCTCCGCACTGGTCTCCGCCTTCACGCGCGGCACGCCGCGCCAGCGCGTGCTGGAGCTGTTGGGCATCGTCAGCCACTTCGTCGTCTACCTGGTGCCGCTGTTCTTCCTGATGCCCGTGGGAATCGCGTTCGCTTTCATCGCCGTGCAGATGGCCGTGTTCGGCGTCTACATGGGCGCGTCGTTCGCCCCTAACCACAAGGGCATGGCGATCATCGCCGAGGACCAGAAGGTGGACTTCCTCTCCCGCCAGGTGCTCACGAGCCGCAACATCAAGGGCGGATGGTTCATGACCATCCTCATGGGCGGCCTCAACTTCCAGATTGAGCACCACCTCTTCCCCAACATGGCGCGGCCGCAGCTGTTCCGCGCCCGCGAGATCGTGCGCGAGCACTGCGCGAACATCGAGCTTCCGTACACCGAGACCGGGCTGCTGCGCTCATACGGCATCATCACCGCGTATCTCAACAAGGTGGGCCTCGGCGCCCGCGATCCGTTCGACTGCCCCGAGCGCGTAGCGATGGGCCGCTAAGCGCCCGACGCCGGGAACAGCGCGTCGATTGCGCTCACCTGGTCTTGGGTGAGGCGGGTCTCCCCCGCCTTCGCATTCGCCGTCACCTGCTCCGGCCGCGTGGCCCCCGCAATGACCGACGCTATGGCCGGCTTCGCGAGGAACCAGCCGAACGTCGCCTCGAGCATGGTGATGCCCCACTCGTCGCATAGCGCCTGGTAGGCCTCCATCGCATCCCAGTTCGCCTGGTCCGCGATCTGCGGGCGGACCTCCGCGATGCGCGTGCCCGCCGGGCGCTCCGTGCGCGTGAACTTGCCGGTGAAGAGCCCGTTGTGGAGCGGGAAGAACGGCAGGTAGCCCTGGCCGCCCTCGACCGCGGCCTCGAGCCGGCCGTCGGTCTCCGCGGCCCTCACCGCGAGGCTCAGCTGGTCCTGGCTGGTGGCGAATCGGGCAACTCCCAACCGGTCCGCGGCGGCGTTGGCCTCGCGGATCTGGGTTGCGGTGAACTGCGAGTGGCCGTATGCCCGGATCGCGCCCTCCTGCACGAGTTCCGCTAGCGCCTCGAGCGTCTCCTCGATGGGCGTCTTCGGATCCGGGGTGTGGATCTGGAACAGGTCGATCACGTCGATGCCGAGCCGCTCCCGCGAGGCGTCCGCCGCCGCGCGCAGGTACGCGCGGGAGCCCTTGGCCCCGAGGTGATCGAGGGGCGTCGCGACCTCGCTGTGGCCGAACTTGGTGGCGACGATCGCCTCGTCACGTCGTTCCGCGAGCGCCTCACGCATGAGCGACTCGCTCAGGCCCCACTGCCCTCCGTAGATGTCAGCGGTGTCGAAGAAGGTCACGCCCGCGTCGAGCGCAGCGTGGATCACGGCGTTGGTGCCGTCCTGGGTCTCGCTCACGGTGCCGGCGCGGCCGAAGTTGTTGCAGCCGAGCCCCACGGCTGAGACGGCGAAGGGGGCGTGGGCGAGGGGTCGAAGTTCCATGGGTCAACCCTACGTTTCGCCAGGGAATGATTCGGCGACGGTCAGGTGCTCGTCAGCATATGCTGACACCATGAAGACCTCAGTTGGCGGGCAATTCGAAGACTCCCCGATCGGCGAGCTGCGCGCCGTGGCCAAGGCCAAGAGCGAACTCGCGGGGCGCGAGGAACTGGCCGTGCGGCGCGCGCAGCGCCGGGCTCAGTTGGGCGGAGATCGGCACCTTCCTTGGCGTCACTCGCCAGACCGTGCACCGCAAGTACAGGAGATTCGGGTAGAGCCGGCCACAGCGTCGGGCCCCCTACGTCTCAACCGCCCACACCATGTTTGGGCGCACTATTGGCCACCAAACGTCGCGTGAACGGTTGAGACGTGGGTCGCGCGGGCGCGCACGCGCCAGGGCAAGACGAAGCCCCCGGCTAGTCCAAACCGGGGGCCTCGTACACAGGGATAAGTGGAGATGGCGGGAATCGAACCCGCGTCCGCATGGTCAAACCTAGGTCTTCTCCGGGCGCAGCCTGAGAAGTGTTTCTCGGCCCCTCACCAACATCAGGCGAGCCGGTGAGATGGGCCCAGTCACCTAAGTGTCCCGAGCGCCCCGATGACGAGAGCGATCAGCAAGTTCCCTAGATGACGCCAGGATCCAGGACGGGAACACGCCTGGGCTGACGGACTTCATGGCGCTCGCTTAGGCAGCGAGGGCGAAGTCGGTGCGATTGGAATCGGCACCTGTATTTTGCTGGGAACGTTTACGAGATAACCCAACATTCTCGGCCCGCTTCCCCTAGGAAGTAAACACACGTCGAAACCGATCATCCCCTGTGCAGTTATGGGTCCAGTCTACCTGCCAGGTCCGACGCTGTCACCGCCCCCCTTGCTCGCCCCACCCAACGCTCTGCCCCCGCAACACTCCTGACCACTCAGGCGGCCTTTGACCGGTCACAGAGCCGCCGAAGGCCCCGTGAGTGGTCAGGAGCGTTGGGCGCGCCGCCGGAGGTCGCCACGGGCGCGGCCACGGCCGCGGCCGCGAGCACCTACCAGCCGCCTCCACCGCCGCCTCCACCGCCGCCGCCGGAGAACCCTCCCCCGCCTCCCCCGCCGAAGCCGGAGCTGCCGCTCGAGCCCGGAGTGGGTGCGGAGACCGCAGCGGAGGTGAGAGAGGAGAACTGCGAGATGGTCCCCGTGAAGCCATTCGACAGGGCCCAGAACGAGCCCAACGTGTAGCCCGTCATCCAGTTGGGCTCCGCCACCTGGTAGCCGGCCGCCGCGAGGTCCTGGAACTTCTTGGTCCACTGCTCGGCGATGCCGAAGGCGATCGCGTAGGGCAGGTACTTGGAGAAGATGTCCTGGCCCTCCTCGAACTTGAGCTGGTTCGCGTCGGCGGTGCGCAGGAACAACTCGAAGCCCTTGGACTCGGCGAGCACGCGAGAGCCCTCCGCTTGGCGCACGGGAGCGGCGCGCTGCGTGAAGATGAGCACCGCGCCGATGAGGATCAGCGGCAGGGTCAGCAGCACGGAGCCGCCGAGGTTGGCCACAAAGAACGAGCCGAAGAAGCCGGCGACGACCAGCAGCACACCGAGCCCAGCCCAGGCGAGGCGGGTCGAGGATGGCGCCCGCCGGTACCAGCCCATGGACACCGTGTCCTGGTACATCTGCACGGACACGTCCTGGAGCGTCTTCGCGAAGGTCGTCTTGAGCTCCGAGAGCAGCACCTCGTTGCGGCCAAGGAAGATCTGGTCAAAGAGCTCGCCCTCGTACTTGAGCATCGTCGAGTCCGAGTTCTTCAGCTTCACGAGCCGGTAGTCCTCGGCCTCGACGTGGTCAACGCGCAGATACCCGCGAACGGCGAGGTCTACGATGGTGGCGGTGACGTCCCTGGTATCTGCCGACTCGTCCCACAGCGTGCCCACGAGCCCGGGCGCCACACCCTTTGGCGGATCGAACCGCACCGCGACCGGCGGCGCCTTGCGCAGCGACCGTGTGGTGCCCTCATCGGCGCCGGTTGGCGCGAGGCCGGGGGTGAGCCCCGCGTAGTACTCGTCCCGCGTGGCCCTCCACAGCGCACGCCCCAGCAGGACGCTGCCTCCAATGAGGATGAGCAGTCCGGGAAGGGCCCACGGCAGGGACCAGCGGAAGGCGCGCGCAGTGTCGTCCGCGATCTCCAGCTGGGGGGTCGTGTCGAACGAGCCCGCCGGGTACAGAACGTCAACGGTCATCGGCTGCCCGGGGCTGAGCGCCGCGTGCGTGAACGTCGCCTTCGCGCCCGTGGCGGATGCGGAATCGCACGGGTCCGCGACGCCGGACGCTCCCGCGAAGCACTGGGCGGCGATCGCATCGACCGGACTCATGACCGTCACGGTTGCATTGGAGATGGGAATCTCGAAGCCGTCGCCGATCGCGTTCCAGTAGAACTCGTCCGCATCGATGGGATCCGACTGTCCCGGCGGCACCGCGTCCGTCACCGAGTTCATGACGTGGTGGACGGTGTACGTGAGCACGTATGTCTGCTTGCCGCTGACGTTGTCGATGTTCTCGTCCCCGATGCGGACCACGAGCCAGTAGTCACCGTCCTCGGTGTACACCTTCGCCGGCGCTCCGGTGGGGCTCGACGCGGTGAGGTCCGTGATCTCGTACACGCGGTTGTAGGTGTCGTCGTAGACCTGGTGAGTGGGGAACGTGAAGTACGGCCCGTGGCCCGGGTCGTCGCCGAAGTCGAAGTCGATCTCCAGGCGCACCTTCGCCGAGCCATCAGCCTGCAGGTCGTAGGTCTCGTCCCAGCGGGTGATCTGGTTGCCCGTGGTTGTGGTGCTTGTTTCCAGGCCCGACGCTGTGGTTAGGTCCGACGCCGTGGCCGGGGTCGCTGCGAACGTCGCCAGGGCGGCGGCAAGTGCCGCAAGAAGCCATCTCATGCCCCCATCATGCCGGGGTTCGAGCGTGAGGCGAGTCAGCGTCGGCCCGTAAGTGACTCCTGAATCAGCGGCGCGCGTTCATGGCGCGCTCGGCCTCGCGGCTGTCCTGGCGCTCCTTGAGCGACTGGCGCTTGTCGTAGAGCTTCTTGCCGCGCGCGAGAGCGATCTCGATCTTGGCCCGGCCGTCGACGAAATACAGGCGCAGGGGCACGATCGTGTGGCCCTTCTCGCGAGTGCCGTGCATGAGCTGCTCGATCTCGTGGTGGTGGAGCAGCAGCTTGCGCTTGCGGCGCGGGGCGTGGTTAGTCCACGTTCCCTGCGTGTACTCAGGGATGTAGATGTTGTCGAGCCAGGCCTCGCCGCTCTCGATGTACACGTAGCCATCGCCGATGGTGGCGCGGCCCATGCGGAGGGCCTTCACCTCGGTGCCGGTGAGGACGATTCCCGCCTCGAAGACGTCATCGATGAAGAAGTCATGGCGCGCCGAACGGTTGGTCGCCACGACCTTCAGGGACTCCTTGGCCATGACTCACCTCCATTCGCTCGCTGTGTCACTGCACGCAGGGCCGAATGAGAAGTGTACGCCGCGCGGCTTAGGGGATCGGGCCCAGGATCGACATGGGGTTCACGGTGTGGCCGTTGACGTAGACCTCGAAGTGCAGGTGGCAACCGAGCGACAGCCCCTCGTTGCCCGAATACCCGACCACCTGGCCGCGCGAGACGTACTGGCCGCTGTGCACGGCGAACTTGGACAGGTGGTTGTAACTGGTCATGAGCGAGTTGCCCTTGACGTAGCCGTGGTCCACCATCACCTGGTTGCCGAAGCCGTTGAGGTACTTGGCCCACAGCACCTTGCCCTCCGCCGCGGCGTAGATGGGCGTGCCGCAGTACGCGCGGAAGTCGGTGCCGGCGTGCATGCGCCAGTAGTGCAGGATCGGGTGGAAGCGCATGCCGTAGGAGCTCGTGATATACGGCACCTTGGTGGGGAAGCTCAGGTAGCCCTTGCCGAGCGGCGTGGGGTTGCCGTGGTTCTGGGAGGCCAGCTTCTTCTTGACGAGGGCGAGGATCTCGGCGCGAACCTTGTCTTGCTTCTTCTCAAGTTCGGCCTGCTTCGCGATCGCCTCCTTGCGCGCGGCGGCGAGCGTCTGCTTGAGGGTCGCGAGCTCGTCAAGCGCAGAGTCGACCTCCTGCTTCTTCTTCTCCGCGGCCTGCTGGGCCTGAGCAGCCTCCTCAACCAGAGCGTCGGCCTGGTCCTTGAGCTCCTGGATGTAGTCGCGCACGGCCTCCTGGCGGGCGCCCCGGTTGCGGTTGGTGGCGGCGATCTCCTCGATCTCGTCCAGCGCGTTGGTCTGGATGCGCGCGGCGGAGTGGTGCGCGGCGAAACGCTGCACGAAGTCGCTTGAGCTCTCAGCGCCGAAGACGATCGCGAGCGAGTCCGACGCGCCCTCGCCCATGTACTGCTCGCGGGCGAGTGCGCCGAGGCTGATCTTCAGCTGCTCGATGCGCTCGTTGTCGTCCGCGATCTGCTGGGTGATGTCCTTGTCTTGGGCGATGGCCGCCTTCAGTTTGTCGGCGACGATCTTCTGCTGCACCACGGCGGCGTTGTAGCGCTCGTTGGCGGCCGCGAGTTCCTTCTTGAGCCCCGGCAGCTTGTCCTCGAGTTCGCCGATGCGCTTGTTCGTCTTGATGATCGCGGCGTCGGTGTCCTCGAGCTCGCTCTCGAGATCATCCAGCTTGTTCTGGATCTTCTTGGCGTCCTTGTTGGCGTCTGCGATCTGGTCGTCGTAGTCGTCGTCAGCATGCACCGTGGTTGGCGTCACCACCGCGGAAGCGGCGCTGAACGCCCACCCCGAGCAGATGACCACAGCGAGCAGCGCCGTGATCACCGCGTAGAAGCGGTTCTGAAGCCTCATGCCCGCGTGTACTTTCCGAGCGTGACAACAGACGCGGCGGCGGCGAGGGCCACGGCGATCGCGATGAGGTACGGCGCCACGGCGAGCACGTCCGCCTCACCGATGTATGGGATCCAGGTAAGCGAGGCCCGCAGCCAGTCGCCCACCACGTAGCGCACCGAGGCGTACAGGGCGCCGACGGCGAGGACGGCGCCGAGCGTCGCGGCAACGGCGCCCTCGAGCAGGAACGGCGCCTGAATGAGCGTGCGAGACGAGCCGACCATTCGCATGATGGTGGTCTCGCGCCTGCGGCTGAGGGCACTGAGCCTGATCGTCGTGGTGATGAGCAGACCGGCGGCGAGCAGCATGATCGCCGCGAGCGCGGCGGCCACGAGCGTGGCGGCGTTGAGGAACTTGAACAGCTGCGCGAACGTGTCCCGCTGATCCTGGACGTAGTCCACTCCCGGCATGCCGGCAACCGCGTCGGAGACCACCTGGAACTGCTCGGGGTCCTTGAGCTTCACGCGGAAGCTCGCCTGCATCTGGTCGGCCGTCAGGAGGTCGCTGATGCCCTGGTTATCGAGGCGCTTGTAGTTCTCGAACGCCTCTTCCTTCGACTCGAAGTACACCTTCTTGACGAGGTCGGCGACCGGCCCGTCGTTGAGGACGGCGAGGATCTGCGCCTTCTGGTCTTCGGTCACCTCGCCCGCGGCGCACTGCGTTGAGCGCGCGTTCTCCGGGCACAGGCCGATCGTCACCTCGACCTTGCCGTACCAGCTCTGCTTGAGCTCGCCGATCTGCGCCTGAATGAGCGCGGCGGCGCCAACGAAGGTCAGCGACACGAACGTCACGAGCACCACCGACAGCGCCATCGTCGAGTTGCGGCGCAGGCCGTTCGCAACCTCGCCCAGGATGAACTTCAGCCTCATACGCGCTCCAGCCCGTAGACGCCGCGGTCCTGGTCGCGGACCAGCTGGCCGCCCTTCAGCTCGATCACGCGCTTGCGCATCTGGTCCACGATCTCGTCATCGTGGGTCGCCATCAGCACCGTGGTTCCCGTGCGGTTAATGCGGTCGAGGAGCCGCATGATGCCGACGGACGTCCCCGGGTCGAGGTTTCCGGTGGGCTCATCACACAGCAGGATCGGCGGGTGGTTGACGAAGGCGCGAGCGATCGCCACACGCTGCTGCTCGCCACCCGACAGCTCATGCGGGAGGCGCTTCTCCTTGCCGGCGAGCCCCACGAGGTCGAGCATCTCCGGCACCGACGAGTTGATGACGTGCCGCTTCTTGCCGATGACCTGCAGGGCGAAGGCGACGTTCTGATACACGGTCTTGTTCGGCAGCAGGCGGAAGTCCTGGAACACCGCGCCGATCTCCCGGCGCAGTTGAGGCACGCGCCAGCTGGAGAGGCGGTTCAGGTGGCGGCCGGCCACATAGATGTCACCGGTGCTTGGCCGCTCTTCCCTGAGGATCAGCTTCAGGAAGGTGGACTTGCCCGAGCCGGAGGAGCCCACGAGGAACACGAAGTCCCCACGCTCAATCTCCACCGAGACGTCATCGAGCGCAGGCTTTGCGCCGCGCGCGTACACCTTGGAAACGTTGTCGAATCTGATCATGAGTCGCCGGACACGAGGGGTTGGACTCGCGCCTTCGTCTAGGGAAACACGGCCCGACGGCGGGTCAAGTTAGGCGCGCCGCCTCCGCTTTGTGCGGGTCGTCACACTCAGGGCCCGGTTTGGCGCTTGCGGGCAAGTCCGATGGCTACCGCGGCTCCTAGTGCTGCGAGGATCACGAGGACAATCCACCACCAGCCTTGCGGGCCGTTGGGTGCGTTGTCGTGGTCGCCCGCGACCGCGGTGGGGCCGGGAGTCTCGGACTCCGAGGGCGCGGCAGGGTCTCCCGGCTGCGCGGCGGAGCCGGTGGCTGCGGGTGTCGGCTCGACTGTGGCGCTGGGCTCTGCTGTGGTGCTGGGTCCTGCTGTGGTGCCCGGCTGCGCGGTGGTGCCCGGAGCGCCGGTCGACGTGCCCGTCGCGCCTCGGTGCGGTGTGACTTCAGGCTTCGGCGTGACTTCGGGCTGCGGCGTGACGGTCGGCTCCGGCGTGACGGTCGGCTCCGGCGTGACGGTCGGCTCCGGCGTGACGGTCGGCTCACTGACTTGGGCGGCCGAGACCGCAAGGCTCGCCTGCGCCGTGTCGTTCGCGGTCTGGCCGTCGTTGGCCACGTTCACGGCGGCACCGACGGCGAAGTCGCCAGTCGCGGTCGCCGTAGCGGTGACTGCGATGGGCGGGATGGCATCTCCGGCCGTGAGCGTGCGCGAACAGCCTGTCTCGAGGTCACAGGACCATCCCGTTCCGGACAGTGAGGTGAGGGTGAGTCCGTCCGGAACGTCGACGGTGACGTTCGCGCCGCCGACCGCCGAGTCTTCGCCCACGCTGGCGACCTGGGCGGTCCACGACACGGTGTCCCCCACGTGCGCGGTAGACGCACCCGCGAGCGCGATCGACGCGTCGGTCAGCGAGTAGACGGTCAGGCGAACCGGCGCAGACGGGTGCGCGCGGTCCTTGGTGGCGGTCACCTCTCCAAACCAGTCGCCGTCCGTGCCCAGCGGAATGGTGCCCTCGATCGCGAAGGTGTTGCCGCTCCCGGTGACCACGAGGCCAGGAGGCAGGCCGCTCACGGTGACCGTGGCGTCGGATTGCACAAAGCCGGAGACGGTCACGGGAATCGACACCGCCGTGCCAACCCGCACCTGCCGCGTGTAGGTGCCAACCGACACCGTTGGCGTGAGCACCGTGACCTTGACGCTCGATGTAGCGCCCCAGTCGGAGGCGGCCACGGTAAAGGTGCCGGAGTCGGCCGCGCTCGTGGGGGTGCCGCAGGCCTCGATCCCCCAGTCGCTCACCGAGCGCACCGTGAGCCAGCTCAAGCCGGAGACCGTCACGGGTCCCCGCGACGTCGCGGTGTTTCGAGACAGGGAGAAGGGGAAGCACACCTCGACTCCCGCGGTGGCCCGCTCCGTGGCGCTGCGAGAGTCGAACCAGACGGACGGCGCTCCGCCGAGCCAATAGTCGATGTCGAGGTGGACGTAGGCGTGATCGCTCGAACTCGACCCGGTGACGGGGTACCGCGAGAATCCAACGCCTCCCCCACCGCCGGAGCCGGCAGCGCCGCCCGATGCCGACTCTGCGCCGAGCGCACCCTGGCAACCGGCGCCGCCACCGCCCCCGCCACCGGACGTGGACCCCGTGGGCCCGTCTGCTCCGGGGTTGCCGTTCTGTCCGAAGCCCGCGGTATACGGCCCGTCATGGAACTCCCGTGCGGTGCCGGTGACGGTGGCGTCGAGGCAGTAGGCGGGCGCGATGCCGGGAGTACCGCTGCCGCTGCTCGCGGGGCTGAACCCAACAGTCGCCTCGAGCGTGAGGGCGCCCGGGCCTCCCTTGGGCGGCGCTTGGTCCTTGAGGAATCCGTAGTTTCCCCCACCGCCGCCGCCGCCGGGGCCGATCAGCAGCCACCCATGGACGGCGGCGGAGGCATCGTGGACGAGGAACACCCCGGAGCCATTGCCCCCGCGGCCGCCGTTACCGGCGACTCCGCCGCCATCCGAGCCGCCCGTGCCTCCCACCAGGTTCCCCGAGGATCCGCCGATGACGAGCCCGAGCTGATCGAGCGGCTTCACCAGGTGCGAGCCACCCACGGGGATGGTGGTCTTGACCGCCAGTCCTGCACCGCCGCTGCCGCCATGGAGCGTCTCGGTGCCAGTATCGCCGTTCCACGTCTCGGTGGACTCCCCTGCGGCTCCCGGGGCGCCACCCGCGATTGCGCGCACCTGATAGGTGCCGGCGGGCAGCTGGACGTACTGCGCCGTGTCCGTAGCCGTGAAGTCGTAGGTGAGCGTCTGGCGAACCGCATCCACCTGGACCGTCGCGGTCGCGGTCGATGGGTTTCCCTCGCGCGCAAACCCACGCCCGTCATAGAGGTCGTTTGGTCCCGTGGTGCCGTCCGCCGCGATGCCCGTGACGCTGACGACGATGGGGCCTCCCTTGCCGAAGGTGTACGAGATGGGACCGACTGCGGTCGTGAACTGTGTGCCCTCGATGTCCCAGCGCAGCTGTGCGGGGGCGGGGTCTCCCACTACGGGAGTGAGCGTGACCGCGTCTCCCACGGTGGCGGACGCGGGCGCGGCGACAGCGGCCACGGTGGGCGAGATGAGCGGCGCGCGCAGGATGCGCTCCACGCTGATGGGGACCACCCTCTGCGATGCGAACACGTATCCCACAGGGCCGAGCGTGTAGCGGTCGATGGCCGTGACGCTGATGACTCCCACACGCACCACGTCGATTGCGCTGCTGGTGCCCACGGCGCTCATTGAGACCGCGTTGACGTCGAGGGGAGGGACCAGGTAGAAGTTCGTGTCATTCTCGCTGGTCGAGTAGATCTCGCCGTCGAGCGTATCCACGGCGTTGACGACCACGGGGTTGCGCCCCAACTCCAGATCCGTGACTGACTTGGACCCTGGCGGCAGGCTCATCTTCGTGCTCGTGAACCCGGCAACGGCAAACCGGTACACCGCGAGGTTTTCCGTGTCGGCCACCCAGAAGGTGGATCCGCCTGGGTTGATGACGATGTCTCCCGGCGTGCCGTTGATAGGCAAGTCCCGCCCCAGTTCGAGGGCGGCGAGGTCCACCACCTGCACGTCTCGTCCCGTTGCGGACGCCACATACGCCACAGTTCCGTCTGGGGCGACAACGAATGACGTTGGCGCGTTGGGCAGCGACATCGCCCCGGTCACCTCACCAGTGGCGATCTCCGCGATCGTCAGGGTGTTGGGCGCCGCCGTGAGCACGGCGAGGCTGTGGCGATCCGGCAGCACCGCGATCGACACCGGAGTGCCCTCAAGATCCAGAACGTTGCGCGTCACGGCGAGGCTGGCCGCAGCGACCGCGCTCACGCGGGAGCCTTCGGGTCCAGTGCCGAGCGCCAGTACGGTGGTGGCGTCCGGCGCGTAAACGGCGTCCACCATGCCGGGTACATTGAGCACCGTGGCCGACCCGCCCTCATACGTGGCCAACTGCCCAAAGATGGTGACGTACACGTCTGGGCCGGGCCCGGTTGCGGCCGACGCTGTGGTCGCCGACGAGGCGGCCGTCATCAGCGCAGCGCCCATCAGCAGCGCAGCGGCACCCACCGCAGCCTTTCGGCCCGTCAACCCCAGCACGTCAACGAGAATAACGAAACTTCTTCGCTTTAGGTGCGACTACGCTCGGTGGCGTGACGAATCCCACGGCGACCGTGCGCACCAAGCCGCGCCAGCGTCGGGCCCAAGAGCGCGTGGACGCGCTGCTGGACGCCGCCGCTTCGCTCATCGAGCGCGGCGGGTTGGACGCGGTCACGACCACCGCGGTGGCCGCCGAGGCGGGGGCGTCCATTGGCGGCCTCTACCGCTACTTCGAGGACGCGCGGGCGATCCTGCGCGGGCTCGCGGCACGCAACATGGACCGGTTCTGGGCGGGCATCGACGCAGACCCGCCGGCAGGGGCCGGGCGCGCGTTCCTCGCAGGTGTGATGAGCCGCTATGTGGCCTTCGCCCGCACCGAACCAGGCTTCACGGCGCTGCGGTTCGGGCAGGTGCTCGACGGCTATGGGGGCGAGCGCACGGTCTCGACGCAGATCGCCGAGCACCTCGAGGCCGCCTACGTGCGCACCGGCGCCGTGGCGCCCTCAGCTGATCTGCGCCTGGACCTGGAGATCGCGGCGACCATGTCGTCCGCACTCATGGACCTCGCGTTCGCCATGGACCCGCGCGGCGACCAGCAGGTGATCGACCGCACCATTGAACTCGCGCTCGTGCTGCTCTCGCGGCACGCGCAACCCGAATAGCCGCCTACGACTGCGCGGCAGCGGACCGGCGCCAGCGGATGCCCGCGTCGATGAAGCCGTCTAGGTCGCCGTCGAACACCAGCTGCGGGTTTCCCACCTCGTAGCCGGTGCGCAGGTCCTTGACGAGCTGCTGGCCGTAGAGGAAGTACGAGCGCATCTGGTCGCCCCAGGATGCCTTGATGTCCCCGGCGAGTTCCTTCTTCTGGGCCGCCTCCTCCTCCTTCTTGAGGAGCAGCAGTCGCGTCTGCAGCACGCGCATCGCGGCCGCGCGGTTCTTGAATCTGGCTCTTCTCGTCCTGCATCGACACCACGATCCCGGTGGGCAGGTGGGTGATGCGCACCGCCGAGTCGGTGGTGTTCACGGACTGGCCGCCGGGGCCGGACGAGCGGAACACGTCGATGCGGATGTCGCTCTCGGGCACCTCCACCTCCACGGCCTCCTCCATCACGGGGATCACCTCGACGGCCGCGAAGCTCGTCTGCCGCTTGTCCGCGGAGCCGAAGGGGCTGATGCGGGCCAACCGGTGCGTCCCTGCCTCAACCGACAGCGTGCCGTAGGCGTACGGGGCATCCACCTCGAACGTCGCCGACTTGATGCCCGCGCCCTCTGCATACGAGGTGTCCATGACCTTGGCGGGGTAGCCGTGCCGCTCCGCCCAGCGCAGGTACATGCGCAGCAGCATCTCGGCGAAGTCGGTCGCATCGTCGCCACCCGCGCCCGAGCGGATGGTGACGACGGCGCCGCGGTCGTCCCACTCCCCCGTCATGAGGGTGCGAACCTCCATCGCGGCGAGGTCCGTCTTGAGCTTGGACAGCTCCGCGTCGGCCTCCGCGAGAGTCTCCGCGTCTTCGCCCTCGGTGCCAAGCTCCACGAGCACGTCAAGGTCGTCGATGCGGCCGCGCATGACGTTGAGCCGCTCCAGCTCGGCATTCGCCTGGCTGAGCTGGCTCGTGACCCGCTGGGCGTTCTCCTGGTTGTCCCAGAGGTCGGGCGCGGTGGCCTGCTCACTCAGGTCTGCGATGCGTGCCTTGAGGGCCGACGGGTCGCTCACCGCCTCGATCTGCGCAAACGTGCTCTTCAGCTCGCTGAGCTCTGCTGGGAAGTCGGTGGCCACGACCGGCAAGTCTACCGGCGCCCATTGTGTCCCCGCGCGGAACCGCACCTCTTCGCGCCGTACGCACACCAGCGTCGGGCGGGGGCCTTCCTCCACTCCCGTACGCACCTGGGCGTCGGATCCGGGTGCGTTTCCAGCGTCCATGTGCGTACGGGAGCCGGGAAAGTGTGCCTTGCAGCCCGACGCTCCAGCGGCTTTCGCCCCTAGGCTGGCTTCCGTGACGGAAGTAGTCGGACCGGGGCCCACTGTCAGATCTCTCGTGGCCACTGCATGGCCGGCGCTCGTGATCGGAGTCCTCTCGGGCCTGCTCATGGCGGGCGTCAACTGGATCTCGCATGGCTTGGAGAACGTGCTGTGGGACTCGCTGCCGGGCGCGCTCGGGATCGCGAGCGGTGGGGCGGTGTGGATCATCGCGGTCCTGACCGCGACGGGCATCGCGGTGGGCGTCACCGTGTGGCTCGTTCCCGGTCACGCGGGCCCCGATCCCGCGACAACGGAACTCGTGTCCAAGCCCCTCCCTCTCGTCGCCCTCCCCGGGGTCGCGATCGCCCTCATCCTTGGCCTCGCTGGAGGCGTGAGCCTTGGCCCAGAGAACCCGATCATCGCGGTGGCCGTGGGTCTGTCGGTGTGGCTGGTGGCGCGTATGGCACCACGCACTCCCGTGCAGAGCGTCGTCATCGTCGCCACCGCGGGAATCCTCGGCGCGATGTTCGGTTCGCCCGTGGCGGCGGCCTTGCTGTTGACCGAGATGCTCGCCGAGTTCCGAGCTCCCGGAGCCATGTGGGACAAGCTCTTCGCGCCGCTCATCGCGGCCTCGACCGGCGCCGTGGTGACGATCCTCATCGGCGAGGGCATGGCGCTGCCAACCTTGCCCGCCTACGAGCTGGCGCACTGGATCGACCTGGTCTCGGCGCTCGCGATCTCCGCGGCGGCTGCGGCCCTGGGGATCCTCGCGGCGCTCGCACTTCCCCCGCTGCACCGGCTGCTGCACTCGCTTCGCCATCCGGTGCTGTACCTGGGCGCGGGCGGCCTCTTGCTCGGCGTGCTGGGCGCGATCGGCGGCACCGTGACCCTGTTCAAAGGCGCGGACCAGTCCGCCCAGTTGGTGCAAGACGCCCCCACCATGAGCGTCGGCCAGCTTGCCCTGGTGACGATCGTCAAGATTGCCGCACTGCTCGTGGCCGCCGCCGCGAGCTTCCGAGGCGGCCGCATCTTCCCCTCGATGTTCATCGGGGTGGCGCTGGGCCTGCTGATCGCCGCCATCATCCCTGGTATCCCAGAGACCTTGGCCGTTGCGGCCGCCACCCTTGGATTTGTGCTCGCCGTGAGCCGCAGCGGCTGGCTGGCGCTGTTCATCGCGGCGGCCGTGGCCGGGTCCACCACGATCCTCGGCATCATGTGCCTCGCGATCCTGCCCGCGTGGCTCATCGTCACGCGCGGGCCGCGCATGATCGTCAACGACGCGAACGAGCCGGCAAACGCATGAGTGAGGACGGTTGGAAGGCGTTCCTCGCCGCTGATGGCCTCGAGGACTGGGCCGTGCTCCACGGCGGCGCGGTCACGGTGTTTCCGGTCGCCTCGCTCGCGGACGGGCTGCGGCTGGCCGACGCGGTGGCCGGGGCCGACGGGTTCGCGGGCTCTGGAGCGGTACTCACCTTGGGCGACGACAGGCTGAGTGTGCGGCTGACGCAAGACATGTGGTCACTCGAGCCTCGGCACGTTGAGCTCGCCTCGCCGTCTCGGCGGCCGCGCGCGAGGTGGGTGCAGTGGCCGACCGTTCCCGCATCCAAGAGGTGCAGCTTGCCGTGTCGGCGAAGCCCTCCGAGGCGAACTTGCCGTTCTGGCGCGCCGTGCTCGGCTACGCGGCAATGGCCGATGACAACGGCGTGGATCCGCTTGGCCACTCATCGGTGATGTGGGCCCAGGAACTGGACGAAGACAAGGACCTGCGTCACGCGATGCACATCGACGTCTCGGTGCCGCGAGAGTTCGTGGAGGCGCGCGTGGCCGCCGCGGTCGCGGCCGGCGGTCGCATCGTCGTCGACAAGGGAGATGGCTGGCGCGTGCTCGCCGACGCATCCGGCAACAAGGTCTGCGTGGTTGCCTGGCCGGATGGCGCAGCGGAGACCTCAGCCGACTAACCCAGCCACGGCGTCGGGCCGCTCCAAAGAACACGAAGGCCCCGCCGCCCTTGTGGGGCGACGGGACCTTCAGGCCTCACGCGCTGAATTGTGTCCCTAGCCGGCGCGGAGGCTGGGCGCCGCGATCAGGCCTTGGCCTTGCGCGCCGAGCTCTTTACAGACGAGGCCCTGGGGCTCGCCTCCTTGGTGACGCCATCGCGAACAGCCTCGAAGCTGGTGCCGTAGTACGCGGCCTCCATCATGATCTTCATGTCGTCGAGCACGGGCAGCCGCGGGTTCGCGGGCGCGCACTGGTCCTCGTAGGCGTTCATGGCGAGCGTGTCGAGGCTCGCCATGAAGTCCGCCTCGTCAACGCCGATCTCCTGGAACGATCCCTCGATGCCCACCTTCGCGCGGAGCTCCTCGACCGCGCTGGCGTAGGCCTCGACGGCCTCCTCCGGCGTGGAGCACGGCAGGCCGAGCATCTTGGCAATCTCCTGGAAGCGCTCCGGCGCCACGTAGCTCTCCTGCTTTGGCCACGACGTTGGCTTGGTGGGGACCTTGCCGTTGTAGCGGATCACGTGCGGGAGGTAGATGGCGTTCGTGCGCCCGTGGGCCACGTGGAACGTGGACCCCGTCACGTGGCTCATCGCGTGCACGAGGCCGAGGAACGCGTTGCCGAACGCCATGCCGGCGATCGTGGCGGCATTGTGCATCTTCTCGCGAGCCTTGACCGCCGTAGCGCCCTCGTTCACAGACTCCGCGATGTTCTCGAATACCAGGCGGATCGCCTGCAGAGCCATGCCGTCGGTGAAGTCATTGGCATACACCGAGACGTAGGCCTCAGTCGCGTGCGTCAGCGCGTCCATGCCGGAATCGGCGGCCACGCGGCTTGGCATGGACGAGGTCAGCACCGGGTCCACGATCGCGACCGTCGGGGTGAGCGCGTAGTCCGCGAGCGGGTACTTGCGACCCGTCTCCGGGTCAGTGATGACGGCGAAAGGAGTCACCTCGGCACCCGTGCCGGACGTGGTGGGGATGCAGACCAGCTTCGCGAGCTCGCCCAGCTTGGGGAACTGAAACGCGCGCTTGCGGACGTCGAAGAACTTCTCCTTGAGGTCGCTGAAGTTGACCTCCGGGTGCTCGTACATGAGCCACATGACCTTGGCCGCGTCCATGGGCGAGCCACCGCCCACCGCGATGATCGTGTCCGGCCGGAAGGCCCGAAGCACCTCGGCTCCCTTTGTCACGGTCTGGATGCTCGGCTCGGGCTCCACGTTGTCGATGATCTGCAGCGAGACCTTGTTGGGGCGGCGCTGCAGCACGTCGATGACCTTGTCGACGATGCCGATGCGGGTCATGGTGGCGTCGGTGATGATCGTGACGCGCTCAACGTCGTTCATGGACCGCAGGTAGCGGATCGAGTTGGGCTCGAAGTACGTCTTTGCCGGCACCTTGAACCACTGCATGTTGTTGTTCCTCCGGCCAATGCGCTTCACGTTGATCAGGTTGACCGCGGTGACGTTGTTGCTCACCGAGTTGTGACCATAGGAGCCGCAGCCGAGCGTCAGCGACGGCAGGAACGCGTTGTAGATGTCTCCGATGCCGCCGTGGCTCGACGGCGAGTTGCAGATCACGCGGATCGCCTTCACCCGCCTGCCGAACTCGTGGATAACGGCCTCATCCGTCGCGTGAATCGCGGCGGAGTGGCCCAGCCCGTGGAACTCCACCATCTGCTCCGCAAAGGTGAGGCCCTGTTCCGTGGTGCTGGACTTCAGCACCGCCAGGACGGGGCACAGCTTCTCGCGCGTCAGCGGCTCGTTTTCGCCAACCTCGGTGACCTCGGCGAGGATGATCGACGTCTCCGCCGGCACCTCGAACCCCGCTTGCTCCGCAATCCATTGCGGGGACTTGCCCACGACGGTCGGGTTGAGCTTGGCGCCGCCGCAGTTGCTGCCCGACGCTGTCACGCCGAAGATGAACTGCTCCAGTTTCGCTTTGTCTTCGGGGGTAGCGAGGTAAGCGTGGAGGCGGTCGAACTCGCGGAGAGCCTCGTCGTAGATGTCCGCGTCGATGATCGCCGCCTGCTCCGACGCGCACACCATGCCGTTGTCGAACGCCTTCGAGACGACGATGTCATTGACGGCGCGCTTGAGCTTGGCGCTGACGTGAATGTACGCGGGCACGTTGCCTGCACCAACGCCGAGCGCGGGCTTTCCGCAGCTGTACGCGGCCTTGACCATCGCGTTGCCGCCCGTGGCCAGGATGAGGGCCACGCCGTCGTGGTTCATGAGCGCGTTCGTCGCCTCAAGCGACGGCGCATCGACCCACTGCACGCAGTTCTCCGGCGCGCCAGCGGCGACCGCGGCATCACGGACCACGCGGGCCGCGGCGACGGAAGACTCCTGGGCGCTGGGGTGGAACGCGAAGATGATCGGGTTGCGGGTCTTGATGGCGATGAGCGCCTTGAAGATCGCGGTGGACGTGGGGTTGGTGACGGGGGTGATGCCCGCGACAACACCAACGGGCTCCGCGATCTCGGTGATGCCAAGGATCGGGTCCTCGTGGATGACGCCAACGGTCTTCATGGGGGCCATCGAGTGCGTCACGTGCTCGCACGCGAAGATGTTCTTGACGGCCTTGTCCTCGAAGACGCCTCGGCCGGTCTCCTGAACCGCGAGCTTGGCGAGCACGCCGTGCTGGTTGAGCGCCGCGACGGAGGCCTTCTTGACGAAGAGGTTGACGTCGTCTTGGTTGAAGCGGCCGTACTCCGCGAGCGCAACCTGCGCCTTGGCAACGAGCGCGTCGATCGCGTCGGCCACAGTGGCCCCAATGGGCGTGACAGTGTCCACTCCGGTCTTCTCCGGGCTGGTGGTGGTCATTTCTTTCCCTCCATGTGGGCCGGGTAGGGACTCCCGGCAACACTTCGACGGTATTAGGAGACGTCCGAGATTTCGCCGGTCGAAAGTCCCGGGGACCTACGGCCCGGTCGCCTGCTAGCATCTGGGCGTTACGCGGCGTGTTCCAAGGCACACGGCGCCGCATCTGAGCGAGGGAGCCGGATTGTGGAAGCGGTGGACGCGCGCCATCTGGAGAGCCTCGAGGCGACCTTCGGCGACAAGCTGTTCGCTCGCGGCTACCTGATCTCTGCGACCAAGCCCGTCTTCGTACCCGCCGCGTGGTCCAGCGTGGATCTGGGCCGCGGCTACACGTTGTGGCACGACCCCCGAACTCCGCACACTGTGGCCGCGCACGCTGGCGCCGAAGTGCACGCGATCGGGCATATCCTCAGCGTCGACAGGCCGCGACGCGATGCGGCGGCGGTGGTCAGGTCGCTCGCGCGCGCCCTGGACCGCTCTGACGCCGCATTCTTTGAGGCCCTGGACCGCCTGCACGGCAGATTCGTGCTTCTCTACGCCCGCAACGGCGACGCCTGGCGGGCAACGATGGACGCCACTGGCATGCGGTCCATCTACTACGACGCGGAGGCTCGCGCCCTCTCCTCCCATCCGACTCTCGCCGCGCTCGTCGCGTCCAGGTCCGCGCTCGAACCTCCGTTCCAAGGCTATGGGCGGCCGGGGCGAACGTCCGGCTTCGAGGGGTAGTGCTGGCCACACCCAACCTGGAACTGCGCCTGGACGAGTACTCGCTTCACCGGTACTGGCCCCGCGAGCCCATTCCGACGCTCCCAACGCCAAAGAGTGCGCGCGCGGCGAGCAAGGCGATGGCGCGCTCGCTGCGCGGCATCCGCCGCCGCCACGCCGGGCTTGTCGCGTCGCTGACCGCTGGCACCGACAGCCGCGCCACCTTGGCCATAGCCCTCGCCGCAAGAGCCACCGCAGGGATCGAGTTCTTCACGTACTCGCACGTGGACCCCTCGCCGTCCGAACACATCGATGCCGTGATCTCGAGACAGCTCGCTGATCACTATCACCTGCGCCACCGCGAGATCCTCCTGTCGTCAGGAACCGATGCACGGTCCCCAGAGGTGGCCGACCTTCTCAAGATCAACTCCCCGCACCGCCACGGTCCCCTGCTCACCGAGAGCTACATGGAGCTCTACGGCGGCGAACCCGTGGTTCACCTGAGGTCGAACCTCTCGGAGATCGCGCGCTCGTTCTACCTCCGCAAGCGCGCACGCCACCAACCCCCGACAACCGGTGACGATTTGGCGCACATCTACATGCACACGATGGCCCACAGCGTTGAGCCGCCGCTCGAAGGCAGGGACGTCATTGCGGAAAACTTCCGCGAGCAGTTCGAGGCGACCGACTTTGCGGCCGGCGCGGCACTCATCGACGCTCGCGATCTCCTCTATTGGGAGCACCGCATGGGCGCGTGGCACAGCGCGATCGTGCTGGAATCCGACGTGGCCTTTGAGACGCTGTCGCTTTACAACTCGCGCGCCGTGCTCGTGGCGCTGCTCTCGACGTCACCGGAGGATCGGCTCAACGACGCCCACATGCACGAGATCATGTACGAGGCCGACCGCGCGCTCCTCGACTTCCCGTTCAACCGCCTCACCAAGCGCAAGGCAGACGTATCCCCTGCGGTTGCTCGCCGCGCCGACTCCGGACGCGAGCGCCTGAAGTCCAGGGTGCGCAAGACCGTGCATCGGGTTGACGACGCCATGCCATGGTTCAAGCGGGCGCGAACCAGGGCGCTGCGCGCCGTGCGGAGGGGCTCGAAGGTCAAGGCCTAGCCAGGAGCTACGAACTCAGACCGCGTACTCCTTGAGCGCCGCGAGGATCTCGCCAAGGCCCTTCTTGGCATCCGCGAAGAGCATGCCGGTCTTGTCATTCGCATAGAGCTCGTTATCGAGGCCCGCGTACCCGTGGCCCATCGAGCGCTTGATGACGACGATCGACCGCGCCCTGTCCACATCCAGGATGGGCATGCCTGAGATGGCATTCCCCGCCCGGCGCGCGGCCGGGTTGGTGACGTCGTTCGCTCCCACCACGAGGGCCACGTCGCACGTGGGGAACTCGGGGTTGGCGTCGTCCATCTCGAGCAACTGCGGGTACGGCACATCGGCCTCCGCGAGCAGCACATTCATGTGGCCCGGCATGCGCCCCGCGACCGGGTGGATGGCGTAGAACACGGTGATGCCGCGCTCGGTGAGCGCTTTGCCGAGCTCTCCGGCCTCGCGCTGCGCCTGGGCCGCGGCAAGGCCGTAACCAGGCACGATGATGACCTTGGAGGCATACGCGAGCCGCAGCGCAACGTCGTCGGCGTCGGTACGCCGCACCTCGCCGCCCGACGGCATGGTCGCCCCAGCGGGCGCGTCACCGGTGCCGAACCCGCCGATCATGATGCTGAGCACGGACCGGTTCATGGCGTCGGCCATGAGCTTGGTCAGGATGGTGCCCGACGCTCCCACCAGGCCTCCGGCGACGATCAGGATGTCGCTGCCCACCACGAAGCCGGACATCGCCACCGCGAGGCCCGTGAAGGCGTTGAGCAGGGACACGACCACGGGCATGTCGGCGCCGCCGATGGGCAGCACCATGAGGATGCCGAATGCGAGCGCGGCCAGCGTGAGGACGATGAGCGGCACCATTCCAGGTGCGGCGATGAGCCAGGCGACGGAGCCAACGCCAGTTAAGGCTGCGAGCGCGAGCAGCGCGCGGGAGCCGGGAAAGGCGATGGGCGCGCCGGACACCCAGCCTTGGAGCTTGCCTGCCGCGATGAGCGAGCCTGAGAAAGTGATCGAGCCGATGAGAATGTCGAGACCGACGAAGAGGCGCACTGACGTGGGGATCGCCGAGTAGGAGGCGCCGAGCAGGTCCAGCTCCTCGAAGCGGTGCATGAGTTCGGGGAACGCGATGATCGCGGCCGCGCCGCCGCCCACCGCATTGAACAGCGAGACGAGCTGGGGCATCGCGGTCATCTTGATCCGACGTGCACTCACTGCGCCCGCGGCGGCCCCGAGCGCGGTGCCACCGATAAGGGCTGCCCAGCCTCCCGCCGTGATCGCGAAGGCGTCGTCGAAGCTCACCAGCGCGAGCGTGGCGAGGATCGCGGCGGCCATGCCGGAGGCGCTCAACAGGTTGCCGCGCCTCGCGGTCGCCGGGGAGCGCATGAGGTGCAGGCCCAGCACGAAGGTCGTGGCCGCGCCGAGGTAGATCAGGCCCACGACGGCCTCGAGCGCAGTCACTTGCTCGCCTCCTCGTCCTTGGGCTTGGCCCTGAACATCCCGAGCATGCGGTCCGTGACCACGTAGCCGCCCACCACGTTCATCGCGGCGAACGCCGCGGCGACGAACGCGAGCACGTAGCCCACCGGAGAGTCCACGAGGCCCGCGATGAGGATCGCGCCAACGAGCACCACGCCGTGAATGGAGTTGGCGCCGGACATCATGGGCGTGTGCAGGGTCGCGGGGATCTTCGAGATCACCTCGAAGCCCACGAGCAGCGACAGCACGAAGAGCCCTAAGTCGCTCATCAACTCGGGGGTCATGGCGTCACCAGCATCTTCGAGATCACCTCGTCGTCGGAGTCGATGGTCAATTCGCCGTCCTTCACGATCGCCGCGATCACGGCCGCGACGTTGCGTGCGTATGCGTCCGACGCCGCGGGCGCCATGTCGCGGGCGATCTCGCCCGCGCCGATCAGGGTGACGCCGTTCGCGGTGGTGACCACCGCGTCGGGCCTGGTACCGGCCACGTTGCCGCCGAGCGGCCCGGCGGCGAGGTCCACGATGACGCTCCCCCTCCGCATCGCCGCGACCGTGGCCGCGTCCACGAGTTCCGGCGGCTTGCGGCCGGGCACCTTGGCGGTGGTGATGACAACGTCGAATCCGGCGATCGCCTTGGCGAGTTCCTCCCGCTGCCTGGCGCTCTCTTCCGGGGTGAGCTCGCGCGCGTATCCGCCCTCGCCCACGGCATCGACCGAGGTCGCGAGGAACGCGGCGCCAAGGCTCGTGACCTCCTCGCGTGCGGCGGGGCGCACGTCGTAGCCGGTGACGCGGGCGCCGAGGCGGCGAGCCGTGGCGATGGCCTGCAGGCCCGCCACCCCCGCGCCCAATACCAGCACCGTTGCCGGCTTCGCCGTCCCGGCCGCGGTCACCATCATGGGGAAGTAGCGGCCGTAGCGCTCCGCTGCGACGATCGCTGCGCGGTACCCCGAAATGGACGCCTGCGAGCTCAGCGCGTCCATCGTCTGGGCTCGGCTGATCTGCCGCGGCAGGCGGTCGAGGCTCAGCACGTGCACGCCGTCCTTCTTGAGGCCGTCCACCAACCCGACCAACGCTTGGCCGGGCTTGAGCGCCTTGGTCGCCACAGCGTCGGGCGGCCCGACGCTGACCACCACCTGGGCCCCGAGCGTCGCCTCACGCGGGGCGAGCGTGGCTCCGGCGGCGGCGTACTCGTCATCGGGGAAGCCAGCGCGGTGGCCGGCGCCCTTTTCGACTGTCACGGTGTGGCCGTCGCGCACAAGCGTGGTGACGACGGTCGGCGTCAGGGCAACGCGAGTCTCGCCCTCCGCTGCTTCGCGGAGGACGCCGATCGAAACGGGCATCCGGGGCTCCTTTGCGTCACTCGGAGACTATCCCCATGCCTGGTAGGTGGCCCGTGACTAACGGCCCGTGTCGCGCCCTGTGAGTACCTCAGGTCCGGATCTCAGGCGAACTAGCTTCACGTGAGGACATGAAGTCCGCTACGCCGCAACCCGGTGCCGCCAGTAGCCGGGCTCACGAGCCTCATGCGCATAGGCAACGATGTGGACTTCACCTCGTCTCACGAGGTAGACGACGGCGATGCGAAATGGCTTGACGCTGCGACGCCGCACAGTTGGCGGCTCGACCCAGTACGAGACCTTTGGCCATGCATCTGGCATCGCGCGGATGTCCTCGCGTGCGCCAGGGTGCTCGCTCCAGGATGTGCCACTCACCCGTGCGCTTGCGTGCGCTTCGCGTCTATGAGTTCGCGTGCAAGGCGCATGGTCTCCTCGCCGTCAACCAACCCCACGGCGCCGCTCTCGATCTCATCGATCCGCTTGCGCAGCTCGGCGTTCCAGGCGGCGTCGATCGCCGCCTGGTCTCTTGCCGCCTCGTCGGACGCATCCAGTTCTGATGCCATGCGCACGAGTCTACGTTCAGCCGCAGACACGGAGCGGGAGCCCTGTGGAAAACCGTCTCCGTCGTCAGGCGGAGCGGCGATGCTGATCGAGCAGGAGCGCGATAGCCTCGCGCACCAGCTCGGACTGGCTCTTGCCCGTCTCCGTCTCCAGCCGCTTGAGGGCGACGAAATCCGCCTCTGGGACTCGACTCCTGACGGTCGGCGAGGCGCCTTTAGGCTGCTCGCCGAGCCTCGTGCGTCCCGCACGCCGTAGCACTGCGTCGAGGGCTTCTTCAGAGCCGTACTCCGACAGCAGGAAAGCGCGTCCGTGCGCCGCGGCGGCCTCTCCAGTGAGAACTTCCGCTGGAGGTGGCAACTCAACGTTCGGATCTGTGAGGTGGTCCGCGAGCGCCTGCCAGTCTTCCTCGGTCATCTCAGCCATTGGGGTGCTCCTCTCGAAACGCGCGGTACTTAGGACCAAGCTCCATCGCGTGGAAAACGATCGCCGCCCTCCCGTCGCTGAATGTCCTCACCAGGACTTCCACCTCCCGGTCCGTCTGTGCGTGCGCGTGGCCGATGTACAGCCAGACCGTTCCGTCACCCCTGTCCTCGTTGGGAAGCCGGGCAATATACGTCGAGTTGAGCATGACGTATATCTGGTCGTCGCGCGGCACGCCATGCTTCTCGCTTGACGCGGTCCACCGCGGCGTCACCTACTTACCTTAATATGTAGCGCCCATTTATGTCCACTCATTTCGTCCCCTCCATTTACCTCAAATGCGCGACTTGCAAAGCGCCGCCCCTTCCGCCGCCGCCTGGTTGTGCGCCGCCTTGTCCAGCGCTGGATTCTTTGGGGCGATGCCGTTGAGGCTATGGCCGCGCTCCGACTCCGCATGGGCCTCCTGGCTATCTGCGGATAACTGGGCGCCTGCGGCTCGTGTCGCACCAGGTCGCGACCAGCTCCTCCGGGTGGTTCCACGGATCCAGCAACCCAAGAAGCGCCTGGCCGTGGTCGAGCGCTGAGGCGGCCGCACCGTCGGGCCACCCGACGCTGACCACCACCTGGGCGCCGAGCGTCGCCTCGCGTGAGGCGAGCGTGGCTCCCGCGCCCGCATACGCGCCATCTGGCAAGGCGACGCGGGCCTCGTCCTCTGCTACTTCACGAAGGACGCCAATCGAGACCGGCATCCGTATGTCTGGAACGTGACCTTGGACCCTCTTGGCAGTCCGTTTCCGTTGCAGGCCGCCGCGCCCGTGGATAGTGTGCTGGTATCGCAGTGGCGCGGAAACTCCGCGGCAGGGGGCGCGGTCAAGGGGGACTCCCATGAAGAAGATCCCGTTCGGGCAATATGGAGTCGACTCGTGGCACTAGTGCGGGCCGCCTTCGTTCCCTGCCTCGCGATTGTTCTCGCCGGATGCGCTGTGGCTGATGAGCCGAGCGCCAGCCCGGCGGACGGCGACTTCGCGGCCCTTGCCGCAAGCGCGCTCGAAGACGCACGAGCCGACGGCGCGAGCGCGGCGCAGATCAGGATCATCGAGGAGTCCCTGGACTCCGGCGAAGTGTCGTTTGAGGCAGTGCAAGGCGCCGTGCATGCGACGTTTGCGTGCTTCGATGCGGCGGGCGTGCGGTACGAGGAGTTGGCTCCCGCGGTGACGAACGGGATCCTGTTCCCCAGCTACACCTTTGAGGGTGAGGACAACTCCGCGATCGCCGATGAGTGCATTCAGGCCAACTCGAACTTTGTCGAGATGCTGTACATGCGGCAGCCGGTGGCGGTCGAGGCAGCCAACGACGCCTTCGAGGCGGGAATGCCGGTGCTCATTGACTGCCTGCGCCGCCTCGGCTACGAGATCGACGACGACGTCACCGCCGACGAACTCAAGGCGATGCTCGTGATGCAGGAAGACGACATAGGCACGCCGAAGGAACAGGAGGCGATCGACCGCTTTCGATGCGTTGGCGAAGCCGGCATCGACGGCTGGTGATAGCGCGGTCTGCTACGGCCCTACGCGCACCAGCTTCTTGTTGACGAACTCGTCCGCGGCCAACAGCCCCATCTCGCGAGAGGTTCCGGAGCGCTTCACCCCGCCGAAGGGCAGCTCCGGGCTGTCCGCAAGCACGATGTTGATGTAGACCATGCCCGCGTCGATCCCGTTGGCCACGCGATCAGCCTGCTCGGCGTCGGTCGTGTACACGTACGAGCCCAGCCCGTAGCCCGTGTCGTTCGCGAGAGCAACGGCCTCGTCCTCGGAGGCGACCTTGTAGATGGTCGAGGCGGGGCCGAACAGCTCCTCGCGGTAGATGTCGTTGTCCTTGGTGACCCCGGTGAGGACCGTCGGCTGGAAGAACGCGCCCTCGCGCGTCCCACCGGTCACGAGGGTCGCGCCCTGGGCCACCGCGCGGTTGACCTGGTCCTCGAGCCGGTCCGCGGCGGCCAACGACGACAGCGGCCCGATGGTGCTGCTCTCGTCAAACCCGTCGCCGAGCACCTGGGACTTCATTGCGTCGGTGAACTTCTCCACGAACGCGTCGTACAGCGAGTCGATGACGATGAAGCGCTTGGGCGCGTTGCAAGACTGCCCGGTGTTGTCTAGGCGCGCCTCCGCGGCGGCCTCCACCACCGAGTCGAGGTCATCGGTGGACAGCAGGATGAACGGGTCCGAGCCGCCCATCTCGAGCGCGACCTTCTTGAGGTTCGCGCCGGCGAGGGCGGCGACGGCCGCACCCGCGCGCTCGGATCCCGTGACCGAAACGCCCGCGACGCGCGGGTCCGCGATGATCGTCGCGGCCTGGTCGTTCGAGGCGTAGACGTTGACGTACGCGCCCTCCGGGAAGCCCGCGTCCTTGTAGATCGCGGCGATCGCGGCCGCCGACTCCGGACACTGCGGAGCGTGCTTGAGGATGATCGTGTTGCCCACCACCAGATTGGGCGCCGCGAAGCGAGCCACCTGGTAGTACGGGAAGTTCCACGGCATGATCCCCAGCAGCGGGCCGATGGGGCTGCGGCGGATCACGGCCGTGCCCTCGCCGAGGATGTCGATGGGCTGGTCTTTAGTGATCGTCTCCGCGTTGTCCGCGTAGTACTCGGTGATGTCGGCGGCGAAGTCCACCTCGCCGTACGCGTGGGACAGCGGCTTGCCCATCTCGCGCACGATGATCGCCGCAAGCTCGTCGCGGCGCTCGCGGTGCAGCTCGGCGGCGCGGCGCACCAGCGCGGCCCGCTCACTGGCCGACGTTGTGCGCGCCCAGTTGCGATACGCACCATCGGCGGCGCTCACCGCTGCAACGATTTCGGCGTCGGTGGCCGTGGGATACGTGGCGAGGGTCTCGCCGGTGGAGGGGTTGATGACGGCGTACTCGGTCATGTGAGTCTCCTCAGGTGGTGGGGATGAGCGTGTACTTGGTGGACAGGTATTCGTGGATGCCCTCGAGGCCGCCCTCGCGGCCCAGCCCGGACAGCTTCACGCCGCCGAACGGCGCCGCGGCGTTCGAGACGACGCCGACGTTGAGGCCCATCATGCCGGTCTCGAGCCGGTCGATCATGCGGTGGCCACGGGCAAGATCCCTGGTGTAGACGTAGGAGACGAGGCCGTAGTCGGTGTCGTTGGCGAGCGCGACCGCCTCCTCTTCCGTGGAGAACGTCGCGATGGCGAGCACAGGGCCGAAGATCTCGGTGGTCAGGATGTCGCTTCCCGGCTGCACATCGGAGATGACGGTGGGCTCAAAGAACGTGCCCTCACCCTCCACCACCGAGCCGCCCGTGAGGACGCGCGCGCCCTTGGCCACAGCGTCGGCCACAAGGACGGCAGAAGTGGACACGGCGTCGGCGTTGATGAGCGGGCCGATGTTCACGCCGTCATCGGTGCCGCGCCCCACCTTCATGGCGGACACGCGCTCGGTCACCTTGCGCGCAAACTCCTCGGCGACGGACGAGTGCACGATGAAGCGGTTGGCCGCCGTGCATGCCTGGCCGATGTTGCGGAACTTCGCGGCCAGCGCGCCCTCGACGGCCGCGTCCAGGTCCGCGTCCTCGAAGACCACGAATGGCGCGTTGCCGCCCAGTTCCATGGACACCCGCAGCACGCGCTCTGAGGCCTGGGCGATGAGCTTCTGCCCCACCTCCGTGGAGCCCGTGAAGGACAGCTTGCGCAGGCGCGGATCGGAGATGATCGGCGCCGACGTCTCGCGGGAGAAGTGCGTCGTAAACACGTTAATGACGCCCGCGGGAAGGCCCACGTCCTGGAAGGTCTTGGCCAGGTACAGCGTCGTGAGCGGCGTGAGTTCCGCGGGCTTGACCACCACGGTGCAGCCGGCCGCGAGCGCGGGTGCGATCTTGCGCGTGGCCATCGCGAGCGGGAAGTTCCACGGCGTGATGAAGAAGCACGGTCCCACGGGCCGCTGGGCCACGACCATGCGCCCGGTGCCCTCGGGGTTGAGCCCGTAGCGTCCCGTGACGCGCACCGCCTCTTCGGAGAACCAGCGCAGGAACTCGTTGCCGTAGGCGACCTCGCCGCGCGCCTCCGCGAGCGGCTTTCCCATCTCGAGCGTCATGAGCAGCGCGAACTCGTCGGCACGCTCGCGCACCTTCTCGAACGCGGCGCGCAGCAGCTCCGCCCGCACTCGCGGGGCGGTCGCGGCCCACTCGTCCTTGGCGGCCACGGCGGCGTCCAGCGCGCGCACGGCGTCGCCCGCGCGGGCCGACGCTATGGTCGCGATGACCTTGTTCGTCGCCGGGTCGTGCACATCGAGGGTCTCGCCGGCTGCGGCGTCCACCCACCCACCGCCGATGAACAGTTGGGTGGGTACTTTCGCGAGCAGCTCTTCTTCGCGGATCATGGGATGTCCTTCAGCACGGATTCGACCACGTCGAGCCCCTCGGCAAGCAGAGCGTCGGGGATCGTGAGCGGCGGCAGGAAGCGGATGATGTTGCCGTACGTGCCGCACGTGAGCACCACCACGCCTTGCGCGATGCAGCCCTTGGCCACGGCCGACGCCAGGGCCGGGTCCGGCTCGTGCGTCCCCTCCTTCACGAACTCGACGGCCACCATGGCCCCGCGGCCGCGAACGTCACCGATGCGGGCGTCGGCCTCTTGCAGGGCGCCGAGCCGCGAGAACAGCGCCTCGCCGATCTCCTTGGCGCTCTCGATGAAGCCCTCGGTCTCGAAGGCCTCGATCGCGGCGAGCGCCGCGGCACAGGCGATGGGGTTGCCGCCGTAGGTGCCGCCGAGGCCGCCGGGGTGCGTCGCGTCCATGATCTCGGCGCGGCCGGTCACGGCCGCGAGCGGCAGGCCGCCCGCGATGCCCTTAGCCGTGGTGATCAGGTCTGGGACGATGCCGAACAGCTCGGAGGCGAACATCGCGCCAGTGCGCGTGAAGCCCGTCTGCACCTCGTCGGCGATGAAGACCACGCCGTTCTCGTTGCACCACGCCTGAATCGCATTGAGGAAGCCGTCCGCGGGGACGATGAAGCCGCCCTCTCCCTGGATGGGCTCGATGATGACCGCCGCGAGGTTGGCGGCGCCAACCTGCTTGTCGATCACCGAGATGGCCCGCTTCGCGGCGTCCTCTCCGCTGAGCCCATCGTGGAACGGGTAGCTCATGGGGGCGCGGTAGACCTCGGAGGCGAACGGCCCAAAGCCGGACTTGTAGGGCATCGACTTGGCCGTCAGCGCCATGGTCAGGTTGGTGCGGCCGTGGTACGCGTGGTCGAACGCCACAACGGCCTGACGCCCGGTGAACTTGCGCGCGATCTTGACGGCGTTCTCAACGGCCTCGGCCCCGCTGTTGAACAGGGCGGACTTCTTCGCGTGGTCGCCCGGCGTGAGGCGGTTGAGCGCCTCGGCCACGGCCACGTAGCCCTCGTACGGCGAGATCATGAAGCACGTGTGCGTGAAGGCCGCGGCCTGACGCTGGACGGCCTCGACCACCTTGGGGTGCGAGTTGCCAACGCTCGTGACGGCGATGCCGGCTCCGAGGTCGATGAGCGAGTTGCCGTCCGCGTCCACGATCACGCCGCCGCCCGCGGCCACGGCCGCGATTGGCACCGTGTGCGCCACGCCCACGGCGACGGCGGCGGCCTTGCGCTCGAGCAGTTCGCGCGAAACCGGGCCCGGGATCTCGGTGACGATCCTGCGTTCCTGGGGCAGCGTCGGGCCGCCGACAACTGGAGTCATACTTGCGATGCTAGTCACGAAGCCACCTCCGCGTCGGCGACCGCGAGAGCCTGGTCGAGCACCGCGAGACCCTGCTCCAACTCCGCCTCGGTGATCACGAGCGGCGGGGCAACGTGCATGCGGTTGAAGTGCGTGAACGGCCACACGCCGCCCGCCTTGGCCGCGGCCGCGAAGGCGGCCATGGGCGCGTTGGCGGGGCCGCTCGCGTTGAACGGCACCAGCGGCTCGCGGGTCTCGCGGTTGCGCACCAGCTCCACCGCCCAGAACAGTCCGGTGCCGCGCACCTCGCCCACGGACGGATGAGTGGAGAGCCAGCCCTCGAGGGTGGGGCGCACCACGCGTTCACCGAGGTCGCGGACTCGTTCAAGGATCCCGTCACGCTCGAAGACGTCGAACGTCGCGACGCCGGCCGCACATGCGAGGGGGTGTCCCGAATAGGTCAGCCCACCAGGAAAGACGGTGTTGTCGAAGTGCGCCGAGATGCGCTCACTGATGACCACACCACCGAGCGGCACGTACCCGCTGTTGATGCCCTTGGCGAAGGTGATGAGATCCGGGGCGGCCCCGTCGGTCTGCCACGCGAACCACTCGCCAACGCGGCCAAAGCCCACCATCACCTCGTCCGCGATCCAGACGATCCCGTACTTATCGCACAGCTCGCGCACGCCCGCGAGGTACCCCGGGGGCGGGATCAGCACGCCGTTGGTGCCCACGATGGTCTCGATGAGAATCGCCCCAATGGTGCTCGCGCCCTCGAGGATGATCGTCTGTTCCAGGTGCTCGAGCGCGCGCTGGCTCTCCTCCTCCGGGGTGCTCGCGTAGAACGCGGAGCGGTACAGGTACGGTCCAAAGAAGTGGACGACGCTGGGGTCGGCGGGCTCGTTGGCCCACCTGCGCGGGTCACCGGTCGCGGTGATGGCGGTGGTCGTGTTGCCGTGGTAGCTGCGGTACATCGTCAGCACCTTGCGCTTGCCCGTCACGAGCCGCGCCATGCGCACGGCGTTCTCGTTCGCGTCGGCGCCGCCGTTGGTGAAGAACACCTTGGCGAAGTGGCCACCGGCCACCTCCACCACGCGCCTCGCCAGCTCGCCCCGCACATCCGACGCCATGGCCGGCTGGATTGTGGCGAGGGCTCCCGCTTGGGCCTGGATGGCGGCGACCAGGTCCGGGTGCTGGTGGCCGAGGTTCAGGTTGACGAGCTGGCTCGAGAAGTCGAGGTAGCTCTTGCCCTTGTCATCCCAGAAGGTACTGCCCTCTCCCCGCACCACGTTGACGGGGTTGAGGGTGGCCTGCGCGCTCCACGAGTGGAAGACGTACTTGGGGTCGTTGTCGTTCATGTCCTCAGCCCTCAGTGGTTGCTCGGGAAACCGAGCTCGATCTGCGACTCGCTCGCATCCGGCCAGCGCGTGGTGATGACCTTGGAGCGCGTGTAGAAGTGGATGGACTCCGGCCCGTAGATGTGGCTGTCCCCGAACAGGGAGTTCTTCCAGCCGCCGAACGAGTACGCGCCGATCGGCACGGGGATCGGCACGTTGATGCCCACCATGCCAACCTCGATGTCCTGCTCGAACGCGCGGGCGGTGCCGCCGTCGCGAGTGAAGATCGCGGTGCCGTTCGCGAACGGGTTGCCGTTGATGATCGCCACCGCCTCGTCGTAGGACGCGGCTCGCACCACGGACAGCACGGGTCCGAAGATCTCGTCGTCGTAGACCTTCATGCCCGGGCGCACGTTGTCGACGAGGCTCGCGCCGAGGAAGTAGCCGTCGCCCTCGAAGGTCCGAGTGGTGCCGTCGATGACCACCGACGCACCCTCCCCTGCGGCGGCCGTCACATAACTCGCCACACGGTCGCGGTGCTCGCGGGTGATGAGCGGGCCCATGTCGGTGGCCGAGTCGGCGCCGTCGCCGATCGTGAGCTTTGCCGCCCGCTCGCCGATCTTGGCGATCACCGCGTCGGCCGTCGCATCGCCAACCGCAACCAGCACCGAGATCGCCATGCAGCGCTCCCCCGCCGCCCCGTACGCCGCGCCAACCGCAGCGTCGGCCGCGGAGTCGAGGTCAGCGTCGGGCATCACGATCATGTGGTTCTTGGCGCCGCCAAGGGCCTGCACGCGCTTGCCGTTCTTGGCGGCGGTCTCGTAGATGTAGCGCGCGATCGGGGTGGAGCCGACGAAGCTGACCGCGCCAATACCAGGGGCGTTGAGCAGCGAGTCCACGGCCACCTTGTCGCCGTGGACCACGTTGAACACGCCCGCGGGCAGTCCGGCCTCCTCCCACAGCGCGGCGATGAAGTTCGCGGCGCTGGGGTCCTTCTCACTCGGCTTGAGGATACTGGCGTTGCCGCACGCGAGAGCGGAGGCGCTCATCCACAGCGGCACCATCACCGGGAAGTTGAACGGCGTGATGCACGCGACCACGCCAACGGGAGCCTTGATGGTGTGCACGTCTACGCCACCCGCGACGCCGATCGAATGTTCTCCCTTGAGCAGGTGCACCAGGCCGGCAGCGAACTCGACATTTTCGATGCCGCGGCTGACCTCGCCCTTCGCGTCGCTCAGCACCTTGCCGTGCTCGCGCGTGACGATCGCGGCGAGTTCGTCCTGGCGCTCCACGAGCAGCTGGCGCATGCGGAAGAAGACGTCCGCGCGCCTCACCAGGCCCGTCGCAGCCCACTTCTTCTGCGCGGCCGCGGCCACCTGGATGACGTGCGCGACCTCATCCTCGGTCGCGAACGCGACCGAGCCGGTCGCCTCACCGGTGGCAGGGTTGTAAATGGCGCCGGTCCTGGCCCCATCGCCAAAGGCCGATCCCCCAACGTGATGCTTCAACATGCTGTATCTGTTTCCTTCATTGTTAACTGAGGTACACCTTGCGGAGGGTCTCGCGGACGGTCCACACCGTCTGCATCCCCTCCTCGAGCCGGACCACGCTGCCCGGCCCAATGTCGATCGCCGGCAGCGCCGGCTCGTTGAACTCCACGGTCGCGTCGCCCTCGAGCACCACGAACACCTCCTCGGCCTCCGTGTCGGGGTAGACGCCGGGCTCGCAGACCCACACGCCGACCTCGGCTCCGCGCCACTCGCCGAGCGCGCCCTCAGCGTCCGCGCCATATCGCTTACCAGGGACCATGTTCATTTCACCGCTCACGAGTCAAACCCCATGCCGACCGCGTCCAGGGTCTTGAGCAGCAGGTTGCGCTTGCCCTTGTTGTGGTCCGCGCGGTCAAGCGACCAGCGGGTCGCGGCGATGCCTGCGGCCGCGAGAGGCTCCGGCGGGAACGGCACCGGCCGCTCGCGCACCATCTGCAGCTGCGTCCGCTCGGTCTCGTCGCCGTCCAGGAGATCGAGCATCACGTTCGCGCCAAAGCGAGTGGCGCCAACGCCCAGCCCGGTGAAGCCCACCGCGTACGCGACCGTCCCCTTGCGCGCGGTCCCAAAGAAGGCGCAGAACCGCGTGCACGTGTCGATGGCCCCGGCCCAGCGGTGGGTGAACGTCACTCCCTCCAGCTGAGGGAACGTGGTGAGGAAGTGTGACGCGAGCTTCTGATAGCTCTCCGGTCGGTCCTCATACGCGCGCCGAACCTTGCGGCCCGGGTGGTAGATCGCGTCGTAGCCGCCAAAGAGGATGCGGTTGTCGGCGGTGAGCCGGTAGTAGTGGAACTGGTTGCTCGAGTCGCCGATGCCAAACCGCCCCTCCCAGCCGATGCTCTTCATCTGCGCGGCCGAAAGCGGCTCAGTGACCAGCACGTAGTCGTACACGGGCACGGTCATGAGCCGGTTGCGCTTCAGCAGCGCCGGGAACGCATTCGTGCCCAACGCAACCCGGCGGGCGGTGACGCGGCCGCGGTCTGTCACCAGCGTCGGGCCGTCCTCAAGCGAGCGAACGGGAGTGAACTCGAAGATCTGGACGCCAAGATCGGTGGCCACGCGCGCGAGCTCCGCCGCCATCTTGGCCGGATGCACCAGCGCGTACGCGCCCTTCTCCAGTAATCCACCCTGGTAGGTGGGCGAATTCACCAGCGCCCGGGTGGCCTCGGCGCTCAGCGCGTCCGGGCCCAGCCACTGCACCTGATGCGGCTCGGTGGCCACCTGCAGGTAGCCGTTGCGCTCAAAGTCGACGTCCATCCCGTAGCGCTCGACAGTCGCCTGATACTCGTCGAGGTTCTTGAGGCCCTGGCGCGTGAGTTCCGGCATCTCGTCGGGCCAGCGACGCTCGCCGTTCTCCTCGCCGTGCGTGAGGCTGGCGTCGCAGAACCCGCCGTTGCGGCCCGACGCCGCCCAGGCCACGCGCCGAGCCTCCAGCAGGATGACGGACCGGTTGGGATCGCGCTCCTTGGCGAGCACCGCCGTCCACAGACCCGAGAAACCGCCGCCGACGATGACGAGATCCGCGTCGGCGTCGGTGTCGAGACGCGGGAACGAGGGACGAGCGATGTCGTCGAGCCAGAACGGGGTTAGGCGGGAGTCCGCGAGCGCGGCGCGCACAACTTCGTCGTTCGGTGCATGGCGTTCGAATACCGTGGCACCCACGGGTTATCACTCCCTGTCGGGGCGCCGCGCGGGGGCGGCTCCAAGGAGAATCCAACCCGACGCGGTGGCAGCTTGGCAAGTAGAGGCAACATCGCGGCTATGTCTCACCGGTGATACACTTGAGCTATGGCGAACGTGACGGTACGTGAACTGCGAAATCACGGCGGCGACGTGCTCGATCGCGTCACACGCGGCGAGTCGCTCGTGGTCACGCGCGACGGGGTGGCCGTCGCGCAACTGCGACCCCTGGCCCCGCAGGGCGTGACTGCGGAAGAGCTCATCGCGAGACGGCGCGCACTTCCCGTCGTGGATCCCGAGGCTCTGCGCGCCGACGTCGACACAGTGCTGGATCCCGGCCTGTGATCAAGACGCCCGCCGAGCGCGGACTACTCGACACCTCCACCCTCATCCTGCTCGGCCGCATCGCGGACCCAGCCGACCTGCCTCGCACCCCAATGATCAGTGCGATCACGCTGGCCGAACTCTCGGTGGGACCGCTAGTCGCCTCTTCAGACGCAGAGCGCGCCGCACGCCAGGCGCATCTGCAGCAGGCCGAGTCTGACTTCGACGCCGTCCCATTTGACGCCGCAGCGGCGAGGGCGTTCGGTGGGGTGGCCGCATCACTCAGAGCCCAGGGGCGCACGACGAAGGCGCGCGCATATGACGCCCTCATCGCAGCGTCGGCCATCGCCCTGAACGTACCGCTCTACACCTGCAACCCGCGCGACTTCGAAGGCATCGATGGCCTCGACGTGCGAAAGGTGCCGCACCCAGATCACTGACGCGTGGCGTCGGGCATCCAAGGGCGATACCCTGGCGACGGCACAGTTGCTATGCCCCACCAGCGCCAGGCCGGCGGCGGGGACTACCTCAAGCACTGCAGCCCACTGCCAGGCCGGGTGGGCGGAGGCATCATGGCCATCACCCTTGACCGCGAACGCATCAACCAGCTGATCGCGGAACAGACGGAACTGCTCAACAACAACACCCAGAAGTCGCGCGAGATGTACGAGCACGCGTCGCAGCACCTGAGCGGCGGCGTTGCGTCGTCCTACCAGGGGCGTGACCCGTGGCCCATCTACATCGCGTCGGGCGCGGGCGACCGCATCACGGATGTGGACGGCAACGAGTACTACGACTTCCACAACGGATTCGGCTCGATGGTGCAGGGGCACGCGCACCCCGCGATCGGCGAGGCCGTCGCCAAGCGCTTCCCGCTCGGCACCCACTTTGGCGTGGCGACTGAGGACTCGGTGATCGTCGCCGACGAGCTGGCCCGACGCTGGGGCCTGCCAAAGTGGCGGTTCACCAACTCGGGGTCCGAGGCCACGATGGACGCCATCCGCATCGCCCGCGCCTTCACCGGCCGCGACACGGTGATGAAGATCTTCGGCTCCTACCACGGGCACCACGACACCGTGATGGTCTCGATCGGCGTGGAGTACGACAAGATCGGCGACCGCGAGAACTACGCCTCGTTGCCTTACGGCGCCGGCATCCCGCAGGCCGTTGTCGACATGACGATCGCGGTGCCGTTCAACGACGCTGGCGCGATGGAGCGTCGCATTGAGCGCCTCGCGGCCGAGGGACGCCTGCCCGCCTGCGTGATCATGGAGGCCGCCATGATGAACCTGGGCGTGGTCCTCCCCGAGCCCGGCTACCTCGAGGCCGTGCGGGATATCACGCGCCGCCATGGCATCGTGCTGATCTTCGACGAGGTCAAGACCGGCCTCGCGATCGCGGCGGGCGGCGCCACGGAGAAGTTCGGCGTGCTGCCGGACATGGTGACGCTCGCCAAGGTGCTCGGCGGCGGGCTGCCGTCCGGGGCCATCGGCGGCACCGAAGAGGTCATGGCGGTTGTCGAGGACGGCACCGTCTACCAAGTGGGCACGTACAACGGGAACCCGCTGTCGATGGTCGCCGCGCGCGCCTCGCTCGAGGAGGTCCTCACTCCCGAGGCCTACGAGCACCTCGCCGCGCTCAACGACCGCATCGTCGGCGGCTGCCAGGCCGTCATCGAGAAGTACGACCTTCCGGGGTACGCGATCGGCATCGGCTCCAAGGGCTGTGTCACCTTCTCCACCACCAAGGTCGTCGACTACGAGACGTTCAAGGAGAACCAGGACGTCCCGCTGTGCGACCTCGCGTGGCTGTGGAACATGAACCACGGGATCTTCATGACGCCCGGCCGCGAGGAGGAGTGGACGCTGTCCGTTGTCCACACCTTCGAGGCCGTGGACGAGTACGTGCGCGTCTTCGACGAGCTTGCGGCTGCCCTGACCGCGTAACAGGTGTGGGCGTCGGGCCGCTACTGAGGTGCGGCCCGGCGCCCGCTTTAGCGGGGGATGCGCGCCCCGTAGGCTCCGCACGGAACGTGTGACAGGTGGGGCTGAAGTGACGCCAAAAACGCCCCAACCGCCAGTGTGAGTCACATCTGTCACAGCAACCGTGCGGAGCTTTCGGGGGGCCGACGCTTTGGTCACCCGAGCGCCATACCCCGCCCAAGCGTCGGGCAGTTACATGGCGTTGATGCCGTGCGCGAGGAACTGCCCGCGCACCCGGTCCACGAGCTCCGGGGACGGCGAGCGGGTGTCTCCAAGCAGGTAGGGCTCGCCCGTGAGCTCCCACTTCTCGCGGCCCAGCTGGTGGAACGGCAGCACCTCGAGCCGTTCCACGGCATCCAAGGTCTCAACGAAAGAAGCGATCGCCTCCACGTTCTCCTCAGCGTCCGTCAGCCCTGGTACCAGCACGAACCGGATCCACATGGTCTTGCCCAGCCGCGACAGCCGCTCGGCGAAGTCGAGAGTCGGCTGCAAGGGCCGCCCGTGACCCGCTGATAGGTCTCCGGCAGCCCGGACTTGATGTCGAGGAGCGTGAGGTCCACGTAGTTGAGGTCGTCATCAGACAGGCGAGAGCCCAGCAGCCCGGCGGTGTCCAGCGCCGTGTGAATCCCCAAGTCCTTGCAGCGCTTGAACACATTCATCACGAAGCGCGCCTGCAGCAGCGGCTCGCCGCCACTGACAGTCAAGCCCCCACCCGTGACCTTCATGATGGTCGCGTACCTGGTGACCCGCTCCATGACCTCGTCAACGGTGTGCCGCACCCCGTCGCGCATGCGCCACGTGTCCGGGTTCTGGCAGTACTGGCAGCGCATGCCGCAGCCCGCCATGAACAGCGTCATTCGCGTGCCGGGGCCGTCGACGCCCGTGGAGAGGTCCCACGAGTGCACCGATCCCGTGAGGTGATCTCGCAGCTCTTCGGACGCGGCGAGCTCGGCGTCGGCCACGTGCATGGGCGGCGACAGCAGCACTGGTTCATTCATGACAGCTCCCCGGGGAAGGAGGCGGACCGGGCTAGAGCCCAGCGTGGAACGTCCGGCTCAGCACGTCGAGCTGCTGCTCGCGCGTGAGGCGAACGAAGTTCACCGCATAGCCTGACACGCGGATCGTGAGCTGCGGGTACTTCTCCGGGTGCTCCATGGCGTCCTCGAGCGTCTCGCGGTTGAGCACGTTGACGTTGACGTGGAAGCCATGCGACACGTTGTACGCGTCCAGGATGCCCACCAGGTTCTTGACCTGCTCCGACTTGTTGCGGCCAAGGCCGGAAGGGGTCACCGTGGTGGTGAGCGAGATGCCGTCCTGGGCCTGGTCGTAAGGCAGCTTCGCCACGGAGAGGGCCGACGCTAGGACGCCGTGGTTGTCGCGTCCATTCATCGGGTTGGCACCTGGGGCGAACGGCTCGCCCGCGCGCCGACCGTCGGGGGTGTTGCCGGTCGCCTTGCCGTAGACCACGTTCGACGTGATCGTGAGCACGGACTGCGTGTGCGTGGCGTTGCGGTAGGTGGGCTGCTTGCGGATCTTGTCCATGAAGCGGCCAACCAGGTCGACGGCGATGTCGTCTGCGCGGTCGTCGTCGTTGCCGTACGTGGGGTACTCGCCGTCGACGATGTAGTCGATTACCAGGCCGGACTCGTCCCGAACTGGGGTGACGCGCGCGTACTTGATCGCGGACAGCGAGTCGGTTGCCACGGACAGGCCGGCGATGCCGCAGGCCATGGTGCGCAGGATGGTCTTGTCGTGAAGGGCCATCTCGATGCGCTCGTAGGCGTACTTGTCGTGCATGTAGTGGATGCAGTTGAGCGCGTCCACATAGGTCTCTGCGAGCCAGTCCATGAGCTTGTCGAAGGCCGCGTAGACCTCGTCGTAGTCGAGGACGTCGCCGGCGACGGGAGCGGACACGGGGGCCACCTGCTTGCCGGAGACCTCGTCCCTGCCGCCGTTGATCGCGTAGAGCATCGCCTTGGCGAGGTTCACGCGAGCGCCGAAGAACTGCATCTGCTTGCCCACGCACATCGCGGAGACGCAGCACGCGATGGCGCTGTCGTCGCCCCAAGCGGGACGGATGAGCTCGTCGGACTCGTACTGGATCGCGGACGTGTCGATGGAGACCTGCGCGCAGAACTCCTTGAAGCCCTCGGGCAGGCGATCGGACCAGAACACCGTGAGGTTCGGCTCCGGGGCCGGGCCCAGGTTGTAGAGGGTCTGGAGATAGCGGAACGACGTGCGCGTCACGAGGGAGCGCCCGTCCTCTCCCATGCCGCCGATCGTCTCGGTGACCCAGGTGGGGTCGCCGGAGAACAGCGAGTCGTATTCCGGGGTGCGCAGGAAGCGCACGATCCGCAGCTTGATGACGAAGTCGTCGATGATCTCCTGAGCCTCAGACTCAGTGATCACGCCCGCCACGAGATCGCGCTCGATGAAGACGTCGATGAACGTCGACGTGCGGCCAAGGGACATGGCCGCCCCGTTCTGCTCCTTCACCGCGGCGAGGTACGCGAAGTACAGCCACTGGACCGCCTCGCGAGCCGTCGCGGCCGGGCGCGAGATGTCGAAGCCGTACGACGCGGCCATCTGCTTCAGTTCGCGCAGCGCCTTGATCTGCTCGGAGTTCTCCTCGCGGTCGCGAATCACGTCCTCGGTGGAGCGCTCCATGTCGAGCTCCATGCGGTCGACCTTCTTCGCCTCGATGAGCGCGTCGACGCCGTACAGGGGCACGCGCCGGTAGTCGCCGATGATGCGGCCGCGCCCGTAAGCGTCGGGCAGCCCGGTGACGATGTGGGAGGAGCGCGCCGCGCGCACGTTGGGGGGATACACGTCGAAGACGCCATCGTTGTGCGTCTTGCGGTACTGGCTGAAGATCTTCTCGAGCTCGGGGTCAACGGGGTAGCCGTAGGTCTCGAGCTCCTTGACCACCATGCGCCAGCCGCCGAACGGCATGATCGCGCGCTTCAGCGGGGCGTCGGTCTGGAGGCCGACGATGACCTCGTTCTCCTTGTCGATGTACCCGGGCCCGTGAGACGTGATCGAGGCCGGCGTCTGCCAATCGACGTCGTAGACGCCCTTCTCGCGCTCCTCGGGGAACATCGCGCTGAGCTTGTCCCAAACCCCCTTGGTGCGCTCGGTGGCGCTAGCGAGGAACGAACCGTCGCCCTCGTACGGGGTGTAGTTCGCCTGGATGAATCCGCGCACGTCGATGGAGTCGCACCACTCGCCAGCGGTGAAGCCCCTCCATGCGTGCGCACGCGGGTCGTCGGAGTCGCTGATAGCGCCGGGGTTGACGGTCTCGATTGTCATGTCTGCCTCCCAAGGTGGTGGAACCACTCTGTGTTGATTCCAACTTAGGCGCCTCCGCGGCCAAACGCATGGGACCTAAGTACCCAAGTTCCGGGGGCCCGACGCCGTGGCAGACTTGGGTTCTCCACCCACCTTGGAAGGCCTCACGCTGTGACGATCATCGCCAATTCCCTCACCGAGGGCTGGAACCTCACCCACATCGGCGGCGACGCGCCGGCACCGATCTCGGGAGCGACCATCGAGGCGGAGGTGCCGGGTTCCACCCACGTTGACCTGCTGCGGGCGGGCCTGATCCCGGACCCGTACTTTGGCACCAACGAGCGGGACCTGCAGTGGATGTGGCGCTGCGACTGGCGCTACGCCACCAACTTCGCCGCCACGGAGCCCACCGAGGGCGAGCGCGTGGACCTCGTCTTCGACGGCCTGGACACGGTCGCGACCATCAGCCTCAATGGCCGCGAACTCGGCCGCACCGCGAACATGCACCGCTCCTACCGCTTCGATGCCCGCGAGGCGCTCAACGCGGGCGACAACCGCCTCGAGGTGGACTTCGACTCCGCGCTGGAATACGCGCTCGCCAGGGAGGAGCGCCTCGGCGACCGGCCGCGCCCGCAGCCGAGCGAGAAGCTCATGGCCGAGGCGGCGCGTCAGGGCCTCATCGACGGCGACCCTGAGGAGATCCTCGCGAAGGGCCGTGTCTACCCGCACCCGTTCAACGCGATCCGCAAGATGGCGTGCTCGTTTGGCTGGGACTGGGGGCCAGACCTGCAGACGGCCGGCATCTGGAAGGGCGTTCGCATCGAGCGCTGGCGCGTTGCCCGGCTCGCGAGCGTTCGGCCCCTCGTGACCGTCGAGGGCACCACGGGAGTCGTCACCGTGCACGTCGAGATCGAGAGGGAGTCCGACGCTCCGCTCACCGTGGTTGCCAAGGTGGGCTCCGCGGAGGCGAGGGTGGAGATCGACCCGGCCACAGCGTCGGGCAGCGTGAGGGTTGAAGTGCCGAACGCCGCCCTGTGGTGGCCGGCCGGCTACGGCGAGCCCACGCTCCACAACCTGACGGTTGAGCTGCACAGCGCCGACGAGCACCTCGACACGTTTGAGCGCCGCATTGGCTTCAGGACCGTCACGATCGATAAGGCCGACGGCGCGTTCACCTTTGTGGTCAACGGCACCAAGGTGTTCGTCAAGGGCGCCAACTGGATTCCCGACGACCACCTCATGACGCGCATCACGCGAGAGCGCCTCGAGCGGCGCGTGGACCAAGCCCTCGCCGCGAACATGAACCTGCTGCGCGTGTGGGGCGGCGGCATCTACGAGACGGACGACTTCTTTGACGTGTGCGACGAGCGCGGCGTGATGGTGTGGCAGGACTTCCTGTTCGCATGCGCCGCCTACGCCGAGGACGCGGAGACGGTCGCGGAGGTCGAGGCCGAGGTGCGCGAGAACGTCACTCGCCTCGCCCCGCACGCATCACTGGTCATCTACAACGGCTCCAACGAGAACGTGTGGGGCTGGTGGGACTGGGGCTGGCAGCAGGCCATGGCCGCCGCGGGACTCGAGGGCTGGGGCCAGAAGTACTACGAGGAGATCCTGCCCGCCATCCTCGGCGAGTTGGACCCCACGCGCCCCTACACGCCGTCCTCCCCGTTCTCGACGCACCCATACGACGAGACGGTCTACCCGAACGACCCCACCGTGGGCACCGTGCACGAGTGGAAGGTCTGGAACCAGGTCGACTACACGCACTACGCGGACTACGCGCCGCGCTTCTGCTCCGAGTTCGGCTTCCAGGGGCCCGCGACGTGGGCCACGATGCTCGAGAACCTGCCGGCGGAGGGCTTCGACAAGACCTCGGACGTGTGGCTCGCGCACCAGAAGGCCGACCGCGGCAACGACAAGCTGCTCGCCGGCTACGTGCCACATCTGCCGGACAGCGACGACTTCGAGACCTGGCATTGGATCACGTCGCTGAACCAGGCGCGCGCGATCGAGTTCGGCATCGCCCACTACCGCTCGTGGTGGCCGCACACCGCGGGCGCGATCGTGTGGCAGCTCAACGACTGCTGGCCCGTGACGTCTTGGGCGGCTATCGACGGAGAGGAGAGGCCCAAGCCTCTCTACTACGCGCTCAAGAAGGTCTTCGCCCCTCGCCTGCTCACCTTCCAGCCCCGTGGGGCCGACGGGTCGCTCGCCGTGGGCGGAGCGGCTCACCTTGTCGCGGTGAATGACACCGACGCCAGGTGGAGCGAGACGCTCACCTTCACGCGCATGGCGCTCGACGGCACGGAGCTCGCGGTGGCCACGGCGTTCCTGAGCGCGGGACCCCGCGAGACCGTGACCATCGAGGTGCCGTCTCACGTGCTCGCAGCCGTGGACGCGACCGGCGAGGTCCTGGTTGCCGACGCCGGCTACCCGGGAGACATGGACCACGTGCGCGCGGTCTGGACGTTCGCGGAGGACAAGGACATCGCGTACGTGGCGGCGCCGTTCACGGCCACCGCCAGTCGCGTCGACGGCGGGTACCGGATCGAGCTGCGCGCCACCGGATTCGTGCGGGACCTGACCGTGCTCGCCGACAAGGTGGACCCGGGCGCCGTCGCCGATACGGCCCTGCTCACTCTCCTGCCGGACGACCGCGCGGTGGTGACCATAGCGTCGGACCGCGAAGTGGAACCCGACGCATTCCTGGCCCCGAATGTGCTCGTTTCGGTCAACTCGCTGGTGGCAAACGCTCGCTAACTGGCGAGTAACTCGAAACGTTTCCAATAGGCGCCCGGATCGTAACCAATCCGTGACCCAGCGGGCGCTCGAAACGATTTGCGTGACGCTACAGTGGCATTGCGTCCCAACGAGGGGGCGCCGCATGAACCAAAGGGGATTCAACAATGAAGTGGACTCGATCCCGTACGGCGACGGTGCTCGCTGTTGGTACGGCCTCGGCGCTCCTGCTCTCCGCCTGCTCCTCCTCCGAAGAGCCCACCAGTTCGCCCTCCGCGACCTCGGCGGCTCCGGTCGACAAGACTCCTGTCACCCTGAACGTGAACTACTGGGGCAACTTCGGTCTTGAGGATGGCACGCTGATCGCTGCGTACGAGAAGGACCACCCGTGGGTCACGATCAAGACCAACATCGGTGACTACGCCGCACAGCACGACGCTCTGACGCAGGCGCTCATCGCCGGCTCCGGCGCTGCGAACGTCGCGGCCATCGACGAGGGCTACATCACCGGCTTCGTCGCCCAGGCTGACGGCTTCGTCAACCTGCTCGACCTCGGTGCTGGCAAGTACAAGGAGAACTACCTCCCGTGGAAGTGGGCCTCGGCCTCCAACGCGGACGAGTCGGTGACCATTGGTCTCGGCACGGACGTCGGCGGTCTCGCCCTCTGCTACCGCACTGACCTGTTCGGCGAGGCTGGCCTGCCCACCGACGAGGCTGGCGTGAACGCCCTCATCGGCGACACGTGGGACGGCTTCATCAAGGCTGGCGAGCAGTACCAGGCCGGCATCAACGACAAGAAGAAGCACTGGGTGGACAACGCCACCAACATCCTGAACCCTGTTCAGACTCAGCTCGGCACTGGCTTCGCGTACTACAACAAGAACAACGAGCTGGACATGGACTCCAACAAGCCGGCGTTCGACGTTGCCATGAACGTGATCAACGCTGGTCTGTCCGGCAACATCGCGCTCTGGTCTGACGACTGGAACACGGGCTTCGCGAACGGCTCCTTCGCCGTTCTCGCCTGCCCCGCGTGGATGATGGGTTACATCCAGGGCCAGGCTCCTGAGACCTCCGGCAAGTGGGACATCGCTGACATCCCCGGACCTGGCGGTAACTGGGGTGGCTCGTGGTGGACCGTTCCGGCCCAGTACGACGAGCACACGACGCAGGAGGCTTACAACTTCGTCGAGTGGCTCATCCAGCCTGAGCAGCAGATCACGATCTTCAAGACGGTCGGTAACCTGCCTTCGCAGGAGTCGCTGTACACCGACCCGTCCATCCTGGACTTCAAGAACGAGTTCTTCTCGAACGCTCCTGTTGGCCAGATCTTCACGAAGACCGCTGCCGACATCCCTGGCCCGATCTACTACGCCCCCAAGAACTCCGCGGTTTCCACCGCTGTTCAGGGTGTGCTGAACGACGTCCAGGCCGGCAAGATCAAGCCCGAAGACGCTTGGGACGCTGCTGTCGCTGCCGCTCAGAAGGCGGACGCTGCCGCGTAATCCGAACCACGTCACTATGCGGACGGGGGCGGGTCGCAAGACCTGCCCCCGTTTTGCGTGGCGAGCACTAACATCGGATTGCGAGCATTCATTACCAATGGAGGTAGCACATGTCCGCCAATAGCGTCGAGGCTCCACAGGCCAACGCTGCAGGCACGGACGGCGCACCGGACGCACCGCGTCGCTCTCGTGGACCTAAGTCGTCCATCTGGGCCCGGTTCGACCACGCCGTCGTCCCCTACGTTCTGATTTCCCCGTTCTTCATACTCTTCGTCGCGTTCGGCATCTTCCCGATCGTCTACAGCGGTCTGATCTCTTTCCAGACGTTCCGCTTCGAGTACCCGGTGAGCCGCGACGGCACATCCACCAACCTGTTCACGCAGCGTTGGGTTGGACTCCAGAACTTCGAGAAGACCCTGACGGCCTTCGACTTCTGGCAGGCCATGTTCAACACGTTCGGCCTGTTCATCCTCTCGGCGGTGCCGCAGCTGATCCTGGCGCTCATTCTCGCCGCGCTGCTCAACCGCAGGCTGAGGGCGCAGTCGGTGTTCCGCGTGGGCATCCTCGTGCCCTACATCACGCCGATCGTCGCCTCGTCCATCGTGTTCTCCACGTTCTTCGCCAAGGAGGGCGGCCAGGCCAACTGGATCCTGAGCATCTTCAACGTGCAGTCCACATACGGTGGCAACACGATCGACGGCATCGACTGGCGACAAGAGCGATGGTCCTCATGGCTCGCGCTCGTCATCATGATCGACTGGAAGTGGACCGGCTACAACGCCCTGCTGTACTTGGCGGCGATGCAGTCCATCCCCAAGGACGTCTACGAGGCCGCGGCGCTTGACGGCGCCGGCGCCTGGCGCCAGCTGTGGTCCATCACCGTCCCGATGATCCGCCCCATGGTGATCTTCACGGTGGTGCTATCGACCATCGGCTCCCTGCAACTCTTCGCCGAGCCGGTGCAGTTCGACATAAATCCGGCGTCCGGAGACGGTGGCGGCAACTCGCACATCTGGAGAACAGTCTCGCAACTCATCTGGCACACAGGCTGGGGCGACAATAACTTCGGCTACGCGGGCGCCATGTCATGGATCCTGTTCATCGTCGTCGTCATCGTCGCCGCCATGAACGGCTGGCTGTCCAACAAGATCGGAGGCCGCAAGTGAGCGCCCCTACCCTTGATGCGCCCGAGGCTCCTCAAGCCGAGGTCAAGCAGAACAGCCCGGCCCTCCTTGGACGTTCGCCCCAGGACACCCCCGCAGGCTGGGTCAACTACGTGCTCCTGTCGTTCGTGCTGCTCATCGGCTTCTGGCCGGTGTACTGGGCGGGCATCATCTCCACGTGGAAGGAAGACAAGGTCTACGTAGACGGCTTCCCCACGTGGAAGCCGGGACCGTACTTCTCCTTCAACTGGAACCTCATCAACGGAGGCAGCGAGCCGTCGTACCCCTCGTACGACTCGGTGAACTTCCTCAGGTCCGCGGCGAACTCGCTCGTCGTGGTCGCCGTGGTGGTCGCAGGCACGCTGTTCTTCTGCTCGCTCGCCGGCTTCGCGTTCGCGAAGCTCCGCTTCCGCGGCCGCGACCCGCTGTTCTACTTCGTGGTGCTGACGCTCACGATTCCCGCACAGCTGGGCATCGTGGGTCTGTACCAGATCATGGACAAGATCGGCTGGATCGGCACCCTGTTCGCGGTGACGGTACCGTCGCTGGTCTCGGCGTTCGGCGTCTTCTATATGCGCCAGTTCATCGAGGACGCGATCCCGGACGAGATCATCGAGTCCGCCACCGTTGACGGAGCCTCCACGTTCCGCGTCTACACCGCGATCGTGCTTCCCACGCTGCGCCCAGCGCTCGGCGTGCTCGGCCTCATCGCGGCGGTTGGCGCCTGGAACGAGTACGTGTGGGCGCTGGTCGCGGTCGGCGGCTCCACGTGGCAGACCATCGGCCCCGCGCTGCACAACCTCCGTGCTGGCTCGGTGCCGAAGACCTCCATTATTCTGACGGGCTCGTTCCTTGCGACGATCCCGGTCATCATCCTGCTGTTCATCGCGGGACGTCAGATTGTGCGAGGCATCATGGACGGCGCCGTCAAGGCGTAGTTCTACCTCTCACGGAAGGGCGGTCCCGGGCAACCGGGGCCGCCCTTCTGCTGTGTCCGGACCTCCCGGCTATCATCCTGCGCGAGCGCGGCGAGTCGCAGGGCCCGAACCCGCAGCGCGCTCTTCAGCGCCTGGAATGGGCTCTGAGTGCGTCCAACTCGCGTTTTCGCGACACTGAGACACCATTCCAGCGGCAGGCGGCAGGCGGCCGGGCGCAGTTGCGGTCAGCGGCCCGACGCTCAGTAGGCCCTCGCGCTCGACGTCGCCGTAAGCGTCACCCCGTCCGCGAAGGGCAGCAGCGCGTCTATCCCGAACAGCGGGTGCACCCGGGTACGCACGGTGACGGTGGCGGTGAAGTCGTCGTCCGTCGTTGCCTCCACCACTTCCGTTGGCGGCAGCCCCGCCCGCGCTGATGCAGCGTCGACCCGCGCCCGAGCGGCGCGCTCCACCTCCACCTCGGCGAGGCCCACCACTCCCTCGTCACTGGGCGCCTCAAGCGTGCCGTTGTAGTAGCCCGCAACGTCAAGTGAGTCTGCGGCGTCGAGCGCGAGCTCGTCCGCGACGTGCGTGAGCCGCATGCGCTGCAGGTGCACTTGCGTGGCTGCGGCCACAACCAGCACCAGGAGCAGCGCGAGAACCACAAAGCCGAGCGTGAGCAGCATGATCGTGCCCTCGTCGTCTTTCAGCCGGTCTCGTCTCACGGGAGGTACCCGTCCACTGGCGAGGAGCCCGAGGAACTGACGCTGACCAGGGCGCGCGGCACGAGCGCCCCGATTCCCGGGAGGGCGACACGAACCGTGACATCCACGGTGACGTCGGATCCGGGCGTGAGGCACGGGGTGGCGTCACATGCCAGCTCGACCTCCGCGTCGTCCTGGTCTAGATGGAAGTCTGTGAGCGTCGTCTCCACTGCGGCCGCGGCCCGCTCCCGAGCGGCGTTCTCCGCTCGCGAGTACGAGGCGCCGTCGTGCAGCGCATCGATTCCTCCCACCACCGCGGCCCTGCTCGCATCGCGCGCTACGGCCTCGGCCGCGAACGCGGCGGACTGCACCGCCGCAAGGGTGAGCACCAGATACACGATGGGCACGAGCAGCACGACTGAGAGAAACACAAACTCGACGACGGCGCTGCCCTCGTCAGACCGCCACCGATCACCCATCGCCGCCCTCCATGATCGCGTGCGCCGTGACGGTCATGCTGCCCACGCCGAACATGCCGAGCACCGGCACCGGAGCGGTCAGCGTCACCTCCACGAGTTCGCCGTCGCCCGACTCGACGCTGCGAGCCTCGGCGGCCACGTCCAGGCCGCCGAGTGCCGCCGAGGCAAGCTGTGATGCCCGTGCGGCGCCGTCGGAGGGTGAGAGGTCGGCGAGCGCGCCAACGTGCGCGCCTTCGGAGGCTGACGACAGCAGGATGTTGCGCACGTGCAGGGTGAGCGTGAGCTGGAACAGCCCCGCCGCAAGAATCACGAGGAGCGCGCCGACGAGCACGAACTCGACGACCGCGCTTCCCTCGTCAGCCGCCCGTGACGGAGTCGATCGCGGTGTTGAAAACATCGGCAAGCGCGGGCCCGGCGAGGGCCCAAATCGCGGCCACAAGCCCCGCCGTCATCAACGTGATCAGCACCCAGCCGGGCACGTCGCCTCGGTCGTCTGCCAGCACCTTTCGGACACCCCTCATGGGTTCCCCTCCTCTGTCTTAACTACTCAATCGGATTGCAACGAGCCCCGGGTAGATCGCGAACACGATCGTCACCGGGAGAATTAGAAAGACCACTGGCACGAGCATCAGGATCTCCCGCTTGCCCCCTTGCTCCATGAGCTGCTCGCGCCCGGCGACGCGGGCGTCGTGCGCCTGGGCGCGCAGCACGGCGGCCAGGGGCGTCCCCAGATCGAGTGCCGCGACAATGCCGTCGACGAACCGCTGCAGCGGCTGGGCCCCCGTGCGGGTCGCCATGGCGTGCAGGGCGCGGGACAGCGGCTCTCCGGATCGCGCGTCGGCAAGAACGCGGCGCAGCTCCTCCGGTAGGGCGCCTGACGTTGAGCGCGCCACCCGCTCGAGCGCGGCCCGCGCACCTTCCCCGGCGGTGACGGAGAGCGCGAGGAGGTCGGCGATCGTCGGAAGTTCCGCGACGATGCGGGCAACGCGGCGCGCTGCGGCGCGCGACAGCCAAGCGTCTCGCGCGAGCGCCCCGCCCACCGCGGCGGCGCCGACGAGTATGAGCAGCGTCGGGAGCGGGGCACCGCGCGCCACACGCAGCGACGTCGCGGCCACGAACCCTCCCGCAAGACCGACCGCGCCCCAGGCCACTTGTTGCGCGCGGAACTGCTCCACGGTGAGCCGAGAGCCGCTCCGCTCGAGCCTCAGGCGGACGTCGGCCGCAGATGAGCCCCAGCGTTCGAGGACGCGTCCCGCATCCCGCACCACGGGCGCGACGAGCCGCGCCACGGCGAACCTCTGCCCCGCCGCGTGATCGGCCCACGCTCGCCCGTCCGCGGGCCGAACGTAGGGGGCGAGCCTCGCGTCAAGCGACGGTCGACGGGCTGCAATCCATGACCAGATGAGCGCGAGTCCGGTCGCAAGTGCGAGCGCCGCGAGGATCCCAAGGGCGGTCATCGCAGCACCCTCGCCTCGTCTGGGAGGCGGCCGATCGACACCATCAGTCGGTAGGCGAACGCGGTGGCGATCGCCCCGGCGGCAAGCACGGTCGCTCCAGCGGCGGAGTTGTACGCCTCCACGCCCCCGGGCCTCGTCGCGAGGAGGGCGAGCACGACCCACGGTGCGGCTACCGCGAGGCGGGCCGCGTTCACGGTCCAGCTCTGGCGCGCCTCGAGCTCCCCACGGGCCCGCGCATCGTCGCGCAGGAACTCGCTGAGCGTGCGCAACATGGTGCCGACGTCCGTACCGCCAACCTCCCGCGTGACACGGAGCGCCTCGACGATGCGATCAGCGATGGGGTCCGCGAGCCGGTTCTTGAGCGCGTCCAGCGACTCACTGAATCGGCCGGTCGCACGGAAGTCCTCGGCGAACGAGGCAAAGGCGGGCCGCAGCTCATCCGGTCCGCGCGTGCCCAGCTGCGCCACCGCCTGCGGCAACGACAGGCCGGCCCTTATGCCGCCCGCGAGGTGGTCCACAGCGTCGGGCCATGCGGCGCGAGTGGCGCGCACCCTGGCGCGCGAGCGAGAGGTGACGAGCGCGAAGGGCGCGCGAGCGGCCATGACGGCAAAGCACAACGCCACAACCGGGGCGCGTGTCAGCCCTGCTACCACCAGGAAGACGAGAACGGCACCCACCGCGGCGACCGTGACGAGGGCCGCGGGCGTGACACCCGGCGCTCCCGCTCGCGTGAGGCGGTCCTGCGTGCGGGACGTCCACCCATCGGCGCGGCGCGGGGCCGACGCTGTTGGCGCCCAGCAGCTCGTCCACACCAGGAACAGTCCCAGCCCCAACGTGAGCCCGATAAGAAGCGACACGTCACACCGCCAGCAGTTCGGTGAGGCGGTATCCGTTCCGCGCGAAGCGCTCCTGGTGGGGCGGGTAGCCCTCGGCGCGCTGCAGTCCGTTGCCACGGTTGATGAAGAGCTGCTCGAGTTCGACGACGCCGGACTCCACGCGGCCAGGAACAGCGACGATCTCGGTGACCCTGCGTCGGCCCCGCGCGTCGAGCGCAAGGTGCACGACGATGTCGATGGCCGACGCCACGGTGGGAACCACGAAGCGATCGGAGACGTTCTCGCCAGCCAGCAGCGGCAGCGTGCACATCTTGACCACGGCGTCGCGCGCGGAGTTGGCGTGGATGGTGCACATGCCGGGGATTCCGGCGTTGAGGGCGATGAGCATGTCCAGACTCTCTGCCTCGCGCACCTCGCCGATGATGATGCGGCTGGGGCGCATGCGCAGCGCCTCCTTGACCAGGCGGCGCAGGTCGATCTCGCCGGTTCCCTCAAGCGAGGGCTGACGGCATTGGAGCCCAACGACATCCCGGTGCGCGAGGCTGAGCTCGAACACCTCCTCGCATGTGATGATGCGCTCGCGGGCGGGGATGGAACCCGCGAGCGCACCGAGCGTGGTGGTCTTTCCGGCCTGCGTGCCGCCGGCCACGAGGACGTTGAGCCCGCACGCGACGGCCGCATCGAGGAAGCGCGCCGCCTGTTCCGTGATGGTCCCGAGCGCGACCAGGTCGCCAACGTTGTTGGCGCGCGCGACGTACTTGCGGATGTTGACGCTCCAGTACTCGCGCGTCACGTCCGGGATGACTGCGTGGAGCCTCTCGCCTCCGGGGAGCGAGGCATCGACGAACGGCGAACTCAGGTCGAGCCTCCGCCCCGAGAGCTTGAGCATGTGCTCCACGAGGTCGCGCACCTGCGCGTCCGTGAGGATGGTGGGGGTAAGCTCGCTCACCCCGCGGCGCGCCACAAACACCTGCGATGGCCGGTTGATCCAGATCTCCTCGACCTCGGGGTCGTCGAGGTACTGCTGGAGCGGTCCGAGCCCCGAGACGTTCGAGAGCACGGCGCGCGCAGCGTCGGCCCTGTTGGCGACCGGCACCACAGTGCCGGCGAGCGCCTGCTTGTCCCAATCGGCGAGAACCTCGTCTACCAGGAGCCTTACCGTGGCGGCGTCGCGCACGGGATCTACCCCGCGTCGGCGAATCTCCTCGCGCACGCGGGTCTCGACCGTGGCGATCGGGTCTCCCCCATGCGGAGAACGTAGCGGCATGGGGGCATGCCCGCAACAGGAATTGTGGATAACTCGCCCGACCGTCTGTCACACCTCCGTGCCACGATGGGGGGATGTGCGGCCGCTACGCGAACTTCCTCACCGAGCAGGAGCTCGTCGACGCGTTCGCCATCGCCACCATCGCCGACGACGCTCGCCTGCTCCCGCCCAACTTCAACCTGGGCCCCATGCAGCAGGGCATCATCATTCGCCAGCGGCCCGACGGCCGGGAGGCCGAGCTTGCCAAGTGGGGTTTGGTGCCTGGCTGGGCAAAGGACCCCGGGGTCGGTGTGCGCGCGTTCAACGCGCGCGCGGAGACGATCGCCGAGAAGCCGACGTTCAAGAACGCCTTCGCCAAGCGGCGCTGCATCGTGCCCGCCAACGGCTACTTCGAGTGGCAGGTGACCGAAGACCGCAAGGTCCCGCAGTTCATCCACCCCGCGGACGGCTCTCCCTTGGCCTTCGCCGGGCTCACCGAGGTGTGGCGGCCCTCCAAGGACGACCCGTGGCTCGTGACCTTCTCTATTGTCACCACGGAAGCGCGCGGCGAGATGAAGCAGATCCACGACCGTGAGCCGGTCATGCTGACGCGAGACGACGTCGACGTCTGGCTGGACCCGGAGTCAACTCAGGACGACCTCTTCGCGGCGATCGCCGATCCCGCCCCCGAACTCACGTGGCACGCCGTCGATAAGCGCGTTGGCAACGTGCGCAACAACGACGAGGGCCTGATCGAGCCTGCGGAGGGCTAGACCTCCAGGTTGAAACCGCCGGTCAGCTGGATCAGCAGCACGTAGAGCACCGGCAGCATCGCGAGCACATAGAACACCCAGGAGATGATCGTCCAGCTCACGCTGCGGACGTCAAGCAGCAGCCGCGCAACCGCGGCGGCGATTCCGGGGATGAGCAGCCAGAGCAGCAGCCCGCCGCTCGCGTTGCCGCCGAATCCATAAAGCCCCACCGCGACCACACCCCACGCGAGCCCGTAGTAGCCGAATGTCAGCACGGCCTTCCTGGTGCTGCGCCACGTGCGCTTGTCGATCCACCGGCCCAACGTGAACGCGAAGACGGGCAGCACTACGACAATCGCGACCGCGTAGTAGATGGACCCGAGCGCCACCCAGGTCAGGTCCGCCCAGTCGCCGTTGTCCGCCTCTGGGCCAAGAAAGAGGCTGAGAATCCACAGCGGCGCGAAGATCGCGGTCGTGTTCCTCACGCTCACCCAGGCTCGCCGCGCCGAGCCGATCCGCTCAATGGACGGCGCCGGCTCCCTCACGCGCGCCCCTGCGTCGATGAACGGCGCACCCGCACATCCCCCGCGAGCACCTCCTGGTCGCCGTTGGCAGTCCTCACCAAGAGCCCGCCCGACGCTGTGAGGGCTATGGCGGTTCCGTTCACTGGCGAGCCGGCCGGCACATCGACGGCCACCTCCCAGCCCAGGGTTGCACAGGCGTCGGTCACCATCGCGGGGATGTCGTCGCCGCGCTCCCACGCGGCGACCGCGTCCCTGAGCTCGGCGGCAAGCGCACGGAGAAGAGCCACACGGTCAAGTGATGAGGCCCCAAGCGTTGCCAGCGACGCCGCGTGCGGCACCGGCAGCTCGGCGGCGTCCTGCGACACGTTGATGCCGATACCAGCGACGATGGCGTCCTGTCCGGGAACCGTCTCGCACAGGATGCCGACGACTTTGCGCCACCGGCCCCACTCGGGGATGTCCCGCGCTCCGTGCTCTACCACCACGTCGTTGGGCCACTTGAGGAACGCGCCAACGCCCATCCGACGCAGCGCGCGCACCGTGGCGAGGCCCACCACGAGCGGCGCCCAGCCATAGTCGGAGCGAGATACGGCGGGCCGCAGCACATAGGAGCCGGTGAGGGCCGCGCGGTCTGGCGTCGCCCACGACCGGCCCGCCCTTCCCCGCCCGGCCGTCTGATGGTCGGCGACGTAGCCGCTCAGGTGACCCCACCCGTCGGGCCGGCTGGTGACGTAACCGAGAAGAGCGGTGTTGGTCGAGGGAGAGGTGGCCACGATGTCCAGGCGGGACAGCGGGCGGCCGGGGCCGACGACGTCGTCGAAGTCCGCGCGCGACAGCGGCGCGCGAGAAGCCGCAATCGCTGCGGGCGTGGCCTCACTCACGGGGCTAGGCTATCTGCCAGCCACCAAGGGAGTGACGTGTCCGAACCCCGAAAGACCACCGCAGCCGCCCTTGAGCAGTTGCGCGAGAAGACCGACGCCGCCGTAACCACCCCGGAGGCGACCGCCAAGGAGAAGCAGCACGCTCGCGGCAAGAAGACCGCCCGCGAGCGCGTGGACGCCCTGCTCGACGAGGGCTCGTTCGTGGAGTTGGACCGACTCACCCGTCACCGCTCGCAGAACTTCGGGCTCGAGAAGAACCGCCCGTTCGGCGACGGCGTGGTCACCGGCTACGGCACCATCGACGGCCGCCAGGTGGCCGTGTACTCGCAGGACTTCACCGTGTTCGGCGGCTCGCTGGGCGAGGTGCACGGGCAGAAGATCGCCAAGATCCAGGACTTCGCGCTGCGCACCGGAGTGCCCTTGATTGGGATCTCCGACGGCGGCGGCGCGCGCATTCAGGAGGGCGTCGCGGCGCTCACGCAGTTCGCGGAGATCTTCCGCCGCAACGTGGCGTCCAGCGGCGTGATCCCGCAGATCTCAATCATCCTGGGGCCCAGCGCGGGCGGCGCGGTGTACTCCCCCGCGCTCACGGACTTCATCGTGATGGCGGACGGCACGTCGCAGATGTTCATCACGGGGCCGGACGTGATCAAGGCCGTCACGGGCGAGGAGGTCACGTTCGAGGAGCTCGGCGGCGGACAGACGCACAACGTCAAGTCCGGCGTGGCTCACTACCTCGCCTCAGACGAGGACGACGCGATCAATTACGTACAGCACCTGCTGCAGTTCCTCCCGCAGAACAACCTGAGCGATCCGCCCGCGTGGTCGCTTGAGGCGGACCTCGAGCCCACAGAGACCGACACTGCCCTCAACACTCTGGTGCCGGACAGCGACAACCAGCCGTACGACATGAAGGACGTCATCTCCGCGGTGCTCGACGAGGGGGACTTCTTCGAGATCCAGCCGCTCTTCGCTCCCAACATCGTGGTGGGATTCGGTCACGTCGAGGGCCACTCGGTCGGCATCGTCGCGAACCAGCCGCTGTCGATGGCGGGCACGCTGGACATCTCGGCCGCCGAGAAGGCCGCCCGCTTTGTGCGCACGTGCGACGCCTTCAACATCCCCGTGCTCACGTTCGTGGACGTCCCCGGCTTCCTGCCCGGCACCGATCAGGAGTACCAGGGCATCATCCGCCGCGGCGCCAAGCTGATCTTCGCCTACGCGGAGGCCACGGTTCCGCTCGTCACCGTCATTACGCGCAAGGCCTACGGCGGCGCCTACATCGTCATGGCGTCCAAGCAGCTGGGCGCGGACGTGAACCTCGCGTGGCCAACCGCGCAGATCGCGGTGATGGGCGCCGGGGGTGCGGTGAACATCCTGCAGCGGCGCGCGCTCGCCGCGGTCGCCGACGAGGGCGGAGACGTCGAGGCCCGCCGCTCGGAGCTGGTGTCCGAATACGAAGACGCGATCGTCAACCCCTACGACGCGGCCGACCGCGGCTACGTCGACGCCGTCATCGAGCCCTCGGAGACGCGAGCCCAGGTGGTGCGCGCGCTTCGCGCCCTGCGCACCAAGCGCGCCTCGCTGCCCCCCAAGAAGCACGGAAACATCCCGCTGTGAGCGACCGCGGGTTTCCGAACGGAGCCGGGGCCGACGCTGTGCTCGCCGCCGCGGCCGCGCTCAAGATCGTGCGGGGCTCAGTTGACGAGGAGGAGCTCGCGGCGCTTCTCGCTGGGGTGATCGCGGTCGCGGGCTCCGGCGAAGACGATTTTGAGACGCCCGGCCACCCCGCCTCAGCCTGGATGGACCGGACGCGCACGATGCGTGGGCGGCGGCTGATGCTGCCGCTCGGTCGGGGGGATTCGGCGTGGCGGAACTCGCTGCGCTAGTTCCGCAGCGGGCTGCTTCCCGCACGTGGGCGCCGCGTAGGGTCAAGGGGTGAGCAACCGGTCCCTTGCCGTCGTGACCGCCGCCGCCCTGGGCGGCGCGGCCGTCGCCGTCGTGACGCCCGCGCTCACCGCGCGATTGGCGACCGTCGGCACCCGCCACCCCATAGCGTCGGGCAACTTCCACCACGCCGACGCTGCGCTCGTCTTGGGTGCGCGCGTGTGGGCGGACGGGCGGCCGTCGCGCTTCCTGCGCGAGCGCGTGGTGACCGGTGTGCGGCTGTACCGCAGCGGACTCGTGGATCGCCTCATCATGAGCGGCGCGGAGTTTGACTCGTCAGGCTACGGCGAGCCCGCGGTCATGCGGCGGGTGGCGGAGGCGGCCGGAGTGCCGCCAGAGGCGATCGTCGCGGATGGGCTTGGCGTGGACACCTATTCGAGCTGCATCCGCGCGCGAGACGAGTTCGGGGTCCACTCGGTGATCGTCGCCACGCAGGAGTTCCACGTGCCGCGGGCCGTGTGGCTGTGTGAGCGGCTCGGGCTGGACGCGCAGGGCGCCTATCCCCCGCCGATCCTCACGGAGCACACCGTCCGGGGCCACATCAGGGAACTGGGCGCCACTGGGAAGGCGATGATCGACCTCGCGCGAGGGCGCGATCCGCAGGGCTAGACCCAGACGAGGAACCCAAGCACCGCTGCCGCGAGCGCGAGCAGCCCCAGGATCACGTTCACGATGACCGGTTCGCCGAGTTTGCGGTGGGCCCGGATCGCGCCGATCATGACGATGGCCAACCCCACGGCGGCCACGGGCGCGAGCCACTCCGCGATCCCCGTGAGCGGCGGCACGATGACGCCGATCGCGCCAAGAACCTCGGCGGTGCCGATGCCCCGCACGGCGGACTGAGAGTACAAGTCCGTCCAGTTCATTCCCGACGCCTTGAGCTTCTCCTTGGGCGTGACGATCTTGAACGTCCCGGCGAAGAGGAACGCGGCTGCGACCACACCAGCGACTATCCAGTACGTGATCTGCATGGAACAATCTCCCCTTAGTTGACGTTTCAAGTACAACGGTAGTCCATGGTTGCTTGAAGGGTCAAACGATAGGATGTGCGGATGAAGACGGCGGCGATCGGCGAGCGGGAGCGCATCCTGTGGGCGCGCTACAACGCGCTTCTCACGACCGTTCCGGGCATGATCGACGAGCGCATGCGCGCGGCTACGGGCTTGTCCCGCTTCCAGTTCATGCTCCTCGAGACGCTCGCCAACGACCCCGGGGGCCAGGTTCAGCTCGCCGACGTCGCTCGGGCTGCGGACTCCTCGCTCTCCCGACTCAGCCACGCGATAACCCGGCTCGAGGAAGCGGGGCTCGTGGAGCGTCGGGCCTGTGAAAGCGACCGGCGCGCCTCCTGGGCGGTCCTCACGCCCGCCGGCTCCAAAGCGGTGGCCGACGCTCGCGACGCCCACGCGGCCGTCATGCGCGAGGTGCTCCTCGACAGGATTCCTGAGGACCACCACGAGGCGGCGATCTCCTTTCTCACCTCGCTTCTGCCCGACGATGTGGCCGGGGCGTGCGAACGGGTGGACGGGGTCGCTGGGTAGGTTTGGCTGTCGGTGCCATCCGATAAGGTGACCCCGTGTCCGAATCGTTTCGCTCTCGCGTCCGCAGCTACTGGGACACCGCGATTCGTGCGCGCCTGAACATCTGGGCGATCATGCCCCTGGCCGGCTGGGGCCGCGTCATCGCGCTCGCCGTCGTGGGAATCGTGCTCGGCGCCCTGCCCATCGTCTTCATGGTCGCCACCTCCGCGATGATCGGCCACGTGGCCGCCGCGGTGAGTGGTGGAACGGAGTCCGACGCCTACGCCACCGTGGTGCGGCTGTTCCTGATCGCCGCGGGCGCCTTCATGCTGCAGCAGATTCTGGCGCCGGTCCAGCAGATGATCGGGCTCGCCGTGCAGCGCACCGTGGACGGTCGCATCCGTGACGAGGCCGTGGAGGCCCTGACCTCCTCGGTTGGCATCGGCGCCCTCGAGGACGGCGAGGTGCTCGCGACCTTCTCCGAGGCGCGCACGCGGTTCGAGAACAACTTCCACACGCCGGGCAACGCGGTGGCGGGAATGCTCTATCTCGTGGCGCGCTACGTGCAGATGGCCGCGACCGTGATCATCGTGTGGATGCTGCTCGGCCCATGGATCGCCCTTGGCATGTTCGTGGCCGTCATGGTGCTGCGAACGGGCAACCGCGGAGGGCTGCGCGCCTATTCGGCGCTGTGGCGCACCAACGGACACTTGCGGCGCAGGCTCCTGTACTTCCGCGACGTCGCCATGGGCTCCGTCGCGGCCAAGGAGATTCGCGTTTTCGGCTCCATGCCGTGGATCGGCGATGGCCACGAGAAGGCCTTCCACGAGTTCGCCGACCCCACGGATCGCGAGCGTCGGCGCATCTACTTCAAGCCGTACCTCGTCTACTCCGCGATCGGGCTCGCCGCAACGCTGTGGGCGCTCGTGTCGCTCACCGCCAGTGCTGCGGGAACCGGCGGCGACGCGGGCGAGCTGGCGCTGGGAACGATGACCGTGGGCCAGCTCACGCTCGGGCTGCAGGCGCTCATCGGCCTGCTCATGATGGGCCGCGACTTCCCAGAATCGGACACCTCCACTCAGTTCGGAATGAACGCCCTGAGCGCCATCCTCACCGTAGAGCGGGAGGTCGCGGAGCGAGACACGGCCCCGCGCGGAACCACCGCCGTGCCCGCGAACGCGCCGGTGCGGAGCATCGAGTTCCGCGACTTGCACTTCGCCTATCCAGGCTCGGCAACGCCGGTCTTCGCGGGTCTGAACCTCACGATCCAGGCCGGCGTGACCACGGCCATCGTGGGCATCAACGGTGCGGGAAAGACCACGCTCATGAAGCTGCTGGCCCGGCTGTACGAGCCCACGAGCGGCGGCATCTTCGTGGACGGCGTCAACATCGCCGAACTCGACCTGGCGCAGTGGCGGCGCACTCTGTCCGTGGTGTTCCAGGACTTCGTCCGCTACGAGTTCACGGCCGCAGACAACATCGCCATGGGCGCCGCATTTGACGCGCCCGACCGCGCGGCCGTAGAAGCGGCGGCGGCCAAGACCGGCATGCTCGAAACCCTGGCCGACGCCCCGCTCGGCCTCGACACGATTCTCGCCAGGGCGTACGCGGACGGCATCGACCTCAGCGGCGGGCAATGGCAGCGCGTCGCGATCGCCCGCTCGCTGTACGCCGTGGACAAGGGCGCGCGAGTGCTCGTGCTCGACGAGCCGACCGCCGCTCTCGACGTGCGCGCGGAGGCCGAATTCTTTGACCAGTTCATGGAGCTCACAGAGGGGCTCACCACCGTGCTGATCTCGCACCGGTTCTCCTCCGTGAGGCGCGCGGACCACATCGTCGTGATCGAAGAGGGTCGCGTGGTGGAGCAGGGGTCCCACAGCGAACTGACCGCGAGCGACACCCGCTACCGCCGCCTGTTCGAGCTGCAGGCGCGGCGATTCCGCGAGGGGCTTGGCGCCGATGACGACGCCGACGCCGCGGTCATGGAGGGCGCATGATGGAACTGCTGCAGGGAATGGGCGACACGCTGCGCTTCGCGTGGCGCGCGGGCAAGCTGAACTTCATCCTGGGGTTCACGCTCGTGACGGTGTCCCCCCTCGCGATGCCGCTCGCCGCAGTGGGACTGCGCGGCATCGTGGACAACACCATTGCGGGCGAAGCGCGCGCGGCAGTCATGTGGGCCGTCGCCGTCTCCGTGCTCGCGGTGCTTGGGCTCACCGCAGGGCACTTCGCCCACATCTTCTACTTCAAGACCGCGGAGGACATGGCGGCGCTCATCGAACGCGACATAGCCGCGCTGTCCAACGGTTCCGTTGGCCTCGAGCACCACGAGCGCGCCGACTACGCGGACCGCATGGCCTACATCCGCCGCGAGACCGACCGCGCGGCCTGGAACACCGTCGCGTCGCTCTACGGCGGGATCGCGGTCCTCGTGGGCCTCATCGTCACCGGCTTCCTCCTCGCGACGCTCTCCCCGTGGCTGCTGCTGCTCCCCGTGTGCGCCATTCCGCCGCTGATCCTGGGCCGCAAGGCCGAAGCAGTCGCGAAGGCGGGGCGCACCGCCGGAGCTCCTGCTACTCGCCAGGCCAATCACCTCTTCTCCCTCCTCAGCGAGGCCGGTCCGGTCAAGGAGGTGCGCACGTGCGGCCTCGAGAATGAGGTCCGTGAGCGTCAGCAGCGCGCCTGGGACGAGGCCTCGCGATTCGAGATGCGCGGCGAGTACCGCGCGACCGGCCTGCGGACCATCGGGCAGGTCTTCTTCGCCATCGCCTATGTGGGCGCAACACTGCTCGTGGTGCGCGATGCCATCAACGGCCACGCCAGCGTTGGCGACGTGCTCATGGTCATCACGCTCGCCGCACAGGTCAACGCGCAGGTCACCTCCGCGGTGTCCATGATGCAGGGCCTGCAGCGCACCGCCTCGATGTTCGCGGAGATCCGCTGGGTCCGCGGCGTCGTGAAGGCGCAGCAGGGCAAGCCGGCCGACGCTGTGGTCCCCGACGCGCTGAGTTCCGGCATCGAGCTCAAGGACGTGGGATTCACCTACCCCGGAACCGACCAGCCGGTGCTGAGCCACGTTGACCTCAGCATTCCCGCGGGCGCCACCGTGGCGATCGTCGGGGAGAACGGCGCTGGGAAGTCCACGCTGGTCAAGCTGCTGTGCCGCTTCTACGATCCCGACTCCGGGGTCATCGAGGTAGACGGCACGGACCTCAGCCGCATGCCGGTTGAACAGTGGCGAGAGCGAATCTCCGCGGGCTTCCAGGACTTCGCTCGCTTCGAGTTCTCCGCGCAGCAGACCGTGGGACTCGGAAGCCTGCCGAGCATCGACGACCCGGATGCGGTCACGGCGGCTCTGGGGCGCGCCCGCGCCGAAGACGTGATGCGTCGCCTCACCGATGGCCTGCAGACGACGCTTGGCAAGTCCAATGTTGGCGGCACGGACCTCAGCGGCGGGCAATGGCAGAAGCTCGCGCTCGGCCGCGCCATGATGCGCGAGTCGCCGCTGCTACTCCTCCTCGACGAGCCGACATCGGCCCTCGACGCGCAGGCGGAGCACAACCTGTTTGAGCAGTACGCGCTCGGCGCGCGCCGAGTGGCGCAGCGCACGGGGGCGATCACGGTGCTCGTCTCGCATCGCTTCTCCACGGTGCGCATGGCGGACACGATCCTCGTCGTCGGCGACGGCCACATCGTCGAGTCCGGCTCCCATGACGAACTCGTTGGCCTCGGCGGGCTCTACGCGGAGCTCTACGCCTTGCAGGCGAAGCAGTACGCGTGAGCCTGTGGAGCGAGAGTTCCGGGTTCTCAGCGCACCGGGGTGCTAGTGGAACCCCGGTTCCGGGTTCGCACCTGACCTGACATGACGCACCACCCGGGTGCGGTGTGTCGCCTCCGGGCGGAACTGCGGCTCCGCTGAGGTGCGGGTTTCGCGTGTGGCCGGAGCTGGCGCTCCACCCCGAGCACACATGCTCGGGCTGGCGGGCGCGCGCGCCCGGTTAGGCTCGGCGGCATGGCCCTGCCCCTCGTTCTCGCGTCCCAGTCCCCGGCGCGCCTGTCGACGCTGCGCTCCGCAGGGGTCGAGCCGCGCGTGATCGTCTCCCACGTTGACGAGGACGCCATCCTCGCCTCCCTGCGAGGCACCACACCGGCCGACGCCGTGCTCGCCTTGGCGCGAGCCAAAGCCGAGGAGGTGGTGACGAAGCACGCCCCCGCCGCCCTTGTTCTCGCGTGCGACTCGATGCTCGAATTCGGCGGCGAGATCCTCGGCAAGCCGGGCGACGCGGCGACGGCCGCGTCGCGGTGGCGCGCGATGCGCGGAAGCACGGGAGTGCTTCACACGGGCCACTGGCTCGTGGATGCGCGAGTCGGCCGCGGCGCCACGACCGGCGCGACCAGCTCCACCACGGTGCACTTCGCAGATCTCACGGATGAGGAAGTCGACGCCTACGTGGCCACAGGAGAGCCGCTCAACGTGGCCGGCGCGTTCACCGTCGACGGTCTCGGCGGCCCCTACGTCGAGTCCATGGAGGGCGACTACCACGGCGTGGTCGGCGTAAGCCTGCCCCTCGTGCGCCGCCTGCTCGGCGAGCTCGGCATCGCGTTCCACGAACTGCGCTAACCCGGCCCTTTGTAGAACGGCCACAACCTACGCGCCCGTAACCACAGCGTCGGGCAGGCTTTTTGGCTAGAACCTACAAAACGCTCCTAAACAGATGGTGCCGCCGCGCAAAGTTGCCACAACACCTGCCAGCCGGTTAGGGAGCCATCACGCGGCCGCGCTACCGTTGGCCGGTGACTGCCTTCGCATCCGTGCTCATTGCCAACCGTGGAGAGATCGCAGTTCGCATCATTCGTGCCTGCAAGGACGCCGGCCTGCGTTCCGTGGCCGTGTACGCGGACCCCGACCGCGACGCCCCCCATGTGCGCCTCGCGGACGACGCGTTCGCGCTCGGCGGCAGCACCGCTCGCGAGACCTACCTGGATATCGCCAAGATCATCGACGTTGCGAAGCGCGCCGAGGCGGAGGCGGTTCACCCCGGCTACGGATTCCTCGCCGAGAACGCCGAGTTCGCTCAGGCCGTCATCGACGCGGGACTCGTATGGATCGGGCCAAGCCCCGCCGCAATCGAGGCGCTCGGCGACAAAGTGAGCGCGCGCCACATCGCGCAGCGGGCGGGCGCTCCGCTCGTCCCCGGCACTCCGGATCCAGTGAAGTCGGCCGACGAGGTTGTCGCCTTCGCACAAGAGCACGGTCTGCCCGTGGCCATCAAGGCGGCGTTCGGCGGCGGCGGGCGCGGCCTCAAGGTCGCGCGCATGCTCGAGGACATTCCGGAGCTCTTCGACTCCGCCACTCGTGAGGCCGTCGCAGCCTTTGGCCGCGGCGAGTGCTTCGTTGAGCGCTTCCTTGACAGGCCTCGTCACGTGGAGACGCAGTGCCTCGCGGACCGCCACGGCACGGTCGTTGTGGTGTCTACCAGGGACTGCTCCCTGCAGCGTCGGCACCAGAAGCTCGTGGAGGAGGCGCCGGCGCCGTTCCTCACAGACGAGCAGAACGCGCGGCTGGTCGAGGCGAGCATCGCGATCCTGCGCGAGGCGGGCTATGAAGGCGCCGGTACCTGCGAGTTCCTCGTTGGCGTCGACGGCACCATCAGCTTCCTCGAGGTGAACACCCGCCTGCAGGTGGAACACCCGGTCACCGAGGAGGTGACGGGCCTGGACCTGGTCCGCGAGCAGTTCCGCATCGCGGCCGGCGAGCCCGTGACCATCCCACAGCCGGCGCGCGGCCACTCGATCGAGTTCCGCATCAACGGCGAGGACCCGGCCGCGAACTTCATGCCCGCGCCCGGCACCATCCGCACGCTGAACTTCCCCACCGGCCCCGGCGTGCGAGTGGACGCCGGCGTGGTCGAGGGCGACACGGTCAGCGGCAACTTCGACTCGATGATCGCCAAGCTCATCGTCACCGGCGCCACGCGCGAGCAGGCGATTCAGCGCGCCAGGCGAGCGCTTGCGGAGCTCGAGATTGAGGGCATCCCCACCGTGGTGCCGTTCCACCGTGCGGTGCTCGAGGCGCCGCAGTTTGTCGCGGCCGATGGCCACTTCGGCGTTTACACCACGTGGATCGAGTCCGAGTTTGCCGAGACGGTCGCCCGCCTCGGCTCGGCGACCGCCACCACGGAGGCGATCGAAGGAGCCGCCACCGAGCGCGTGATCGTCGAGGTGGGCGGCAAGCGGCTCGAGGTGGTGCTGCCGGCCGCACTGGCGCAGGCGGGACGCGCCCGCGCCGGGGGTCCCGTTCGCCGCGGTGCCCGACGCTCAACCGGCCCCGCACGCGCGGCAAGCGGCACCACGCTCACCTCCCCGATGCAGGGCACGATCGTCAAGGTCGCCGTCGAGGATGGGGCGGCGGTCGCCGAGGGCGATCTCGTCGTCGTGCTCGAGGCGATGAAGATGGAGCAGCCTCTCACCGCGCACAAGGCGGGCGTCATCCGCGGGCTCAGCCTCAGCGTCGGCGCTGGCGTGAGCGCAGGCACCATCATCTGCGACATCGCAGACGCGGAATAACGCAAGTCTGAACTTGCGCAAAAACGACCCACGGCCCTAGTCTCGCCTAGGCGCCTCGCCGCGCCGCCCCATCGCCCCACCAGGGAAAGCCGCCGCATGTTCGCCAACTTCCTCATTGGCCTTAGAGAGGGCCTTGAGGCCTCGCTCGTTGTCGGCATCCTCATCGCCTACCTGGTGAGAACCGAGCGGCGCCACCTGCTGAGCAAGGCCTGGATCGGCGTAGGCATTGCGGTGGTTGTCTCTCTCGTATTCGGCGCGATTCTCACGCTCGGCCCGCAGGGCCTCAGCTTCGAGGCGCAAGAGGCGATCGGCGGCACGCTCAGCATCGTCGCCGTTGGCCTCATCACCTGGATGATCTTCTGGATGGGCAAGAACGCCCGCTTCCTCAAGCGAGAGCTGGAGGGCTCCATGGAGCGCGCGATCTCGGTGGGCTCCGGCGCCGTGATCACGATGGCGCTGCTCGCGGTTGGCCGCGAGGGCCTCGAGACCGCCCTGTTCCTCTGGGCCGGCATCCAGAGCTCCGGCTCCACCGCCGGCCCAGTCATCGGCGCCACGCTTGGGCTCGCCGCCGCGGTGCTGTTCGGCGTGCTCATCTACCGCGGCGCGCTGCACCTTAATCTCCGCATCTTCTTCCAGTGGACGGGCGTCTTCCTCGTCATCGTCGCCGCGGGCGTGCTCGCCTACGGTGTTCACGACCTCCAGGAGGCGGGAATCCTGCCCGGCCTCAACAACCTCGCGTGGGACGTGTCCGCGACCATCGGGCCGTCGACGGTGCTCGGCACCTTCCTCAAGGCGATTTTCAACTTCTCCCCCGCCACCACCGTGCTCCAGGCGGTCGCGTACTTCGCGTACCTGATCCCGGTGATGATCCTGTTCGTGCGCCAGGCCTTCGGCGCCCCAAAGCCAAGGCCCGACGCTGTGGTGTCCCCAGCGTCGGACCTCGCCCAAGAAGACGCTCCACAGAGCGCCTAACACCCAAGGAACCACATGCAACTCCGTACCCCCGTCTCAGCCGCCGCCCTCGCCGCCATGTCCGCGTTCGCGCTCGCCGCGTGCGTGCCCAACAGCACGGACGACGCCAAGGCGATCGCCGTCTCCGCCACCGACACCGAGTGCAAGGTGGCCACCGCCTCCGCGCCCGCGGGCGTGGTGACCTTCACCGTCACCAACGACGGCAAGGACGTCACCGAGTTCGAGATCGTCGCGGACGACAAGCTGCGCATCATCTCCGAGGTCGAGAACCTCGGCCCCGGCATCACCCGCGACCTCGTCGTGCGCGTCCCGGAGGGCTCGTACTACGCGACGTGCAAGCCCGGCATGGTCGGCGACGGGGTCGCTACCGCCTTCACGGTCACCGCGTCCGAGTCCACGGCCGCCCCTGACGCGGACCGCGAGGAGCTGCTCACCACTGCATCCGAGCAGTACATCCTGTACGTGCGCAACGAGGTGCAGACCCTGGTGCAGATGACGGACGACTTCGTCGCCGCATACGAGGCCGGCGACTACGACAAGGCGCGCTCGATCTACGCGGACGCGCGCGTCCACTGGGAGCGGATCGAGCCCGTAGCCGAGTCCTTCGGCGACCTCGACCCCATGACCGACGCCCGCGAGGCCGACGTCGCCGAGGGCGACGAGTGGACCGGCTGGCACGCGATCGAGAAGAACCTGTGGCCGCCGGCGGAGGGCTTCGACCTCACCGCCGATGAGCAGAAGGCGCTCGCGGAGGGCCTCAAGACGAACATCGCCACGCTCTCGTCCGAGGTGAACGCCGACGACTTCACGCTCGACGCCTCTCAGATCGGCAACGGCGCCCAGGGCCTCCTCGACGAGGTCGCGAGCTCCAAGGTCACGGGCGAGGAGGAGACCTGGTCGCACACGGACCTGTGGGACTTCCAGGCCAACGTGGACGGCGCCTACGTGGCGTTCGCCGTACTGCGCGACGTGGTCAACGAGTCTGACCCCGAGCTCGTGAAGACGCTCGACACCCGGTTCGAGGACCTCAACGCACTGCTCGCGAAGTACGGCTCCCTCGACGACGGCTTTGTGCTCTACACCGAGCTCACTCCCGACCAGGTCAAGGAGCTCTCCGACTCGGTCAACGCGCTGAGCGAGCCGCTCTCCCAGCTCACCGCCGCGGCCGTATCCTAGGCGCCGTGTCACAGCCCACCACCCAGCCCGACGCCGAGGAGACTCCCGCTCCAAAGGGACCCTCGCGTCGGGCGGTGTTGGGCGTCAGCGCGGGCGTTGTGGGGGCGGCGGCTATCGCGGGCGCCGGCGGCTTCGCGGCGGGGCGCGCCACGGCGTCCACGCTCGACCTCAAGTCGTACGCCTTCCGCGGCGAGCACCAGAGCGGCATCGTCACCGCCCAGCAGGACAGGCTGCACTTCGCGGCGTTCGACCTCACCACCTCATCCCGCGATGACGTGATTGCGCTGCTCAAGGCCTGGACCGAGGCGGCCGAGAGGCTCATGGCGGGCGGGGAGCTTGGGTCCGGGGCGGTTGGGGGGTCCTATGTGGCGCCGCCCGACGATACTGGGGAGGCGCTGGGCCTGCCCGCGTCCGGGCTGACCATCACGTTTGGCTTTGGCCCCGGGCTCTTCGAGAAGGACGGCGTTGACCGCTTTGGCCTCGCGTCCCGCAGGCCGGAGCAGCTCATCGATCTGCCGCACTTCGGCGGCGACATCCTCGATCCCACCTTCGTCGGCGGCGACCTGTGCATCCAGGCGTGCGCTGACGATCCGCAGGTGGCGGTGCACGCGATCCGCAACCTGTCCCGCATCGCGTTCGGCACCGCCGCGATTCGGTGGACGCAGCTCGGCTTTGGCCGCACCTCGTCCACGACCACCACGCAGACAACGCCCCGCAACCTCATGGGATTCAAGGACGGCACGCGCAACCTGCGCGCCGAGGAGACTTCTGAGATTGACCGCTTCGTATGGGCCGACGCTGGGGACGGGCAGGCGTGGATGGCCACGGGGTCGTACCTGGTCGCCAGGCGGATTCGCATTCGCGCCGAGATCTGGGACCGCACGTCGCTCTCCGAGCAGGAGGCGTCGATTGGACGGACGAAGGGCTCCGGTGCACCGCTGAGCGGCGGCAACGAGTTCACCGAGCCGGACTTCTCGCGCGAGGGAGGAGATGGCGAGCCGCTCATCCCCACGGATTCGCACGTGACGCTCGCGCACCCGGACACCAACAACGGCCAGCGCATGCTGCGCCGTGGCTACAACTTCACCGACGGTGCGGATTCGCTCGGGCGGCTAGACGCCGGGCTGTTCTTCCTCGCGTACGTGCGGGATCCGCGCACGCAGTTCGTTCCCGTGCAGAACCAGCTGTCGAAGTCCGACGCGCTCACCCTCGAGTACCTGCAGACCACGGGATCCGCGCTGTTCGCGGTGCCTGGCGGTATTGGCGCGGGCGAGTACGTGGGCCAGGCGCTGTTCTCCTAGGGCCGGACGTCCGCCTGCGGCCGCAGCGGGATGCCCGCGCGCTTCGTCCGTCGGGAACCTGAGCCGCACCCGGCGGACCGTGGCGCGAAACCCAACCCCAGCGTCGGGCTTGCGTCATTAGGTACTTGATGTGATACAGTACTTGACGTGAACGAAACAGACCCCTTCGCCGCGGACCTGCTCCGCGGCAACACCGACACCATCGTGCTCGGCGTGCTCCGACGCGGAGACAGCTACGGATTCGAGATCCACAAGGCGATCCGCGACGCTGCCGGCGGCGAGCATGAGATCAAGGAAGCGACCCTCTACGCCACGTACCGCCGTCTCGAGAAGGACGGCCTCGTGGAGTCGTACTGGGGGGACGAGTCCCAGGGCGGCAGGCGCAAGTACTACCGCATCACCGACGCCGGGCGCGCCGTCTATCGCGGCCGCGTGGCCGCGTGGGTCGCCACGCGACGCATCATCGACACCCTCCTCGACGTGAAGGACCAGTAATGAACACCGACATCCACCGCCTGCTCGACGAGGCCTTCGAATCCGTCGAGATAACCCCAGAGACGCGCGAGCTGAAGGAAGAGATCCGCGCCAACCTCATGGCTCGCGCTGCCGAGCTCGAGGCGACCGGCCTCACCCCCGCCAACGCGGCGCGCAAGGCCATCGACGAGCTCGGACCCGTCGAGGACCTGCTTGGGACTCCCGCGCAGGCCTCCACCGAGAAGCCTTCGGTCGCCGAGCTCGCGATGCGCAACAAGGTGCGCCCCAACCCGGGCTTCGTGGTGCGGACGACGCTGCTGAGCGTTGCGGCTGCGGCGGCCCTCACGCTCGCGGTCCTCGCGGGCTTCGACGTGATCGGCGGAGGCGCCGACGCTGTGCTCGGCCTCGGCTTGGCGGGCGCCGCGATCTTGGGGTTCGTTACGGCGGACTCGCTGCACCAGGAGACGAGCAACAACTATGCGATGCCACTGGGTCGCGCCGTTGGCTGGGGCGTCGCGACGTTTGCCGGCGTCGCCTCGCTCGCGAGCTTCGGAGCGTTCGCGTATGACACCTCGGCAGTCGCGCTCGCCGTTGCCGGAGGCGTGCTCGCGTTGGCGTCGATCGGCCTGTTCTCGTGGCTCGGCGCCACCCAGACCAACCGCCACAAGGCGTGGGTTCGCGACCTCGGCGCGAACTACTCGGCGCATCAGGGCGGCGAGTGGAACGACCCGCGGGCCGCGGCGCGATTCGGGATGTACACGGGCGCCATCTGGGTCGCAGGAATCGGCGCCGCGGTGGCGCTCGCAATCATCTTCGCGTGGTGGTGGGCGCTCGTGGTGCTCGGCGTGTGCATCGTGCTGACGATGATCGTCCAGGCATCGATGATGTTCCGGCCCAAGAAGGACTGAGTCGCAACGGCCCAGAGGGATGATTCGACGGATCGTCCCTCTGGGCCGCCAGGAATTCCGCAACCAGAGGGATCGACGGCGCATTCGTCCCTCAGAACCGCGTCCTGTAGCAAGCCTGAGGGCTCAGTGCTTTCCTGGATCCGTCATGTTGTGGAGCCTACGCGCGGCCTCCGCGATGGTCCCGCTGAGCGAGGGGTAGACCGTGAACGAGGCGGCGATGTCATCCACCGTGAGGTGGTGCGACACCGCAAGGGCGAGTGGCCAGATGTGCTCTGACGCGCGGGTGCCCACAAATATCGCGCCAAGCACCTGACCCGTCACCGTATGGCCGAAGATCTTCACGAAGCCCTCGTCGATGCCGAGCATCTTGGCGCGCGGATTGCGCGCGAGGTCCAGGCGAGAGACCTGGTAGAAGATGCCGCGCTCCTTGAGCTGGTCCTCTGTGACACCAACGGAAGCGATCTCGGGAGCGGTGAAGACGTTCTGCGCCACGGTCTTGAGCTCTATCGGCGCCACCGCGTCTCCGAGCGCGTGCGCCATCGCGATGCGGCCTTGGGACGCCGCGACCGACGCCAAGGGCAGCACTCCCGTGCAGTCCCCCGCCGCATACACCCCGCGAGCGGAGGTCCGCGAAACCCTGTCCACGGTCACGTAACCGCGCGAATCCAACTCAACCCCAGCGTCGGGCAGGCCAACGTCCCTGGTATTGGGCACAGAACCGACCGCCATGAGGCAGTGGGAGCCCTCAACGACGCGGCCGTCCTCGAGGAACACGACCACGGAGTCGCCCTGGTTGACGACCTTCTCCGCGCGAGCGCGGCCCAGCACCGTCATGCCACGGCGCGCGAAGGTCTCGGTGATGAGCGCCGATGCCTCTGGGTCCTGGTTGGAGAGCACACGGTCGCCGGACGAGACGAGGGTCACTTGCGAACCGAGGAGGTTGTATGCCCCGGCGAACTCCGCGCCCGTCACGCCGGAGCCGACCACGATGAGGTGCTCCGGGAGAACCGTGAGGTCGTAGAGCTGCGTCCAGGTCAGGATCCGCTCACCGTCGGGCTCCGCGCTGGGCATCACGCGGGGCGAGGCGCCCAGCGCGAGCAGGATCGCGTCGGCCTCGAACTCGTCGTCATCGGTGGCGACCCGAGTCGCGGAGACGAGCCGCCCCGTGCCGTTGACAACCTGAATGTCGTTCCTCGCCATCCGCAGCGAGATGTCGTGCGACTGCTTGAGCACCAGCTTGCGGACGCGCTCGTTGACGGCGCCCATGTCCACTCGAGCGCGCAGGCGATCGGCGGTGGTGTCAGAGTCCGCGATGCCCAGCTCCGGGGCGCGGCCTGCGATCGTGAGCCACTCAGCGGTGGCGATGATGGTCTTCGAGGGGACTACGTCGGTGAGGACGGCGTTGCCGCCGAGGCCCTGACGCTCGATGAGCGTCACCTCGGCTCCCGCCTTACGGGCGACAAGTGCCGCCTCGTAGCCGCCAGGTCCTCCCCCGACGATCACTACGCGTGAGGTCATGGGTTCTATTGTGACCGACAGCCACCGCCACAGGGGACCGCCGGACTAGTGTTGACCGTATGGACACCGCCCTCAGTGCCGCGGCGGAGGCCGCGGCCGTACTCGCATCAAAGACCGGCGTTGAACGCCACGACATCGCCCTCATCCTCGGCTCCGGCTGGGGTGGCGCCGCCGACCTCATCGGCGAGGAGGTCGCCTCCGTCGAGGCCGGCGAGATCCCCGGCTACGACGCGCACGCGGTCGCGGGCCACTCCTCGCTCATGCGATCGCTGCGCACGCCCGACGGCCGCGCCGTCTTGGTCTTGGGCGCGAGACAGCACTTCTACCAGGTACGAGACGCGTCAAAGGTGGCTCACGGCGTTCGCATGGCCGCGGCGGCGGGCTGCACCACCCTTGTGGTCACGAACGGCTGCGGCTCCTCGCGGCCCGAGGTGGGCCCCGGCTCGGTGGTCCTCATCAGCGACCACCTCAACTTCACCGGCGCCACCCCGCTCGAGGGCGCCACCTTCGTGGACCTCACCACTGCCTATTCGCAGCGACTTCGCGACCTCGCACATGAGATCGATCCCACACTCCCGGAGGGCGTGTACATCCAGTTCACGGGCCCGCAGTACGAGACCCCCGCCGAGGTCCGCATGGCCACCCGCTGGGGCGCCGACCTCATCGGCATGTCCACGGCGCTCGAGGTCATCGCGGCGCGCGAGCGCGGCATGGAGGTGCTGGGCCTCTCGCTCGTCACGAACCTCGCGGCCGGGATCGGCGGCGAGGCGCTCCATCACGGCGAGGTGCTCGACGTGGGCCGCGAGTCCGGCCCCCGCATCTCGCGGCTGCTCGCGGATATCGTTGCCAGGCTGTCATGAACGGCCTGCTTGATACGGCCCGACGCTGGGTTGAGGATGACCCCGACGCTCGCACCCGCGCGGAGCTGGAACAGCTGATCGCCGCCGCCGAGGGCGGCGACGAGGAGGCTCTCGCGGACCTCGAGGATCGCTTCAAGGGCACCTTGGAGTTCGGCACGGCCGGGCTGCGCGGCGCAGTCGGCGCAGGACCCAACCGCATGAACCGCGCCGTGGTGATCCGAGCGGCAGCTGGGCTTGCGCGCTATCTCAGCGACACCGTCGGGCCGTCTTTGGTGGTCATTGGCTACGACGGGCGCCACGGCTCCACCGACTTCGCCGTGGATACCGCGGCGGTCATGACCGCCGCCGGGCACGAGGCGAGGCTCATGCCGCGAATGCTGCCAACTCCCATGCTCGCCTTCGCGACGCTTGCCCTCAATGCCGACGCCGGCGTGATGGTGACGGCGTCGCACAACCCTCCGCGAGACAACGGATACAAGGTCTACCTGGGAGGACGCGCGGTTTCCGACTCGGGGCAGGGGTCGCAGATCGTGCCGCCGTACGACGGCGAGATCGCCTCGCGCATCAAGGCGGTGCCGTCCGTGCTGGGGGTTCCGCGCGCTGAGGACGGCTGGACGATCATCCCCGACTCCGTCGTCGACGACTTTGTGCACGCCGCGGCCTCCGTGCGCCCGGACCCCGACGGGCGGCGCGCGAACACGCGCGTGGTCATCACCTCGATGCATGGCGTGGGCTCCGAGTGCATGCAGCGGGCGCTCGCCGAGGCGGGCTTCACGGACGTGCACGAGGTGGCCGAGCAGGCCGTCCCGGACCCGGACTTCCCCACCGTCGCGTTCCCCAATCCGGAGGAGAAGGGCGCGATCGACCTCTCGCTCGCGCTCGCTCGCGAGGTGGGGGCGGACGTGGTCATCGCCAACGACCCCGACGCCGATCGGTGCGCCGTCGCCACAGTCATCGACGGCGAGTGGCGCATGCTCCACGGCGACGTGGTGGGCTCGCTGCTTGGCGAGAAGGTCGCGGCCCACAGGGCGCTGCTGCGCATGGCGCCTGGCTCGCAGGTGCTCGCGAACTCGATCGTGTCCTCGCGCCAGCTCAAGGCCATTGCCGAACGGCACGGCCACAGCCACGTCAACACCCTCACCGGGTTCAAGTGGATCAGCCGCGTGCCGGGCCTCGTCTACGGCTATGAGGAGGCGATCGGGTACTGCGTGGACCCCGCCCACGTTCGCGATAAGGATGGGATCAGCGCGGGGACGCTCATGGCCGTGCTCGTCGCGGACCTCAAGGCCGAGGGCCGCACTCTCTCGGACGCGATCGACGACCTCGCGCGCCAGTACGGGGTCTATCTGACGCGCCAGGTGGCCGTTCGCTACTCCGATCTGGCCGAGATACCAGCCACGATGGCTCGAGTGCTCGGCGCTCCGCCAGAGCGGCTCGCGGGCTCGGCTGTCACCTCGACCGACGACATGGGCGAGGGATTCGCTGGACTGTTGCCGACCACGGGCCTCCACCTTGCGACCGCGTCAAACGCGCGCGTCATCATCCGGCCCTCGGGAACCGAGCCCAAGGTCAAGGCGTACCTCGAGGTCATCAAGCCGGTGGCCGACGGCGATGTCGCCTCCGCGCGGGCGCTCGCCGAAGAGGAGATGATGGCTTTGGAGGCCGACGTCAGGGCGGTCTTGGGCGTCTAGGCGGTCAGATCAGCGCCTTCGTGTGCCAGACCGTCTTGGTCTCGGTGAAGAAGGTGATGCGTCCGAGCGTTGCGGCGGGCACCCCCGGCTCCGGCGGAAGTACACGCTTGAGCGTCTCCGCCGCGGTGATCTGCAGGTCCACCCAGTCGAGGTTGCCAGCGCCCGCGAGGTCGAGCGCATTGACATCGGCGTGGCCCGCGAGCCACGGCGCAATCTCCGCCGCGGAACCCGTGAGGATATTCACCACCCCCGCCCGGCACGTCGCTCGTCGCGAGCACCTCCGAGAGGGTGATGGCGCTCAGCGGCGAGGCTTCGCTCGCCACCACGACCACAGTATTGCCCGCGACGAGCGCGGGGGCGATGACGCTCACCAGGCCGAGCAGCCCCTGGCCCTCGGGGGCGATGATCGCGACCACACCCGTCGGCTCCGGAACCGAGATGTTGAAGTACGGGCCGCTCATGGCGTTGCCGTTGCCTGCCACCTGCACATATTTGTCGGCCCAGCCCGCATACCAGACCCAGGTGTCGATAGCCGCCTCCACCTGCTTGAGGGCGGCCGACACCGTGATGCCGTCGGTGAGCTGAAGCTCCTCGACAAACTGGGCCCTGCGCCCCTCGAGCAGCTCGGCGATGCGGTACAGCACCTGACCGCGGTTGTACGCCGTGGCGCCCGACCAGCCCGCGAAGGCCGCCCGCGCGGCAACGACCGCGTCTCTCGCGTCCTTTCGTGACGCCTTCGCCGCGTTCGCGAGGAAGGCTCCCTTGGCCGTCGTGACCTCGTAGACGCGGCCCGACTCGCTGCGCGGGAAGGCACCGCCGATGTACAGCTTGTAGGTCTTGGGAATGGGGAGGTGGCTCATCGTTCTGCCTTTCCGCTGGCGAGGTAGGCGGCCAATCCGTGCCGACCGCCCTCGCGCCCGTACCCGGACTCCTTGTAGCCGCCGAAGGGCGACGCGGGATCGAAGCGGTTGTAGGTGTTGGCCCACACCACGCCGGCGCGCAGCTGGTCCGCGACCGCGAGAATCTTGGAGCCCTTGTCCGTCCACACCCCTGCGGAAAGCCCGAACGGGGTGTTGTTGGCCTTGGAGATCGCCTCTGCAGGGGTCCGGAAGGTCAGGACGCTGAGCACGGGGCCGAAGATCTCCTCCCTCGCGATGCGGTGGCTGGTCTCGACTCCCGTGAAGATCGTGGGGGCGAACCAGAATCCCTTGGCCGGGATCTCGCACGGGGCGCTCCACCGTGTGGCGCCCTCGGCCTCGCCGATGTCGGAGAGCTCGCGGATCCGGTCCAGTTGGGCGCGCGAGTTGATGGCGCCGATGTCCGTGTTCTTGTCCAGTGGGTCGCCGAGGCGGAGCGTGGAGAGCCGGTCCTTGAGACGCTCCACCACTTCGTCCTCGATGTTCTCCTGCACGAGCAGCCGGGAACCGGCGCAGCACACGTGACCCTGATTGAAGAAGATGCCGTTGACGATGCCCTCGATCGCCTGATCGAGCGGGGCGTCATCGAAGACGATGTTCGCGGCCTTGCCGCCAAGCTCGAGCGTGACCTTCTTGCCGGTGCCGGCGACGGACTTCGCGATGATCCGCCCAACGGGCGTTGAGCCGGTGAAGGCCACGGCGTTGACGTCGACGTGGTTGACGAGCGCCGCGCCCGTGTCGCCGCCGCCGTTGATGATGTTCACCACGCCAGGAGGCAGGTCCGCCTGCTGCAGGATCTCGGCGAATATCAGGGCCGACAGCGGCGTGGTGTCGGCCGGCTTGATCACCACGGTGTTGCCCGCGGCCAACGCGGGCGCGATCTTCCACGCAAGCATCAGCAGCGGGAAGTTCCACGGCACCACCTGAGCCGCAACACCGAGGGCGCGCGGGTTGGGGCCCAACCCGGCGTGCTCGAGTTTGTCCGCCCAGCCTGCGTAGTAGAAGAACCACGCGGCTACTAGGGGCACGTCGACGTCGCGGCTCTCCTTGATGGGCTTGCCGTTGTCGAGCGACTCGGCAACCGCCAGCTCGCGGGCGCGCTCCTGCACCAGGCGCGCGATGCGGAACAGGTACTTTCCGCGATCGGCTCCGCTGAGAGTGGACCAGGACCGCTCGTAGGCCTTGCGCGCAGCGGCCACCGCGCGATCAACGTCTTTGGGGTCCGCGTAAGCGATCTCGGCGATCTTCTTCTCGGTGGCGGGAGAGATGGTGGAGAAGGCCTTGCCGCTGCCGTCAACGAACTCGCCGTCGATGAACAGCCCGTACGAGTCCTTCAGGTGAAGGATCGACGACGACTCCGGGGCCGGCGCGTAGTCAAGGAAGCGCTGCTTGGAAGGTGCCATGGTCTCAGTCCACCGTTACGTAGTCGGGGCCGCTGTACTGGCCGGTTGCGAGTTTCTGGCGCTGCAGCAGCACGTCATTGAGCAGGCTCGAGGCGCCGAAGCGGAACAGGTGCGGGTCCAGCCAGTCCTCGCCTACGGTCTCGGCGACCGTCACGAGATACTTGATGGCGTCTTTGGAGTGGCGAATGCCGCCCGCGGGCTTCACGCCAATGCGCTCGCCCGTGAGGCGGTACCAGTCGCGCACCACCTGCAGCATGAGCAGGGTCACCGGCAGGGTCGCAGCCGATGGCACCTTGCCCGTTGACGTCTTGATGAAGTCACCGCCTGCGAGGATCGACAGCCACGACGCCCTGAGCACGTTGTCGTAGGTCACGAGCTCGCCGGTCTCGAGGATCACCTTGAGATGGGCGTACGAGCCGTCGTCACGCCTGCACGCCTCCTTGACGGCCACAATCTCGTCGAATACCAGGCCATAGTGGCCCGCGAGGAACGCGCCGCGATCGATCACCATGTCGATCTCGTCAGCGCCGGCCGCCACCGCGTCCCGGGTGTCCGCGAGCTTGATGGGGAGCGCCGCGCGGCCGCTGGGGAACGCGGTGGCGACCGCGGCGACGTTGACGCCGCTGTCCGTGCCGAGCGCCGCCCTGGCGTACTGCACCATGTCTCCGTAGACGCAGACCGCCGCCACCCGGGGCGTCGTCAGGTCGGAGGCGTCGGGAGTGAGCGCCTTGGCCACGAGAGACTGCACCTTGCCAGGGGTGTCAGCGCCCTCAAGGGTGGTCAGGTCGATCATGCGGATGATCGCGTCGAGCGCCCACGCCTTCGACGTGGTCTTGATCGATCGAGTCCCAAGCGAGGCCGCGCGGGCCTGGAGGCCAACGGCGTCGACGCCGGGCAGACCCTCGAGATAGACGCGCAGGCTCTTCTCCGTCAGGTCGCCCCCGATGACCTCCATGGCACGCGCGGTGGGCGCGAGGACGACCGGTTCTACGCCGGTGGATGGGGATGCGCCAGTCACAGTGTCTCCTTGCGTCGCATGCCTCCAGCCTATGCCGGTGGCGAGCTGGTTGCGCCGCGAACGTCGATTGCCGGATATGGGGCTAGAGCGCCTCGTACGCCTCGAGGATGGCCTCCGCGAGATCGCCGCGCTCGTCGTACGGCATGAAGGCCGACCACGCGGCTGTGAGGGTCGCCTCGAGGAAGTCCTCCGTGGTCCAGCCGGCACCCTGGAGCGCCTCGAACTCCCCGCTCACCGACACGTTGGAGACCAGCCGGTTGTCCGTGTTGATGGTGACCGCGAAGCCAAGGTCCCGCAGCCCGTGGATGGGGTGCTCGGCAATCGATTTCGCCGCCGCCGTGTGCACATTGGACGTTGGGCTGCACTCGAGAGCGATCTGGCGATCCACCGCGTCCTGCGCGATCACGCCCAGCACCGCGTCGTCGGTGCCGAAGCCTTCGATGTCCTCCCAGATGCGAACGCCGTGCCCAAGACGGCGAGCCGAGCCCAAGCCGAGCGCCTCGCCACAACTGGCCGCGCCGTCGGCCTCTCCCGCATGGATGGTGACGGGCATGAGCGCCTCCCGCAGCAGCTGGAACGCCTCTCGGTGCTGCGAGGGCGGGAAGCCGAACTCCGGCCCCGCGATGTCGAAGCCGACGCAGCACTCGCCCCTGTTGTCGAGCGCGAGCTGGGCGATCTCGAGCGATCGGTCAAGGTGGCGCATGGCGCATAGCAGCGCCGCACCGCGGATCCCGAACCCCTCCTCCGCCGCCTGGGCAACGCCCTCCTCAATGCCGGCCTGGACCGCCTCGACTACCTCTTGAAGGGACAAACCTCCTGCTAGATGCTGCTCGGGGGCGTAGCGCAACTCCGCGTAGACAACGCCGTCCCTCGCGAGATCCACGATCGCCTCCCGCGCAACGCGGCGCAGATTCGGCTCGCTCTGCATGACCGCCGTGGTGTGCGCGAAGGCCTCGAGGTAGCGAACGAGGTCGCCCGAGTTCGCGTTCTCGGTGAAGATGCGCTGGAGCTCCACCGGATCCGTGGAGGGCAACTCGTGGCCGATCTCTGCGGCGAGTTCGATCACGGTCGCCGGGCGCAGCCCGCCATCGAGGTGGTCGTGGAGCAGGACCTTGGGCAGGGCGACAATCTGGTCGTGGGAGAGGGTCATGGCTCAAGGCTAGCCGGGCTTGGAGCAGCCCGCGTAGGCTGACCGGATGGCAGACCGCGCGCAGAAGATCTTCGCGATGCCCGTGGCCTCGGTGTACCCGCACTACGAGACCAAGCTCGCGAAGAAGGGCCACACCACCGCGGAGCTCGACGAGATCATCCGCTGGCTCACCGGCTACACGGAGCCGCAGCTGCGCAAGCACCTCAGCGAAGGCACCTCATTCGCCGACTTCTTCGCCCAGGCGCGGCTCAACCCCAAGGCGAGCGAGATCACCGGGGTCATCTGCGGCATGCGCGTCGAGGAGATCGAGGACCCGCTCATGCAGAGGATTCGCTACCTCGACAAGCTCGTCGACGAGCTCTACAAGGGCAAGGCGATGGAGAAGGTGCTCAGGGCCTAGCGGGCCTCACGCGCGGGGCGACGGCAGCACGAGCCACACGAGCCGCGTCCAGTTCCCGAGAGCCGGGAGCCTCCCATGCGGCGACGACAGCGCCGCGATGGGCAGCGCATGCACGGCACCGGAGCCGGGCTCATAGATCCGCAGCGTCTCTCCCTCGCGGCCCACGATGAGCACCACGTGTCGCGGCACCGCGGCCTCGAGACCCATCGAGACGTCGCCGCCAACGTAGGCGGGCACGGGGATTCCGTCGCGAAGCGCGGCCGATGCGTGCGCGAGGCCCGCCACTACGTCCCCTGGAACGCCGTCGTCGATCACGAATCCCCGCAGGCGCAGCCCTGCGCACCGCGCCACGTTGTCCACTCGCCACGGCGGCGTCCCGAGCGCCTGCGGCCACGGAAGCGGCCCCACGGCCCCGGTGGTCGTCGCCCTGTGCGTCGCCCTCTGCAGCGCGTTCCAGCGCTCGGTGACGGTGTGCGCGGGGAGTCGGTCCACCTCCACGCGCAGCACCTCGGGCGGCATATAGTCGCCGATGGTCTGCCCGGTCGCCACCCACAGCGCCACGAACGGGTCCGTGACCATCGCCATGATGGTCATGCTCGCCGCGCCACACGTTGTCTGGTCCACCTGGGTCGCGTGCGTCGTGCCCCATTTCACCGGCCCGACGCTTCCCGCCTTGAGCGGCGCCCTCACCATTGCACGGGCTGGGGCTGGCAGCGACTCCCACTTGGCCGCGAGCCCCGCAACCGCCGCTACCGGCGCCCATGAGGCCGCGGCCCGCTCCACGACAGCCCTATCCACCCCGACTTCCGCGAGGGCGGTCTCAAAGGCCTTTCGGTCGGCGGGGTTCGCGGTGGCGAGGCGGCGCGAGAAGACGCGGGCGAAGATGTCGTCCTCCGGCCTCTCTCCTCGCTGTGCCAGGCCCGATGCCCGCGCAACGGACGCCGCGGACGTCCACCGCCGTCGGCCGCCGAACACGTCTGCGACGTGAGCCGCGACGGCGGTGATGTTCCAGCCAGGGGTCAAGAGCGCGTGCCAACCGAGTCAAGGAAGAGCGTGCGCTCCACGGGAGTGCCGCTCACCTCCACGGCCCCGGCGCCGTCGCAGGCCTCGCCGAGGGCTCCGAGGCCCCGCGCCATGCGCTCCGGCGACTCCGCGTGGAAGGTCATGATGACGTCGCCCTTGCGGACCGGGTCGCCGAGCTGCTTCTTGAGCATGATCCCTGCACCGGCGACCACCGGGTCCTCCTTGCGCTCGCGGCCCGCGCCGAGGCGCCAGGCGGCGATTCCGAGGCCCAGGGCGTCGAGGCGGGTGACGTAGCCGTCGGCCTCTGCGCGGACCTCCTCCGTGATCGGCGAGAGCGGGAGCGGAGTGTCGGGGTCGCCGCCCTGCGCCTCGATCATGCGCCGCCACGAGTCCATCGCGCGGCCGTCCTTGAGGGCGTCCGCTGGGTCTACGTCCGTGCGCCCCACGCCGGCGAGCATCTCACGGGCAAGGGCGAGGGTCAGCTCGACCACGTCCGCGGGGCCGCCCCCCGCGAGCACCTCGATGGACTCCGCGACCTCGTTCGAGTTGCCGATCGCGAGGCCAAGGGGCGTGGACATATCGGTGAGCAGCGCGGAGGTGGTGACCCCGGCGTCGGTCCCAAGGTCGACCATGGTGCGCGCGAGCTCGCGCGCCTGGTCAAGGTCCTTCATGAACGCCCCGGTGCCCACCTTGACGTCGAGGACGAGCACGCCCGTGCCCTCCGCGATCTTCTTGGACATGACCGACGCGGCGATCATGGGGATCGACTCCACGGTTCCGGTCACGTCCCTGAGCGCGTAGAGCTTTTTGTCCGCGGGCGCCAGCTGAGCTCCGGCCGCGCAGATCACGGCGCCCACGTCCCGCAGCTGCGCGTGCATCTCCTCGTTCGTGACGTCCGCTCGCCACCCGGTGAGCGACTCGAGCTTGTCGAGCGTGCCGCCCGTGTGGCCGAGCCCGCGCCCGCTGAGCTGCGGCACGGCAACGCCGAAGGAGGCGACGAGCGGGGCGAGCGGCAGCGTGATCTTGTCGCCGACGCCGCCCGTGGAGTGCTTGTCCGCGGTCGGCTTGCCCAGACCGGAGAAGTCCAGCCGCACGCCGGTGTTGATCATCGCCTGGGTCCAGCGTGCGATCTCACCGCGCGTCATTCCGCGCTGCAGGATGGCCATGGTGAGCGAGCTCATCTGCTCGTCGGCGACAACGCCCCTCGTATAGGCGTCAACCATCCAGTCGATCTGGGCGTCGGGAATCACGTGACCGTCGCGCTTGGTGACGATCACCTGCACTGCATCGAACGGCTCGCTCATGACTCCTCCAGGTTGTCCGGACCAAATGCCCACGGAAGCATCGATGCCATGGTGACGGGGCCGTCGGGCCCATCGAGAAGCAGGTCGGGACCGCCGTGCTCGAAGAGCAGCTGGCGGCACCGCCCGCACGGTGCAAGAGGGGCGCCGTGCCCGTCGACGCACGCGAACGCGATGAGGCGCTTGCCAAGCGCATCGGTGTGCAGCTTGGACACGAGCGCACACTCCGCGCACAGGGTGAGGCCAAAGCTCGCGTTCTCGACGTTGGCGCCCGTGACGATGGCTCCCGTGTCCGTGAGCGCGGCCACGCCCACGGGGAAGTGCGAATACGGAACGTACGCACGCTCGCTAGCGGCCCGCGCCTCGCGGCGCAGCGCCTCCCAGTCGATCTCAGTCATTTCTTGTACGGGATGCCTTCGGAGGCCGGTGGCTTCGCGTGCCCGACGAAGCCCGCAACCGCGAGGATCGTGGCGAGGTACGGGAGCATCGCGAGGAACTGCGAAGGGATGCTCGATCCGATGATGCCAAGTTGATCCTTGAGCGAGTAGGCGAAGCCGAACAGCAGCGCCGCCGACAGCGCGCCGGTGGGACGCCACCGGCCGAGGATCATGGCAGCCAGCGCGATATAGCCCGCGCCACTCGTCATCTCCTTGCCGAACGCGAGGCCCGACGCCACGGTGAAGAACGCGCCGCCGAGGCCGGCGATGGCGCTGCCGAGCATGGTGTTGCGCACCCGGGTGCGGTTGACCTTGATGCCGACGGTGTCCGCGGCCTTGGGGTGCTCGCCGACAGCGCGGACGCGCAGGCCCCAGCGCGAGCGGAACAGCATGACCGCGAGGATCGCGACCGTCGCGTACATCAGGTAGACGAGAAGCGTCGCGTTGAACAGCGTGGGTCCGATCACCGGGATGTCGCCGAGGATCGGGATCTTGATCTTCGCGAGCGGCATGGGCTGGTTGAGCGCCGTGTTCTCGCGAAGCAGCGTGCCGAACAGGAAGTTGGTGATGCCGACCACGAGCACGTTGACGACCACACCGACCACGATCTGGTTGACCCAGTACTTGACCGCGAACAGCGCCAGCAGGGCGCCTACAAGCGCGCCCGCGATGGGCGCCGCGATCAGGCCCACGTAAGGGTTGTGGACGGCAGACGCGACCACGGCCGCGGTGAAGGCTCCGGCGAGCAGCTGACCCTCGATGGCGATGTTGATGATTCCGGAGCGCTCACACACGAGGCCGGACAGCGCACCGAACACGAGCGGCACGGCGCGCACAACGGCAACCGTGAGCAGTCCAGTCACCGCGACGTTGGTGCCCTCTTTGCCGGCCCCGGCCCATGCGAGCAGCGCGAACATGACCGCGACGCCGTAAAGCACGGAGGCCCACCAGGGGAACTTCCTTGCCGTCTGCACGCACCAGAACGAGTAGCCGGCGAGCCCGAGCGCGACGATCGAGAGCAGGATCGCGGTGATCTGCGAGGGAACCTCGAGCACGGGAATCTGGATGGCGTCGGCCTTGCTCGAGAAGGCGAACGAGGTGGAGACCCCGCTGGGAGCCCCCAAGCCGAAGAACACGAAGGAGAGCACGGCGATCACGCCGAGCGTGATGGGCAGGCCCCATTGCTTGGCCGCGCGGATGTCGGGCATGGGCACGGCCGGGGCCGATGTGGTCACGGCGGTCATGCCACAACCTCCTTGACCTTGCGGGGGGTGGGCAATCGGAACAGGAACCTCACGAGCGGCGGCGCCGCGATGAACAGCACGATCAGCGACTGGATGACCAGCACGATGTCGATGGGGAGGTCCGCCTGCACCTGAAGCGTCGGCCCGGCCGCCTTCAGGCCCCCGAACAGCGTGGCCGCGAGCACGATGCCAACGGGTCTCGATGCTCCAAGGAGCGCCACCGTGATCGCGTCGAAGCCGATGGAGCCCGCGATGCCAATGGTCAGCGAGGGCTGAGTGCCGAGGATCTGGGCCGAGGCCGCGAGTCCAGACAGCGCACCGGAGACGGTCATGACCAGGATGATCACCAGCGGCACCTTCATGCCAGCGGTCTTGGCCGCACTGGCGTTGGCCCCGACCGCGCGGAATTGGAAGCCAAGGGTGGACCGCTCCATGAGCCACCACGCGAAGAAGGCCGCCACGAGCGCCAGAACGAAGCCCCAGTGCAGCTGGAACTGGCTGCCGAACAGCGTGGGGTACTGCGCGCTCTTGTCGAGCACGGGCGACTGGGGGTTGTTGCTGCCAGGACGCTGGAACGCCTCAAGCGTCAGGAGCCAGCTCAACAGGTACAGCGCCACGTAGTTGAGCATGATCGTGGAGATGACCTCGTGAGCGCCCGTCTTGGCCTTCAGCCAGCCGGGGATGAAGCCCCAGCCTGCGCCACCGAGGGCACAGCCGACGATCGCGAGAATCAGGTGCAGCGGGAAGGGCAGGTGCCACATGAAGCCGACCATGGCGCCGACGGTGGCGCCGATCATGATCTGGCCCTGAGCGCCGATGTTGAACATGCCGGCGCGGAATCCGATGCCGATTCCGAGACCCGCGAAGATCAGCGGCGTGGCGCTCGTGAGCGTCTGCATGAACGGCGCGATCTTCTGCGAGAAGGTGTCCCCGCCGCCGTTGTAGACGGCGCCCTGCCAGATGGCGCTGTAGGCGGACCCGAGAGCGTCGGCCGCGGCCTGGAACGTGTCAGCGGGCCGTGAGAAGAAATACTGGAGCGCCGTGCGGAACTCGGGGTCCGCGAAGAGGATCAGGATGCCGCTGAGGACGAGCGAGGCGACGACCGCGAGGATGATCACCACGGCGGTGCTCTCGGCGATCTCCCGCAGGAGCGAGCGGGAGTCGCCCTGGGCCTTGGCCGCGGGCTCTGACGGGGCCGGCTGCTCCGGCGCCGGGGCTTGGTCGACGGTCACGCCGCATCCTCCTCAGTGTGGGCGCCGGCCATCATGAGGCCGAGCGTGTCACGGCTCGTGTTCGGGGGCACCACGCCAACGATCTGACCGTGATACATCACGGCGATGCGGTCGGCGAGCGCTACGACCTCGTCAAGTTCCGCGCTGACGATGAGAACTGCCGCGCCAGAATCCCGCTCCTCGATGATGCGCTTATGGACGAACTCGATCGACCCCACGTCCAGACCGCGGGTCGGGTTCGATGCGATGAGCAGCTTGAGCGGCCGCGACAGCTCGCGCGCAAGGACCACCTTCTGCTGGTTGCCGCCGGAGAGTGAGCCTGCGGTCAGGTAGACGGAGGTGGTGCGGATGTCGAACTGCTCAACGGCCTTCTTCGCGGCCTCGTCGATCACCCCTGGCTTGAGCGCGCCCGCCTTCGAATACGGAGGCTTGTCGTAGACGTCGAGGATGAGATTGTTCGCGATGGTGAACGCGGAGACGAGGCCATCCTCGTTGCGGTCCTCGGGGACGAACCCGATCCCGGATTCGAGCACTTGCTTGATCTTCAGGCCGGTGATGGTCTTCCCCGCGAGCGTGGCCGTGCCGGCGACGGGCGTGATCCCGCCGAGCAGCGCCTCGGTGAGTTCCGTCTGGCCATTGCCTTGGACGCCGGCAATCGCGAGGATCTCCCCCGCCCTCACGTCGAACGATACGTTGTTCAGCTGGACGACGCCAAGGTCGTCGATCACGGACATGCCCTCGACCTCGAGCACGACCTCGCCTGGCGTCGCCACGCCCTTGTCGACCGTCATCGTGACCGCGCGGCCAACCATCTTGGAGGCAAGCTCCTCGCGCGAGGCCGTTGGCAGGGCCGTTCCGACCACCTTGCCGCGGCGGATGACCGTGATGGTGTCGGCGATCGCCTGCACCTCGCGCAACTTGTGGGTGATGAGCACGACCGCGGTGCCAGAGTCGCGCAGCTGGCGGACGATCTCGAGGAGCTCGTCCGTCTCCTGCGGGGTCAGCACCGCCGTCGGCTCGTCGAGAATCAGCACCTCGGCGCGCTGCGAGAGCGCTTTGATGATCTCCACGCGCTGTTGCACGCCCACAGGGAGATCCTCGATCACCGCGTCGGGATCCACGTTGAACCCGAAGCGCGCGGAGATTTCGCGGACCTTGTCCCGCGCCGCGTTGATGTCCAGCAGGCGGAACGGACCCCTTACCTGCTCGTGGCCGAGCATGACATTCTCGGCGACCGTGAAGGGGTGAACCAGCATGAAGTGCTGGTGAACCATCGCGATGCCGGCTGCCATCGCGTCTCCGGGTCCCACGAAGCTGACGGGCTTGTCATCGATCAGGATCTCGCCGCCGTCTGGATCGTAGAGTCCGAACAGCACATTCATGAGAGTTGACTTGCCCGCGCCGTTCTCACCCAACAGTGCGTGGACCGTTCCTGGCTCGATGACCAAGTCGATCGCGTCGTTGGCCGTGAAATCTCCAAAACGCTTGGTAATCCCCCTGAGTTCGAGTTTCACGCCTGCTCCTTTGCTACGCCAACTGAACGTTCCCATCCAAGCACGAGGGGCGCGCCACGTCCACGCAGCGCGCGCCCTCGATTCTTGGGTCAGGGCGACCCTTCTCGCTTGGCTAGGAGACCTTGACGGAAATCGATCCGTCGATGATGCCCGCCTTGAGCTCGTCGATCTTCGACAGGACATCAGCGGGAACCACGGAGGCCGTGGTGCCGAGGCCAACGCCACCGTTCTCGAGCGTGCCAACGTAGTTCTCGTTGGTGAAGCCCGCACCGGTGGCGGCCTCGCTCACGACGTCGTACACGGCCGGTCCCATGAGCTTCATGACCGAGGTGAGGATGATGTCCGAGTAGTCGGTGGTCTGCGTCCAGTCGGAGTCAACACCGATGATCCAGGTGTTGCCTGCGGCCTTTGCGGCAGCAGCCGCACCGAGTCCAACGGGGCCGGCGACGGGCATGATGATGTCCGCGCCCTGGTCGATGAAGCCCTGGGCGAGGTTCTGGCCCTTGGTCTGGTCATCGAAGTCGTCCGTGAACGAGCCGTCCTTGCCGTCCCAGCCAAGAACCTTGACCGACGTGCCGTTCTCGCTGTTGAAGTAGTTCACACCAGCAAGGAATCCGTCCATGAAGATCGTGACGGTGGGGATGTTCATGCCACCGAACGTCGCGACGGTGCCGGTCTGCGTGGAGCCTGCAGCGGCGTAGCCCGCGAGGAACGCGGCCTGGTCGGTCTCGAAGGTGAGGCCCTTGACGTTGGAGATCGGCGGGTCGAACGCGAAGTCGATGATCGCGAAGTTCGTGTTCGGGTTCGCCTCTGCGGCCGCCTTGGTGGCGTCGCCGAGCAGGAATCCGACCGTGATGATCAGGTCGCAGTTCGCGGACACCATCGCGTTGATGTTGGTGGCGTAGTCCGCCTCATCCGTGGACTCCGCCGTCGCAGACTGGAGGCCGAGGTCGTTGACCACGGACTGCAGCCCCTCGTAACCGGCCTGGTTGAACGACTTGTCGTCGAAGCCACCGGCGTCCGAGACCATGCAGGCCTTGTAGTCGATGGGCTCGGCCGTGCTGGTGGGGGCCGGGCTGTTCGTCGCCGTGGTCTCCTCGGGCGCACTGGAGCACGCCGCGAGCGCGAGCGCCGCGACTGCCCCGAGGGCGCCGAAGCGAATCGTGTTCTTCATGAGTGATGTCCTCACTGATAGGGCCCGTTGTAACGGGCAGTGGGTAGTTCCACTCTAGCGAGGCTTTGTTGCACGTTCTCGCCGGAGATGTTGCGAAACGGCTACGAAATGGTGCCCGACGCTGTGGTACCGGCGTCCTTGACCAGTTGGCTCGCCGATTTGCTCACCACGAGAATCGCGTCCTCCGTCTGGACCACGACAACATCGCTCAACCCGACCACCGCGAGGGTGCGCTCAGCACCTATCGACACCACGCCGTCGGACCCAACGGCGCGAACCTCGCCTTCGCCCGCGATGCGCACCACGCCGTCTGCGTCAGGGGTGGCGAGCTCGGCCAGGGAGGCGAAGTCGCCGATGTCGTGCCAGTCGAACGTGGACGGCACCACCGCGACTCCGCCCTGGGCGGCGATTGGCTCCGCGATCGCGTGATCGATCGAGATGCGCTCGAGCTGCGGCCATTCGCGCGCGAGCACCTCGGGACCCTCCGCGGTGTCCCAGGCACGCGCAATTCGGCGAATCCCCGCCTCGAGCTCAGGGTGCAGGGCCGCGAGATGATTGAGCAGCACGTCGGTGCGGACCACGAACATGCCCGCGTTCCACACGTAGCCACCGTGAGCGACCATGGCGCGCGCGGTGTGGACGTCCGGCTTCTCGGCGAACTTGTTGACGCGCGATACGCCAGGCGAATGGGGCACGCCCACCTCGATGTAGCCGAACGCCGTGGACGGGGCGGTGGGCTCGATGCCGATGGTCACCAGGAAGCCTTCGCGGGCGGGGCCGACGGCCGTACGCACCGCGGCGCGGAACGCGACGTCGTCGCGAATCACGTGGTCCGCGGCGAACGAGCCGATGATGCGCGGGCCGTGCCGCTGCTCCACCACCGCGGCCGCGAGCGCGATAGCCGCCATCGAGTCCCGCGGGCTTGGCTCTGCCAGGAGGTTCTCGCGGGCCAGGGTTGGCGCCTGGGCGAGCACGGCGTCGGCGTGCAACGCACCCGTGACCACCACCACCTCCGGGGTGAGGGGTGCAAGCCGCGCGAGCGTGTCCTGGAGCAGGCTGCTCCCTGTCCCAAGGAGGTCAAGCAGGAACTTGGGGCGATCGGGGCGCGACAGGGGCCACAGGCGAGAGCCGATGCCCCCTGCCGGGACGACGGCGACGAAGTCTGCGAGCGGCGTTTCGGTCATGGCGACCAGATTATGATGCTTAGCGAGGGGAACGAGCCTGTAGGGAGACAAAGTGCCGTCGATGCCGACGCTCTATCGTGGCCGCGAGGGCATGTGGATGTGGGTGGTGCATCGCACCACAGGGGTCGCGATCTTCTTCTTCCTGCTCATTCACATCCTCGACACCTCGCTCGTGCGCATCTCGCCGGTGGACTACAACGACGTGATCGGCTCGTACCACACGCCGCTGTACGGGATCGTGGAGGCCGGGCTCGTAGCCGCGATCATCCTGCACGCCTTCAACGGCGTGCGCATCATCCTCGTTGACCGCTGGACGTGGGCGCTGCGTCACCAGCGCATGCTGTCGTGGATCGTGTGGGGCATCTTCATCGTCTTGATGGCCGGGTTCCTGCCGCGCCACCTCATGTCCGTGTTTGGGGGTGAGTGATGGCCTCCGTGGCACCAGAGCTGACGCCGATCCCGTCGCGACGCACCATTGGCAACGTGCAACGCTGGGCGTGGATGTTCCAGCGCATCTCCGGGCTGATTCTCATCGTGCTGATCTTCACGCACCTCATCTTCAACCTGGTGCTCGGTGACGGCGTGAGCCAGATCGACTTCGGCTTCGTCGCGGGCAAGTGGGCGGCGCCCCTGTGGCGGTGGTGGGACTTCGCCCTGCTGGTCCTCGCGCTCGCCCACGGGTACAACGGCATGCGGATGATCGTCGACGACTACGCGCACGGACGCGTCTGGCCCAAGGTGCTGCACTGGTCGCTTCGCCTCTCGGTGCTCGCGCTCGTGATCCTGGGCACCCTCGTGATCTTCACCTTTGACCCGTGCCCCGCCGGCGTGGATCCGTCCCTCATTCCCAGCTTCTGCGCCGACCTGTAAGGAACCTCTCCATGGCCGAATTTGAGTTCGACGTCGTCATCGTTGGCGCCGGCGGTGCGGGGATGCGCGCGGCGCTCGAGTCGTCGCAGCGCGCGAAGACCGCGTGTCTCACCAAGCTGTATCCCACTCGGTCGCACACCGGAGCGGCTCAGGGAGGCATGGCGGCCGCGCTCGGCAACGTCGAGGACGACAACATCGAGTGGCACGTCTTCGACACCGTCAAGGGCGGCGACTACCTCGTGGACCAGGACGCGGCGGAGATCCTCTGCACCGAGGCCGTGGACGCGGTGCTCGATCTGGAGAAGATGGGCCTTCCGTTCAACCGCACGGAGGACGGGCACATCGACCAGCGCCGGTTCGGCGGCCACACTCGCCAGCACGGCGAGGCGGCCGTGCGTCGCGCCTGCTATTCGGCCGACCGCACGGGCCACATGATCTTGCAGACCCTCTACCAGCAGTGCATCAAGCAAGAGGTGGAGTTCTTCAACGAGTACTACGTGCTCGACCTGATCCTCACCGAAGACCCGCAGGCGGCGGCCCCCGGTGCGGAGGTGAGCGTTTCCGGCGTGGTGGCGCTCGAGCTCTCGACCGGCGAGATCCACACGTTCCGCGCCAAGGCCGTGATCTTCGCGACCGGCGGCGCCGGCAAGGTGTTCAAGACCACCTCGAACGCGCACACGCTCACGGGCGACGGCATGGCGATCGCGCTGCGAGCCGGCCTCCCCCTCGAGGACATGGAGTTCTTCCAGTTCCACCCGACGGGTCTGGCTGGCTTGGGCATCCTGCTGTCCGAGGCCGCGCGCGGCGAGGGCGGCATCCTGCGCAACTCCGAGGGCGAGCGCTTCATGGAGCGCTACGCGCCCACCATCAAGGACCTCGCGCCGCGAGACATGGTGGCGCGAGCGATGGCCAACGAGGTCCGCGAAGGCCGCGGCGCGGGCCCACACAAGGACTACGTGCTGCTGGACCTCACTCACCTCGAGCCCGCGCACATCGACGAGAAGCTCCCCGACATCACCGAGTTCGCGCGCACCTATCTCGGAGTGGAGCCGTACACGGAGCCCGTGCCCGTCTACCCCACCGCGCACTACGCGATGGGCGGCATCCCCACCACCGTGCAGGGAGAGGTGCTGCGCAACAACACCGACGTCGTGAAGGGGCTCTACGCCGCAGGCGAGTGCGCGTGCGTGTCCGTGCATGGCGCCAACCGCCTGGGCACCAACTCGCTGCTCGACATCAACGTGTTCGGGCGCCGCGCCGGCATCGCCGCCGCGGACTACGCGAACTCCGTCGCCGAAGCCGCACCCATGCCAAGCGGCGCTGACGCGGCACTGGTGGAGGCCGTCGGGCGGCTGAAGGCGACCGTGGGAACAACCGGAGCCGAGCGCATCGCCGAGCTGCGCAAGGCCCTCCAGGAGACCATGGACCGCAACTGCCAGGTGTTCCGCGACGCCGCGTCGCTCGAGGAGGCGACCGCGGCGGTCGCCGAACTGCGCGAGCGATACAAGAACATCGCCATCCACGACCGCGGCAGCCGCTTCAACACGGACCTGCTCGAGGCGATGGAGCTCGGGTTCCTGTTGGACCTCGCGGAGGTCGTCGTCGCCGGCGCCCTCGCGCGCGAGGAGAGCCGCGGCGGGCACTACCGCGAGGACTTCCCCACGCGCGACGACGAGAAGTTCATGGTGCACACGATGGCGTACGCGTCCGACGCTGGGGTGAGGCTGGACTACAAGCCGGTCGTCGTGACCAAGTATCAGCCGATGGAGAGGAAGTACTGAGCATGACGACGGTTGCTGACTCCCCTGTCGAGACCGGCACGGTGCCCACGATCGAGGTCACGCTGCGCATCCGCCGGCAGGATCCGGAGGGAACCGAGGACAGCGCTCCCGGCGAGGAGTACTGGTCGCAGTTCACGCTCACGATGCACGCCACCGACCGCGTGCTCGACGCGCTGCACAAGATCAAGTGGGAGCGCGACGGATCGCTGGCGTTCCGCCGCTCGTGCGCGCACGGGGTGTGCGGATCAGACGCGATGCGCATCAACGGCAAGAACCGCCTCGCGTGCAAGACGCTGCTCAAGGACCTCAACCCGGCGCGGCCCATCACCGTGGAGCCGATCGCGGGTCTGCCCGTGGAGAAGGACCTCATCGTGGACATGGAGCCGTTCTTCGCCTCCTACCGCGAGATCATGCCGTTCCTCATCACCACCGGGCCCGCTCCCGAGCGCGAGCGGCTGCAGTCTCCTGAGCAGCGCGCGCGGTTTGACGACACCACCAAGTGCATCCTGTGCGCCGCGTGCACCACCGCATGCCCCGTGTTCTGGACCGACGGCCAGTACTTTGGCCCGCAGGCCATCGTTGGCGCGCACCGGTTCATCTTCGACTCCCGCGACGAGGGACAGTGGGATCGGCTGGAGATCCTCAACGACAAGGCCGGCGTGTGGAAGTGCCGCACGGCCTTCAACTGCACCGAGGCGTGCCCGCGCGGCATCGAGGTGACGAAGGCGATCTCCGAGGTCAAGCGCGCGCTTAATACCGGCGAGATCTAGGCCCGCCGTCATCCTGCGACCGCACGGCGGAGCGCAGGACCTCGCCCCGGCGTCGGCTCCTGAGGGACCATGCGGCGTTCCATCCCTCCTAAGCCCCAGAAGCCGCCGCCCAGAGGGACCAACCGGCCTTCCATCCGTCTGGCTGGCAACGACGGGGTGAGCCTGCGACCGTGCGAGAAGGCGGGCCCGGTCAGTCCTGCGGGCCGGGCTCGACCTCGCGCACGGAGGCCGCCGTGGGGCGCGGAGGCAGCACCTCTCCCGCGGCGAGACGCGCCTCGTGCTCGGCGATGGCGCCGATCCACGCCGCGGCGATGAGGAGCGTCCGTGCGGTGAGGTCAACGAACAGCATGAGCGCGATAATCGCGGCGAAGGGCGCGAGCACGGAGTTGTTCGATGCAGACGCCACGAGCAATCCGGAAGCCGCCTGCAGCAGCGCGAACGCGAAGCCGGCCATGAGCACCGTGGGTAGCATCACGCGCCGCGTGCTCTGCGCGCGCCCAAGCACCAGCAGCACGAGGGCCACGAACACGCAGTCCATGAGGAAGCCAACCAGGAACGCGGCGAGGCTCACCACCCACGTGCTGACAACGTCGTCCCCGATGAGGCGAGCCACGAATTGGGCGAGGGTCACCGCGATGACCTGCAGCGCGGTTCCCACCACGGCGAGCAGCACGAGCGCGAACAGCACGATGATGTCGCGCAGGGTGCCAGGGATCTTCTTGCCCGCCGCGTCACCGAGCATGACGCGCACACCGGCGCGCAGACCCCTCATGTAGCGGGTGGCAGTGTAGATCAGCACGAAGAAGGCGATGATGCCCACGATCCCGCTCGTCGTTGGCGCCTGGATAGATTCGGGATCGATGAGACCCGGCTGGTCCCCCTCGGGGAAGAGCCCAGGGATCGCCTGGCCCACGTAGTCGATGATGCTGTCGCGGAACGCCTCGTTGTTGAACACCGCGAAGCTCGCGATCGTGACGGCGAGCACGATGGCAGCAGCTATCGACGCCAAGGAGTAGTACGCGATGCCGCCGGCGAGCACGTTGCCGTTCTGGCGCACGTACCGCGTCCCCGCCACGCCGACCGGCCGGTTCTGGAGCCAAAGCGCGAGCTCCTTGAGGTACACGAAGCGGCCCCGCGCTGCGGCGGTCGCTTTCTGCCTTCGTTCCCCCATGCCCGCTACCCGCGACGTGGCGGCAGCAGCCCCACCCGGTCGTAGATGCGCGCGAGCGTGTTGCGCGCGATGGCGGACGCCTTGGCCGCCCCCTCCGCGAGCACCGCGTCGAGCTTGTCCGGAGCCTCCATCCAGTCGAGCGTGCGCTCGCGCACCGGTGCCAGCTCCGCGACCACGATGTCCGCGAGGTCGCCCTTGAGGTGGCCGTACATCTTGCCTTCGTAGTCGGCGACGATGTCCGCGATGGCGCGGCCCGTGAGCGCCGAGTAGATGGTGAGCAGGTTGGAGACGCCCGCCTTGTTCTCGGGGTCGAACGCGATCACGGTGTCCGAGTCGGTGGTCGCGGACTTGATGTTCTTGGCCAGCACCTTGGGGTCCTCGAGGATCTCGATGATCCCGCGCGGGCTAGAGAACGACTTCGACATCTTCTTCGTCGGCTCCTGGAGGTCGAAGATCTTCGCGGTCTCCTTGACGATGTGCGGCTCCGGCACCACGGCCGTGCCGTCGCCCAGGCGCGCGTTGAGGCGCTGCGCGAGGTCTCGCGACAGCTCCAGGTGCTGGCGCTGGTCCTCGCCAACGGGCACCAGGTTCGTGTCGTACAGCAGGATGTCCGCGGCCATGAGCACGGGATAGGTGAACAGGCCCACGTTGACGCCCGACTCCCCCACTTGCGCCGACTTGTCCTTGAACTGGGTCATGCGCCCGGCCTCGCCCATCCCCGTGAATGTGGACAGGATCCACGTGAGCTCCGCGTGCTCGTGGACGTGCGACTGCACAAAGAGCAGCGAGTTCTCCGGGTCCACGCCGGCAGCGAGGAACTGCGCGGCCGTCAGGCGGGTGCGGCGGGTCAGCACGGCGGGATCGGGCGCGACCGTGAGTGCGTGCAGGTCAACCACGCAGTAGACGGCCTCGCGTCCGTCCTGGAGCGCCACCCACTGCTGCAGCGCGCCAAGGTAGTTGCCGAGCTGAAGGGAGTCCGAGGTGGGCTGCATACCCGAGAAGACGCGCTGAGTCATGACGGACATTCTTCCAGGTCCAGCCACCGCGGCCCTCCTCCACACAATCTGGCTCGCCACAGCGTCGGGCATTTTCAAGATGCCTGGTAGATCGGCTTGGCTCAAGTGGAGCAGCGCAAATTGTGTGGAGGAGGGCCGCGGCGGCCACCTGGGCATGCCCGACGCTGGGGCCGGGTGGCGCAGCTACGTTGCGTCGTCGTCGAATGGCGCGTGCTGGGGAGCCTGCCCCGACGCCGGCCCCGCGGTGTTCACGGGGCCCGGCGTCGGCAGCGGCTCGTACAGGGCCTCACGCACGATGCGGCGAGGGTCGTACTGGCGAGGGTCAAGCGACTTCCAGTCGATGTCCTCGCCCACCTCGGCCTGAATTTGCTGCTTGCCCTGCTGCCACATCTGGCGCCCCCTGACGATCCACTCGCGGAGCTGCCGCGAGTAGGAGGGCAGGCGCTCGGGACCGATGACGATGATCGCCACGAGCGCGAGGAGTGCAAACTCCCCGGGGTTGATGCCAAACATGGCTCTATTGTGCCCGGCTAGTTGCTCGGAGTCGGCTGCGGAGTGGCGTTCTCGTCACCGAAGTTGACCTCGGAGTCGGCGGCGAGCGTCACCGTGATGTCCTGCTCCTTGCCGTCGCGCTTGACGGTGAGCACAACAGTGTCGCCCGGTGCCTTGGCCCGGATCGCGATGATCAGGTCCTCGGAGCGCGCGATGGCACGGCCGTCGATCTTGGTGATCACGTCACCGGGCTTGATGCCCGCCTGCTCCGCGGGGCTGCCGGGGATGACGCCGGGCTGGCCGTTGACCTCCTTGGCCACGAGCACGCCCTCGCCCTGGTTGCTCGAGTCGACCATGATGCCGATCACCGGGTACGTGGCGTGACCCGAGGTGATGAGCTCTTCCACCGTGCGGCGCACCTGGTTCGACGGGATCGCGAAGCCGAGGCCGACGGAGCCCGCCTGCCCGCCAGTCGTGTTCGTGGACGCGATGGCGGAGTTGATGCCGATGACCTGGCCCGCGGAGTCCAGCAGCGGACCGCCCGAGTTGCCGGGGTTGATCGCCGCGTCGGTCTGGATCGCGTCGATGAACGCGTTCCCGTTGCCGGTCTCGGACGACGTGGTGACCGCGCGGTGCAGCGCGGAGACGATGCCCGTGGTGACCGTGGAGTCAAGGCCGAGCGGGGAGCCGATAGCGATGACGGGGTCGCCGACGACCACCTGGGAGGAGTCGGCGAGCGTGAGGGGCGTGAGGCCGGTCTTGTCGACCTTGAGCACGGCGAGGTCGTAGTCCTCGGTGCTGCCCACGACCTTGGCATCCACGACGGTGCCGTCGGAGAACAGCACCTTGATGGCACCATCGGCGCCGTCGATCACGTGGTTGTTGGTGACGATGTAGCCGTCCTGGCGGACCACGAAGCCGGAGCCCGTGGAGGTGCGGCCCTCCGAGCTCGACGCCTCGATCGACACGACGGACGGGAGCACGGCTGCCGAAACAGCGGCGACGGATCCCGCCTGAACGTCGAGCGACGAGTCGTGCTGGTTGGCCGCGGGCAGGGCCGCAGTGGTCGACGCTGGGGTCGACTCGCCGTTGAGCTCGTCGTAGGCGAAGGCCGCGCCAAAGCCGCCGATGGCGCCGAGAATCAGGGCGCCGCCCGCGATCGCGGTGACCGCGCCCGCGCCGATGCGTCCGCGAGCCGGCTTGTCCTCTACGCGCGTCTGCGGCGCCTGCGTGACGACGACGTCTGGTGAGGTCGCGGGAACGGCGGCCACAGCGTCGGGCGCCTCCTGGACCGCAATGCTGGAGGGCGACGCGGGCTCGGCAGGTGCGCCAGCGTCGGAAACCTGCGCCGAGAGGTCATCCGGCGAGGCGAAGGGGTTGTCAGACATGAGATTCCTTAACTTGGGGGCTCAATGGCCGGTCAGGGCGTCGCCGAAGACGCTGAGGCCCTCGCCGATCTGATCCATGACACCTGGGGTGTCGGCCTTGGGGAAAGCGGCGACTGCGATCACGAGCGTGTCGGCCGCACATGTGCATGTTGCGGCCACAACAACGGACCCTGACTGCCACAGCATCTGGAGCGGTGCCGTGCTCACCACGTAGACGTCGACGCCGTTGACCACAACCAGTGGAGCCTGCTCCACGACGCTGTGCGCCAGACGGCCGCGCTTCTCGATGATCATGACGGGGTCGAGCCCAACGAGAAGCGAGGCGACGAGGATGTCTGCGTCCTGGTGACGCATGATCTTCGCCTCGACAGGGATGAGTCCGCTGGCCTGCCAGTCCGGCTGAACCCATTGCGCCATCGAGTCCTGGTCCATGTACCGGGTTTCGATGACGGCCGTGCTGCGATCGCCGGAATCGGCCATCGCCACGAGCGTTCCGTCAACGGGGTCAGGCGTGCCGACAAAGTACGCCGCCGTGACGGTGAATCCGAGAATGATCGCGAGGGCAGCCGCGATGGTGGTTGGTCGCTTGTCGCGGCCCTTCGCCGCTCTCGCGACGTGCTTCGACTCACCCTTGGCGATCTGCGCCATGCGCTCCTTGTCGAGGAGCATCTGCGCAAAGCTCATGTCGATGCCCGCGGGTGACGAGTTCAGTGCCTCCCGGTCGGCCCGGAGCTGCTGGAATCGCGTGTCGCACTGTTCGCATTCGGCAAGGTGCGCCATAGCAGCGGCGGAGTCCTCGCGGGACAGTCGCCCGTCGAGAAGGTCGTGGATGCGTTCGCCGAGGTGCTTTTCCGTCACGCATCCCCCCGCACCGGCGCGCGGTGAGCCAAAGACTCACGCAGCTTTGCACGGGCGCGGGAAAGGCGGGAACGGACGGTGCCCATCTTGATACCAAGAGTGGCGGCGATTTCCTCGTACGAGAGACCCTCGATGTCGCTCAGCACAACGGCTGCGCGGTACTCAGGGGGAAGCTCGGCGAGAGCCTGAACGATGTCGTCACCGAGGTGGGACATGTCGAAGGCGTCCTCCGGCTGACCCGAACGCTCGTGGCGGTCAAAACTGTCCGACGTGGACACAGCCGCGTCGTCGTCCGCCATGAAGTCGAACCGAATGCGCTTCTTGCGGCGCATGCGATCCAAGAAGAGGTTCGTGGTGATGCGGTGGAGCCAGCCTTCGAACGTGCCGGGCTTGTACTGGCTGAGCGAGTTGAACACCCGGATGAAGACATCCTGGGTGAGATCCTCTGCGTCGTGCTGGTTGCCCGTCAGGTGGTAAGCCAGACGGTACACACGGGCCGAGTGCTGCTCAACGATGTTCTCCCACGTGAGATCCGCGGGAAGGGTCGCCTCAGGCGCGGCGGTCGCAGAACTCGTTGCGACAGACGTCGTCATGCTGCCTCCTCCACGGCGTGAGAACGGTTGGGTGTTTATCCATGTTCCCATGTTTCGGCCCGGAGCGGCACCCCCCTCGCCAGAGTGTGACCGATACCATGCTCATGAAGGAGGCGGCCATGAGCACCGACGCAGCGAACTGGGCATACGTGGAGGACTTTGTCCCCGAAGACCGAGTGCTGCTCGCCGCGCGCGACGCCGCCGACCAGCTTGGCTGCGTGCCGGTGCTGCCTGGGGCGGGCCGAGCGCTGCAGCTCTTCGCCGCCGCGCTCGGCGCCCACACGGCCGTGGAGATCGGGACCGGAGCGGGCGTATCGCTGATCTACCTGTTGCGCGGCATGGCGGCCGACGCCGTGGTCACCACGATCGACGTCGAGGCCGAGCATCAGAAGGCCGCCAAGGAGACTCTGAGGGCCGCCGGATTCGCGCCCGAGAGGGCGCGAATGATCACTGGCAGGGCGCTGGACGTGCTCCCCCGGCTCGCGGACGGCGCGTACGACCTGGTGCTCATCGACGCCCGCAAGAAGGAGTACCCCCAGTACGTGGAGCAGGCCATTCGCCTGGTCCGCGTGGGCGGGTTGATCGCGATCGACAACGCGCTGTGGCACTCGCGCGTTGCGGATCCCGCTCAGCGGGACCCGGACACGACCGCGGTGCGCACCGCGCTTAAGGCCGTCAAAGACAACGACAACCTCGAGCCGGTGCTCCTTGGGTCCGGCGACGGTCTGCTCGTCGCCATGCGCACCGCCTAGGGCGGCGCAAAGCGCCTACGCGCTGGGGTTGAGCGCGCCCAGAAGAGCGTCGCCCAGTTCCTTGACCTCGTCCGCCGTGATCTCGACGACGAGGCGGCCACCGCCCTCAAGCGGAACGCGCATCACGTAACTGCGGCCCTCCTTGACGACCTCCATGGGGCCGTCTCCGGTGCGGGGCTTCATCGCAGCCATTGTGATCTCCTCGCGGGTAGGCGCGCCTGTGCGCGGCAATGTCACCATTCTACCCGTGGTCGGGCGCCGCCAAAAAACCGCGGCCCCTCAAGCAACCGCACTCGTGAGGAACCCGACACGACCGCTCGGCCGCCAACAGCGTCGGGCCGCCTTGCTCAGCTCTGCCCGCGCGAGGGCTCCCCCTCCGGTTCCGTGGCCGCGGGGGTGGTGGCGAGCCTGACGGCCTCCACTGGATCGTCGGTGATCGCGAACAGGTCGAGATCCGGGCTGGCGATCTTGCCGCTCGGCTCCACGGTTGACCGCAGCCAATCGGCGAGCCCATCCCAGTAGTCGTGGCCGAACAGCACGATCGGGAAGCGCGTGATCGTGCGCGTCTGGACCAGGGTCAGCGCCTCGAAGAGTTCGTCGAAGGTGCCGAAGCCTCCCGGGAGCACGATGAACCCCTGCGAGTACTTGACGAAGCACGTCTTGCGCGCGAAGAAATACCGGAAGTTGATGCCGAGGTTGACGAACTTGTTGACGCCCTGCTCGTGCGGAAGCTCGATGCCCAGGCCAACGGATACGCCGCCCGCGTCGAAGGCGCCCCTGTTGGCGGCCTCCATGACGCCCGGCCCGCCGCCCGTGATCACCGCGAAGCCGGCATCGACCAGGAGGCGACCGATCTCGCGTCCCGCCTCGTATTCCTTGGTTCCGCGACGCGTGCGCGCGGAGCCGAACACCGAGATCGCGGGGCCGAGCTCGGCGAGCGCGCCAAAGCCCTCAACGAACTCCGACTGGATCCGCAACACCCGCCAGGGGTCGTGATGCAGCCAGTCGACGTTCTCCTGGTCCTTGAGCAGCGCGCCGGTCGTTGAGGTCTTCGGGACGTTCTTGCCGCGCAGAATCACGGGGCCCTTGCGGTACGTCGGCATGCGTGCTCCTTAGGAAAGCCAGGCCGCGAGCGCCACGCGGCAGTTCTCGATATCGCTGACGGGGCACGCCTCGTTGTCTGCGTGCGCGAGTTCGGGATCACCAGGGCCAAAGTTCACGGCGGGGATGCCCAGTTCGCCGAAGCGTGCCACGTCCGTCCAGCCAAGCTTGGCTCTGGGTTCACTGCCCGACGCTGTGGTCACCGCTCGCACGAAGTCCTTCGCGATCTCGGCGTCCAGTCCCGGGCGTGCGCCCGCGGAGAGGTCGGTGAAGGTCAGGTCCCAGTCGGACAGTCCGGCCCCGGAGACCACGTGCTTGAGCCGGTCCTGGGCCTCCTCGATGGACCACGCAGGCGCAAAGCGGTAGTTCACGGTCACGATGCACTCGTCGGGCACCACGTTGCCAGCGATGCCGCCGCGAATGCCCACCGCGTTCAGGCCCTCGCGGTAGTCGAGGCCGTCAACGGCGATGGTCTCTGCCGGGTGGGCCGCGAGCTTCGCGAGCAGCGGCGTCGCGCCGTGAATCGCGTTCACGCCCTTCCACGAACGCGCAGAGTGAGCCGCCACTCCCCCGATCCGCACCTCCGCGCGCAGGGTGCCGTTGCATCCGCCCTCGATCTGGCAGGAGGTTGGCTCGCCGAGGATCGCGAAGTCTCCCGCGAGCCACTCCGGGTGGTTGCGCGCCACCCGGCCCAACCCGTTGCGACTGGCCTCAACCTCCTCGAGGTCGTAGAAGATCCAGGTGACGTCGTGACGGGGCGCGGAGAGTTCCACCGCGAGGGACAGGGCAACGGCGACGCCCGCCTTCATGTCCACAGATCCGCGGCCCACCAGCGAATCGCCGTCGAGGCGAGCGGGAACGTTGTTCTTGATCGGCACCGTGTCGAGGTGCCCGGCGATGAGGATGCGGTGCTCGCGACCGAGCGCGGTGCGGGCGAGCACCGCGTTGCCGTCTCGAAGCACCTCGAGGTGCGATGCGCCGCGCAGCGCCGCCTCAACGGCGTCGGCGATTGCTGCCTCGTCCCCGCTCACGGAGGGGATGTCGATGAGGTGCCGCGCCAGCTCGGCGACAGGGGCGTGCGCGTCCAGCTCCATGCAGGCCAGCCTAGCGAGGCGCGGGCGCGCTCCCCGTACCATTGACGCCATGACCCGCACCGCCCACGGCTACGGCCTCGCGACCATCGCCGCCGACGGCACCGTCCTCGACACCTGGTATCCGGCCCCCGCTCTCGGCGAGCCGGAGGCAGGCCACGAGGCCCCCGAGTGGCTCAAGGGCCACGTGGACGCGGTGCGCGGAGTAAGCGTGGAGGTGGTGTTCACCGAGGTGGACCTCGACGCTCCGCCCGCCACGGCGTCGGATGCCTACCTGCGGCTGCACCTGCTGAGCCACCGGCTCGCCCAGCCCCGCACCGTCAATCTGGACGGGCTGTTCGCGCGGCTCGCCAACGTTGTGTGGACGTCCGCGGGGCCGTGCGCCGTGGAGGGCTTCGAGTCGGTTCGCGCCCGCCTGCGCGCCGCGGGACAGCACGTGACCGTGTACGGCGTGGACAAGTTCCCGCGCATGGTCGACTACGTGGTGCCCACGGGCGTGCGCATCGCCGACGCCGACCGGGTTCGCCTTGGGGCGCACCTCGCCGAGGGGACCACCGTGATGCACGAGGGCTTCGTCAATTACAACGCGGGCACGCTCGGCGTGAGCATGGTCGAGGGCCGCATCAGCGCGGGCGTCGTGGTGGGGGACGGCTCCGACATCGGCGGGGGCGCGTCGATCATGGGGACGCTCTCCGGCGGGGGCAAAGAGGTCATCACGATCGGCAAGCGCTCGCTGCTGGGCGCGAACTCCGGGCTCGGCATCCCGCTCGGCGACGACTGCGTCGTGGAGGCCGGCCTCTACGTGACCGCCGGCGCCAAAGTGCTGCTGGTCGGCCAGAGCAACGACGATGGCACGGCACGCATCGTCAAGGCGCGCGACCTTGCGGGCCTCGACGGCCTGCTGTTCCGCCGGAACTCGCAGTCCGGCGCGCTCGAGGTGGTGCAGCGGCAAGGGGCCGGAGTGGAGCTCAACGCGGCGCTGCACGCGAACTGATGGCTCGCTCCGGAGGCTTCTGGGCGAGCATCGTCTTTGGCGGCGCCGCGCTCGGGGCCGTGGTCGGCACCGCCTACTTCGTGTCGCACTACCAACCGGTCACCCACGACAACATGTGCGTCGTGACGGCGCAGGACGGCAGCACGTACGTGCGCACGGCGGAGGCCGCGAACAATGCGGCGCTCGTCGCCGCCACGGGCGTGCGTCGCGACATGAGCACGTTCGCCTCCACGATCGCTGTCGCCACGGCCATCCAGGAGTCCGGGCTCCGCAACCTCGACTACGGCGACCGGGACTCGCTTGGGCTGTTCCAGCAGCGCGCCTCTCAAGGCTGGGGCACCGAGGAGCAGATCCAGGATCCCCACTACGCCACGAACACCTTTTACAGGCGCCTCAAGAACATCGACGGCTGGGAGCAGATGCGCGTGACCGACGCCGCCCAGGCCGTGCAGCGGAGCGGCTTTCCTGAGGCCTACGAGGAGCACGCCGCCGAGGGTGCCGCTTGGGCCGGTGCCGTCCGCGGTGAGACCCCCTTCGCCGCGATCGAGTGCGACCTCGACGCGGCGGACAGCGTAAACACCGCGCAGGCGTTCGTGGAGCGCATCGAGGCCGACTACGGGCACTTCCACTACACGGTGGTCATCCTCGCCCGCAATGACAGGGCGGTGCTGCTCGGCATCACCGCCGATTCGGGCGAGCCCAAGGACCTCGACGCGATCGCCAACTGGTCCGTCGCCGTAGCCGACGAGGAATCGGTCGCGTCCGTGCGCTACGGAGACGTGGAGTGGCTCAGGGAGCAGGGCGTGGCCGACGCGGAGAGTCCCCTGGCTTTCGACGGCGTTCGGGTTGGCCTGATGACGGCCCTTCCCGCCGACTAGCGCGCCCGGGCCGCGGCCTTGGCGGCGCGCACGGCCTCCACCCAGCCGTCCACGGTGTCCTCCGAGCCGGCGGCATTGGCCTGCATCTTCAGGGCAAGGATGTCGCGCTCCTCGCCGTCCCGGTAGACGATCTGCACCGCGAGGAAGTGCACCCTGCCTTTGGTGAGGTGCTTGCGGACCTGGGAGATCTCGCTCCAGGGGGTGACGTAGTTGAGGCGGAAGGGGTTCGGCTCCCACAGCCCGTCCTCGTCGAGCCGAACGCGCAGCGTGGCGGTGCGCACGCACAGGTACGCGAAGAACACCGCGGGGATGGCGAGGACGAGGGCGAAGAGCTTGAACCAGCCTTGGTTGAACGTTGCACCGCCCACGGCGAGCGCTCCCGTGATGATGGCCAGCATGCCCATGAGCAGCGACTGGCGCGTCGCCTTGGGGTGGCGGAGGTAGCCCGGTGTCATTCCTCGCGGTCGGCGAGGGCAACGTAGTCGCGCTCGACCTCTCCTACATAGATCTGCCGGGGGCGACCGATCTTGGTGCGCGGGTCGAGCAGCATCTCGCGGTAATGCGCGATCCAGCCCGGCATCCTGCCGAGCGCGAAGAGCGGCGTGAACATGGGGGTCGGGAAGCCCATCGCCGAGTACAGCAGGCCCGTGTAGAAGTCCACGTTCGGGTACAGCTTGCGCTCGATGAAGTAGTCGTCGGACAGTGCGATGGCCTCGAGCCGCTTCGCCATCTCGAACGTCTCGCCGTCGGCGCCAAGGTGGTCCAGCACCTCGTCCGCGACCTTCTTCACCACGGCACCGCGCGGGTCGTACGACTTGTACACGCGGTGGCCGAAGCCCATCAGCCGAGCACCCTCAGCCTTGTCCTTGACCTTGGCGACGAACTGCTCGACCGTGTCCCCAGAGGCCTTGATCTCGTCGAACATGCGAAGCGCCGCCTCGTTGGCGCCGCCGTGGAGCGGCCCGGAGAGGGCCCCGACTCCGGCCGAGACCGACGCGTAGATGTTCGCGCGCGAGGAGCCCACGATCCGCACCGTGGACGTGGAGCAGTTCTGCTCGTGGTCCGCGTGCAGAATCAGCAGGAGGTCGAGCGCGCGGCGCACCACGGGGTCCACGTCGAGCGCACCCGCGTCGTCGGAGAAGGCGATCCGCAGGAACTCGGTGACGTAGTGGCCGCCAGCGAACGGCTCGATCAGGTCACGGCCTGTTGACCGGCGCTGCAGGTAGGCGACCACGGTTGCGCTCTTCGCGAGCAGCAGCACGGTCGCGAGCTCGATCGCGTCCTCGTCCTCTCCAACGGACTCCGGGTAGAACGTCGAGAGCGCACTGATGGCCCCAGACAGGATCGCCATGGGGTGCGCGTCGCGCGGGAACGCCTCGAGGAACGACTTGATGCCCGAGTGGACGTGCATGTGGCGTGCGACGCGGTTGTTGAAGGCCTGCAACTGATCAACCGACGGCAGCTCGCCGTGGATCAGCAGGTAGGCGACCTCGAGGAAGGTCGAGTGCTCCGCGAGCTGCTCGATGGGGTAACCGCGGTAGCGCAGGATGCCCGCGTCGCCGTCGATGTACGTGATGGAGCTCTCGCACGAGGACGTGTTCATGAACCCGGGATCCACGGTCACGAGCCCCGTGTCCCGCAGCAGCGTCGTGATCGCGATTCCGTCGTTGCCGACCGTCGCGCGCTCGAGTCCGAGTTCCTTTGTGCTGCCGTCGATCGTGAGTCGAGCATCAACCACGGTGCCCATGCAACCTCCAGGCAGTTTCGCTTGAGAATTTGTAGTTAGTTTACCTGGCGTTGGTGAGCCGCAAAGCCGCTGTCTGCACCCGCTCGTCAGTCGCCGTGAGCGCCACGCGCACATGCCTGCGGCCGGCCGCCCCGTAGAAAGAACCTGGTGCGGCGAGGATGCCGAGCGACGCGAGCCAAGCGATCGACTCCCAGCAGTCCTCGTCTCGCGTCGCCCACAGATAGAGCCCCGCGCGCGAGTGATCTATGCGGAAACCGGCCGTTTCTAGGCCCGACGCCAGGGTCGCCCGCCTGCGTCCGTACAGTTCGCGTTGGGCCGCCACATGCTCGTCGTCTCCAAGCGCGGCGGTCATCGCCACCTGCACGGGGCCGGGCACGATGAAGCCCGCATGCTTGCGCACCTCGAGAAGGCGAGAGATGACGGCGGGGTCTCCCGCGGCGAAGGCCGCGCGATATCCGGCGAGGCTGGACTGCTTCGACAGCGAGTACACGGCCACGACGCCTTCCGTGGACCCGCCGCACACGTCGGGATCGAGGATCGATGGCGCGCCTCCCTCGCCCGACCACGTGAGCTCCGCGTAGCACTCGTCGGAGAACACGACGGCGCCGATGGACCGAGCGGCGCCAACAACGGCCGCAAGTTCCTCGCGGGTGGAGACCGCGCCCGTGGGGTTGGACGGCGAGTTGACCCACACCACCTTCACCCCCGGCACATCCACCCACTCCGCGGGGGTGTCCGAGGGCAGCGACGTGGCCCCGGCGAGCCGCGCGCCCACGTCGTAGGTGGGGTACGCGACGGTCGGGTGCACGATGACGTCGCCCTCGCCGAACCCGAGCAGCGCGGGAGCGAGCGCCACGAACTCCTTTGACCCAACCGTCGGCAGGACCGCGGAAGGGTCCAGATCCGCCACGCCCCGGCGTCGGGCAAACCAGGCGACAACGGCCTCCCTGAGCGCGGCCGTGCCGTGCGTCGTCGGGTACCCAGGGGAATCTGCGGCGGCGCGCAGCGCATCCTGAATCACCGCCGGGGTGGGATCGACGGGCGTGCCCACGGACAGGTCAACCAAGCCGTCAGGGTGGCGCGCTGCCGTGGTGCGGTACGGCGTCAGCGAGTCCCAGGGAAAGTCAGGGAGCGATTCGGGCTTGAGGCCCATCGCCTACTCGTGATTCTGCGGCGGGAGCGCCTTGATGATGTCGTGATCGTGCTCGATGAGCCCCATCTTGGCGGCACCGCCAGGCGACCCGATCTCCGAGAAGAACTCGACGTTCGCGGTGTAGAACTCGGCCCACTTGTCGGGCACGTCATCCTCGTAGTAGATCGCCTCCACCGGGCACACCGGCTCGCACGCGCCGCAGTCGACGCACTCGTCCGGGTGGATGTAGAGCGAACGTTCGCCCTCGTAGATGCAGTCCACGGGACACTCGTCGATGCATGCCTTGTCCTTGACATCAACACAGGGCAGGGCGATGACGTACGTCACTTACGGTCTCCTCGAACTCTGGCTGGCACTTGTCATCATATCGCGCGGGTTTGGGGTGCCCGACGGCGTGGCTGGGCGGTCAGCCCGTGCACTTCTGGCCGTTGTCGGGCTTGTATGTCCAGGTCCACGAACGCTTCTCGATGAGCTCATCGTCGTGGTACACCCAGCGAGTGTTGGTGATCTTGAATCCCGGCTCGCCGTTGCCTTTAGGGACACATCCGGCGCCCGCCACCTCGACCACGTGGGGCTGCACAAAGTTGGTCTTCGGCGAGGCCTTGGTCTTGACCGTGTAGTACGGCGTGGACCAGATGTCGACGTAGAGATAGCCGTTCTCTACGTAGGAGTTCATGATCGCCGCATACGGAGTGGTGTTCGTGAACACCACGTTGATCTGGCCAACGTAGATGGTGCTCTCGCGGCCCGCCGGATAGCGCGGGAACCAAACCGAGTGGGGGCGGTGAGTGACGTCGTGGTAGCCCGCGAAGTACCCCGCGTTGTAGGTGGTGGTCGCCATCTGGGACAGCCCGCCGCCAATGCCGTTGGTGAGGACGCCGTTCACGATGACGTGCGCCTGGAAGTAACCGTTCTGCGCCGTGACCGGCCCGATGGTCTTGGTGAGGTCAAAGTCCTCTCCCGGCTTGATGACCGTGCCCGTGATGAGTTCGGCAGCGCGTACGAGGTTCTTGGTGCGGACCGGTTCCGGGGTCAGGGGCGTCCTGAAGTGCGAGATGAGCGTGGTGAAGTCCTGCGTGGGGAGGTCCTCCGCGGTCACCTCCGGCTGCGTCTCGATGTACGGAATGGGCGCGCTGCGGGAAGTGGTCTTGCCCGCCGCAATCACCGCGTCGTCCACACTGTCGACGTCGAGCTGGCGGCCCACCTCTCCCGTGGTCACCTTGAGCTTGTGTGCCTTGGTGAAGTAGTAGCTGGCCTCGCCCGGCTCGTTCTCGATCTTGGGGTACGCGGTGAGGATGAAGTCCGAGATCGGCTGACCTTGGACGGACCACACCAGGGCGCCGTCTTGCGCGGTGATGGTGGAGCTGGATGCGACGAGGGCGGCCGGGATCACGGCGTCGCCGTTGGGGCCGGTGAGCGTGGTGGGGCGGCGAAGACGTGCGCGTTGAGCGCCGCGGCAAGGGTCTTGGCCTCCTGGGTGGTGACGTCGGGGTCGGACACCTCCGCGGTCAGCGCGACCGGCTGCTTCGTTGGCCAGACCGCGAGGATGTCCTCGCGCGCGGCATTGCGATCCACCGTGATGGCCTGACTGCCCTCGGTGACGACGGCCGAGGCACCCGTGATCGTCACGCTAGCGTCGGCCCTGTTGGAGTCGAGCTGATCCGCGGCGGCGTTCACGGCGTCGGTGAAGGCCGGCTCCGCCACGGCGACAACCACATCGTGGTCGGTGCCCTCGCCTCGCCAGCGGTGCCACAGCACCGACGGGTCCAAGGTGAAGCCGCCCGCAGCGCTCACCGTGGCGTCCACATCCACGCTGAGCCCGGCTGTGGTCGCGTCCATCGTCGTCGACGCATCCCCCGCGGTGAGCGTGATGGGCGTCTGTGCCGCGATGGCGGCGAAGTCCCGCGTGATCTTGGTCGCCTCCGCCACCGTGTCTCCCGCGGGAACCCCCTCGATCGTGGTGCCGCTCGGGATCGCGTCGCGAAGGAAGAATGCGGCCGCCCCGTAGGCGACGAGCACGATGGCGAGCACTCCCAGCCAGCCGAGCCACCGGCGGCGCTTCTTTGGCGGGTTGGAACCGAGCGCGATCGCGAACGACTCCGTGGGAGTCGGGTCCGTGGGATCGGGCTCCGGGACGGGGTACGGGGAGATCGCTGTGGCCGACGCCTCCTCCTGAACGGCGATCTCGCTCGTCTCCACCGCTTCGGGAGTCTCGAGAACCTCGACCGCCGCCGGAGCCGCCAATGAGGCGCGCAAGGGCGAGATCGCCGGCGTCTCAACCACCGCCGTCTCAACCACAGACTGCTCGGCGGTCACCGCGGCGGCGACAACAGCGTCGGGCCTCTCGCGTGCCCCAGTGCGCTTGCGGAGCCCGCGGTGGGCGGGCGAGTTGCGGCGCGCGGCTATGCGGCGCTGGGCCTCAGCGTTGCGGTCGTCACGCGCCCGGGACATGTGCGGCCTCCCCCGTTGCGGGCGCCGCCGGCCGTCCCCGCCCAAGGAGGCGCGGGGGCAGCACGCAGGCGACCACGAATGCCGCGGTGCTCGCGTAGATCCACGCGTAGCCGAGACCGTCGCCAGCGATGAGCAGCGAGCCTCCAGGGCCGGGACGCGAGAAGAGGAACGTCAGCGCGACGAACGGAACGGCGAACGCGATGATCGCGGACCAGCCGCCCCAGGCGCGGACGAAGACCGCTGCCATCAGTACCAGCAGAACAGCCAGGATCACGCCGATCGGCGGGTAGCTCCTGTGCGCGATCGCGCCAACGCACGCGACGATGGCGCCCAGGACCGCGGAGACGACGATTTCGAGGGCGCGGCGCATGCGCTCAAGGATAGGCGAGGCGTGTCGCGGTCCCCGCCAGGCGAGCACGCGCGCCGGGGCCTTCGACTACTTGGCCGCGGCGTCCTGGCGCTTGGCGCGGCTCGCGGCGCGGGCGCGCTCCGTCTGATCGAGGATGACCTTGCGGATGCGCACCTTCTCGGGCGTCACCTCCACACACTCGTCATCGTTCGCGAATTCGAGCGACTCCTCGAGAGTGAGGCGGCGTGGCGGGGCCATGCGCTCGAGCTCCTCGCTCGTTGACGAGCGGATGTTGTTGAGCTTCTTCTCCTTGGTGATGTTGAGGTCCATGTCCTCGCCGCGGCTGTTCTCGCCGATCACCATTCCCTCGTACACGTCCTCCGTCGGCGCCACGAAGAAGGTGCCGCGCTGGGCCAGGTCGGTGAGCGCGTTGCTCGTGACGACGCCCTGGCGGTCGGCGACGAGGGAGCCGGAGGAGCGGTACTCGATGGCGCCCGCCCACGGCTCGTACCCGTGCGCGATCGAGGACGCGATGCCGGTGCCGCGCGTGTCGGTGAGGAACGTTGAGCGGAAACCGATTAGGCCCCTAGCAGGCACGATGAACTCCATGCGCACCCAGCCGGTGCCGTGGTTGGACATCGACTCCATGCGGCCCTTGCGGCCGGCGAGCAGCTGCGTGACGGCGCCGAGGTGCTCCTCGGGGACGTCGATCGTCATGTGCTCCATGGGCTCGTGGACCTTGCCGTCCACGACCTTCGTGACCACCTGCGGCTTGCCGACGGTGAGCTCGAAGCCCTCGCGGCGCATCTGCTCCACGAGGATCGCGAGCGCGAGCTCGCCGCGGCCCTGCACCTCCCACGTGTCGGGACGCTCCGTGTTCAGCACGCGGATGGAGACGTTGCCGATGAGTTCGCGGTCGAGGCGGTCCTTGACCTGGCGCGCGGTCACCTTGGCGCCCTTGACGCGGCCGGCAAGCGGTGACGTGTTGATGCCGATCGTGACCGAGATCGCGGGGTCGTCCACCGTGATGAGGGGCAGCGGGCGGGGGTCGTCTAGGTCGGTGAGGGTCTCGCCGATGGTGATGTCCTCGATGCCCGCTACGGCGACGATGTCGCCCGGACCTGCGGACTCCGCGGGAACGCGCTCCAGGCCCTTGGTCTCGAGCAGCTCGGTGATCTTCACCTGCTTGGTGGTCCCGTCGGCGCGCACCCATGCCACCTGCTGGCCCTTGCGTATCTCGCCGTTGTAGACGCGCAGCAGCGCGAGGCGGCCGAGGAACGGCGACGCGTCGAGGTTGGTGACGTGCGCCTGCAGGGGGTGGCCCTCCTCAAAGGACGGCGCGGGGATGCGCGTCATGATCGTCTCGAACAGCGGCTCGAGGTTGGTGCCCTCGGGGAGCGTGCCGTCCGCGGGCTCGGTGAGGGAGGCGATTCCGGCCTTCGCGGACGCGTAGATGACGGGCACCTCGAGAAGTGCGTCGATGTCGAGATCGGGGACCTCGTCGTGGAGGTCGCTCGCGAGCCCGAGCAGAAGGTCGTGGGTCTCCTCAACGACCTCCTTGATGCGGGAGTCCGGGCGGTCAACCTTGTTCACGACGATGATCACGGGCAGGTGGGCGGCAAGCGCCTTGCGCAGCACAAAGCGGGTCTGCGGCAGTGGACCCTCGGACGCGTCCACGAGCAGCACAACGCCGTCCACCATCGACAGGCCGCGCTCCACCTCGCCGCCAAAGTCCGCGTGGCCGGGGGTGTCGATGACGTTGATGGTGACCCCGCCGTCGGCCGCCGCCTTGCCCGTGTAGCGAATGGCGGTGTTCTTCGCGAGGATGGTGATGCCCTTCTCGCGCTCGAGGTCGCCAGAGTCCATGGCGCGCTCGTTGACGTGGGCGTGCTCGCCGAAGGCGCCGCCCTGCCACAGCATGGCGTCCACGAGGGTGGTCTTGCCGTGGTCCACGTGGGCGACGATTGCGACATTGCGCAGGTCTGAGCGCAAGGGCATGCGAGGGCTCGTTTCGTTTTTCTTGGGTGTCGGCGGCGGTTGCCAGCGTTCCATTCTACCGGGCGCGCCCCTCCGCGGCCCTCCTCCACACAAATTGGGTTGCGGGGCACGTGGTCGTGTGCAAAGTGCCTGGTATACAGACTGCCCACTTTCTGGACCGCCCGGATTGTGTGGCGGAGGGCCGTGGCTGCCCGACGCTGTGGCCGGTTCCTGCGAGCACGGCAACACCGCGGCTGCTACCAGTTGATTCCCGCGTCGATGATGCAGTCCTTGTCACGCGAGTACCCGTAGTCCTCACCCCCGAACGACTGATCCTTCAGCGCCTCCCACATTTCGTTGATCGTCATGTCGTCCACATCGTGCCCACCCATCTCCTTGAGACAGGACTTCAGCTGCTGTTCATGGGCCTGCAAGGTCGCCACAAGTGCTTCCTGGGCTTGGGGCTGTTGGCCGTAGACGTTCATGAGGTAGACCCGGTTCTTGTTCTCGCAGTCGTCGTAGAGCCTCGAAAACTCGTCCTCTGACACTCCTGGTGGGCCGGCGTAGGTGAAGTTCGGGAACCATAGGCCCCTCGAAGTCGTGTCCGTCATGGGACTCGTGGTTCCGCCGAGATCCTGGATGCACTGGGCAACCGCTTCCGTTGCCTCACGCACCTGGGCCTCTGTGACACCTCCGCTCGCCTTAGCTGCGGTCAGTGCGTCGAGTTGCGCCTGGGAGGCTTTGTTCGCCTGCGCGGAGCTGATTGCGCGGTCGATCTGGTCCTGAAAAGGCCACGTCTCGGGGTTGTTTGGGTCATAACTGGCCGCGATCACCAGAACCCGCGTTGTCCGAGCATCCGGCGATGACGAATGCGAGCACCACAATCGCTGTGGTGGCGAGCACCGCTCTAGCGCTCGCTCCCGCCTTCTTCGCAATCCGCATGGCCACCCTCCATTCTCAGGCAATGGACGACGCTATGGCCGGGTAGTGCGGAACGCGTGGGTGACGTAGGGCATGGCAACGGCGTCCGTGCCGAGAGCCGCGAGCACCTCGTCGACGCCCGCGTCGATGCGCGCGCGAAAATCTGCATCGCCAGCGATGTAGTAACTGCGCGAGCGGACCATCGCGCGCACCTGCTCGTGCGTCATGGGGTTCTCCCAACGGAATACTCGCTCCTCGAGCGGGCCGAAGGGCGCTCCGACCTCAACCTCGTCCGAGGAGATCATCGACTCGGCCTTGGAAGATCCCATCGCCTCGCCCAGCGCGGCCACCCAGTCAACAGACTCGTCGCGGACGTTCCAGATGAGGCCCAACACTCCCCCAGGAGTCAGCACGCGGGCCGCCTCCGCGCTTGCGGCCGGAACATCCACCCAGTGCCACGCCTGGCCGAACGTCACCGCGCCCACGCTCCCATAATCGAGCGGAAGGGACTCGGCTGTACCGACAGCGTGCGGCACCTGGGGAAGGTCCGCGGCAAGCGAGGCAAGCATCGCGGCGTCTGGGTCTATCGCCGTGACGGCGAAGCCCTGGCGTGCTATCTCGGCGGTGAGCTTGCCGGTGCCGGCGCCAGTGTCGGCCACCGCCCCGGTGACGCCGCCGAGCAACCAGGCCACAGCGTCGGGCGGATAGCTTGGGCGGCCTTTGGAGTAGTCCCCGGCAGCGGTGCCGAATCTGGTTCCGAGGGAGCTCACGGGATCAGCCTAAGGCTGGGCCACCCTCCACCAGATCCGGGGACATGCGCTTGCGGCTCTGGCGACGCCCCTGGCAGGTGGGAGTCAGCGGCAGAGCCGGGCGAATCTGGTGGAGGACGGCACGGGTGTTACGCGGCGATGGGCTCCGATGCCTCGTCGCGGCCGCCGACCGGAAGCGGCTCGACCGTGGTCTCCGCCGAGTCCAGCGACGGCTCGCCGAGTTTCACGATCACGACGCCGGCGAGCACGAGAGCGGCTCCCGTGATCTGAATAGGCGCGGGGACCTGGCCAAGGAACAGCCATGCGAAGACAGTCGCCGCGAGCACCTCGACGAGAGCGACGAACGAGCCGAGCCGCGCACCAAGGCGGCGCGTCGCGGCGATACCCGCGACGTAGGCGATGGCCGCCGTCACGACACCGAGGATCGTCACGATGAGCCAGGCGGGCATGGCGAACGGCACGAACTGCACGTCGCCGGAGCCGAAGCCCATGGGCAGGAACCCGATGAGCGCGGCAACCGCGAGCACCACTGCCGCGACCGTGAGCCCAGACGCCGCGAGCGTGATGGGCGGCAGCGGGTTGGAGGTGTCGGCGGAGATGATGAAGTAGACGGTTGCGCCCACCATCGCGCCAAGTGCCCACCCGATGCCAACGAGGCTGATCTGCGCGCCACCGAAGACGTTGATGAGCAGCACAAGGCCGGCGGCGGCGATCACCGCGCCGATTGCGGTCATGCGCGACGGCTTCTGGCCCTTGCGCGCCCAGAGGTAGAGCACCACGGCCACGGGCGCGAGGTACTCGAGCAGCATGGCGATTCCCACATCAAGCGTGCGGACGGCCATGAAGTAGAAGAGCTGAGCGCCGGCAACGGCGAAGATGCCGTAGGCGATGATGGCACCGAGGTTGCTGCGCAGCAGGCTCCAGCGCCCGCGCAGGGCGAGAGCGCCGGGGATGGCGAGCACGAGGGCGGCGATGGTCACGCGCACGAGCACTGCGGACCCAGCGGTCCAGCCAAGCGCCATGAGCCCCTTCGCGAGGCTCCCGGACAGGCCGAACGAGGCTGCAGCAAGGAGCGCGAATCCAAGGCCAGACGCGAGCTGCGGGGATGCTCCGCCAGAGGTAGCGACCGTCATCCGCGCGTCATTAGTCATCGTGCTCATGGCTCATTACATTAGCGGAAATGTGGTAATGTGTCAAAATGACCTTCGCACATGACACCGTGGAGGCTCTCGAGTCCGCAGTGTTCCTCGCGAACTCCGAACTAGAGCCCGACACTCTCACGACCCTCGGGGAGCTTCGCAGCTTCTTCACCGGCTTCGGCTACACGGGCGAACTGCCCTCAGCAAGTGAGCTCGAGCCCATCCGCGCCATTCGCAGCCAGCTCCGGGAACTGTTCCTCTCCACCCGCGATGAGGCGGTCCCCATCGTGAATCGGATCCTCGCGAAGCAGCGCGCGCTCCCCCAGCTCGTTCGCCACGGCGACGTCGACTGGCACATCCACGCAACGAGTGACGACCGCCCGCTCGCGGAGCGCGTCCTCGTGGAATCCGCGATGGCGATGATCGACGTCATCCGCGCGGACGAGATGAGCCGCTTCTCCCATTGCGCCATGGCGGATTGCGGCGGCGTGGTGTTCGACATGTCGCGCAACCGCTCCAAGAAGTACTGCACGGTGACGTGCACCAACCGCGCGGCCCAGAATGCGTTCCGCGCACGTCAGGGGAACGACGCGTAGGAGTCTCAGTCAGCCAAGCCGGGGCGTGAGCGGCGGCTCGGTTCGCCGCCGGCCCGTCGCCTCGAACGCGGCCGCGAGCGACAGCAGGGCGCTGTCGTCGTAGGCGCGCCCCGCGAAGGTGAGGCCAACGGGCATGCCCGTGCCGGCCATGGTCCCCATCGGCACGGTCACCGTGGGAATCCCGAGGTGGCGGATCGCCAGATTGCCGTTCGCCACCCACACGCCGTTGCGCCACCCGTCGTCAGCGGAGGCCGGGTTCACATCCATGTCGGCACGCCCAACGTCGGCCACCGCGGGGAAGATCACCGCGTCCAGGCCCAGTCCGTCCATCCAGTCCTCGAGGTCGAGGCGCCGGGTCCTCTCCAACCCGGCCAGGCCGTCGGGCAGGTGAGGGGAAGCTCGTGAACGCGTCCGGGAGACCCGCGCGGACGAGCGCCGGGTATTCGGCGATGTCATCGTCAAAGCCCGTGTACCGGTGCGGTAGCGCGCCGGGAGGCGGAGGGAAGATGGTCGCGCCATCCACCCCGGCAAGGGTGCTGAGCGAGGGGTCGCCGTTGGCCGCGAGAAAGTCCTCCCACGCCCAGGCGCTCAAGGAAGTGATCTCCTCCCCCAGAAATGCGTGTGAGACCAGGCCGCGCGTGCGAATGTTCGGCGCTCCCGCGCGGTCCCCCTCGTAGTTGGAGACCACCGGGAAGTCGGTCTCGATGACGACGGCTCCCGCGGCCTCGAGGTCCCTGCGCGCGGCATCCATGAGCTCCAGCTCGGCCGGGTTGGGCACAATCCGCTCACCCGTGGGCCCGCCGATCCCCGTTCCCGTTCCCGCCGCCTCATCCGTGCCCAGGTACATCCGGGGGAGCCCTAAGCGCTTGCCCTCCAGGCTGCCCGACGCCAGGGCCGGGTAGTCCCGCGGCCGCACCTGCGAGGCGGCAGGGATGGGCACCCACGGCTGGGCGCGCCACAGGTCTCCCCTGGTGTCGTGATCGTCGGCGACGATGACGTCAAGCACCTCGAGCAGGTCGGCCATGGTGCGGGCGTGCGGCACCACCACGTCCATGGTCGGCACGAGCGGCCAATTGCCGCGGGTGGAGATCACGCCGCGGCTTGGGGTGTACGCACATAGTGCGTTGTTGCTCGCGGGACCGCGCCCGGACGACCACGTCTCCTCGCCAAGGCCGAATGCGGCGAAGCTCGCCGCGGCCGCCGTACCGGACCCGTTGCTCGAGCCCGAGGCGAACGGAGCCGTGAGGTACGCGGAGTTATACGGACTCTCCGCGCGGCCGTACAGGCCGCGCTGCATCCCGCCGTTGGCCATGGGAGGCATGTTGGTGAGGCCAAGGCAGATCGCGCCGGCGGCCCGCAACCGCTCGATCGTGAACGCGTCCTTCTGCGCCACGAGGCTCGCGAACGCCGGCGAGCCGGCGGCGGCCGTCAGTCCCTTGACCAGGTAGGAGTCCTTGGCCGTGTAGGGGATGCCCTCGAGCGATCCCCTGCCGGCCCCCGCGGCCCGACGCTCGTCGGACTCCCGGGCCTCGTCCCGTGCCCTTGGGTTGGGTACGACGATCGAGTTCAGTTCGCCGTCGAAGGCCGCGATGCGGTCCTCATAGAGGCCCACGAGCTCGACCGCGGTCAACTCGCCGGCCTCGAGGGCCGCCCGGAGCTGCGCGATCGTCGCCTCGACAACATCGAACGTCACGTGTTCACCGCCGGCTCCTGCTGGGTGATGCAGTGGATGCCGCCACCTCGGGCGAAGATCTCCCTTGCGTCGACGGTGACGACCTCGCGCCCTGGGTAGGCGGCGGCGAGGATCTCCCTGGCCCTGGCGTCGGCCGCGTGCTCGCCGAAGCCGCACGCGATGACGCCGCCGTTGACCACGTAGTGATTGACGTACGAGTAGTCCACGGGCCCGTGCTCGTCGCTGAGCGTGTCAGGGGCCGGCAGCGGGATGACCTCGAGGTCGTTCGCCGTGAGGTGATCGGCGAGGTCGAGACTCACCTGGTAATCGGGGTGTTCGGGGCTCTCCTGGGCGTGGAGCAGCACGGCACCCGAGTCCGCGAAGCACGCCACGATGTCCACGTGGCCGCTCGTGCCGAAGTCGTCGTAGTCCCTCGTGAGCCCGCGGGGCAGCCAGACGGCGCGCGTCGCGCCGATGGTTCGTGCCAGCTCCCGCTCAACCTGCTCGCGACTCCAGCCGGGATTGCGTCGCTGCCCCAACTGCACGGTGTCGGTGAGGAGCACCGTGCCACGCCCGTCCACGTGGATGCCGCCGCCCTCGTTGACCAGATCGCTCGAGATGAGCTCGGCGCCCGCCGCCTGAGCGATGACCCGGCCAAGCCGCGCGGACTTGTCCCACACGGCCCACTCGTTGGCGCCCCACCCGTTGAAGACCCAGTCCACGGCGCCGAGCGTGCCGGGCCGGTCCGCGTCCACCACGAAGGTGGGGCCTACATCGCGCGCCCAGAACTCGTCTACGGGTGCCTCAAGCAACTCAAAGTCACCGCCGAGCAGGTCCCGCGCCCGCGCCGTCTCGCTCGGATCCGCCACCATGGTGACGGGCTCGAACTCGGCGACCGCGAGAGCTACCGAAACCCACGCCCTATACCCGGCGGCACGTTCGGCGTCACTGGACCCCAGCGTCGGGCCCTCGCAGGGGAAGACCATCCACGTGCGGGCGTGCGGAGCGGACTCCGCGGGCATGCGCCAGGCCATGGGCCCAGCATGCCAGCCCGCGAACTGAGCCGTCTGCTAACTAGGCGGCTGGCTTGGTGAGACGCACCTTCCAGGCGTCGGGGCCCTCCTGGAGCACCTCGTAACCGAACTCGGTGCGCTCGGCGAGCTCGTCGAGCAGGTGGCGGGGCAGGTGGCCCGCGATGACCACCAGCGAGCCGCCCGGAGGCAGGGACTCGAATGCGCCGATGATCGCCGGGTGGCGGATCAGGCCCGGCAGCGTGCGGGCGTCGATGTGCGGCTCGGAGCCGTCATCGTGGCCGCACTCGCACGTGGTCTCCTCGGCGAGCAGGTTGGTGCGGGCGCCGCCCGCGTTGGGCAGGGTGGGCTGGATGCGTGCGTCGATCATGATGAGCGCGAGCTTCGCGTCCGTGACGGCCTCCACCGCGTGCGGCAGGCGGGTGTCGAAGTGGATCACGTCGCCGGGAAGCAGCCGGTCTGTGCGGCCGTCTGCGGTGATGAGGAACTCGCCCTCAACGGCGAGCAGCAGCACCGGCATCGCGGCCGTGTGCTCGGTGAGCACCTGTCCCGCGGCGAAGCCGAACAGGACGATGCGCGCGCCGTCGTTCTTGAGCACGGTGCGCGAGACCGTCGCCTCGTCCTGGACCTGCACCAGTGAGGCGAGGTCGGGGATGGTGGTCATGGCTGGCATGGAGACTCCTTAAGGCTTAGAGGGTGTGGAGGGCTTTCGTGCCACGAGCGCGATGCCCGTGAGCGAGTTCTTGTGGCGGCGGAACGTGGCGCGCATCGCGAGTACGCGGCGGCGGGCGTCGCGGTCCCTCAGCACGTTGCGGACGATGCGGGCGGTGCCGCGAAGGCCCTCGTCGTGAAGATTGCGGCGCGGCTCGAGCAGCGACATGGGAGCCGTGTCCACCCACTCGACCTCCAGGCCGGCGTCCGTGAGGACGGCCCGCCACTCTGCTTCGGTCAGTGGACGTGCGTTGACGCGAATCGTGTGAGCGAGCTCGCGACGGATCTCGTCCGAGATGGCCTCGTCGATGTCGTCGGGGGCGAGGCCCAACTCGTGAATCGCGTAGCGACCGCCTGGGCGCAGCAGTCGCGCGGCCTCGGCGACGATCGCCCGCTTGCCCTTCTCGCCTTGCATGGTGAGCATGGCCTCACCGATCACCACATCGGCCGACGCGGTGGGCACGCCGGTCTCGGAGGCGTCGGCTGTGACCGTGGTTCCGCGGTCGCCGACCACAGCGCCTACGGTGGCGGCGGCGTCGGGATCCGCGTCGACGCCGGTGTAACTGGCCGGGCCGCGCTCGAGGATCCACGCGGCGGTCTTGCCCAGTCCGGGGGCGAACTCCACGACGGCGGCGCCGTCGATGTGGGCGGCGTCGAGCAGCTTGGCGGTGAGTTCCTTGCCGCCGGGCCGCAGCACGCGCTTGCCCAAGCGAGCGAGCAGCCAGTGGCCCTGCACCTGGTCGGTCGGTCGGTTGGCCATGGGGACGTGCACAGAATCGGTCACGCTTTTACCGTAGAAGGTTGCTTTTTATTCTGTCCAGGACTCAAGTCCCGGTTCTCCGACTAACGTGGAATGTATGGGAGAGAACTTCAGCGAAGAAGAGAAGGCCGCGATGCGGGAGACCGTTGCCGAGAGGCAGCGGTCAAAGAAGGCCGACGCCGCGGCAGCAGAGGCCGAAGCGTGCGCCGAGAAGATCGCGGAGATGCCCGACGGCGACAGGGCGATCGCCCAGAAGGTTCACGATCTCGTAACTTCCGCGGCCCCCGAGCTCGCCGTGAGCACCTGGTACGGGATGCCCGCGTACAAACTCGACGGCAAGGTGGTCGTGTTCTTCAAGCCAGCGGAGAAGTTCAAGTCGCGGTACTGCACGCTCGGCTTCGAGGACGCGGCGCGAGTCGACGACGGGACGTTCTGGCCCACCTCGTACGCGGTGACCGCGATCGGGGCCGCCGAGGAGAAGGCGATCACCGCTCTCGTGAAGAAGGCGGTTGCGCGCTGACCGGTGTGCGACGTGCCATCGCCACGGAAGTTCTCTGGAAAGAGCTGGCCCGCATCAATCGCAATCGTCGAAGCAAATTACCGTGACTTCGCAACGCCGACTGTCGACCTCCACCACTGACAAGGAGTTGTGCAAGGACTCCATCGAAGGTGAGCGCACCAGTTCCGACTTGTTCCCAATCGATCCCACTAAGTGCGAGCGATTCCGGGATATTCAGCTCCGCAAGCTCGCCGCGCACCGCTGCGCTGGAGAGGAATTCCTGAAAGAAACGTCCGTCGCGAATGCGCGGGCTAGCGAGGAGGAATTCCTTGGCCCGATCGGGGCCGACCGCGCGGAATCGACCTACCACACAACCGCCGCTGTCAGCGAGAGATCCAAGCGCGCGCATACTGGGCAAGTTCCGGACCGACCTCGGCAATGGGCTGCCACGTCAACGTGCTCGCCGCTCGCGCCCCTGCCTCTTGCTCCAGGCGATGCGTCTCGACTCCAGCGCAGAACGACTCGGGAAGACCCATGCCTAACTACTACCACTCGGCGGCGAGCGCTCCGCACATCAAGTTAGGTTGATCTGCCAGGAGACACCGAAGCGGTCGTTCACCCATGCGAAGCGGCTGCTGAAGCCATAGTTGTCGAGCGGCATGAGCAGGTCCCCGCCCTCGCCGAGCTTCTCCACCAAAGCCGTCTGAGCGTCGGCCGAATCGGCCTCGATCCAGATCGACAGTGACGGCGTGAAGTCGAAGGCGTGCTCCACGAAACTGTCGGAGACGTAGAACTCCTGGCCCGCGATGCGAAAGCGGCCGCGCATGATCGAACCCTCTGGAGCAGGTCCGCCTGCGGGGTATGTTACGAGGTCGAGAACCGCGCCGTCATCAAACAAGGAGAGGTAGAAGTCGAGAGCCTCTCGGCCGACGCCGTGCTGAAACATGAGGAAGGGGGTTGCAGTGGTCATGCGACCACGTTACGCATTCACCTCGCGCCACGTGCCCTCGGACACGACCTCCTCGACGCCGTCCACCACCTTGATGGCCGTGTTCACGTCGGTGAGGTAGGCGCGGCGGCCGATCATGGACGCCCACTTCTCGCAGATCTCCACGGAATTGCCGTCGCCGCCGTCGAAGGCGACGTGCGGGCACAGCGAAAACGGCACCAGGCCCAGGGTGGTGTGGTCGCCGTCGGGAGGCGGCCAGCTCTCGAAGGCTGCGCCGATGCTGGGCGTCATCACCATGGATCCCGCGCTGAGGCCCACATAGGTGAGGTTCTCGAGCTCCGGCAGCAGCCGGTCCAGGCCGCACGCGCGCATGCAGTGCGCGAGGAACAGCGCGTCGCCGCCGTCCACGAGCAGCACATCCGCCTCGCGCAGCACGGGCTCCCAGCGGTCCTGCCCCACAGCCGCGAGCGCGGCGATCTCGAACAGCCCGGCGCTCTTCCATCCCAACTGGATCATGGGAGCGCGCTCCTCCTCGCCGGCGACCACCCGCCGGGCTTGCACGGCGCTGCGCGGGTTGGCATGCAGCGCCGTGGGCGCGAAGAGCGCGGTGCACTCCTCGATGGGCTTGCCGAGCAGGCCCACGAGCGCGGTTCGGATCGAGTCGTTCCTGACCCCGGAGTCCGTCAGCAGGAGCTTCATGACTCCTGTCTACTCTGCGCGACCGCCCACACGCTCGCCCAGCGCTCGGCGAGGGAGTCGATGTTCTCGTGAGCGTTGAGCCCACTGGGCTGCGGCACCACGAACAGGGTGACGCCTGGCGGCCACCCGGCCACAGCGTCGGGCAGCTGCTCACCCAACTGCGCCTTGGGGAGGCCGAACGCCGTGCGGAAGGCCGTAATGCCTGCTATCGCCACGACTTTGGGGCGGAGTTCGCGGAGTCGCTCCACGAGCCTGGCGCCGCCGTCGCGCAGCTCGGCAGCCGTGAGCTCGTCCGCGCGCACCGTGGCGCGGCCAACGAGATTCGTGATGCCGATCCCGCGCTCGGCGAGGTGGCGCTCGTCTTCGGCGCTGAGCCCGCGCGAGGCGTCGATCTCGTAATCCGTGAGCCCCCCGCGTTGCAGCGACGGCCAGAAGCGGTTGCCCGGCCGCGCGAAAGGCGCGTTGACGGCCGCGGTCCACAGGCCGGGGTTGATGCCCACGATGAGTAGGCGCAGGCCCGACGCTGGGAGGACGTCGTCGATCGCGTCGGGGTTGTCGGTGGCAAAGCGGGCGAGGTCGGCGCGGGTTGGGCGCGCGCCGGCGAGTGGGGAGGGGCGGCGGGTCACGCGTTCGAGACTATGGGTTTCACCATGATGAGGCACGGTGTGTCCTCGCCCCAGAGGTCCGTCTCCTCAAGGGGAAGGAAACCCACCGACTCGTAGAACCGCCGCGTGCGCGCGTACTCCGGGTTCGGGTCGGAGGCCCCTAGGGTCTTGACCTCGAGAAGCGCGACCCCTTGCGCGCGCCCGTCGGCCTCGAGAGCCGAGACCAAGGCCGTCCCCACGCCCATCCCTTGGAGTGAGCGCTCCACCACCATCAGGTGGATCTCGGCGACGTGCGGGAAGTGCCGTTCCACGAGCAAGACGCCGACCACTCGGTCTTGTGCATCAGAGACGGCCCAGGTCTCCATGGTGCGAGCCGCCTCGAGATACTCGGCGTTTGATTCCTCGCGCCCGAACCACTCAGGGACTCCTTCCAGCAACCGTTGCACGTCCGCGCGAAGGGGCTGTGCGCGGGCGGCGATCCAAGGAATTGCCACTATTCGCGCTCCTTGGAGTCGAGCGCGTTCTCGCACGCTGCAACTATCGAGCGACCGGCAGCTATCGCCTCACGCACGTCTTCGCGAGTCGCCACTGGACGCGCGTCTTCTGGATATTCGGTGGTGTTGCGGATCTGCCGCATCCAGTCGAAGTCGGCGATCGTCGAGGCCGCCCCTGGCATGAGGGCTGCTGCGGCGAGTCCCGTATTGCGGTGTGCGCCACCAACGGGCCGCGCTCGAAGCCCATAAGCCGCAAGCACGGCCACCAAGGCCTTTCGCGCGCCGTCGTAGGCGGCGGTGAATGCCATCGCCACGTCGTCGGTGTCTGCGACGGTCGCTGCGGTGCGGAGGTGGAGTTGCGCGGTCTCGAGAACCGCCTTCGCGTGAGTTCGGTTCACGGCCACTCGCTCAATCCGGCCCGAATCGAGCATCCGAGTGATGTCGTGAGGTAGTTCAGCCAATTGACGACCCATCGCTGATAGCGATCATGGGCCGGTCCTTCACAGTGGCAAGAAACGGCGTCGGTGACGACGATGCCCACTCCTCAAGCGACACCCGAGAGACGTTCACGTCGATTCCGGCCCTCTCGGAAAGCTGCGCGAGCGATGTCGGCCAACTCTCGCTGGGGGGCAGACCCGACCACCAGAACGTCGACGTCGTGAGGAAACTCGCCGGGTTCGCCTGCGCGCCTGGCGGCCCACGAACCGTAGATGTACACGGCCTCGACACCCGGCGCTGCCAAGAGCAGTTCGCGCAACACCGGAACAGGTCCGTAGGTCGCCGAGATGAGATCCCTCATGAGCGCGAAGAGTGGGTGGTCTTGGTTGGCGCGCACCATGCGGTTCCGCCCGACGCTTCGGTCACGCAGTACGCCCGCGCTGACTAGGCGACCAACCTCTTTGTGCACCACGCTCGTCCCCGCGCCGGTGAGCCGAGCTAGCTCGGCGAGCGAGAACTCCGCGTCGGGGCGCCCAAGCGTCTCCGCCAGCAAGGCGCCAGACACATCTGACCTCACGAACGGAGTCAGCGCCGAAGGAAGAGTCTTCACAAAACGTGAATATATCTCCACGTTAAGAGAATGGTCAAGGGAGTGCTAGACGTTGAAGCGGAACTCCACGACATCGCCGTCGTGCATCACATAGTCCTTGCCCTCGATGCGCACCTTGCCTGCGGCCTTGGCCGCGGCCATCGACCCGGCATCAAGAAGGTCCGCGAAGTGCACCACCTCGGCCTTGATGAAGCCCTTCTGGAAGTCCGTGTGAATGACCCCGGCGGCCTGCGGTGCGGTCCAGCCCTTGTGGATGGTCCACGCACGCGCCTCCTTGGGTCCCGCGGTGAGATACGTCTGCAGGCCTAGTGTGTCGAAGCCAACTCGCGCCAACTGGTCCAGCCCGGACTCGCTCTGCCCGTTGGCCTCGAGCATCTCGCGCGCCTCGTCCTCCGTGAGGTCCACGAGCTCGCTCTCGAACTTCGCATCGAGGAAGATCGCGGGCGCCGGTGCCACCTGGGCCGCGAGCTCAGCCTTGCGTGCATCGTCGACCAGCCCAGCGTCGTCCGTATTGAAGACAAAGATGAACGGCTTGGCCGTGAGCAAGTTGAACTCGCGAACGTCGTCGAGGTCGAGCTTGGCGCCCGCCGCCCCGGCCGACAGCGCCGTGCCGGACTCGAGGATCTCTCGCGCGGTGTTCGCCGCGGCCAGCAGCGCGGGCTCCGCCTTGCGGTTGCGCACCTCCTTCTCAAGGCGCGCGATCACCTTCTCGATGGTCTGCAGGTCGGCGAGGATCAGCTCGGTGTTGATGGTCTCGATGTCGCTCGCGGCATCGACGCGCCCGTCCACGTGCACCACGTCCGGGTCCTCGAACGCGCGAGTCACCTGGCAGATCGCGTCTGCCTCGCGGATGTTGGCGAGGAACGCGTTGCCGAGCCCCTCCCCCTCGGACGCGCCCTTGACGATGCCGGCGATGTCCACGAACGACACCGTCGCCGGAACCTCTCGCTCAGAGTGGAAAACCTCTGCCAGCTGACCCAAGCGAGCGTCGGGCAGGGGCACCACGCCAACGTTCGGCTCGATGGTCGCGAACGGGTAGTTCGCCGCGAGCACCTCCGCACGGGTGAGCGCGTTGAACAGAGTGGATTTGCCGACGTTGGGCAGGCCGACGATGCCGATAGTGAGTGCCACGGGCGGCAATTCTACCGGCGCCCGACGCTGCCACCACCTATCGCGCTTGCCTCGCCTCGCGTACGGTGGCGGTATGAGCGAACTGGCGAACATCTTTGGAGGGGGCGCCGAGCACGCCCACGAGCAGCAGGCACGAGAGAAGATCCTTCCGGCGCCGCCCCCATCTCTGCTGACGCGGCGGACGATAAGGCCAAAGTGCCGGGAGTGGACATCCCCGCGATCGGGCTTCCGGGTGAGGCGGTCGTGTACGAGCCGTTCAAGCTCGAAGAGCCCGAGGACGACGAAACGCCGAGTGGAAGCTGAGTCCCGGCCCCCCGGCTTCCCGGCTCCGGAGTGGAGTGCCTGTTCCACACCGGAGTGACGCCGCCTCGCGCCGCTGCCTATCGCGACCGGTGAGGAACTGAGGCTCCACTCGGCCACGGTTCCCGGTCACAACCGGAACTGAGGCTCCACTTGAGCAAGAAGGCCCGGAGCAGAAGCTCCGGGCCCTTCTCACTACCTACGCGTTGGCCGCCGCGCGGCGGCGCTCCTGCTCCGCCGGATCCGGCACCGGAACGGCCGCGATGAGCCGCTGCGTGTACGGGTCCTTGGGGTTCTGGATGATCTGCGCCGTGGTGCCCTGCTCCACGATGAGGCCGTCCTTCATAACCGCGATGCGGTCGGACAGCTGCTCCACGACGGCAAGGTCGTGGCTCACGAAGAGGCAGCCGAACCCGTGCTTGCGCTGCAGATCCGTGAAGATCTCCAGCACGCGCGCCTGCACCGAGACATCCAGTGCCGAGGTGGGCTCGTCGGCGATGAGCAGCGTCGGCTCCAGGGCGAGCGCGCGGGCGATGCCAACGCGCTGACGCTGACCGCCGGACAGCTCGTGCGGATACCGGTTGCGGAAGTTGCGCGGCAACTCCACCTGGTCCATCAGCTCAGACACGCGCGCCACGCGACGGTCCTTATCCCAACCGGCCAGCTGCATCGGCTCGGCGATGGACTGCCCGATGGGCCACCGCGGGTTGAGGGATGAGCCCGGGTCCTGGAACACGATGGAGAACTGCTTTCGCAACTCCGCGAGATCGTGACGCGAGATCCCCTTCATGTTCTTGCCCACGACGGTGAGGTCACCCTCGGCCACGGGGAGCAGGCCAACGGCGGCACGGCCGACTGTGGTCTTGCCGGAACCGGACTCGCCGACGAGCGAGACGATCTCGCCTTCCTTGATGACCAGGTCGATGCCCTTGACCGCGCGGAACGCTGGGTTGCGTCCCTGCTTGGGGTACTCGATGACGAGGCCCTTGGCCTCGAACACCGCCTTCGCCTTCTTAGGCACCCGGTTGGGGTCCTTGTCCTTGAGCGTGGAGCCGAGGTGCGGGACGGCGCTCAGGAGCGCCTTCGTGTACTCGTGTTGCGGCCGCTCGAAGATGTCCTTTGACGAGCCCTCCTCGACGATCCGCCCGTCCTTCATGACGATGATGCGGTCGGACATGTCTGCCACCACGCCCATGTCGTGCGTGATGAGCACAATGCCGGCGTTGATGCGCGACTTAAGGTCACGGATGAGGTTGAGGATCTCCGCCTGGACGGTGACGTCGAGGGCGGTGGTGGGCTCGTCCGCGAACAGCAGGGCCGGGTCGCACGCAAGCGCCTGGGCGATCATCGCACGTTGCCGCTGGCCGCCAGACAACTGGTGAGGATACGAGTCGAAGCGCCGCTCCGGCTCCGGGATCTCAACGAGCTTGAGTAGCTCGATGGCGCGATTCTTCGCGTCCTCCGGCCGCATCCCGGTGTGCTCGCGCAGCTCCTCGACGATCTGGAAACCCACCGTGAGCACGGGGTTCATCGCGGTCATCGGCTCCTGGAAGATGACCCCGACCTCGGGTCCGCGCACAGACGTCAGCTTGCGCTGCGGCAGTCCCACGAGTTCGCGGCCGCGCAGCTTCGCCGAGCCAGAGGCCCGTCCGTTGCGCGGCAGCAGGCCGATGATCGACATCGACGACTGCGTCTTGCCCGAGCCGGACTCGCCGACAATCGCGACGACCTCACCGGCCTTGACCTGGTAACTGACATCGATAGCCGCCGGGACCCAGATTCCATCGACATAGAAGTCGACGTTGAGGTCCTCGACGTCGAGCACGATGTCGCCCACCTCAACGGCGTGCGAAGCGCCGATGACGGGAACCTCGCCAATCTCAGGGACCGCGTCAGGCGTCACTTCGCCGCCAATGACCTCCGCGGGGCCCGACGCTGTCGTGACCTCTTCCGCCGAAGCGGCCGCGGCGTCGGGCTGCGTCTTTACTTTGCGGGGGCTCACTCGGCCACCTCCGTCTCGGTCTTCACGATGGCCTGCTGCTTGAGTTCCTTCGTCTTGGGAATGCGCCGCTGGCGCGGATCGAAGGCGTCGCGCAAGCCGTCACCAATCAGGTTGATGGTGAGGGCGTAGACGATGATGAAGAAGCCGGGCCACCAGAACAGCCAAGGCCGCGTGGAGAACGAGGTCTGGTACTCGTTGATGAGCTGGCCCAAGGAGACGTTCGGGGGCTGGATGCCGAAGCCAAGGTAGGACAGGGCCGCCTCAAGGATCGTGGCGGTCGCCATGAGCAGGGTCGCATTGACGATGATGACGCCCATGGCATTCGGCAGGATGTGCCGGAACATGATGGACCTGTCGCCCGCACCCGCGACCCGGGCGGCGTCGACGAATTCTCGCTCCCGCAGCGACAGATACTCAGCTCGCACGAGTCGAGTGAGGCCCGGCCACAGAAGCAGTCCCAGGACGATGCCGAACAGCGCCGGATTTGAGGACCCGAACTTCTGCCCGATGACGGCCGTCACGACGATGGTCGGGATCGCGATGACGACCTCGGTGCCGCGCTGGAGCACAAAGTCCGTGCGGCCGCGGTAGAAGCCCGAGTAGGCGCCGATGATCACGCCGACGAACGTGGCGATGATGCCCATGAGGATCATGACGAGCAGCGAGACCTGCGCGCCGCGCATGGTGCGGGCGAAGACGTCACGACCGATCTGGTCCTGACCGAACGGATGCTCGCCGAAGCTCGGGATGATCCCGTTCCAGGTGAACGTGGGGTGACCGTTGTTGACGATCGTCGGGTCGATCGCGGTTGGGGACCAGATCCACCAGCCGGGAATGGGCCCGACGCCGATCGACGTAAGCACGATGATGATGGTCACTGCCAGCACGATGGCGGAGATCATCGCCGCCTTGTGCCGGACAAAGCGTCCCCACACGATCTTGCCGAGGGACATGCCCTGCGTCTCGTTCGCCGCTAGGGCGAAGGCCACCTGGGGGCCCGGGTTGCTTTCGGTCATGATTCCACCCGGATTCGCGGGTCAAGCAGGACGTACAGGACGTCTGCGATGATGTTGCCGATGAGCAGCAGGATGCCGGTCACCAGGAAGTAACCCATGAGCACGTTGACGTTCACCGTGCGGAGGGCGTCCACGAACAGGCGTCCCATGCCATTCCAGCCGAACACGGTCTCCGTGATGATCGCACCGCCGAAGAGCGCGGCGAGGTCGAGCGGAATGAGCGTCGCGATGGGGATGAGCGCGTTGCGGAAGCCGTGACGCATCACAACTGTCCGCTCCGGCATTCCCTTCGCACGCGCCGTGCGAATGTAGTCGAGATTCATGACCTCGAGCATCGAGCCGCGCATGTAACGCGTGTAGCCAGCCAACGAGATCAGGATCAGCGCGGAGATCGGCAGCACCATGTGCGTGAACGTGTCAATGGTGCCGATCCAGTACCCGGAACCCTCAAGCTCCGGAGTCGAGGAACCGACCGTGGCGATGGGCCGGCCGTTGATCGCGCTCGTGTTCGAGTACTTCAACCACCAGCCCATGAGGTAGTCGAGCCACAGGAACGCATACATGAAGCCACCGACGATGGCGCCAACGCGAGCGCTGATCCACTTGTCGGGCCCGCGGAACAGCAGGCCGATGCCAAGGCCTGCACCAACGAAGACGAAGAACAGCCCAATGGCCGCCCAGAAGCCCGTGTACGCGAACACGCCGGTGAGCTGGTTCATGCAGAACGGCACCCACGCCACAACGCCAAGGCCAACCACGGTGAACGCCGTGTACAGCGCACGCTTGTTGTTCAGCCCCGTGGTAAGGAACACAACCACGTAGGCGACGCCGAGCCCGAGGAACAGGATGACGACCGGGCCGAGGCCCGGGTCAAGGAACCACCCTGTAACCGACATGACGCCGAGGATCACGGCCGTCATCACGCCCGCTATGCCGCCGAACACTGCGCGCCGTTTCCACTCGCCGCCAAGCGCGGCACCAACGACGATGCCCATCACTATGCCTATGAGCAGGAGTGTTACCGGTGGTATGTGTGGATCCGCTAAGAAGTCGTTGAAGCCGATGGCGCCCCATTGCTTGAGCAGCACGGCCACCCAGAACGAGGGCAGCGAGTACATGAGGAACGTCATCAGCGTGATGCCGTAGTCAAAGCCCGAGTACTGGCGCAGCGCGGAGATGATTCCGATGAGCACACCGAACACGATGGCGGCAACAGACGCGAAGCCGACGAGCTTGATGGTCTGCCCCATTGCATCGCCAAGCATCGTGGTGACCGGCTGCCCGGTCTTGTAGTCGTTGCCGAGGTCGCCGTGGAGGGCGCCCCCGAGCCAGTAGAAGTACCGAAGGAAGGGGTTGACGTCGAGGTGCAGTTCAGCCGTTCGCTGAGCGATGAGCTGCTCGCGATTCGGCTGGGTCGATGCCCTCAGGTCCTCGAGCGGGTCGCCGGCGTTGGCGGCGAGGATAAAGAACAGATATGTGGCGGCGAAGAGCACGCCGACGGCCGTGATGAGACGGCGCGTGATGAACCGAAGCATGTGGTTTCCGATGTAAGGGACGTTGTGGGGCCGCCGCCGTTTCGGCGACGGCCCCACACCATCATGACCTACCGATCAACTATTCCTTGACCGGAGCCTTCCACTCCCAGTAGTTCCAGAAGAACGTGGGCGACAGTGCGGAGGACGAGATTCCCGTCAGCTCCGTGTTGTACGCGGTGATCTGCGGGAACAGGAACACCGTGACGCCGTAGGCGTCGTCGTACAGGGTCTTGTCGATCGTCTTCAGGATTTCCTGCTGGCGGTCAGCATCGAAGGTGGAGGAGAGCTCCGCCCACAGCTTGTCCGAGTCAGGGTTCGAGTAACCGGTGAAGTTGTTTCCACCCTCACTGTCGAACGTCGCACGCGAGCTGGTGACACCCGTGGACGTCGACTGCCAACCGAACAGCGACGCGTCGTAGGTGCCGGAGCCCAGCAGGGCGCCCCAGTTGTCATCGCCACCGTCGATCAGGTTGAAGCCAGCGGCCTTCACCTGCTCGGCGTACAGCGCGTACTCCTGGGCACGGCGGGTGTTCGACTTCCCGTACAGGAAGCGAACGTCGACGGGCTGCGTCACGCCGGCCTGGTCGAGCAGTGCCTTAGCAGCAGCCGCGTCACCCTTGCCGTACGCCTCGTGACCGTTTGCCTCGGACGAGGCGTCGTAGTTCTTCGCACCAGGCAGGAACAGCTGAGAGGTCAGCGGCTTGGAGTCGGGGCTGAGCGGGGTGATCAGCTTGTCGACGATCTCCTGCGTGTTGAGCGCGGTGAGGAACGCCTGGCGAACGAGCTTCGCCTTCGCCTCGTCGCCGCCATACGTGGCGGGGTCGAACGGACCGCCGTTGTTGAACACGAGGTCAACGTGCTCATACGTCCACTCGGACTGCTGGAGGATGTCCACGCCGCTGATCTTCTTCGCGGCGTCGAGGACGTCGGTGGTGGCCTGCGGCTGGGTCACGGAGACCTCGCCGTTCTGCAGGGCGGTCACCGACGCCATGGCGTCCGGGATCCAGCGCACGGTGACGGTCTCGACCGAAGGCTGCGGGCCGGACTTGTAGTCGTCCGTGCGAGCCTTCAGCGTGATGTACTCGTCCTTCTTGAAGGACTCGACCGTGTAGGCGCCGTTGCCGAGCGTGATGTCCGCGTTGTCGCCCGTAGGCATCTCCACGGCGTCAAAGCCGATGCTCCAGAAGTCCGCGAGGGGCTTCAGCTTGGCAGCGTCCTTGTTGTTGATCGCGTCGATCACGGCCTGCTTGGCCTCGGTCGGGTCAGAGATCTTCAGGGCGTGCTTCGCCACCACGTGCGCGGGGACACCGACGCCCGTGAAGAGGAGCTCCCAGTCAACCTGGGGGGTGTCGTAGACCATCGTGATGGAGCGGCCGTCGTCACCGATCTTGGGGGTCTGCGTGACCTGCTCGATGCCCGTGCCGATGGCAACGGAGTCGAACCACACGTTAGATCCAGGGATCAGGACACCGGTCTCCTCGTCGTACGCAGGCTCGCCCTCGTTCATGGCGCCCGAGAGGGCCACCCAGTTGAGGAGCAGGTCGGCCGCGTCCACCTGGACGCCGTCGGACCATGTCACGCCCTTGTTGACGGTGTACTTGACCGTCAGCGGGTCGTCCGAAACCTTCTCGTACGTGCCGAAGTCAGTGTTCTTCACGAGGTTGAACTCGTTGTCGTAGTAGTTGAAGCCCTGCTGCGTGAGGTTGAGAACCACTGCGTTGGCCGTCGCGTTACCGGTCGTCGTGTTCTGGTTGAACGAATACAACGGCTGGTTCCATGCGACGGACACGGTGGTGTTCTCGACCACTCCCGTCTGTGCAGAGCAAGCTGCCAGGGACAGGGCCGCGACTGCCGCGACGACTGCTCCCTTGCTCAAAGCGCCGAGCTTCATACTCGACTCCTTCCTGTTGGTCACGCGTCCTCTGTGCCTTGTTGACACCCTGCCAAGACGCGCGTGAACCCCGGGGAGTTTCCCCGTAGTACCTGAATGGTATGAAACCTTAGGTAACAATCAGATTACTTGCGGTCACGAGTTCGCGTCGGGTGAGAGGAAATGTGACCCAGGTCACAACAAACCCGCGTCCACACGGTCCTTCACGCACGATCGTGTCGGACCCCCATGAAAGAGTCGTCGCATGATCGAAGCAATCATCGCCATTGTGGCCCTCGCGGCCGGCCTTGTCATCGGGTTCCTGGTGGCTCGCAATGGCAGTTCTGCGGCACTTTCGAAGGCAGAGACCGACGCCGCGGTCGCCCAGGCGAGGGCCGACGCCGCCGAGGCTCGGGTGGCGGAGGTAACCACAGCGTCGGGCAGGCGGGAGGAAGAACTGCGGGCCGAGCACGAGCGATACGTCGCCCAGGTGCGCGCGGACCAGGAGGCCCTCAAGACCGAGTTCAAGGCGCTGAGCGCGGAGGCGCTCGAGGCGCAGTCACGGGAATTCCTTGCTCGAGCCGACGAGAGGTTCACGCGCGCCAACGAGGCCAACAAGGTGGAGCTCGAGAAGCGCGAGCAGTCCGTGAAACAACTCGTCGAGCCCATGAAGGTCGCGCTCGACGAGGTCAAGCGGCAGACCACGGAGGCCGACAAGGGCCGGCTGGCAGGGCAGGCCGCACTTGCGGAACAGGTGCGCCAGATGGTCGACGCGTCCTCCAAACTGGACAAGCGAACCTCGGACTTCATCAACACTCTTCGCCGCTCAGACGTGCGCGGCAACTGGGGCGAGGTCCAGCTCAAGCGCGTAGTCGAACTTTCGGGGATGCTCAACCACGTCGACTTCACCGAGCAGGACAACGTAAAGGACAGCGAGGGCAAGAATCTCCGGCCGGACATGACGATCCACCTGGCGGGTGGTCGGTCTATCGTCGTCGACTCCAAGGTTGCGCTCGCAGGCCTCCAAGAGGCGTTTGAAACCGACGACGAGCGAGTTCGCGTCGAACGCCTTGCGGCGCATGCGCGCCAGTTCCGCAAGCACATCGACGATCTGGCGAGCAAGAAGTACTGGGAGCAGTTCGATTCTGCGCCGGAGTTCGTCGTCATGTTTGTGCCCGCAGAAGGGTTCTTCCAGTCTGCGATCGAGCAGGACGACACCCTGCAGGAGTACGCCTTCACCAAACGCGTCGTCATCGCGACCCCGACCACGCTCGTCGCGTTGCTGCGCGCGGTCGCGCACGCATGGAAGGAAGACGCTCTCGCGAAGAACGCTCAACAGGTGCTCGCGACCGGGAAGGACCTTTTCGACCGCCTCACTGTCATGGGCAATCACCTGTCGCGTGTGGGGCGCGCCATCGACAGCGCATCAAAGGCCTACAACCAGACGGTCGCATCCATGGAATCTCGCGTCATGGTGACGGCCCGCAAGTTCGGCGAGATGCAGCACATCGAAGCCGAGCTGCCGCAGCTTGACGTTGTCGAGACCGAGGTCCGCCTGATTGGCGGCCCGGACGAGGACGCCTAGGAAGCCGCGCGGGCCTTCATGTCGGCGCGGATCTCGCGCGGCAGGGAGAACATGAGGTCCTCCGTGGCCGTGCGGACCTCCTCAACGTCCACGTAGCCGCGGTCCGCGAGCGCGTCCAGCAGGTCGCGCACGAGGATCTCCGGCACCGAGGCCCCGGACGTCACGCCGACCGTGGCGACGCCGTCGAACCATGAATCCTGCAGCTCGGTGGCGCGGTCGATGCGGTGGGACGTACGTGCGCCCGACTGCAAAGCCACCTCGACGAGCCTCACGGAGTTCGAGGAGTTCGCGGAACCCACCACGATCACCAGATCACATTCCGGCGCGAGCTTCTTGACCGCCACCTGACGGTTCTGGGTGGCGTAGCAGATGTCGTCGCTCGGCGGGTCCTGGAGCGCGGGGAAGCGCTCGCGCAGGCGGCGTACCGTCTCCATCGTCTCGTCAACGGACAGCGTGGTCTGCGACAGCCACACCACGTTCTGCGGGTCGGGCACCTCAATGCCGTCGACGTCGTCCGGCGAGTTCACGATGATCGTGTGCTCCGGGGCCTCCCCCGCAGTGCCCTCGACCTCCTCGTGCCCCGTGTGCCCAATGAGCAGGATGGTCTGGTCCTCGCGGGCGAACCGCACCGCCTCCTTGTGCACCTTGGTGACGAGCGGGCAGGTGGCGTCGATGGTGAGCAGGTTGCGGGCGTCGGCCGCCTCGCGGACCGCGGGCGAGACGCCGTGGGCGCTGAAGACCACGCGCGCGCCCTCGGGCACCTCGTCCGTCTCCGAGACGAAGATCGCTCCCCGCTCGCTCAAGGTCTCCACCACGTATTTGTTGTGGACGATCTCCTTGCGCACGTAGATCGGCGCCCCGTGCAGCTCGAGCGCCTTCTCCACGGCGATGACCGCGCGATCCACTCCAGCGCAGTATCCACGGGGGGCGGCGAGCAGCACACGCTTGTCGGTCGCCATGCCCCCCAGTCTACGTGGCACCCTGGTGACCATGACCCTGCCCGACGCTGGTGCCAGCCTCCCCGAAGCGTCGGCCAGTCTTCCCGCCACGGCCGCGGAAACGACGCGCGAGAGGCCGTGGCCCGTGCGTCACCTGAGCCCCAAGATCGGTGACTACATCTCGAAGATGGCACCGGTGTGGGTCGAGGGCCAACTGCTCAACGTGAAGCGCTGGAAGCACCTCGTGTTCGTGACACTCAGGGACACCGACCAGAACATGTCGCTGCGGGCCACCGTGCCGGCCGCGCAGTTCGACGCGCTTGGGCCGGACGTCACGGACGGCTCACGCGTGGTGCTTCACGCGCGTCCCACCTGGTATCAGCGCGATGGCTCGCTCACGCTGGACACCAAAGAGATCGCGACCGTTGGCATCGGGGACCTGCTTGCCCGCCTCGAGGCGCTCAAAGAGGCGCTCGCGCAAGAGGGGCTGTTCGCGCCGGAACGGAAGGTGCCGCTGCCGTTCGTGCCGCGGCTCGTTGGGCTGATCTGCGCCAACCAAGGGGACGCCGAGCACGACGTGGTGGAGAACGCGCAGCGGCGCTGGCCGGCGGTGCGCTTCGAGATCCGCCGCGTCACGGTGCAGGGCGCGCGCTGCGTGCCGGAGACCACGGCCGCCATTCGCGAGCTCGACGCGAATCCGGAGGTGGACGTCATCGTCGTGGCGCGCGGCGGCGGGTCATTCGAGGATCTGCTCCCATTCAGCGATGAGACCCTCGTGCGCGTAGCGGCGGCGTGTGAGACGCCGCTCGTGAGCGCGATCGGCCACGAGAAGGACAGCCCTCTGCTGGACCTCGTCGCGGACTACCGCGCGTCCACGCCAACCGACGCAGGCAAGCGCATCGTGCCCGACGCCGCGCAGGAGCTCGCGGGCGTCGAGTGGGCGCGCGAGTCCATGGCGCGGGCGCTGCTCAATCGCGTGGCGCGCTCCGCCCACGAGGTCGCGACCCTCGCCTCTCGCCCGGTGCTTGCGCGCCCCGCCGCGCTGCTGGCCCCGTTTGCGGATGCCGCCACCGCACTCCATGAGCGATCGGGGCGGGCGCTGGTCGGCGTCATGCAGGTCGTCGACGCAACGGTGCGCGAGACCGTCGCCACGCTGCGCGCGCTGAGCCCGCAGGCGACACTCGACCGCGGCTTCGCCGTGGTTCAGGACGCCAAAGGCGCGGTGGTCAGGGATCCGGACGCCATTGCCGAAGGCGCGCCATTGCGCCTACGGCTGGCGCGCGGCGAACTCGCCGCACGCGCAGTGAAACCCGGCCGCTGACCTTCAGCCCCAGCGTCGGGCCTGCTGTTACTGCGAGACGACGGAGACGTCGAGCTCGATGCCGGACCGGGCTGCGGACTTGCGCTTGTTCAGAGCCTCCTTGGCCGCCACGGCGTAGTCGCGGTGGAAGGAGCGGGTGAACTTGCTCAGGATCGAGTCGGGCGTTGCCGGGTTGTCGATGAGCGCGTAGACCACCTCGGACGACTTGTCCTTGGCGAGGTCCTGACGCATCTCGACGGGGAGGTCGGGGCGCGGGTTGCGGGCAACGCCGGCACGCACCGCGGGAGCCACGTCCTGCGCGAGCAGGAGCAGCGACGTGAGCGGGGTGTTGACGCGCTCGGCAACAGCCGCGCGAACCTTGGCCTCTTCGGACCGTGCGAGCGTCGCAAGCTCGTGGTCGGTGAGGTCGGCAGCGAGGACCTTGGTGGCGCTCGCGATCGCCGTCTGGCGAGAGTAGTTCTCAGAAAACATGGTGTCACTCCGTTGTGAACAGTTGAACGTTGTACCCCATGAGAGGGACGTACGTCCTAGCTATGACGCTGTAGTTTGAGGATCATGCCAGCGAAAGACATCGGCGCCTACAGTTTCGAGACCGCGCGTGACGAACTCCTCACGATCGTCGCCCGGCTGGAGGAGGGCAACGCGACCCTTGACGAGGCGCTCGAGCTGTGGGAGCGCGGCGAGAAGCTCGCGGCACGCTGCCAGGAGATCCTCGACGGGGCGCGCGAGCGGATCGCGGCCGTTCGGGGCGTTGACACCGACGTCGAGGCCGCCGAGGACGGCGAGTGAGCGAGCACGCCCTCGTCATCGGCGAGGCGCTCGTGGACGTCGTCGTGTCCGTTGACGGCACGACGGAGGCGCACCCAGGCGGTTCGCCAGCCAACGTCGCGATTGGGCTCGGCAGGCTGGGTCGGGACGTGGAGCTGCTCGCCTACCTGGCTGACGACGACAACGGGGCGATGGTCCAGGAGCACCTCGCGGCCTCGCAGGTTGAGCTCGCTGCCGGATCCTTGGGCGCGCCACGCACGTCGGTGGCGACGGCGCACCTCGACGAGTCCGGGGCTGCGACGTACGACTTCGACCTCGAGTGGGCGCTCGCCGACGGTGCGGCACCGCGCCCGGATCCGCTCGTGGTCCACACGGGGTCCATCGCGACCGTGCTCGCGCCGGGGGCGGCGTCGGTGCGCTCTCTTGTTACGTCGCTACGGGACGCCGCAACCGTCACCTACGACCCCAACGCCCGCCCATCCTTGATGGGTTCGCCACAGGACGCGCGCGTTGCTATCGAGGAGATGGTCGCGCTAGCGGACGTGGTCAAGGTGTCCGATGAGGACCTCGCGTGGCTCGCGTCGACGGACGACGTTGACGCGGTGGCGCGAGAGTGGCTCTCGCTTGGGCCCGCGTTCGTGGTGGTGACGCGCGGGGGCTCCGGGGCAACCGCGTTCCTTCCCGGCGACCGGTCGGTGGCGGTTGAGGCTCCGTCCGTGGAGGTCGCCGACACCGTTGGCGCGGGCGATTCGTTCATGGGCGGACTGATCGACGGGCTGTGGGGCGCCGGGGTTCTCGGTGGCGCTCAGCGTGAGGCCCTGCGCGGCATCTCGGACGAGACCCTCGTCGCGATCCTCGAGCGCTGCGCACGCATCGCCGCGATCACCGTCTCGCGGCCGGGCGCGAACCCGCCCGGCTCCGCCGAGCTGGACGTGGCGCCGGAGGATACCCAACCGTAGCGTCGGGCATTCGCGTCCGCTGACACAATGGACGCATGACCGACTTCCGCATCGAACACGACACCATGGGCGAGGTCCGCGTGCCCGCGAGCGCCCTGTACCGCGCGCAGACGCAGCGCGCCGTGGAGAACTTCCCCATCAGCGGGATCACACTCGAGCGTCGCCACATCGAGGCGCTCGCGCGCATCAAGAAGGCGGCGGCACGCGCCAATGCCGAGTTGGGGGTGCTGGACCAGGAGGTGGCCGACGCTGTGGTCGCGGCCGCCGACGAGGTCGCGGGCGGCGCGCACGACGGCGACTTCCCCATCGACATCTTCCAGACCGGCTCCGGAACCTCGTCGAACATGAACACCAACGAGGTCATCGCGACGCTCGCGACGCGGTCGTTGGGACGCGAGGTGCATCCCAACGACCACGTCAACGCGTCGCAGTCCTCGAACGACGTGTTCCCCACATCGGTCCATGTAGCTGCGGCGTCGGCCCTGGTAGGCGACCTGATTCCCAAGCTGACCGTGCTCGCGGAGTCGCTCGAGCGCAAGGCCACGGAGTTTTCCGGCGTCTTCAAGTCCGGCCGCACGCACCTCATGGACGCGACCCCGGTGACGCTCGGTCAGGAGTTCGGCGGTTACGCGGCGGCCGTGAGGCACGGGATCGAACGGCTCGAGGCAGCGCTCCCGCGCGTGGCCGAGGTGCCGCTCGGCGGCACCGCGGTTGGCACCGGCATCAACACGCCCAAGGGCTTCCCTCAGCGGGTCATCGCCCTGCTCGCGGAGGACACTGGCCTGCCGATCACCGAGGCGAGGGACCACTTCGAGGCGCAGTCCGCGCGGGACTCCCTGGTGGAGCTGAGCGGCGCGCTCAAGGTGATCGCCGTGAGCCTCACCAAGATCTGCAACGACCTGCGCTGGATGGGCTCCGGGCCCAACACGGGACTCGGCGAGATCGCGCTGCCGGACCTGCAGCCGGGGTCGTCGATCATGCCCGGGAAGGTCAACCCCGTGGTTCCGGAAGCCGTGCTGATGGTGTGCGCGCGCGTCATCGGCAACGACGCCACCGTGGCGTGGGCGGGAGCATCCGGGGCATTCGAGCTCAACGTTCAGATCCCGGTGATGGCGCTCGGCGTGCTCGAGTCGATGCGCCTGCTCGCCAACGCTTCGGAGGTGCTCGCGGTCAAGACCGTGGACGGCATCACGGCCAACGTGGAACGCGCCCGCTTCCTCGCGGAGGCGAGCCCCAGCATTGTCACGCCGCTCAACCGCGTGATCGGCTACGAGAACGCGGCGAAGATCGCCAAGCACGCGGTCAAGCAGGGCCTCACGGTGCGCGAGGCGACGATCGATCTTGGGTTCGTTGAGCGCGGCGAGATCTCGCTTGAGCAGCTGGATCACTTGCTGGACGTCACCACCATGGTTGGGGAGAATTAGCGAGGAACACCTGCCGTCGTCCCGCGGTTTACCAGACCATAAGGAGTTGGTTCCCATGACGACGCGCGTCCTCATCGTTGGCGGCGGCTACGTTGGCCTCTACACCGCTCTCTCCCTCCGCAGGCACGCAAAGGACGTGGAGATCACGGTCCTGGACCGCCGCCCCTACATGACCTACCAGCCGTTCCTCCCCGAGGCCGCGGCAGGCTCGATCGAGGCGCGACACGTGGTGGTGCCGCTGCGCCGCACGCTCAAGGGCGTCAAGGTCATTCAGGCCAAGGCGACCAAGATCTCGCACAAGACCAAGAAGGTCACCGCCGAGACCGACTACGGAGAGAAGTTCACCCTCGAGTACGACCACGTGGTGATCGCGCTCGGAGCCATCCCGCGCACGCTGCCCATTCCCGGGCTCGCGGAGATGGGCCTCGGCTTCAAGTGGGTCGAGGAGGCCATCAACCTCCGCAACATCGTGCTGGGCCGCATCGCCCGCGCGGCCACCACGCACGATGCGCACGCACGCCGGAAGCTGCTGACGTTCGTGTTCGTGGGCGGCGGCTTCGCGGGGATCGAGGCCTTCGCGGAGACCGAGGACATGGCGCGCGCCGCCCTGCGCTACTACCCGGAGCTCTCCCCCGCCGACCTCCGCTTCGTCATGGTCGAGGCCGCCACCCGCATCCTTCCCGAGATGGGCCACGAGATGGGCGGATACACCCTCGACGTCCTCAGCAAGCGCGGGATGGAGGTCTATCTCTCCACCCGGCTCGAGAGCTGCGTCGACGGGCGCATCGTCCTCAGCGACGGCCAGGAGTTCGACGCCGACACCGTCGTGTGGACGGCCGGTGTGAAGCCAAACCCCCTGATAGCAGCGTCGGACCTGCCAACGGGGCCAAAGGGTCACGCGAATGCCCTACCCACGCTGCAGGTCGCCAAGGCCGACGGCACGGTTGTGGACGGCGCTTGGGCCGCCGGGGACTGTGCGCAGGTTCCGGACCTCGTGAAGGGCGAGGGTAACTGGTGCGCGCCGTCGGCGCAGCATGCGGTGCGCCAGGCGAGGCTGCTGGGCAAGAACATCGCGGCCGCGATCGCGGGGCGCGAGCTCAAGGAGTACCGGCACCGACACCTGGGCACCGTCGCGTCGCTTGGGCTGAACAAGGGCGTGGCGCAGATCATGGGGGTGAAGTTGCGCGGCTGGCCCGCGTGGTTCGCTCACCGGACGTATCACATGCTGCAGATCCCCAGCTTCAACAGGAAGGCGCGCGTGGTGCTCGACTGGACGACCGCGCTGTTCTTCCGGCGGGACCTGGTGTCGATGGGCAGGCTCGCGGAGCCGAGGAAGGCCTTCAAGGAGGCCGCGGAGTCGTAGGCTCCTACGCGGCGCGGGAGCTCGCCAGCGTCAGCTCTTCGGTGAGGCACGCGGCGTAGCCCGAGATCGCGGCGTCGTTGAGCACAGCCTCGTCGGGCTCGCGCATCGAGAGCCGCACCACGGACATGCCGAAGTCGAGATCCTCGCGCACCAGCGCGTCGATGCTGTTGTCGATGCCGGCGCAATCGCGAAGGGCGGCCGCGGTGGCGTCGGCCGCGAGTGGGGACACGAACCAGCGCTCCCCTGCGCGCGAGAGCACGCCGCCGAGCTCGTCGAACTCGTCAAAGCTCACGGCCTCGATGCACGGGGCGTGGCACTCGGACTTGGGCCACTCCTGGATCGCCTGCCGGAACGCGTGGACGCACAGCTGCGCGTCAGGGTGTTCGGCGACCCACAGGTCGCCGCCCGAGGTCGTTGACACCGTGAAGGTGAGATCCGGGATGCCGCCGCACAGGGCCGCGAGGCCAAAGACCGTCTGGCGCGACAGCGTCATGGAGGGCTCCGTTCGAGTGAGTGCCCTCCAAGGGTAAAGGGCGCCCGGGCTTTTACGCAACATGCGCGTTGCGTAATCATTGCTGTGCTCGCAGCGCCTCGTGTCGGCTCCGCACGGAGCGTGTGACGGATGTGACCCGATGCGGGGTGCGCCAGGAACCACGCGCCTCATGAGTCACTGAAGCCGTGCGGAGCCTACGGCGGCCCGACGCTGGTGTCAGCAGGAGGCGATAGTCGCCTTCTGTGCGCGGCCAAGACAGCAGTCTGCGGGGCACACGTCCTGCCAGGGGCCGAACTCGGTGAGCGCGGGTCGCGCGCGACCGGCCGTGCGCTCCTCGACGAGGTCCACGAGGCCACTCACGAACGCCGGGTCTACGCCCACAGTTGGCACGCGCACCATCGGCAACCCGCGCTCGGTGGCGGTCTCGAGCGCCTCGTTGTCGAGGTCCCAGAGCACCTCCATGTGGTCGCTCACGAACCCGATCGCGCTCAGTACCAGCCCAGACACGGAGTCAGGCAGCTCGTTGATCGCGTCGTTGATGTCCGGTTCGAGCCAGGGCTGAGTCGGCGGTCCGGACCGCGACTGGAACACGAGCGACCATGGCACCTGGCCGTACTCGGCCTCGACGGCCTCCATGATGAGCTCGCACACGGCGCGCTGCTGCGCCCCGTACCAGCCGCCGTCGTTGCCCAGCGGCACCGGCTCCCCACCGGGCAGTGCTTCTCGCGGGCCCGACGCGTCGGCGGCCATAGTCGGAATCGAATGCGTCGAGAACATGACGTGGGGCGCGGAGCCGTGCCCAGCGTCGGCCAGCTCGCGGAGGCCCCCCAGAACGAACTCGACGTTGGGTCCCACGAAGCCCGGGTGGTCGAAGTACTGGCGCACCTTGTCGAGCATCAGGTCCTCGCCCAGCCCGGTCTCTGCGAGCGCCTCGGCGAGGTCCTCGCGGTAGGCGCGGCAGCCAGAGTAGGAGGAGAACGCGGTGGTGACGAGCACGAGCACCCGGCGGTGACCGTCGGCGTGCAGCTCGCGCAGCGCGTCGGCGAAGTACGGCGCCCAGAAGCGATTGCCCCAGTAGACGGGCAGCGAGAGCCCGCGAGCGGCGATCTCGCCTTCGAGCGCGGCCTTGAGCGCGCGGTTCTGGTCATTGATGGGGCTGATGCCGCCAAAGTGCCGATAGTGGTGGGCTACTTCCTCGAGCCGCTCGTCGGGGATGCCGCGGCCGCGAGTGACGTTGCGCAGGTACGGAATGACATCGTCTTGGCCCTCGGGCCCGCCGAAGCCGGCGAGCAGGATGCAGTCGTAGGACGCGGGGGCGAGGACTCGCGAGGAGGCCGCGAGCGGCGGTTGGGTCACGACGCCAGCACCTCCACCGCCTCGGCGGTGGTGACGCGCCTGCCGGTGTAGAAGGGCAGCTCCTCGCGCACGTGCAGGCGGGCCTCCGTGTAGCGAAGGTCGCGCATCATGTCCACGAGCTCGGTGACGTCGTCGGACTCCATGGGCAGCAGCCACTCAAAGTCGCCAAGCGCGAAGGCAGAGACCGTGTTCGCGACCACTCCCTTGAACGCAGCGCCCTTCATCCCGTGCTCGCGCAGCACTGCGGGAGCGATCCTCGTCGGGCAGCAGATACCAGTCGTAGGACCGCACGAACGGATAGACGGTCAACCAGCCACGCGCGGGCTCGCCGCGCAAGAAGCCTGGTACATGGGACTTATTGAACTCCGCCGGCCGGTGCACGCCCGCCGCGGACCAGGTCAGCCGCGTGTCCGCGAGAAGCTCCGTGGCGCGCAGTTCGCGCAGCGCGAGCTGCAGGTCCTCGAGCCGCGGGCCGTGCAGCCACAGCATCACGGTGCCGTCCGCGCGCAGCCCGCTCACGTCGTAGATGCCGCGCAAGGTGACCTCGTGCTCGGCGAGCTCCTCGACCGCGAAGTCGAAGTGCTCGACGATCTCCGCGAGCTCCTCGTCGGGCGCGTGGAGCAGCCCATCGAGCACGCTGAACAGGGTGAAGCCTTGGGGTTCGTCGGTCATGTCTCTTAGTCTCGCACCGCTACGACCAAGGGAAATCCGCGCCCGCGATGTTCGCCAGCCCTGTGAGACCGGCGGCGCTTCCCACCAGGTAGAGGCCCGACGCCGGGTTCAGGTCGGTGACCGCCGTGGGGGCGGCGTCGGTCCAGATTCGCGCCGCCGAGCCGCGCAGGTTCTGCGCCGTGAGCTCCACGCCGAGCAGGCGCGCGGCGTCCGCAAGGGCGCCGGCCTCAAGGTCGGCGGGCAGCGCCTCGAGGGCGTACGAGAGCCGCACCACGTGACGCCCGCCAGCCGAGCGCGCGAGCCACGGCCACTTGGCCGTGGAGTGGGTGAGCGCCTTCGCCGCGGTCACGCCTTCCATGGCGAGCACCCCGGTTCCGCGCGGCGCCCCGTCGAGCTGCGGAGCGTCAAGCACCAAGGTGACCACGGCCACCTGCTTCCGCTCGGGAGTGGGGAGGTCGGGAATGAGGGGGCAGCGTCGGGCAGGGGCGTGGCGATCACGACGCGATCGGCGACCAGACGGCCGCCGCCGGCCACGATGCGCCACGCGCCGTCCTCAAAGCTGAGGCGCTCGGCCGCCGCAGAGGTGACGATACTGCCGCCGCTCGCGCGGACGTGGTCCGCGAGCGCGACCGTGAGACGCCACATGCCCCCCTCGACGCCGAGCACCGCGGAGCCCGCGGGCGAGAGAGCGCGCTTGGTCTCCGCGAGCTTCAGCAGCGACTCGGCCTCGCGCAGTTCCTGAGGCAGCGTCGGCGAGATGTCGGCCAGCTGCAGCGTGTCGATGTGGCGCGAGTAGACGCCCTGCAACACGGGCGCTACGAGCGCCTCCGCGATCTCGTCGCCAAGGCGCGCGCGCACAAGCGTGCCAATCGTGACGTCGTCCGGAATCTCGCCGAGCGGCCGATGCGGCTCGAGCGAGGCGTGCACGGCCGCGCTCGAGCCGATCACTTTGCGCACGTCGCGATCCAGGGGATGCGTGGGGATGCCAAGCCATCCGGTCGCCGGAAGTTGGTACGCGCGGCCGGGGGCGACAACCCACGCCGGCGTCGCCGCAGGCGGCCCGACGCTGAGGCCCAGTTCCTCCGCGAGTGTCGCCACCGCGTCGCCCCGGGTGGCGAAGGACTCTGCCCCGGCGTCGAGCGTGAGGCCGTCGAGCTCGAGGGACGTGACGCGGCCGCCGATCGTCTCGGTGGCCTCGAGGACCGTCACCGCGTCCCCGCGCGCGAGCAGTTCCCGCGCGGCGATGAGGCCCGCGGCGCCTGAGCCGATGACTACCGAACGCATCTACTCACTGTATGCGTGCACGTGCTCCACGATGCGCTGCAGCACGTCCGGGTCGGTGTCCGGCGGCACACCATGGCCAAGGTTCACCACGTGGCCGGGAGCCTGCGAGCCGCGGCGCAGCACGTCGTCGACGTGGGCGCGCAGCACCTCCCACGGCGCCGCGAGGTACGCGGGATCGATGTTGCCCTGGAGCGGCACCTCGTCATCGAGGATCGCGCTCGCCTCGTCGAGGGGAAGGCGATAGTCAACGCCCATCACGTCGCCGCCAGCGGCGTCCATGATCTCCAGCAGGTGAGAGCCGTTCGCGGCGAAGTGGATGCGCGGCACGGGCAGATCGTCCACGAGGTCAAAGACCTGCGTGGATGGCACCAGGCACGCGCGGCGGTAGTCCTCGGCGTCGAGCGAGCCCGCCCAGGAGTCGAAGAGCTGGACCGCGCTCGCGCCGGCGAGGACCTGCGTGCGAAGGAAGATCCCCGAGACCTTGGCGACCCACGCTGCCAGCCCGGCCCACACGTCGGGCGAGGATGCGATGAGCCTGCGCGCGCCAAGGTGGTCGCGGCTCGCGCGGCCCTCGGCCATGTAGGCGGCGAGGGTGAACGGCGCGCCTGCGAAGCCGATGAGCGGCGTGGCGCCGAGCTGCGCGGTGGTCGCGACCACGGCGTGCGCGATGGGCATGAGCGCCGCCGCGAAGCTCTCGTCGAGCTGCGGCAGCGCCTCGACGTCGGCCATCGTGCGAATCGGGTGGGCAAAAACCGGCCCGATACCAGGCTGGATGCTCACGTCCAGCCCGGCCAGCTTCAACGGAACCACGATGTCACTGAAGAAGATCGCGGCGTCCACGCCATAGCGTCGGACCGGCTGAAGCGTGATCTCGGCAGCCAGTTCCGGGGTGAGGCACGCCTCCAGCATGTCGGTGCCGGCGCGCGTCTCGCGATACTCGGGGAGCGAGCGGCCGCCTGCCGCATGAACCACACGGGGCGGCGGCTTGGGGTCTCGCCGTGGTAGGCGGCGAGCAGCGGCGAGCCGTCGAGCGCGCCGGTGCGGAGGGGATGGTCGTCGATCAGATCGGTCAGCGGCATGTGCCGATTCTGCCTGGTTCCGCGCGCATGTCAGAATGGGCGGGTGGTGCTCGTCAGCTTTGTGGCCTCTCACCGCAACCGCGACCTCGCCCTGCTGGAGCAGCTGAGTGTGGGGGCCGACGCCCTTGGCGCCGCGGTTGTGGCGTCGCCGTCCGTCGCCGGTGCCGTGGTGCTTCCCACGTGCAACCGGTTCGAGGTGTATCTGGACGCGGCCGACGCCTCCTCCGCGCGTTCGGCGCTCGTGGCGTCTATTGCCGCTGGTTCTCCGCTGACTGCCCTTGAGGTGGACGCCGCCCTCGAGACCTACGAGGGGGACGACGCCGTGCGCCACCTGCTCTCCGTGGCGACCGGGCTCGAGTCGATGGTGGTCGGCGAGCGCGAGATCTCAGGACAGGTGCGCCGCGCCCACGCGGACGCGCGCGCCGGTGGCGTGCTGACGCCTCAGCTCGACAAGCTGTTCCAGTCCGCGCTACGCACCTCGCGCGTCGTGGCCTCCTCCACCGGGCTCGGGACCTCCGGGCGCTCGGTCGTTTCCGTTGCCCTCGACCTGGCCGACGCCACGGTCACCTGGGCGGGCGCGCGCGTCTTGGTCATCGGCACCGGCGCGCTGGCCGACGCCGCCGTGGGGGCGATGCAGGGGCGAGGGGCCTCTGTGGTTGGGGTGTTCTCGCCTTCGGGGCGCGCGCTGGAGTTCGCGACGGCGCATGGGCTTGAGGCTCTTGCTGTTGAGGATCTCCCCGCCGCCGTGCGCGGCGCCGATGTGGTGCTCGCGTGCTCCGGCGGCGAGGGCCTGGTGCTGACCGCCGCCGATGTCGCGTTGGCGCGCTCTGGGGTGTCATCTCCCCTGACGGTCATCGATCTGTCCCTGGAGCGCGACGTGGAGGAGTCCGTCGGCGCGCTTCCAGGGGTGCACGTTGTGGACCTCACGTCTGTTGGCGCTTTGGCGCCAGAGGAATCCGTGACCGCCGTCGAGGCCGCGCGCGCGATCGTCGCCCATGCGGTTGCGCGGTTCGACGACGCCTCGCGCACCCTGGACCCCGCGGTGGTCGCGCTGCGCGAACACGTCTTTGGGCTACTTGAGCGCGAGGTTGCTCGGTTGCGACCCGCGGTCGGCTCCGACGCTGAGACGGTCGCCCGCGCGGACGCCGCCGAGCACGCACTCCGCCACTTCGCGAAGACCCTGCTCCACGTGCCCACCGTGCGGGCCCGCGAGCACGCGGTAGCTGGCGAGCAGGAGCGCTATCTTGCCGCGATCAGGGCGCTTTACGGCATCGATGTCGATGTGCCCGAGGATGCGTGCCCCGCCATCGAACCCGAGCCCATCGCAAACCCGCACGTCGGGGACTAACCGGCCGCAGCGTCGGGCCTCTGGAACGCGAGCTACAGGTCCAGGCGCTCCAGCATGTCGGTGACGAGCGCGGCCACGGCGGAGCGCTCGGACCGCTCCAAGGTGACGTGCGCGAACAGCGGGTGGCCCTTGAGTGCCTCGATGACCGCGGCGATGCCGTCGTGGCGGCCCACGCGAAGGTTGTCGCGCTGCGCCACGTCGTGGGTGAGGACAACGCGCGAGTCCTGGCCGATGCGGCTGAGCATCGTGAGGAGCACGTTGCGCTCGAGGGACTGGGCCTCGTCCACGATCACGAACGCGTCGTGGAGCGAGCGGCCGCGGATGTGCGTGAGCGGCAGCACCTCGAGCATGCCGCGCGCCATGACCTCCTCGACCACCTCGGAGCTGACTACCGCGCCAAGAGTGTCGAATACCGCCTGGGCCCAGGGGTTCATCTTCTCGGCGGCGTCGCCCGGCAGGTAGCCGAGCTCCTGACCTCCAACGGCATATAGGGGCCGGAAGACCATGATCTTCTTGTGGCGGCGGCGCTCCATGACGGCTTCGAGGCCGGCGCACAGCGCGAGCGCCGACTTGCCGGTGCCCGCGCGGCCACCCATCGAGACGATGCCCACAGAATCGTCGAGGAGCAGGTCGATCGCGATTCGCTGCTCGGCGCTGCGGCCGTGGAGGCCGAAGACCTCCTGGTCTCCGCGGACCAGCCGGACCGCGCCATCCTCGGTCACCCGCCCCAGGGCGCTACCGCGGCCGGAGTGGATCACCAGGCCCGTGTGCACGGGAAGCGACTTGAGGTCCTCGCCGCACTCGGCGGCGGTGAGCGTGGGCAGCGACTCGTTCTCCCACAGCGACGACATCTGCTCGTCGGTGAGCTGGATCTCGCGCATGCCGGTCCAACCGGAGTCGATCGCGAGCTCCGCGCGATACTCCTCGGCCTCGATGCCGAGCGCTGACGCCTTGACGCGCATCGGCAGGTCCTTGGAGACGACCGTGACGTCGTGGCCCTCCGCGGCGAGGTTGGCCGCCACCGCGAGGATGCGGGTGTCGTTGTCGCCCAGCCGGAACCCGGAAGGCAGCACCTCCTGGTCCGTGTGGTTGAGCTCCACACGCACGGTGCCGCCGGCCTCGTTCACGGACACGGGCTCGTCGAGCTTGCCGTGGACCACGCGAAGGTCATCAAGCATGCGCAGTGCGGACCTGGCGAAGTAGCCCAGCTCCGGGTGGTGACGTTTGGCCTCGAGCTCCGTGATCACCACAACCGGAAGCACTACGGCGTGCTCGGCGAATCGCTTGATCGCGCGCGGATCGCTCAACAGGACGGACGTGTCGAGCACGTAGGTCTTGACTGCGATGGTGCCGTCGGCGCTGTTTGCAGACTCAGGTGCGACTTCAGTGGCGGTAGTGCTTGCGGGGTTGGTCACGCGGGGCTCCCAGCGGTTGAGGCCGCAGGGCACCAGTCGCCCTGCGGCGATCTGTCAGGCCAAGACCAGGTAGGTCCGGCGTCGTGCGCTAACCACAAGGCCGACGGTAACCCCGCTCCTCCATGGCCCAGCGAGCCGACACGCCGCACTTCACACGTTCGTAACCCGCGCCACGCGCCCGGGAGTGTCGTCTATGCCAGCCTAACCGCTACCGGACGACCCAATGGGCAGCTACTGCGCGTCGACTTGAGCCTGATTGAGTAGTGCAACGATCGCGTCCGAGTCCGCATACACACCCGGGTCGCGGGCCTCGCACCCGCCTCCCCCAAGGTAATGGCCCAAAGCCGGGAGTCGCCGCCCGGTTCTTGCAGGAATACCCCGCCGCCGCTGTCACCGATGCAAGTATTGAGTGCTCCGGAGTTGACTACCAAGCACGTCCATGACTCGGGCTCCACCCCCTCATTGAGTGCACCGACCATCGCAGGTGCGCAGTCCGCGCTAGGTGCAGCGCGGAGCGACAACTGCTTAGCCTCGCACACCCGGCCTGAGTCAGCGGTGCGCCTGCCCCATCCGGTGGCGACAACCACTCCCGGATCTTCAGTCCCAGCGGCGATGGCTGTCGGAGCTGCCTGAGCTTCCGAAGACAGTCGCAGGAGGGTAAGTTCGCGCGCGACACCAGTGCCTATGTACTTCGAAACCACAGACAGCCGCTCACCCGGAATGGGGGTATCGCACAAATTGCGCGCGCCCACCTGTACATCGGGAAGGGCGCCGTCACGCACACAGTGGCTCGCCGTCACTACCAAGTCGGCGCCGACCAGCACGCCTGAGCAAAACGAGTTGGCCCATACGAGGTCGACGGGAGCGCTCGCATTCATGACCGCGACGTACGCGCTTGGCGGCAAGTCGAAAGCGCTGGCGCTCGGGTCGCAGCCCGAGACACTGATCGAACCTAGGAGAAAGGCGAGCGCACCACTAGTCGCAAGCAACGCCCGGGCGAACGGTGTATTCGACATTGATCGTCTCTTCATATGAGTCGCTCCCGACGGTGTACCCAACCACGGTCGTCTTCAGGCTCGCATCTTCCGTTGTTGATTTGGGAACGATCTCCATCACGAGAGCCACCTGCTTCCCCGGTTCAACCGACGTGCCGTCGGCACTGGTCATGCGAGCGAGAATATTGGCCTCTGGGCCAAGCGGCTCCTCCGCCGACGACGCGAAAGTCCCCAAATACTCTCCTTGGGAAGGTCCGCTGCCGTCAATGTAGTAGTCAACCGTCCGCAGATTGGTCCCCGAGGCCTCGACTTTTGTAATCCGGGCGGCCATGTCTCCAGAGTTGGTCAACAACTCACTGAAATAGATCGCCGCACCGGCACCACTCGGAGCGCACACATGCGCAACACCGGGCTCTACCCGCGGCCCAGTGAGCGGGCCAGCCTGGCTTGGACCGGAGCACCCAGTGCAAGCCAGCGCGAGAGCCGCGAGCGCAGCGGCGGTAGCGAAGCGCCTCGTCATCAACCTGGCTTCACTACGAGCTGATATGCATCAGTCTCGGTCGGATAGCCGCCCGAACCGCACAGCTTGCCGCTCGCATTGGTGAACTTCACCGAAAGTTTACCGGTTGAAGTCCATCCGGTTTGGGCGCTCAAACCCACGCCGTAGAACGAAACGGCGCCGGTCCAGGTAACTTGCTTGCTGTTGTCCTTTGTGAACGTGGAACCCTTAAGATAGGTTGAGCAATGTGTAGCGGATGGCAGTGACGCCGACACAAAATTGGTGCCACCAATCCACAGATCTGCCCGCACGATATAACTCACGCTTGTGAATGGCACACCGCCCGTGATGTAAGTACATGCATTAGAGAAATTGCCGTAGCGAAACTGCGTTCGCGCAAGTTTGCTCCCGATGCCAGTTTGGCTTGGAAAGTCGACGGTGCTCGTCGAACTCATGGAAGTGGCGCTACCAGAACTGAAGCCGACTTCCTTCCCTTGAGTCGAGACCGCAGCCCCCAGAGTCGACGCCGTACCCTTCGCGTACTGGAAGTCGACCGTTGCACCCGTATTGGTCGAGAAGATGCCACCTATCGGAATCCATTTCGCGCCGAGATTCTTGACCAGCGTCGCCGTGCACCCCTTCTCGACGTATGCCGGAGCAGTGGAGGAATCGCGTGGTACGCCTTCATCGCTCACTTCCCCGGCGACTGCAACTTCGCCCACATCCACCAACACGTCATCCACGGCGCTCGCGCTCGCGCTCCCGCTCGAGAGATCGATCGGAACGCTCTCCGCATACTCAACCGAACCATCGTCAGCGCTCAGGTAAAGGTTTAGGTCGCCCGACCTCGCCACATACCTGTCGAGATCGTCAGTCTTGTCCAGAGTCACCTCGAATGAACCATCGGACGCGACCTCTGCAGAACCAACCGGATCAAGCGCGAACTTGTCCCCCACCTTTATGTGAGCCAAGACGTCATTGGAAGGCCAAGCGAACACGCTGATCTTGGACGGAACGTCGTCCCCTGATCCGACCTCGAGTTGACCTTCGACTACGACATCGCCAGTGTCGTTTACATTCTCCGAAGTCGACACAGCCCCCGTTGTCATAACCACCGCCGTGGTACCGACAACGATAAGCGCCAGTGCTTTGCCCGTTGCGAGCGCGCGAGAATTCCCTGTAACAAACACTATTCCTCCCCTACATTCCCGATTGATTCCCTGCTCGGTAATGCTCAATGTACGAGCGGCCAGAAGTGTTGTCAACCGGAGCGCGTGGACAATCACTTCCCCAGTCGCCTCTCGCGCTGTGCGAAGTCGCGCAGGGCGCGCAGGAAGTCGACGTGCCGGAAGTCCGGCCAGTACGCCTCGCAGAAGTAGAACTCCGAGTGCGCGGACTGCCACAGCAGGAACCCACCTAGTCGCTGCTCCCCTGACGTGCGGATCACCAGGTCCGGGTCCGGCTGGCCCTTCGTGTACAGGTGCTCGGCGATGGTCTCCACGGACAGCGAGTCCGCGACCTCCTCAAGTGACAATCCCTCGGAGACCCCGGACCGCAGGTATGCGCGCACGGCATCCGCGATCTCGTGCCGCCCGCCATACCCAACGGCGACATTCACGTGCAGATACCCAGCCGAGGCAGTACTGGCGACGGCCTGCGCAATACGCAACCCAGCGTCGGGCGGGAGCAGCGAAGCGTCGCCGACGTGCTGAAGCCGCCACCGGCCGTCGGTCGCCAGGGTCTCCACCGCTCCGCAGATGATGTCCAGCAGCGCCGCCAGTTCGCGCGGCTCGCGCGAGAGGTTGTCCGTGGAGAGCATCCACAGCGTGACCACCTCGACCCCCGCCTCGGCCGACCACTCGAGCACCTCGGTGATCTTGTCCGCGCCCTTCTGGTGCCCGGTTGCCGTGGATTCGCCGGCCTGGCGGGCCCAGCGGCGGTTGCCGTCGAGGATCACGCCAACGTGTCGGGGGACGGCGCCGCCGGCGCGGATCGCGCGCGTCAGTCGGCGCTCGTAAAGCGGGTACAGCACTGAGCTGATTCCCACGTCATAGACCTCCGGCTCGCCCTGATATCGCGGCCAACGCTACTCCGAGCGCCGCTAACCTACGGTATCGTAGGTTCATGGCCGAGAACCTCCCCGACCCCGCGAAGCCGCTGCTGCGGGGCTGGCTGCACCTTGGCGCCGCGCCCCTCGCCCTCGTGGCCGGAATGGCGCTCGTCGTCTTCGCCCCCACGCTCGCCGGCCGCATCTCCGCAGCCATTTTCACGCTCTCAGCCGTCCTGCTGTTCGGCACCAGCGCCGTGTACCACCGCGGCAACTGGTCGCCGAAGACCAAGGCCGTGCTGCGGCGCATGGACCACGCGAACATCTTCATCATCATTGCGGGAACGTACACGCCGCTGACGGTGCTCCTGCTCGAGGGCACGCAGCGCGTCGTCGTCCTGTGCCTCGTATGGGGAGGCGCGCTGCTTGGCGTGCTGTTCCGCGTGCTGTGGGTGGGCGCTCCGCGCTGGCTGTACGTGCCCATGTATGTGGTCCTGGGGTGGGTCGCCGTCGGCTACATCAAGCCGTTCTACGAGGCGGGCGGCCTCGCGGTCGTCATCCTCGTGGCCGTCGGCGGCCTGTGCTACACCGTGGGCGCCATCATCTACGGCACCAAGTGGCCGCGCGGCTCAGAGCGCTACTTCGGCTTCCACGAGATCTTTCACGCGCTAACTATCGCCGGGTTCGTCTGCCACTTCATCGCGTGTGCCCTCGTCATCTTCCACGCCGACTGACGTCTCCTCATCCGCGGGCGGGTGCGTCCGCACCTTGCGCAGGTGAGTGCTGAGCGACCGGAACAGCAGGATCGCGCCAACAACCAGCGCAAACGTCACCACGAACGCCAGGAACCCCGGCCCACCTGAGAACGACGTAGTCACCTGCTCTCCCTTCCAGCGACTATCCTGCCTCAGCATGGGCACTCTTGATGACGCCGGCGTCGGCATGCCCGACGCTTCCGCTGACGAGGCGGCCGGCTCGCCTAGGCGCGCGTCGCGTAAGGCGAAAGCGTGGGGTTGGGCGGGCGTTGGCGTCTTGGTGCTCATCGCGAGCTGGTTCGGGTGGCAGGGCGCGCAGAATCCCGTGCGCTGGAGCGACGTTGGCTTCTCCATCACGTCTCCCACCGAGGCGCAGGCCACGTTCGACGTCTACCTGTACAAAGACAAAGACGTCGTCTGCCACCTGCGCGCGCTCAACTCAAAGTTCGCCGAGGTTGGAGTCGCGGACGTTCCCGTGAAACGCGCCGACGGCAACGAGCAACGCATCACCGGCACCATCATCACCACAGAGGAGGCCACGACGGCCGTGGTGAAGTACTGCGAGCCTGTGGACTGATCCACAGCGGCTTGGGGCCACGCAACGGCGCTTGATACCCTTGCCGCTTCACCTACGAGGAGCAATACCGTGACCGAGACCCCGGCAACCTGGCTGACCCAGGAGGCTTACGACCGCCTGCAGGCGGAGTACGACCACCTCGTCAACGTTGGCCGCGCCGAGATCGCCAAGGAGATCGATGAGCGCCGCCAAGAGGGCGACCTCAAGGAGAACGGCGGCTATCACGCGGCCCGCGACGAGCAGGCGAAGATGGAGGCGCGCATCCAGGAGCTGCGCCACAAGCTGGCCAACGTGACCGTTGGCGAGGCGACCTTCGATGGCACGATCGCCGCCGGCACCGTCGTCACCGCGTCCGTTGGCGGTCGCGAGATGCGCTTCCTCGTGGGGTCTCGCGAGATCGCAGAGGGCACCGACATCGACGTCTTCAGCGCCCAGTCCCCTCTCGGCGCCGCGCTGCTGGGCAAGGCCGTCGGCGACGAGACCACCTACACCGCCCCCAACGGCAACGAGATCACCGTCAAGGTCATCGCCGCGGAGCCCTTCCAGCACTGAGCTCTTCCCCCACGGGCTCCTCCGCGGGTTTAGGCAGCTCAGTCCTGCTCCGCGGGCAGTTGAGCGGCGCGCTAGGCAGCTCAGTCCCGTTTTGGGCCAGGGCCACGCGCACCTTGGGGCGCCGCGGAATCAGGACTGGTCTGCCTAGTCGGGGCCGATCTCGCCCGAAGAGCAGGACGGAGCTGCCTAAACCTCTGGGGGCGGACGCCTTACGCGCGCTCTAGCAGCACCGCCACCTCGTAGTGCTCGGTGTGCGGGAACATGTCGAGGACTCGCCCCTCGACGGGCCGCAAGGATGGCATGCGGGCCAGGTCCTTCGCCAGGCTCTCCGAGTTGCAGCTCGAATACACCACCGTTCGCACGCCCGACGCTTCCAGCCAGTCCGCGAGCGCCTCGCCTATTCCCCGGCGGGGCGGGTTGACCACCACGAGATCGGGCGGGCCGGGCTGGGCGAGCGCCCACGCGGTCGCGTCCGAGGCGATGAACGTCGCGTCGGCACCCAGCGCCAAAGCGGAGCGCTGGGCGGACTGAACCGCGGCGTCTGACACCTCTACACCGGTCACCCTCCGCCCGGGTACTGTCAGATGAAGCGCAAAGCCGCCGACGCCGCAATACAGGTCCCACACGCTCTTGGGTGACGCCGCGTCCACCCACGCCGCGGCCTGTCGGTACAGGGCGGTCGCTACGTCGGTGTTGGTCTGGAAGAAGCTCTGCGGCTTGAGGTGCAGGTCGATGCCGTTGACGGTCATGGCGAGTGATTCGCCTTCCGTCAGCACGATCTCCCGCTCGCCCTCGACCACCGCCCGATGCTCGGAGAGCAGGTTCACCGACGCAACCGCCAACTGCGGCAGTTGGGCCTCAAGCCAGGGAAGATGCTTGCGGATGCGCGCGAGCGACTCCGTGGAGCGCAGCACAAACCGCACCATGAGCTCCCCGCTCGGGGCCACCGTGACGATCACGTTCTTGAGCTCGCCGCGGCGCTCCGGAACGCTGTAGGGTTCGATGGCCGCGCGGGTGACGAAGGCGGTCAGGGGCGCGAATGCCATGGCCAGCTGAGGTGGATACAGGGGGCACTCGGCGAGGTCCACCCCGAGTGCCGTCCGGGGAGAGTATCCCGAGCGTCGGGCTGGAAACGGAGCCGCCAACCACCATCTTGGCCTTGGTGCGAAAGCCGCGCTCCGGCCCAACCACGGGGGCGTGCCACGCGATCCCGGTCGGAAGCAGCGACGTGCAGTGCTCAACCTTGCGCGCGACCTGCACGACGTGAGGCAACTCGATCAGCGTGCACGACCGGCACCGACCCGCCTCGAAATAGGCGCACTCCATCAGGCAGGGGCGGGCTCGGCCCCGTCGTCCGCGGCCTCTTCCAGCTCGCGCGCGTCCGGGTCGCGAAGCTTGGTGACGAGCGTCGTGACGAACGAGACGAACGGCACGGCGATCACGGCGCCAAGGAAGCCGGCGAGCAGGGTGCCGGCGGAGACGCTGAGGAGGATGACCATCGGATGGACCGACGCCGTCTTGCCGAAGAGCAGCGGATACAGGACGGTGCCCTCGACCTGCTGCACCAGGACCACAACTCCAAGCATGATGAGCGCCCTGGTCCATCCGCCGTCGACGAGGGCAACCAGCACGGCGATCGCGCCGGAGATCGCGGCGCCGAACATCGGGACGAACGAGAACAGGAACACGAGGATCGCGATGGGGATCACGAGCGGCAACCCGAGGATCCAGGCGCCGATCGCGATGCCGGTGGCGTCGATGAGGGCGACCGTTGCGCTGGTTCGCGCGTAGCCTCCAAGCGTTCCCCACGCCGCGACGCCCGCGTTGTCGATGCGCTCGGCGTTGCTGCCTCCCACGTGCTTGACGCCCCACAGCCACATCACACGGCCGTCCTTCAGGAAGAAGAACAAGCCGAGGAGCGCGATTACGGTCCCGGCGAGCACCGAGCCGATGGTCGACGTCACGGACAGCGCCCCGTTTGCCACCCCCAGCCAGTTCTTGGTCAGGAAGTCCTGCGCCTTTGCAGCCCACTCATCGATCTGGGCGGGATCCACGTGGAATGGGCCGGTGGTGAGCCACTCGAGGAACGTGTTGAAGCCCTCCACCGCCTCCTGGCGCAGGTCATCGAAACCCGCGGCGATCGTGCCCCCAGCGGCACCCAACAGGCCCAGTACCAGCAACGTCAGAGTGAGCATGACTATCGCCGCGCCGGCACCGCGCGGGATCCGGTGCTTCTCCATGCGGGTCACCAGGTGCTCGAGCGGGGCCGCGATGATGAGCGCGATGATGAGCGGCATCAGGATCGAGGACAGGGTCGCGAAGAGCTTGAGGAGCGCGAGCGCGACCACGCCGATCACGATGAGGCGCCACGCCCACGCCGCCGTGATGACAAAGCCGTAGGGGATGGAGCCGCCTGGCGCGCCGTCGGCGCCGTCAGCGGCCTTCTTCGTGGGCCGGAGCGTGAAGCGAGCCATGCCGCGAGCCTAGCCCCGGCGTCGGGCCCCGAGCGGAACATTGCCGGGCACGCGGGCGTTTCTCAGCCAGGGAAGGGAGCTGAAAATGTTCGGTATCGGTGTTGACAAGCAGGTCATGGTGGCGCGCGAGGACGCGATGAAGGGCCGCGCGGACGTCATGGAGGTGGCGCCGCTGCACGTGGTGCTTGGGACGCCCCTACAAGGGCCGTACCCGGAGAGCAGCGAGACCATCTACTTCGCGATGGGATGCTTCTGGGGCGCGGAGCGCATCTTCTGGCAGATTCCCGGCGTCTACGTGACCGCCGTCGGGTACATGGGCGGCTGGACGCCCAACCCCAACTACGTGGAGACGTGCACGGCGCAGACGGGGCACACGGAAACCGTTCGGGTTGTGTATGACCCTGCGCTGGTGCCGCTCGAGACCCTCCTCGCCGCGTTCTGGGAGAACCACGACCCCACGACGCCCAATCGCCAGGGTGGCGACATCGGCACGCAGTACCGCTCAGCGATCTTCGCGACGACCGACGCTCAACTGGCTGCGGCGCTTGCCAGCCGCGATCAGTACCAGGCTCGCCTGTCCGACGAGGGGTACGGGGAGATCTCCACGCAGGTGCTGCCCGCGGCTGAGGCCGGCGACGGCGAGTTCTACTTCGCCGAGGACTACCACCAGGGGTACCTCTTCAAGAACCCCGGCGGCTACTGCAACCACGGGTTCTGCCAGGTCGCCTACGCGTAGGGTCCCGCGCCTGCGCGCCGCGAGCGGCCGCGCTTTGGCAGGACTATGAATCGGTGAGGCGGTCCACTCCGTCAACCGTCTCGACGAGTCCCCGCGCGCGCAGGTCGTCGATGTACTTCTTCATCCCTCGCTCGCCCTTGCCGCGGAACAGCGGCATGAGGCGCGGCAGCGCGTTCGGCATGAGCATCGCGGTCTTCACCAGCCAGGATTCGCTCAGCTTGGGGTAAACCTCGATGCGCTTCTTGTCCAGCACCTTCATCATGGCGCGCGCCACCTGCTCGGGCGACTGGGGCGGGTCCTGGAACTGCAGCGCGTTGCCGCCGTCGAGGGCCTCCTGACGCAGCATCCGGGTATCCGTCGCGGACGGCAGCACCGAGCCCGCGAGGATCCCTTTGGTGCGCAGGTCCAGCGCGATCGACAGCATCGCCCCTCGCAGACCGAACTTCGACGCCGTGTAGATGGGCGTCTCGCCCAGCGGGAAGATGCCGCCGAGGCTCACGGTGGTCACCACCCGCGGGTCATCGGCGGCCCGCAACAGGTCAACTGCCAGGCGCGTCAGCATGAGCGGCGCATAGAGGTTGACGTTGAGCTCGAGCTCGATGGACTCCACCGAGCGCTCGTCGAAGCGGTCTGCGGACGTCATGCCCGCGTTGTTGACGAGCACGTCGATGCGCCCGTGCTCCTGCTCGATCGAAGCGAGGATGCGCTCAACATCCGCGCGCGAGGTGAGGTCCCCAACCAGCACCGAATGCGGGCCGCCCGGGAGGTCGGCGGCGACCTTGCCGGCAGCGTCGGGCCGAATGTCAACGAGTACGAGACGCGCGCCACGATCCGCAGCCAACCGAGCGAAGGCGGAGCCGATGCCGCCGCCACCACCCGTAACGACGACTACCCGGTCAGTGAGATCCAAAGCGGCAGAGCTCACGGCACGTCCCACGCGAACTGCTTGGCCGTCTTCTTGATGTACTTGGTGATCGCGACGCCGTCAACGTAGCCCTGGTGGCGCGGCGAGTCCACGAACTTGATGCCGCGGCTGAGATCCGGCGAATCGGTCTGGATGCGCTGCTCGAAGTCGGCGTACTTCTCCGGGCGCTTGGCCTTGTCGTCGATGTGCGACGCGATCATCGCGCTGAGCTGCGACATCAGCACGTACGCGGCGCCATTGGTCTCCACGAAGCCGACGCCGTACAGGCCCGGGGTGCGCGAGAACGCCGTCATGTACATGAGCGGGTGCTGCTCGGAGCCCATGAGGTGCTGCGCGAACGGCACCTTGTGGACGTAACCGGTGGCCAGCATGATCAGGTCCACGTCCACCGAGGTGCCGTCCGTGAAGGTCACCGTGTTGCCCTCCGCAGACTCGATCGCGGGCTTGGCGATGACGTCGCCGTGCTGCAGGTAGTGCAGCAGCTGCGTGTTGAGGATGGGGTGGGTCTCGAAGAGCTTGTGGTCGGGCTTGGGCAGGCCGAGCCGCGTCATGTCGCCGTTGAGGACACGCAGCATCTTGCCGAATGCGAACTGCTCGAGCCACATCGGCAGCGTGGGGCCCTCCTCCGCGAACACATCCGCCGGCTTGCCGAACACGTGCTTGGGGATGAACCAGTAGCCGCGGCGCACCGAGATGAACGCGGCGTCCGCGTTGCGGCCGGCGTCGCACGCGATGTCGCAGCCCGAGTTGCCCGCGCCCACCACCAGCACGCGCTTGCCGTTGAACTCGCTCGGCGACCGATACGTGACGGTGTGGCGCACCTCGCCCGCGAAATTGCCGGGGATAGCAGGGATGTTGGGGTACCACTGCACGCCCGACGCCACGATCACCTGGTCATGTTCGGTCGCCTCGCCGTTCGCTCGGGTCACGCGAAACCCGCCGTCCTCGAGCTTCTCCACGTGCTCGACGGCCGTGTTGAACTCGATCGCATCCCGCAGCCCGTAGTGGTCCGCGAAGGCGTTGATGTACGCATAGATCTGCTTGTAGCTGGGGTAGTCCGGGTAGTCGCCCGGCATCGGGAAGCCCGTGAAGCCGCTCAGCGTCTTGGACGAGATGAAGTGGGCGGACTCATACATGGGCGAGCCGTCGGCATCGATGTCCCACAGTCCCCCAACGCCTTTGTTCTTCTCGATGTGGGTGTACGGAAGGCCGCGCTCCTTGAGAGCTCGGGCGGCGGCGAGGCCAGCGGGGCCGGCGCCGATGATGCACGTGTCGCGCATGGATCTCCTCAGCTGTGAGTGGTCGCTCCCCCGGCGCCGCACCCATTTTACGGGCGCGCGCGTCCCGCCTCATCACCGATCAGTGCGTGAGATTGCGCACAAACTCCCACTGCTTGACGCCCTGGTGCCCGGAGCCGCCCTCGTGCGCGTTGAACGGGTAGACCGTGATGTCCTTCTCGGCGCCCGCGTACCAGTTGAAGGCCGCGAACACGGTTGAGGGCGGGCAGATTTCGTCGAACAGGCCGACGCTGAACAGAGCGGGCGCCGACGCTCGCTTGGCGAAGTTCACGCCGTCGAAATAGGAGAGCGTGCGGAAGGTCTGCTCCGCGTTGTCGCGATGGATGGACAGGTAGCGCCTCACCTCGCCGAACGGGTCGGCATCCGTGATCGTGATCGCCCGCTGCGGGTGGCACATGAAGGGAACGTCCGGGGCGACGCCGGCGAGATCGGGCACCAGGCCGGCCACCGCGAGAACCATCGCACCGCCCTGGGAACCGCCGATGACGAACGTTTGCGAAGCGTCGGCCCCTGGAAGGACGCGGGCGGTGTCGATGCTGCGCACCGCGTCGGTGAAGAGGCGGCGGAAGTAGTAGTCGTGGGGGTCGTCGACGCCGCGCGTCATGAAGCCTGGGAGCGACGGGCCGGAGGGGCCGGTGTCTGGGGTGTCACCGCCGTTGCCCCACGAGGAGCCCTGGCCGCGGTTGTCCATCATGATGTGCGCGTAGCCCGCGCTCGGCCAGAAGGTGTGCTCGAACGGAAGGCCGCGCCCTCCCCCGTACCCGTGGAACTGGACCACCACGGGAAGTTGGCCCGTGGCGTCGGCCGGGCGCGAATACCAGGCTTTGATGGGCTCGCCGTTGAAGCCGGGGAACGTGAGGTCGAAGATTTCGACGTTCGGCAGCTGGGTCGCGATCGGCTCGAGCGAGACCTCGCCGTCGATGCCGCGCGCCTCGTCGAGGGTCTGGGTCCAGAACGCGTCGAAGTCCGCGGGCTCGTCCACTGCCGGGCGGTACGTGCGGAGTTCCTCGAGCGGAAGATCAAAGTGGGCCATGGACCTCAGCCAACCACGAAGAGAACGTAGTTGACGATGCTCGCTATGGTGAGCAGCGCGATCAGCCCCGCCGCCACATAGACGAGCTTGGCCTTGAGCCGGAACGGCTCGGCCCACGCGCGCGCGGCGAAGAACGCGGCCGCCACGGCGGTGCCCATGAACACGGCGGCGCGCGGGATGTCCTGCGCCGGGGCGTTGAAGAGCGCCATGATGACCCACGTCCAGCCCATGCCGATCGCGAAGCCGAGCACGAGGAACGCGATCTCTGGCAGGCCGCGTCGCCAGTTGGCGGACACGCGCTGCAGCAGGTAAGCGGGGAGGAGCGCGACCACGAGCCCGCCGATGACCACGGGCGCGGCGACGGCGATGAAGAATGTGATGGCGCCGGCAACGAGCGCCACCGGGAGGATGAACAGCAGCACCGTCCCGATGCCGATTGTCACGGCGCTCAGCAGCAGCGGGGCCGGCTTGACGTAGACCCGCTCCGCCGCCGCCGCGCGCTCGGCGGCGCGCTGCTCTTTGGCGTCGTCGGGCCAGTCGAACTCGTAGGGATCGTCAGCGGGCGAGATGCCCTGCCGGTCTTCGGGCATGGCTAGCGGCGGCCAAACAGGATCGCGATGATCCGCAGGAACTCGATGTACAGCCACACCAGCGTGAGGATCAGGCCGAACGCGGCCTTCCACTCGACCTCTTTGGGAGCGCCGTTCTTGACGGCGTTCTCGATGAAGTCGAAGTCCGCGATGAGCGAGACGCATGCGATGATCACGGCGACGATGCCGATCACCACACCAAGCGGCACGGGACCGATGTACGCCCCTGACCGCAGCCCCCACGCGCTGTCGGAGCCGGAGAAGACCATGTACCCGAGGTTGAACAGGCAGAACACCAGGTACGCGAGGCCGCTGATCATGAGGAAGCGGCGCATCTTGGACGTGTAGCGGACCTTGCCCGAGCGGTAGAGCGCGAGGACCACGGCGAATGTCGCGAAGGTCGCGACGAGCGCCTGCAGGCCGGCACCGGGAACCTCGAATCGCGTCTCCACGAACGTGGTGATGGCGCCGAGGAAATAGCCCTCGGCGACCGCGTAGATCGCGATGAGGCCGGGGCTGTTCTTCTTGCGGAAGATGACGACGAGGCTCACCACGAACGCGACGATCGCGGACACCCACATTGCCGCCAGGTTCGGGAACAGGTAGCCGGGAACGGCCGCGATGAAAGCCCCGATGGCGATCAGCGCGGTCTTGCCGGTCACGCCCTCGTAGGTCATGCGCCCCATCTGCTGCGGCGTCGCCGCCGGGGCGTTGAACTGCTGCTCAAGCTGCTCGGCGGTGACCGGCGCGTTCATCTGCTCGAAGGTCGCATCCGGCTTGAACTCTTTGCCGCTGCTGAAGATCGGGCTGGCCACTGTGCCTCCTTGGGTGGGATACCGGCAAGTGTACCGGCGGAAGGTGAGGGGGCCGTCGGGCCTGTTTGTAGGGTGGGAACCATGACGGATGGCTCTGCAGGGGACGCGGACTACGCCACCATAGGCATGCGCTACACGACCTACCGCCAGCCGGAGCCGGAGTTCGCCGCGGCCATCGAGCGGGCGCTCGGCGACGCCCGGACGGTGCTCAACGTTGGCGCGGGGGCGGCTCCTACGAGCCGCGCGATCGCGAGGTCACGGCGGTGGAGCCGTCGGCGACGATGCGCGCACAGCGGCCGAGCGATCTGGCCGTGGCGATCGATGCGGTAGCCGAGAGCCTGCCGTTCCCCGACGGGGCTTTCGACGCCGCGATGGCGACGTTCACGATCCACCAATGGCCGTCGCTCGAGGCGGGGCTGGCGGAAGTGCGCCGCGTCACCACGGGGCCGATCGCCCTCATGACGGCGGACCCAGACGCGGTGCGACGGTTCTGGCTCAACGACTACCTCGGCGATGTCTTCGCGGTGGAGGCGAGGCGCTACCCCAGCGTCGAGCGGGTGAGGGCCGCGCTGGGCGGCACTGTCCGCGTGGAGAGCCTGCCCATTCCCCTCGCGTGCGTCGACGGCTTTAACGAGGCGTACTACGGGCGGCCCGAGATGTTCCTCGACCCCGGCGCGCGCAGGGCGAACTCGGCGTGGAGCTTCGTTGACGCGCAGGCGGAGTCCGACGCCGTGGAACGGCTGCGCGCCGATCTCGAGTCCGGCGCGTGGGACGAGCGCTACGGCTCGCTGCGCACGCAGCCTCACTTTGAGGGTTCGCTGCTGCTGGTGGTGGCGAGGCCGTGACGGTGCCCCCGGCGGGGCTCGAACCCGCACTGTGCCGATTTTAAGTCGGCTGCCTCTGCCGGTTGGGCTACGGGGGCGTGCCTAGCCTACTTAGGCGATAGATAGTGCGATGCCGTCGAGGATGTCGTGCTCGCTCGTCGTCACGGTCGTGAGCACACGGCCCGACGCCGCCACGGCTTCGGCGACGGCCGTCACCACCTCTCGCCACACCAGGGCTCCCGCGCCGATCGCCTCGACGCGGCCCGGGTGCATGAACGGCATCGCCGCGCGCTCCGCGTAGGTCGCGGCGATGAGCTGGTTGCATGAGGCGACAACCGCCTCCAATGGAAGCACCGACCCGTGAATCGCCACGGGGTCGTAGTGGTCGAGGCCGAGCGCGTTGGCCGTCACCGTGGTGATGGACCCAGCCACACCGATGAGCGTGGCCGTGTCCCCAATGGGCACCGTCTGGACAGCAACGGCCAGTGCCGCCCGCACGTCGGCGACCGCGGCGGCCTGCTGCTGGGGCGTCGGAGGGTTCGAGACCAGGTGCCGCTCCGTGAGCCGCACGCAGCCAACGTCCATCGAGTACGCGGCGCTGAGCTCAATCACACCGCGCTCTCCGGAGCCAAGCGCAAGCTCGGTGGACCCGCCGCCGAGGTCAACCACCAGATACGGGCCCGGCGCGTCCGATACCGCCGAGACCACCCCGCGGAAGCTCAAGGACGCCTCCTCGTGCCCGCTGATGACCTCGGGGGTGACGCCAATGCGCTCTCGCACCCCGGAGAGAAACACTTCGCGGTTGCGGGCGTCGCGGGTCGCGGACGTCGCGACGAATCGGATGCGATCAACCTCAAGCGCGCGGCACGTCTCCGCGTAGTCGTCGAGCACGGCGAAGGTACGCTCAAGCGCCTCCGCGGCGAACTCGCCGGTCTTGTCCACGCCCTGGCCGAGCTTGACCACGCGCATCTCGCGGGTGAGGTCAACGAGCCGGCCGTCCACGGCGTCGGCCACAAGCAGGCGAATGGAATTGGTTCCGCAGTCGATGGCGGCAACGCGCGTCATAGGGGGAGCCTAGCCAGCGGCAGGAGTCGCGCAGGTGCAGCGGTCCACGCGCCACTCGTCGCGAATCAGCGCGAGCGCCTCATCACCCAACGGGTTCACGCCGGAACCGGCCGCGAGGGCATGACCAACGAGCACGTGCAGGCACTTCACCCGCGTCGGCATGCCGCCCGCGCTCACGCCGTGGATCTCGGGAACGTCACCGAGCTCGTAGCGCTCCTCGAGATAGCTCTCGTGGGCGGCTCGGTACGCGGCCGCGAGGTCCGCGTCGAGCGCGAGCCTCTCCTGCATCTCCCGCATCGTCCCCGTCGCCTCAAGCGTCGACACCGCGGCCACCGCGCCCGGGTGCGTGAGGTAGTACTGGGTGGGGAAGGGCGTGCCGTCCGGCAGTCGGGGCGCCGTGCGCACCACTACCGGATTGCCGCACGCACACCTCGCGGCCACGGCGAGCACACCGCGCGGCTCGCGACCGAGCTGCTCGTGCAGCGTCACGAGGTCGGCGTCGGTTGCGGGAGTCAGCGGCACCCGGGCAGTCTACGTCGCGCGGCCCTACGGCGTTGCGGTCTCCTCAGAGCCGTCCGTGGAACCGGTGCCCGCCTCCTGGATGGAGTCCCACAGCGTCGTGTACCAGGGGTTCACCGACACGGCGTCCGGGGTCTCGACCGCCCCTGAAACGTCCTGCTGCTCTGCCGTCACTATCTCCGGATCCACCACCCGATACGCGGTCTCACCAGGGAAGACATAGCCGAGGCGCTCCCTCGCCTGCGCCACAACATAGGCGGGGTCGTCCCAACGGGCCAGGTCGTCAGTGAGGTCGTCAACCTCGCTCGCCGCCTGATCGCGCTCGGCCGCGAGCTGCTGCAGGTTCTCCTGCTGCGAGAAGTAGACCCGCAGCGACGGCAGGAGGACGGCAAGGGCGAGCACCACCACGACCGCCAAGACGGCTGTGCGCCAACTCAGCGCGCCCACGAACGAGCCGCGCACCCCAGCGGCCTCGATCCGCGGCTTGGTCTGGGGAAGGGAACGGCCAGGGCCCGACGGCCCGCCCGGGCGAGTGCTCGCACCCGCTGGCTTGGAGCGTCGGGCCGGCTTGGGTACCCCAGCCGACGGCGTGGCCGGCACCCGCCCTGGCGTCACCTTCGGCGTGGCCGGGCGCGCGGACCCCCGCTGCGCAGAACGGCGCGGCGCACCAGGACGCTTGGGGGCAGACATGCCCTCATTGTCCCGGCGAGCCGCGCCCTTCCTGAGCTAGCTGGCCGCGCGTCGCCGGATTAGCGGCGACAATCCAACACAGTGCGCGATTTGGCGCTAGTTGCCGTACTTGCGCGGGAACGCGGACTTGCCCGCGTAGGTCGCGGCGTCGTCAAGGTCCTCCTCGATGCGCATCAGCTGGTTGTACTTGGCGATGCGCTCGCCGCGCGCGGGGGCGCCGGACTTGATCTGGCCGGTGTTGAGCGCCACCACGAGGTCCGCGATGGTCGTGTCCTCGGTCTCGCCGGAGCGGTGCGACACCATCGACGTGAACCCCGCCTTGGTGGCGAGGGCCACCGCGTCGATGGTCTCGGTGAGCGAGCCGATCTGGTTGAGCTTCACGAGCAGCGCGTTGGCCGACTTCTCGTCGATGCCCCGCTGGAGGCGCACGGGGTTGGTGACGAACAGGTCGTCGCCGACCACCTGAACCTTGTCGCCGAGCTCGCTGGTGAAGTGCGTCCAGCCGGCCCAGTCGTCCTCGTTGAGCGGGTCCTCGATGGACACCAGCGGGTAGTCCGCAACGAGCGTCGCGTAGTACTGGGTCATCTCCTCGGCGGTCTTGGTGCCGCCCTCCCAGTGGTAGACGCCGTCCTTGAAGAACTCGGAGGCGGCGACGTCGAGCGCGAGCGCAACGTCATCCCCGGCGGTGAAGCCCGCCTTGTCGATCGCGACCAGGATGAGGTCGAGCGCCTCGCGGTTCGAGTCGAGGTTGGGCGCGAAGCCGCCCTCGTCGCCAAGGCCGGTGGCCAGGCCGCGCTCCTTGAGGACCGACTTCAGCGCGTGGTAGACCTCCGCGCCGTAGCGGTAGGCCTCGCGGAACGAGCTGGCGCCAACGGGGGCGATCATGAACTCCTGGATGTCCACGTTGGAGTCAGCGTGCGAACCGCCGTTGAGGATGTTCATCATGGGCACGGGCACCACGTGGGCGTTGGGGCCGCCGAGGTACTTGTACAGCGGGAGGTCCGCGCTGTCGGCGGCGGCGCGAGCGACGGCCATGGACACGCCCAGGATGGCGTTCGCGCCGAGTTTGCCCTTGTTCTCCGTGCCATCGAGCTCGATCATGATCTTGTCGATGAGGCGCTGCTCGGTGGCGTCGAGGCCGATGACCTCGGGCGCGATGAGGTCGGTGACGGCCTCGACGGCGTCCTTAACGCCCTTGCCGAGGTAGCGGCCCTTGTCGCCATCACGGCGCTCGACGGCCTCGAAAGCTCCAGTGGAGGCGCCGGACGGGACCGCGGCGCGAGCGAACGTGCCGTCCTCCAGGGCTACCTCGACCTCAACAGTTGGGTTGCCGCGCGAGTCAAGAATCTCGCGGGCGCCTACGGCCTCGATGCTGGCCATGATGCTCCTTGCGGTTGTTGGGGGATTCCGTTCCGAGTCTAGTCAACGTGAACGGGCAGTGCGGCGCGACGAAAGTCCCGTGAGACGGGGCGCGCAAGCGATACGGGGGACCTCAGCCGAGGTTGACGGTGGCGCCGCGATCGAACCAGGAACGGTCCTCGTCGGTGAACGCGGAGACGTTCTGGTACTCGGTGTAGCTGAACTGCGAACCGAGCTGCTGATCCTCCGCCGACTTCATCGCCTTCTGGACCGAGGCGATGAGGGTGTCCGTGTCGTAGACGCCGCTTCGCGGGCTCACCTGGGCGGACTTCGCGACCTTCTCGGAGATCTCCTTGAGGTCGGCGAGGGTGGGGTCCACGTTGGCGACAATGTACAGCGCGAGGATGCCCTGCACGGCGCTGATCATCGGCTCGCTCGCGGTGCCTTGGATGCCCTTGAAGGTGATCCACTGGTTCGCCTGCGACTGGGCGACCGACCACGTCACGGGGTAGCCCAGCTCCTTGCACTTGGCGAGGAGGTCGTTGCGCAGCAACTCGATCGTGAGGATCTGGCGGCGGTTCGCGACGTCCGTGCCCTGAGTGTCATCGAGCCACGCCTGGTAGATCTCGTCGATGCCGGCGTTCGTGACAGTCTCGCTCTCGTACGTGGCAGCGACGCCGGGGTCGCCCGGCTGCCCGGGAGGCGCGCAGGCGGTGAGGACGAGAGTGATGACGGCCGCGCCGAGCACGGCGGCGCGAGAGCGCTTCAATCGCATGGGTGACATCCTAATCTGGCCACATGGCGCTCATCACCGAGCGCACCCACTCGAGAACGGGCAGCCCCTCCACGGCGCTCCCACCAACCCTCGAGGTCTTGGGCGCGGGGATGAGCACTTGCCTCACGGCGGGCTTGATGTGGGTTCCCGGATACAGTCGGCCGACGCGCATGGCGGCCGAGTCCGGAAGCTCAACTGGGGAGAAGCGCACGTAGGTGCCCTGGCTCACCACGTCGTGAATGCCGCGACCGCGAAGCTCGATCCGCAGGGTCGCGACGGCGAGCAGGTTCTCGACCACCTCCGGCAGGTTCCCGTAGCGATCGGCGAGTTCCTCGCGAACTGCCGCCAGCGTCGGGCCGTCTGTTGCGTCCGCGATCTTCCGGTACGCCTCCAAACGCAGCCGCTCGTGCTCGATGTACTCCTCCGGGATGTGCGCGTCGATGGGCAGGTCCACGGTCATGGGCGCGCGCTCCGGTTCGCCCTCTCCGCGGAAGTCCGCGACGGCCTCGCCGACCATGCGGATGTAGAGGTCGAAGCCAACCCCCTCGATGTGACCGCTCTGCTCAGCGCCAAGCAGATTGCCCGCACCCCTGATCTCCAGGTCCTTCATGGCGACGGCCGCCCCGGCGCCAAGGTCCGTGTGTGCCGCGATGGTCTGGAGGCGGTCGTGGGCCGTCTCCGTGAGGGAGCGATCCGGCGGGTAGAGGAAGTAGGCGTACGCGCGCTCGCGGCCGCGGCCAACGCGTCCTCTCAATTGGTGCAGTTGGGACAGCCCAAAGGTGTCGCTCCGCTCCACGATGAGCGTGTTCGCGTTGGAGATGTCGAGGCCAGTCTCGACGATCGTGGTGCACACGAGGACGTCGTAGCGCTTCTCGTAGTAGTCGACGATGACCTGCTCCAGCTGCTTCTCGCTCATCTGGCCGTGGGCCACGGCGATGCGCGCCTCGGGAACGAGGTCGCCGAGATGAAGCGCGGCGCGAGTGATGGTCTTGACCGAGTTGTGAATGAAGAACACCTGGCCGTCGCGGAGCAGCTCGCGGCGGATCGCGGCCGCCACCTGCGAGTCCTCGTGCGGGCCCACGTAGGTGAGGATCGGGTGTCGATCCTCCGGCGGCGTGGCGAGCGTCGACATCTCGCGGATGCCGGTGATCGCCATCTCGAGGGTCCGCGGGATCGGTGTGGCGGACATCGCGAGCACGTCCACGTCCGTCCGCAGCGCCTTGAGGGTCTCCTTGTGCTCCACGCCGAACCGCTGCTCCTCGTCGATGATGACGAGCCCGAGGTTCTTGAACCGCACCTGTCCCGTGAGGATGCGGTGGGTGCCGATGACGAGGTCAATCGTGCCGTCCGCGAGGCCCTCGACGATCTGGCGCGCCTCCGCGTCCGTCTGGAAGCGAGACAGCGCCGCGACCTTCACGGGGAATGGCCCAAAGCGATCGCTGAACGTGTCGAAGTGCTGCTTTACCAGGAGCGTTGTTGGGCACAGGATCGCAACTTGGGTGCCGTCCTGGATCGCCTTGAACGCCGCTCGCACCGCGATCTCCGTCTTGCCGAAGCCCACGTCGCCGCAGATGAGGCGGTCCATGGGGATGGGCTTCTCCATGTCCGCCTTGACCTCGTCGATGGTGCTGAGCTGGTCGGGCGTCTCGACGAACGCGAACGCCTCCTCGAGCTCGCGCTGCCACGGCGTGTCCGGCCCGAACTCGTGGCCGCGCGTCGCCATCCGCGCGCTGTAGAGGCGGATGAGCTCGCTCGCGATCTCCTTGACGGCTTTGCGCGCACGACCTTTGGTCTTGGCCCAGTCCGCGCCGCCCATGCGGCTGACCGACGGCGTCTCGCCGCCGACGTACTTGGTCACCAGGTCCAGCTGGTCGGTGGGGACGCTCAGCCGGTCCCCCGGCCCGCCGCGCTTGCTCGGCGCGTATTCGATGACGAGGTACTCGCGCTCCACACCGCGCACGGACCGCTTCGTCAGCTCGACGAAGCGCCCGATGCCATGCGTCTCGTGCACCACGAAGTCGCCCGGCCGCAGCTGCAGCGGGTCCACCACGTTGCGACGCCTCGACGGGACGGACACCTTGGGGCCAGCGGCCGTGGCCGCGCGGCCCGTGAGATCGGACTCGTTGACCACGAGCAGCTTCTCGCCGGGAACCTGGAAACCGCGCCCGGTGACGTGGGGCACGATGCTCACCACGGCGTCGGGCCCCTCACCAAGCGGGCCGACGCTGGCGACGACTTTGGCGGGGACGCCCGCCTGGGCGCACTGCTCGGCGATGCGCGCGGCCGAGCCGGGGCCGGCGGCGGTGACGATCACGCGCCAGCGGTCCTTGAGCCGGTCGCCGAGCTCGCGGATCGCGGCCTCGAGACGACCGCGGGAGTCGTCGAGGACGGCGAAGCCCGCGTCCTCACCGCCCCCGAACGGGCCGATCGTCTGCCACGTCATGCCGCGCTCGGCCGCCCGCTCCTCGATCTGCGCGAGCCCGGCGAAGGAACCGTCTCCCTCGATCGGGGAGTTCGCCCCGGCCGCCGCGCTCACCCAGGCGGCGGAGAGGAACTCGGCCGCGGTGCGCACCAGGTCCTCCGCGCGGCGCGCGAGGCGCTCCGGCTCCACGGCCACGAAGCGGATGGTGGCCGGGAGGATGTCGGGAAGCAGGTCGAGGTGATCCACGAGCACGGGGATGAGCGACTCCATGCCCTCGACCGCGTGCCCGTCGGCGATGCGGGCGAGGATGTCTGCTGCGGCGGGGGCGTCGGGCATGAGCGCGGCTGCCCGGCCGCGCACCTCCGGCGTGAGAAGCAGCTCGCGGCACGGCGGCGCCCACAGCACCGGCACGGGGGCGAGCGAGCGCTGGTCCGCTATCGAGAACGCGCGCAGCGACTCGACCTCGTCACCGAAGAATTCGATGCGGATCGGGTGCGGATCGGTGGGTGCGAATACGTCGACAATCCCGCCGCGCACGGCGAACTCCCCGCGCCGCTCCACCATGTCGACGCGCGTGTAGGCGGCCGCGCCGAGCGCCCGGGCGAGCTCGGTGAGGTCCACCCTCTCCCCCACCGCGAGGCGCACGGGGACCAGGTCGGCGAGGCCGGGCGCGAGCGGCTGCAGCACGGCGCGCAGCGGCGCCACGACAACCGCGAGGGGAGCGAGCCCCGCCTCCTCGGCGACCGCGTCTGGATGGACAAGGCGTCGCAGGGTCGCGACGCGTTGCGCCACGGTGTCCGCGCGCGGGCTCAAGCGCTCGTGCGGGAGGGTCTCCCAGCTGGGGAACCGGGCGATCGTGGCCGGGTCGAGGTAGGCCGCGAGGGCGGCCTCGAGGTCCTCGGCGTCGTTCGAGGTGGCGACGACGGCGACGATCGGGGCGGCGCCCACGGCGCCCGCGATGAGCGGCGCCGCGGCCACCGCTGGGGCGACGACGTGTTGCGCGCGCGGGTGCGGGAGGTCGGCAAGGAGCGCCGCGAGGGGGCGGGGCGTGTCGGTCACGGGCGGGGTCATGCGGGGCCTCCAGGGCATGCCAAACAACCGGAAAAACCGGCGTTCCCATCCTAGGTGAGCCAGCGTCGGGCCTCGCCAGAATTCGCCACGCCACCGTTGGCCGCACAGGGACACCCTGTCCGCCACAACGGCTCGCGGCGTGTTTGGCCCGGCTCAGAGCCCCAAACCTCGCGTCAACTGTTGTGGCGGACGACGCCATCGCGTGGGCGTAACGCGCCATCCGCGCGCTCCTAGACTTGCCGCATGCCCACTCCCTTCGACGACGCAGAGCGCCTCGTCAGGGAATTTGCCCGGCGCACCAACCTGCAGCTCGCGGGGCGACCGTTCCGCGTTTCGCGGCCCGACGCCATTGGCGCCGCCCTGCACGTGCTGCTGTTGGCGCTCGGAGCCCGGGAGGTGACAGGCGACTCGACCCCGCCGGGGCTCCTGGAGTTCGGCGAAGCCGTGACCCTGGACGGCGCCGCGCTCCCCGATCGCGGAGACGCTAACGGGCGCATCGACTTCGCGGGTGCGCACATGGCGGCGTCGAGAGAGCTCGCCGCGGACCTGCGGCTCGAGGGCCTCTCTATCGGCGTGGCGATGACGCTCGAGCCCAAGACGGCCAACCTCGCGCTGCTGCTCGCCGGCGCCGGGGCCAACGTGGCCGTGTACGCGCACCCAGACGAGACCGACCCGAGCGTCGCCGAGGCGCTCCGCGAGCGCGGCATCGCGGTGGACGCCGACCCTTCGCTCACCGGCGCGGCCGAGCGCGAGGCCGCGCTCGCCTGGCTCGGCCGCGGCTTCGACGTGGTCATGGACGACGGCTCGCACCTGGTGCGACTCGCCCACGAACTGGCCCCACACCAGGTTGCAAGGTGGATCGGCGTGACCGAGGAGACCACCTCGGGGCTGCGACCGCTGCGAGCGATGGAGGCGGACGGCGTGCTCGCCACCCCCGTGATCGCGGTCAACGACGCTGCGACCAAGACCCAGTTCGACAATCGCTATGGCACGGGCCAGTCCTGCGTGTTCGCGATCGCGGACGTGCTCGAGGGCGCGGGCGTCACGCTGCGCGACCAGCCCGCGCTCGTCATCGGCTACGGCCCGGTGGGACAGGGAGTTGCGGCGCATCTGCGAGCGCTCGGCGTCTCGGTCTCCGTGGCCGAGACAGATTCGGTGCGAGCCCTTCTCGCGCTCTACGACGGCTTCGAAGTTGGCGACGCGGCGCAGCTCGCAGAGGGCGCGCTCGTGGTCTCGGCTACCGGTGTACCAGCATCTATAACACGTTATGAGTGGCGGAACGCAGTGGCCGCCGCCGTCGCCGGCGGCGTTCCGGGCGAGCTGGACCTCGACGGCGCCGAACTCGTGCCGGTCGCCCCCCACCTTGACCGCGCGGGCAACACCCTGATCCTCGACCGCGGCGGCTGCATCAACATCACCGCCGCGGAGGGCAACCCCATCGAGATCATGGACCTGAGCTTCGCGACCCAACTCGCCGCCCTCGCCCACCTCCTCGAGGCGCGCCCCGGCATCGGCGTGTTCGCGCTCCCCCCGGAGTCAGTGGACCGCGTTGCCCAAGCCGCCCTGCGCTCGCGCGGCCTCACCGCCAACCCGGCCACAGCGTCGGGCCGGGGCGAAGACGACTGGCGCTCCTTGAGGTACCGATGACCACCACCCTGTACACAGCCGCGCTCGTGGTCCCCGTCACCGCTCCCCCCATCGTGGACGGCGCGGTTGCCGTCAAGGACGGCCGCATCCTGCACGTGGGCGACCGACGCTGGGTCGCCGCGACACTCGCCGAGCGTGGCCTCGACTTTGAGGAGAGGCCCTGGCACGGCGTCCTCACGCCGGGCCTCGTCAACGCGCACACGCACCTCCAGTACACGCGCATGGCCGCCGTGGGTCAGGGCCGCTACCAGGGATTTCCCGACTGGGCGAAGGCCTTCAACCCCGTCTACGAGGCGGGCTCCGACTGGGCGAAGGCGGCCACGGAGGGCGCGCGACTGCTGCTGGAGAGCGGCACCACCGCGGCTGCGGACGTGGTCACCGACGCGGTCGCCGCGGGCGCGCTGCACGACTCGGGCCTGCACGGAATCGCGTACTGGGAGGTCATGGACTGGACCAATGACGCCTGGACCCTGCGGGGTCGCGCCGAGGTTGAACGGGCGCTTGACGCGCTCCCCAGCAGCCCCGGCACCGGCCTTTCGCCCCACGCGCCGTACTCGCTCGAGATCGTTCCGCTCCTCGACATCCCCGACATCGTCCGCGAGCGCGGGTCGCGGCTCCACATCCACCTTGGCGAGCACGCGATCGAGCGCGAGCTCGAGCACACCCATCCAGATCCATGGCACGGCAAGGGCGTCGGCAGCCTCCGCGAGCTGCGGGACGCCGGCTACGGCACCTCGGCCACCGAGTACGTGGATCACCTTGGCGTCCTCGGCCCGGACTGCCACATCGCGCATGGCGTCTACCTCTCCGCGAAGGATCGCGCGATCCTTCGCTCCCGCGGCTCGGCGGTGGCGCTGTGCCCGCGGTCGAACGACGCCATCGGGCTTGGCGAGCCGCCCGTGGCCGCCTACCTCGAGGAGGGCAGCTTCATCGCGGTCGGCACGGACTCGCTCGCATCGGCGCCGTCGCTCGACGTGCTCGGCGACGTTGCCATGCTCTTTGACATCGCCCGACGCCAGGGTTACCACCGCGCTGACCTCGCCGAGCGCCTACTCGCGGTAGCGACCCTCGGCGGCGCGAGGGCGATGGGGCTGCACTTGGGCAAGAAGCGCACCGGCTATCTCGCCGTGGGGGCCCGCGCGGATCTCGCTCTCTTCGACGTTCCCGTCACCACCCCCGACGCCGCGATCGATGAACTCGTGCGGCACGGCGAGGGGCGCGCCGCCGCCACGATCGTTGCCGGCGAGACGCTCTTTGCGAGGGAGGATGCCCGATGATTCCGGAGACCGCCGCCGCGCTCGGCCTGGAGCCGCACCCGGAGGGCGGGCGGTTCCGCCGGATCTATGCCTCGTCCGTGCCCGTCACGACGCCGGCCGGGGAGCGCCCAACGGCAACGTGCATCCACTACCTCCTCACCCCCGGCGAGGAGTCAGCCTGGCACGTCGTCACGAGCGACGAGCTGTGGCTGTGGCACGGCCCCGGCACGCTGGAACTGGCCCTTGGGGGAGAGGCGAGCGGGCCGTCGGGCAGCCCGACGCTGGTGACCCTGGGCGCGAACGTGACAGCGGGCGAGGTGCCGGCCGTGCTGGTGCCGGCTGGGACCTGGCAGGCCGCCCGACTCGCGGGCGGCGGGGAGTGCCTGGTCAGCTGCGTGGTGAGCCCCGGATTCGACTTCGCGGATTGGCGTCTCGCCTGACCCATATACTGGGCGAGCCGCAATCGCGGCAATGTCCATAAACTAACTAGGAATAACCATGTCTCTGTCACTGAAGTTCCGCGGCGCGGCCGTTGTCGTCGCCGTGGCTGCCATGGCCCTGACCGGCTGCTCTTCGTCGGACGACGTCGAGACAACCAGCGCCACGCCCACCACCTCCGGCTCCGCCGCACCCGCCCTCGAGACCCTCACGGAGGGCAAGCTGACGATCGCGACGAGCGAGCCCGCCTACTCCCCGTGGGTGCTCAACGACGACCCGTCCACCGGCGAGGGCTTCGAGTCCGCCGTGGCTTATGCGGTCGCCGAGCAGCTCGGCTTCGGCAAGGACGACGTCGTGTGGGTGCGCGCCGACTTCAACGCCTCGATCGCCCCCGGACCCAAGGACTGGGACTTCAACATCCAGCAGTTCTCCATCACGGAGGAGCGCAAGACGGCCGTTGACTTCTCGAGCCCGTACTACACGACGAGCCAGGCGATCGTGACGACGGGCGACTCGCCCGCCGCCACCGCAACGAGCATCGCGGACCTCAAGAACGTGCAGGTCGGCGCAGCAACCGGCTCCACGTCCTACGAGGCCGCGGCCGCCCAGATCGGCACCGACAAGCTGCAGGTGTTCGACGACAACGACAAGGCCGTCGCGGCCCTGCAGGCCGGTCAGATCGACGCGATCGTCATCGACCTGCCAAGTGCGTTCTACCTCCGCGACGCGGTGCTCGATGACGGCAAGATCGTGGGCCAGCTTCCCGACTCGACCGCGGGCGGCGACCAGTACGGCCTCGTGCTTCCCAAGGACTCGCCGCTCACGACTGCCGTGTCCGCGGCGGTCGACGCCCTCGCGGCAGACGGCACGCTGAAGGCGCTCGAGGACAAGTGGCTGACCACCGCCGAGAACGTTCCGGTCCTGCAGTAACGCCCTAACGTATAGCTATGTCGACGGTCGAGACTTGGGAGCCCTCCGCTCTCGAGCTCGACCGTCGGCGCTATCGGCAGCGCTCGGCGAAGCGCTCCGCGCTCATCGCGGTAGTGTCCACGCTGGTATTCGCCGCGATCATCGCCGTCGGCATCATCAACTCCCCTGGCTGGGACGCGGTCAAGGAGTCCTTCTTCAACGTCGAGATCGGCGCCAAGTACTTCACCGCGATCCTCAAAGGCCTGTGGCTCAACATCCAGGTGCTGTTCTTCTCGTCCATCGGCGTCGCGATCTTCGGCACCCTGCTCGCGGTGCTTCGCTCGCTCAGGGGCCCCGTATTCTTCCCGCTGCGGTTCCTGGCGGCCGCCTACACGGATCTGTTCCGGGGCGTGCCGCTCATCATCGTGCTGTACCTCATCGGCTTCGGGGTTCCCGCGCTCGGCATCTTCCCCAAGCTGCCCAACTACGTGTGGGGCACCATCGCGATCATCCTGACCTACTCGGCGTATGTGAGCGAGGTGCTGCGGGCTGGCATCGAGTCGGTGCACCCGTCTCAGCGGATCGCGGCGAGGTCCCTTGGGCTGTCACACGCGCAGACGCTGCGCCTCGTGGTGATCCCGCAGGGCCTGCGCAAGGTGGTCCCCGCCCTCATGAACGACTTCGTGTCGATGCAGAAGGACGTGGGCCTGATCTCGGTGCTCGGGGCCGTGGACGCCGTTCGCGCCGCCAACATCGCGAGCGCGCTGACGTACAACTTCACGCCATACGTGGTGGCCGCGCTGCTGTTCGTGGCGATCTCGTTCCCCGTGATCAGATTCACCGACCGCGTCACCGCGCGAATGACCGGGCGCGAGCAGAACGCGGGCACCGTATGAGCGCGCCCGTCCTCGAGGTGAGCCAAGTCCACAAGTTCTTCGGCGACAACCACGTGCTGCGCGGCGTCGACCTCGCCCTGAGTCAGCATGACGTCGTGGCCCTCATCGGCGCCTCGGGCTCCGGCAAGTCCACGCTCATGCGGGTGATCAACCTCATCGAGCGCGTCGACGACGGCCGCATCCTGCTCGGCGGCGACGACATCACCGACCCCGCCGTCAAACCGGATGCCGTCCGCGCGCGCATCGGCGTGGTGTTCCAGCAGTTCAACCTGTTCCCCCACATGAAGGTCGTGGACAACGTGACGCTCGCCGCGCGCAAGGTGCACGGCATGGAGCCCGACGCTGCCCGCGCCAAAGCGGCGACGCTCCTGGAGCGCTTTGGGCTGGATTCCAAGCTGGATGAGTTCCCCGATCGACTCTCCGGGGGTCAGCAGCAGCGGGTTGCCATTGCGCGCGCCATCTTCACCGATCCGGAACTGCTGCTGCTCGACGAGATCACCTCTGCGCTCGATCCACAGCTGGTTGGCGAGGTGCTCGACCTGGTGCGCGAGCTCAAGGCGGAGGGCTCGACGATGCTGATGGCGACGCATGAGATGTCCTTCGCGCGCTCGGTCGCAGACCGGGTGATCTTCATGCACAACGGCGTGATCCTCGAGGAGGGGCCGCCGGAGCAGGTATTCGAGGACCCCGTGCACAACGAAACCAGGGACTTCCTGGCGCGTGTCACGCATCGGTGAGCCAGCGTCGGGCCGCACAACACGTGAATTGGACGCTGAGGTCCACCAAGACGCATTTTCGTGAACCTCAGAGCCCATTCCGGCGGGAGACCGCTTAGCTGCGGGTCAGGACGGGCTGTGCCACCTTTGCTGCGCAGCCTCGAGGCCGAGCTCGAGAACGGCCTCCGCGGCGTCGGCCGCATCGACGATGAGCAGATCCAGCTCCTTGCGCTCGGCCGCGCTGAACGGCTTGAGCACGAACGTCGCGGCATCCATGCTTCCAGGCGGCCGCCCAATCCCCACGCGAACCCGCACGTAATCGGGGGTGCCGAGGGCCTTCGTGATGCCCTTGAGACCGTTGTGCCCGGCGGAGCCACCGCCGCGCTTGAGGCGCACCGTGCCGAACGGCAGGTCGAGCTCGTCGTGGATCACCACAACATCCTCGGCCGCCACGGACTGGTACTTCGCGAGCGACGACACCGGCCCGCCGGAGAGGTTCATGTACGACATCGGCACGGCGACGACCACGCCCTCGCCCGCGATGCGCACGGTCGCGTTGCGCGTGCGCGTCTTCGATTGGGGCTTGAGTGCGGCACCGCCCCGTCGCGCCAGTTCGTCGGCGACCATCTGCCCGACGTTGTGGCGGGTTCCCGCGTACTCCTCACCCGGGTTTCCCAGGCCGACGACGATGCGGCTCACGCTCTCATCCTCCCGGACAGACGAACGCCCGGCCCGCCAGCGTGCGGCGAGCCGGGCGAACATCGGAATGACTTACTCGGACGCGGCTTCGGAATCGGCGGAGTCGAAGCGGCGCCGGAGGCGGCACCGGCCTCGGCGGACGCAGCGTCGGCGGCGTCGTCCGCGGCGGTCGCGGCACGCGGCACGGCGATGTTGACGACGATCGCCTCGGCGTCCGTCACGAGCTCAACGCCGCTGGGCAGCGTGATCTCGCCGGCGGTGAGGTTGTGGCCCTCCTCGAGTCCCTCGATGTTCGCCTCGAACGACTCGGGGATGTGGGTGGCCTCGACGATGACCTGCAGCGTGGAGTGGTCCTGGATGTGGATGGTGCCGGGCGCGGACTCGCCAACGACGTGCAGCGGCACGTCAACGGTGATCTTCTCGCCCTTCTTCACGATGATGAGGTCGATGTGCTCGATGATGCGCTTGACCGGGTCGCGCTGCACGTCCTTGGCGATCGCCATCTGCGAGTCCTTGCCGAGCACGATCGTGAGCAGGGCGTTCGGGTGCTTGAGCGCGAGGGAAGTCTCGTGCGCGGGAAGCGTGATGTGCACGGGGTCCGTGCCGTGGCCGTAGATGACGGCGGGGATCTTGCCGGCGGTGCGCGCGCGACGCGCGAAGCCCTTGCCGAACTCGGTACGGGCCTCAGCAGTGAGCGTCAGAGCGTCAGACATGGTGATTCTCCTCTTGTACGACGGATGGGGTCCATGGCAAGGCAGGCGCTCGCGCATCCGCCGCGTCGATAACGCCGGAGTCGTAAGACCCCCGCCTCGCCGAGGAACCTGAAAAGTATACCGGCTCGCGACTGGGCGGCGCACCCCAACTTTTCTGCCACCATCTCTCGTCATAGGGGAAACAAGAGGGGTGCGAATGTCCTGGGAGCCCATGCTCGACGAATTGGCCGCGCAACGCGGCGGTAGGTTGCTCGCCTTCGCGACCATGCTCGCGGGCCCGGCCGTGGCCGAGGACCTGGTGCAGGAGGCCGTGATCGCCACGTTCTCGCGGGGCCGCGGCTTCGCGAGCGTGGCGCAGGCCGAGCAGTACGTGCGCAGGGCGATCGCCACGCGCTACGTGGACGCGGTGCGCAAGGACGCCTCGCGCCGCTCGGCGGAGCAGCGGGCCGCCGTCTCGCCGGTTCTGCCCGACGCTGGGGCCGGGCTTGGTGGGGACGCGGTGGTCGACGCGGCTCTGGCTGGGTTGGCACCACGGGTGCGCGCGTGCGTGGTGCTGAGGTACATCGAGGACCTCTCGATCCGCGAGACGGCCAACATCCTCGGACTCAGCGAGGGGACCGTCAAGCGCTATGTGGCAGACGGACTCGCATCCCTCAACTCCCGGCTTGGCACTACCACCCCAGAGGACAGGGACCTGGCTGCCGTGACCTCCAAGGAAGGAGGGGCGCGATGAGCGACATCCGCGACGTGCTCCAGAACCGCACCACCCATCTCGCCCAGTCGCTTCGCGGCGCCGACGAGTTCAACCTCCCCGCTGCCAAGGGCGCGGTCAGGCGCAAGCGGACCGTACGAGGAGTGCTCGTCGGGTCAGCTGCCACCGTGGCGGTCCTGGCGATCGGTGCGGGCGCGTGGGCCGGATACGGAGCCTGGCGCGTGGGCCCGGCGACCTCGCAGAGCCCCTCGGCCACACCGTCGGGCAGTGAAAAGCCGAGCGCGTCTCCAAGCCCAAGCGTGACGCCGTCTGACGAGCACCAGATCGTGAGCGGCGCTGACGTAGAGATCCTCGAGCGCCTTGAGCACCCGACTACGGGCGAGACGTGGCACGAGCCGGTGGAGATCGCGTCGTTGGGCGTGAACAACACCGAGGGCTGGCCCGACGAGATGCGGTACTTCGAGATCGGCACCCGCGGCGATGCAACCATCGTCGCCGTTGTCCCTTCCTCCTACGGCCCGTACGCGCAGGGCTACGGCATCAATCAGCTGCTCGAAGTCGAGGGCGATGAAGTTCGCTGGATCCGCTGTCCCTCATCCCGCGCTTCGGATCCGTGCACGGATTTCGAGCCGTCAAACGCGGGTTCATTCTCGGTCGATTCCGATACGCACTATGACTCGCTCACCTATCCGCAGACCACCAGTCCCGTGAGCGGCTGGAACCTCGGAACTGCGCCGGGGGCAGAAGTGCAGTTCCCCGAATACGCGCTGTTGGGGACGGCGAATGGCTTCCCTGGCATCGATCTCGGCGACTACGAGGACGACATGACGACGGGCGCCACGCGTCGCGAACTCGCAAAGCTCGGGGCCTCAACGCTCGTCGAGTACGACTCAGCGGGACCGATTCCGGGCACCGTTTCCTCGAGGTTCGCGATCGAGACTCCGTTCGGCTCCGTCATCTGGCTGGGCGGCTGGAGCGGCAATATGTACGAGCCGTCCACTGTCAACGGCGTGTGGTACGCGCCCGATTCGGTCACGTGGGACGACGGCAAGGACACGTTCACCAAGTCTGCGGCGGGCTCATCGTCGTTCGACAAGCCACGACCGCTGCCCGCGGCACTGTCCTGCAATGCCCCTGACGAAGTGACGCTGGACGCGTTCGATCCGGCCGATTGGGTCAAGGCCGGCACGCACGCCGAAGGCGCAGACGTCTATCTGCCGGTGGACGGCGGAAATGCCCAAGCGAAGGCCGTGTGGACGTGGCTGCACGACAACTCGGGGGCCGACCAAATCAACCCCGACCTGAAGTATCCGTACTCGACCTACAAGGAGTTCCTCGCCGATCGCAGCGTGTTCGCCTGGCAACGGCCGGATGGCGCCTGGGTGCTTGCGATCAACTCGTACGCGGCGCAGCGAGTCTACGAATGCGCGTGACGCCTACACGTTCCCGTTGAACAGGCTCGTCACCGAGCCGTCGTCGAAGACCTCCTTGACGGCGCGCGCGATGAGCGGCGCGATCGAGAGCACGGTGAGGGTCTCGAACCGCTTGTCGTCGTCGATGGGGAGCGTGTCGGTGACGACCACCTCGGAGATTCGCGAGTTGCGGAGCCGCTCGGCGGCGGGTCCGGACAGCAGTCCGTGGGTGGACGCCACGATGACGTCCTTGGCGCCGTTTTCAAAGAGCGCCTCGGCCGCGAGAACGATGGTCCCGCCGGTGTCGATCATGTCGTCTACCAGCACACATGTACGACCCTCGACCTCACCCACCAGCTCGTGGACCTTCACCTGGTTCGGAACCGAGGGGTCGCGGCGCTTGTGGATGATCGCGAGCGGAGCGCCCATGTGGTCCGACCATTGGTCCGCGAGGCGCACGCGCCCAGCGTCCGGCGACACGATGGTGAGGTTGCCAGGGTCCACGCGGGAGCGCACGTACTGCGCGAGCATCGGCATAGCCCACAGGTGGTCAACGGGGCCGTCGAAGAAGCCCTGAATCTGAGACGTGTGGAGGTCAACGGACATGATGCGGTTGGCGCCGGCGGTCTTGAACAGGTCCGCCATCAAGCGCGCGCTGATGGGTTCGCGGCCCTTGTGCTTCTTGTCCTGCCGCGCGTACCCGTAGCACGGCATGATCGCGGTGATGGATCGGGCGGACGCACGCTTGAGGGCGTCCACCATGATCAGCTGCTCCATGATCGCCTCGTTGATGGGCGCCGCGTGCGACTGCAGCACAAAGCAGTCCGTGCCGCGCACGCTCTCGCCGAACCGCACGTACAGCTCGCCATTGGCGAAGGTGTACGCGGTCGTGGGCAGCAGCTCAATGTCGAGCCCCTTCGCCACCGCCTCCGCGAGTTCGGGGTGGGCGCGTCCGGCGACAAGCACCAACTGACGCTCGCTCGGGCTCGAAATCACGGCGTTCATGCATCTCCCTTGGTGGCGGCACCGTCACGTTCCTGGGCCTCTCGCGCGGCCTGCGCGGATGGCGTTCCCGGTCGCCGCGCCTCGACCCAGCCCTCGACGTTCTGCTGGGGGAGACAGGTTGCGCGCCATGGCGCCAGGCGGGACGTCTTTGCGGATGATCGCGCCGGCGCCCGTGTACGCGCCGTCGCCAACGGTGAGGGGCGCGATCAGCGTGTTGTCCGAGCCGATCCGCACGTGGCTCCCGACGCTCGTCTGGGACTTGGCGACGCCGTCGTAGTTAACGAAGATCGTCGCGGCGCCGATGTTCGTGTACTCACCGATGGTGGCGTCGCCCACATAGCTGAGGTGCGGAACCTTGGAGTGGGCGCCGATCTTCGCATTCTTCGTCTCCACGAACGCGCCGATCTTGCCGTCTGGGCCCAGCACGGTGCCCGGCCGGAGATACGAGAACGGCCCCACGGTCGCCCCCGGCTCGATGACGGCAAGCTCGCCGTGGGTGCGGATCACCCTGGCGTTCTCGCCAACCTCCACGTCCTTGAGGGTCGTATCCGGCCCGACGCTGGCACCAGTGGCCACGGACGTGGCACCCAGGAGCTGGGTTCCGGGAAGCACGGTGGAGTCGGGCGCGAGCGTCACGTCGGCGTCTATCCAGGTGGTGGACGGGTCGATGATCGAGACTCCGGCGCGCATCCATTTCTCGAGGATGTTCCGGTTGAGCGTTGCGGCGGCCGCGGCAAGCTGAACCCGATCGTTGACGCCCTCGGTGGCCACGGCGTCGGGCGCTACGAAGGCACCAACCCGCCCGCCGGCCTCCCGCACGATCTCGACCACGTCGGTGAGGTACATCTCGCGCTGCGCGTTGTCACGGCCAACGCTCGCAAGGGCGGTGCGGAGCGCGTGCGCGTCGAAGACGTAGATTCCGGCGTTGATCTCGTCGATCGCGAGCTCGGCGTCCGAGGCGTCCTTCGCTTCGACGATGCGGAGAACCTCGCCGTCGGTGCCGCGGATGATGCGGCCATACGCGCCAGGGTTGGGGACCCTGGCCGTGAGCATGGTGACGGCGTTACCGCCGTGTGCGTGCCCTTGGGCGAGGCTCGCGAGCAGCTCCCCGGTGACGAGCGGAACGTCCGCGGAGGTGACGAGCACAACGCCTTCGGCCTTGGTGTCGCGCGCCGGGGCGCCTACGGTGCCTGCGGCGACGGCGCCCGCGACGGCCGTGGCGTCCAGGACGGTGAGGCCGCAGTACACGGCGCGACCGGTGCCGGGGATGTCGTCCTGATCTGCGATGAGGGTGTCAGGGGCGACCGCCGAAGCCTCGGCGGCGACCGCGTCTCGCTCATGGCGCACCACGACTACCAGGCGGTTTGGTTCAAGCTCGTTCGCCGCGACGATCGCGTGATGCAGCAGGGAGCGGCCCGCGATCGCGTGCAGCACCTTGGGCTTCGCTGAATTCATGCGGGTGCCCGCTCCGGCAGCGAGGATGATCACGGCGGAAATCTGCTGACGGCTCACGTGCCTCCCTCGCGATCTCTTGCTGGCCCAGCGCTGCGGTGTGAGGTCAGTCTAGCGGGGGCGCTTAGGTCGCCGAATGCCGCGCGTATGCTCTCGGCATGAGTGATGGGGGCGACAGCGCCGCGCCGCTGCGGGCGCTCATCAGCGACGCGTACTACGGCGCCACCCTCCGCGGTGTCGACTTCACCGGCGCGTCCCTAGTTTCCGTGTCCGGGCCAAGCGTCTTGTTCTTGAAGCGCTGCATATTCACGGAAGCTGATCTGCGCCAGGCAACTCTCGACGGGTGGTGGCTCACACTCTGTGATCTCCGGAGCGCGAACCTCAGAGGAGCATCGCTTAGGGGCGCGCGGTTCGTTGGATGCGATCTGACGGGCGCAGACTTGAGGGGCGCTGACCTGACCCACGCGATCTTCGGGTCTGTCGGCGCTGGCGAAGGTGCCAGGGAGACCCAGCTCGCCGGCGCTCTCTTCGACCCTGGCGTGGTTCCAACCTTGGAGTGAAGGTAGCTTCTGCTGCGAGCTCCGCCCCCAGGATTCGAACCTGGACCGCAAGGCTCCAAAGGCCTGCATGCTGCCGTTACACCAGGGCGGAAAGGGGCTTCGTGCGCCGCCTCCGCGCAAGTCTGCCAGCATTCACGGCACACTAGGACCGTGACCACCGAGCCCCGGCGCATCCCGCGCTCCCGCATGACCGCCAGAGAGCGGCGGGAGCAGCTGCTCGATGTCGCTCGCGCCCTGTTCGCCGAGAAGGGCTTCGAATCCGTCTCCGTGGAGGAGATCGCGGCCCGAGCGGACGTCTCCAAGCCCGTCGTCTACGAGCACTTCGGCGGCAAAGAGGGCATCTATGCGGTCATCGTGGACCGCGAGGTCTCCGCGCTGCTCGGCGCGCTGACCGACGCGCTGTCGTCGTCTGGCCACCCGCGCCAGTTGGTCGAGAAGGCCGCCCTCCAACTGCTCGACTACATCGAGAGCTCGCCAGACGGCTTCCGCATCCTCGTGCGCGACTCGCCGGTTGCTCAGGCGACCGGCACCTTCTCGTCACTCATCGGCGACGTGGCGACCCAAGTGGAGGGCCTGCTGGCCGCCCAGTTCCGGCGGCGTCGGCTTGATCCCTCGGTGGCGCCCATCTACTCGCGCATGCTCGTGGGCATGGTCGCGCTCACCGGCCAGCACTGGGCGGAGGTGCGTGAGCCAGCCAAGGAGGTCGTGGCCGCGCACCTCGTCAATCTGGCGTGGAACGGCCTGTCGACGCTCGAGAAGAGCCCCGTGATGCCGGAAGACCCCGCCGACGACCTCGCCGACGAGCCGGAGGACGGATAGCCTGCTCGTAGGGCGCCGCAGGGGCGCCGACGAGAGGAGAAACCCGTGATCAAGGGCTTCAAGGACTTCATCACCCGCGGCAATGTCGTCGATCTGGCGGTCGCGGTCGTCATCGGCGCCGCGTTCACCGCGGTGGTCAACTCGATTGTTGAGGGCGTCATCAACCCGCTGATCGCAGCAATCTTCGGCGAGCCGAATCTCGCAGCGGTGGGCAACTTCACGATCAACGGCGCCGCCTTCTCGTTTGGTGTGGTGTTGGCTGCTGTGTTCAATTTCCTCTGCGTGGCCGCCGCGATCTACTTCCTCGTCGTCGTGCCGCTCAACAAACTCGCCGAGCGCAGCAAGAAGGATGAGCCCGCCCCCGACGAGGCCGCGTCGCCCACCGAGATCGAACTCCTCGCCGAGATCCGCGACGCTCTCCGGGCCCAGTCCAAGTAGCGCGCGTCAGGCGAGCAGCGTCGCGCCCGGCGCGGGGCCCGACGCCGTGATCACCTGGTCTGCTAGCCCGGTCGAGCGCAGGTGGGCCGCGATGGCCAGCGCGTGTTGCGCGTTGCGCGCGAGGGCAGCCACGGTGGGTCCGGAACCCGAGACGATCGCACCGCACGCATCGATCTCGAGCGCCGCGTCGATGACGTCCTGCAGGTGCGGCGCGAGCCGCAGTGCGGCTCCTGGAGGTCGTTCACGAGCGCCGCACCGAGCGCGTTCGGATCCCCAGCGATGAGCGCCTGCATCACGTGGTCGCTGATCATCGGGTCGCCCGAGGGCAACCCAAGGTCCGCGTTCATCGCGTCGAACTCCCCGTAAACGGCGCGCGTAGACAGCCCGTGGGCCTGCGTGGCGAACACCCAGCTGAAGCTCCCATGGGTCATCGCGGGCGACAGCCGGTCGCCCCGCCCAAGGCCAACCGCCGTGTGGCCGAGCAGCGCGAACGGAACGTCTGCGCCCAGCCGTGCCGCGATGTCGGCCAGTTCCTGCCGCGAGGCCCCCGTGTCCCACAGCTCGGCGCAGGCAACGAGCGCCGCCGCAGCGTCGGCGCTGCCGCCCGCCATCCCCCCGGCGACCGGAATGCCCTTGACCACCGTGAGGTCCACGCCGTCGGAAAGCCCGTACTCGTCGGCGAGGGCGCGCGCCGCGCGCACGGCGAGATTACTGTCATCGCCCGGGGCGCCACTCACGTCAATGCCGTTGCCCGACGCTGTGGTCACCGTGACGCTGCCGTCTTCACTTGAGCGCGCGGTGACGTACTCGTAGAGATCGACCGCCTGGAACACGGTTGCGAGGGGGTGATAGCCGTCCTCTTGAACCGCGCCAACGGCTAGCTGGAGGTTGACCTTCGCTGGTGCTCGCACCGTGACTTCGCGCGGCTGAGCAGGGGATGTCATGGGCTCAGCGTGGCAGACGGGCGGCGATGGCCGCAAAGTCCTCGATGCTGAGCTGCTCGCCGCGCGTCAGCGGGTCGAATCCTGCGGCGCGCAAGGCGGACTCCGCCGCTGCGGGCGAACCGGCGATGCCGGCGAGCGCCCCGCGCAGCCCCTTCCGGCGCTGCGCGAATGCCGCGTCCACCACCTCGAACACCCGCGAGCGCGGCACGTCCGTGACCGGGGGCTCCCTGCGCTCCATCAGCACAAGAGAGCTGTCGACGCGCGGCACAGGCCAGAACACGGCTCGCCCCACCTGGCCCGCGAGCCGAACCGAGCAGTACCAGGCGGCTTTGGCCGACGGGATCCCGTAGGTGCGGGAACCCGGCGGTGCCGCGAGGCGATCCGCGACCTCGGACTGCACCATCACCAGCACCCGCTGGAGGGACGGGAAGTTCTCCAGGAAGTGCAGGATCACCGGCACGGACACGTTGTAGGGAAGGTTGGCGACCAGGAGCGTCGGCGGCGGGTCCAGCGAGGTGATCGTCAGTGCATCCGCCTGGAGCACCGTGAGACGCTCGGCGTCCTCGGGTGCGCGCTCGGCGACCGTTGAGGGCAGCGCCGCCGCGAGCCGTGGATCGATCTCGACGGCCGTGACCGTCGCCCCCGCCTCCAGCAGGGCGAGCGTCAGGGAGCCCAGCCCGGGACCGATCTCAACCACGGCGTCGGCCGGCTGCACCCCAGCAATCCGCACTATGCGCCGCACCGTGCCGGCGTCGACAACGAAGTTCTGGCCCCACTTCTTGGTGGGGGAGGTGCCGAGAGACTCGGCGAGGGAGCGCACGTCCGTGGGACCCAGCAGGTCAACCACGGCTCACGACCGCCACGGATCAGTACCAGTTGTGGTCGAGGAAGTGCTGCCACGCGCCGCACGGCGTGGTGTAGCGGCCCTTGACGTAGGCGAGGCCCCACTTGATCTGTGTGGCGGGGTTGGTGCGCCAGTCGTCGCCGTACTTCGCCATCTTGGAGCCGGGCAGCGCCTGGGGGATGCCGTAGGCGCCGGAGGACTTGTTGCCCGCGGTGGTGCGCCAGCCGGACTCGTGGGCCCACAGCGTGTCGAGGCACGCCCACTGGTCGCCCTCCCAGCCGTAGATGCTCGCGGCCATCTCCTTGCCAAGCGCGCGGTTGGAGCCCGCCTGAGCCGGGGAGGTCTTGGGGATCACGAGCGTGCCGACGGAGACCACCTTGTCCGTGGCCGGCTCAACGACAACCGACATGGCCTGCTCGCGCGAGACCTCCACGCCGTCCTCGTAGGTGACGGTGTAGGTCACGAGCTCCGTGCCGGAGTCGCCCTTGCGCAGCACGGTCTTCTCGCCCTTGAAAGCGGTGGGGTCCTTCTTGACCACCTCGCCAGGGGCGATCTTCTTCTCTTCCGTGACGGTGGCCGTGGTGACGTCGGTGTCTTCGGCCGCGACCCTTGTCACGAACTCGTCCGTGGAGGCCTGCGCAGCTTTCGCCGTGCCCGTGATCGAGTCGGCCGCAGCGGACGCGAAGGAGCCGCCGCGAACGCGACAACCGCGAACGTGACGCCCAGTTGGCGCGTCAGGCGGTTGCGCGCAGCGTCACGGTGCCGCCGATCACGGCGTCCGCCAGGCATTGGCGCAGTGCGTCGATAGCTCACTCAGGTCCTCACGTCGGCGCGCGACCCAGCCAGTCGGCGCACGTAACTAACAGTCTTTATCTCACAAAGGTGGCGGTTGGCGCCAACCGAGGGGAAGCGCAATGTGGTTATCCCCACATTCGCTCAAGGGTCTACCAAGGCCCGTAGAGGGCCTCAGAGTTGGACTGGAGTTCAACGCACAGGGCCTCGAGTTTGTCCCCGCGCGCCTCCGCGAGGGCCCTCACCGTGTGTGCGGCCTGCGCTGGCGAGTTGGGCCGCCCGCGGTGCGGCACGGGCGTGAGGAACGGTGCATCGGTCTCCACGAGCAGCCGGTCGCGCGGCGTGATCGCGGCCGCCTCGCGCAGCCCGGGGGCGTTGGCGAACGTCACGGTCCCGGCGAAGCTCAGGTACCAGCCTCGTTCGAGGCACTCGCGCGCGAAGTCCGCGTCGCCGCTGAAGCAGTGCATGATCACGGCGCGCGGCGCGGTGTCCGCGTCCATCACGCGCAGCACCTCCGCGTGCGCGTCGCGATCGTGGATCTGCACGGGCAGCCCGAGCTCGCGGGCCAAAGCCACGTGATCGCGGAACGCGCGCACCTGGGCGGCCACGCCGTCGGGCCCCGTGCGGAAGAAATCCAGCCCTGTCTCCCCCACCACCCGTATCCGCTCGCCTTGTGCGAGGGCGGCGATCTCGGCGAACGCATCCTCATACGAGATGCCCGACGGGTGGGTTCCGTTCGCGTGGAGCGGCGCCTCGTTCGGGTGCAGGGCCACGCCGCCGACCATCTGCGGGTACTCGGTGACGACCTGCGCGGTCCAGCGCGCGGACTCGAGCTCGCAGCCGATCTGCACCACCTGGGTCACGTTCGCTGCCGCCGCGGCGGCGAGCTTCTCCGTCACCGAGGGCGCGTCGTCGCCCCCCTCCCAATCGAGGTGGGTGTGGTTGTCCGTGACCGGGAGCGGCAGCGGCTCCGGCGCGGGGGCCAAGGGCCGGACGGCATGTGATCGGCCCCGCCTACTCCGTGGCCATGCGCTCGAGTTCGGCCTCGATGATCTCGTCATCGAGCTTGGTGAAGACGGGTGTGGGCGCTGGCACTTCTGCGCCCGACGCGATGGGGCGGCGGCCCCACGTGCCGTGCTGCGAGGAGTAATCGCCGTGGATGACCGGGTAGCGGCGGCCCTCGAGGTCGAGGTCGTCGACGTCGGTCATCTGGGGCATGGGCGCGATCTCGCCGCTCCCGCCGATGGCCTGGTGCACGCGCTGGGCGCTGTGCGGGAGGAACGGAGCCAGCATGGTGTTCGCGTCGCTGACGAGCTGGGTGGCCACCGCGAGGACCGTGCGCATCCGCTCCGGGTCCTCGGTCTTGAGCTTCCAGGGAGCCGTGTCCGCGAGGTACTTGTTCGCGTCGCCGACGACCCGCATGGCCTCGGCGATCCCCGCGCGCTGGCGCTGGCTCGCCACGAGGTCTCCGACCGTGGTGAAGCCGGCCTCGCTCGCGTCGAGGGCCGCGCGGTCCACCTCAGTGAGGTTCGTGAGCTCCGGCACCGTGCCGAGGTTCTTGTGCAGCAGCGACGCGGTCCGGTTGACGAGGTTGCCCCAGCCGGCCACGAGTTCGTCGTTGGTGCGGCGCTTGAACTCCGCCCACGTGAAGTCCGCGTCGCTGGTCTCCGGCCCGGCCACCGCGATGAAGTAGCGCAGCGCGTCCGGCTGGTAACGGGAGAGCATGTCGCGCACGTAGATGACGTGGCCGCGGCTCGAGGAGAACTTCGCCGACTCCATCGTCAGGAACTCGCTCGACACCACCTCGGTGGGCAGGTTGAGCTCCTTGAACTCGCTCAGGTGGCCGCCCTTGGTGCCGTGGCCGTTCGCGGCGATGAGCTCCCCCGGCCAGATCTGCGAGTGGAAGGTGATGTTGTCCTTGCCCATGAAGTAGTAGGACCGCGCCTCGGGGTTGTTCCACCATTCGCGCCACGCCTCGGGGTCGCCGGAGCGTCGCGCCCACTCGATGGAGGCGCTGAGGTAGCCGATCACCGCGTCGAACCACACGTAGAGGCGCTTATTTGGGTTGTCCTCCCAGCCCCTCGAGCGGCACGGGGATGCCCCAGTCGATGTCCCGCGTCATAGCGCGAGGGCGCACGTCCGCGAGCAGGTTGCGCGAGAAGTTCAACACGTTGGGGCGCCAGCCCTCGCGATCGGCGAGCCACTCGGCGATCGCCGGAGCGAGCGCGGGCAGGTCCAGGAAGAAGTGCTCCTGATCGATGAACTGCGGCGTCTCGCCGTTGATGCGGCTGCGCGGGTTCTTGAGGTCGATCGGGTCCAGCTGGTTGCCGCAGTTGTCGCACTGGTCACCGCGGGCGCCGTCGAAGCCGCAGATGGGGCACGTGCCCTCGATGTAGCGGTCCGGAAGGGTGCGGCCGGTGCTCGGGGAGATGGCGCTGCGGGTGGTCTGCAGCACCATGTAGCCGTTCGCGTGCACGGCCTTGAAGAGGTCTTGCGCCACCTTGTAGTGGTTGCCCGTGGTGGTGCGCGTGAAGAGGTCGTAGCTCAGCCCCAGCGCCGTGAGGTCCTCGACGATCACCCGGTTGTAGCGGTCCGCCAGCTCTTGCGGCGAGACGCCCTCGCGCTCGGCCTGCACGAGGATGGGCGTCCCGTGCTCGTCCGTTCCGGAGACCATGAGCACGTCGTGTCCCGCCATGCGCATGTAGCGGCTGAAGACGTCGGAGGGAACGCCGAACCCGGCGACGTGACCGATGTGCCGTGGGCCGTTCGCGTACGGCCAGGCAACCGCGGAGAGGATGTGGGACATGCGGTTAATCCTAGGGCCGGGGAGAAGCCGGTCATCCTGCGCTCAAGCACACCGCCCCCACGGTTGAGGTAGGTCCCGGGCGTTTTTGGCCCCAGAATCACCCCGCATCTACCTCAACCCTGCGCTCAAGCACACCGCCCCCACGGTTGAGGTAGGTCCCGGGCGTTTTTGGCCCCAGAATCACCCCGCATCTACCTCAACCCGCAGGGGGACCGGAGGGAGGGGGTGTCAGTCGTAGTCCGGGGCAGGCGGCAGGCCGAAGACCTCTTCGAGGGTCTCGATCTTCTGGTCCCGCATGTACTGGGCGAGTTCCACGCCAACGTAGCGCCAATGCCACGGCTCCCACTTGTAGCCCGTCACCTTGGACTCCCCCTCGGGATAGCGCTCGATGAAGCCGTAGTCGGCCGCGTGCTTGACGAGCCACTTCCCCGCCTTCGTGTCGGCGAAGCACTCCGTGTGCGCGCACCCGCCCTTGAGGTCGTAGAGGTCGAGCGCGAAGCCCGTCTGGTGTTCCGAATACCCCGGCCGCGCGGAGAACGTCTCGGCCTTCGCCACCCCCCACTGGTTCGCGTACTGCGAGAACAGCCCCTTCTGGAAGTTAAATGAGCGGTAGGCGGTCGACGAGCCGAAGCCGCCCCAGCGTCGGCCGCAGCCGCGTACATCTTCCTGAGCGCCGTCACCGCGCGCTTCGAGACCTCGTTGCCGCCGGGGATGCCCGTGGCCGTGAGGTCGTCGGGCACAAAGCTCTCGGGGTCCACGGGGCGCTGCTTGTTGACGACCACCCACACCGAGGACGGGTCATCGGTCGAGTGCGCCGTGAGGTCGATGCCGACGGGCGAGGCGACCGGCGCCGGTTCCGCGCTCGGGTCCGCGGTCGCCGTGGTCGTCACGTGCACGGTCACGGGGGTCGTCTGCGGCTCAGCGACGACTCGCGGCTGCAGCACCGACGCGACGAACACGCCAGCAACCGCGCACAGCACCGCGAGCACCCCCCGCGGTGAGCCAGCGGGCCATACCGCTCATTCGCGGCCCTTCGCGGCGACGATTGCGGCGTACAGCTCGCGCGAACTCACCCCGGCGAGCGGCGCCAGGTCCGCCGCCACGTCCTTCGCGCGCTCGCCCGCCTTCACACGCCCGACGGCCTCGGCAACGGCGTCGTCGAGGGCAAGGGCGGCTGGGGTTGCGCCCGCAACGCACACCACGATCTCCCCCTTGACACCGTCGGCGGCCCACTCGGCGAGCTCCCCGATCGGTCCCCTGCGCGTCTCCTCGAACGTCTTGGTGAGCTCGCGGCTCACGGACGCGGCACGGTCCGGCCCGAACGCGACGGCCATGTCGGCCAGCGACTCCGCGAGCCGGTGCGGAGCCTCGAAGAACACGAGCGTGCGCTCCTCGTTCGCGAGCGCCGCGAGCGCCCGCGCGCGTTCCCCCGCCTTGCGCGGCAGGAAGCCCTCAAAGGCGAACCGATCCGTGGGCAGCGCGCTCACCGCGAGCGCAGCGAGCACGGCGCTCGGGCCCGGAAGCACCGTCACCTGAACCCCGGCGGCCGCCGCCTCCTCGACCACGCGAAAACCGGGGTCGGAAACGGTGGGCATGCCAGCGTCGGACACAAGGAGCACAAAGGCGCCGCCGAGAGCCTCGCCAACCAGCGCGGCGGCCCGCGAGCGCTCGTTGTGGTCGTGAAGCGCCACGAGGCGCCCGGCGATGGTCACCCCTAGGCCGCGCGCGAGGTCGAGCGTGCGGCGCGTGTCCTCTGCCGCGACCACATCCGCGGTGGCGAGGGCCTCGCGGAGACGGTCGGTCGCGTCGGCGAGGTTGCCGATGGGCGTGCCCGCGAGAACGATGCGACCGGTCATGTGGCAAGCGTGGCACACGCTCCGGTTACGATTCGCATGTGCTGAACACAGTTAGCGCCCGCTGGGAGTCCCAATGGGAGTGGCTATGGCGCTGGCGAGTGGCCGTCATGGTGTCCGCGGTTGGAGTGCTCGCGGCGGTGCTGAGGTTCGTGGGGTTGAACAAGCCCAACGCCCTCGTGTTCGACGAGGTGTTCTACGTCCGCGGCGCATACTCCCTGCTCAAGTACGGGTATGAGGGCGACTGGACGGGCGACAACGACTGGTTCGAGCAGGGCAACCTCTCCGGTCTGCACACCACGGGGGACTTCATCGTGCACCCGATGGTGGGCAAGCTGCTCATCGCGTTGGGCATGAAGACGTTCGGAAACAATCCGTTCGGTTGGCGCGTCACCACGGCCCTCGCGGGCGTCGCTACGTGCATCATCGTGGCGCTCATCGCGCGGCACCTGTTCCGCTCCACCCTGTGGGGAGGGGTCGCGGGGCTGCTCGTGGCCATCGACGGGATGTCGATCGTGCTGTCGCGCACCGCGCTGCTCGACAACTACCTGGCGTTCTTCGTCACCGCCGGCTTTGGGCTGATCCTGCTGGACCGGCATCGGATGCGAGCGCGGGTGTTCGAGCGTGCGGCGGCAGAGCGGCAGCGGCGCGGTCTTGACCCTTACGAATACATCCCGGGCTGGGGCTCCCGCACGGGAATCCACTGGTGGCGCTGGGCCGCGGTGGTGGTGTTCGGGCTCGCGATCGGCACCAAGTGGTCTGGGATGTACTTTGCGGCCGCATTCCTGCTGCTGTCCGTGATCTTCGACATGGCGGACCGGCGCAGGGCGGGCTACGGGCGCTGGTTCCTCTCGGCCGGCGTTCGCGCCATTCCCACGGCGATCGGGGCTCTCGTCGTCATGCTCGGTGTGTACCTGCTGACGTGGTGGAACTGGTTCGCCACATCCGGATCATGGGACCGCGACTGGGCCCAGAAGCATCCCGGCGAGGGCGTCACGTGGCTCCCGGACGCCTTGCGATCGCTCGTCTACTACCACAAGCAGATGTGGGACTTCCATACGTCCCTGACGAGCCACCACAACTACATGTCCAACCCGTATGGCTGGATCCTGCAGTTGCGCCCCACGGCCTTCTGGTTCACCGACGTCGACAACGCCGACTGCGGCGCCTCCCGCTGCGTGAGCGCGATCCACGCCCTTGGCCACCCGTTCATCTGGTGGGCGGGAGCGGCCGCGCTCGTGTACGCGCTGTGGCGCGTGATCCGCCACCTGGACCTCATGGCGCTCACCGTGTCGATCGGCGTTCTCGCCGGCTGGGTGGTGTGGTTCCCCTACGCGTACCGCACCATCTTCACGTTCTACTCGGTGGCCTTCGCGCCGTTCCTGGTATTGACGCTCACCTGGGCGCTGCGAAAGATCGCGCTGCCCGACGCTCTGGCCGACTGGGTGGGCATCGGCAGGTATTCGCGCGGCGGGTCCATGGCCGTCACCGCGTTCCTTGCGGTGTGCCTCATCTTCGCGGGGTTCTTCCTGCCGATCTGGACGGGAATGACGATCCCCTATGAGTACTGGCAGATGCACATGTGGATACCGAACATCGTGATCGATCCCGAGGGCGCGAAGATCGGCTGGATCTAGCCCTCGGTGCTGTTAACCGTCTCTGCGCTCGATGAGGCGCGAGAGCACGATCGCGGAGCGCGTCGAGTCCACCTGGGGAGCGAGCCGCACCCGCTCCAGCGCCACCTCGAGGCTCGCGATGTCGCGAGCGCGGATGCGCACGATGGCGTCGGCGTTGCCGGTGACCGTCCAGGCCTCGACCACATCCGGAATGTCTGCGAGGATGCGCGTGAGCTCCCCTGGTGCAACGGTTCCGCGGCAGAAGAGCTCGACGTACGCCTCGGTGTCCCTGCCATCGACATCGGGGTCCACGACAACGCCAAAACCGCGGATCACGCCCGTCCCGACGAGGCGGTCAACCCTGCGCTTCACCGCTGAGGCGGAGAGCCCTATTCGCTGGCCAAGATCCGCGAATGTTGCGCGGCCATCTCGACGCAACATTTCGATGAGCCTGCGATCGAGTTCGTCCACGCTCACTTCGGTGCCTCCACTTCGCCAGCCACAAGAGAATCTTGCGCCAGACTAACAAACTTCGCAACAATCACCAACATATCGACAACACCTTGCAGGGATTCGCTGTCATGCTTACGCCATGACGAGTCCCCACTCCACGCCCCAGCCCATGACCACCACCACGACGGCCGACCGCACCCCCATGCCCATGGCCGTGCTCATGTGCCCGCCCACCTACTTTGACGTCCTCTACGCGATCAACCCGTGGATGGATCCCACCGTGCCGACTGACACCGACCTTGCCGTGGCCCAGTGGCGCGAACTGCGCGACACTTACGCTCGCGTCGGCATCGAGGTGCAGGAGATCGACGGCGTCGAGGGCCTCCCGGACATGGTTTACGCCGCCAATGGCGCCACCGTCGTCAACGGCATCGCCTACACCGCGTCGTTCCGCTTCCCAGAGCGCCAGCCGGAGGCCGACGCCTACGCGGCATGGCTTGCCCGCGCGGGTTACGAAGTGGTCGAGGCCACTGCGGTCAACGAGGGCGAGGGCGATTTCCTCGTCGTCGGTGACGTCATCCTCGCGGGAACCGGCTTCCGCTCGACCATCGCGAGCCACCGCGAGGCCGCCGGGGTCTTCGGCCGCGAGGTCGTGACGCTCATGCTCGCGCGCCCCGAGTACTACCACCTGGACACGGCGCTCGCCGTGCTCGATGCGCGCCCGGGCCGTGAGCAGATCGCCTACCTGCCGAGCGCCTTCGCCCCCGCGAGCCTCGCCGAACTCGAGCGCCGCTACCCGGACGCCCTCATCGTTGACGAAGACGAGGCAGCGATGCTCGCCCTCAACGTGGTCAGCAACGGCCGCGACGTGGTCATGCCCAAGCGCGCAACGCGCTTTGCGGAGGCGCTCCGAGAGCGCGGTTTCAACCCCGTTGGCGTCGACCTCTCGGAACTGCTCAAGGGCGGCGGCGGCGTGAAGTGCTGCACGCTCGATTTGCGGCCAAGGAACGCAGAGGAAGCCTGACATGGTGCAAGTCGTCGACGTAGCGCGCATGGCGCGATGGATCGCCGATTCGGGTGCTGAGGCCCGAATCGCCGGCATCGCGGCCGCCATCGAGGCGGACTTCGTGGAGTGGGAGCGCTTCGACAAGCGGCCGCGCACGGCGCACCACTCGAAGGACGGCGTGATCGAGCTCATGCCAACGTCCAACGGCGAGCTCTACGCGGTCAAGTACGTCAACGGGCACCCCATCAACCCCGGCCGAGGCCTCCAGACGGTCGTCGGCTTCGGCGTCCTCTCTGACGTCGCCACCGGGTACCCGCTGCTCATCAGCGAGATGACCATGCTGACGGCGCTGCGCACCGCGGCCACGTCCGCGATGGCGGCCAAGTACCTGGCACGCAGGGACGCCACCCGCATGGCGCTGATCGGCACCGGCAGCCAGTCCGAGTTCCAGGCGCTCGGCTTCCGCGCGCTGCTCGGCATCAACGACCTCTCGCTATGGGACACAGATCCCGCAGCGCTCGCCAAGGCGGAGCGAAACCTGCGCTCGCTTGGCTTCGAGGTCCGCGTTGCCTCCGGCGCGGCTGACGCGACAGAGGGCGCGGACATCGTCACCACCTGCACCGCGGACAAGGCCCTCGCCACCGTGCTCACCGAATCGATGGTGCGCCCCGGCATGCACCTCAACGCGATCGGCGGCGACTGCCCGGGCAAGACGGAGCTCGAGACCAGCATCCTGCGCCGCTCGAGCATCTTCGTGGAGTACGAACCGCAGACGCGCGAGGAGGGCGAGATCCAGCACCTCCCGGAGGATCACCCCGTCACCGAGCTCTGGCGGGTCATCCGCCGCGAGACGCCCGGCCGGCGCTCCGAGGAGGAGATCACGATCTTCGACTCGGTTGGCTTCGCGATCGAGGACTTCTCCGCGCTTCGCTACGTTCGCGACAGCCTCGACGCCGACGTAGCCGACCTCGACCTCCTCGTCTCGCCCGCGGATCCCAAGGACCTGTTCTCCCTGGTCGCGCGCACAGCCCCAGTCGTCGCCTGACCCGAGCTCCGCGCCTAACTCGACCCCAGCGTCGGGCCGTGCCATGCGCGTGAAAACCCTCGTTTAGCGCTAGCGTTGGCGCTGATGACCCGCGCATTGGAGCGTGGGCACGAGCAGGAGGACGCAATGGCTGACAACGGATCGGTGAGCGGCGTGAGCATCGACGTGTTCGAGCTCGACCCGAGCGAGCTTGGAAAGAACGGCATCAACGCCGTTCGCGCGGCCTTCGGCCTCGTTGGCCTGTTGGGCATCGCGCTCGGCGTGGCCCTGCTCGTGTGGCCAGGCAAGACGCTCGCGGTCTTCGCGGGAATCCTCGCCATCTACTTCATCTTCGCTGGTATCGCGCGCGTTGCGCTGTCGATCTTCAGCAGCGGCATCGGCGGCGGACACCGCATCCTCGGCCTGATCCTCGGCCTGATCGTGTTCCTTGCGGGCATCATCGTGCTGCGCAACCTCGCCGCCTCCACAGGCGTGCTCGCGATCATCGCGGCCCTCGCGCTCGGCATCGCGTGGATCATCGACGGCATCATGGCGCTCGTCGAGTCCGGCAAGCGCGACGGCAGCCGCGGCGTCGGCATCGCGTTCGGCATCTTCTCGATCCTCGCTGGCGTCGTCGTGCTCATCTGGCCGGGCTGGACCATCCTTGCTTTCGCGGTCCTCATCGGCATCTCGCTCGTGATCCTCGGCGTCATGGGCGTCGTGCGCGCCTTCACGTTCGGCAAGAGCGCGAAGGTCGCCGCCTAGACGGCTGCACCACGCACCGCGATGAGCGCTGACACCCCGGCGTCTGAAGAGCCAGAGGTCCCCACGGAGGTTGCGCGGGCTGCACGGTTGTGGGCCGGCGACAAGAAGTACGCCGAGCCCGAGTACGCGGGATGGGCCAACCACTTCACGTGGGTGGTGCTCCGCAAGACCGTGGCCGTTGCCGCCTTGACGACCCTCGCGGTGCTGGCGATCGTGCAGGCCCGCGGGCTCGTGGGGATGCTCATCATCTCCACGTTCTTCGCGCTCGCCATCATCCCCGGCGTCAACACGCTGACCGCGAAGTACCACATGAAGCGCGGGGCGGCCGTGGGGATCGTCTACCTCATCGCCCTCGTCGCGCTGATACTGCTCGTTCTGGTGCTGATTCCCGCGATCGTGAAGTTCGCCGAGGCGGTGCAGAGCAACATCGCGGGGTGGATCGACGACCTCAACGCCTGGACCACCGCCACGTTCGGCGGGGAGGCCGTGTCGAGCGAGAGCGCCCAGCAGCACGCCGACGAGTTCCTCAACTCTCTCGCCGCGTGGGGCTCGAGCGTGTTTGGACTGGTGACGAGCGGTATCGGCTTCATCTTTGACTTCTTCACGATCGCCGCGTTCACGTTCTACATCGCGGCGGGCTTCCCGAACATCCGCAGGGCGGTCGCGGCCCGCATGAACCCAGACCGCCAGCGCGTCTTCGCGTGGATCACCGACCAGTCGATCGAGCAGACGGGCGGGTACTTCTACTCTCGCCTGCTGCTCATGGCCGTCAACGGCGGCCTCGGCTTCACGGTGATGGTCATCCTGGGGATGCCGCTCGTGTACGCCATGCCGATGGCGCTGTTCATGGGCTTCGTGAGCGAGTTCATCCCCATGATCGGCACGTACATCGGGGCGATCATCCCGATCCTCTTGATTCTCGCGGTCCAGGGGCTCGTCCCGGCAGTCATCTTCCTCGTGTGGATCATCATCTACCAGCAGCTCGAGAACTACTGGCTCAGCCCACGCTTCTCCTCGAAGACCATGGAGCTGAACGGTGCCGTGGCGTTCGGCGCCGCGCTCTTCGGCGGTGCGGTCGCGGGCCCCATGGGCGCGTTCATGGCGCTCCCCGTGGCCGCGCTCGTCACGGCGGTCGTCAAGAACGCGGGAAAGACCTACACGGTCGTCGTCGACGACCTCGACGGCCCCGAGCTGTCTCTTGGCAGCGACGAGCCAACCCGGACACGGGAGCACCCGCGCTGGCAGGTCTGGCGCCGGTAGCGTCGGGCCGCCCCCCACCGCTCTGAACCACTTTCAGGCACTTCTAGCGGCTTGTGAGCGCTCAACGTGCCGCTGAGCGGTTCGGAGCGGTGCGCAGCATGACAACACAAAGGCGCCGGCCCCCTGTCGGGAGCCGGCGCCTGTTCGCGTGACGTGAGTTAGGACACCGCGAGGATGTCGACCACGAAGACGAGCGTGGATCCACCGGGGATCGAGCCGTCCGAGGAGTCGTCGTCGCCGTAGCCAAGGTCCGACGGGATGACGAGCAGCACCTGCGAGCCGACGGTCTGGCCCGCGAGTCCCTTGACCCAGCCTTCGATGAGCGACGAGGTCGTAAGGGTCGTGGTGAACGGCGTGCCGCGGTCCCACGACGAGTCGAACTGGGTGCCGCCATCCCACAGCCAGCCGCTGTAGTGGACGGTGATGTTGTCGCCCTCCTCGACGGTGTCGCCGTCGCCCTTGATGAGGGTCTGCGCCACGAGGTCCTTGGGCGGATCCGTCTTGGGGATCTCCACCGAAGGCGCGCCGTTGTCGGCGAGGGTCACGACGGGGAGGCCCTCCTCGGGGGTCACGGCGGTGCCGGACGCGCGGTCGAGGGGCGTCACGGTGCCCGCGACGGTGACGGCCATGATGACCGACGTCGTGGGAGAGGTGGAGCTGTCAACTGCCGCGTAGAGGAAGTCGGCACCAACGTGCGCGCCCACCAGCAGGTCGATCAGCAGCGGGTCGATCTGGCCCTCGATGAGCGACACAGCCTCGGGAGTCGAGCCCGTGTAGGTCGAGTAGCTCACCGAGCCGTCTTCGCCGGAGGACACCGTGTAGTCAAGGGTGACGACGTCGCCCTCCTTGATCTGCGCACCGTCTCCGTCGGAGATCATGCGCGTGGCGGTGGTGCCCACGTTGAAGGGCTGGGCGAAGGTCAAGGTGGGAACGCCGTCGGCGTCCTCGTCCCAGCTCACGGTCTCGAGAGCGGCGTCAGCCGCGGCCTGCAGGGCCTCGGTGTCATCGGACGCGCTCGGCGAGGGCGAGGCGTCGCCGCCCGCCGAGGAGCAGCCTGCGAGCACGAGGGCCGCGAGGGCGGCCGCGGCAAGGGAAACGGACAACTTGGTCTTCACGCGAAAATCTCCCAGGTAGGGGGTGGATACATGGCCCTGCGCAGGGCGACACGGACGTAACCGATGGGCTTCTGCGAAAGTTCCCGTTCGTTGCCAGTCCTTAGGAAACTGTAACCTTTCGCGTCACACGGGAGCGACGGCGCTCGTCGCAGTGCCCGCGAACGCCGCGTCCGCCACGGCGATCGCCTGGGCTTGCACGCCCGCGTGTTCGAGCGCGAGGAGCGCCGCTCCCGCGATCGGCGGGCGGCGCACGTGCACCACCTTGGCGCGCGGAGCCACCTCCGCGACCCCGGCCAGCACGCCCCCGCTGAGGCGGGGCGTCTCTGTCTCGAACATGCCGCCGCCGAGCACCACGGGGAAGGCGTGGTCCCCGAGTCCGAGGCGCGTCACGATCGCGCGCACGAACGCCACGATCTCCTCCGCTTGCCGGTCTACCAGGCTCAACGCAATGGCGTCGTCGCGAGCCGCGGCCGCGAGCACCACCGGCGCGAGGCTGGACAGGTCCGAGAACTCCCGCTGCCCAAAGTGCAACTGCTCGATGACCTCGTCGATGCTGTGCGCCCCCAGAGAGGTCAGCACTCCCTCCACGAGCGCCGTCTGCGGGCCGCGCCCGTCGACGGCGCGCGCCGCGTGCCACAGCGCCGCCTGGCCCAGCCCATACCCGCCGCCCCAGTCGCCGGAGATCTCGCCGAGGGCGGGGAAGCGGACCGTGGCGCCGTCCGCGCGGATGCCGACGGCGTTGATCCCCGTTCCGCAGATCACGGCTACCGCGTCGGTCGCCTCCGTGCCGGCGCGCAGCAGCGCGAACAAGTCGTTGTCGACCACCAGCCCCGCGCCGCCCACGCGCATCCGGCCACGCCGGCGCGGTACCGCTCGATCTCGATCGGCAGATCCAGCCCGGAGAGGTACACGTCCGCCTGGACCACCTCGGCGTCGCCGACCACGTCGCGCACGAGCGCGTCGATGACGGCCACCGATCCCTCGAGTCCCACGAGGTGCGGGCTGCTCTTTGGCCCCCGCTTACGCGCGATCACGGTCCCGTCGAGCGCGAGCGCGACGACGTCGGTCTTGGAGCCACCGCCATCGACCGCGATCACGACCTTGTTCGCCGGCGTCATCTCGCCCACTCCAGGTGTCGCTTGTTCGCCGCGAGCAGCAGGTCCGTGAGGCGCTCGGCGCGGTCGTACTGCAGCACCAAGGGGTTGGCCGCCATCGCTCGCACCACACGCTCCCGGCCGCCGTGAACGGCGGCTTCGAGCGCGAGCCTCTCGTATCCGGCGACGGCGCCGATCAACCCGGCCACGTCGTCGGGCAGGGGCGCGACCGGCTCGGCGACGAAGGTGCCGTTCCGGAAGGTGGCGGGCACCTCAACGACGTGGTCGTCAGGGAGGAAGGGAAGGAGGCCGTCGTTGCGGAGGTTGACCACGCGAGGCGGGTGGGCGGCGCCCATGATCGCCGCGAGCAGCTCCACCGCGGCCTCGGAGTAGAAAGCGCCGCCGCGGCGCTCTAGCGCCTCGGGCTTGGTGTCCGCACTGGGATCCGCGTAGATCGCGAGCAGCTCTTCCTCGATGGCGCGAACGGCCTCCGCGCGCGAAGGCTCGGCGAGCTGCTCGGCGAGCACCTCGTCGTGCGCGTAGAAGTACCGCAGGTAGTACGACGGCACCATGCCCAGCCCAGCAAGCAGCGCAGGGGCGAGGTGAACGTCGTCGCTGAGCTCACCCAACTGATCCCGCAGCAGGCCCGGCAGGCGGTCGACGCCGGCAACGGTCACGCTGCGCTCCCACGTGAGGTGGTTGAGGCCAACGTGACCGAGCCGCACGTCGTCGGGCTCCGCGCCCAGCATGCCTGCAAAGCGCCGCTGGAAGCCGATGGCCACGTTGCACAGCCCGACGGCGCGGTGCCCGTGCTCGAGCAGCGCGCGGGTGACTATGCCAACGGGATTGGTGAAGTCGACGATCCACGCGTCCGGCTTGGCGTGCGCGCGGACCGCGTCGGCGATGCGCAGCACCACGGGAACCGTGCGCAGGGCTTTGGCGAGCCCGCCCGGCCCGGTTGTCTCCTGGCCGATGCAGTGCACCTCGTGCGGCCACGTCTCGTCCTCGTGGCGCGCCTCCTGGCCGCCGACGCGCAGCTGCAACAGCACCGCGTCGGCGCCCGAAACGCCTGTTACAAGGTCAGTTGTGGTCACGACGCGCGCGGGGTGACCGGCGCGCGCGAGCATCCTTCGCGCCATCCCGCCAACGAACTCGAGCCGGCGCTCGTCGGGGTCCACGAGCGCAACCTCGTCGAGCGGCAGTTCCGCGCGCAGGCGCGCGAAACCGTCGATCAACTCCGGCGTGTAGGTGGAGCCGCCGCCAACGATTGCGAGCTTCATCGTGCCCTTCCTTGCTCAGCCGATCGCAGGAGCGTCGACGACGATGGCCGCCTCGAGGCGGTCCCGAATCTCGGTGACAAGCAGCCGGCGCGCGCCGCGCAGCACGGGCGAGCCTCCCGCGAGGCTCTGATGCACGGACACTCGGTGGTGCGTGCGGACCTGCGACGGCTTGGCCTTTGGCGGCGGCTCGTCGGCGATGCGCTCCTGGACCAGCGCGGCCAGCCCGTCTCCCGCGGCAAGGCCGGTGGGCCCGCCGATGACGATCGCCGAGGGGTCCAGCACCGCGAGCACGGGAGAGGCGAGCAGCGCTACGCGGTCGGCGAGGGCGGCGAGGGCGGCCTCGTTGGTGTCGAGGCCCGCGAGTGCGTCCGGCAGCCGCGCGTCCTCGGCGGCGCCCACCAGTCGCCGGACGGCGGGGCCGCCGAGCAGGTCCGTGAAGTCCATCGCGTCCGGATCGAGGGAAGCCGCCGAGCGCGGCACCTCCACGTAGCCCACCTCGCCCGCGCCGCCGAACGCCCCGCGCTGCACCTCGCCATCGATGTCGATGCCGACGCCGAGGCCCTCGCCGAGCCACAGGTAGACGAAGCTGGACAGCTCCCGCGTGCTGCGCACAGAGCGCTCGGCTATCGCCGCGAGGTTGACGTCGTTCTCGAGGATCGCGGAGACCCCGGTGCGAGACTCGATGCGCTCGCGCGCGCCGACGCGCGGCCATCCGGGAAGCGTGTCGGTGAAGGACACCGAGTCCTCGCCGCTGTCCACCGCCGCCTGCACGCCAACGGCCACGATCCGCACCGCGGACTCGGCGACATTGGCAGCCTCGCACGCGGCGGCGATGGCCGCGGCGACGTCCGACTCCGGCGAGCGCTTCGAGCCCGGCCGCTCCGTTGGCACCTCGACAACCGGATGCTCGGCGTCCGTAGGGTCGACGACGACCGCCTCGATCGCGTCCGCGAGCACGCTGATGGCCACGCCGGACATGCTCGCCTGGCGAACGCCGTAGGACACGGCATTGGGGCCGCGGGAGCCCGCGGTCTCGCCGACGGGCTCGATGAGCCCGATGCGCTCGAGCCGCGAGATCATCTGGCTCGCCGTTGGCTTGGACAGGCCGGAGAGCTCCCCCAACTGGGACCGGCTCAGCGCGCCGTGCTCAAGGAAGAGGCGGAACGCCGCGCGGTCGTTGTGGGTGCGCAGGAACGTCGGGGTGCCGGGGGTTGTCATGACGCTCCCTGCCCTGATGAACTGCCGAGCGCACTCGCGTGGCGCACCTCGTCGCGCAGCTGGCCAAGGCGATCCGGGTCGGCGGCGGCCTCTCGCAGCGCCTTCGTGTATTCGTGCTGCGGGTTGAGGATGACCTCGTCCGCGGGCCCGCGCTCCACCACCTGGCCATAGCGCATCACGAGGATCTCGTCTGAGAAGTGCCGCGCGGTTGCGAGGTCGTGCGTGATGTACAGCACCCCGATGCCGTCCTGCCGCTGCAGGTCGGCGAGCAGGTTGAGCACGCCGAGGCGGATGGAGACGTCGAGCATCGACACGGGCTCGTCGGCGACGATGAACCGCGATCCTGGCGCGAGGGCACGGGCGATCGCCGCGCGCTGCCGCTGACCGCCCGAGAGCTCGTGCGGCCGCCGCAGCATGAACTTCTCCCCCGGCGTGAGCCGCACGCGCTCAAGCAGCTCAACCGCGCGGGCGTGCGCCTCATCGGCGGACAGGCCCGGATTGTGCAGCCGCAAGGGGCGCTCGATGTGGTGGGCGATCGTGTGGAACGGGTTCAGTGAGGCGAACGGGTCCTGGAAGACCATCTGCACCTGACGGCGATAGTCGGTGAGCGCCTTGCCGCGCACAGGACTGGGCGAGCCGTCGAGCAGAACCTGCCCCGCCGTCGGGCTCTCAAGCTTGGCGATCATGCGCGCGACCGTTGACTTGCCCGAGCCGCTCTCGCCCACCACGGCCACCGTCTTACCTGGTACCAGCGTGAATGAGACGTCCTGCACGGCGTGGAGCGTGGTGACGTGGAAGCCGCTGCGCAGGCGGAAGTCCTTCACGAGGCCGCGCGCCTCGAGCGAGCCCTCGGGCTTGGTTTCGCTCACGCGTCACCTCCGCTCCGGACGAAGCCGCCGCGCTCGCCCGTGAGGCTGGGGAAGCTCGAGAGCAGCTTGCGAGTGTATTCGGATTGCGGGTTGCGATAGATCTGCTCCGCGGTGCCCTCCTCGACGATCTCGCCCTCGAGCATCACGACGATGCGGTCGGCGATCTCGATGAGCAGGGGGAGGTCGTGGGTGATGAAGATGATCGCGAACCCAAGCTCCTCGCGAAGCCGCATGATCTCGCGGATGATGCCGCGCTGCACCACCACGTCGAGCGCGGTGGTCGGCTCGTCCATGATCATGACCTGTGGGTCGAGCGCGAGCGCCATCGCGATCATCACGCGCTGGCGCATGCCGCCGGAGAGCTGGTGCGGGAAGCTCGACATGCGGGAGGGGTCCACGCCGACGAGCGTCAGCAGCTCGGCAGCGCGCGCGTCCCGCTCGCTCTTGCTCATGCCGGGGCGGTGGGTGGTGAGGACGTCGTGGAGCTGCTTGCGCACGGTCAGCACGGGGCTCAGCGAGTTCATCGAGCCCTGGAACACCATCGACACCTTGTCCCAGCGGAACCGCCGCAGCTCGTCGCCGGTGAGGCTCACCACGTCGATGTCCTCGCCCGAGCGGTCGTGGAGAACCACGTCGCCGGACGTCATCACGGCCGGCGCCTTGAGCAGCCGGTTGAGGCCGTAAGCGAGCGTGGTCTTTCCGCAGCCGGATTCGCCGGCGAGGCCTAGGATCTCGCCCCGGTGCAGGCTCAGCGAGACGTTCTTCACCGCGTGCACGGGGGGCTCCACGGCGTAGGTGATGGACACGTCCGTGGCCTCGAGAACGATGTCTTGCGTCATGCCGTCACCCCCTCTTGGGCTGAGCGCGCCGTGCGTTTCGCTGCCCGACGCTCCGCTTGCCTTTGGCTGCGAGCGGCCTTTGGCGCGAGGCGGAGCTTGGGGTCGATGACCTCGTCGATGGCGAAGTTGATGAGCGACAGGCCGGCCCCGAGGAGGGCGATGATCGCGCCCGGCGGAACGAACCACCACCAGGCGCCGGTGCCGACTGCCTGGCCGGTCTGTGCATCGTTGAGCATCGTGCCCAAGGTTATCGACCCCGTCGGGCCCAGACCTAGGTACGAGAGTCCGGCCTCGCCAAGGACCGCGAAGATGATGCCGAAGATGAACTGCGCGGCGATGAGCGGCACCAGGTTGGGCAGGATCTCCACGAAGATGACGCGCATGGGCCGCTCGCCGGCGACCTTGGCGGCGGCCACGTATTCCCTGGTACGGAGGGACTTGGCCTGGGCCCGCAGCACCACGGCGGAGCCGGCCCAGCTCGTGACGCCGAGGATGAGCGCGATCAGCAAAGAGCTGCGCGCGAGCGGGCCCAGGCCGGGCGTGTTCTGGAAGTAGGCGGCGATCACCATGACCAGGGGGAGGCCGGGGATGACGAGCATGATGTTGGTGCCGAGCGTCAGCAGCTCGTCGAGCATGCCGCCGAAGTACCCGGCGAGGATGCCGAACAGGATCGCGAGGATGAGCGTGACGACGCCGGCGACGATGCCGATGAAGAGCGAGCCGCGCGTGCCCCACGCCAGTTGGGCGAGCACGTCGTAGCCGAGCTTGGTGGTGCCGAGCGGGTGGCCCGGGCCTGGCGGCAGGAGCGCGGGGTTGTCGGAGTCGTGCGGGTCCTGAACAAAGTACGGCCCGATCAGGCCGAATGCCGTGATGAGGCCAACGATCACGACGCCCCAAACCAGCTTGGCGGACCAGCGCGGCATGAGGTGGCGAACAGCGTCGAACCTGAGGCGGCGCTGCGCCGCGAAGGAGACGGTCTCGGCGACGCGCTCCTGCTCGGCCTCGTCGCGCCGGGTGATGCGCTCGGCCTCGAGGGCGGCGGGGCTCGCGTTGGGGGTGTACCTGCTGTCCTCAGCCGCTGTCTTGTCAACCACTGTGCCTCACCCTCGGGTCGATGAAGCCGTAGACGAGGTCCATGCTGAAGTTCGCGGCGAGCACCGCGAGGGTGATGACCAGGAATACGCCCTGCATGAGCGCGTAGTCGAGCCCCTGGACCGCCTGGATCATGAGCTTGCCGAGGCCCGGGTAGCTGAAGACCTGCTCCATCACGATCGAGCCGGCCACCACAAAGCCGAGCGCGATGCCGAAGCCTGCGAGGCTGGGGATGGCCGCGTTGCGGGCGGCGTAGCGGCCGCGGATGTGCTTGGGACGCAGGCCCTTGGCCTCGGCCGTGGTCACGTAGTCCTCTGACAGTGTGGAGACCATCATGTTGCGCATGCCGAGCAGCCAGCCGCCGATGGATGACAGCACGATGGTGATGATGGGGAGTATCGCGTGCTGGACCGCGCTGACAAAGAACGGCCAACTCAGCTCGGGGCCGTCGGGGAACTCGAAGACGTCGTACCCCCCAACGATGGGGAACCACCCAAGGTGCACGGCGAACACCGCGACCAGCACGAGCGCGAGCCAGAAGTACGGGATGGACTGCACCAGGGTGGTCGCTGGGATGAGGTGGTCGAGCCACGTGCCGCGCTTCCAGCCCACCCAGGCGCCGATGCCGACGCCGAGCACGAACGAGATGATCGTGGCGGTGCCGACCAGGGCGAGCGTCCACGGGAGCGCGGAGCCGATGAGGCTCGAGACTGTCTCGGGATAGCGCGTGGAGGAGACGCCGAGGTCTCCGTGGAGGATCCGGCCCCAGTACGCGATGTACTGGTCCCACATGGAGCCGGTGCCCGTGCCGAGGATCGCGTGAATGGACTTGATGGTCTCTTCGCTGAGCGGCCGCCCGCCGTTTGCACGGCGCAGCTTGCCGATCATGATCGCGGCGGGGTCACCAGGGAGCAACCGAGGGAGGAGGAAGTTGAGCGAAATCGTGGCCCACAGCGTGATCAGGTAGAACACGATGCGGCGCGCGTAGAACGGCATACCTCCTCCTCCCTCAGTTGTGCGCGGGTCAGTTACTGACGGGCTTGAGGTGCGTGAGCACCACGGCGGATGCCACCGAGAGGTACGGCAGCGGGTTTGCGTACAGGTTGTCGTCCGTTGGCCAGCCCTCGAACTTCTTCACGTTGAAGAAGGCCTGCGACGCGTTGAGCACAACCGGAATGTACGGCAAGTCGTTCGCGATTTCCGTCTGAATCTGCGCGTACGCGGCCTGCTTGGTCGCCGTGTCCTGGGTGGCGCCGGCTGTTGCCACCGCCTGGTCCACTACGTCGTTCTTGTAGCGCGAGTAGTTCTGACCGGTGACGGGGCTCTCCCCTACCTTCACGGTGCCGTTGGACGCGAAGTACTGGCTGTAGTTCGAGTACGGGTCTGCTACGAGCGACTGGGTGAGGCCGTACAGCGCCATCTGGAAGTCGCCGTTGGAGATTGGCGTCCAGTACTCGGCGTCGGAGACGGTGCGGGCGTTGATGCGAATACCGGCCGACGCCGCCTCCTCGGCGATGAGCTTGGCCGCGTCGTTGTAGTCGGTCCAGCCGTCCGGCGAGAACAGGTCAAGCTCGATGGCCTTGCCGTTCTTGCCGTAGAAGCCATCGGAACCCTTGGTGTAGCCGGCGGCCTCGAGGATCTGACCGGCCTTTGCGGCGTCTGGCGACTGCGGGCTCTCGCCGTTCGCCTTGTCCCCGAGCCACTGCTCGTCGCGGGGCAGCAGCACGAATGCTGGGTTGCTCGTAGCCGGCAGCCCGGCGAAGGCCTTGGAGGCGATGGCCGTGCGGTCGATCGCCGCGTTGATCGCCTGGCGAACTGCGGGATCCGTCTGGTCGCCCTTGCAGCCGAGGTCGGCGTTGGAGCACGTGATGATGACCGTTGGATCCTGCTGGTTGTTCATGGTGGCGATCTCGCCGCTTGCCGTCACCGAGTCAGGGTTGGCGATGAACTGACCCACCCAGTCGAGCTTGCCCGTGGTGAGCAGGTCCTGCGAGGACTGGTTGGAGTCGAGGCCCACGTACTGGACCTCCTTCACGGCCGGCTCGCCGTCGCGGTAGTTGGGGTTGGCCACCACGGTGTAGGACGCGTCGGAGAACGACTGCACCATGTAGGGCCCAGAGCCGACCGGCTTGGGGTTCGTCTCCGCCATGTAGTCGGTGATCGACTCCCAGACGTGCTTGGGGATGATCCACGTGGAGCCCAGCGTGAGGGACGCCTCCGTGAACTGCGGGGTCGAATAGGTGAACACCACCGTGGTGTCGTCCGTGACCTCGGTGTTCACGAGCTTGTCGCTCTTGTTGGAGCCGTAGCCGAAGGTGAAGGCGACGTCGTCCGCCGTGAGGGGCTTGCCGTCGTTCCACTTGAGGCCCGGCTTGATCTTCACGGTGAGCGTCTTGCCGTCTTCGCTGTAGGTAAACGAGTCTCCGATGAGGCCGGTTGGCGGGTCGCTCGACAGTTGGTTGAAGAAGAACAGCGGCTCATAGATGGCGCCGAAGGTCGCGTGGACTGCGGTGTCCACGGCGAAGGGGTTGAAGTTCTCGCTGATGGGGGTGGCGCTGCCCGCCCACACTCGCAGAACGGCGCCGTCGGAGTTTGAGGCTGAGTCGTTGGTGCAGCCGCCAAGCAGCAGTGAGAGGGCGGCGGCCCCCGCGGCTACCTGGAGCGCCACCCTTGAGGTGAATCTGCTCATCGGGGTTTCCTTTCGAGTCCGTGATGTGCCGCAAGCCGACGTGCATGGCTGCGTGGTCACGAAGATATAGGAAAGAACGTTTCTAGTAATAGAGTTTGTTGTTACGTTTGGGTAACGAAGAGACGACGAAGGCCCAGCCTCCTCGTGGGGAAGCGAGGCTTCTACTCTGGGCGTGTCTCGAAGAATCGGTCACCCCTGTTACGGCCTGCCGCAGAAGCGGACACTCCCCCGGCTAAGGCCGTCAACGCACCTCAAGGTCAGCACCGTCTCGCCGCCGAGGCACAACTGAGGGTGGTGAAGCGTGGCTGGGTACCCTTTGGCTCCATCCGCGCGCAGCGCCCAAAGCGCACTCTTGAGGTGGGCGCTGAAGCAGTCGCTCCCAACTTTGAGAAAGACCGACTGCGTCTATGCGCTTGCGACCGAAGGAGTCTAGGCCTAAGTTCAGGCCCATGGAGATATCGCCTCGACACGGCACGTCCGCGTCAGGGATTGCGAAGCAGCGAAGGCGTCTCATTGCGGTTCTCTTGGCAAGCGCTCTTGTCGCCGCGGCTGGCATTACGGCCGCGCAGGCCTCAACTGAATACGGCGCGTGGTACACGGTCGATGTGAACGGGGTCGGGTCGGCGCTGGCGCGCAACTACGTTTATTCCAACACAACTAATCACTCGTTCCGTGCTTATACGTTGGTGGAGCGCTATCCGTACACTTCGCACACAATCCCCGCATATGCAGTGGGAGCACGTGCACTCCTGTACAAAGGTGACACCACGCTCCTCGCCTCAACCACCTATTCCTATAACGTGGCACCAGTACCTGGCAGTACGACCACAGTGGTTCTCTCCGCGACTCCAACCAAGACCTATACGGACCCTATGGCCGCCTATTCCAATGGCCGAATAAAGGGCACCAACTCCTCGGGAACTTCCTACGAAGCCTATATACCCAGGTCCGCCCAGGTATTCAACTACTAGCGACCAGATCAGGAGGACCGCGCTATGAGTCGCATCAAGCTGAGTTTCGGCACCGTCGCAATGGCTGCTTCGGGCGCCGTCGCAGGCGTCGTGTTCGCTACCGCGGGGGCGCACAACGATGAGCCGAGTCTTGCCACTGACCCCGACGTCGTCACGGAAACCAAAGATCTGGTAATCGACTCCGCCAGACTGACCGCCGAGACACACAAACTGGTCCCTGTCTTGACGACCAAGAACTCGCAGGGCTACGTATGGCAGGACGAACTTGATCTCGCCTCCGGCGGCGCGGTCTCAAACCCAGAGGAAGCAAAGGCCTGGATGGACCATCTTGACGAACTCCGAGAGCAGGGTGTCACGGAGATACTCATTCCCGCCTACCAAGCGGACGGCTCCACGGCGATGGGTCAGTATGCGATCAGTATTTCGCCATCCGAACCAACCGCTGGAATACCCGAGGATGAGCTCCGCGAGGTGTTCGCCGACGACCCCGAAGTCCTCAAGGAACTCCTGGGCAGAGACGGGTAAGTGGCTTGGGTGCGAAACACGTTTCAACGTGAGGGCCGGTTCGTCTAGACGTCCCACGCAACATCGTCGCAAAGCATGGAACAAGGTCGCTTCCACCCCATAGATCTCTATGAGCGGCCGGGAGCTATATTGGCGGTGGCTTGAGCGCGGACTCGCAGACCCGCAGCAGTCGCGGCCCGTGACCCCCAGTCAACCAACGTCGTCGCGGATACCCCCCAGGCGGCCTTGTTCCCCTGCAAGCCACGCGAGCGATACCACCGCTCACCGCCCGCGACCTGAACTTCGCGGGAGTTGCCGACGCCTTCGCCATCAGGACTCCAATCCTCGGGCAGCAGCGAATCCTGCGCTCCACCCAAGGGGACACGTCGACTGGTGCACCACACAAAGAGAGCCCGACCGATGGCCGGGCTCTCTTTCGTGACTGTCACCCATGTCGCGACTCATGTGTCACACATGTCCCGACTCATCACATTGGTGGAGCTGAGGGGATTCGAACCCCTGACCTTCTCATTGCGAACGAGACGCGCTACCAACTGCGCCACAGCCCCAAAGTGCTCGGACAGATTACCACCGCCCCAGCGTCGGGAAGAAACTCACATGGCCGCGCGCAGCAGCTCAACCGCGGTCGCCGGCGCCATGCCGAGGCCCGCCGCGCGCCTGCCGAGGTCGGCGATGTCGCGCTCGAGCTGCGCCACGGCGTGCGCCGCGTCGGTCACCACGGCGCCGCGTCCGCGCCGCAGGTCAACGAGGCCCTCCTCGCGAAGTGCCTGGTACGCATGGAGCACCGTGTGCAGGTTCACGCCAAGGCCCGACGCTACGTCCCTGGCGGGCGGCAGACGGTCGCCTTCGCGCAGCTCGCCTTTCGCGATCTGTCCCCGCACGGACGCCGCCAGCTGGGCGAAGAGCGGCTCGGTGGACTCGGCGTCGATGCGCAGGAGCATGCTCAGGCCCCTTGGCGGGCGGCGAGCGCGTTCACGAGCGCCGCGGCGGTGCCGGCGTCATCCACTGTCACGACGAGCGAGTGTCCCTGCTTGCGGTCCACCTTGAGCGCCTCGCCGTTGCGCAGGATCACCCCGAGCGCTCCCGGCACGCGCCGCCAGCCCCATCCGCCGAACGAGCCGAGCGCCTCGGCCCTGATCGCCTGCGCGCCGCCGATGTCCGCGAGTGCGATCCGGCTCTTTGGCCACCCGGCAGGGCCGCGGACCTCCACGCCGGTGGCGTCGACGCGCACGTCTGCCTCGAGCATCGTGAGGCCGAGCGCGCCGATCAGCACCGCGAGGCCGACGAGCAGCCACATGACCGCGTACTCCTGCGCGGCCCAGCACACGATTGCGCCGACGACGAGGGCGGCCACGCCGATGCTCACCGCGATCACCGACCCCTTGCCGGCCTTCGCGACGCCCACCCACATCACGCGCTCGCCGCTCGCGACGTCGAGGTGGGCCACGGGGAGCTCCTCGAATACCGTCACGGACTTCGGCTGAACGGCGTAGCCGATGAGTCCCGCCGCGATGCCGAGCACCGCGCCCACGATGAGCGAAGGCACCACGCTCGGCGCGTCCTGCCACGAGTCCAGGCCCATCTGCATCAGCAGCGCCCACGTCCAGCTCACGGCGCCGAACACCGCGAAGCCGAGCGAGAACGCGCCGAGGAAGCGGAAGGACCATCCGCGCGATCCGGCCCGCACTCGCGGGAGCGCGCTCAGCGCCAGCCACAGCGGGAAGCCGGCACCGAAGAGCAGCGTGAGGACGAGGTAGGACCAGGCGGGACCGGAGCCATCGGGGCCGCCGCTGAAGCCCCAGTGCACCGCGACGGGGTCGGGAACGTGGGGCAGCGCGAGCACCTGGATCACGACACCGAGCACGGTCACGATGGCGGGGATGACGACTCCCACCACGGCGAACCTGCGGGCGATCGATCGGTCCATGTGGGCCTCCTTCATTGTTCTACTACTACTATAACAAGGCGACGTCGCGAACGGGCCCGCTGTAGCGTCGGGCCTATGGCACGCACCCTGCGCCCCGGGCAACGCGCCCAGCTGTTCATCGCCGATGCGGACACCGGAGCGACCACCCTCGTCGCAGAGTCACGCGACCTGCTGTTAGAGGCGCCCAACTGGACACCGGACGGGCGGCACCTCATCGTCAACGGCGACGGGCGGCTGTTTCGCGTTCCCGTTGAGGGCGGCGAGTTCGAGGAGATCCCGCTGGGTCACGTCACCGAGCTCAACAACGACCACGTCCTCTCCCCCGATGGCTCGATCGTGTACGTGAGCAGCGACGACGGGCACCTGTACGCGGTCTCGCTGGCGGGCGAGCCCGCGCCTCGGCGCGTCTCGAATGATCGCGGCCCCGACTTCCGCTACTACCTGCACGGCATCAGTCCGGACGGGACGCAACTCGCGTACATCGGGCTCGAGATCCGGCCCGACGGCGTGCGCACCAACGTCTTCACCATCCCCGCGGCGGGCGGGCCGGACATGCAGCTCACCGACGAGGACGCGCCGCACGACGGCAGCGAGTTCTCGCCCGATGGGCAGTGGATCTACTTCAACTCCGAGCGAGGCTCCTCCACGCCGGGGCATGCACAACTGTTCCGCATGAGCCCCGACGGCGAGGACGTCACCCAGCTCACCTTCGACGAGCGGGTCAACTGGTTCCCGCACCTGTCGCGCTCTGGCTCGCGACTGTCGTTCATCTCCTACCCGCCCGGGACCCTGGGGCACCCGGCGGACCTCGACGTGATCGTCCGGGTCGCCGATGCAGAGGGTGCCGAGGTGCGCGATCTGGTGCACCTGTTCGGCGGGCAGGGAACGCTCAACGTCAACTCGTGGGATCCGTCGGGCCAGCGCCTGGCCTACGTGGCGTACCCGCTGGACTGACCCCCTCCGCCGCACCGCGGCTGACGACCGGATTTCGGCCCGAATTGGGTCACTACGGTGAAGAAATGCCACGCATGCGGTTCAGAACCGCGGAGCGGGGGCGCCCCTGGGCTACGCCGAGGCGCGGCGGCGACGGGCGAGGATCGAGTCCAGGTTGTCCGACGCTGCGGTCGCCTCGGAGACGACCTCGGCGGTGCTTGGTGAAGGAACGGCCTCGTCACGCGCGACCGTGTATGACGCCGCGGCAAGGTCCGACTCCTCGAGCGGCCGCGCGTACTGCGGCCGCACGGTCGGCTTGAGCGTGTAGGCGGGGGCCGGCAGCTCGCGTGGCGACCAGTCCGCCTCTTCCTCGGCCCAGGCCGGGTGGACAACCGGGGTCGCGGACGTGTGCGGCGCCTCCTCGACCGAGGGCAGCACCGGCGCCGGGATGGGCGCGGGCACCGCGAGCGGAGCGAGGTCCGCGGCCGTCACCACGCGAATCGCCTGGGTCTCAAGGTCAGAGGGCTCGGCATCCACAACACCCAAGGCCCGCTCCGCCGTGACGCGGCGCAGCGCCTGAGTGGCGGTGGCGGCGGCCTCGACCTCACGGCCAACAAGATTCATGTGCGCGTCGGCGGCGCGCTGCGCGGCGGCCGCACGGGCCCCAGCCACAACCACTCCACCGAACAGCGCCGTGAACACCGCGGCGAGAACAGTGGGGAAGGACGTGAACGCAACAAGCGCCCAACCCAGCACCGCAACAAGGCCTGCGGACGAGGCCACCCGAGCACGGCGTCGGGCCGTGGCACGACGCTCCGCGAGCACAACCGCACGGTCGCCGCGAAGCGCAATGGCCTCGCGCTGGGCGGACACGGCCGCGCGGTCAAGCGGCCCTGCGGGACGCGACATCCGCGCATCGCCGAGCGACGCGATCTGCGCGCGCGCAGACCCCGTCACGAGCAGCGGCACCTCGCCGGAGTCGGAGGACGGGCGCCCGTGAGCGCCCTCGACGCGACGCGCGGTGGCCTTCACCACTCGCATCTGCGCGGAGTAGCGGTCCTCGGTGCGGACCAGCGCGTAATCGGACCTCTCCTTGATTCGCTGCGGGATGACGTAGGCGAGAACCAAGCCGAGGCCGACGATCGCGAGGAGCGCTGCGGGGGCCATGACACGACGGTACGGGGGCGGCGCCCGCAAGCCGCGGATATTCGCGGCGTGTCAGTCAGCGGTGCGCGCAAAGACGCGATGATCGCGCCACTCGCCGTCAATATAGAGGTACGAGCGGCGCAACCCCTCCTCGCGCCAGCCGAGCTTGCGGATCACCGCGAGGCTCGCCTCATTCTCCGGCCGGATCGCGATCTCGAGGCGATGCAGACCTTGCGCGAAGCCGTAGTCCGCGAGCAGCTTCACGGCCCGCGGGGTGATGCCTCGACCCGCGTGTGACTGCGAGATCCAGTAGCCGATCGACCCGCCGCGCTCCGCCCCCCACCGGATCGAACCGATCGAGACGCGGCCAACCAGTTCGCCATCCAAGAGGATCACTCCCGCGTACGCCTCGCCGCGTGACCAGGCCCGACGCTCCTGCCGCACAAAGGCGCCGAACGTCACGGGCTCTTGGGGAACGTCGGGAGGCGTGGTCGCCTCCCAAGGCTTGAGCCAGTCGCGGTTCTGGGACCGCAGGCGCAGCCACGCCTCCTCGTCGCCACGACGGAGCGGGCGCACGACCACCTCACCGTCGCGGAGCACGGGGAGCCTGGTGCGCACGGCTACCGATCCCACACCGTGCACCGCACCTCGTCGCCCTGGCGCGCGGTGGTGACGTCGGTGTCGACCCAGGCAATGCCGTCGGACCGTGCGAGGGCGCCGAGCGAGACGCCGCCGCGGCCGTCGCCGATGGGGGTGGCGCGAACCACGCCGTCCTCGCCGAGGTCGAGCGTCACGGGCACGGCCTCCATGACGCCGTGCGTCGAGGGCCACTGGGAGGACAGTTCGGCGCGGATCGTCACGCGCTGCACCTCGGCGAAGCCGGCCATGGCGCGCAGCGCGGGGCGCGCGTACGCCTCGAACGCGATGAGAGCGCTCGCCGGGTGGCCCGGGAGCGCGATCACCGGGGTCTCGCCCTCCGCGATGCGGCCGATGCCGTGGCGCGACCGCGGGGCCAGCGCCACGTCAACGAGGTCCCCAGTGCCGATGGCCTTGAGCACCTCGACGAGCGCGTCGCTGCCCCCGGCAGACAGGCCTCCCGTGGTGATGATGACGTCCGCCCGCACCACCTGGTCCTCGAGGGCGGCGGCGATGGCGCCGGGATCGTCCGGAAGGGCGCCCACCCGGTACGCGCGGGCGCCTGCGTCCTGGACCAGCGCACTCAGCATGTGGGTGTTCGCCTCGTGCACGCCTTCGGCGCCGGACTTCGCGTCCACCAGCTCGGAGCCGATCGCGGCGATCACCACGCGCGGCACGGGGCGCACGAGAACTCGCGCGCGCCCGATCGCGGCGATCAGCCCAAGCTCCCTGGGCCCGATGCGGCGCCCGGCCGGCACGATGACCTCGCCCTCGGCGGCGTCGAAGCCGGTGCGCCGCACGTTCTCGCCGCGGAGGATGGACCGCGCGAGCACCACCCGCTCCACCCCGCCGTCCGTGTCCGCGAGAGCCGCCACAGCGTCGGCCCCCCTGGGCATGGGGGCGCCGGAGGCGATCCTCACCGCCGTGCCGCGAACCAGCACGCGGGGCGTGCGGTCGCGCGAATCCACGTCGAAGGCGACGGGGAGGCTCACCGGGTGGAGGGCGTCGTTCGAGGCGATCGCGTAGCCATCAGCGGCGGCCTGCGGAGTGGCCGGGTAGGCGTGCGGAGCGGTGACGTCCTCCTCCGTGACGGCGCCGAGCGCGTCGCTGAGGGCGAGGTCGATCGGCTCTACGGTGCCGAGCAATTCGGTGAGGGCTGCCCGATGCTCCGCCACCGTCGTCATGCCGCCGAGCCTACGCGACTCACCGGACAGGAAACGAAGGATTTACCTGTCTTTGGCACAATGGCGGCATGACCGTCCACACGGCCCCCATGCAGCCAGACGAGGCGAAGGTGGAACTCAGGGCCACCATCCGTCGTCAACGTCAGCAAAGGGCGGAGCGGCGGCTCGCCGAGCATGCGGAGGCGCTGCGCGACAACGTGCTCGCTCTCGAGGCCGTCAGGGACGCCGACTGCGTCTCCGTGTACGCCTCCAGACCCCACGAGCCCGGCACGCTGCCACTGATCGAGGCCCTGCACGAGCGCGGCGTGCGGGTGCTGATTCCCCTGCTAGGTGACGGTTTGCAGCGCGGGTGGGGCGTCTATGCGGGGGCCGCGGACCTCATCGAGCGCGCGCCGGGCCGTCCCCCCGAGCCGTCCACCGAGTTCCTCCCGGCGGACACCGTGGTCGAGGCCGATGTGGTGATCGTTCCCGCGCTCGCGGTTGACACGTCCGGCACCCGGCTGGGTCAGGGCGGCGGCTGGTACGACCGCGCCCTAGCGTCCGTGAGGGACGGCGTGCCGATCGTTGCGCTCACCTTCGCCGGGGAGCTACACGACGCCGACGTCGAGCCGCTCCCGCGCGAGGAGCATGACGTCCGCGTCAACGGCGTGATCACGCCGGAGGGCTACACGCCGCTGCCCAGGTAGAATTCTGCGGTGCCCACGTACGCCTTCGCCTGCACCAACTGCGGCCACCGCTTCGACGAGGTGATGTCCATTCATCACCACTCGACGCCAGCGTGCCCCGAGTGCGGCGGCGTGGTGCGCAAGGTGTTCGGCTCGGTGGGCGTCACGTTCAAGGGCTCCGGCTTCTACCGCACGGACTCGCGCGAGAAGCCTGCCTCGTCTTCCAGCACATCGAGCTCGTCAAGCTCGGAATAGGCGCGGCGCCTCCCGAATGGGTTCTGAGTGTCGCGAAACTCACGTTTGGCGACACTCAGAACCCATTCCAAAAGGTGTGAACTAGCCCCAGTGCGGGGGCTTGTCGCGCTTGAGCTCTTCGTCGCGGCCGCCGGACTCGCCGCCGCCCCAGCTCACGTCCTCGTCCTCCCGCGCGCGCGTGGGGATCAGCGGTCGGTCAACCCCCTTGTGCGGAGTAGGCGGCACGGCCCGACGCTGTGGCTGAGCGAGTTTCGGCACGCCGAATCCCATGGTGGGCGGCTTGGGCTTGACGGGTTCGGGTTCGGGTTCGGGCTCTCGTTCTGGTGCGGCTCTGGCTCGGGTTCCGGTTCCGGTTCGGGTTCCGGCTCGGTCTCCGGCTCGGGCTCGGGCTCGTCCTCGACCACCATCGGCTCCTCGGCAGGCTCCTCGATGTCGAACACCGGCTCCGCGTCGACCTCCGCCTCTGACTCCTTCACCAGCGGGATGGCGATCGTTGGCAGCGCGGCGGTGAGCGCGGCGATCTCCGCGTCGAGCGCGTTGCGAATCGAGGCGAGCGCCGCGTCGGGATCCGTGAACACATCGAGGGTCCACAGCGGCACCACGATCCAGCCGAGACGCTCGAGCCGCGACACCTGCCAGCGCAGCCGGTCGCGCAGGCTGACGGCGGTACCGGGCTGACTCTCGTCGGTGACGACGGCCACGCGGTAGCCGCGGTCTCGCGGCCCGCCGACCGCGAGCGCGATCGTGTCGGCGCCGGAGCCGTAGCGCAGCCGCACCCCATACCCTTCGGCGCGCAGCCTCGCCGCGATGTCGCTGAGCAGCCAGTCGCTCGGCCCTGGCTCCGGCCGCTCGGGCGGGACAGGGTTGACCTCGCCCTTGGCGACGAGCTCTCGTAGCGCCTCGATCGCCTCCGGGTCGGCAACCGTGTCCGCGATGTCGCTGAGGTGCTCAGCGTCGAGCGCGGTGATGATCGTGACGCGCGCGTGGGACGCTACGAGCGCCTGGGCGAGCGCCTGGCGTGCCCAGTCGGACTGCAGCACCCCAAGGTCCGGGGGCAGGGTGCCTCGCTGATCGCGCGCGTACCCGAGCGAGATGATGACCTCGTCCACGTCGATGCCGCCAGCCTCGCCCATGGCGACCACCGCCACCCGGTCGGCCACAGCGTCGTCCCTCTCCCTGATCGCGGAGCGCAGACGGTTCGCGTGCACCTCGTTGCCGGCGACGACCGCGAGCGAGCGGCGGGGCACGGTGCGCGCGTTCGCGTCGACGAGGGCCAGCACGGCATTCACCTCGGCCCGCGTCGACTCGACGGCGCTGTGGCCGGCGGCGGGAGAGCTGACGGCGTCGAGCACCTGCACCTCAAGGCGCGAGCCCGAGCCCGCGGTGGGGAGCGGCTGCAGGACGCGCCCGTACGCCATCGCCCCAAGGACCATGGTGACGCGCGGGTCGCGGGGTTGGGGCGCCACCGGCATGGTGACGCGCGGTAGCAGCGCGGCGAGCACGGAGACGGCGGAACGGGTGGCAGCCTCGGCATCTCCTATCACCACCACTTGGCGCGCACGGGCGATCGCGGGGATCGTCTCCGCGAGGGCGAGTGACTCCGCACCGGCGATGATCACGGTGTCGATGACACGGTGAGCGGGGACGATGCGCGCCACCTGCTCGGCGGTTGCCAGGACCACGGGCCGCAGTGCGCCAACCACCGCGCCGAAGGACGTCCACAACGAGCGGTACGACGCCGTCGCCCCCTCCATGAGCGCAGCGAAAAGGTCGCGCGCGTCGTCGGGGTGGCGGGCGATCGCGCCGCGGCGACGCTCGGCCACGGCGCGCATGAGCGGACCCACGCGCAGCTCGGCGAAGCCCTCATCGGCGTCGATGAACTCGGCGACTGCACGGCCGAGCGCGCCGTGCGCGGTGAGCCGGTCGTCGGCCGCGAGAATCGCCTCGTATGCGGACGCCCACCATGCGAACTCGAGGTCGCGTCGCACCTGCTCCGGGCGGCTTCGCGAGCGCGCAGGTCCTCGAGAAGGCCGCCAAGGCCAACGTCCTCGATCTCGCGGTCGAGCGGCCGCGAGCGCGCGGCCTCGAGCGTGCCGGGGATGCCCTCTGCAAGTTCGGTGAGGATGCGCGTCATGTCATCCCAAGGCAGGTCCGGAAGGTCGTCGCGACCGGTGACCCGCGCAACGGGCTCGCCGATGCGCGCCCACAGACGAAGCACCTGCTCCACGCGGTCGCCGAAGATGTCGAAGTCATCCGGCACCACAGGCCAGCCTCCGGACGACGCCATCGCGCGCCAGCGCAGCGCCTGGTCGTTCGCGGCCACGAGCTCCTGGTGGAGGTTCGCCTTCGACCGCCCCGGCCGGAGCAGCTCCACGGCGCGGCGCACCAGCGCGCGCCGGTCGCGCCTCGCGATGGCGTTCTCGCGCTCGCCCGCCGGGGCCGTCGCCTCGACGATGTCGTGCAGCGATCGGTGGAACACCGCGGGCGAGAAGATCTCGAGCGTGGACCGCAGGTCGGTGAAGAGCTGCACCTGGTCCGACCAGTGCGCGAGCGACGTCGCCTCGTCCACCCCGGTCTCATGCGCGGCGAGCGCCGACTCCGTGCGCATCTTGGGGATGTGGCGCACCAGCAGCGTCGCGAGCGCCTCGTCGAGCGCGGCGCCCTCCTCGGGGTTGTCGGTGATCGGCGACCACCACGGCACCAGTTCTACGCCCGACGTTGTGATCGGCGCGGTCTCCGTCGTCACCTCGTCTCGCTCGCCAAGGCGCTTCACGAGGGCGTCGGCGACGGAGGCGAAGCCGTGCTCCGAGATGACCGCCCCCCGCGTGCGGCTCGAGCCGCACCATCGTCTGCGGCGCGGGCTCGGTCGATGTCAGGCGGACTATCGCCTGCACCGCGTCGAACACGCTCACGTCCCATGGCCGATGCGTGCGGTGCAGAGCGTCGAAGCGGGACTGCGCCACCCGTCGGGCCTGCAAGAGCCGCTCGCCGGCGAAGCGGATGCTCGCGTCGTCGACGTCGACCCCGCCCATCGTTATGGAGTTGAGCAGGCGCGAGCGCGCCGTGGCGTCCGCGGCACCGTCCACCGCGATGTCCCCGGCGCCCGCGTGCTCGAGGCGAGTGGTGATCTGCTTGAGCAGCGACTGCTTGCCCGCGACCACGAGGATGCAGCGGCCGGACGCCGCGCCGTCCGCGGCGATCGCCGAGAGCATGCCGGCGGTGTCGAAGCCGGGACCGCCCTGAATGAACATCGAGCGACCGGTCGCGACGGCGTCGAGCGCCGCGAACTGGGCGTCGTCGAGATCGCCGATGCCGCGCTCCGCGAAGGGGTCGCGGTCACCCGTGGCGAAGGCGGGGATGGGCACGGCGAGGCGCGTGACTGCGTCGTGGTCGCCTGCCACCGCGGCGACGATGTCCGACTTTCGCAGCTCACCGCCGAGGTCGTCGAGGTCGTCGACGAGGCGCTGCTCCGGGTCGTCGAACGCGCCGAGCAGGAGGCGCTCGCGCACCTCGAAGCCGGGGCCGAACGCGTCGCCGATGGCGCGCACCGCGTTCCACACGGGCCGCGGGTCGAAAGACGAGCCCCCGGCGCGCTCGGGCACGAGGGCGACCACAGCGTCGGCCCTCTGGGGTGCACGCTCCCGCAACTCGGCGACGAAGACCGGGTTGAGCGCGACCTCGTCGAGCATCGTCACGAAGGCGTCCGCGCCGCGCGCGTCATCCCACAGCACGGGGCGCATGACGAGCGGCAGTTCGCGCGCGTGGCCGTTCTCGCTCCACACGACGGTGCCGACAACGAGCGCGGCGGTCCAGACGCCGGTGGACGCGCGGACCTCGTCGGCGCTCGCGCGGATGACCTTGGCGCGGTGCTCGGCGGCGAGGCGGGCCTCGTCGTCCCGTATGAGAGAGCTCAGGAGGGTGGGGCGGTTGGCGAAGAACGGCGCCAGGCCGCCAGGGTGGGCGCCCGCGAGGTCGATGAGGTCGGCGCTCGAGTAGCTGAGGTCACGCAGGGCGGAGATCGATGCGTTCGCGCGCAACTGATCGCGCCACTCCTGGAGCGCCTCTGCCACGAGGGCGCGACCGATGTAGTCCACCACTCCCCTACGGTATCCAGCCACGTGCTCGCCGCACGGTCACCACGCCGCCGGGCAGTGCGAGCGGGCCTCCGCGGGGCGGCGCTCCGCGGCTCCGGACCGCATTTCAACTGGTTGAGCGTTCACGCCACCGACTTAGCCCTCAAGTCCGGTTGGGAGCCGTGGCGCAAAAGCAAACAGTGCGCGCCAACTTGAACAGACGACGCGCACTGCTGGACTGATTCTCACGCCGCCGGGGACGCGCGTCAATTCCGGTGGTCTCGCCGCCTCAGCACGTCGCGCAACGGCGGCACGAACACCCCGTCCGACGCCATGACGACCCTGGTCCGACGCCGGTTTCGCAAGACGCCGAACAGGCCGATGAGCCACACGATGATGAGCGACGCGAAGGCGACCCGATACTCGTTCAAGGAGTACGTGGTGGAGCCGGGCGGTGAAATCACCTGCAGCACGACGCCAACGAGCAGCACCCCGGCGATGGTCGACGCGAAGCCTCCAATGTTGACGAAGCCCGTCGCGGTGCCGAGGCGCTCCGCGGACGAATACGAGCGCGCGAAGTCGATGCCGACAAGGGAGATCGGTCCGCCCATGCCGATCACCGCGCAGAACACCGCGAGCTGCCACCAGGGACGCGGGCTGTCGAAGCTCAGCAGGATGACCCACGCCACCAGGGTCGCCACGGCGGAGCCCAGCACGATCCAGGTTCGCCGCAGCGGATGTCGCGCCGTGAGGACGCCCGCGATGGGGCCCGTCACCATCGCGGCGATCGTCAGGACGATCAGGAGCGAACTCGCCTGCCGGGGCGAGGAGGCCCTGCGCGGTGATGAAGAACGGCACGCCCCATAGCAGCGCGACGACGTTCGCGGAAAACGGCGGGAGAAAGTGGCTCCAGAACCCGAGGCGGGTGCCGACGTGATCGGTCGCGGCGCGAATCGAGGCCCAGAATCGGTCACGCTCCTGCTCGACCGAGCCAGCGTCGGGCCGCGGCATGCGCACCCACGTGAACGCGATGGCCGCGGCGCCGACGCCGACGACCGCGAGCGACGCGAACGTCGCCGTCCACCCTCGGCCGTGCAGCAGCATCGCCACGGGAATTGCGGTGGCCAGCTGCCCCGCCTGGCCAATGAGGCCGGTGACCTGCATGAGCACCGGCACGCGCCGCGCGGGGAACCAGTGCGCGATGAGCCGCCCGGCGCTGATGAAGATGGGCGCATCGCCCGCACCGATCATGATGCGCGCCGCGATCGCGAGGCCGTAGTGGTCGCTGAACGCGAGCAGCAACTGGCCCGCCGCCATGACGAGCGACCCCACGGTCATCATCACACGCGGGCCAAACCGGTCCAGCAGGTGGCCGGACGGGATCTGCATAAGAGCGTACGTGCCAATCTGAGTCACCGACAGCAGGGCGAGGCCCGTAGCCTCCACGTTGAAGCGGTCGAGCGCCTCGACGCCCGCCACGCCGAGCGCGGTGCGGTGAACCACCGCAACGAAGTAGACGGCGACGGCCGCGATGTAGATGCCCCACACCCTGCGCTGGGTGGCGGGGGCGGCGGTCACGCTTTCAAGGGTATGCCCGACGCTGGTTCGCCTCAGTCGCTGGCGTCGCCGGGGCGCCTATCGACAGGGCTGGTATTCGCGGAGTGTGCCTCCAGGAACGCGTACAGCTCGCGGTCATCGACCCCGGGATACGTCCCCTGCGGAAGCGGCGAGAAGATGTGCGCGTGAACTCGGGGGCTCGCCCAGGCCTTGCCCTCCCAGCGAGAGGCGACCGCAGCGTCGGGCCGGCGGCAGCATGAGGCGTCAGGGCAGCGGGACACCGCCCGCTCGCGCGACTCGCGCCCGCGGAACCACTTGGACTCGTCGAAGGGCACCCCAAGAGTGATCGAGAACTCCTCGGATCCCGTGGAGCCCGTCTGGGTTGACTCGAAGAACGTCCCGGCCGGCGTGTCCGTGTACTGGTAGTACTCCGTGGCGCGCGCGTGCAGCGCGAAGGCGCGGCGTGCGGCCCAGTGGCGGCACGCGAGCTGGCCCTCCGTGGAACCGGTGACGTCAACCGGCAGCGGCAGCCCGTCGTTCTCGTAGGCCTTGACCACGGCACCCGCGCCGTCCACGCGCAGCACGTGCAGCCGAATCCCCAGGTGCGCGGTCGCGAGGTTGCTGAAGCGCAGTGCGGCGGCCTCGTGCGTCACGCCGAAGGCATCGCGGAGGTCCTCGACCGCGATGTCGCGCTCGTCGCGAGCGCGAGTGAGGAAGGCGACCGCCGCCTCTCGCGGCATTAGGCACGCCGCCGCGTAGTAGCTCGCCTCCTGACGCTGGCGCAGAAAGTCCTCGTAGTCGGCAGGCGCCTCGTGGCCCAGCCGCACGTGCGCCATCGCCTGCAGCGCAAGCGACCGCAGGCCGTGGCCGCCAGGGATCGAGGCGGGCGGGGTGTAGATACGGCCCGCTGCCAGGTCCAGCACGCATCGCGCCGAGTGGGGGAGGTCGTCCACGTGCACGATCTCGAGGCCCAGTCGCTCCGCCATCACGCCGACGGTGCGGTGCGTGAGCGCGCCGCTCACGTGCCCAGCCGCGGCCACGTCCTCAGACCCGATCTCCTCGATGTCCGGCAGGTAGTCGTTGAGCTCTTGCATGCGAAGGCGCTGGCTCGTGTTGGCTCGCCGTGCCTCCTCCGGCGTGGCGATCGCCTCCCGCGACCGCCGGTCCAGCTCGCGGTGAAGGCCCACGAGTGCCGTGAGCGCGTCGTCCGGGAGCGACCTACTCGGCCTGAGGGCGGCAGGCCCAGTTCGCGGTAGGTGGTGCCGCGCTGGGCGCGTTCCAGTTCGACCTCCAGCGCGTCCCTGCCCGACGGCGGGGTCGCCTCGATCAGATCCGTCACCGTGACGCCAAGAGCCTCCGCGATGGCGGAGAGGAGGGTGAGGCGCGGCTCTCGCCTGCCGTTCTCGATCAGGGAGAGCTGGCTGGGAACGACGCCGACTTTTTCGCCGAGATCCGCAAGGGTGAGGCCCCTCGCTGTGCGGAAGTGGCGAATCCGGCGGCCAACGTAGGTCAAGTCCTCCATGGATTCACAGTATCGAAACTTTGGGCGAAATTCTCCCGCGATTTGGCCCTGTTTAGCGCTAAGGTCCGCCTACGGTGGAATCGAGCCAGAAAATTCGCACCGCATCGGAGCAGAACATGACCGCCATTGCCGAGTCGTTCACCTCGACGATCGCCGCGCCCACTGACGTAGCCGCCTGGGTAGACGGGATCGCCGAACTCACCCGCCCCGAGTCGGTGGTGTGGTGCTCTGGCTCGGCAGCCGAGCGCGCCAGGCTGATCGACGAGATGGTCGCCGCCGGCACGCTCATCCCCCTCAACCCCGCACTGCGCCCCAACAGCTACCTCACGCGCTCCAACCCAGATGATGTCGCTCGCGTAGAGACTCGCACCTTCATCTGCACGCCAGACCCGGCCGACGCTGGGCCTACCAACAACTGGCGCGAACCCTCCGCGATGCACGCCGAGTTGCTTGAGCTCTTCGACGGCTCGATGCGCGGCCGCACCATGTACGTGGTGCCGTTCGCGATGGGGCCCGTTGGCGGTCCGCTCACGCGCTACGGGGTGCAGATCACGGACTCGCCCTACGTGGTGGTGAGCATGGGCACCATGACGCGCATGGGCTCAGCCGCCTTGGCGCGCATCGCGGAAGGCGCGACGTGGGTTCCCGCCGCCCACACCGTCGGCGCGCCGCTCGAGCCCGGCCAGGCCGATGTCCCGTGGCCCTGCAACCCCAACAAGTACATCGTGCAGTTCCCGCAGTCTCGCGAGATCTGGTCCTTTGGCTCCGCGTACGGCGGCAACGCGATCCTCGCGAAGAAGGCGTTCGCGCTCCGCATCGCGAGCGCGCTTGGGCATGACGAGGGGTGGCTCGCGGCCCACATGCTGCTGCTCAAGGTCACCGACCCGTCGGGGCACGCGCGGCACATTGCGGCTGCCTTCCCCAGCGCGTGCGGCAAGACGAACTTCGCGATGTTGCGCCCTTCGCTCCCGGGCTGGAAGGTGGAGACCCTGGGGGACGACATCGCGTGGATCGCGCCGGGTGCCGATGGTCGCCTCCGCGCGATCAACCCGGAGGCCGGGTTCTTCGGCGTGGCCCCAGGCACGTCTCCAGAGACGAACCCCGTGGCGATCGAGATGCTTGCGAAGGACACGATCTTCACCAATGTGGCGCTCACCGATGACGGCGACGTGTGGTGGGAAGGTCTCACCAAGGAGCCGCCCGCGCATCTCACCGACTGGAGGGGCCGCGACTGGACCCCGGCCTCCGATACCCCGGCGGCACACCCCAACTCGCGCTTCACGGTCGCCGCGGCCAACTGCCCCACCATCGCCGACGACTGGGACGCGCCCGAGGGAGTGGCCCTTGACGCGATCGTCTTCGGCGGGCGTCGCGCCACCAACATCCCGCTCGTCACCCAGGCGCGCAACTGGGCGGAGGGCATGCTCATGGGCGCGACCCTCTCGAGCGAGCAGACCGCGGCAGCCGAGGGCACGGTCGGCGACTTGCGCCGCGACCCGTTCGCGATGCTCCCCTTCTGCGGCGTGCACATGGCGGACCACTGGGCCGACTGGCTCAAGGTGGGCGCGCGCGTTGCCAACCCTCCTGCCGTGTTCCAGGTCAACTGGTTCCGCAAGGGAAGCAATGGGAAGTTCCTCTGGCCGGGCTTCGGCGAGAACATCCGGGTTCTCGCGTGGATGCTCGGCCGCCTGGACGGCACCGCCGTCGGAGTCGACTCGCCCCTCGGCACCCTTCCGGCCGAGGGCGAGATCGACTACCGAGCGGCTGGCGTCACCCCCGACTCGTGGGGAGAGCTCATGGAAGCGGACTCCCGAGCGTTGTTCGCCGAGTCCGACGACACCGAGCGATACCTCGCGCAGTTCTCTCCTCGCGTGCCCGCCGCGATCTCAAGCCAGCTGCGGCAGCTCAGGGTGCGCCTGGCGTCGGGCGAATAGCCAGGACGGCGCCGCGCGGGGTTGGGCATCGCGCGGATGGTCGTCATCGAGTGCGTATCAGAGATTGAGCGCATCGGTCAGCAGGCGCATCAAAGCCTCGAGTTGGATGTCCGTCGACGAGTCCAGATCCTCGTCTTGCGCACCATCGAGCGCGCGCGCTGCCAGCGCGGACTTGCTGTCGATGAGCTCCGCGATCGCCGAGTCGATCGTCTGCGACGCGATGATGCGCCACGCCGTCACCGGATCAGCTTGGCCGATGCGGTGGATTCGGTCGATCGCCTGGGTCTGCTCCGCGGCGGTCCAGGACAGCTCGGCGAGAACGAGGTTGGACGCCACCTGGAGGTTGAGACCCACGCCCGCTGTCAGGAGCGAGCACACCGCGATCGAGACGTTGGGGTCCTCGGTGAATGCGGCGATGTTCTTCTCGCGCACCTTGTTCGTCTGATCGCCCCTGATCGAGGCGAACTCGATGCCTCGCGCCGCAAAGGTCTCCTCCGCCTGATCGAGCACGTCAATGTGCTTCGCGAAGAACACCACCTTCCCGACGTTGTGGGCAAGTTGGGCGGCATAGTCCGCCGCGAGTCCAGCCTTGGCCTGGCCGATTCGGCGGACCATCGTGAAGACGTTGTCGCCCTTCGTCTTCGAGCTCGTGTCCTTGAGCTCCGACGCGGCCACCCGGCGAACCAGGTCCATATCGATCTCGTGCGCGACCGCGACCTCACCCCGCGTCTCGAGAACCGACTCGTATTGAGTGACCATCCGCCTGGTGAGCGCCTCTTCGGCCGCCCTGATCGAGCGGGCGGCCGCGTCGTCCAATTCCACGGGAAGGTCGGCGACGCGGCGCGCGGGGATGTCGGCCACAACGTCGGCCTTGCGGCGACGCACGATTCCCATGTCGATCACGCTGGCCCGCGCGGCCGCGTAGAACCCTGGATCGGCCGGAGTCAGTCCGGTCTCCTCTAGCGCGGCCATCAGCGCGCCGAGCGGCTTCTTGTCGTCGATCCAGCCCAGGAACTGCCAGATGGCGCGGAAGTCCTCGATGTCGTTGATGAGCGGCGTGCCCGTGAGCGCCATCAGGAGGGGCCGGGCGGTGCGCTGGCGCACCTGCTCGGACAGCGCGAGGACGTGTCGCGAGCGCTGCGAGCGCTTGTTCTTGATGAGGTGCGCCTCGTCAACGACCATGCCGCGGAAGCCAAGCCCGCCGAGCCAGCCGACGTGCCGATCGAGGAGTTCATAGTTCACGATCACCACATCGGCGAACGCGTCGACCTCTTCGCCATCGCCGTGGACAACGGTGGCGCGCCGCGACGGGGTCCACAGACCCACCTCGTGCGCCCAGTTGGCCTTCACCACGTTCGGCACCACCACCAGCAACGGATACGCGTTCGCCGCCTGAGCGGCGAGGAGCGCCTGGGCCGTCTTGCCAAGGCCCGGCTCGTCGGCGAGCAGGTAGGTGCGGTGCCCGCGCGTCGTTGCCGCGATCACTCGCGCCTGGTGCGGCATGAGTTCGCGGCCGCCCGGGGCCGCGGTGAGGCCGGGCTCGGGCAGGGCCATGCAGGCCGGAGCGCCCGTGGCGGCGCGCTCAAAGGACTCGAACAGCGGCTCAAGCAGCTCCCAACCCGCGAGCCGGTTGGTCCGCGACGCCTTCCGCGCGGCGGCGCCAGAGAAGTCGGGAGCAAGGAACGGGTTCGACATCTGGCGCGAGATGACCGATTGTGGGACCACCTGGTTGGCGGCCGGGGCGGCGGGCGGGGGGCGGCGGCGGGGGCGCCTCTTCCGGCACATCCATCCCTGCCGCTCGCATCAGCGCGGCCTTGTACTCGCGCGCGGCGTCGGAGACGCTGGCGTCCTCGGCAAGCAGCGCGAGCAGCGAGGTGTCCCTCGCTGCGGTGGTGGCGAGAATGGTGGCGAGCCCGTCGAGTCGCTTCAGCTGCTCGGCTCGCGACGCGCTGAGGCTCGTGTCCGCCAGGACCCGGGCCCGCTCCTCACGCACCAGCAGCGCCACCACCTGGAACTTGGTTCGCACCCCGCCGGCCGTCGAGGATCGTTGCACCGCTCGCTCAACGTCACGGGCCACCTGGGCGAGAATCGGGATGAGTCCCTTCTCCGCCGGGCGCTGCGTGCGGCCGCGCTGCGCGCCCGAAGAGCCGCGCCCACGGGCGTTACCGCGGTGACCTGCTTGTGGCACCTAACCTCCTCTAGAGCGCGCGTCCGCGACACAATGCGCAACCCCTGGCCTGGGTCGCGCACGGCCCGACGCCCCCGCACGCGCGATGGGCCCACGCCAGACCACAACCGCGCGTACACGGCGTGCGCCTGGGCAGATTCGAACTGCCGACACCCGCTTTAGGAGAGCGGTGCTCTATCCCCTGAGCTACAGGCGCTGGGACCCGTCAAGGGTACCGGCTACCAGCGGTTGTGGACGTGCGCCCTGATATCGCGGTCATAGATCCCCTCAAGTTCACTAAGGGTGCCCGACGCTATGGCGGCAATTCTGCCGCCGCGGCATTCGCGCGGGCCTGGTCTGGCGTGCGCGCGCCGGGGATCACCGTGGAGATTCCCGCCTGCTGCGTGAGCCAGCCGAGCGCGAACTGGGCCGTTGTCCACCCGGAAGGCGTGAGCGCGGCCACCTCGCGTGCGGCCGCGACCCCAACGTCGTACGGCACGCCGCTGAACGTCTCGCCCACCGAGAACGCCGAGCCGTCCCTGTTAAAGTTCCGGTGATCGTTCGCCGCAAACTCCGTGTGCTCGTCGTACGTGCCGCTCAGCAGGCCAGAGGCCAACGGAACGCGCGCGATGATGGCAACCCCAGCGTCGGCCGCCGCCTTGGTGACCGCCTCCAAAGGCTTGCGACGGAAGAGGTTGACGATGATCTGGATCGATGCCAACCCGGGGTGGCGAAGCGCCTCCAGCGCCTCATCGCACGTCTCCACCGAGACGCCCCAGTTCGCGACGCGCCCCTCGTCAACGAGCGTGCCAAGCGCCTCGTACGTCCCGGGGTCCGCAAGCACGGCCGACGGCGGGCAGTGCAGCTGCACCAGGTCAAGCGTGTCCACGCCCAGATTGGCGCGGGACCGGTCCGTCCACGCGCGGAACGCGTCGAGCGTGTACTCGGCCGCGACATGGGGCGACGCTCGCCGGCCCATCTTGGTGGCCACGAACACCTCGGGGTGCCGCGCGCGGAACTCGCCCACGGCCCGCTCGGAGCGGCCGTCGCCGTAGACGTCGGCCGTGTCAAAGAAGGTGACGCCGGCGTCATAGGCCGCGTCGAGGATCGCGGTCGCCGTGTCATCGGAGACGTCTCCCCAGTCGGCGCCAAGCTGCCAGCAGCCAAGACCGATCGCGGAAACGTCGCGGCCCAGCCGCGGAACGTGGTTGGTTCGCATGGAACCAGCCTAAACGTGCAGCGAGGGGCCCGACGCTGTGGTCGGGCCCCTCGCTTGCCGTGCGTCTGGAACTAGTCCGTGACGCGAACGTAGGTGGGGTTGACCTGCCAGATGGCGCGGAACTGGATCGTCTTGCCGGGAACCGGCGAGTCGATCTGCAGGTTGCTTCCCGCGTACAGGCCAACGTGGCCGGAGGTCACGATGATGTCGCCTGGCTTGGGCGAGGACACCGGGTGCCGACGTTCCAATAGGCGGAGGACGAGCGCGGCAGGTCGATGCCGAAGTGCGCGTACACGTAACTCACGAAGCCCGAGCAGTCGAAGCCCGCGGGCGTGCTGCCACCGGACCTGTACGGGGTGCCGACGAACTTGGCCGCGTAGGCGATGACCTTGGAGCCGGCGATGGCCTGCTCAACCTTCGCGGAAGGCACCACGGTGCGGTAGTGGCTCGTGGCCGTTGCTCCACTCGCGACCTTCTTGACCACGATGGGGTTCTTCTTCACCTTGACGGTGGGCGCATCCACGGCGAACTCGGCATTTGCATCTGCCGCGATCTGCGTGGGCGCGTCCGCGAGGTCTTGGGCGTGGTCGATATTCGCCGCCATGACGCTTGCCGCGTCGGGGGTGACCGGTTCAGTTGTGACGAGAGCCGCCGCCGCTGCCCCAGTCAGAGGTACCACAATCAGTGCGGCGGAGGCTGCTGCCGCCACCGCGCGCGTCCTGGCGCGCATATATCCGTAAGTCAAATTTCCGTTCCTTCCGCGCCCTGTGCGCGTCGATGTTTCCGGAGCCTCAACGTGTTGCCGCCGCAACTCGTTCCCTCTTGTTTGGGCTCCCTAAGAGGATCATCCTCAAGTTGTCACTAGTCGTCGATGGTACCCAAGATTCGCCAGAAAGTTCATTCGAGACGGATGAACAGGTGCCGCGCATCGTCTTCGGTGATGGTCATCGCACCGTGGGGACCGGTCAGTTCTATGCCTCGCTCCGCCTTCCGCACGCTCACCGTATTGCCTGGTAAAAACCCTAAAGCGGCCAAGTCGCCGAGGAACTCGGGCTCCGCCTGCGGCGTCTCCCCAATCCGGGTGACCGACCCCTCAACACTGGTCCCAGAAAAAACTTCTGCGATAGGCACTTCGTCCCGGTTCCGAGCGGATTCGCGGCTCACCCCCAGCTCATCCAGACCGGGCACCGGGTTGCCGTAAGGCGACACCAGGGGCCCGTCGATGAGCTCGACAACGCGCATCTCGACGCGCTCGCTCATCACGTGCTCCCACCGGCACGCCTCTTCGTGGACGAAGGCCAGCTCGAGGCCGATGACGTCGGTGAGGAGCCGCTCCGCGAGGCGGTGCTTGCGCATCACCCGGGTGGCGATGAGCTCTCCCTCCTGGGTGAGCTCAAGGTGCCTGTCGGTGGGGTCGACGATCACGAGCCCGTCGCGTTCCATGCGCGCCACCGTCTGGGACACCGTGGGTCCCGCGTGACCAAGGTGCTCCGAGATGCGCGCCCGCATCGGCACGACCCCGTCCTCTCGCAGCTCGTAGATGGTGCGCAGGTACATCTCAGTCGTGTCGATGAGGTCGGTCATCCCGCGTGACGTCCCATGCCGATGTAGGTCCAGCCTGCCGCGATCCAGTCGTCCGCCGGCAGGCAGTTCCTGCCGTCGATCACCCTGCGCGCAGCGACGAGGGCGCCGAGCGCCTCAGGGTCCGCGGTGCGGAACTGGCTCCACTCGGTCGCCACGACCACGACATCCGCGTCCGTGACTGCGTCCTCGATGGACGTCGCGTAGGCGAGCGTTGGCCAGTGCGCGGCCGCGTTCTCCATGGCCTGGGGGTCGAACACGCGCACGGCGGCGCCGCCAAGGTGGAGCTGCCCCGCAACGTCGAGCGCGGGCGAATCGCGCACATCGTCCGAGTTGGGCTTGAAGGCGGCCCCGAGCACGGCCACGCGCGCGCCGCGCAGCGAGCCGCCGACCAGGGCGGTTGCCCGCTCAACGACGTGCGCCCGGCGTCGAAGGTTGACCGCGTCGACCTCGCGCAGGAACGTCAGCGCTTGGTCCACGCCAAGCTCGCCCGCGCGCGCCATGAACGCGCGAATGTCCTTGGGCAGGCAGCCGCCGCCGAAGCCCAGCCCGGCGCCAAGGAACTTGCGGCCGATGCGCTCGTCGTGGCCGATGGCGTCGGCGAGCTGCACCACATCGGCTCCAGTCGCATCGCAGACCTCCGCGATGGCGTTGATGAACGAGATCTTGGTGGCGAGGAACGCGTTCGCACTGACCTTCACGAGTTCCGCGGTGGCGAGGTCCGTCACGATGAACGGCGTGCCTCTATCCAGGATCGTCGCGTACACCTCGCGGGCGACCGCCTCCGCGCGACCCGGCCGCTGCGGGTCCACGCCGAGCACCAGCCGGTCAGGGCGCAGCGTGTCCGCGACGGCGAAACCCTCGCGCAGGAACTCGGGGTTCCAGGCGAGTTCAGCGTCGTCCCCAGCCGGCGAGAGCTCGCGCACCCTTGCGGCGAGCCTTGCCGCGGTTCCCACCGGCACCGTCGACTTCCCGAAGATCACAGACGGCCTGGTAATCAGCGGTGCGAGAGTGTCGATGACCGAGTCTACGAACCGCAGGTCCGCGGCATACTCGCCCTTCTTCTGGGGCGTGCCGACCCCGATGAAGTGAATATCGGCGAACTCAGCGGCTTCGCTCGCGTCGGTGGTGAAGCGGAGCCGCCGGATTCCACGTGCGTGCGCAACAGCTCGGGAAGCTCGGGCTCGAAGAAGGGCACTTCACCGCGGGCGAGACGCTCGATCTTCGCCGCATCGATGTCCACGCCGACCACCTCGTGGCCGAGTTCGGCCATGCCGGCCGCGTGCGTTGCTCCAAGGTATCCAGTGCCAAAAACAGAAATGCGGGCCATGGCATGAGCCTATCGTTCGGCGCCGGTCCCCTCACCGCCTGGACGGGCGATGAAGGCGACGCCATCCGTCCTCACTGTTGCCTCGCCGTCGGCCATCGACACGAACGCCGCCTCGCCGGGGGCAAGGGTGAGCATGCCCGACGCTGTGGTCACCTCTGCGCCCCCAAGGGCGAGGACGATACGGGGCTGGGGGGCAGGGTCACCGCCCCGCGCTCGACGCGCACCAGCGCGAACTCTTGAGCTGGAACGGTGTACGTGGTCGCGGCCCCCTCACGGGTGACCGAGGGGACAAGCGGCGCCGCGGGTTGCGCGTCGAGGATGGCCTCGAGCCTCTCCACGTCGATGGCCTTGGGCGTCAGCCCTCCGCGCACCACGTTGTCCGAGTTCGCCATGATCTCCACGCCGATGCCCGACTGATAGGAGTGGATCACTCGCGGCGGCACGTAGCACCCTTGGCCGGGCTGCAGCAGGACCGGGTTCATCGCGAGCGCAACGAGCGCGCCGGGGTCGCCGGGGAAGGCGCGCGCCGCGCGTCCCGCGAGCGCCTTCGCGCTGTCGCCTTCCGGCAGCAGGGCGAGACGGTCGACGGTCGCCGGATTCGCGTCACCGCCCAGCACCGCCATCACATAGGTAAGGAGAGACTCCTTGCCTTCGGTGAACTGCACCAGGTCGTCGGCACCGAGCGCCCGCAGGTCGCTCGTGAGCTCGCGCGGATCCCGGAGCCCCACGAGAAGGCGCATCGGCGTGAGCGCGACGATAAGTTCCGGCTTGTGACGTGGATCCTTGAAGGTCCGTTCCGGAGCGGAGGAGGACAAGCCCGACTCCTGCTCGGCATCGAAGCCCACGCGGGCCTGGTCGGAGGTCGGGTGCACCTGAAGGGACAAGGGAGACGCGATCGCGAGGATCTTCAGCAGATACGGGAGGCGATCGCCGCCCACCATGGCCTGGGGGTCCGAGGCGATGTACGCGGCGAGGTCGGAGCCGTCGTCGAGCGTGGAGGGATCCGTCTCGTGGGCGCCGAACCACGCCTCCGCGACAGGTCCGTCATGGCCGTCGACCTTGAGCATCTGGGGCAGAGCGTCGCGCTGGCCCCAAGCGAACGCTTTGAGTCGCGGGCCGATGCGGATCACCCAGCAATCATGCCAGGGCCGCGCCCGTACGATGTCAGCCATGACCGACGAGATCATGATCCCCCAGCACCTGCTGCCCAAGGATGGACGCTTCGGCTCCGGCCCGTCGAAGGTCTCCGACGCGCAGCTCGCAGCCCTCGTCGCGGCGCAGCCCGGGATCCTCGGCACATCGCACCGCCAGGCGCCCGTCAAGAACGTCGTCGGTGACATTCGCGCGATGCTCGCGGACTTCTTCTCGATACCGGAGGGGTACGAGGTGATCCTCGGCAACGGCGGGTCGACGCTGTTCTGGGACGCCGCAGCGTTCTCCCTCGTCGACGAGCGCGCTCAGCACTGCGCGTTCGGCGAGTTCGGCAACAAGTTCGCGCTGGCCACCGACAGGGCGCCGCACCTTGGGCCGTCAAGCATCCTCACCGCCGAGCCCGGTTCGGTGGTGACGCCAAAGGCCGAGGACGGCATCGACACGTACGCATGGCCTCACAACGAGACGTCCACCGGAGCCATCGCGGACGTGAGCCGTCCGGAGGGCATCGGCGACGCACTCGCCGTGGTCGACGGGACCTCCGCGGCGGGAGGCACTCACGTCGATGTCAGCCAGATCGACGCCTATTACTTTGCGCCGCAGAAGAACTTCGCCTCGGACGGCGGCCTGTACTTCGCGATCCTGTCGCCCGCCGCGATCGAGCGCATCGAGCGCGTCAACGCCAGCGGTCGCTACATCCCGGACACCCTGTCCTTGGCGCTCGCGCTCGAGAACTCGCGCGCCAACCAGACCCTCAACACCCCGGCCGTGGCCACTTTGGTGCTCATGAAAGCGCAGTTGGAGTGGCTTCTCAGCCAGGGTGGAATGGCGTTCGCCGCGGCCAGAACAGCCGACTCATCAGGGCGTCTTTACGCATGGGCGAGTGAATTTCGTCACATTGAGGCATACATCACAAACCCTATAAATCGGTCACCTGTCGTCGCTACCTTGGACCTGCCTTCAGGGGTCGACGCAGCTGAGATGCGCCGACACCTGAGGGCAAATGGGATCGTGGACATCGACCCGTACCGGAAGCTCGGCAGGAACCAGATTCGCGTTGGCGTATTTCCCGCTGTAGATCCCGACGATGTCTCCGCTCTCATCAATTGCCTGGAATTCATTGTGGAGAGATTGGTGACATGACCGAACAGCAGGATGTCCTGGACCCGCGCCGACCCCGCCGTCGCCGCATCCCGATCATCCTGCTGGGAACCCTCCCCGCGGCGATCGCCGCAACCCTGCTCGTCGCCGGTCCCAACTACGTGGACCCGATTCACGCTTCGACGAGCGCGAGCGGCGCCGGTGACGTGTCATCGACGGCCCTCGTCACTCATGGCGTGATCGCCCCCAAGACTTCCGTGAGCCTCGCGGCCGCGACGCAGCAGATCACCGTCACCATGCCGAAGCCCAAGGAAGCGGCGAAGGTCGCGAAGACCGCGGCGGTCAAGAAGACCACCGCGAAGAGCACGGCCAAGAAGACCACTACGACGGTCAAGAAGACCACCGTCAAGAAGACGGTGAAGAAGACGGTCAAGAAGTCCACCGGAAGCTACAAGAGCTTCTGCGCGAACCCATCCAACCCTGTGAGCACCTCCGGCTCCACCGGCAAGGCCCTGCTCGCCGCCGTGAACAAGGAGCGCGCAAAGCTGGGAATCGGTGCGCTTTCGTGGTCGTCGTCTATGGCGAGCACCGCAACGTCCTGGTCAAAGCACATGGTTGCCGTGGACAAGAAGACCAGCAAGCTCATCGACGGCCTCGCACACAACCCCAACCGCCCCGGCGCGGAGAACGTCGCGGTGGTCTACAGCTCGGGCGGCTACTCCGCGTCCAGCGCGGTCAACAAGATGCACAAGAACCTCGTGTATTCGCAGGGCCACTGCCTCAACCTCATGAACCCCAACTACTCGTCCATGGGTGCAGGCATCGCGAGCTCGAGCGACGGAAACACCTGGTACGCGACGGAGAACTTCCGCTAAGCGGTCGGCTCCTGCGCTTCGGCGACAGGCTCGAGCTCCGGCTCTGGCTCAACCGCAGCTTCTGGCTCAACCGCAGCTTCTGGCTCAACCACGGCTTCTGGCTCAACCGCAGCTTCTGGCTCAACCACAGCGTCGGACCCACCCAGCTCAAAGGCGACCACAGCGTCGGACGTGAAGACGGGATCAGCGGAGGGCCACTGAGTGGGGCCGTGCTCCACGCTCGTCTGCGAGTGAGCCCCGCACCCGTGGTCCACGCTCACGACCTTGCCGTCTGACGGCGACCACTCGTTGGTGCACGCCCCGAAGATGAGGCGCAGCGATCCGGAAAGCGGCACGTAGAAGGCGCAGGTCTGGCACGGCTCTGCCGACGCGATGGCCGCGGCAGCCGTGGGGCCGTGCGAGCCGCGGTACCAGCGCGTGGCGACGTCCTCGCGCCCCTCGGCGCCGAGCACCCGCTCGCGTCCAAGGCCCAGCTCCCAGATCTGCATCGCGTCCTCGTCCTTGCTCACCTCATAGGTGGGCACGAGCCGAGGGTCGTTCTCGATGAGCGGCAGCACCATGGACGGCTCGAGGTCGCCCGGCTGGATGCGCTCCGCCCACGGAATCCACGCGGGCGCGAGCAGGGCGTCGTCGGCAGGCATGAGGGCCGCCTCGTCGACGCCGACGTCCTTGCCTCGCGGCGCGCGCGAGAGCGTAACGGTCCACACCCAGCCGCGGTAGCCCGGAAGCAGACACGCGAAGGTGTGCGTGACGCTGCGGTCGCCGTCCTCGACGGCACCCAGGTGCTCGCCAACGGCGGCCGCGTCTTCCGCGAGCTCAATCGCCGCGTCCCGGGCGACGTCGATCGCCTCGGCGAGAACGGCGTCGGGCATCACGCCTCCAGCTGCTCGGCGACCGCGCGCAGAACGGCGGCGACCTTCTTGCCCTTGTCGCCCTCGGGGTAGCGGCCCTTGCGGAGCGAGTTCGAGACGCCGTCGAGCATCTTGATGAGGTCCTCGACGATGACCGTCATGTCGTCGGTGGGCTTGCGCATGGTCTGCGAGAGGGTCGTCACGGGCTCGAGGATCGTCACCGTGAGCGCGGACGGGCCGCGCTTGCCATCGGCGACGGAGTACTCCACCTTGGCGCCGGGGCGAACGGTCTCGCCCGCCGGCAGCGCGCTGGCGTGGAGGAACACCTCGCCGCCGTCGTCGCCTGCGATGAAGCCGAACCCCTTGTCGGAGTCGAACCACTTCACTTTTCCGGTGGGCACATCAACCTCGTTAACTCGCTGCGCCGCGTGTTCGGCGCGTCCACAGTCTACCCGGAGCGCGACCCGCGTCCCCAGGACCCCACTGGTCGCCAGTTGTCCACAGCAGGCACAGCGTGCCCGACGCTGTGCTCGGCTTCCCGCGTAGCGTCGCCAGCACTCACTACAGACAGGAGAAGGCGATGCTGTATCACGTTGATTCGGACGAGGTCGCGACAGCGGCGGCGCGGGCCGCGCATTCGGGCGAGACGATCCGCACGGAGGTCGCGGCGCTCGTGGGCAGCCTGCAGGCGCTCGACGGCACCTGGCAAGGTCAGGCGTCTGCCGCGTTCGCGGGCGTCCTCACTCAGTGGCGGTCCGCGCAGGCACAGGTGGAGGCGGCGCTGACGTCCCTCACTCAGGCGCTCTCTGCCGCGGCCACCGGCTATGCGGACGCGGAGGCTACCGCGGCGCGCATGTTTGCGCAGTAGTCGCCGCGGCGCCCGCTCGCGTGGGGTTTGATGGGACCGTGACGGTCCTCCTCGATCCCCCGCTGTGGCCCGCGCACGGGCGTGTGTGGGGCCATCTCGTGTCCGACTCGTCCTTGGAGGAACTGCACGAGTTCGCGGCGGCGGCCGGAATCCCAGAGCGCGGCTTCGACCGCGACCACTACGACGTGCCCGCCGAGCGCTACGAGGAACTCGTGGCGCTCGGCGTGACCCTCGTGGACTCGCGGGAGCTGGTCCGGCGACTGCGGGCGTCCGGCTTGCGGGTCACCGGCGCGCAGCGCCGCGCCTAATCCTCAGCGCCAGCCCCACGGAACGCGCCCAGTGGAGCCTCAGTTCCGGATCTTCGTGGTTGGCGGGCCCTGGCGGCACGTGAGTTCCAACCTCGTTCCCCGTGCTGCCGGACCGCCCACAACGGAACTCATCCGCCACTGGGGGTCGAGGATCCTCGAGGGACGGAACCCACGCGCCACTAGAAAAGCAGAAGGCCCCCTCCCCGTACGGGGAGGGGGCCTCAAGTTGCGGGGCTTAGAAGCCCATGCCACCCATGTCGCCGCCACCGGCGGGCATGGCCGACTCGGGCTCGGGCTTGTCGGCGACGACGGCCTCCGTGGTGAGGAACAGGCCCGCGATGGACGCGGCGTTCTGCAGCGCGGAACGCGTCACCTTGACCGGGTCGTTGACGCCCGCGGCCAGAAGGTCCTCGTACTCGCCGGTCGCGGCGTTGAGGCCGTGACCATCGGGGAGCGTCTTGACCTTCTCGACCACGACGCCGCCCTCAAGGCCGGCGTTGATCGCGATCTGGCGCAGCGGCGCGTTGATGGCGATCTCCACGATGCGGGCACCGGTGGCCTCGTCACCCTCGAGCTGCAGCTTCGCGAACGCCTTGGCGCCCGCCTGGATGAGGGCCACGCCACCACCGGCGACGATGCCCTCCTCGACGGCGGCCTTCGCGTTGCGAACGGCGTCCTCGATGCGGTGCTTGCGCTCCTTGAGCTCCACCTCGGTGGCCGCGCCAGCCTTGATGACGGCGACGCCGCCAGCGAGCTTGGCGAGGCGCTCCTGGAGCTTCTCGCGGTCGTAGTCCGAGTCGGAGTTCTCGATCTCGGCGCGAATCTGACGCACGCGCCCCTCGATCTGCTCCGAAGCGCCGGAACCCTCGACGATCGTGGTCTCGTCCTTGGTCACGACGACCTTGCGGGCCTGGCCCAGCAGGTCAAGCGTCGCGTTCTCGAGCGAGAGGCCAACGGACTCGGAGATGACCGTTCCGCCGGTGAGGATCGCCATGTCCTGCAGCATCGCCTTGCGGCGGTCGCCAAAGCCAGGGGCCTTGACGGCCACGGCCTTGAACGTGCCGCGGATCTTGTTGACCACGAGGGTCGCGAGCGCCTCGGACTCGACGTCCTCCGCGATGATCGCGAGCGGCTTGCCGGTCTGCATGACCTTCTCGAGCACGGGGACGAGGTCCTTGACGGACGTCACCTTGGACTCGATGAGCAGCACGTAGGCGTCCTCGAGGATGGCCTCCTGGCGCTCGGGGTCGGTCACGAAGTAGGCGGACAGGAAGCCCTTGTCGAAGCGCATGCCCTCGGTGAGCTCGAGCTCGAGGCCCAGAGCGGACGACTCCTCGACCGTGATGACGCCCTCCTTGCCGACCTTGTCCATCGCCTCCGCGATGAGGTCGCCAATGGCGGGGTCACCGGCGGAGATGCCAGCGGTCGCGGCGATCTCCTCCTTGGTCTCGACCTCCTTGGCGGCGGCGAGCAGTTCGACGGTCACGGCCTCAACGGCCTTCTCGATCCCCTTCTTGAGGGCGATCGGGTTGGCGCCGGCCGCGACGTTGCGCAGACCCTGCTGTACGAGCGCCTGGGCGAGCACGGTGGCCGTCGTGGTGCCGTCACCGGCAACATCGTCGGTCTTCTTCGCAACTTCCTTGACGAGCTCGGCGCCGATCTTCTCGAACGGCTCCTCGAGCTCGATCTCCTTGGCGATGGACACGCCGTCGTTGGTGATGGTGGGGGCGCCCCACTTCTTCTCAAGGACGACGTTGCGGCCCTTGGGTCCAAGCGTGACCTTGACCGCGTCAGCGAGGGCATTCATGCCCCGCTCCATGCCGCGGCGGGCCTCCTCATCAAAGGCAATGATCTTTGCCATGGGGGTGGTTCCTCTTTCAAGGTGGTGGCTTCGTTGGTGCCCGCGACGGACGGTGTGAGCCTCCGGCGTTCACGTCACGCCGATGCCCGCACCTCACCCATGAAGCCGAGGTCTGGTTAGCACTCTCGGGTCGAGAGTGCTAATGCGATTCTGGCACTCTCACCCGGAGAGTGCAAACGGGCATCGGCCGCGTTCGCGCGGCGCGGACACACTTACTTCGAGGGATCCGTGACGAGGTGAACCTCGACGTCGACCTTCTTCTCTGGCGTGCCTTGCTCGATCTTGGAGATGCCCAGCTGCTTCGCCACCTCTTGCGCCGTCGCCTTGAGGTCGTCGCTCACATAGACGACGACGTTCGCCGAGGGCTTGGTGCCCGTGAGGTTGTCCGCGCCGACGCTCGTGAAGCCGCCGTTCTTGAGGACCGTCTGGCTCTTGGCCGCGAGGCCGGAGATGCCGGACCCGTTGAGCACCGTCACCTTCGCGTCGAAGTTGACCTCTTGAGTGGGGTCGGGGGACGGCGTCGAAGTCGGCGTCGCGGACGGCACCGCGCTCGAGGTCGGGGACGGCGTCACCGTCGCCTCGAAGCTCTCGGTGATGGTCGGCGTCGGCTCGTCAGGCGTCTTGACGTCGCGGCTCCACAGGTAGCTCGCGATGAAGAAGGCCGCGCCTCCGGCGATGAGGAAGACGATGACGGGAGCCACGAGCCGCGACCACCAAGGGCGCGGCGCGCGGTGGACGCCGACGGGTCCCCCGTGCTTGGCGATCTCGTCGAATTCGTCCGGCGGGTACTGGTCGCTCACGGGTGAAGCGTACCTTGGGTCAGTCGGACCACTGCCGCGCGCGCCCGTGTGTGCGAGCAGCGCGCATGCGGCGCAGGCGCTTCACGAGCATCGGATCGTGGGCCAGCGCGGCCTCGGTGTCGATGAGTCCGTTGAGCAATTGGTAGTACTGCGTGGCACTCATGGAGAACAGCTCACGGATCGAGTCCTCCTTGGCGCCCGCATAGCGCCACCACTGCCGTTCGAAGGTGAGGATGTCGGCGTCGCGCTCGGTCAGCGGTGCGACGTGCGGCGCGGGCGCCTGGGGCGCGATTGCGCGTGCCGTGTTGTCCATGATCCTCCCTTTGAAAGGCCAGCGTACTCGCGAATCACATTGGTGTCATTTAGGCGGCCCGACGCTGTGGCCGGCTCACTATTAGGGTGGCGGCATGGCGTCGTGGCGCGAGCAGGTGGCCCCTGATTGGGCCGACGCGCTTGCGTCCCAAGAGCCGACGCTCACCCAGCTAGGGGTCTTCCTCCGCGAGGAGATCTCGGCAGGCCGGGGGTACCTTCCGGCAGGGGACGCGATACTCCGCGCGTTCACGACCCCGCTCGCGGACGTGCGGGTGCTCATCGTCGGCCAGGACCCCTACCCCACACCGGGCGACCCCGTGGGCCTCAGCTTCTCGGTGCCGCCGGGGCACCCGATGCCTCGGTCGCTCCTCAACATGGCGCAGGAGCTCCGCAATGACACGGGCGAGGTCCTCGCGAACGGTGACCTCACCGCGTGGCAGTCCCAAGGCGTCATGCTGCTCAACAGGGTCCTCACCGTCAGTCCTGGAGTCGCGGCGAGCCACCGCGGGAAGGGCTGGGAGGGCTTCACCGAGCACGCGATCAGGGCGCTCGTGGCGCGCGGCGGGCCGCTGGTCGCGATCCTGTGGGGGCGCGACGCGCAGTCGCTCGCGCCCATGCTCGCCGACGTTCCGCGCATCGAGAGCGCGCACCCGTCGCCCCTGAGCGCTAGCCGCGGATTCTTCGGCTCACGGCCGTTCAGCAGGGCGAATGCCGCACTCGAAACCCAGGGAGCGGCGCCTATCCGCTGGGCCATCCCCTAGCCATAGTTCCCCGAATGGGCACTGAGTGTCGCGAAACTTGAGTTTGGCGTACCTAGAAGCCCATTCGAGAGCAGTGAAGGGCCCAACGCTGGGGTCGGGATCAACACCCAGTGCTTGCAATTCCTACCTATCCGATGGTATTAGTATGTCATTGGTGATCGGAGCGCGCCCAGCGCCCCGCGCCGCGACCTAGGGAGAGCAGAGATGGCGATCTACGCCAGCACCTCGATGTGCCGCTCCTCGTGTTGCGCCGCGAACCGCCGAATGTCGGCCTGAAGCCGCACCAGCGTCGGGCAGCGACGCGCCCCAGCAGCACCACGCAAGCCCCACCAGCCCCACACCCTCTAGGAGAAAACCAGTGAACTGGCCTGCCCTTGCCATGCTCGGCGCCGTAGCGGCGTCGTATGTCGGCATCTTCTTCCTGGCGCGCAGGCGCTTCAATTTCAGCCTGCTGACGCTCAGCGCGCTCGGCGTCGGGATCGTGATCGGCCTCGCCGGTCGCGGCCACTCGGAGTGGATAGAGCCCATCGGCCGCATCTACATCAACCTCCTGCTCGCCTCGGTGGCGCCGCTCGTGGTCGTGTCGATCATCGCGTCCATCACGAGCCTCGGCAGCCTCGAGAAGCTCAAGACCGTGGGGCTGCGCAGCTTCGGCTGGCTCATGGTCACCAATGTCATTGCAGTGATCCTGACGCTCGGCGTCGCGATCTCGCTCGGCATCGGCAAGGGCGTCAACGAGACCCTTGGCGGCCAGGAGCTCAACGTGCTCGAGAACTCCGTGCAGAGCTTCACGGACGTGGTCGTGAACTTCTTCCCCGTCAACGTGGTGGGCGATCTCGGCTCCAACCACATCATCCCCATCATCGTGATCTCGATCGCGCTCGCGATCGCCTACCTCGCGGTGGCCCGCAAGGACCCCAAGGGCGTGCGCCCGTTCCGCACCGGCATCGAGGCCCTGCGCCTCGTCATCTACAAGGCGGTCGGTTACGTCATCAAGCTCACGCCGTACGCGGTGCTGGCCCTAACCGCGACGGTGGTGGCCGACTCGGTCAACCTCACGAACAAGTTCTGGTCGCTGATCGGCCTGCTCGTGGTCGCGTGGGTCGTGTGCTTCGCGGACCTCTACATCGTCAACGGGCTGCTGCTGCGGACCGTGGCCAACGTCTCCCCTGTCGCGTTCTTCCGCAAGATCTTCCCCGCGCAGGTGACCGCTTTCACCACGCAGAGCTCGGTGGGCACCCTGCCCGTGACCACAAGCGTGCTGACGACGCGCGTGGGCGTGCACCCGGAGGTGGCCCACTTCACGGCACCCCTGGGCACCACCATCGGGATGCCAGGGGTGCTCGGGCATCTGGCCCGTCCTCATCGCCGTGTGGGGCATCAACGCGTACAACATCCCCTACACCGCGCAGGACTACCTGGTGCTCGCGCTGCTCGCGACAGTGGTCTCGATCGGCGTGGCAGGCGTGCCGGGAACCGCGACGGTCGCGGCCGCAACGGTCCTGGCAGCAGCCGGATTGCCGCTCGAGTTCATCGCGGTCACCCTGCCGATCTCGATGATTGCGGATATGGCCCGCACGGCCACCAACGTCACCGCGGCCGCAACGAGCGCCACGATCGTCGCCCGCCAAGTCGGCCTGCTGAATGAAGACATCTTCAACGGCAGGGCCACTTTCGATGAAGAGACGGGCCAGGTCACCCCTCTGCCCGACGCTTCCCCCACCCAAGGCGACGACGTCGCCGAAGCCCCGGCGAGCGTCGGGCAAGAAGAACTCAACCCCACTACTGAGCCCGCGCTCGCGGGCGCGAACAGGAGCTGATCATGAAGCGCACCGCAAGCCTCGCCATCGGGACCGTTGGCCTCGCCGTTCTGGTGCTCGGCATCGCGCCCGCCGCGAGTGCCGACGTCACCAATCCCGCCGACAACCCGCACAAGATCACGGTCACAGGCGACGACGGCCAGACGTATACGGACGGCCAGGACACGCTGCCCGGCTACGACGACTACGAGTGCACCTACATCCCCGGCGCGTGGTTCGACTTCGCGAAGAACCGTGTGTACTACGCGGACGGCCAGTGGATTCCGTGGACCGAGTGGGACAGGGCCACCGGATACAAGGAGTGGCTCGCCAAACAGGACTCGGGTTCGTCCGGCGGATCCTCTTCCGGCGGCTCCTCTTCTGGCGGCTCGAGCTCCGGATCCACGTCCGGAAGCACCAAGTCCGGCAGCACCAAGTCCACGAGCACAAAGTCCACGAGCACAAAGTCCACGAGCACAAAGTCCACGAGCACAAAGTCGACGAGCACCACGTCCGGCAGCACCAAGTCCACGACCAGCACGACGACCAAGGCGACCGAATCGGACACCGCCACCAGCCCGTCCGCGTCCCCGAGCCCGATCCTCGGCGGCGAGTCGGCGACGCCGAGCGCATCGCCGGTGGCGACCGAGTCGCCGTCCGCCACGCCCACCGTGGACGCTTCTCCGGTGGCGGCCGTCGCGGCCGGCACGGACTCCGGCTCCAGCGCGGGCCCAGGAGCGGGCATCGCGATCCTGGGTGGCCTCGCGGCCGCGGGAGGCGTCGCCTACGGGGCCACCTGGTTCGTGCGCCGCGGCCGCGAACGCAAGGCGATTGGAGGGTTGGCGTGATGTGTAGCGCCCGCAGCATGCGCTGACCCGCAGCCCTCGACCCTCAGTCCCCACCTCGCCCGGGAGCGAGCCGCCTCAACGGCACGGCACCCAGGGTGAGCGAAGCACACCCAAAATCCAACAAAGGGAAGACTCTCATGCAAGCAACAACAGTGCGGCGCCTGGCGGCCGCATCGGCAGGACTCGCGGTAGCTGTCACGCCGTTTATCGGGGCCGCCGCGTACGCGACCCCGGACAGGACGGCGTCGACCTCCGTCGACACCACGTACCTCGCGGACGCCCTCGGGCTGCCCGCGGAGACGGTCGTCGAGACCGCAACCTACGACCGGTTCCAGTGGCTTCTGCAGCAGCCGGGCCAGTTCGCGTTCATCGTGGGCTCCACGAACGACGCTGGCTTCAAGGCCAAGGTGCAGCAGGCCGACGCTGCGGCGAGGGCCGCCGGCGTCACCAAGATCTACTGGTTCGACCCCAACCTCACGGGCTACACGGACGCCAACCGCAAGCTTGACGTCCGCAACCCCTCCACGATCAACCTCGCCGCGTCGTCGCAGACGATCTTCGGCAACGTGTGGAACAACGTGATCGGCCAGTACCTGGGCAACGGCGTCAAGTCAGTGCCGAACTCGTCGGCCAACTCGGTGACGGTCACGCTCGACGACACCGTGGTGAACGACTCGGTCAACCCCGCGTGGGACCTGCGGACCGGTGAGACCCCCGCGGTGTCCTCCACCGACGACGTGTTCTTCGTCTACGACAAGGACCACAAGGTCGCGGACGTCGCGGACAAGGTCGTCGACTTCGTGAACCTCTCGACCACGGAGGACCCCACTGCCGGCGTGACGGCCGCGGTCGCGGCAATCGGCGGCGGCGCGGCGATCGACCAGATCAGCCAGTTCTACGGGTGGAAGGCGTCGAACAACTTCATCCAGTCGCAGCAGAACGGCGGCACCGAGGCGGGAATCGCTCGCTATGGCGGGGACATCCTCAAGGACGCCGACAACGCGAACGGGTGGAACGTCAAGCAGGTCACCTACCCCGAACTAGTGCACCTGCTCAACCTCAACGCCGCGGGCGCGAACTTCGCGATCCTCTTTGGCGGCACGTGGTGCCCCAACACGAGGGCCGTCATCAAGTTCGTCAACCAGAACGCGGTGGCGAATGACGTGACGGTGTACAACTTCGACCTCGTTCTCGACGGCGGCAAGACCAACGGGACCAACCAGGGCGCCAACCCCATCCACGTTCGCGACAACGCGAACAGCGGCACGACGTTCAACTTCCGTCCGTCGTACGTCTACGGCGACCTGGTGCGCACGTACTTCAGGAACCTCGTCACCGAGTACGACCCCAACACGGGAACTCGCGTCTCGTACTACCCCAGCGGCAACCTCACCTCGTTCCCGGACGTGGTGCGCAAGCTGCAGGTGCCCTTCCTGATCAACTACGAACGCGGCACGGGTGGAAGCCCGTCGAGCTCGAGCGTCAAGCGCCAGTGGATTAAGCAGAACACCGACGCCTCCACGGGCCTGCCGACGTTCAAGGAGTACATGACGAACTGGTGGTTCACGCAGCCGTCCGACCAGATCGGGCTCAACTTCGCGATCCCGGCGGACACGAGCACCCTGGTGGACCCGCAGAAGAGCCAGTATGAGCAGGCGCTCGCCAACGTGTCCTTCGCCCAGGAGGCGCTCGACAAGCTGGACGTGTTCTTCGGCGGTCTGCCGGGTGCGGTGAAGTCCACGCGGACCGTCACGGCCCCCGATGTCGCCTACGGCACGGACGCCACGATTAACCTCGCTATCGCCAACAAGTACGGCCGCGTGCCGGCTGGCACCGCGACGCTGAACATCGGCGGCACCGACTACCCGGTGACGGTGGCGCAGAGTGCGGCGCAGTTCACGGTTCACGGCCTCTCGGCTGGAGACCACCCGTTCACGATCACCTACCCGGGCGACGGCCAGCTGCTCCCCTTCACCGAGAGCGGCACACTCACCGTCACCAAGACCCACGTCGCCTCCGCGGCGGGAGCCGTGGTGACCAAGCCGACGCCGCAGAAGGCCGGAAGCTACAAGGTCACGGTGACCCACCCGTCGGGCCTTGGCCAGGCGACGGGCAATGTCACGGTGACGTTCACGCACGGTTCGACGGTGAAGACCGTGACCGGGGCGCTCGCCTCGGGCGTGGCGACGCTCACCGTTCCGAAGCTGCCTGCGGGCACGTGGACGGCGTCGGTGCAGTACGCGGGCAACGCCGACTACCAGGCGAAGACGGTCGCGGGAGCGTCCGTTGTGTCCTCGAAGTCTGCCGTGTCCAAGGTGGCGGGGGCCGTCTCCAAGACGCCCAAGTCCACCGCCACCGGAACCTACAAGGTGACGGTGACCGCGCCGTCGGGCCTCGCGAAGGCAACCGGCAAGGTCACGGTGACCCTCAAGAAGGGTTCAAGCAAGAAGACCGTGACCGGCACGCTGAAGTCGGGCGTTGTCACCATCTCGGTGCCGAAGCTGGCGAAGGGCACGTGGACTGCCTCGGTCGCGTATGCCGGTGACGCCAACTACGCGGCGAAGACCGCTGCTGGGGCCTCCATCAAGGTCACCAAGTAGCACACACAAGGGGCCGGTCGCGGAGCGTGGGGCGTCGCGGCCGGTCCCTTGTGCTTCACCCGCACAGCTTGTTTCCGCCATACGAGGGATCGTTGGTGATGATGAGGTCACCGTTTGCCGAGCCCCAACCGGGGTTGGCCTCGACGCCCTGGAAGATCGGCAGGCTCGAGCACGAGTAGCCGCTCGCGAGCGCAACGTTCTGGTTGTTGACCACGACGGTTGGCGTGAAGCCTGCCCACTTGGCGGTGTCGGCAAAGTTGAACGTCACCTTCCACAGCGCCGCGGACGTGACCGCGCTGAACTGGAACTGCGAATACTGGTGGCCGTTCGCGGTCCACGTGGCCACGGTGCCGATCGTCAAGGTGCAGGACTGCGACGTCGCGTTGCCGCTCGCGTCGAGGCCAACACACCCTGGCGTTACGGGGGCAGCGCCGTTCCAGCTCGTGGGGAAGATCCAGCCGCCGATGGTCGCGATGGCGGCGGAGACGTTCGCGCTCGCGTACGTGCCGACCGTCACCGTCTGCGTGGCGGCGGCCGACGCTGTGGTTCCGGTGGCGATGACCGTTCCGGAGTCATTGTGCAAGTTGATCTTGAGGCTCAGCCCGGCGCAGGCAGCGGGCAGCGCGCTCACCGTGATCGTGGTGCCGCTCGCGGGGGTCGTCTTGACCACCGGGGTTGTCCCGTTCATGGAGGCGGCGCAACGCTGCAACTTGGTGAGCGTGACTTCCTTCTTGGTAGTGACTCCGAGGGTCGCGGCGTTGGCCGCGGTGGCGCCCACGATGAGCGCGGCGAGGAGTGCGACGGCGGCGACGATCCAGCGCTTGCGCATCACTCGTCTCCTTCCTTCGCGGGCCAGACGAGGACAGCGGCGGCGAGCAGGAACAGCGCTATCCACAGGAATGGGCTCAACAGCACGCCCATGACGGCGCCCACGTGCGGGATGTGCACCTGCACTACCCCGCGGACCTCATCGCCCTTCGGCGTGAACGGGTCCACGAAGGTGTTGTGGTCTCCCTGAACTGACCAGCCCGATTCGGCGTCGCCGCCGATGACGCGGTGGACGATTTGGGCGCCTCCGAAGCCATCGGGCGCGTAGACGATCACGTCGCCGACCGTCGGCTCCGTCTGCCACGCGATGAGGAGGTCACCGGGTTGGTAGCCGGGGGTCATCGACTCGCCGGAGACGAACACGAAGGACGCATGCCCGCCGAACTTCGCGGGCCAGACGAGGAAGGCGAGGACCGCAAGCGTCGCCCACAAGGCGATGGATCCGAGCAGGCGCCAGCCCCGGCGCGTACGGTCCTCCGTGAGGCCCGCGCCGGAGCTGGCGACTGACTGCTCGGTCATCAGCCGGCTCAGCCGCTGATGATCACCGTGGCGTCGCCGATGTCGGTGGACAGGGGGATCGCCTTGGAGGTGGCGTCGTAGGTGAACGACGTTCCGGACACGGTGGAGGTGGTGGTCGCGAGCTCGGTGCCCGCAGCGCTCGCGAGCGTCAGCGCGATCTTCTCGTCCTTGCACGCCGCGTCGATGCCGCTCACGGTCACGTCCTTGATGATGTACGCGGTGCCGGACTTCTGGTACGTGTAGCCGACGTTGACGCCGTCGGCGTCGCACGGGGCGAAGGTTCCGGAGCCGATCGCGACCTCTTTGCTGGTCGTCACGGCGAGAGTCGAGGCTGCTGCGAGGGACAGTCCCGCCGCACCGACGATGACGAGTCCAGCGGCCAGGTACTTACGAGTGGCCTTCTTCATGGGGTACTCCTGGTTCGGGTGGTGCTGCGGCATCGGCCCGTGAGTACTGCTACATCAACGATCCTCGCCGCAACGGTGAGGCCGTCCCGCTGGCGCGCTGTGAGCACGATCCTCTTGCGACGGGTGCTGGTCTTTCAACACGTGTCGATTTTCTCATTCATGCCAAGCCTCGGCCTAGGCAGTTGGTCCCAGGATTCGTCGCGGTTGTAGCGCCCGAGAGCATCCTTGAACTAGCATCTTGTGTATCACAGGGTAAGGGATTAGCCTTGAATAAGCGCGCATGCTGTTCCAGGATGGGAGGCGACGATGCCAAGTCAACCGCGGACCACCGCCGTGTCCTATGAGCCGGTGACGTGGCGACTGCCGGAGCGTCTCGAAGGTCGCGTTGACATCGTGACGGTCACTCGCCTGGAACGTACGCCCTACCAAGCTGCGGTCCCCGCGCAGATCTCGGACCTGGAGCCACTGGAGCTGCTCGACGTCCGTACCGTGCGTGAAGCGACCACTGCTGAGGGTGCGATCGCTGCGTTCAACGCCGAGGTGGCACGCTTGCCCGTCCCCATGCCTGCGGTACTGCTCAGGACCGAGTCGGCGTCCAGCTCGCAGATCGAGCACCTGACCTCCAATGCCCGCAACCTTGCCGTCGCCACCTTGGGGCTCAAGGCCAGCCAGAACGCGTCGCTCGTCGCCCGCAACGTCACCGCGATGCGTGAATCCCTAGCCGTAGAGGGTCCCGTCACCCCCAATTCGATCCTCGCCATCCACAACGCTCTGCTATCCGAGTCAGACCCGGAGATTGCCGGCGTGTGGCGCGACGGCCCCGTGTGGATCGGCCGGCCCGACATCAGTCCCCATGGCGCCGACTTCATCCCACCCACGTACCAGCGTGTGCCCGGCTGTATCGAAGACCTGGTGCGGTTCAGCTCGAAGCCCCACGAATCGCCCCTGGTGGCCGCAGTCGTGGCGCACGCACAGTTCGAGACCATCCACCCGTTCTCAGACGGCAACGGTCGCACCGGGCGCGCTCTCGTCCACGTGATGCTTCGCGAAGCGCGCCTCACCCCAGACACCACGGTGCCGATTTCCGCGGGGCTCTTGGGCGACACCGATTCGTACTTCGCTGCGCTCGGCGCCTACCGCGACGGCGACGTGAACCAGCTGGTGTCCGTGTTCGCGGCAGCCACTGAGAGAGCGGTCGTCAACGGGCGCACCCTCGCCTCCGATACCGTCACGCTGCGTGACGAGTGGTTGGGCACCATCAAGGCCCGCTCCGACTCGATCGCGTGGCGTCTTGCAGACCACCTCTTCGCACAGCCCGTCGTGTCCTCTGACTACGTGGAGACCGCGCTCGGAGTGTCCCGACAAGGCGCCTACAACGCCATTGAAGTGCTCCAGCGCGCAGGCGTGCTGCACCAGTACAGCGCGGACAAGCGCAACCGGTTGTGGCAGGCCGACGGTGTGTTGAAGATCATGGACTCGTTTGCGGAACGAGCCACGCGACGCCGACTTTAGCTCCGGTTCGGCAGCCATCCGGGCGGCCGCGCTGCTTGGCCGACGCGATCAGAGAGCTGGCAGCGGGACTTGAACCCGCAACCGCCCGATTACAAGTCGGGTGCGCTACCAATTGCGCCATGCCAGCGTTGCGGCATCAAGGATACCGGCGGCAGCGTCGGGCCTGTTCCCGCTAGTTGGCGAAGAGCTGCGTGAGGTACTGCTCGAGCACGCCTTCTTGCATGTAGGGAACCTGAGTTTGCTCCACGATGACGCGATCCATCATGAACGTGGGCGTGCCGCTTACGCCGTCGATGGACGCCTGCTGCGTTGCGGCGAGCACCCAGTCGTTGAACTTGCCGTCCTTGAACGTGTCCGCAACTTCCTGCGGGACGCCAACGCCGACGGCGATGTCCGCGATCTGCTCATCCGTGAGCCCGGGCGTGTTCTCGTCCGGCTGGTCGGCGAACATGGCCTCGAAGAACGCGGAGAAGTGCTCGGGGGACTGGTCGGCGACGACAGCCGCCGCATTCGCCGAGCGCGTGGAGAAGTTCGTGCCTGCGGAGTAGCGGTCAAGGAACGCGAGCGGGTGGTAGTAGACGGTGAGGTCGCCGGAAGCGCTGAACGAGTCGAGAACCGGGCCGTTGATCTCCTCGAAGTGGCCGCAGTACGGGCACATGAAGTCGAGGTAGACGTCCGCGCGGTGCGTGCCCTCGGCGGAGCCGACGAGGATGCCGCCGGTCTCGTCCGCGCCCGCCGGCGTGACGACGTCGCCGATGCCAGGGGCCTTCGAGGAATCGACGATGAAGTAGATGACGCCCGCGAGAGCGGCGATGACCACGAGAGCCACCGCGACGATGGTCACGGTGGTCCGACGCTCTTTCGCCTTGAGCTCGGCCTGCGCCTTGGCCTTGGCTTCCGCTCGCGCCCTCGCAGCGTCGTCCTTCTTGCTTGCCATTCCGTACCCCCTAAGTGGGTGATGCCTCTCGCCACCCTAACGGGCGGCGAGAGGCATCACCTGGGACTAAGGACGGGGCTAGCCCGCGGCCAGCTGCTCGAGGTAGGCCTTGAGGGTTCCCGGCGTGAAGTAGTTGACCTGGTTGGGGTCGAGGATCTCGCGGTTGACCATGACGGTTGGGGTTCCGCTCATGCCGTCCTGCGAGGCCTGATCCGTCGCCGCGGTCACCCACTTCTCGAACTCGCCGTTCTTGAGCTCGCTCGCGATGTCCGCAGGCACGCCGACGCCAATGGCGATGGCGGCAATCTCATCGTCAGAGAGGCCCGTGGTGTTCTCCTGCGGCTGGTTGTTGTACAGCGCGCCGACGAAGTCGAGGAAGTGAGCCGGGTCCTGATCGGCCACGACAGCTACGGCGCTTGCCGCACGTGTCGAGTACTTGGTGCCCGAGGACGCCCTGTCGAGGATCGAGATGGGGTGGTAGTACAGCGCGATGGTGCCGTCCTCGCGGAGGGTGTTGAGGTCCGCGCCGTTGATCTGCTCGAACTGGTTGCAGACGGGGCACATGAGGTCGATGTACAGGTCAACCCGCGTGACGTCCGTTGGCACGTCGACTCCCGCAACGCCGCCGGTGCCAACCGGAATGCCACCGGTCTCGTCGGCCACCGCTGGCGCATGAGCGTCGGACAGCGCGGGGACCTTCGACGAGTTCACGATGAAGTACACGATGCCGGCGAAGGCCGCGATCACCACGAGCGAGACGGCGATGATGATCACCGTGGTCCTGCGCTCCTTGGCCTTGACGGCCTGCTGAGCCTTGGCCTTGGCGGCCGCCCGTGCGTCGGTTGGGTCCTGCTTCTTGTTTGCCATTCATCCCTCCAAGAATGAGTGCGAGTCTAGTTGCCGGCCCGCATCCAGCCGTCAAGGCTGAACTTGCTGCGGGGGAAGATCAGCAGCCACACGCCGAGGATCACAAAGCCGATCCGCTCGAGCATGTGCAGCGGGTAGTTGGTGGTGCCCTCCGCGACGTCTCCGCCGCCGCCAAAGCAGCCGCAGTCAATGGAGTAGCCCCTGATCCACGCCCACGCCACCCCGAACATGAACGCGGCCATCATCGCAAGCCACACCACGGATGCGATCCGCGTGAAGAGCCCCAGCAGCAGGAACACGGCGAGCGCGAGTTCAAGGAATGGCAGCATGGTGCCGACGAACGGCACCACGGCCTCAGGGAGCAGGCGGTACGCCCGCACGGCGATGATCGACTGCGGGATGTCCTGCATCTTGGGGATCGCGGCCGCGATAAGGATCCCGGCCATCCCCAGACGCACCAGGGTGGAGATCCACTCGAGGATCTCTGACTTCTTCACGGCCATGTGAACTCCCTGGTTGGTGACGCGGCTGTTTCCATGCGCGGCGCGTTGACGGCTCAACGAATCCTACCGGGGCGCGGTTCCCGTCAGTTTGGGCCGTTCTGCCTAATCGGCCACCACACCTGATCGATGCCGGCGAAGGAGATGCCGAACATGGCGATCGCGATGACCACTCCTGCGGCCGCCCATGCGATGCTCCAGAACCGGTCCGGCGCCACCCCGGCGGCCACGAGGTGCGCGCCCGTGCGCGCCTCCCGGCCGCGCGGGCCCCAGCCCAGCAGCAATACCGCCGCGGCTGCGGGCAGCGCGAGCGACACGCCCACACTGAGCGCGTCGCTCTCCAGTCCGCGCGTTAGGGAGTGGCCCGCATAGAAGAGGCCAAAGGCCGCGAGCGCCGCAAGCGCCGCCGACGGCAGCGTCAGCACCAGCGCCCTGCCCAGGTGCCATGGGCTCGCGAACGCCTGTGCCACGATGCCTCCCTGCTCCACCCCGCGCCGCTGGCGCGAGCGCCACACTGCCCGCGCGGCGGACTCAACGCCGCGCGCCACGACCGCCGCCGCGAGCATCAGCGCGGCCGCAATCAAGGGCGCCACGGTCGCGAGCGCCACGAGCGCCACGCCCCACGCGAGCAGCACCGCGCGGCGCTTGGGGATCACGCGCTCCGGCAGTTCGTCGCCCTCCGGCAGCTCATCGTCCGCCGACAGTTCATCGTCATCGGCCCAGTCCTCGAACGCCTCCGTCTGGTCGGCCGCGTCATCCCACGCGGCGGCGACGAGAGTCGGCTCAACCTCCGTCGCGTCGAGCACCGAAGTCTGGTCCGCCTCGGCGAGCATCCTCGCCAGCTCCTCCGGCCGCGGACGGAACTGCGGTGCCGCGGTGAGGGCGCGCGCCAAGGCGAGCGGAACGTCGGGCCGCACATCGCCGGCCAGGGTCGCGCTCAGCGCCCCCATGCCCGTGCCGAAGGGCGCGTGCCCGGTTGCGGCGAACGCGAGCGTCGCCGCGAGCCCCCAGTCGTCCGACGCTGCGGTTGGCTCTCCCCCATCGATCACCTCTGGCGCAACATAGCCCGCGGTGCCGCTCACGAGGCCCGTGCGCGTGAGGCGGTCGTCCTCGAACTGGTGCGAGATGCCGAAGTCGATCAGCACCGGGCCGGTGCGACCAAGCAGCACATTTGCAGGGGTGACGTCGCGGTGAACCACTCCCGCGGCGTGGACCGCAGCGAGCGCGCCGGCGAGAGCGGACGCCAGCTCCGCGACCTGGCCCGAGGGGAGCGGGCCGCGAGCGCGGACGTGCTGCGAAAGGCTCGGACCGTCGATGAACTCGAAGACCACGAAGGCGTCCTCGTCGTCGAGCTCCGCGTCCAGCACCCGCGGAACCGCGGCATGGCGCAGGGCCTGCAGCGCCGCGACCTCGCGAGCCAAGCGAACCCTGGCCCCAGCGTCGGACGTGTCCACGAGCTTGAGCGCGGCCTCGCCGCCCCCCTCATCCGTGACCAGGTATACGGCGCCGGAGCCGCCTCTTCCCAAGAGCCGGACGATGCGATACCCGCCTACCTGGTCGTCAGGCCGTCGCTCGGTCTTCGCCACGAAAGCCCACGCTACCCGCGGTGCCCAAGCCTCCCCGGGATATGGCAAGATGGCCGTGTTCGTCGCAGCAGCGTCGGGCAGTGTCAATGTGGACACCAGAGACACCACAACGGCACTCTTCACCACGGATCGTCTGGCACGTACCTGCCAGTGAAGGGACCAGAAATGGCAACCGTTACCTTTGACAAGGCAACGCGTATTTACCCGGGCACCGAGCGCCCGGCGGTCGACTCTCTCGACCTCGACATCGCCGACGGCGAGTTCCTCGTCCTCGTCGGCCCCTCCGGATGTGGCAAGTCCACCTCGCTCCGCATGCTTGCGGGACTCGAGGACGTGGACCAGGGCTCCATCTGGGTTGGCGACCGCGACGTCACCAACGTGCAGCCCAAGGACCGCGACATCGCGATGGTGTTCCAGTCCTACGCGCTGTACCCGCACATGACCGTTGCGGACAACATGGGCTTCGCGCTCAAGATCGCCAAGGTCGAGAAGGCGGAGATCCGCCAGCGCGTCGAGGCCGCAGCCAAGATCCTCGACCTCACCGAGTACCTGGACCGCAAGCCCAAGGCCCTCTCCGGTGGCCAGCGCCAGCGCGTCGCCATGGGCCGCGCCATCGTGCGTCAGCCCCAGGTGTTCCTCATGGACGAGCCGCTGTCCAACCTCGACGCCAAGCTCCGCGTGCAGACGCGCACGCAGATTGCCGCGCTCCAGCGCCGCCTCGGCACCACCACCGTCTACGTGACCCACGACCAGGTCGAGGCCCTCACGATGGGTGACCGCATCGCGGTCCTCAAGGACGGCGTGCTGCAGCAGGTGGGCACCCCGCGCGACATGTACGACGCCCCGGCCAACGTGTTCGTCGCCGGCTTCATCGGCTCCCCCGCCATGAACCTGGGCACCTACCAGGTGTTCGACGGCTTCGCCCAGGTGGGCCGCGGCCGCGTTGCGCTGGCCCGCGAGGCCGTTGCCGCGCTCAAGGCGGAGGACAAGAACGCCGTGGTGCTCGGGTTCCGCCCCGAGTCGCTCGACCGCTCCACCCCCAACGCCGAGGGCGCCATCCCGATCGAGGTCGACATCGTCGAGGAGCTCGGCTCCGACGCCTACGTGTACGGCTCGGTGCCGAACGAGTTCGGCGAGTCCAAGGAGATTCACTTCTCCGCGGGCGAGTCGCAGATGGTGGTCCGCATCGACCCCCGCGATGTCCCCAAGAAGGGCGACACCATCTGGGTCACGATTCGCGAGGGCGAGCAGCACACCTTCTCGTCCGCCACGGGCAAGCGTCTCACCAAGGACGCCGTCGTCACTGCGGCGTCGACGCACGTGTAAGTCTGATTGATTCACGCCTGAGGGCGGTCCGGCTGCGGCCGGGCCGCCCTCTTGCTTTGCCTGGGCCGTGCCAGGTGGTGCTCGGGCGCCCAACCGGCCCCAGCGTCGGCCCGCTGCCCAGCTCCCGAATGGGCTCCTAGGGTCACCAAAACGGGATTTCGCGACACTCAGAGCCCATTCCAGGCCGGCGCCAGGCCAGTGGTGGGCCGCCACGCCCGCGCGCCGGCGCGCCCAGCCCGGCCCCGGCGTCGGCTCGCGGAGGCATGCCCGACGCTGCGGCCACCTTGCCCCGTCCCGCGCCGGATACGCTTGGCACCATGGCGCTCAGCATCAAGGGCAAGGCCAGCGTTGGCCTGATCGGACTGCCGTGGGAGATCCCGCTCGAGCATTGGCCGTCCGAGCACATCGCGGCGCTGCCGCGCGGCGTCTCGCGGCACGTGGTCCGCTTCGTGAAGCTCGAGGGCAAGGTGGTCGCCATCAAGGAGACGAACCCCGAGATCGCGCGGCGCGAGTTCAAGCTCCTGCGCCGCCTGCAGACGGCGGGCGCGCCGTGCGTGAAGCCGCTCGCCGTGGTGACCGGACGCGACAGCGTGGACGGCAAGCCGCTTGAGGCGGCGCTCGTCACCGAGCACCTGCAGTTCTCGCTGCCGTATCGCGCGCTGTTCAAGCAGTCGCTGCGCGCGGAGACCGTTGACCGCTTCCTCGACGCGCTCGCCGTGCTGCTTGTGCGGCTGCACCTGCTCGGCTTCTATTGGGGCGATGTGTCGCTCTCCAACGCGCTCTTCCGCCGCGATGCGGAGCAGTTCACCGCCTATCTCGTTGACGCCGAGACCGGCGACCTGCACGAGAAGCTCACGGACGGCCAGCGCGACTACGACCTCGAGCTGGCGCGCACCAACATCATCGGCGAGATGTTCGACCTCGAGGCACAGGGCAGCCTCCACGAGTCCGTCGATCCCATCGCGGTCGCCGACCGGCTCGAGGAGCGCTACCGCGAGCTGTGGCGCGCCCTCACCAAGTCCGCGACGCTCACCTCCAACATCCCGCTCGAGATCGCCAACCGGGTCAAGCAGCTCAACGAGATGGGCTACGACGTCGCCGAGCTCGACATGCGCGAGACCGACGACGGTAACGCCCTCACGATCCGCCCCAAGGTCGTTGACGCTGGCCACCATTCGCGCCGACTCATGCGCCTCACGGGCCTCGATGTACAGGAGAACCAGGCACGACGCCTGCTCAACGACCTCGACGAGCACCGCGCCTACGTGAACCCGAACGACGAAGTCGGATACGCCGCACACCAGTGGCTGCTGAACATCTTCGAGCCCACGGTGCGCGCCGTGCCGCGCGAGTACCGCCAGAAGCTGGAGCCCGCGCAGGTGTTCCACGAGATCCTCGACCACCGCTGGTACCTGGCGCAGGAGGTGGGCCACGACGTGCCGATGTCGGTCGCCGCGGCGAGCTACGTCAAGAACATCCTGCCCAACCGCCCCGACGAGCAGGCGATCCTCGGGACCTCGCTCGCGGAGATGACGGCCGAGCTTCCCGCGCTCACCGCGGAGGTCGAGGCACGCGCCGCCGCCGCCGAAGAGGAGAACGAGGACAACATGGGCGGCTGGGGTGGCATCGAGGAGCCCCCTGCCCCGGAGGTTGTCCGACGCTCCACTCGCGTGCCGCTCGACGGCGACAATTAGGAGCGGGTTGCGTTCGCAGCCGCGCGGCTGGCCTCGTACAGCGCGATCGACGCGGCGACGGACGCGTTGAGGCTCTCCGTAGTCGCGGCGATCGGGATGGACGCGACCTCGTCGCACGCCTCGCGGACCAGGCGCGATAGCCCCTCGCCTTCGGCGCCGACCACGATCACGAGCGGCCCGTCAAGCAGCGTGGACTCGGGAAGCGACACGTCGCCGCCAGCGTCGAGGCCCAGCACGAACAGCCCGGCCCTCTTGTAGTCCTCGAGCGTCCTGGTGAGGTTGGTGGCGCGCGCCACGGGGATGCGCGCGGCGGCCCCGGCCGAGACCTTCCAGGCCGCGACGGTCACGCCCGCGGCCCTGCGCTCGGGCACCACGATGCCGCTGGCCCCGAACGCGGCGGCGGACCGCATGATCGCGCCGAGGTTGCGCGGGTCCTGAATGTGGTCACACACCAGGATGCGCACGGGGCTCGGCGCCTCGAGCAGGTCCTCGGGGTCCTTGTACTGGTACGGCGGCACCTCGAGCGCGATGCCCTGGTGGGTCTGCCCGTCGGCAAGCTGATCGAGCCGCGCCTTGGTCGCGTCGCGAACCTCAACACCCTGCTCCACTGCCAGGGATACGAGGGACGTCACCCTGTCGTCGGCGTCGATGCGGTTGTAGACGTGCAGCACGTTGGCGGGGAGCTGAGTACGCAGCGCCTCGAGCACGCTGTTGCGACCCACGATGAGCTCGTGGTTGCCGGAGCTCCGCTCGCGCGGCCCCCGCTTAGGTGAGGCAGGCGCCTTGGCCGCGGCAGCGTCGGACCGCTGCTTGGCCTTATAGGCCTTGTGATTGGGGCGGTCCTCCGCCTTTGGCGTTGGGCCCTTGCCCTCGAGGGCCCTGCGGCCGTGGCCGCCAGTGCCGACGGTCGCGCCCTTTTTCGAGCCCGCGTTGCGTGTTGCGCCGCGGCGCTTCGAGTTTCCAGCCATGCGTCAAGGGTACCGGCGCAGCCCGACGCTGTTGCCGGGTGGGCGGCAACCCCACCTAGGAGAGCGACCAGCGAGCGCCGTCCGGCGCGTCCTCGATGGCAATGCCGGCGGCCGCGAGCCGGTCGCGAATCGCATCCGCCGCGGCCCAGTCGCGCGCAGCGCGCGCCGCCGCCCGCGCTTCGAGGTCCGCCTGTACCAGTGCGTCGAGGGCGGCCAGCGCGGCGGAGCCCTGCTCCGAGCCCGCCCACTCGGGGGCGAGCGGATCCAGCCCAAGCGCGTCGAGCATCGCCCGCGCCTCGAGCAGCGCGGTCGTGAGCGCCGCGTCGTCACCGGAGGCGAGCGCCGCGTTGCCCGCCCGCACGGTCTCGTGGATCACCGCCATGGCGCGCGGAACCGAGAGGTCATCGTCCATGGCCTCCACAAAGGCGACGGGCACGGCGGACCCGGCAACAGCGTCGGGCTGGCCCACCTTCTCCCCAGCCCGCGTCACGAATCCCACGAACCGCTCCCACTGGGCAAGCGCCTCGTCGAGCGTCGAATCTGTCCACTCGAGCATCGAGCGGTAGTGCACGGACGCGAGCGCGAGCCGCAGCGCGGCGGCGGGATACGCGGCGAGCACCTCGGACACCAAGAGCCCATTTCCCAGGGACTTCGACATCTTGGCCCCGGACTGCGTCACCCACGCCGAGTGCATCCACAGCTGCGCGAACCCGTACCCCGCGGCGCGCGACTGCGCCTGCTCGTTCTCGTGGTGCGGGAAGCGCAGGTCGAGGCCGCCGCCGTGGATATCGAACGTGTCGCCCAGATACCGCTGCGCCATCGCGGAGCACTCGATGTGCCAGCCGGGCCGCCCAAGGCCCCACGGCGAGTCCCACGAGGCGGTCTCGGGCTCAGAATCCTTGCGCGCCTTCCAGAGCGCGAAGTCGCGGGGGTCGCGCTTGGCGACCTCAGGCGCGTCCTCGGCGGGCGCCAGGTCTTCGAGCGACTGGTTGGTCAGCGCGCCGTACTCCGCGAACGAGTGCACGTCGAAGTAAACGGACCCATCCTTTTCGTAGGCATGACCGTTGTCGATGAGCCGCGATACCAGGGCGACGATCTCCGGAATGTGCCCCGTGGCGCGCGGCTCGGCCGCGGGCTCGCGCACGCCAACCGCACGGTACGCGGCCTGGAACTCGCGCTCATAGCGCAGCGCCCACTCCCACCACGGCACGCCGGCCTCGGCGCCCTTGGCGAGGGTCTTGTCGTCGATGTCGGTCACGTTCCGCACCATCGTCACGTGATAGCCCGAACGCTCAAGCCACCGCTGCAGCACGTCGAACGCGACGGCCGCGCGCAGGTGCCCAACGTGCGGCGCGCTCTGCACGGTGGGCCCACACACGTACATGCCGACCTCACCTGGGGTCAGCGGCACAAAGGGCCGCTCCTCGCGGGTGGCGGTGTCGAACAGTCGCAGGCTCACGGGAGCCAGCCTAGGGCGTGCGCACCAGCGCCGACGCTATGGCGGCGATCCCCTCGCCGCGCCCCGTGAGCCCGAGCCCGTCCGTGGTGGTGCCGGCTACCGTGACCGGGGCGCCGACGGCCGCGCCAAGGGCCGCTTCCGCCTCGCCCCTGCGGGGGGCCAGTCTTGGTCGGTTGCCGATGACCTGGATCGACACGTTCTCAATTTCCCACCCGGCTTCGCGCACCAGTCGCGCGGTCTCGGCCAGCAGGGAGATGCCCGACGCTCCCGCAAGTTCCGGCCGATCCACGCCGAATACGTGGCCCACGTCCCCTAGTCCCACGGCGCCGAGGAGCGCGTCACAGGCGGCGTGGGCGGCGACGTCGCCGTCCGAATGGCCGGCGAGCGCCGGCTCGTCTGGCCAGAAGAGCCCCGCGAGCGACAGCCCAAGGGACTCGCCGAACGCGTGAACGTCAGTGCCGATGCCGGTGCGGTAACTCATGAATTCTCCGCGATGAAGGTCGCGAGCGCGAGGTCGCCCGCATGCGTCACCTTAAGTCCCCACGGGTGCCCATCGGTGGCGACCACGCGGTAGCCGAGCTCGCGCACCAGCGCGGCATCGTCGGTGGCTTCGCGGCCAACGCTCGCCTCGTGCGCCGCGATCAACACCCGCGCACGGAACACCTGAGGGGTCTGCACCGCGCGCACGGTGTCGCGGTCAACGCCGTGGCCGTACTCCCCGAGGGCGCCGGGGGCGGAAACCAGCGTGTCGACGACGGGCACGACGGGAACGGCGGCGTCGGCGCCACCCTCCACGGCGGCGACCGCGTCTCGCATCACGCTCGTCGGCATGAACGCTCGCGCCGCGTCGTGGACCAGAACGATGTCGTCCGGATCCAGGCCCCCGTGGGGAGGCCAACGCGGAAAGCCCTGCCCAGACGGAGGACTGCCGGGATTCTCCCCGGCCACAACGTCGGCCCTCCCCTCGACTGCCTCGGCGAAGGCGGACAGCTGCTCGGGCACGGCGGTCACGACGATCCGAGAGGTGAGGGGCGCGATGCGATCGAGCGCGTAGGCCAGCAGAGGCCTGCCGACGACGGGAACGAGGGCTTTGGGGGTCGCGCTACCCAGGCGGGTACCGCGACCGGCGGCGGTGACGACCGCCGCGATCGTCACGAGGCGAGGACCTCGTCAAGGCGGACGCCAGCGGCGGCCTCGTCGCTCTTCTCGGCGAGCGCGAGCTCGCTCACGAGAATCTGACGGGCACGCAGGAGCATCCGCTTCTCACCGGCGCTGAGTCCCTTGTCGGTGTCGCGGCGGCTCAGATCGCGAACAACTTCTGCGACGCGAATAACGTCTCCGGACGCAATCTTTTCGCCATTTGCCTTGAAACGACGCGACCAGTTGGTGGGCTCTTCAACGTAGGGCTCACGCAGCACGTTGAACACGCGCTCGAGACCCTTCTGGTCCACGACGTCACGCACGCCAACGAGGTCGACGTTCTCCGCCGGCACCTTGATGATGAGGTCACCCTGCGCCACACGGAGTTCGAGGTAGGTCTTCTCCTCCCCCTTGACCGTGCGCTTGAAGATGTCTTGAATGGTCGCCGCACCATGGTGCGGATAGACGACGGTCTCGCCGACGACGAAATTCATCTGTAGTGCTCCCCATCTTTTGCGGATTCCATTCTACCATCGCCGCACACACCAAAAACAGCGGCAGTTATTTGGGCGGATACCGGGGGTATCGGGCCGCCCAGTCCGTGTGGTCCGGACTCTCCGGGTGCCGGTATTCTTGACCCGACAAGCTCCCGGAAGGATCCGCGTTGAAGTCCACCGTTCTCGCTCGCGTTGCCGCCCTCGCGGCCGTCGCCATCGCCCTGAGCGCGTGCTCCGTGATCAACCCGATCACCACGCAGAAGGAGTACCAGGCGTCAGACGGCATCGACGTGACGCTCAGCGACAACGCCGAGGCGCTCAACCTGCTCGTGGTGACCACCGCCAAGGACGCGCCGGCCGTGCTGACCGGCTCGATCCACAACGGCGGCACCGACGACATCACGGTCACACTCAGCATTGACGGCTCGAACGCGGCGAACGTCACGGTGGCAGCCGGCAGCACCGTCAAGCTCGGGACCGGCGACGGTGAGCAGCTGATTCAGGGCGCATCGCCCGCGGCCCCAGGCGGCCTCGCGTCCGTGTGGGTCGGCACCGAGGAGTTGGGCGCCATTCAGGTTCAGGTTCCCGTCGTCGATGGCACGCTGGCGCCGTACGACCAGATCGTCGACTCCATCCCGCCGCTGCCGATCGTCACGCCAACGCCGTCCCCGAGCCCCTCGGTGAGCCCCACCTCCTGACGGCGGGGCACCCGACCCGGCCCCAGCGTCGGGCCGCGACAGAGCCCTCCTCCACACAATTTGCGCAACGCCCCAAAGCCGCAGGGCGTCTACCAGGAACGTCGCAAGACGGCCCGACGCTCCACACCCCCTTTGTGTGGAGGAGGACCGTGGCGGGGGCTGGTTACCCGAAGCGACCGGAGATGTAGTCCTCCGTCGCCTTCTCCGAGGGCGATGAGAACATCGCACGCGTGTCGTTCATCTCGATGAGCTTGCCCGGCTTGCCGGTGCCCGCGATGTTGAAGAACGCGGTGCGGTCGGCGACTCGCGCGGCCTGCTGCATGTTGTGCGTGACGATGACGATCGTGTAGTCCTCCTTGAGCTCCTGCATGAGGTCCTCGATCGCCAGAGTGGAGATGGGGTCGAGGGCCGAGCAGGGCTCGTCCATGAGGAGGACGTCGGGGCGGATGGCGATCGCGCGCGCGATGCACAGGCGCTGCTGCTGGCCGCCGGAGAGAGAAGAGCCGGGCTTGTCGAGGCGATCCTTGACCTCTTCCCAGAGGTTGGCGCCGCGCAGCGAGGTCTCCACGAGCTCTTCGGACGCCGCCTTGGAGACGCGCTTGTTGCTCAGGCGGTAGCCGGCGAGCACGTTCTCCGAGATGGACATCGTGGGGAATGGGTTGGGGCGCTGGAACACCATGCCGACGTGACGGCGGACCGCGACCGGGTCGATCCCCGGGGCGTAGAGGTTGACGCCGTCCATGAGCACCTCACCCTCGACGCGGGCGCCGGGGATGACCTCGTGCATGCGGTTCAGCGTGCGCAGGAAGGTGGACTTGCCGCAGCCGGACGGGCCGATGAACGCCGTGACGGATTTGGGCTCGATGGCGAGCGAGATGTCCTCAACGGCCAGGAAGTCCCCGTAGTAGACGTTGAGGTTGTTGACGTCGATGCGCTTGGACACTGTGCTTCCTTACCGGCCCGTCTTGGGCGCGAAGATGCGGGAGATGAGACGCGCAATCAGGTTGAGCGTCATGACGATGAGGATGAGGACCAGGGCGGCGGCCCACGCGCGGTACTCGGTGATCTCGGGGATGCAGACGGCGCTTGGGTCGTTGCAGACCGCGTCGCCCTTGCGCCACTCGGAGACAATGTAGACCGGCAGGGTCATCATGCGGCCGTCGAAGAGGTTGAGGTTCATGGAATCCGCAAAGCCCACCGCAACGAGCAGCGGCGCGGTTTCGCCGATCACGCGCGCGATGGCGAGGGTCACGCCGGTTGCGAGTCCCGCGATCGCCGTGCGCAGCACCACCTTGAGGACCGTGAGCCACTTGGGAACGCCAAGGGCGTACGAGGCCTCGCGCAGCTCGTTGGGGACCAGGCGCAGCATCTCCTCGGACGCCCTCACCACCACGGGGATCATGAGCACCGAGAGCGCAATGGCTCCCACGAAGCCCGTCTTTGTCCCTGGTCCCATGACGATTGCGGCGAGCGCGTAGGCGAACAGGCCCGCGACGATCGACGGAATGCCGGTCATGACGTCAACGAAGAACGTCACCGAGCGCTTGAGCCGGCCCTGGCCGTATTCCACGAGGTACACGGCGGTGAGGATGCCGATCGGCACCGAGATGACAGCCGTGGCGAGCGTGATGAGAACCGTGCCCCAAATGGCGTGCAGAGCGCCGCCCGCTGGAGCGCCGCCGACGACGCCGCGCATCGACTGCTGGAGGAAGTCGAGGTTGAAGTTGTGCTCGCCGTTCTCGTCGACGAAGAAGCGGTCGATGCCCTTGGAGACAACCGTCCACGAGAGCCACACCAGCGGGATCAGCGCGAGGCCGAAGGCCGAGTAGACCAGGCCGGTGGCCAGCCCATTCTTGAAGCGACGCGAGCCGCTCAGCTGCCCCAGCGTCGTGCTGTCAATGACTGCCATCAGTTGGCTCCTGAGAACTCAGCGCGGCGGGAGACGATCCAGCGGGCAAGCATGTTGACGAGAAGGGTGATGACGAACAGCGCGAGGCCCATCGTGATGAGCGCGCTCACTCCCCAGTTGTTGGCCTCCGGGAACTGCGACGCGATGTACGCGGCGATCGTGTCGTGCTTGCCGGACTGCAGGATGCCGAACGAGAAGCTGAGGCCGGAGGAGAGGATCATGTAGACGGCCATGGTCTCGCCAAGCGCGCGGCCAAGGCCGAGCATCGTGGCGCCGATGACGCCGGAGCGGCCGAACGGGAAGACGGCCATGCGGACCATCTCCCAGCGAGTGGCGCCCATGGCGAGCGCGGCTTCCTCGTGAAGCTTGGGCGTCTGCAGGAACACCTCGCGAGTGACCGCGGTGATGATGGGGATGATCATGATCGCGAGCACGATGCCCGCGGCGAGCGCCACGCGACCCGTTGGTGACGCCTGGCCCGTGTTGGGGTCCGGCGCGAACAGCGGGAACCAGCCAAAGGTGGTGGTCAGCCACGCAAAGAAGGGCCTGAGGAAGGGCACGAGGACGCCGGCGCCCCACAGGCCGTAGACCACGGATGGGATCGCCGCGAGCAGGTCGATGAGATAGCCGAGCCCGGCGGCGAGGCGGCGCGGCGCGTAGTGCGAGATGAACAGCGCGATGCCGATCGCGAGCGGGGTGGCGATCACGAGCGCGATCGCGGAGATCAGCAGGGTGCCAAAGAGCAGATAGCCGATGATCTCGATGAGGCTCTCGCCCTGGTCGGGGCGGATCCAGCTCACGTTCTTGTTGAGCGTCGCCTGGTCAGTGATGGCGGGCCACGCCTCCGCGAGGAGGAAGGTCGCGACGGCGGCGAGCACGATGAGGATGACGACGGCGGAGCCGGTGGAGAGCCCGGCGAAGGTCTTGTTGGCGCGCGAAGGCGTGCTCGCCTCAAGGGGCGTTGGCGGTGGAGCTACATCGGCCCGTGGGGCCTGTGTCTGCGTCACGCGGATTCTCCGTCAGTCAAGCGTGAAGAACGGTGGTGGACTCATCCTCGCGGACGAGCCCACCACCGTCCAATCCGGGTACTACTTGGCAGCGATCTCGGCGAGGATCGACTCGATCTGCGTCGAGAGCTCCGCGGGAAGCGGCGCCGAGCCGGCCGCGGAGGCGGCGGCCGCCTGGCCGTCGGCCGACGCGACGTAGCTGAGGAAGCCCGTCACGTTCGCCTTGGTGGCGGCGTCGGTGTAGGTCTGGCACACCACGGCGTACGAGATGAGGAACAGCGGGTAGGCGCCGGCCTCGGTCGTGGTGCGGTCGATCTTGTAGGCAAGGTCGTTGGCGCCGTTGACGCTGGCGACCGACGAGGCCGCGAGCGCGGTGGCTGCACCCTCCGCGGACGGAGCGGTGAACGCGTCGCCAACCTGGACCGAGACCACGCCGAGCGTGCCGGCCTTGGACGCGTCCGCGTAGCCGATGGTGCCGGGCGTGCTGCTGATCACGTCGATGAGGCCGGACGTGCCCTCACCGGACTCACCGGAAGAGATGGGCCACACCTTGTCCGCGGGGTACGTCCACGCTCCGCCAGAGGCCTTCTCCAGGTAGTCGGTGAAGTTCTTGGTGGTGCCGGACTCGTCGGAACGGTGCACGGTGGTGATGGTCGAGTCGGGCAGCGTCGCGCCGTCGTTGAGGGCGGCGATGGCCGGGTCGTTCCACTTGGTGATCTGGCCGTCGAAGATCTTGGAGATCGTGGCGGCGTCCAGGTTGAGGGAGGTGACACCCTCGAGGTTGAAGACCACCGCGATGGGGGAGATGTAAACGGGAAGGTTGATCGCGCCGTCGGCACCGCAGTACGCCTGGGCGGCCTCGTACTCGTCGGGGTCCTTGAGCGGCGAGTCCGAGCCGCCCACGCGACCGCGCCGGACGTGAAGGCCGTGATGCCGCCACCGGAGCCGACCGGGTCGTAGTTGATCGTGAGGTCGGGGTTCTCGGTCTGGAACGCCGCGCGCCAGGCGTCCATCGCGGACTCCTGCGACGTGGCGCCCGAGCCGTTCAAGGTACCCGAGAGCGAGGCCGGAGCGTCGGTGGCACCGGTGGTCGAGCCCGTGGTGGGGGCGGCGGTGTTCTCGTTGTCCGCGCTGCACGCGGCGAGCGAAAGCGAAAGCACAGCGGCGGCGGCGAGTGCGCCGGCGCGGTAGGCGTTCTTCACAGTCAGTAGTCCTTACGTGTTTCACAACCGGCTCCGTGCCGGATACCTCCACGCTAGGGAGCGAAGGTAACGTCACAAACGTCCATATCTGAACCTTCGGTGAACGTTGAGTGAACGCTCAAGCGGGTCACGCCTCGAACGTGTATCCCACTCCGCGCACGGTCTGGATGAGCTTGGGCTCCGCGGGGTCGTCCTCAACCCTCGCGCGCAGCCTCTTGACGTGCACATCGAGCGTCTTGGTGTCGCCAAAGTAGTCCGCGCCCCACACCCGCTCGATGATCACGTGCCGCGGGAGCACGCGCCCCGCGTTCTGCGCCAGCAGGTTGAGCAGCGCGAACTCCTTGGGCGGCAGCGACAGGGTCTCCCCGTTCTTGCGGACGGTGAGGCGCTCGGCATCGAGCACAAGCGGCCCGACGCTGAGGCGGGTTGGCTCGTCGGGTATCCCCGCCATTCCCACGGCTTGGCGGCGCAGCACCGAGCGGATTCTCGCCACGAGCTCGCGGCCCGAGTAGGGCTTGGTGACGTAGTCGTCCGCACCCAGCTCGAGCCCAATGATCTTGTCTACCTGATCGTCCTTCGCGGTGACCATGATGACGGGCACATCCGTCCGCTCGCGCAGCGAGCGGAACACCTCGGCGCCCGACATACCAGGGAGCATGAGGTCAAGAAGCACAACGTCCGCGCCGCGTCTGGCGAACTCCTCGATGCCCTTGGGTCCCGTCTCGGCGAGCGTGACGGTGAAGCCCTCTCGGCCCAAGAGGAAGTTGAGCGAGTCCCTGTACGACTCCTCGTCCTCGATGACGAGCACGCGTTCGCCTGTCATTCCTGCTCCTCCTGTTGTCCGCCGAGCGGGAGCTTCAGTGTGAACGTCGAGCCGACGCCCGGCGTGCTCCACACCTCCACCTTTCCGTCATGGCGAAGCGCAATGTGCTTGACGATGCTGAGGCCCAGGCCTGTTCCGCCGGTCTCGCGAGAGCGCGCTGGATCCACTCGATAGAAGCGCTCGAAGATGCGTTCCGTCTCCGCGGGCGCGATGCCGATGCCTTGGTCGACCACCGAGATGGAGGCCACCTCGTCCGCGGTCTCGCAGGTGATGATGATGCGTTTACCAGGCTCGGAGTACTGAATCGCGTTCTCAATGAGATTGCGCAGGGCCATCACGAGCAGCTCGTCGTTGCCCAGCACGGTGGCGTCGTCGCGCATCTCCGTTGTCACGGTGATGTTGCGGCTCGACGCTGCACTCGCCGTCGCCTCGAGAGCCTCCTCAACCACGTGCCCAAGCCGAACCGGAGCGGCATCCATGACCGCAGCGTCGGACTGGAGGCGCGTGATCTCGATGATCTCCTGAATGAGGGTGCTGAGGCGCTTGGCCTCCTTGCGCAGCTTCTTGGTGAAGGCGAGCACCATGTCGGGATCGTCGGCGCCGGCCTCAACGGACTCGGCGAGCAGCTGGATGGCGCCGACGGGCGTCTTGAGTTCGTGCGACACGTTGATCGCGAAGTTGCGGCGCATCTGCTCCGCGGCCTGCTGCTCGGTGCGGTCGGCGATGAGGGCGAGCACGGTCTCGTCGTCGATCACGCACACGCGCGCCTGCAGCGTGCGGCTCGACGCGAGCACGCCGCGCTGAACCTCGATGTCTTCCTCGATGATCTCGTTGTGGTTCCAGGCGATCTCGGCGAGGCGGGCCAATTCTGGATGCAGGGCGCCGTCTGGGCGAGCGACGCCGAGGGCGAGGGCCGCGTTGTTGCAGTAGGCGCTCCTGCGGTCGCGGCGAACGATCACGGCGCCACCCGGCATCACGGACAGCACCTGGCGCGTGCGCGCAGGGACAAGGGTGTTGCTCGTGGCGCGCGAGCGGCCGCCCGAACGCGCCGACCACAGACCGGCACCCAGCCCAACGCCCATAGCAACGACCACGAGCAACCACGCTACGGGGGTCATGCGCACACCCTAACTACGAGGGCCCGAGTTCACCGAATGTTCAGGCGCTTCACCAAATGTTCACCGTAGTTGGCACGGATTCCGGCCAACCCCAAGTGGGACGGTGCCAGACTTGATGCCAACACGCACGGGCGTCTTTGTTGCCTCCACATGAGGCGGCGCCACCAAGGAGAGACATGCGCACGATCTTCACTGCCGAGATGTCGGAACTGCGGGACGACCTCATCGCCATGAGCCAGCTGGTTGCCAAGGCGATCGCCGACGCGTCCGACGCACTCCTCACGGAGAACATCGAGCTCGCCCAGTCGGTGATCGCGGCCGACGCCAAGCTCGACGACCTCGAGGAGACCGTCGACGAGCGCTGTGTTCTGCTCATCGCGCAGCAGCAGCCAGTTGGCCTCGACCTGCGGACGATCATCGCCTCGCTGCGCATCTCGGCTTCGCTTGAGCGCATGGGTGACCTCGCGCAGCACATCGCTGAGTCCGCTCGCCGCGCCTATCCGGGGTCCGCGGTCCCCGTGGGGCACCGGGAGATCGTGGAGGGCATGGCCGCTGCCGCGCGGGAGGCAGCGGGCGAGGTGCAGGCCCTGCTCGAGACGCGCGACCTCAACACCGCCGCGAACCTCGTTGCCGACGACGACACCCTCGACGAGTTGCACGCCAAGGCCTACGCCTCGCTCCTTGCCGACGACTATGACGGCGACGCCCAGACCACGCTCGACATTGCGCTGCTCGCCCGGTACTACGAGCGGTTCGGCGACCACGCGGTGAGCGTGTCCCGCAGGATCGTGTACTTGGTGACTGGGGATCACGGCGGAGACGGCGCCAAGATCTAGTTGGCGCCCCGGGGTGTGCGCCCACCCGCGGTTTAGGCAGCTCACGCATACCAATCCCCGCGAAGCGCGCTCACTTAGGCACGCCACGCATACCTTGCCGTTTGGCCGCGCTTCGCCGGGGAAGGTCGCCCGTGGCTGGTGCTCAGCCCGCTTGGGACGCCGAAGGTATGCGCAGTCTGCCTAAACGGGGTGGAAATGACGGCGCCGGTATGCGCAGTCTGCCTAAACACAGGGGGCGGCTCACCGCGCGGGCCCCGCTGAGCCGCATCCCACGGAGCCGTCTCCCGGGGTTTAGGCAGCTGAGTCCTGCTCTCCGGGTGTCGGGCGGAGGTTCTGGGCAGATCAGTCCTGATGTGGCGGGCTCACGCCGAGCCGTCACCCATCGGCAGTCAAGACCTCGATTCGCGGGGGCACTCAAGCCAAACAGGACTGAGATGCCCAATCCACGCGGGTTTGGCCCATCACCCAGGACTCAGCTGCCTAAACCCAGGGAGCGGTCGCGGCGGGGCTCCGCACCACCCGCACCCCCGCGGCGGGACGGCGCGCGCCGCCCAGACCCCCAAGAAGCAGACGAGGGCCCCGGGATTGCTCCCGGGGCCCTGCTGCATCGGCCCGCAATGAGAGGCTGACCGAAAACTCGATTGGCTACAGCCTACTTCTTTCCTTGGTTCGCCACAGCGGCAATGGACGCAGCCGCCGCAGCCGGGTCCAGGTAGCGCCCGCCGCGCTCCACCGGGGTGAAGTCGTCGTTGAGCTCGTAGTACAGCGGAATGCCAGTGGGGATGTTCACGCCGACGATGTCGTCGTCGCTGATCCCGTCGAGGTACTTGACGATCGCGCGCAGCGAGTTGCCGTGCGCGGCGACCAGCACCGTGCGGCCCGCGACCAGATCGGGCACGATCTCCTCGTGCCAGTACGGCAGCGCGCGCTCGAGCACGTCCTTGAGGCACTCGGTCTGCGGCACCGGCGCACCCTCGTAGCGCGGGTCGCCCTCCTGAGAGAACTGTGCACCCGCCTCGAGCGGCGGCGGCGGCACGTCATACGAGCGGCGCCAGATCATGAACTGCTCCTCGCCGAACTCGGCGAGCGTCTCGGCCTTGTTCTTGCCCTGCAGCGCGCCGTAGTGACGCTCGTTGAGCCGCCAGCTGCGCTTCACAGGAATCCAGTGGCGGTCGGCGGCATCAAGCGCGAGGTTCGCGGTCATGATGGCGCGGCGCAGCAGTGAGGTGTGCACCACGTCCGGCAGCAGCTCCTGCTCCTTGAGCAGCACGCCGCCCAGCGTCGCCTCGGCGCGCCCCTTGTCGTCAAGCGGCACGTCAACCCAGCCGGTGAACAGGTTCTTCTCGTTCCATTCGCTCTCGCCGTGGCGGAGCAGGATCAACTTAAGCGTCATGGTTCTATCCTCGCGTATGCGCGCGCCCGACGCTAACGGCCTTGGTCCTATGCCGTCACGCAGGCGGGGCTTGTGACCGCGACGGCGCGGTAGGGCAGCGCGGCCATGCCGCCAACGGAGTTCTCCGGCGGGAGCGCAAGCACCCGAGCGAGCTCAAAGGACCGCACCTCATGCCCGCGCTCACACCCCACATGCAGCCGGTCGCCGATCACCGCGAAGTACCGCGGCCACTCTCCAACATCGAGGCTGGTGCGGTAACGCGCCTCGCCCTCGGGGCTCAGGTCGAAGACGGCGATCACGTCGACGCCACGAACGGACACGAGCAGCACGTCCTCGCCCACGAGCGTCACATGAGCCTCGTAGATGTCGTCGCCAGTGCGCTGCGGAGCCCTCGTTGTGGGGACCTCCGCGATGACATCCGCCTCCGCGTCACCCGGCGACCACCGCAAGGTGCGCAGCTGGTGGTCGAGCTCGCACACCAGGTAGATGTTCTCCCCGCGCACCGCGAAGTGCCGCGGCCCGCTGCCAGGGGGAAGGGTCGCCCCGATGCCGTCCGGCTCCAGGAGCCCGTCCTCGAGCACGAGGTAGCGACGCAGCTCATCGGTGCCCAGGTCCGCCACCAGCACGTGCCGACCCCCAGGTGCGTAGCCCGCGAAGTGCGCGTGCGGGCCCTCCTGGCGGTCCTCGCGCGGCCCGGAGCCGGTGTGCCCCAACAGCTGCTGCGGCGAGCCATCCACGGGCAGTCCGTCCTCGCCCAACCGCACCACCGCAACGTCCCCCGAGCCGTAGTGCGAGACGTAGGCGACCCCAGAGTCGGGCGCCAGAAGGATGTGGCACGCGTCCACGCCCCCGGTCGCCACCGACACGGCCACGCGCGCCGCGGCGCCGCTGACGTCGATCACGTGGAGCGAGCTCTCGGAAGACTCGCTCACCGCGTAGATCAGGGGCAGCGACGGATGCGCAACCACAAACGAGGGTGCGTCAAGCGACAAGGCGAGCGCGGCGTCGGGCCCGTGCTGGAGGTACAGCCCTTCGCCCTGCCCTACGGGCGTGCCAAGGCCGAGCGGCGGGTACGTGCCCCACCAGAGAGATTCGCTCACTTGCTGGCGGCGTATGCCTCACGGATCTCCGCGGAAACGCGACCGCGCTCGGAGACCTTATAGCCGTTCGCCTTGGCCCACTCGCGGATCTTGCTCGCGTCCGACCCGACCCGGCTGCGCCCACGCCCAGCCGCACGACGACCGCTCACGCGACGACCGGCCGCGACCCACGGAGCGAGCGCGTCGCGCAGCGCGGCCGCATTCTTGTCGGAAAGGTCAACCTCGTAGCCAACGCCGTCGAGCGAAAAGCTCACGGTCTCCGTGGCGCTGCCGCCGTCAACATCGTCAACGAGAACAACCTGAACCCTCTGAGCCATTGCAAAGCCTTCCGATTTCCCCCGAGAGATTGGTTTAGCAACGCCATCGTAGTCACCGGCAATAGCGCCGTGTCAATTTCTAGGCGTTTTCCGCCGGTTTCTTTTCGCCATTGCCCGACGCTTCGGCCGCGCGGCGCGCATCCTCGGCATCGATGCGGGCGATTTCGGCGCGCTCGCGCCTATCGGCGCGAATAACGGCGCGCATCACGTACCAGAAGATGAGGCCGATCCCGACGGACGGGAGGACGCTGATGAGCACAGCTTCAAGGCCGGTCATGACTCCTCCGGCTTCACGAGCGGGAACAGAATGGTCTCGCGGATGCCGAGCCCGGTCAGCGCCATGAGGAGTCGGTCGACCCCAAGGCCCATTCCGCCGGACGGCGGCATCGCGTACTCCATGGCCGCGAGGAAGTCCTCGTCAAGCTTCATGGCCTCATCGTCTCCCTGCGCCGCCATGGCCGCCTGTTGGGCGAAGCGCTCGCGCTGAATGACAGGGTCCACGAGCTCCGAGTACGCCGTGGCGAGCTCGAAACCCCGCACGTAGAGGTCCCACTTCTCGACCACGCCGCGCTGCGTGCGGTGATCGCGCGTGAGGGGGCTGGTCTCCACTGGGAAGTCGCGGACGAACGTGGGCGCGTGGAGGTCGTCGCCCACGTAGTGCTCCCACAGCACCTCCACGAGCTTGCCGTGGTTGATGCGCTTGGGGTCCACGGAGAGGTCCGCGGCGGCGAGCAGCTGCGTGAGCCGTTCCAGTGTGGTCTCCGGCGTCACCTCTTCACCGATCGCGGACGAAAGCGACCCGTACATCGTGATGTCCGCCCATTCGCCGCCGAGGTCGTATTCCTCGCCGTCGGCGAGCGTCACGACTTGAGTGCCGAAGACGTCCTGCGCGGACTGCTGGATGAGGTCCTTGGTCAACACCGCCATGGTGTTGTAGTCGCCGTACGCCTCATATGCCTCGAGCATGGAGAACTCGGGCGAGTGCGAAGAATCGGAGCCTTCGTTGCGGAAATTGCGGTTGATCTCGAATACCTTCTCGATTCCGCCAACTGCCGCCCTCTTGAGGAACAGCTCGGGGGCGATCCGGAGGTAGAGATCAATATCGAAAGCGTTCATGTGCGTGACGAAGGGGCGGGCGGCCGCGCCGCCCGCCTGGGTCTGCAGCATGGGGGTCTCCACCTCGAGGAAGCCGCGCTCGTGGAGCGATTCGCGAATGCTCCGCACCACGAGCGCGCGGCGGCGCACAGTGTCCCGCGCGAGCGGGCGCGCGATGAGGTCAACGTAGCGGTGGCGCACCCGCGACTCTTCGCTGAGCTCCTTGTGCAGAACCGGCAGCGGGCGGAGCGCCTTCGCGGCCAGCCGCCACTCGGTCGCGAACACAGAGATCTCGCCGCGGCGGGACCTGCCCACCGGTCCCTGTGCGAACAGGTGGTCGCCCAAGTCGACGTCGGACTTGAAGGCGGCAAGAGCGTCGGGCCCAACGGCGTCGAGCGAGAGCATCAGCTGAAGCCGCTCCCCCGCGCCGTCCTGAATGGTCGCGAAGCACAGCTTGCCGGTGTTGCGGATGAAGACAACGCGGCCGGCGACGCCGACGACGTCCGTGGTCTCCTCGCCGTCCTCGAGATCCGCGTACCGCGCGCGCACGTCCGCGATCTGTGCGGTGACGGGCACGCCAACGGGGTACGCCTCACCGCCGTTCGCGATGATCTTGGCGCGCTTCTCCAGCCGCACCTGGATCTGCTCGGGCAGGTCGGCGTCTGGGGTGTCGGTGGGCTCGTTGGTCACGGCATCAAGGGTACCGGCGCGTATGGGTGCGCAGGATTCAGAGCAGATCCAGCGCGATGTCGAGGATAGGGCTCGAATGCGTGAGCCCGCCAACACTCATGAAGTCGACGCCCGTCTCGGCCACGGACCGCGCGTTGTCCAGGGTCAGCCCACCGGTCGCCTCGATCCACACCTTGCCGATCTCCGGCTCGCGCGCGCGCAGCCTCACCACGAACTGTGCCATGTGGCCCGTGGACATGTTGTCCAGCATCAGGAAGCGGACGCCCGCCGCGAGCGCCTCCTCCACCTGCGACCAGCTTTCGACCTCGACCTGCACGGGCACGTCGGGGAACCGCGCGGTGATCGCCTCCACCGCGGCCGTCACCGACCCCGCGGCCACCACGTGGTTGTCCTTGACCATCGCGCAGTCGAACAGCCCCATGCGCTTGTTGACCCCGCCGCCGCACCTGACCGCGTACTTCTCGAGCTCGCGCAGGCCGGGCGTGGTCTTTCGCGTGTCGAGCACGCGAGCGCCGGTTCCCGCGAGCGCGTCCGCCCACTTGCGCGTGTGCGTCGCCACGCCCGACGCCCTGCTCAGCAGGTTGAGCGCCGTCCGTTCCCCAACGAGCACCACGTGCCCGGCGCCGCTGAGCTCCGCGAGAGTGGCGCCCTTGGCCACGGCAGCGCCGTCCTTGACACGCGCTTCCACGGCCACCGGGTCCATCCCAAAGCGCCGCGCTACCTGGGCCATCGTCTCGGCGACGGCGTCGATGCCCGCGACCACGCCGTCGGCCCTCGCCACGATGCTGCCGCGCACCCACGAGCTGGTGGGAATCGTGGCCTGAGTGGTGACGTCCCTGCCGGGCGCGGGGCCAAGATCCTCGTCGAGCGCGGTGGTCACGATTCGCGCAAGAAACACCGGGTCGAGCGGGCGGTCCTGGGGAAGCTCCTCTGGCATCAGCACGCCTCCATTGTGGCGCGTGCGCTACACCTGGTATCCGCGTTCCGCCCAGTAGCGGCGATATTCCTCGAGTTGGCGCTGGTATTCGGCCTGCGCCCGTGCCGCCTCCGCTGCCCGACGCTGCCCCTCCTCGAGCGACAGCCTCACCCGGGTACGCAGGTCGTTGGCGACTTGGTCCCCCGCGTCCACGGCGTCCGCAAGGTCCACGAGGAGCGCCTCGTGGGTGCGCTGGACCGGCTTGGCGGCGGGGCCGTACGCGCCCACCGCCTCGCGGCGGCGGCGCCTGCGGGCGCGCAGCGTTCCACCGAGGCCTTCGGCCCACTCTCGGGGAGGGTGCCGGCCTCCACCTCGCCGTTGAGCACGGTCGCCACCCACGCGTGCTCCGCGCGCCGTGCAAGGTGGATGACGAGCCACAGCAGGAACGGGATGCACGTTGCGAAGGCCATGCGGGACAAGATGCCTGGCAGAACGGGAGAGTTCCAGAGGAAGTGCACGCCGTATGCGAGGGCGAGGCAAAGGAGTCCCCAGCCATAGCGTCGGGCCTGGGGGCGACCGAAGAGAAAGCCGAGCGCGGCGCCGGTGAACGCGGTGAAGATCGCGTGCGAGACGGGCCAGAACAGCCCCGTGCGTAGCAGATAGGTCACGAGGGTGGCGATGGGCTGGCTCTCGCCAAAGCTCATGGTGGTGATGTTGAACGCGTAGATGACGTTCTCGGTGAGCAGGAATCCGAGGCCGACAAGCGCCCCGAGCAGCAGCCCGTCCATGGCCGTGCGCAGCCACGAGCGCGCCGCGAAGATCACGGCGACCACGCCAAGCAGCTTTCCGGTCTCCTCGGTGAGCGGGGCGGCGATGGCGGCGCCCCACTCGTTCGCGAAGTCGAGGCTCACGTGCTGAGCGAGGAGCAGGATGATGGCGCCGTTGGCGTTGAGCGCGAAGACGCCGGTGGCGACCACCGCACCCCAGATCACGGCCGCGAGAGCCGCAGAGCGCGCGGGCCGGGTCACGATCTGCATGCCCTTCACCAGGAACCAGACGAGCACGAACATCGGGGCCGAGAGCAGCACCGCGAGCGCGCCCGTCACCGCGAAGCGCTGAAATGCCGGCGCGAGGCCGGTCGCCAAGACCCATGCGCCGGCCGCGGTGAAGACGACAAGCAGCCACCACCCAGGGTTGCCTGGGTTCCACAAGCGAACCGTGGCGCTGCGGCGTGCGATCTCCTTCATGGTCGGGGCCCCTGAGCCTCCGGGAACACCTGCGGGTCCCGCGGGACGTCATCGACGCTGACCACGCCAACGTCTACCGATGACTTCATGGCGGCGATGTCGTCTGCGTGATCGGCCATTGCTGCCGCAGGCCCCGTGGTGCGCAGCAGCGCGACTCCGACGTCCTCGCGCACCACCATCAACTCGCCGGGATCGCTGCCCAGAGTGAAGTCGATGACGTACTCGGTTCGCGGGATCGTCTGCGTCGGGGTCTTGGCGGGATCGAGCGTGACGAGGGCGTCATCGCTCGGGGCGTCGGGGATCTGGCCAACCGTTGCCCCCGCCTCCTCCAAGAGCTCGGCCATGCGCGCCAGCAGGTCCGCGCTGGAGCCGAACCACACGCCATCGCTGAGTCGGACCGTCACGCCGTCGCTGGTCACGACCGGACGGGACGACACGGCCGCGTCGAGGTCAAGGGTCCAGCCCTGCGCGGGCGCGAACGAGGCCGTCGTTGCGGTGACCCGCTCGCCCGGCTCCACGGGACGGGTCGTCGAGGCGAGTCCCGGGAGTGCAGGAACCACGAACAGCGCGAGCAGCCCCAGCGCGACCACCACGGGGACCCACACGCTCGCGCGCCATGGCTTCGCGGTAATCACGGGCCAACGCTAACAGCGGGCGCTCACCCAGGGACTTCGGTCCCTATCCCCCGCGCCGCGCGCCAGTAGCGTGAAAGTGGCGTCGTCTATGACGGCGCCGGGCCCGCTGCTCGGTCGCCCGAGCCGCGAGCCTTCCTCACACGCGACGGCGGGCGGCGCAGGTCGCCCGTCGTTGTGTGGCACGGGTCGCGTCGTGCGGCCCGACGCTGTGGCTAAGCCAGTTCGAGCGGCGCCTCAGTGAGGTGCAGCTCCCCGTCCGGGTCCAGCGTGGCCACGAGCCGCACTCGCCACCGGTCGTCCGTGGCGGGGTAGTCGCTGCGGACGTGACCGCCGCGGGTCTCCGTGCGCGTCAGTGCGGCACTGGAGAGGATCGAGGCGGTGGCGAGCACGTTCGAGGTCTCCCACTCCGCCACCTGCGGCATCACGGCTCCAGGCTCGGAGGTGTGGAAACGGCCGCGAATGCCCGCGAGGCGCGACACCGCGGTGGCGAGGCCCTCCATGTCGCGGATCGGACCTGCGCCGTCGTGGGCCACCGCCTGAATCTTGCGTCGCATCGTGGCCGGCACCAGGGACGTTGGCGCCGGGCGGTCTACGGGCTCCGCCTGGGTAAGCACGCCGTCGGCCACCAAACCGGCTGCATCCGTCGCCGCGCGCTTGGCGAAGACCAGGCCCTCGAGCAGCGAGTTCGAAGCGAGGCGATTGGCGCCGTGCACGCCCGTGCATGCGGCCTCGCCGATCGCGTAGAGGCCCTGCTGGGTGGAGCGGCCGTTGAGCTCGGTGAGGATGCCGCCAGAGTGGAAGTGCTGCGCGGGCGCTACCGGAATGAGGTCGCGGCCCATGTCGATGCCCCGCTCCTCGAGCCGCGCCCAGATGGTGGGAAAGCGCTGCTTGAGGAACGCGCCGCCGAGGTGGCGGCAGTCGAGGAAGACGTTGTCCGAGCCGTCCTCCTTCATCTGCGCCACGATGTTGCGGCTCACGACGTCGCGGGGGGCGAGCTCCGCGAGCTCGTGGCGGCCGACCATGAACCGCTCGCCATCCGCGTTGAGGAGGTAGGCGCCCTCGCCACGCACGGCCTCGGAAATGAGCGGGAGCTGGCCGCGGGCGCCGGAGCCCTCCCACAGCACCGTGGGGTGGAACTGCACGAACTCGATGTCGGCGACGGCGGCGCCGGCCCGGATCGCGGTCGCGATGCCGTCGCCCGTCGCCGAGGCGGGGTTGGTGGACGAGCGGAAGACCTGGCCGATGCCCCCGGTCGCCACGATGACCGCCTTGGCAAGCGCGGCGCCGACGCCGTCTCGCGTGCCCTCGCCGATGACGTGGAGGGTGACGCCGCAGACCTTGCCCGCGCGGCCGTCGGCCGTTGGCGCGGCCGTGAGGAGGTCCACCACCATCGCGTGCTCAATGACCTCGATGCCAGGGTCGTTGCGGATCGCCTCGAGCTGGGCGACCAGCGCGCGGCTGATTTCCGCCCCGGTCGCGTCGCCGCCGGCGTGGACGATGCGGTCGCGGTGGTGACCACCCTCGCGGGTCAGGTTGATGTCGCCAGAGGGGCCGGTGTCGAAGTGCGCGCCGCGCGCCACGAGCTCGCGCACGCGGTCCGGGCCCTCGGTGACGAGCGTCCGCACCGCCTCCTCGCTGCACAGCCCTGCGCCCGCCACGAGGGTGTCCTCGAGGTGCTCTTGCGGAGTGTCCTCGGGGTCGAGCGCGGCGGCGATGCCACCCTGCGCCCACACCGTGGAGCCGGAGCTCAGCACGCCCTTGGTGACCACGAGCACGCGGTCCACCTTTTCGCGGAGCTCGAGAGCGGCGCTCAGCCCGGCGATGCCGGAGCCGACCACGATAACGTCCGCGGTGATGGTCCAGCCGGGCTCGGGCGCGGTGAGGCGGTGAACAAAACGGGTCATGCGCTCAACTTAGCGCGGGCGGGGAGGTGGTCCAGCGTCGGGCTGCAACACTTGGGCGCGGGCCGGGGGAGAATTCCGTCGAATGCCATCTGCCGATCTAGGGCTTCTCCACGCTCACAATTCGCGGTTCGTATGCATACTGACCAAGGTCGTCCTGGTCCCCCGACTCGCGGGCCATCACCACTTCCCCACCGTCCGTAACGGCGACGTTGAAGGTGGACCCATTGCCGATTACGTACCACGTGTTGGTCGAGGCGCGCCAGAACAATTGGCGCCCCGGATAGTCCCCGTCCCATTCGAATGCGAAAACACCACCAGGCACGACCAAGACTTGACCGGCACCGGAGGACTGGTCCGGTTGCAGTGAAAGCGAGGTCACTGGGTCGCCACGCTGGTACACCGTAAGGAAGTGGTCCATGGCCACAGAGTCTGAGTCCGCCTTATATGCCACAGCGACAGTGTCTCCGCAAACACCCACGGAGTCGATGAAGCGACCAGAGACGCTGTCGCTCCACAAGACGGAGTCGCGCTGCACTTCGCCAGCTGCATCGAGGGTCACACCGTGAAGTGTCGCAACTGTGTCCGGGTAACCCGTGCTCACGCGATCGACCATATAGATGAGACGGGGCTGGTCGGCGGGCGCGCACCGATCCAGACGCGAGAATCGAGCAGAGTCAAACGCAACTTCCTGAGGCTTGCTTCCGTCCAACGGCGCGGAAAACACCGAAGCATAGGACTTGTATCCAGCATCCTGCGTCGGATCCGCCCGCGTAACACTCTCAACCCAATAGGCACGATTGCCGACTGCGGTGAGGTAGTTGCTGTCACCGGGCGCAGCGAACGTCAATCCGTCCCAGTCCACAGTGCTCTCGCCCACCTTCACCGGGGTGCCGGCCGGAGCGCGGGCGAACACGTCGTACGAGTCGAGTGTCAGTTGCCCGCTCTCATCGCGGGCGAACCACACGACCGTTCCTCCGGGCGTTAGGACGCGCTCGCCCACGACTCCATTCGCACCGGGGGCCGCCGCCTTCCCCACGAGTAGTGAGTCACCATAGTCGCGCCAAGCGCGCGTATCGGGATTCATCACGCCGACGCCAGCGCCTTCCGTGCCCCACGACCACAGGTCCCCGTAGGGGTCTATCCAGTAGAAGCTGCCCCGCGGGGGTGGGCAATCCGGCCGGAATCGGCAAGTCTGCCAAGGCGCCGCCAGCGCTTGGGTCCTCAATTGCCTCACGGACTGAGACCTCGACGCTCGGTGAGCCTGTCCCGTCCGCACTCGCTGAACTCGTGACAGGAGGCGCAATCGAGGACGGGGGTGGCGCAGTGTCGCAACCGACCAGTACAAGAAGCGCGACGGTCAAGCCAAGGGAAATAGCGGAGATCCGCGTGCGCGTCACCACACCGAGAAGCGATTTGCCGTGGACTTGTAAAATGACGACGACGTCGGGACGTAGATCTTCGCGGAGCTTTCGTAATTGGCCAGTCCGGCGGCGGGGTCCATCATGGACAAATGTCCGCCGTTGTCCGTGTACCCGATTCCAGTCACCCAATGGCCGATCGTGTGACTCACGGGATGATTGTTGTAATGGGGTCCATCTGCGGACTCGCCGGTTGAAACAGCAAAAGGTTCGTTCCCCGAGATAGACAGAATAAACATGTCTTCCAACTGGCTTTGGCTCGTGACTTTGCTCCGCACATAATAGCCGGTATTGGCTCCCGATCGCCAAAGGTTCATTCCGTAGTTCATGTTGTTGCCCCGCGTGGACGTTTCGGTGTTGGCCTCAGTCTTCAGGTAAGTGGAGCTCGCCAAATGCGCTTGGGTGAGCGAAACTCCATCCTTGGCGCCCGTGGTCTTGCCTATGAACTTGAAGGTCATGTATGCGGTGGCGGCCCGCAGTAGTAGTACTTCTGCTGTTGCGCCCACGTCACGCTCAGCGCTTTTGCCACCTGGAAGGACTGCGTCGTAGCGCCTGTGGAGAGCGCTTGCGCACCGACAACCAAGCCAGATGGCACCGCGCTCGCGCCGTAGGTGCTTGCGTATCCTGCGAGTAACTCGTCATAACTGGCACTCGACTTACTCGCGCCATCCAATCTCACGGTGGTACCAGAGCGCGCAGCCTCAATCTTCTGGCGCAATGCGTTGGCCAGTGCCAATTTGTCGCGCGATTGTTGAGTTTCGGGCGCCACGCTCGCCGGAACTTGCACCGAGCCCCCTCCGCCGTCAATATCCGTGGTGTGCGCGTCTGCAATGGCCACGGTGCCGCTCATGACAATTGCAACTGAGCACGCAACTGATCCGCAAATAGTTCGTAATGTGCGCATGATTTACCCCCGATCTTTCGCGGGCGACGTCAACGTCGCCTCGGCTATCTTGACGGTAGACCCGCGCGCGCACACTGTCAACCGCAGTAGCGGTCTGCCAATCTCTACTTTCGGGGTGTCCGGCTCAAAGTGCCGATTACGTCGCCCAAGGCACCCGCACATTGTCGATGAGCCGCACGTCCCCCACCCGGATAGCGCCAGCAATCGTCGCCTGGTTGAGCGCGTGCGTAAGCACGTCGAAGTAGTCCACGCTGATGCCCGGCTCGGCGTCGAGGACCGCCCGCCCCGTCGCGAGCGCCTCCGCAAGCGGGCGCCCCCCCGGAACACTCCCGCGGCGGCCTCGAGCGCCCGCGGCAAGACGAGCGCCGCCTCTCGCTGCGTTGGCGTGAGGAACCGGTTGCGCGAGGACATCGCCAGCCCGTCTGGGTCGCGCACCGTCACAGCCTCAAAGATCTCCACGGGCAGGTTGAAGTCGGCGACCATGCGCTCCACGAGCAGCAGCTGCTGCGCGTCCTTCTGGCCGAACACCGCGACATCGGCCCTGGTAAGCATCAGCAGCTTGAGCACCACGGTGAGCATGCCGTCGAAGTGGCCGGGCCGCGCGGCGCCCTCCAGGATCTCTCCAAGCCGGCCCGACGCTACGGTCACCTCCGGCGTCCCGCTCGGGTAGACCTCGTGGACGGAGGGCGCGAAGACGACGTCAACGCCAAGCGGCTCCAGCAGGGCCAAGTCCGCATCGAGGTCCCGCGGATAGCGCTCCAGGTCCGCGGGGTCGTCGAACTGAAGCGGGTTGACGAAAATCGTCACCACCACCTCGTCGCACGCACCCCGCGCGCCGCGCACGAGCAGCGCATGGCCCTCGTGCAGCGAGCCCATCGTCATCACCACGCCTCGGCGGCCGCGCGGCTCGCCGAGCTCCTCGGCCGTCGTCACCACTCGCATCAGATCAGTCCTCCCCCAGTCCCAACGTCGCGATGAGGTCCGCGTATTGCGCTGGCCCAATCCGCCCGCCCTCGAGCGCCAGGTCCGCGGTGGCCCGCGCCATCGCCCGGTAGGTCGCGCGCGTGACCGGCATGCCGGCGAGCGCCGCGAGGTGATCCGCCACGGTTCCCGCGTCCCCGCGAACAACGGGCCCGGTGAGGGACGCCACCGACCCCGGGGCACCCGCGAGCGCGTTCTCAATGGAAGCATGGACCACCGGCCCGAGCACGCGGCCCGGCTCCTCCACGCCAAGCCGCGACAAGACCGCGGCAGACTGCGCCGCGAGTGTCACCGCATGATTCGCCGCGTGCACGATCGCCGCGTGATACGCCGCGCGGTCGCCCTCGGCGATCACGAGCGGCTCGCCGCCCATCTCCACCACCAGGGCCTGCGCGATGGGCAGCAGCGCCGCGGGCGCGGTGACCCCGAACACGGTGTCGGCGAGCCGGGCGCGGTCCAGCGACGTACCCGTGAAGGTCATGGCCGGGTGGATGGCGAGGGGAAGCGCCCCGGCGGCCACAGCGTCGGCCAGGATGCCCACGCCGAACCGCCCCGCCGTGTGCACCACCAGCTGCCCCGCGCGGAACGCGCCAACCGTGGCGAGCCCCGCGCACAGGGGAGCGAGCGCGTCGTCTGGGACGGTGATGAGCACCAGGTCGGCGCCGCGCACCACCGCCTCCGGCTCCACACGCGGCACCCCTGGCAGCAGCGTCTCGATGCGGCTCACCGATTCCGCGGATACGCCCGACGCTCCCGTCACCGAGTGCCCCGCCTCGCGCAGGGCGGCGGCCAAGACTGCGCCAACGCGGCCGGCGCCCACCACGCCTACGGCGAGGCGGCTCGAGGAATCAGCCACGGCCGGACCCCACGTCTGAACCACGCCCGAGCGCCCGGTACTGGCGCGCGCGTTCGGCCTGCTGATCCAGCAGGTCCAGGGCCGCGTCGGCGTCGAGGTTCGCGGCGACCGGCCGCACCGGGCCGGGAGTCGAGTGGACCACGAGGCTGCCGAGGTGCCGCGCGCGCTGCACCGGGCCCTGGCGCACGCCGAGCGACTGGGTGCGCTCATGCGGCACCACGGCGAGCTCGTGGGTGAGCCAGCCGCCGCGAATGAACAGTGCGCGCTCGCCCGCGAGCACGCCGCGGCGCCGCCACTGGAAGGGGTCCAGCAGCCATGCGCGGCGCGGGGCGCCCGTGAAGCCGCCGTCGGCACCGCGTCCCGTGACCAGCGCGGCGAGGGACTCGTCCGAGACCTGCGGCAGCACCAGCCGCAGCGCGAGCAGCACGTCGTCGAGGGTGCCCACGGGGAGCAGCGTGTTGACTCGCGCCTGATCCTCCTGGTAACCGGCCACATTCATCGTGATGCGGTACCACCCGCGCGCGCGCCACAGCACGCCCTGGCTCACGAGCACGGCCTGCACGCGGCCCGGCGTCACCGTCTGGCGGCGCGTCTCCAGCAGGCCGTGGCTCAGCCGCAGCCCGTCGGAGGAGGTGGCCGCCGTGAACCGGAACCCGCCGTTGATCTGGTTCCAGAAGTAGCCGAAGATCGCCACCACAAAACCGACCATCGCGAACAGCGAGGTGCCAACGAAAGCGAGGATCGCCTCCCCCACCGCCGAGCCGAGGAAGATCGCCGCGACCACCAAGGCCACCCCGGCCGCGGCCACCACGAACGTCGGCGTCGACAGCGCGACCGAGCCCAGGAGCCTCCCCGTCGGCACCGTGTAGACGTCGGTCTCGGGCGCGGCCGGCACCGCGGTCGCCGGTCGGGTCTCGCCGAGATGGCTCGCCAGGTCACGCAAAGAAGCCGGCCCGACGCTCTGGTTACCTTCGGCGCCCGAGGCGGGCACAGCGTCGGGTAGCTTGGCTCCCGCCGAAAGCGCGAGCACCTCATTGCGCAGCGCCTCCGCATCACCGAGCCGCAGGAACTTGAGGTCGATGCCGGAGTCGCGGCCACCGGCGACCTGCACGTTCAGCTGCGCCAGCCCAAAGATGCGCGCGAGCAGCGGCTGGATGACGTCAACGGCCTCGATCCGGTCCAGCCGCGCCTGGCGGTGCTGGCGGAAGAGGATGCCCTTGCGGTGGTACATCGCGTCGTCGCCGATGCGGAACTCGTTGCGGCGCCAGCTGAGCACGCCAAAGCCGACCACCACCCCGACGATCACCGCGACCCCGGCCAGCAGGGCAAGCACAGGGAACTCGTTGAGGAACTCGTACTCGCTGTCGCCGCCGGCGACCCACGACGGCAGGGCGCGCGCGATCCAGTACAGCGCGATGAACCCGAGGATCGGTCCCGAGCCCAGGTACGGCGACACGGGGTGCACGCGGGTCCACTCGCGCGGGGCAGCGTAGACGGCGCCCTGCATGCCTGGAAGCGTCACAGCCCCGCCAGCCGCGCCTCGCCGCGCGAGGTCATGCGGTCGCGGAGCGTCTCGGCGTCCGCCGCTCGCACTCCGCTCAGGGTCGCGTCGGTTCCAGGGCTCGCGGTGTGGAGCTGGATGGTCGCCATCTTGAACGCGCGCGCCAACGGTCCGGCGCTCACCTCCACGAACTGCATGCGACCGTAGGGAACCACCGTCACTGAGCGGAAGAGTCGGCCGCGCTTGACGATCAGGTCGTCCTCGCGCTCCGCCCACGCGTGCGCCGTGACGCTGCGATAGATGATCCACGTGAACCACGCGCCAACCAGCAGGGCCGCGCCCGCCGCCCATGCCCAGGCCGGCGAGAACAGGATGCCGAAGACCACGAAGTCCGCGATCACGAACAGCATGAACGCCCACAGCACAATGCACCGCGTGATGATGAGGCGGCGGTCAGCGTAGGTCCAGTCCGCGTCGGGTTCGTACCAGGTCATGCGTTAAGTCTGCCATTGCGCGAACTTTGACCGCCCCGCGGCCCGACGCTGTGGCCGGGTTCGCGGCCTACGCGCCCAGCGGCGGTGTGGGCTTGGGATCCTCTGGGGGTTTGGTGCGGCACCAGTGCTCGGCGATGAGGCCAGCGATGAGCAGCACGGCGGCCCCGGCCGCGGCGATGAGCGCCGAGATCGCAACCTCGCGCCGCGGGCCGTGCGACCAGTCGCCGCCAACGCCGAGCGCGTAGCCAAGCAGCCCACCCCCAAGAAGCACTCCCGCGTACGCACACGCCTGCGCGAACACGGCCGCGCGCGCGGCCCGGAGCCCGTCGAGCCCCGGGTTCTTGCCTCGCTGGAATTGCCGCACCGGCCAGGCGAATACCAGGGACAATACTCCGCCAACGATGCAGATCACGGGCAGCGTCCACGGGATCGTGGCGGGCGTGTAGCCGTCGCCAAGCCCCACGCGAGTGATGAGCCAGGCGAGCGCGAAGGTGGCAGCCGCCACAAGGGCGAGGCGCTGCCAGGTGAGGTGCTCCATGGTCAGGAGGATTCGGACGGATCCACGATGGGGATCGCGCCGCTGTCCTCCGCCGCAGGCTCTGGCCCGGACGGCCATGGCGTGACGACCACCTCAACAGAGTCCACGTCCACGTTGCCGAGCAGGTCGGAGACGGCGCCGCCGTTGGGGCCGGGAAGCACCGCCTCGGAGTCCACCGCGGCAAGCGGCACCAGCACGAACGCGCGCTCGTGGGCGCGCGGGTGGGGCAGCACCAGGTCGCGCGCCTCGCCAACCACGTCCGCGTATGCGATCACGTCAAGATCCAGGGTGCGCGGCCCGTTCTCGACCGTCCGCTCGCGCCCGTGCACCACCTCGATGCCTTGACAGGCCAACAGGAACTCGCGCGGGGCGAGCGCGGTCTCCACGAGCGCCACCGCGTTGAAATAGTCCGGCTGCGGGGGCCCGCCGACGGCCGCGGACTTGACCAGCGGCGACGTCGACAGGACGTGGATGCCGCTGATCCGGTCCAACTCGCGAATCGCCGCACGCATCGTGGCGTCGACGGAGCCCACGTTGCCGCCAAGCGCGATCCACGCCTGCACCGGCTGCAGGGGCCGCTCATCGAAGGCGTCGCGCGAGAAGGCGGGGGCGAGCAGCGGGTCATCGGACATGCCCGCGGAAGAGCCGATCCGCTTGTCCGCCCACAGCGTCCCGGAGCGCAGGTCGCGCCGGATACGCACCACCACGTCGCCGAACTCCACCAGCAGCGGAGCCTGCGGCTTGTGAATGAAGACGTCCACGCACTCGACGCCCTCGAACTCGAGCACCGCCCGCGCGCAATGCTCGGCGACCGTCTCGAGCAGGTCGCTCGGGTCTCCGGCGAGCACCGCCGCAACGGCGTCGGCGACGTCCGAGTAGTTCACGGTGCGGCTGAGGTGGTCGGTCGCGGCCGCGAGGCGCGTGCTGACGTGCGCAACGACGTCGGCGATGAACAGCTGCCCGCTCTCGCGCTCGGTGGCGAGCACCCCGTGATACGCGGTCACGCGAATGCCCTCGACGATGATCTGATCCAGTTCCACGCCGCCCTTGACGTACGGCCCGACCATCAGTGTCATGGGCTCATCCTGCCCCGTAGGAGGCTTTTTCCCAAGCGCTGGCCACGGCGATTGCGTCTTTCGCCGCGGTCACCTCATGCACACGCACGCCCCATACGCCCGACGCTGCCGCAAGGGCCGTGACGGCCGTCGTGGCGGCCTCGCGCTGGCTTGGGTCGCCGTCGGGCCTCTCGATCGCCGCGCCGAGGAAGCGCTTTCGGCTGGCGCCGATGAGCACACGGTGGCCCTGCGACCAGCCATCGATGTTGGCGAGCAGCGGCCAGTTGCTGGCGCCGACCTTGGAGAAGCCGAGGCCCGGGTCGAGAATGATCTTGTCTCTCATCACGCCGGCCGCGCTGAGCGCGGCCACGCGTGAGGCGAGTTCGTTGCGCACCTCGGCGACGACGTCGGCGTAGTTGTCTCTCGCATCCATCTGCGTGGAGTGCGCTCGCCAGTGCATGCAGACGAAGTCGCAGCCAAGCTCTGCAACCGTCGCGGCCATGTCGGGGTCGGCGAGGCCGCCACTCACGTCGTTGATCATCACGGCGCCGGCGTCGTAGGCCGCCCTGGCGGTGCTCGCACGCATCGTGTCCACGCTGACCCAGATGCCGCGCTCGGTCAGGGCCTCGATCACTGGCACGACTCGTCGCACTTCTTCCTCGGGCGAGACCCTCGCCGCCCCCGGCCGCGTGGATTCGCCGCCGACGTCCACGAACCTGGCCCCCGCCTCGGCGAGTTCCACGCCTTTGGCGACCGCAGCGTCGGGCCCAAGGAAGAGGCCGCCATCGCTGAAGCTGTCAGGGGTGACGTTGAGGATGCCCATGACGAGGGTCATGCGCCCACCGCCTTATTTCCCGACGATGAGGCTCATCGCCTCCGCGCGCGTGGCGGCGTCGCGCATGATGCCGCGGACGGCGCTGGTCACGGTGCGGGAGCCGGGCTTGCGGACGCCGCGCATGGACATGCACAGGTGTTCGGCCTCGACGACGACGATCACGCCGCGCGCGCCCAGCTGCTCCACGAGGGCGTCCGCGACCTGGGTGGTGAGGCGCTCCTGGACCTGGGGGCGCTTGGCGTAGAGGTCCACGAGCCGCGCGAGCTTGGACAGGCCCGTGATCCGCCCGTCCGTGCCGGGGATGTATGCGACGTGGGCCACGCCGTGGAAGGGGACAAGGTGGTGCTCGCACATCGAGTACAGCTCGATGTCCTTGACCAGGATCATCTCCTCGTGTCCCAGCTCGAAGACGGCCGAGAGCACCTCGGCGGGGTCCTGGTCGAGCCCGGCGAAGAACTCCTCGTAGGCGCGCGCCACGCGGGCGGGCGTGTCCCGCAGGCCGTCGCGGTCGGGATCCTCGCCGATCCCGGCGAGCAGCTCGCGGACGGCGGCCTCGACCCGGGGCTTGTCCACGGCCATGGGTCAGGCCTCGTCCTTGGGCTCAACCGCCTGCTCAACCGGAGCGGTGGGTTCGTCCGCGCTCTCCTCAACAACAGCGTCGGGCTGGGAGATCACGGCCGGCGCCTTGGCGCTTGCGGGCGCGTTCGCCACCCACTCGCCGCTGAGCCAGTCGCCGCGCGGGGCGATCTTGACCACGTCCTTGAAGATCTCCGCGAGTTCGACCTCGCCGAGCGTCTCCTTGTCCAGGAGCTCAAGCGCGAGGGCGTCAAGCAGCGCGCGGTTCTGCGAGAGGGCGGTGGTCGCCTCGGCGAGGGCGTTGTCCATGAGGCCGCGCACCTCCTGATCGACCACGGAGGCCACCTGCTCGCTGTACTCCCGGCCGTGGCCCATGTCGCGGCCAAGGAAGACCTCGCCAGAGCTTCCCGCTAGTCGCACGGAGCCCACCTTGGTGGACATGCCGAACTCGGTGACCATCTGGCGCGCGATCTCGGTGGCCTGGCTGATGTCGTTGGACGCGCCCGTGGACGGGTCGCCGAAGACGAGCTCCTCCGCGATGCGGCCGCCCATCGAGTACGCGAGGTTGTCGAGGAGCTGGTTGCGCGTCTTCGAGTAGCGGTCCTCTTGCGGCATGACCATGGTGTAGCCGAGCGCGCGACCACGCGGAAGGATCGTCACCTTGGTGACGGGGTCCGTGTGGTTCATCGCCGCTGCTACGAGCGCGTGTCCACCCTCGTGGTAGGCGGTGACGCGCTTGTCGTGGTCGTTCATGACGCGCGTGCGGCGCTGCGGGCCGGCGATGACGCGGTCGATGGCCTCGTCCACCTCGCTCGAGCCGATCTGCTGCTTCTCCCTTCTTGCCGTGAGGAGAGCAGCCTCGTTCAGGACGTTCGCGAGGTCGGCGCCGGTGAAGCCCGGGGTTCGGCGGGCGATGGCCTCGAGGTTGACGTCCGGGGCGATGGGCTTGCCCTTGGCGTGAACGTCGAGGACCTTGTGGCGGCCCTTGAGGTCGGGGGCGTCTACGCCCACCTGACGGTCGAAGCGTCCAGGGCGCAGGAGCGCGGGGTCGAGGATGTCGGGACGGTTGGTCGCCGCGATCATGATGACGTTGGTGCGGGCGTCGAAGCCGTCCATCTCCACGAGCATCTGGTTGAGGGTCTGCTCGCGCTCGTCGTGACCGCCGCCGAGGCCGGCTCCGCGGTGACGGCCAACGGCGTCGATCTCGTCAACGAAGATGATGGCCGGGGAGTTCTTCTTGGCCTGCTCAAAGAGGTCACGGACGCGGCTGGCGCCAACGCCAACGAACATCTCCACGAAGTCAGAGCCGGAGATGGAGAAGAACGGCACTCCCGCCTCGCCCGCGACCGCGCGCGCCAGAAGCGTCTTGCCGGTGCCGGGAGGGCCGTACAGCAGCACGCCCTTGGGAATCTTGGCGCCCACGGCCTGGAACTTGGCCGGGTTCTCGAGGAACTCCTCGATCTCGCGCAGCTCCTCGACGGCCTCGTCCACGCCGGCGACGTCCTCGAACTTCACGGTCGGGGTGTCAGGGGTGACGAGCGTGGCGCGGCTGCGGCCGAACTTCATCACCGAGTTGCCGCCGCCCTGCATGCTCGACATCAGGAACCAGAAGAGGCCAACGAGCAGGAGGATCGGCAGGAACGTCAGCAGCAGGCTCGCCCATACGGAGGTCTTGGGGACCTCCGAGTTGAAGCCCTTCTCCGGGTTCGCCGCGGTGACGGCGTTGACCACGTCGGTGCCCTGCGGCTCCACGTAGAAGAACTGGACTACGGGGCCCAGGTCTTCCCAGTCGCTCGGGCTGCCCTCGGGAAGAGTCTCCTTGAGCACCAGCTGGACGCGCTGATCGCCGTCAACGATCTTCACCTGCTCCACGGCGCCAGCCTTGAGCATGGCGAACCCCTCTGAGGTGTCGATGCTCGTAATCCGCGGTTGGAACAGGCCATGCACGAGCCAGCCGATGAGCACCGCAAGCAGCACTACGAGGACGATTCGGCGCAGCGAAAAGGCGTTCTTCATGGTGCCCCAACCCTACGCGAGCGGCGATACCGGGCGAGAACCGTTTCGCTGAGGGCATTCAGCGCGATTCCTCCGTTATTCACTGCTACTTGACGACGATGGACTTTCCGGTTGCCGAGGCCTTCAGGTACACCGAGCTGCCCGGGTAGCTGACCTTGACCTTCCACGTGCCCTTGACCAGCTTGGGCACGGTGACGGTGACCACGCCGGACTTCAGCGTGCCGTAGACCTTCTTGGTGGTCTTGCCCTTCGTGAGGGTCACCGTGACCTTCCCGGAGACGGTCGGCAGGCCCGTGGCATGAGACACCGTGACCGAGTACTTGCCCGACGCCTTGGTCGTCGGCGCCTTGACCACGGCGGTGGAGATCTTCGAGATCTTCGTGTGTCCCACCACGATGGCGTTGCCGGAGACGGTCTTGGCCGCGTACGTGGTGTTGCCCGCGTACGTCACGGACGCCTTCCAGACGCCGTTCGCCAGCTTCGGGACCGTGATGGTCACCACGCCGGACTTCAGCGTTCCGGTCACCTTCTTGGTGCTCGAGCCCTTCTTGAGGGTCACCGTCACCTTTCCGGTTGCGGCCGAGAGGCCCGACGGCGGGGTCACCGTGACCTTGTACGTACCCGACTTCGAGGTGGTGGGCCGCTTGGTCACCGAGGTGGTCACCTTGGAAACGGCCCCCTTGGCCGCGATCACGGACGGGCCGGTGGCGGTCTTGGCCGCGTAGTTCGAGTCGCCTCCGTAGGCGATCGACGCGGTCCACGTTCCGGCCGTGAGCCTGGGCACCACGATCGCCGCGGTGCCGTCGGACAGCGTGCCGGTGGCCGTCTGTGTGGCGGAGCCGTTCTTGAGGGTGATGGTGACGTCGCCGGTGGGGGCGTGAGGCCCGACGGCGGGGTCACCGTGACCGAGAACGAGCCGGCCGTTGTGGTCGTCGGCTTCGTGATGACGGCGCCTACGACGGTGCTTACGTCCGCCTTGACGGACTCCACCGACTCGCCGGTGGTCGGCGCTGCGCCGTAGTTGTCATCGCCCGCGTACGTGATCGACGCCGTCCACGTGCCCGCGGCGAGGCTGGGCAAGTCGAACCCGGCGACGCCAGCGTCCAGCGCAGCCGTGTCGGAGTAGGTGTCGGAGCCCTTCGTCAGCGTGAGGGTCACGTTGCCCGTGGGCACGTCGAGCCCGTCGGGTTGCGTCACCGCGACCGCGTAGGTGCCACCGTGCTGCGGTGACGGCGCGTCGCCGACCGTGCCGGCGATCGTGACGACCGCGCGGGTCGATGTCACAGGATCCGGGTTCGCCGACTTGGGCGCGTAGTTGAGGTCACCGGAGTACGCGATCGTCACGTTCCAGGACCCCGCGTGGAGGCTGTCCACGGGCACCGTGGCGGCGCCGTTGATCAGCCCGACCGTCTTGGTAAAGGTGTCGAGTTCGTTCGCGAGGGTGAGCGTCACGTTGCCCGTGGGCGCCTCCAGCCCCTCAGGCTGGGTCACCGTGATCAGGTAGGTGCCACCCTCCTGCGGGTTCGGCGCATCGCCAACGGCACCTGCGACGGCGACCTCGTCCGGGTTGGAGGTCATGTCGGCGCCCGTGGTTGTGAGAGCCGTGTAGTTGTCGTCGCCCGTGTACGCGATCGACGCGGTCCACGTGCCGGCCGGCAGCTTATCCAGCTCGACCGTGCCGACTCCGTTGATCACTTCGACCGTCTTCTCGACCTCGGCGGCACCGTTCGCGAACGTCACCGTCACGTTGCCCGTCGGCGCCGCGAGGCCGTCGGGCTGGGTGACCGTGACCTTGTACGTTCCGGGCTTCTGCGGCGACGGGGCCAAGGTGACGGCGCCTACTGCCGTGACGGCAGCCTTGACCGAGACCACGGATGCGCCGGCGACCGTCGTCAGCGCGTAGTTGTCGTCGCCCTCGTAAGTGACCATTGCGTCCCACGTGCCAGCAGGCAGCTTCGGCAGGTCGATGGTGGCGGTTCCGCCGACGCCCAGGGTGCCGGGGAACGGGACCGTTGTGACGGATCCATTCGTGAGCGTCACCGACACACCACCGGTTGCGTCGGGCAGGCCCGTGCCTTGCGTCACCGAGACCGAGTACGTTCCGGTCGTCTGCGGCGTGGGCACTGTCCCCACGGAGCCGACTACCCCGACACTCGCCTTCGTCGAGACCACGTCCGCGCCGGCGACCGGCGACAGCTCGGTGTAGTTGGAATCGCCCGAGTACGCGACGGAAGCCGTCCACGTGCCCGCCGGCAGCGCCGGCACATTGAGCGTGACGGTGCCGCCGTCCAGCGGACCGCTTATTGGGTCCTTGGTGACGGAACCGTTCGTGAGTGTCAGCGTCGCGGTGCCCGTAGGCGCGACGAGACCGCTCGGCGGGATCACCGTGACCTGGTAGGTGCCGCCCTGCACCGGCGTCGGCGCCGTCAGAAGGGCACCGGTAGCCGTGACCGCGGCCTTGGTCACCGTCACGGATCCAGTCAGGGAGAACGGCAGGATGTGCACGTCAGAGCCGTAGCTAACCGTGTAGGGATAGTTGCCTACCAGAAGGCTAGGCACGGAGAACGTGGCCGTGTTGCCCACGATGGGCGCCGTGGCCGTAGTGCCATTGATGTCCAGCGTGGCCGTGCCCGAGGGCGCGTGCCCCGCGGAGGTGGCCACATTGAGCGTGACGGTCGCGGCGGTGCCGTAGACCACGTCAGGCGAGACAACTGTGGCCTCTGCCAGTCGCTGCACCGGCGGCGAGACCGTGGACCAAGGACCGGCTCCCACTGCGTTGACTGCGCGCATCCGGAAGATGTAGTCCTTCGTCGGATCCAGGTCAAAGACGGAGGTGCTCGTGACAAGGCCTGGGAAGAGCGTCGTGCTCCAGCTTGGCGTCGCCGTGTCCAGGCTTACCTCGTACTCGTAGCGGATGATGTCCGAGTTTCCAGTGACCACCGGCGCGGCCCAGGTCAAGGTCAGCGGGGTGTCGACCGCCCCAAACGCAGCGCTCAGCACAGTGGGAGCGTCGGGCACCGTGTGGCCGATGTAGCCGCCCAACGGTGCGGTTGGCGTCGCGACAACCGCGCCGGGCGCGGTCGCGTTCAGCCATCCGGAAAGCTCGCCGTCGTAGGACTCGAGAGGGTCACCGCTGACTGGGGTTCCGGCGGGAACGGTGAGCGGCACCTGAGTGCCGTCTGGTCCGGCGACATGCACGCCGTTTGCGTCGAGGTAGGCAGTGACCCCGGACTGCTCCGTGGCCCACTCCGTGCTTCGCTGCATCGTCTCGCCAAGGGTGACGGTGTCCTCCGTCACCAGTGGTGAGACGGTCGTGTTGTGCGTCTTCGCGTACTGAGCGAGGATTCCCTCGACCACCGGGTAGAGGATGCGGCTCTCCGCCAGGTTCGACTGGTGCGCGTAGAACGGTCGCGGGTCTCCGGAGATGACGTAGCGGTACGCGTTCCGCACCTCGATCGGGACGATGTAGTTCTTGAAACTGGCCTCAGACTGGCTCGCATTGCCGTTGTCCAGCGGCGTGATGCAGGTGCTCGTGTCCGAGTGGCAGATGCCGCTCCCCGTGGGGGTGTCGGTGTAGATCCAGTTGTACTCGTCGACCTCGTCGGCGTAGGTGCCGGCGTTGTAGAAGATGTTCATGGGGTGCCGCGGCAAGGTCTTTGTGGTGGTGCTGCCCTCAACGAAGCGCGAATCCGCCTCACGGGACGCATCGGAGCCCGTGTAGGTGATGCCGGCATCGAGCAGCGCTTGCGCGAGGAACGGGTTGTCGATCGTCTGCTCCGTGCCCGACTTCAGGCCCGAGTGCTCGCCGGTGACCAGGGCGTGCGAGTCGAAGTTGGTCAGGCCGTGGGCGGTCGCCCACTGCTGGTTCTGCGTGATCTCGGCGAAGATCCGGTCATACGAGAGCCACATGGTGCCGTTCACGTCGACGCCGTCGACCGCCAAGTCCTCGTCGTAGTACGGCCCAGTCTCGCCTGGGGTCGCGCAGTGCCAATCACCGGTCGGCGTGGTGGGCGCGATCTGGATGCACCCCAAGAACGGGTGCGAGTAGGTGTGGTTGGCCCACAAGAACTCGGCCTGGTTTGTCAGGAAGGCGTCGGTCAGGGGATCGTCCCTCGTCGCGCCGCCCGGCTCCAGCGGCGCGGTGGCCGAGTCGCTGCCATAGGCGTTGAACAGCATGTCGAACTTGAAGTCGTGCGTGTTCTGCCAGTTCACCAAGTAGGTGACATCGGGCGCCGTCATGCGGATGTCGTGCGTCGCGTTGTCGCCCGCGCCGTAGTTGCAGCTGGGAGTGTCACCGGGCGTGCAGTTGGACGCCGAGCTCCACCGGCTGTCGGCCATGAAGATGTCGTCCACGTGTACGGCGAAGTAGTTGCGGTGGTACCCCAAGTGAGTGCCGCGCGTCATCCAGGTGATGATCCCGTGGGAGAGCTCGTTGAACCACTGCTGGTCCGCGTTGTAGTTCACGCTGATGATGAGCTCTTCGCGGAAGTTGTGCGAGTAGACGCCGACGATGGGGCCGCTGTTGCCGCCGCTCGTCGCGGTGAGCAACGTGGTGAAGGTGCCGTTCGGGTCCGAAGCCAGCGGCTGCGCGAGGTACCCGTAGGCCTCATCGACCGCCGGGTCGAAGTCGTCGACCGCCAGCGTCATTGGCTGGGGGAGGTAGGCGAAGGCGCCCGTGCGGGCGTCGCTTGTCGCACCGACGGTGGCACCGTCGAGCGGTCCGGTGAAGCTGGCCGCGTTCTGGCCCGTTGATGCGCCGGGGCTCTGGTAGGCGTCAACCTGGCGCACCCCGTAGGTCTGCTCGTACGTGAAGAGGGCGGTTCGCTCCGCCACCGCGAATGAGTTGTCCCACTCCGGCTGGCTCGGCACCACGACGGCCTGGAAGCGACCCCGTCCGGTCGCGGGGTCCACGAGGAAGGCGTCGTTGATCGCGGGACGAGAACCCGATTCGAGATTGACCTCGGTGTACGGCACGCCCTCGCGGTCCATGACCGCGGCGATGGCCTGCGTCGCCTCGTCGCCATGAGTGAAGAGCAGCACTCTGAGGTTCACGCCGACGCCGGGGCTGGCCTGCACCCCTGCGGCCGGCAACACTGCGAGAAGCAGCGCTGCGGTCACTGCGGCGACGATCCCCCGTCGCGACGTCGTTACGAAAGTTCGGCGAGATGTTCTCATCGGACCCCCTCATGGGTTCAACGGATCTTCAACATGGACTGGCACTCCCTGTGGGCGCACCACGCAACGAGCCTGGATGGGTGGTGACAGCCGATGTGGTTCTCAGCACTTCCAGCGACGCCGTTGCGCCTGATCCTAGAGTGTGACTTATATCACCGCAATAGCTGAATTTCCCGGGGACGCAAATCGGCCCGCCGAACCGGCCAATTCTGCGCGAACTACTCGTTCACGTCCTGCGCGTTCGCCGGCCAGACCGTGCTCAAACTCCGGGCTCGTTCATCTTCGTCACGGCGTGTCGAACGGCGTTCAGATGGCCCACGCCCTCATTCTTGATTCAACGGAGGCCATTTTCCTATTGCCGAGCCGTGTATTTCCTAAATGTGCGATAAATCCCAATTTACACGCGTGTAACTTATATTCCCATTGTTCCCCGAAGGCGTCGCGCTGAGATATTCGATTCCCTGATGAGACCCGCGGGTGCGGGCGGGTTGGGGCAGCTCGGGTCATGGCGCCGCCTCCGTGCCTCCACGGCCACCAGGCGACGTCGGCGCCGCGCCGCCGGCGCCAAATGGCGGCCAGATGACAACTGTGTAAACGTCCGCGCACGAGTGGGCGCGACCCATAGACTTCCCCGGCGGGCGGTGCTACTTTCTTAGCAACCGGGTCAGAGAGCCAATACCACGTTTTTCGCGTGTACGGCTGAACGACACGGTCGCTTATCCGTTCTGCTGAGGAAAATATCGTGATCTGTCTGCGTACCCTGTCAGCCCCCAAGGGCGGGCTTGGCGTCGTCGGCGATGCAGTGGACGGGCTTCCTGCCCAACGCGCTCATCGGGTGCGTCCCCCACACGGGACAACTCTTGGGCGCTTGGGAAGGGTACAGATGACGAGAGCGGACGCAACCTAGTACCGTCGTTGGCGGATCCGGGAGTCAGTCACCAAGTGACCCTGGATTCGGCAAGAAAACGGGCCGGGCGGTCTGCGGGGAGTAGATAGAGGGGGAGTACATGTCCTGGCTACTGACTGGGGGCGCTGGCTACATCGGGAGCCACGTTGTCCGAGCAATGCTGGATGCAGGGTTGTCCGTCGTCGTGCTTGACGATCTGTCGACTGGCGTGGCGCGGCGCGTCCCATCGAACGTTCCGTTCGTGCGCGGGTCGGTGCTCGACGTGGGGCTTCTGCGCGCCACCTTCAGAGACCACGCGATCACCGGCGTGGTCCACTTGGCGGGCAAGAAGTCGGTGCCCGAATCCGTGGAGCAGCCGCTGCGCTACTACCACGAGAACGTCGCCGGCACCCTCACGCTCATCGAGGCGATGGTCGCCGAGGGCGTGTCACGACTGGTCTTCTCGTCGAGCGCTGCCGTCTACGGCTCATCCGACGCGCACTTCGTCACCGAGACCTCGCCCACGCGGCCGGAGAGCCCTTACGGGCGCTCAAAGCTGATGGCGGAATGGGTGATCGAGGATGCCGCAGCCGCGGTCAATCTCAGCTGCATCAAGCTGCGCTACTTCAACGTCGTCGGCTGTGCGGACCCGCGCCTCGCGGAGGCGGGCGGCACCAACCTCTTCCCGCTCGTGTTCGACGCTTTGGACAAGGGAAAGCAGCCCGTCGTGTTCGGAGACGACTACGCAACCCGGGATGGAAGCTGCGTTCGCGACTACATCCATGTTCAGGACCTTGCGGAGGCGCACGTCGCGGCCGTGAGTCGCGTGACGCTCGGCACCGTTGACGAGACCGTGAACGTCGGCTGCGGAGCGGGCCACACGGTGTTCGAGGTGCTCGCGGAGATCGCCAGGGTTACCGGCAAGGACACCACCCCAAAGGTGCTGCCGAGGCGTCCAGGGGATCCCGCAAGCATGGTCGCCGCCACCGGGCCGGCCGAGCGCATCCTTGGCTGGAGCGCGCACCGGAACCTGGAGGAGATGGTCGCGAGCGCCTGGCGTGGAGCGTCGGCGCCCCACCGCGGCGAAGCGGCGGTGACCTCGCTCGACGAGCGGAGGGCTTCGTGAGGATTGCGCTACTCGTCGAGGGCGCCTACCCATTCGTCACGGGCGGCGTCAGTACGTGGTGCGATCAACTCATGCGCGGGCTCGAGGAGCACGAATTCGAGATCTTCGCGATTGCCGGAAACTCGAAGGAGCGCGCGGCCCTGCCCCTGCCCCCGAACGTCGCGAGGATGAACGTCGTGGCGCTGTGGGACCTCGACGCCTCGCCGCACCGCCGCCCCGGCCAGCGGACGAGAAGGCCTTCCTCGCCCTGTACCGCGAGTTCCTGCGGGCCGCGCTCGACCCCAGCGCCGCCCAGGAGGACTTCACCCGTTCCCTGCGAGGGGTGTTCGAGTTCGCCCAGCGCGAGGACCTTACCGCCGTGCTGCAGACCGACGCTGCCATCGCCGTCCTTTCCGAGACCTGGCATGAGCTCGACGGGCCCGAGTCGCTGACGATGCTCGACGCGGTTCAGGCGACCGAGCTCATCGAGCACTTCCTGCGGCCCCTCTCGGCGCCCGTGGTCAAGGCCGACCTGTGCCACACCGTGTCCAACGGGCTTCCCGCCCTGCTCGCGGTCGCCGCGAAGTGGACGTACGGCACGCCGATCGTCATGTCGGAGCACGGCGTCTACCTGCGCGAGCGCTACCTTGCGTTCCGCAACGTCCAGTACCGCCTGCCCGTCAAGGTCATCCTGCTCGCGCTGTTCCGGCGCCTGTGCGCCACCGGCTACGCCTTGGCGGACGTCATCACGCCTGTCAACGTCTACAACCAGCGGTGGGAGACACGGCACGGGGCGGACCCCGACGCCATTGCCACCGCCTTCAACGGCATCCTCGCCGACGACTACCCGGTGGCCGAGCACGAGCCGGACGTGCCCACCGTCGGATGGGTGGGCCGGATCGACCCGCTCAAGGACCTCGAGACTCTCATCAGGTGCTTCGCCATCGTCCACGAGCGCGTTCCCGACGCCGTGCTGCGGCTCTTCGGCCCCACGCCCGTCGGCAACGAGTGGTACGAGGCGAAGCTCCATGATCTTGCCGAGACGCTCGAAATCACGGATGTCGTCAAGTTCGAGGGACCCATCAGGCCCGTGACCCGCGCCTACGCGGAGTCCACCGTCGTGGCGCTCTCGAGCATCTCCGAGGGCCTGCCCTACACGGTAATGGAGGCCATGATGTGCGGCCGGGCAACGGTCTCGACCGAGGTCGGGGGCATCCCAGAGCTCGTCGGCGATGCCGGCGAGCTCGTCCCTCCGCGCGATCCCGTGGCGTTCGCCGAAGCCTGCGCGCGCCTGCTTGAGGACGACGAGCTGCGCCACCGCATGGCGGCCCAAGCGAGGGAGCGGGCGCTCGGCCTCTTCCAGCTGAGCCAGATGCTCGACACCTTCCGTGACGTCTATCGTCGTGCCCTCCCGGTTCCGAGCGAGCCGCTGGTGAGCCAACCGTGAGCGCGCCAACCGTCCTCGATGCTGGGGCGCTCGTCACCGGGCTGGCCTGGCGGGTGCAGCCTCAGGACTCGCACGACGAGGCGCTCCCCGAGGAGTTCGCCGGCGACGAGCAGCGCAGCCTCGCTCGGATCGCGCAGCTGACGCGCACCCACAACACGCTGTGCACCCAGGCCGTCGACGCCTTCGAGATCGCCGCCGGCCTCGAGGCCGCCGGCGTGAACGACCGACAGGCGCGCGCTGAGTACGGAGCGGCCAGCGTCTTCGAGCTCGCCCAGGCGATGTACGACCTTGTGCCGACCCGGCCCGCGAAGGCCGCCGAGCCCGTGGACCCGTGGCAACGCCCCGTGCGCGTGCACCTGGTGCATGGGCTCCTGTATGCGCTGCCTGGCCTCATGTACGCCGTTGCCCTGAGCATGCTCCAGACGGGGCTCAACCTGTTGCTGCTGCTCATGGCCACCATCATTGCGGCGGGCCTCGGCCAGGGTCTGTCGCTGCTCGGCCACGTGCTCATCGGACGCGGACAGCGAGACGCCGCGAGCGCGCTGTTCCGGACGGCTCTCGTGGCCACGGCAAGCGTCGGCGCGCTCGTCATGCTCATAGACAGGGCATTCGGTTCCACCCACCCCGTGGCGGTGCTGGCGGGATGGCAGATCGCGTACCTGCTTGCCGCGACGATCCTCATGGTCATGGAGTCGAGCGTGCTCTTGTTGATCGTCTTGGCGCCCGGAGTGGTGCTCGCGATCGTCGAGCTCTCCGGCGCGGTCTCGATTCCTCGCGACGTGACCCTCGGAATCTTCGCGCTGTGCGTGGTCGCCGCCTGCGTCGCCGCCTGGTTCCGCCTGACCGGCAACGCCCTGCAGGCGCGAGAGCAGTTGCGCGATCGGTTCGGTCTGGCGCGATTCGACTTCGCGATGAGCTCCGGCTACTTCGTTTACGGCATTGCCACCGCGGGGCTGATCTCGTTCGCCGTGGTCGACGCTGTGGCTCGCGGGGGCAACGCGGGCGCGGGGTCCATCGCGTTGATGATGCTTCCGCTCGTGGCGAGCCTCGGCGTAGCCGAGTGGCTGGTCTATCGGCTGCGGAGCCGCGCGATCACCCTGCTTCGCGGCACGTCGTCGGTCGAGGGCTTTCGGGTGGTCGCTCGCGCAGAGCTGGCCCGCGCCACCCTCCTCTACAGCACGGTGCTCGCTGGCCTCACGGTGGCTACGGTCATGGCATTCCCCCAAGATCGCGCGGAGATGTTCGTCCTCAACACCTGCGCTTACGGGGTCCTCGGCCTCGCGTTCTTCTGCACGACGCTGTTGCTGTCTTTGCAGCGGCACCGCCTTGCGCTTGGGCTCGCCGGGGGCGCCCTACTGGTCGACACGAGCCTGCGCCTGGCGCTGTCCTCGTACTCCGCGGGCGTGACGGCCGCGATGCACCTGTTGGTTTTCGCCCTGTTCCTCATGGTGGTGCTCCCAACGGTGATGTCCCGATACGCCAGCGCGGGTGCGCACCGTTGACGGATTCCGCGGACGCCCTCTCTCTCGCCGTCCCCGCGTACTTCCACCCTGCGGTGGCGCCGCGCGACTGGACCAGGCTCGCCAACCTGGCGCACCTGATGCGCTTCGTCATCGTCAACGTCCACAGCGGACCAGGCGAGAAGCTGGACCCCACCTACGTTCCGGTCATCGACGCGTTGAAGGAAGCGGGCATCAGGACCATCGGCTACATCGACTCCGACTACGGGCGCCGGGATCCCGCGGAGCTCGGCCGCGAGGCTCGCACGTATCGCGAGCGCTACGGGGTGGACGGCGTGTTCCTTGACCAGGTGGGCAGCGATCTGGAGAAGCTGGACCACTTCGCTCAATGCGTGGTCGCCGTGAAAACCGCCGGCGCGCACTTCGTGGTCCTCAATCCAGGGACGACGCCCCATCCGGGCTACGTGGACCTCGCCAATGTCACCGTCACCTTCGAGGGTTCGTGGGCGGAGTACCGGTCGCTTGAGGAGCCGGAGTGGACGCGTCGCTATGCGCGCAAGAGGTTCTGCCACCTGGTCCACTCGCTGCCCAGCAGACAGTTCCCCGCAGCGCTCAACATGGCCGCGAGCCGCCACGTCGGCAGCGTCTTCTTCAGCGACGGCAAGGGCGAGAACCCTTGGGATCGCCTCCCTCCGGCCCTGCGGAGGAGCTCTCTCGCGTCAGGGCCCAGGCGACCCGGACAGACGCCGAAGGTACCGTGAGGCGGTGACCATGCGCCGCCGGCTCGCCGTGCTCTCCATCGTGGGAGCCATGGCGCTGAGCCTCGCCGCGTGCTCGGGCCCGGACCCGACGCTGTCCTCACCCCAGCAGCCAACGTCCAGTCCCACCGCCACGGCGCCAACGGCGAGCGCCACCGCCCAGTCCTCCACGACGCCCTCAGCCACGCCGTCGGGCAGCAGCTCCCCTTCCGCGAGTGCCAGCCCCGCGCCGTCCAAGGGCGACAAGCCAAGCAGCAAGCCGAAGCCAACCAAGCCGTCGGGCTCAAGCAATGCCAGCGGCCACTGGAAGCCAAAGGCGGGTCTCACCTGGCAGTGGCAGCTCAGCGGCAAGCTGGATACCAGCGTCAACGCCAAGGTGTACGACGTGGACCTGTACGACATCTCGGCGGCGCAGGTCAAGGCTCTCCACGACAAGGGGCGGAAGGTCATCTGCTACTTCTCGGCTGGGTCGTACGAATCGGGGCGCCCGGACAGCGGCGACTTCCCGGCCGCGGTCAAGGGGAAGAAGATGGAGGGCTGGCCGGAGTACTGGCTCGACATCCGCGACCCACGGGTGCTCAAGATCATGGCAGCGCGCATGGACCTCTGCGCCAAGAAGGGGTTCGACGGGGTCGAGGCGGACAACGTCGACGCGTATGACAACGAAAGCGGCTTCGATCTGACCGCGAGCGATCAGTTGAAGTACAACAAGGCGCTCGCCAAGCTCGCGCATGCGCGCGGGCTCGCGATCGGGCTCAAGAACGATCTTGAGCAGGTGTCCGCGCTGCAGCCGTCATTCGACTTCGCGGTGAACGAGGAGTGCTACGCGTACGACGAGTGCTCGGTGCTCAAGGCGTTCATCAACGCGGGCAAGCCGGTGTTCCACGTGGAGTACGAGGTTTCAACGAGCGAGTTCTGCCCCACGACCACCAAGCTCGGATTCAGCTCGATGCTCAAGGATCTGGACCTCGACGCGAGCAGGACGCCCTGCTAGTAGGCGTAGGGCCTCCGCCGGCAGCTCACCCCAGCGCCCAGGTGGAGCCTCAGTTCCGGCCCGGGCACCCGAGTGCATTGCAGTGGAGTCTGAGCTCCGAGCGCCCGGTCGTGCCCGGAACGCATGCGCCACTGGCACCCGGCACCGCGAAATAGCCGGAACGCACGCTCCACCTCGCCGTAGCGTCGGGCAGAGCTCGTAGCTGCCCCTGGAATGGGCTCTCAGGGTCACCAAAATCGAGTTTCGTAGCACTCAGAACCCATTCGGGGGAGGTGCTGCGGTGTGGGACCTCAGCTGTAGACGCGCGGGTTCAGCTCGGCCACGAAGGGCAGGGTCCGGTACTTCTCGGCGAAGTCGAGGCCGTAGCCCACGACGAACGCCGGCGGAATGTCGAAGCCCACGTACTTGACGGGGACATCGACCACGGCCGCCTCGGGCTTGCGCAGCAGCGCGGCCACCTCAACGGACGCGGCTCCACGCGAGCGCAAGTTCCCCAGCAGCCACGAGAGCGTCACGCCGGAGTCGATGATGTCCTCCACGATGAGCACATCGCGGCCCGTGATGTCCGTGTCCAGGTCCTTGAGGATGCGCACCACCCCGGACGACTTGGTCCCAGACCCGTAGGACGAGACGGCCATCCAGTCCATCTGCACGTGCGGCGGCATGCGCCGCGCGAGGTCCGCCATCACCATCACCGCGCCCTTGAGCACGCCTACGAGCAGCACATTGCGGCCCTCGTAGTCGGCGCGAATGGCGGCGGCCAGTTCGTCGAGGCGGTTGCGGATCTGGTTCTCGGACACCACGATCCGAGCAAAGTCATCCATGTCGAACTGGGCGTCCACGCATCCTCCGGGATTGTGATGAGCTATGCGCCGTCGGACAGCGGGGCTGGCGCAATGACCAGCCTGCCATACTCGCGTCGGGCTTCGTAGCCACCGGGAAGCGAGACGGGACCCTGGCCGCGGAACGACGTCACGAGCGTGTCCAGCGCGGCCACGTGATACGCGGTGAGCGGCCCTGTGCCCTTGTTCTCGGCGAGCATCTTGAGCATGCGCGAGCGGATCGCGTCGGGCAGCGCGGCGAGCATGTCGCACCGCCACTCGTCGCCGCGGACCGCGCTCTCGGACAGGATCAGCGCCGACCGCGCCTGCCGCTCCAGCTCGTCGGCATCGGACTGCAGCAGCGCGGCGGACCGCGCCAGCCCCGAGACCACTCCGGGCCCCAACACCTCAACCAGCGCCGGCATCACCCGCACGCGCAGCGCGGATCGGCGCGGGCCGTCGATGATCTCGTTGGTCGGGTCCATCCACGGCTCCAGCCCCTGCACGCGGCACGCCATGACGGTGTCGGCCCGTCGCAGCGACAGGAACGGTCGAATGATGCGCCCGCGCCGCACCGGGATCCCGGACAGCGCCCGCGCCCCCGAGCCGCGCGCCAGCGCCATCAGCACCGTCTCGGCTTGGTCGTCCATGGTGTGGCCGGTGAGGATCTGCGGGTTGATTCCGCCCTCCTCGGAGACCCGACGCTCGATCGCCGCGTATCGCGCGTTGCGCGCCGCCGCCTCCAGTCCGCCCTCGCGGCCCACCACGACGCGCTCGATGTGCACGTTCGCTATTCCCGCGCGTCGTGCCTGGTCAGCGGCGTGTTTGGCGATCTCCGCCGAGTCCTCCTGCAGCCCGTGGTCCACCACGATCGCCCCGGCGAAGAAGCCTTCCTTGCGCGCCACGAACCCGGTTGCCGCGACCAGCGCGAGCGAGTCCGGACCGCCGGAGCACGCCACCCACACGCGAGTTCCCAGCTCCAGTCCCTCGAGCATGGTGCGCACCGCGGTGCGCGTTGCGGCGACGGACGGATGCGGCCCGCTCACCGGGGAGCCGCCAGCTTCTCCAGCGGAACGAGCATCAGCCGTCACACCCACATTGTGCCAACGCATTGACGAACTCGTCGACGGCGGCCATCGGCTTGGCCTGTCCGTACCCCATTCCGTCGAGCAAAGTCGCGAAGGCGAGCTGCCGCCCGTCGGCCGTCACGACCACCCCCGTGAGCGCGGTGACCCCCGTCAAAGAGCCCGTCTTGGCGCGCAAGAAACCCGCGGCCGGCGCGTCCTCGAACCTTGCGGCCACCGTCCCCTCGAGCCCGCCGAGCGGCAGGTACGTGAGCAGCCCGGCCGCGTTCGGCGCGGTCCGCGCCGCCACCAACGCGCCCACAAGCGTCGCGGGCGCCACCCGGTTCTGGTCCGAGAATCCGGCGCCGTCGTGCAGCACCATCCCGGTGATGTCCACGCCCATCCTCGCGAGGGTCTTCGCGGTCACGGCCGCGGCGTTCTGGGGCGTCGCCTCGAGCCCCGCGTGCAGCGCGAGCACGCGCGCGGTCTGCTCGGCGACCGTGTTGTCGGAGTAGCGCAGGAACTCGCTCACCACCGCGCTCAGCGGCGCGCCGTGCACCCTCGCCACCTCTTCGGTGCCCGACGGCGCACTCGCCTTTCCCTCGATCGTCACCTTAAAGCCGCGTTTCTTGAGATCGGCCCCAAGCGCCTCGAGCGCGCGCAGCGCGGGCTCCTTGTCTCTCACCCCGTACGCCGAAGCGGGCACCCCGCTCTTCTTGCCGATGTTGATCGCGATGCCCTCCACGCGGCCCGCATACCCGGAACTGAACGCGTACTGCGGCCATGCCGCCGGATACGAGGGGCCAGGGAAGTCGCTGGTATCCACCGCAATGGTCACGGGCCCCACGGGCACGGCGGCCTCGATCTGGTCGCCCAGATCGGCGATGCCCGCCCACCCGTTCGCCTGCGGCTCGCCCTCGGCGTCCACCTTGGTGCCGCCGTGTCCGTGACCGGCGGTGAGCATCAGGTCGCCGCCAGCCACGAGGGTCAGCACGGATCCGGATCGGACAACCGTGGTGTCGAACGTGAAGTCCGGCCCCAGCTCCTCGAGCGCGGCGACCGCCGTCAGCAGCTTGGTCGTGGAGGCGGGCACCTGGGTCTCGCTGCCGTCGAGAGACGCGACCACGTCGCCGGTCGTGTAATCGGCGACGTAGACATTCGTGGACGCCCCGGTGCGCTTATCGGCACGTAACGCGGCAGCGAGAGCCGCAACAGCGTCGGGCGACGGAACGGGAGCCGACGCGGAGAACGAGCCAACCGGGCCTGGCGAAGGCGAGGCCACCGCAAGAGGCGAGGCCGTGATCAGGGGCGGCTGGGGCGACGGGAGCGGCGAGGAGGTCAGGACGCCGGGAACGAGGTCGCGAGCGTCGGCCCACGCGTAGGCGCCCGCGCCGGCAACGAGCAGCGACGGCACGAGGACCGCAGCCACCACCTTGCCCCGCACGCGGTACCTCCTTTGATGCGCCACACTAGTACCCAGACCAAAGCCCTAAACACAAAAGGACTTGACCATGGAATTCGACGTCACCATCGAGATCCCCAAGGGCAGCCGCAACAAGTATGAGGTGGACCACGAGACGGGTCGCATCCGCCTTGACCGGATGCTCTTCACCTCCACGCGCTACCCCGACGACTACGGCTTCATCGACGGCACGCTCGGCATGGACGGCGACCCGCTGGACGCGCTCGTGCTGCTCGAGGAGCCCACGTTCCCCGGCTGCCAGATCCGCTGCCGCGCGCTCGGCATGTTCCGCATGCGCGACGAGGCCGGCGGCGACGACAAGGTGCTGTGCGTCCCCGTTGGCGACCACCGCCAGACGTGGCGCCAGGAGCTCAACGACGTCAGCGACTTCCACCGGCTAGAGGTGCAGCACTTCTTCGAGGTCTACAAGGACCTCGAGCCCGGCAAGTCCGTTGAGGGCGCGCACTGGGTGTCCCGCGAGGAGGCGGAGGCGGAGATCACCGCCTCGTTTGAGCGCGCCGCCGGCACGCCGTTCGCGCACATGAACCCGCTGGTCCCCCCGCCGGGGCACTGATCCCGGTTACGGCCGCCCCGCCACCGGGATCAGGTCGTCGATGCGCCAGAACGCGTCATACGCGCGCACCTGGCTGAGGTTGCCCGGGCTCGTCGCCTCGGCCACCATGCCGCCGCCGATGTAGATCGTCACGTGGTAGATCTTGCTGGGGTCGCGGTTGTCGCCGTAGAAGATCAGATCGCCCTTGCGCAGCTGGCTGAACGGCACGTGCTTGAGCGAGTTGTACTGCATCTGCGACGAGCGCTGAATCGAGATGCCGGCCGCCTTCCACGCGGTCATCGTCAGCCCCGAGCAGTCGTACGACGACGGCCCCGTGCCACCCAACTTGTACGGCAGCCCCATGAGCGTGAGCGCCTTCGTCACGGCCTTCTCGCCTTGAGCGGCGGTTGACTTCCAGCCGCCCGACGCTGTTGGCGGCGGTGCCGGATCTTCCGTCTTGGTGGGGGTCGGGTCTTCGGTCTTGGTTGGGGTCGGGTCTTCGGTCTTGGTCGGCGTTGGGTTCTCGGTCTTGGTCGGCGTGGAAGACCCGCCGGAGCTCGACCCGCCAGAACTTGAACCACCCTTGCCGCCGTTGCCCTTCTGGGCATCCTTCTCCGCCTGAGCCTGAGCGGCCTTCGCGGCCGCTTCCTTCTTCTTGTTGCGTTCCTCGGCGAGTCCCTGTTGGCGCGCGGTCTCGAGCGCCACCGTTGTCCCTTGCAGTTCTGCCAGGTGCTTCACGGCCTGGTCGCGCACGGCGTCGGCGTCCTTGACGGCCTGCGCGGCGGCATCCGCGGCCGCGGTGGCGTCGTCGTAGGCGTCTGCGGCGTCGAGTTTGGCCGCCTCGGCCTTGGCAGCGGCATCGTCCGCGGCCCTGCGCATCGTCTCCGCGACGAGCTTGGCGGCCTCCACGCGCTGCACCAGGGTGGCCATCTCGTCGGACGCGCGGCTCATCGCCTCGGACGTGGTGATGGCCTGCTCAAAGCCGTCGGCGTTGACCACGGCCTCCACTTGGCTCATGTCGCCGCCGTCGCGGTAGGCCGCCTGGGCCACCACCGCAAGTTTGCTCTGCGCGTCGGCGAGCGCAGCGTCGGCCTCATCCGCGCGCTGGCGCGCGGTCGCGAGGTTGGTCTGCGCGTCCTCGAGGGCGCCCTGCGCCTGCGCGTACTTGTCTGCGGCGAGGAGCTGAGCGGCCTCGGCGTCGTGCTGCGCCTTCTCGAGCTTGGCCACCGCCGCGTCAAGATCGCCGACCGTCGCCGCCTGCGATGTGGCCGCCTGGCGTGCAGCCTCGATCTCCGCCTGGCCGGGATAGTCGTCCGCGGTGGCGCCGCCGGCGGTCACCAGAGCGATCCCCGTGGCGGCAAGCGCACCAACGCACACCGCGGCGATGCGGGTGCTGACGGGTCGAAGGCTCAAGGTGATTCGCATAAAACTCCTGGTCAGGCGATGGTAAGTCCGCTTTGTCGCGGTTTACCAGGGCGTGTGGCGAATGCCACGCGGCCCTCATACGTACCTCGGCACCTTGGGGGGTGACCTTGAGCGCGCGGTGACCTTGAGCGCGCGCCTCCACCAGGCGCCCACCACAACCGCCCCCAACCGCTCAGCGACTGTTTGGCGGCACTGTGCACGGTCAAAGGTCCTCTGAGCGGTTGGGACGGTTGGGGGGCGGCGGGCGCCGGCATCGTCGCCGGCACGCCGTGCCCTAGGCTTCCCTCGTGGATGACGACGGCATCGAGACCGACGCTTGGGCCGCCGACGAGGGGCCCGGCGAGGGCGCGCCCATCCCCGCGAGCGCCGCATGGCGCGAGGGCGACAACCCCGGTCGGCGCCAGTTCTTCGCCCTGGGCGACCTCCCGCTCGAGGCCGATCCCCTCGGTGTGCTCCCCGGCACCACCATCGCCTTCGAGACCTGGGGCACCCTGAACAACGCCAAAGACAACGCGATCTACGTCGCGCACGCTCTCACGGGCGACAGCCACGTCTGGGGCCCCGCCGAGCCCGGCCACCACACTGGCGGCTGGTGGAACGCGATGGTCGGGCCGGGCAAGCCCATCGATCCGGCAAGGCACTTCATCGTCAGCGCGAACGTGGTGGGCGGCTGCCAGGGCACCACCGGCCCCGCGAGCGCACACCCGGAGGACGGCCTGCCGTGGGGCAGCCGGTTCCCCTACGTCACGATGCGGGACATGGTCGCCGCGGAGCTGGCGCTCACGGACCACCTGGGCATCGACAACTGGCGCCTCATGGCCGGCCCGTCGATGGGCGGGATGCGCGCCATCGAGTGGGCGGTCAGCCACCCGGACCGCGTGGGCGCCATCGCGCCCGTCGGCTCCACCGCCGCGACCACCGCGGACCAGATCGCCTGGTCAACGTCACAGGTGGCAGCGATCACCGCGGATCCCAGGTTCCGCGGCGGCGACTACTACGACGCCGAGGACGGCGACGGCCCGCACGTGGGAATGGGCATCGCGCGCATGATCGCGCACACCACCTACCGCAGCGAGTCCGAACTCGCGGAGCGCTTTGGCCGCAATTACCAGGGCAATGGCGACCCGCTGGGCAAGGGCGGCCAGTTCGCGGTGCAGTCGTACCTCGCCCACCACGCGCGCAAGCTCGCCCGACGCTTTGACGCCAACACCTACATCCGCCTCGCGCAGGCGATCCAGTCGCATGACGTGGGCCGCGACCGCGGCGGCGTCGAGACCGCGCTGGCCCGGTTCACCAACCCGGCGCTCGTGGTCGCGGTGGACAGCGATCGCCTCTACCCGCTCAAGAATTCGCAGCGGCTGGACGCCGCGCTCAGCGGCTCGGACGGCGTCAAGGTGGTCCACTCCCCGTTGGGCATGACGGCTTCCTGGTGGAGTCGGGCCAGCTAAACGCGTTTATGGCGGACTTCGAAACGGCCCTCTAGCAGGCCCGACGCTATGCCCCGGCGGGCGCTACCGCGTCACCTTCGCGGTGGCCGGGCTGGTGCGGTACACGGTGGCGTACCCCGCCTTTGTGCCCTTGACCCTCACGGTGATGCGCTTGCCCACGACGGCGGTCGTCGCCTTATACGTGGACTTCGTGGCGCCCGTGATGGCGACTCCGTTCGCGTACCACTGGTACGCGAACGACGTCCCGCTGGTCCACGTGCCGTGGTGAGCTGCCAGGGTGTGGCCAACGCGAGCCGTGCCGGTGATGTACGCGGCCGAGGCGATCGGAACGCCCACAGCAGCGGAGGTCACCGTCTTGGTGGCGTATCCCGTCTTGGTGCCCGTGACCTTCACCGTGAGCTTCTTGCCGGCGAGCTTGCTGGGCACCGTGAAGCTGCTGCTGGTGGCGCCGGAGATCGCCGTCCCGTTCGCGTACCACCGGTACTTGAACGTGGTGCCCGCGGTCCACGTGCCGCGGCTCACGGTGAGCTTGTGCCCCACGGCCGAGGTTCCGGAGATCACGGGTATGGGCGCGGTGAGCGCCCCGGCCGCGATCGCCACGGCGGCGGACTTCAGGGTCACCGAGCCCCACCCATCGCCGGCGCCGGTCACGCGCACGGACAGCTTCTTGCCGAGCGCGGACACCGGCGGCGTGTACGTCGCGCCCGTCGCGCCGCTGACGGCCGCGCCGTTCAGCAGCCACTGGTACGTGAGCACGGTTCCCGAGGGCCATACGCCGGCCGCAGCGACCGCCGACCCCACGCGCACGGCCCCGCCGAGCGTCGGCGCCCCCGGAACCACTGCGGAAGTAGCGACGGCCTGCGAGGGTGAGGCGGCGTCGGTCCGTGCCTCGACGCGCACGGTGAGTTTGGTGCCCGCGTCAGCCGCGACGGGTGTGTACGTGTCGCTGGTCCGCCCCGCGAGCTCCACGCCGTTGCGGTACCAGCGGTACGTGACGGTGGCGCCCGCGGGCACCGAGGCGACCGCCGTCACCGGCTCGCCCAGCACCGGCGTGCCGAGCGTCACCGAGACCGGCGAGACGCGCGGCATCGAGCCGGTAGTGACGGTGATCGAGGCCACGTCCCCGCTGATGGAGTCGATGGAAATGTTCAGGTCGCCGGAGCTCGAGCGGAACCAATCGCCCTGGTCAAGGGCCATTTCGCCGAACGTGGCGCTCTCGAGGTGCGAGCGCACGGACTCGACGCGAGTGTTGGCGCCCGCCTGCAGCAGCAGCACGCGCACGCCGGGCCCCTCCGGGATGATCCCGGTGGTGCAGGTGGGCGAGGGCTCCCACTCGGCCGTGCAGTTGCCCGTGTCGAGGAAGTACCCCAGCGGCTCTCCCGTGGCGTTGCGGTACTCCACGTAATACGTGCCCGACGCCACGGCCACCTTCACGCCCTTGCGCCCGCCCGACGCTCCTACCGCAGTGAGGTCGTAGGTCGCCTTTGCGCTTCCCGACTGGGCGGCGAGCGTGGTGGGTGTGGTCAGGCCAAGCTGGTCGAGGCGTGCGACGTCGAGCACGGGCACCCAGGACAGCGGTAGGCCGAAGCCCATCACGGACCACTCGTCGCCGTATTCGTAGGTGCCGCAGCCGGTGATCTGGGTGTACGCGGGGACGCTGGTGATGGTGCAGCCGTCAGTCGAGACCGCGTTCGCGTGGTTGAGGCTGAAGTTGTGGCCGAACTCGTGGGCGAGCAGCCCGTTGAGCAGCTGCGGTGCGTAGCTGTTCGCGTAGACGTTCGCCTGTGTGAGGACCACGCCGCCGCTGCTGAGCGACTCGCCAACGGAGCCGAGCGCGGCCTTGCCCTCGTGGCTGCATTCGCCGATCAGCACCAGGTGCTGCCCGGAGTCGTCGAGGTAGGCGTTGATGTTGGTGCCGAGCTTGGCTGCGGCCTCCACCCACCAGTCCTCAGCGTCGGCGCCGCACTTGAGCTTCGAGGTGTACCGCACCGTGCTGCGCACCGTGAATCCGGGGAAGACGCCGCCGGTGTTGGCCACCCAGTAGGCGCTCGCGTCCGCGATCGCCTGCGTGATCGCGGCGGTCGACGGCTGCTGGTAGCCGTCGCCGTTGACGTTCACGGCGATATCCACGTAGTGCGTGGCGACCGCCGCGGCCGCCGCGACGTGGATCTCGGTCACGGATGCGGCTTCGAGGGGCGCGTCAATCGCGTCGAGGACGGTCTCCCCCTTCGCGGACTCGGCCGCGATGTCGCTCGTGATCCGCAGCTCCCGCGCGGTCTGGGCCGGGATGGTGAGTTCCGCTGAAACGGTGGCGCCGGCGTCGAACCCGGCCACAGCGTCGGGCTGGACCGGAATCATCGTGTTACCAGTGACGATGAAGGTGTCGCCGTCCAGTTCGCCGTCCGCGAAGGTCGCGACTACGCCGGTCACGGTGAGTGTGGGCGCGTCGTCGGCGAGCGCGGGGGCCGCGAGTGCGGGAACCGTGAGGCACGAGGCGACGAGGGTGGCGAGCAGCGGGACCGCGAGCGAGCGCCTTACGCGCATGGGTCCCCCTCAGTCAGTGGCCGGTCGCACGCACACTAACAGGAGGGGGTGACGCCAGCGCAAGCGAATGTGAGGGAGTCGGCAGGCGCGGCCTACTCCGAAGCCTCCGGAACGACCACCGACGAAAGCGGCGGATCATTGATGATGGACTCCGCCTGGTACGTGTTCCCGTCGGTTCCCGTCGCCGGCTCGGCGACAATCGTGTAGGAGAGGTCGTAGCTTCCGGGATCCACCGGATCAGCAATTGCCGTCAGGGAAGCGCCCCCGATCGTTAGCGCTCCCGAAGTCGTGGCGACATACTGCTTGCCTGCATTGGGCTCGTCCGTCTTGGTGGCAGTAAGCGTGAGGGTGGCTGTCACAGCCGTCACCCCGGCGTCAGCCCATTCCTGGTTGTAACCGAGGTATGCCGAGATCTCGGCCCCAAGGCTTTGTTGGGAACCCCAACTCGCGCCCTGCTCCACGCTGCTGACCACGATCACGCTGCCCGCAACGGTCGACGCGGCCGCCCTGGGCACGCTCACGGCAAGCACGATCGCGGGCGTGGTCCAGGCCACCCCGGCCAACACTCTCCTGCGCGAAATCTCACCGGGCTGCGACGCCATGGTCCCTCCCCAGGGTTTTCGAAAATGGCTTCGATCCAACCTAACCCGGCGAACGCGACTTGCCAAACGCGCCACCGTCGGGCTAGCCTCACCAACGTGCTGAACCGAATGTGTCGCTAACAAGCGCACGTTTGGCGTGCGCCCGTGACGGGCGCCCTTAGGCAAATCTGCCTGAGCACTCCCCACCTCACGGGCCCACACTCCACGTGTCACCTCGCAGACCTATAGGTCGCGGGCTGCTTGTGGCGGCTCCGGTGATGGTCTGCACCCCCTCAACGCAGATCACCACCTAGGAGCAACCCATGAGCAGCAACTGGAAATTCGAGACCCAGCAGATTCACGCCGGCCAGAACCCAGACTCGGAGACGGGCGCCCGCGCCCTGCCCATCTACCAGACCACGTCGTTCGTCTTCGAGGACACCACGCAGGCCGCGGCCCGCTTCGCCCTCTCGGAGCTCGGCCCCATCTACACCCGCATCGGCAACCCCACGCAGCAGGCTGTCGAGGACCGCGTCGCGGCCCTCGAGGGCGGCGTGGCGGCGCTGCTGGTCGCCAGCGGGTCCAGCGCCAACACGCTCGCGATCCTCAACCTCGCGCAGGCGGGCGATCACATCGTCTCGAGCCCCAGCCTCTACGGCGGCACGTACAACCTGTTCCACTACACGCTGCCCAAGTACGGCATCGAGGTGACGTTCGTGGAGGACCCCGACGACCCGAACGAGTGGCGCAAGGCGTCCCGCCCCAACACCAAGGCGTTCTTCGGCGAGTCCATCTCCAACCCCAAGCAGGACCTCCTGGACATCGAGGCGGTCGCGGATGTGGCGCATGAGGTGGGCGTTCCGCTGATCGTGGACAACACGGTGGCGTCCCCCTACCTGGTGCAGCCCTTCAAGTGGGGCGCGGACATCGTGACGCACTCGGCCACCAAGTACCTCGGCGGTCACGGCACGGCCATCGGCGGCGTGATCGTGGACGCGGGCACGTTCGACTACGGACAGCAGCCGGAGCGGTTCCCCCAGTACAACGAGCCCGACCCCAGCTACCACGGTCTCGTCTACGCGCGTGACCTGGGCGTCGGCTCCGCGCTCGGCGCCAACCTGGCGTTCATCCTCAAGGCGCGCGTGCAGCTGCTGCGCGACCTGGGCCCGGCGATCAGCCCGTTCAACGCGTTCCTCATCGCGCAGGGTCTCGAGACGCTCTCCTTGCGCGTGGAGCGTCACGTGGAGAACGCCAAGAAGGTGGTGGAGTGGCTCGGCACTCGTCCCGAGGTGGAGTCCATCGCCTACGCCGGCCTCGAGTCCAGCCCCTGGCACCACCTGCAGGTCAAGTACGCGCCCAAGGGCTCCGGCTCGGTGCTCTCGTTTGAGATCGCCGGTGGGGCCGACGCTGGGCGCACCTTCGTCGATTCGCTTCAGCTTCACTCGCTGGTCGCGAACATCGGCGATGTCCGCTCGCTCGTGATCCACCCGGCCACCACCACGCACTCGCAGCTCACGCCCGAGGAGCAGGAGGCCACGGGTGTCACCCCTGGTCTGGTGCGCCTCGCGGTGGGCATCGAGCACATCGACGACATCCTCGCGGACCTCGAGGCAGGCTTCGCGGCCGTCGCCGCGCTGAAGTCTGCCGCCGTCGAGCAGGAGTTCGAGGGCGCGTCCGCGTGACAACCACTCAGGTGGAGCCGACGCTGGGAGCCATCCCAGCGTCGGCCGCCTGGCGCCCGGGTGACCCCGTGGGCAACCGGCGATTCGCGTCCATAGGCGACGTGTGGCTTGAGGACGGCGGCGTGGTGCCCGACGCTGTGCTCGCCTATGAGACGTGGGGCACCTTGAACGCGGCTCGCGATAACGCCGTCTACATCGCGCACGCCCTCACCGGGGACTCGCACGCATATGGCGATCCCGAACCGGGACACCCCACTCCGGGGTGGTGGAATCCGCTTATCGGTCCTGGCAAACCGGTGGATCCGGCGAAGCACTTCATCGTCAGCGCGAACGTCATCGGCGGGTGCCAGGGGTCAACGGGGCCGGCGTCGCTCGCCCCGGACGGCAGGGTCTGGGGCTCGCGCTTTCCGTGGCCGAGCGTGCGCGATCACGTGGACGCGGAGCTTCGACTCACTGAGTTGCTCGGCATCGACCGCTGGCGGTTGCTCGCGGGTCCGTCCCTTGGCGGCATGCGCGTGCTGGAGTGGGCCGCGACCTATCCCGAGCGAGTGGGCGCTATTGCGGTCCTCGGCACCACGGCGGCCACCACCGCCGACCAGTTGGCGTGGGGCGTGCCGCAGGTGGCGGCGATCCGCGCGGATCCGCGCTTTCGCGACGGCGACTACTACGACGCCGCGGACGGCGAGGGGCCGCACGTTGGGCTCGGCATTGCGCGGCAGATCGCGCACATCACGTACCGCTCGGAAGCGGAATTGGGGCGTCGGTTCGATCGCGACCGCCGCGCTGACGGCGTCTTTGAGGTGCAGTCGTACCTTGAGCACCATGGCGACAAGCTCGCCCGGCGCTTTGACGCCAACACATACTTGCGCCTGGTTCACGCCATCAACGGTCACGATGTAGGGCGTGGCCGTGGTGGCGTGAACCGGGCGCTCGGCCGGTTCGAGGGTCCGGCCCTGGTCATCGCCGTGAGCAGCGACCGGCTCTATCCGCCGAGCAACGCGCAGGCGATCGCGGCCGCTCTGTCTGGTGCGGACGGCGTGACCCTGGTGTCCTCGCCGGTTGGCCACGACGGGTTCCTCGTGGAGTCCGAGGCGATCAACGCGGTGGTTGGGGAGTTCGAGCGCGGGCTCTAGGTTTCCTCCCCAAGCATGCGCCGCGTCAAGGCGTCGACATCTCTATCCAGGCCATCGAGGCTGCGCTCCACTGAAGAGAACCGCGCGTCCATCACCACGCGGAGGCCGTCGACCTTCTCGTCGAGCCTACGAAACTCGGCGCGCATCACACGGACGAACGAGTTCGAGACCACGGTCAGCATGCCAATGACGATTGTGGTGAAGACGCCAATGAGCGTCCACACTTGGGGTTCTGTCAACTGCACCACCTCCTCACTATGGAGCACGTGTGCTTTGCGCTGTCAAGACCCGCAGCGCGCTCCCCCGGCGTCTGGGGAAAACCGAACCCAGCGTCGGGCCTGGGGACGCGACTGCTACGCGGGGCCCACCTGAGACGTGGTGAGCGCAAACCCCTCGGAGACGCCGGTGGCGGTGATGGTGGCCGCGTTTACGACCTTGGTGGTGGAGGCCGCGCGGATGGCGACGTCGAGGGTCGCCGTGTTCGTGGCTCCGGTGGGGCCGGCCGTGGACGGCGAGTAGGTATAGACGATCGTGTACACGCCGCCCGCGAGCGTGATGGCGGGCGTGCCCCACGCCGGGTCGATGGTTCCGGAGGCGTAGGGATAGATCGAGAGCGGCGAGTACAGCGCGCTTGCCGCGATCGTGAAGGTCACCTTGATGTCGCTGATCTTCTCCGCGCCAACGTGGGTGGCGTCCGCGGCCGCACCCGTGTTCCGGACCGTGCCTCGGAGCCGATAGATGGGGATGTTGCCCGGCACATAGCCACCCCTTCTGGCGTTCCAAGCCACGCTGTTGCCCGTGGCCGCGAGCCGGATGGTGCCGACGTTCGTGGTCCCGATGGTGCTGGTGGCGGTCACGGGCGCCAGGAGCGACAGCCCGCTGCCAACGTAGGTGAGGTTGAGCGTGTTGACGCTCGAGGACTTGGCGAAGCTGACGGCGAGCTGCGCGGTGATGGGGTTGGTGGAGCTCAAGGGCTGGGGGCTGGTGTACGTAAAGGTGTAGGTCACCGTGCGCGCGCTGCCGCTGCCCGACGTTGTGTACGGCCCCGCGTACGACCAGCCAGTATTCGGGGTGACGGTGGGCGCGGTCGCCACCGTGATCCGGTTAAGCAGCATCGTGATCTTGAGCTGCACGCTGGAGACGGGCGCGTCGGGCGAGGGCGAGCCGGCGCCGGAGTAGGCGACCTGGCCGCGCACATACAGGATGGCGCCGGTCATGGTCGAGACCAGGCTGCTCAGCGCGATGGCCCCACGGGTGGTCGAGGCCGCGGCCGCGGGCGCGGCCGTGGCGATGAGCACGGCCGGCGTGGCCCAGGCGGCGCCGATCAACACGTGTCGGCGCGTGAGGCTAGTTTGTTCCGCCATCTCAGTTCCCTCAGTAGGACGCGTCCGCCGCGCGTCTTGGGATAAGTGTGAAGCGCAACTCGGACAAATCCCTACATTTGGGTGACGAGGATCACATGGCGCCGCGGGCGTGCTCGGCTTCGACAGCGACTAGAAGAAGATGAAGTAGGTGTCGCTGCCGGTCGCGCTGGTCACGGCGCCTTGCGCGGTTGGCGAGTGCCCCTCGAACGTCACGGATACGGTGCCGCCGACCAAGAAGCCCCCCAGCAAACGGGGTGCGGAAGCTCACCGTCACGGGAGTGTTGGACGGCGGCAGCGGTGAAGCCGTGTGCGTGAACGTATAGACGGTGGTGCTCGCGCCCGTCACGGTGCCCGTCAGCTGCCACGGTCCGCCGTCCACTCCCGCAGTGCCGGATCCACCCACGGACGCGTTCGGCACGGTCAGCCGCGCCACGATGCCCACGATGTCACCCGCGTTCGGCTGGCTCACGTTGTTGCGGATCGTGGCCGTGGTCCGCAGGTAGCGGGGCGACGTGAAGGGACCATCGGCCTCTACGGCAACCGCGGTGCCGATCGTCAGAATCGAGTACGCGCCAACGGCCACCTGCGTGAGCGAGCTCGTGGGGTGTCCGTTCGATGTGCCAGTCGCGCTCGAGTCAACGGTGAGGGCGGTGCGCAGCGGCTCAGTGGCGCCCGACGGCGTCGGCTTGGTGAGCGTCACGCTGAGAGGGGTGCTCGTGGGCGCGCCCTTGGTGAGCGTCACCGAGTACTTGTACGTCAGCGTCGTATAGCCGCCGCCGGTGACCGGCGGCTGCGCCGACCAGTTGGTGCCGGTGAAGGACACACTCGACGCGGTAACGCGCGAGGACGGAATCCGGAACACCATCGTGACGCCTGTCACGGGATAGTCGTCGGCACCGCCGGGGACGCTCTCCTGGTAGGTGGCCACGCCCGAGAGGTAGAGCTTGGTCGAGTCCTGATAGCCGCTGGTACTGGCAACTATCAGGCCGTATCCAGGGACCGTCTGCGACGTCGCCGCCGCCGGAACGGCCGTCGCGACAACGAGCGCGGGCGTAGCCCACGCAACGCCCTGCAGCACGTGCCTACGTGACATTGACGTGTCGCTCATGGTGAAACGGTCCCTCAGTCATACCCCCGCACGGAACATTGTTCCCTACGCTCGGCGTGCCCCTCTACATCCGCGTGAGGAGTTTCACATTTTGGGGCATCGGCCCGACGCTGTGGCCGGGCTAAGCAGGCCCGGCGTCGAGGAAGTGGCGCTTGAGAGCGGCGAGGTTGCTTTCCAAGTTGTCGAGATAGCGATGGATTGCCGCGAAGTCCTCGTCCATCACTTCGCGCATCGCCACCATCTCCGTACGAAAGAGCTCGACCTCTGAACGAACCGAGCCGAACTCGGGTCCGAGTTCCGTTCGGAGCGAGCCGAGATCCATACGGATGTCCTCACGTAGTGAGGCGAACTCCGCCCTGAGTGTCTTGGTGAAGGTGCGCTCGAAGAGGATCAGCACGCTCACAAGAACGGCGGCGACCACGCCGATGAGTATCCACCCGTGGAGTTCGGCCGAGGAAGCGGCGATCACTCAGACCTGCCGGCTTCGCCGCCCATCACCTCGCGGGTGAGCGCGGCGACGTCGCGGTCGAGCCCATCCAGCCGGCGGTCAACCACCATACGCAGGGCGTCGATTTGTGCCTGCATAGCGTCGAACCGGGAACTGTGGCCAGCCAGCTGCCCTGCGATCCCTTCGAACCGGTGATCGTGGCCGGCCAGCTGGTCAGCGATCCCGTCGAACCGATGATTCAGCCCCGCGACCTCGCCCTTCACGCCCAGCAGGTCGCCCTTCAGGGCTGCCATGTCCACTTGCAACCCGGCGAGCCCGGCGCGAACCTGTCGCGGGATCATTCCCACGACGAGACCAAACGAACTCAGCACTGTGGCCAGCAGCACGCCCAACACTGCCCAACCAAGGGGTTCGCTCAACTGGATCACCTCCTCACTATGGAGGAAGCGTGCTTTGCGCTGTCAAGCCCCGCAACCGCGCCCGGGGGCGACGGTGGAGAACTCAGGTCAGTGTCGGGCCTGGGGACGCGAGTTACGCGGGGGCTACGGCTCCGAGTCGTCGTAGTCGGGAACGCCCGTAAGGGAGTAGGCACCAAACGGGGGCCACGGCACGACGCCCGAGCCAATAAGCGCGGCGCCGTTGGCCACGGTCGCCGTCGGGGTGGATTGGGAGAACGTGGTGTCCGAGAACGTCGCTCGGATCGTCACGGAGGACTGGGTGCCCGCCTTGGAGGTGGCGTCGGTCTGCATCCACAGCCACGGTTGTACCCCCCTTGTACAGGCTCAAATTCGGACCTATGTACTTGAGCGTCAGGGTGGCCACCCCGGCGTTGACCGCCAGCGGCGTCGCGATCTCGTACGGCGCGTCCGGAGGGATTTCCTCGGAGTTGCTGAGCAGCCCCCATCGCGGCAGCTGCGGAAGTGTGCCCACCTGCTGCGAGATCGTCATGGTGAACCCGGTGAGAAACACATTGCTGAGGTCGCACGAGCCGATGGACTGGTACTGGAAGTTGTACTGGTTGAAGATCGCAGGCACGCTCTGGCCGAGGTCGTTGTCCCAGAAGTTCGCGTGCCACTTCGAGGAGAAGGTCCCGCCAATTTGGAGGAAGGCGGCGCAACTGCTGACTTCCGACGCCGCGGCTTGCGGCACGCTCACGGCGAGCACGATGGCTGGCGTAGTCCAGGCGATGCCTGCGAGCACGCGCCTGCGGTCGATGCCCCCGGATGCCGCGCCCGCCATCGGATCCTCCGCCGCCCGTCCTCTGCGTCCATACTAGGCGCGGAGTGCGGATTCCGGAGTGGTCATTGAGTGCCGAGAATGGTGGACACAAGACCCGAGCGCGCCGAGGATCAACAGGATGGTCAGCTCGACGCTCGGACCAGGTCGTCTAGTTGGCGACGATCGTCGACGTGGCGGCGGTGAGCCAGGTGCTGCCGTTGGCATTAGCACGTGCGGTCTGCGTCAACGTCTGACCGACCGGGCTCGGCGATGACGCCAGCTCGATCCGGTATTCCGGCGAGAACGTGCCGCTGCTGTTCGGCCCGAGCGAAGTCGGCGAAATCAGGGTGAAGATATAGGAGGTTGTGGCCTCGCTGACGGACACAGAGAAGGGAGGCGTGCCGCCACCCGGCTGGTAGGTGTACGCGCCGTGCCACGCGAGCTGGCCATTGGGGAGCCAAGACTTGGGTACTGCGAACTGGATAGTCACGTTTGTCGCCGTCGCGCCACCACCGGGCGCGGTGTTGGTCAGATCGGGGTCGATCAGGAGGATCGGTCGATCCTTGTCCCAGTTGTAGTCAAAGATCTTCTCCATCTTGAGATAGACGTGCGCCGTCGTGAATGTGAGATAGCCCGCAGGGGCTCCATCCGACGCAGCCGCCGGCGGCGTCGCGACAGCCAGGACGATCGCAGGTGTGGTCCAAGCCACGCCTTGGATGATTCGGCGGCGGCTGATGCCGCCCTCTGATTGGACGTGCGGACGCCCAGCCTCTTCGGCTTCTGTGTACACGGTGTTGCTCCCTCAGCTTCCCGGAGAAGCCATTCTAGCGGATGAAAAACGTCCCGATATCAGGACTAATGGACCAAATTCGGGACGAAAGCGAGACTTCAAGTGCTGGATCTCAGTTCGAGCCAATGGTCATCGACGGCACGGTGCCACTCACGCCTGCAGACGTGTAGGTGCCCGTGAAAGTGATCGCAGCCTTGGTGTTGCCGTTGATGAGCGAGAACAAAGCCGTGGCGCTCCCGGTTGACGAGTTGATGGCGAGCGATGCCGGAATGTAGGTGAAGCGCACCGTGCCCACGCCGTTCGCGACGCCAAGCGGCGTGACCCGCCAGTTTCCAACGGTTGTCTGGGTGGGCGCGCTGACCTTCTGGGAGTTGTACGTCGCAGTCAGCTCCAGCGCGGTCGCGGCCGCAGCCGGCGGGTCGTACGGCCCGGCGTGGCGCAATTCGAACGAGTATTGGCCCTGGTTGTAGTTGCCCGCGCTGTTCCACCCGACCGAGGCCGTCTGCGTCGCCGTCGTGTTTGCCGTGGCAGCGACGGGAATGTTCATCGATGTGCCCGCAGCCCCCACCTGGATGGATGTCAGGTAGGTCGGCCAACCCGCGAACGTGGCCTGGAGCGGGGCGGACCCAGTGTTCGCCGTAGTCAGGTCGGCACCAAGGTACGTGAAGTTGAAGACGATCTTGCCCTCAGAGGTGAACGTGTAGTTGTCGTAACGCCATCCACTCCCCACGGACGTGGGGGGCTGATTGGGCATGTTGTAGCGGCTTGAGAACACGATGGTCGCCTTGAGTCCCGTCACCGGAGCGGAGCCCGAAGCGCCGGTGTGCGCCACCTCCGCCTTCACGGTGAGCACGTTCGACGCATACACAGCGGACTGCGACACGATGATCAGCCCGCCGGCCGTGACCGATTGCACCGTATTCGACGCCGCAGAAGCCGGCACCGCCGTCGCCACCAAGACGGCAGGCGTCGCCCACGCGACGCCTTGCAGCACGCGCCGTCGGTCGATCTCAGCCGTCATGGGCATAGGTCCTCGGTCCATTCAGATGGGGCGCTCCGCCACGCCCTCACACCAATGAGAGTGACATACGTCACAGCTATGACGCGAGATTCACGCTCGCGTTTCAAACGACGCTCAGAGCGGCTCTGTTCCCGGCCCCGCAACGTGCACCACTCCGGCCTCACTCAGGCGCGCCACCATGATGCGCACCTGGTCGTTTGGCGAGTTCCCTGCCGGCGGCGGGCCGAACATCTCCGTGAGGTACTCGCCGAGCTCGGCGATCGTTGCACCGCTCGCCGCCACCTTCACCAACTCGGAACTCACAGGAGACAGCAGCATCACCTCGGACGCCACGAGCACCAGCATCTGGTCGTCCCGCACCAGCGCGTCGTCCACGGTGGCCACCACTATCGAGGAATCGTCCATCACGCCTCACCCCCGGCGAGCATGGGCACCAGATCAATAAGGTCCGACGCTTCGGCATAGGTCACGCGCGCAAGCCCACCCGTGCGCTCAATCACCCTGGCAAGGGAGCGCAACGGCTCCGCGAGGCGCGGCAGGTACGAGACCTGCGCGGACAGCTCGGCGATCCCCGGCAAGAGGGGAACGTCCTCAATCACGGGCGAGACAGCGTCGGGCTCCCTGGTGAGCAACACGATCCGCGCCAGCCGCAAACCGGAGGGCGCAACAACCAGCCCCTCGGCGTCGGGCGAGAGCTGGCGCTTGAGGCGATGCCCGGAGCGGATCACGGAGAGCGGCTTGGGGTACGGCGTCACGGTGCCGTCGAAGTTGATGACCACGGTCTCGTCGCTCACATACCCGAACGCCTTGCCCAGCGTGCGGGACAGCGTCGTCTTGCCCGTGCCCGAGGGCGCCACGAACGCCACCACGCGCCCGTCCGGGAGCGCGAGCCCGGCGGCGTGCAGCATGATGACCTCGCCGGCGCGCTGATCGATCGCGCGAACGGTGACGGCCCCGGCGAGCGAGTGCATGACGTCGCCCGTGGTGTCGCCGCCGATGGCGCCGCGGGCCCGCGCAACGCGCACCTCGGTGAGGTCGTCCGCGACGATCGCCTCCACGACGATTGGCGCCTCGGGCGCAGCGGCAGCAGGATCGCGCAACACGCGCGACCACGCCTCGCGCAGGCGCCGGGCGAGCGCCCGCCCGCCATCGCCCGTGCACCGGATGTCCACGGGAACGCCGAACGCGTCCACGTGCACCAGCTCCGCGTCGGCGCCCGCGTCGAGCAGCAGCGCCGCGCCCAGGGGGTCGCGGTGCGGGGCGCGCGCGGGGGCCATGGCGAGCCACGCCTCGGCAAGGCCGCGCACGTTCTCCGCAATGGCCGACGCCGTCTTCCGGTAGGCCTCCTCGTCACGTCCGCGGGGGGTCAGGATGTCGTCGGCAGGGCCGAGCTGTGCCTCGTCGCGGCCGTCGGCGAGCATGAGCGGGTGCTCGCGCAGCGGCGCCATGGGGTACAGGAGCGCGTTGAGGCGCCCGTACTCGACGAGCGTGAAGGTGCGCCTGCGGGCCCGCGGGTGGGCGGCGACCACGGCCTCACGCTCGGCGAGGGACATGGTGAGGATGAGGTCGGCGTCGTCGATGATGTCGCCATCAAGCAGCCGCGAGTGGAAGCCGCCGGGGTTGCCGCCGAGCATGCGCAGCATGTCCTGCGCGTCCGGGTCCACGGGCTGTCCCGGCTCGCCTTCGAGCCCCGCGGAGGTCACGCGGATGGCCCAAGCCTCCACGCCCGCGTTCGCGAGCGCGGGCCGCATCAGCCGCTCGGCGAAGGCGGCGCACGTCGAGTTGTGCGTGGACACCAGCACCACGCGGAACGCGAGCCCGCTACGCCACGGCAAGGATCAGTCGCCCTTCGCCTTCTGGAGTTGGCCGCGGCCCCAGCGAGGCGTCGTAACGGTACTCGCGGCCGTAGTACTTGCCGTCTCCCTTGCGGCTCACGCCGTCGAGGATGACGCCCAGCGCGCGGCCCTTGACGCGCTCAAGGTTCTGCAGCGACTTGTCGAGCAGGTCGATCGTGGTCTTGCTCGCCCGCACCACCACCAGCGCGCCGTCCGTGCGCGCGGTCAGGATGGCAGCGTCGGTCACCGAGATGAGCGGCGGGGTGTCGATGAGGATGATCGCGCCCTCGTCCAGCGAGTTCAGCATGTTGCGCATGGTCACGGAGCCGAGCAGCTCGGAGGGGTTCGGCGGCACGGGTCCGGCGCCCATCACGGACAGGCGGCCCGTGCTACCCCAGGGCTGCAGCACGTCGCTGGGCTGCGCGCGCCCAACGAGCACGTCCGTGAGGCCCACACCGGGCACGAGTCCCAGGTAGTCCACCAAGGACGGGCGGCGCAGGTCCGCGTCGATGAGGATCACGCGCTGGCCGGACTCGGCGATGGACTCGGCGAGCTTGATGGACACGGTGGACTTGCCGTCGCCGGGCAGCGAGGACGTGATGACGATGATGCGCGGCGGGTTGTCCACGTCCATGAACTGCAGGTTGGTGCGCAGCTGGCGCACGCCCTCCGAGGTGTGGAAGTCCTTGGTGCCGGAGGCCACTCCCCGCTTGGCGATGTCGTTGTCAAAGGGGATGGTGCCCAGCACGGGGATGTCGAACTCGCGCTCGATCTGCTCCGCGGAGCGCAGGCGCCGGTCAACGGCCGCACGGATCAGCGCGTAGGCGATGCCGATCGCGAAGCCAAGCAGCAGGCCAAGCGCAACGGCCAGCTTCACGTTGGGCGACGACGGCGAGGTGGGCGCCAGTGCGGTGTCCATGGTCTGCAGCCGCACCACGGAATCCTGGCTGCCGTCCGTGTTGCTGCCGTTCTCCAGATCGCTCACGACCTTCGTCATGCCGGCGATCCACGCCTCGGCGAGCTGCTGCGCCTCCTCGGGCGTAGAGCCATTGGCCGAGACGCGCAACACAGCCGTGTCAAGCGGATTGGAGACGGTCACCCGGCCAACCAGAGCGTCGGGCGAAGCCGTGATCCCCAACTGCTCAATGGCGTACTCGGCAACCTGACGGGACTTCGCGATGTCCAGATACGACTTCACGCGCGAGATCGCGTACTGGTTGCCCACGAGCGCGTCGCCGATGCTCGCCGACGTGCCCGTGGTGATGATCGCCGAGCCGCTGGCCGTGTAGACCTTGGGCTGCGTCAGGGTCCAGCCGAATGCGAGCGCGCCGCCCACGATGGTGGCGATGATGATCGCCGCCCAGTGCTGGCGGAAGATCCGCATGTAGTCCTGGAGCTCCATGCCCGGCCTTTCGTGTGTTCCCGCGCGCTCAACGAACGGGGTGAGCAGGCGGTTTCCAGGGTACTAGGTGCGGCTTTGCTCGCAGGGAGGCCCGACGTTGGGGTGGGTTGGGCTGCTAGCTTCCCAATGCCGCAAGCAGCTCGTTGACGAGCGCGGCGAACGAAGGCGCTATTGCCGGGTCGTCGCCTGCCGCGGACGCAGCGAGTCGCGGAAACCTCCCGTTGGCCGCAACGCCGTGTTCGCGATATAGCGCCAATGCCTCGCGGGACGCTTCGCTCGCCTCGGCGACAGTCGCGTGGAGCGAAAAGCCGGCGACGAGCTCCTCCGCGCTCGCGGTCTGCAGGAGGCGGAACGCGTCAAGCGCATCCTTCGCGGAGACGCGATCGGGCCGAGCGTCCTCCTGGGCGAGTCTCTCGCCGAGTTTCACAGCTTTGGCAACGAGGAGCGCGGCGGGCCCGGCTACTCGGAGTCGAAACGACCGCCTATCAGTTGGCTCAAAGGCGGCGATGGTCTCGACCGTGCTATCGATGAGGGCGGGCTCTAGTCCGTGAGCGATGCGGGCCGTCATCTTCTCGTGCGGTGGGATACGCGCCGCGCGTGCCGATTTGCTTGTAGCGCCTGCTTGGTGCGGAGCGACCATGAGGTCGAGTGCGACGTCTCCCGGTCCCACCCAGTGCCCCGGCTGGGCACCGAGCACAAAGCCCGCACTGCGCAATGACTCACCGATCTCGGGCTCGTCCGCGAGTGCGTCGGTGTCAACCGTTAGGTCACCGTCGGTCGTCATGAGCGGAACAAGGAGTTCAGTTTCACTGGCCCGCACATAGACCGCCTGGGCTCCCACCAGCACAAGGTTCGGCAGGTGAGGCTCAAGCGCCTGCAGGCCGTCGAGAAGCACGCGTCGCGCGACCACGTATTCCGGTTCAAGGTTTGCCATTTCACTCGCTCCAGGCAGGATCGGAGCGAGCGAGCATTTCCATGAGTTGTTCCGCCTCAGCGTCACCACGCCCCGGCAGCGTCAAGAGGTCGGCGACTACGAGCGCGGTGGGCGCGACCGCTGGGTTTCCTTGCGGCTCCGCCAGGATGTCGGGAACCTGCGGGATCGCGATCATGACCTGTGCGGTTGCTTGTCTCGTCTCGACTAAGCCCAGCTCGGCGGCAAGTCGGCGGGGAGACGCCGCGTAGACGGCAAGCAAGAACAGCGGAACCACGGGTGTCACGTTTCCCGGCACAAGGCGGCGCGCTCCCGCCGAGCCTGTCAACGCGATTGGCGTCTCGACGTCTTGCAGCCGCTCTAGCGCTCTGTTGACCCCGCGGGGCGCTATGAAATAGCTGCAATCGAGGTTCGTCTTGGCAAATGAATAGTCGAGTGCCCACCGCCGTACGAGGGAGCGCTTGCGCACCGTCGCGATGGAGCCCTCGGCACCACGATCTACGGTGCCCTCCGAGGCAAGAGTCTGAAGGAGTTTGGAGACTGATCCCGGGGAGACTCCTGCCACTCCAGCGAGGTCTCGCACACCGACCGGTCCCGTGGTGTCGGCGAGCGCGCAGATGGTTCGATTGGTGGCGACGCCATTGAGCCGGCGCACCGCAGACTCGCGCGGTGGGCCGGGAACCGTTTCTGCCCCCTGGGCCGTAAGCAAAATCGGCGGGTCAGACACCACTAGCCGCACCCAGCCCGTGGCGTCCGCGTAACTGAACCCCTCTGCGTCAAGCTTTGCACGCAGCGCTGGTGGCGCGTAGTCGGTCGCCAGCAGCACGGGGAGGTCGTTGTGCGTCTGGATTGCGCGCAATTGACCGAGCACCGCCGAGACAGTTGAGGCCCTCGTTCGCTTGACCTCTACAGCTAGGCGGATCCGCAGGCCGTTCGGAGCGACGAGACTCGCGATGTAGTCAGCTAGGGGCGCTTCCCTGCCCTCCGGTGCGGTGTACGTGATCGTCCACCGCGAAGGCAGCAGTGCGCGGACGCTGTTGAACGCATCCTCCACCAGCGCTGTTTCTGAAAGAGTCGCGTTTCTCATGACAAGAAACACGCTAATCTAATAAACGACCTGTGGCAAGGCTTGTCATGCCGGCCGCACGCATTCGGCTCGCTGGGCCCGCAGCCGCACCTGGAGCTCCATGCCCGGCCCTTCGTGTGTTCCCGCGCGCTCAACGAACGGGGTGAGCAGGCGGTTTCAAGGGCACGAGGCGCGGTTTTGCTCGCAGGGGAGGTCCGATGCTGGGGTTGGGTTGGGTGCGCTAGTCGAGATTGAGTTCGTCCTCGAGGGCGATGAGTTCCTCGAGAGCCCGGCGCTGGGCTTCGGTCGACGCGCCCTGTGGCACAAACAACTGAACGTCCACGTTTGGCACCGCACTGAAGGCGGCCCGGATCCGTGTCTCGACGTCCGGCCAGCTGAGGCCACCGTTGCCACAGCCGAGCGGCGGAACCGCGATTGACGCAATGTTGAGGTCTTTGACAACTCGGACGAGATCACGAAGCCCCTTCTCAATGTCCTCGAGGCGCGACTTGGCCTTCCAGTGTGACTTCGTGGGGAAGTTGATGACGTACCGCGGGCCTTCAAGGGCTTGCGTGTTCCACACGTGCATCGTTCCGAGCCGAACCTGCCCGCGGTTGGCTATGGCGCGATACTCCTCGAACATGTCGGGGTACGCGTTCTTGAACTGAAAGGCGATGCCCTTGCCCATGACACCCTCGGTGTTGACAGCATTTACCAGCGCCTCTGCGCCAGCGCCGAGCAGGTTCCCTCTTGCTTCGGTGATCATCTTCAGAACGTACCAACAGCGTGTGACGCGGGCGCTTACGGCGTGGGAGGCTGCAGTCCATCCCTGCACAACTACCAGCTGGGGTGCACCTGGAATGTGCTTCCGGACTTCGCGATCTCAAAACGGGCGGTCGCCGGGGTGCCGCCGCCCACGGGCGAGATGGTCGCGACGTAGCGGCCGACTGCCCCGTCCACGGCGTTCATGGTGATGCCGATGGTGTTCGCGGAGTTGTTCGGCAGGCCCGCAGCGAGCGAGACGTTGGTCGCCGTGTAGATGCTGTTAGTGGTCCACGTGGCGCTCTGGTACTTGGTGAAGATGGTGGTGAACGTGGCGGCGGGGCCGGTGAGCTTCTCGATCATGAGGTTCGCCACGCCCGCGCTGTACATGCCAAAGCGGAAGCCCGGGGCGAGCGTTCCGGCGCCCTCCCAGTTGGGACCGGTGGCGCGCACGGCGGCCACGAAGACGGTTGCCACGGGCGGCTCCTGGCTTGCGGACGCCATCGGCAGGCCCTTGGCCAGGAGGATGGCCGGGGCGCCCCAGCCAGCGGCTTTGACTACGGTGCGGCGGTCCACGCCCACGACGTCGATCTCGCTCATGCGAATCCCTCAGTTCCGCGGCCCCTCAGCCGCCGTGCGAGGGAGTCTACGCGAACCCCGTCCGATATGGCCGAGGCCCCGGAGCGTCGCAAGGAAGTGCGTGTGTCCCGGGCAACGACCTCGCGCTCAACTCCGAGGGCCTCAACTAGTGGGTGAACGTCCGGGCGGCGGGGTGTTGTTCCAGGGTGTCTTGCTTGGAGGGTCGACGGGCTCGCTGGGTGGGTGTGCTTGGCCCGTTGGTAATGTTGCGGGGTGACCACGAGCGACCATAACGGTAAGACGGCTTTCATCACCGGCGTCACCGGGCAGGACGGCCGCCACCTCGCCGAGTTGCTCCACGCCAAGGGCTACACCGTCTACGGACTGGTGCGCGGGCAGAAGAACCCGCGCCGGGCGGAAGTCGAAGCCGCGCACCCGTACGTGAAGCTCCTCGAGGGCGACCTCACCGACATGTCCTCGCTCTTCCGGGCGCTAGACGCGAGCCAGCCGGACGAGATCTACAACCTCGGCGCCGTGAGCCACGTGGGCTACTCCTTCACCAATCCCGTGCTCACCGCGGAGGTCACCGGCAAGGGTCTGCTGAACCTTCTGGAGGCGGTGCGCTTGGGTGGCTTCGCGGAGAGTTCGCGCCTGTACCAGGCATCCACCTCGGAGATGTTTGGCGGTCTCGACTACAACCGTCCAGGCCTCGGATACGACGAGAATTCGCTGTTCCACCCTCGCAGCCCCTACGGCGTGGCCAAGCTGTACGCGCACTGGATTGCCCGCAACTACCGCGAGAGCTATGGCATGTTCGTGGCATGCGGAATCCTCTTCAACCATGAGGGCGAGTACCGCGGCAAGGAGTTCGTGACGCGCAAGATCACGGACGCGGTGGCTCGCATCGAGGCGGGGCGGCAAGACACGGTCTCGCTCGGCGACCTGACTCCCAAGCGCGACTGGGGCTACGCGGGCGACTACGTGCGCGGTATGTGGCAGATGCTGCAGCACGGAGAGCCCGACGACTTTGTGCTCGCCTCCGGGGCCACCCACTCGATCGAGGACTTCCTCACGGCGGCGTTCGGAGCCATCGGCGTGGACGACTGGAGACCCTATGTGGTCCAGGACCCAACGCTCTTCCGGCCGGCAGAGGTGGACATCCTGCTCGGCAACCCCGCCAAGGCGGAGGCCGAGCTGGGCTGGGCTCGGGATGTTGACTTCGCGGGGCTCGTTACGCGGATGGTCGAACATGACCGCGCGGCCGTCGCCCTCGAACAGGTGTGACCTTGCGGATTCTTGTCACCGGCGCTGACGGCTTCGTTGGCCGTCACCTGGTGCGCGCGGCGGCCGACGCTGGGCATGAGGTTCACGCGCTGGTGCAGCGACCGCTCGGCGAGGGCGATGAGTTGAGGGCGTCACTCGCTGGGGTGCAGGTGATGGACCTCATCGATGAGCGTCCCGCTGTCGAGGCCGAAGCCGTGGTGCACCTCGCCGGCCTGGCGGCGGTGGGCCCAAGTTTCGCTGAGCCGCAGCGCTACATCAATGCCAACAGCGCGATGTTCACCAACGTGGCCGAGGCCGCCTTGGTGCAAAGCCCCGCTACGCGCATCATCGCGGTGAGTTCCGGTGCGGTCTATGGCGGCGAAGAGGGCCTCATCGACGAGACCCGCCCCGTTCACATGACGTCGCCGTACACGGTGGCTAAGCGGCTGGTGGAGCTGCAGTCCGAGTACTACGTTCGGCGCGGGCTCGACGTGATCGTTGCCAGGCCGTTCAACCACATTGGTCCTGGCCAGCGGCCTGGATTCTTGGTGCCGGACCTTGCAGCGCAGTTGCTGAACGCCGAGCCTGGCGAGCCGATCCACACCGGTGACCTCTCCACCGAACGCGACTACACGGACGTGCGAGACGTTGTGGCCGCTTACCTCGCGCTGTGTTCTGCGCGCGATCTTCCCTATCGCGCCTTCAACGTGAGTTCAGGGGTGGCTCGTTCGGGCCACGAAGTGCTTGAGGCGCTGTGTGCTGCGCTTGGTATTGGGGTACCGGAGGTCGTTGTTGATCCAAATCGGATCAGGCCGAATGATGCGCGGTCCATCGTGGGCGATGATTCTCGACTTCGGGGCGCGACCGGCTGGGTGCCGGTGCGGCCGTTTGCCGAGTCAGTCGGGGACTTCCTCGATCAGGCCAAGTTCTAGTAGCTGAGCGATGAACTCGTGCGCGTCGCGCGCGACAACCTCGCGATCGGCGCCCGAGGCTTCTACGAGTTCGTCAACAACCTGCTCTTCGGTTCGAGTTCCATCGATGCGGGTCCAGATCTCGAACGCAGGACCCTCGAAGACGTACGGCGACTGCTGCTCCTCAATACGGGAGAGGTTGAGGACCACGACGTATGTGTCGTGGGTGACGTAGGCAAGTCCCGACCCCGTGGTGAACTTCACTCGTCGTCCTCTAGCGGCCACGTGCTCGACCTGGCGCGACAGACTTGGCGCCAGCCACCCAACCGGAGACAAGCACGCAGGTACGACAAGAGGTCTCGACTACCACGTACGAGGCGCGCGAGCCGCACGCGAAGTATCCCGAGGTGATGCGTTCTCGCCTCCGGATACTCTAGAGCCACGTCACTCCGAGGCGGCCACACCGCTCCCACGATGAGCCGGCCGCGCTCGCGCCACGTAGCGCTTTCGAGCGCAAGTGCCACAAGCGCCGTTCGGTTCCCACCGGAAGAGACTCGTCGGCGCCAACGATCGAGATCCGGGTTCACTCCAGGGGCCGTCGGTGGTCCGAGTTCGATGCCTGTGGCCCCTAGAAACGCCCGGAGAGTCTCCACTGCCCCCAACTCCGCTGCGCGCTCGCGCAAACCTGAGCGCACGTCGCTCCCTGCACCGCGGAACCTCAAGATAAGTCCATCGAGTTCTGCCTGGTGCCGCGAGGTCTGGCTCGGAGTCCGCAACGCGTGGGCGGCCATGATCAGCGCACTATCTTGTGCGCCCGCAATGTGCACCTTTGCGCCAGCCACCGTCGTAGTGAGGCTCGCGTCCCACAATCGTTCAAAGAGTTCGTTGGGGGCTACCAAGAATCCGGGGAACTGGTCGTGCACGTCGATGTCGCACGGCCATGCGCCGTGCGTGAATGAACTCGAATGTTGGACTGTGTCGCTGTGCAGGCGCGTCTCAGTTCGCCGCTCCCAACCGGCCGCCGACAGGGTGCCGAGGTACGCCTCCAGCTCGGACGGGTCGACCATCACATCTACATCGGCGGCGATGCGGGGTGCGCGGAGTTGGTGAAAGTCTGCCGCAATGCCCTTGATAACGAGGGCACGCACCCCGGCGATGACGCCAAGATGCGCGCAAAGTGCGCTTGCGAGATGAACCGCGTCGCCTGCGTCCAGCACGCTTGGGATCTCACGGTCGTCCACCTCCTGAGCCTATCGGGCGGAGTTGAAGGCGAGATAAGTACGCACCGTATGCTCCTCTGCATGACCCCGCAACAAAGTTCGATTTCCGAGCGTCCGCGTGTGCTACACGTTGTCGACAGGCTTTCAGGGGGAGTCCCTGCGGCGGTCGCGCAATACATCGATGCCACGCAGGAGTTCGCAGATCATGCAGTGGCCAGCCCGTTCACCGATGGCGCCCCTGCACCGGTTTGGGAGGACCTCAGAGCAACGGTGACGCACTTCGATCTAGGGGCTTCCCTGGCGTTGAGAGTGCGGCGCGCGCGACGCGCGGCAACCGAGTTTGACGCTAGCGTCGTCCACGCCCACTCAAGCGGCCCGGGCGTCTATGCCCGCATGACGCGGAGGACCCGGCCTTGGCGGGTCCTTTACACCCCGCACTGTTTTTGCCTTCGAGCGCGAGGACCTCCCTGCCGTAGCCCGAACGGCAATTCGAGCGATCGAGGCCAGACTGGCCAGCCGAACCGATCGCTACGCCGCATGCTCGCATCGGGAGCGGGAGTTGGCGACTGATCTGAGCAAAGGACGAGTCGAGACCTCGTACATACCCAACGTCGCGTCAGTGAGGCCAACTTCGCAGAGGCCCTCGTACGGCGATGTTGAGAAGCGGCCAATCCGAATTGGCATGGTCGGCCGCGTCTCGGCGCAGAAGGACCCGCATTACTTCATCAACTGGCTCAGGCAACTTACAGCCGCGGGAGTCAACTTTCAGGCGGTATGGATCGGAGGTGGCAATGGCGCTCAGACGGAAGCGCTCCGTGTCGCCGGAGTGCGCGTTACGGGTTGGCTCGGGCCCGAAGACGTGACCCGCGAACTCGATGAGCTCGATGTCTACGCCCATTCCGCAGCGTGGGAGGGATATCCCATCTCGGTACTGGACGCTCATGCGCGCGGGGTCGCAATTGTGGTCCGACCCATACGGCCTTTCGAAGACCTAGCGATGATCGCAAACATGGGGACGGCGGCCGAACAACTTGCGCGTGCCGCTCGAACTTCGGATACGTGGGCCAGTTGGCTCGACTCCAATCGCGCGTACTGGAACGCCGCGCTTAGTGACAATGCAGTGCCTGAACAGCGCACACAACTCCTCTGGGCTTGGACACGGCCTTGAGATTCGCCATCGTCCACTTGGGCCGCACCGGCTCCGGTCCGTTATTTGCCCTGCAACTCGGCCGCGCGCTCGTTGAGAACGGACACGAGGTCGTCTATGTCACCTCGCGCGAAGCCGAATTGAATGACGAGTTTGTCAGCTCTGGTACCCCGCTACTCGCTTTACACACCTTCCGGGGACGGCTGGGGGCATTGTTAGGGAGTGTTCGGCTTCCCTTCATCGGACGCAAGATCGGACACTTTCTCAAGACAGAGCGCGTCGAATGCGTCGTCGTAGCGATGGAACAGGTGTGGCAAGCTGCTCTCCCGCGCTCAACGTATCGCCCGGCACCGGTCCTGCACGTCGTGCACGATGCAGTTCCGCACGCCGGTGAAGACGGTTGGCTTGTCCGCAGACTCCGTTCTGCGGAGCGTTCAAGAGCATCCATGCTCGTGACTCTCTCAGGCGCGGTGACCGCCGAGATCCAGAGCGACGCCCGATTGAGGTCTCTGCCGGTGTGCCAATCCGTTCATCCGGCCTTTGACGTTGCAGTGTCGACGAGGCCACGTGTTGCTCCGGTTCGAGTGCCGGTGGTGGGATTCTTCGGGCGCATGTCACCTTACAAGGGTCTTGATCTCGCAATCGACGCAGTTGAGACGCTACGCGCGGACGGTTTCCCGGTGAGCCTCCACGTCGTGGGCAGTGGTATCCCGGCCGAAGCCCGCGCGCGACTCAGCAATCTAGACAGAGCGGAAGATCGGTGGGTGCCCCAGCGCGAAGTCGAAGCAGCCATCAAAGAGTTCGACGCCGTTCTCCTGCCGTATATCGAAGCGAGCCAATCTGGCGTACTCGCGTATGCCAGTGCACTCGGCGTGCCCGCAGTCGTGACCCCCGTCGGCGGGCTGCTGGAACAAGCGGAGGCCTTCGGAAGTGCGGTCGTATCCGAGGACATGGCGCCTGCCAGCGTCGCAGACGCCCTCCGTCGTCTCCTCTCCAACAAGGACTTGTACGAGGAACTATCTCTTGCCGGGCTCGAGAGCTCACAGCGCACGATGTCGTGGAAGCGCGTTGCCCACGACATCGCCGATTCCGCAGCGACGCTCGTACGGTAATCGGTAGCGGCCGCGTGCTAGAGCCCACCTAGCCCGCATTGGTCAACCTCTTCTACGCACAGAGGTTGCTTTCGACTAGATCTAGCGAACCAACCGTGTCGCTCAGGCCCGGCGGAGGGGCTCATGTCACGCGTCAGGTGCACCGCTCATCTCGAGCCCATCGAAGTTCACTGCCGCTAGATGGGCCAAGCTGGTGACGTGCCCCTGCACCTCATGAACCACCGCCTTGTGGTCTGCCAGAATCTCGTCGACCACGTGAAGGATCTGCTCGTGCATGCCCGGCCCTGGCGAGATTTCCCAGTCTGCGTGCCCGATGGAACTCATGAGTCCGCTGACTTTGCCCTGCGTCCCGAGCACCACTGGGGGGCATCCGCCTAGTAGCCCCAGGATTGCCAGGTGCATGCGTCCAGTAATAGTTACCGCGGCGCCCGCGGCACGCTCAACCGACTCCCGAGGCGCAGGAAGTCGATCCATGAACTCGACTTGTGACATGTGGCGGCCTGCCAGGCTGGCCGCAAGTTTACGCATGGGGATGTTGTCAGACGAGTGTGCGCTCGCAACATGGGGCACGACGATGACCCGCATGCCGCGATCAACGAGACCTTCTACAAGCATCGTGTACGACCTAGTCAAGTCGGATCGGCTGTCAACAAGCCCACTCAGATTCAGGACCGCAGTCGGCACACTAATGTTTTCATCCGCACGCACGACACTGGGCAATGTGAAAACAGTGTCAGCTACGAGCTCTCCTCCATTGACATCCTGCTGAAAACGCGAGTAAGACACCGGATCCCGAACCAGCGCCCGCACGCCATTTTCGAGCGCCACCCTCGCAAACCTCTTTATCGCCACCTCCACGTCCGGACGCCACGAGAAACCCAGTATTCGAGTGTCGACTCCTTGCTCAGCCGCAAACGAGGCGATCGCCCACGAGGTCGCCGCGGCAGACCTGTGGTAACCGCCGTCGATCGTGTCGGCCCCGACGACGCTGAACGAGTCAGCGTTCGCCAACAGCGACTTGACGGAGTCGAGGGCTATCCGGTGGGCAGTTCCGTGTCCGGTGAGTAGGCCGTCACTCCCAACGAACACCACGTCGGAGAAGCGGTCGGGCACTGTGTAGCTGGCCGTGCTCTCGGCGAGCACGGTAACCGGCCCTGTTACGTTGTGCAGGAATGCTTCGAGCATTGCTTGGTCGCCCATATTTAGATTGCCGCTCGCGGCTAACAATAGGTGCCCGGTCTCTCGCGGGGCTGCGGAGGCACCCGAACTCGTCAACCACCCTAGATCGCTTTCATGTCTGCGCGCTGCCCGGCGCGGTGAGTCTGCGAGGGTCCGGCGCACCAACCGCGTCACCGTGCGAAGGGGCTTCGATCTCCTAAAGTTGTCAGCGAAGCTCACTCGGGACCTTCCTCTTGTTGTCGCCCAACGGGCAGTTCGCTTGGGCGCTCCGAGCGGAGTGCAGATGCCACCAGGACAACATACGACATGGAGGCGAGGGCACCTACGAGTCCGAGCCAGGCCAGGATCGTCTCACCGCTCCCCCAAGCGATGACCGCGCCACCCAAAATCAATCGGCCCAGGTCCCAGAAGAGGCGTAGCCGCGTCGCCCCTACTAGTCCTAGGACGCGCCCTACGGGCGCTAGTGCAACCGATGTCGCACCGAATCCGAGGACGCCAAGCCAAAGCCATACTCGAGACGCATCATTGTCGAATTGCGGAGGCTCAACAAACATGAAGATGGCCGCTACTGAGGTGACGAAACCCACGGCCATCAACGCTCCGAGAAGTCCACCCCTTCGGATTGCTAGTCGCTGCACGGTCAAGCTGGCTACTCTGACCGCTTGGGCGAAACGCACGTCAAACACAGCACCGACCACTTGTGCCCCGAGCGTTTGGAAGCCAGTCATCATCCTCATGGCCATTGCCCAAGCTCCCGACAGGCTTCCCGCAAGCGGCACTGCGAGACTGCCTACTTGGCTCCCAAGGACGCCTGCGGAAATTGCGAGCGCCAAGATCATGGAGCCCCGTAGGCGACGGGCGACGCCCTGAAAGCGCGCACTGACTAGGAGTTGGGAGAGTGACTTGACAGTGGCAATCGGGCGCTGCACGAGAATGAGAATCGCCGCCACGTACCCCAGTGCCGTGGCAACCGCAAGCCCCGCTCCACTCACTCCGGCGAGAGTCGCAATCGTGATGGCGACAAACGCGGAGGCGCCGTAGAGGAATCGAGCGAACAGCACCGCGCGTTCATCTGCTCTGCGCGTGCGGATCGACACGCCTAGGCTGTATGTCGCTTGGGCCCCGGCGAGGACCGCAACTGCCAAGACGACGCCGGCAGGTCCGTTGCGGAACGCCACAAGCGCGGATGCCGCCGCGAGCACAGTTGTGCCCAAAGCGGTCGTTGCTGCAGCCACCGCCGCGAACTCGGCTGCGTCGTGCCCGTTGCGCAAGGTCGGCAGCGCATATGGAGCAGCCAAGCACAAGACCGGTGCAATCACCGCAGCAACGGCGGTCACAAATACGAGTTCGACAATCTGTTCGGCTTCGCCGACTAGAACGGGAACGAATACCGCAGCCAGGCTGAGTGCCTGGCCAACTAGACCCCAACTCAGGCCAGCGATGGCATTCCGGAGGGCCCCAATGCGTCGCAAGTTGTCCCCTGACTCTCCCCGCAAACTGACCGCAGTGCGTTGGCGCAACGCCACCCCGCAAACCTACACGGACGACACCTTCGACCTCGCCAGCTAAGGCCGACCTAGTATCGTGGACGAGGTCTACTACGGCGGAGGTTCTTGATGGCGCTCGCGCTTGCGGCGGCCGCGACGCTATGTCTGATTCTTCTAGCGTGGCCCCGACTCGGCAACGAGAGGGTAGCCTTCTTGGCCTCGCTCGCCTCCCTGACGGTGGCGCCGGTGCCGCTGTTGACCCTGAGCGCTCCCGCCAAGGAGTACGTGGTCGGAACAGCGGCGCCCGAAGTGACCGTGTATTCCTACACACTCGTGCTGATAGCGGTGTCGATCTGGGGTCTAGCAACCGGCCGAGCACACCAAGCGCAACTTGTCACGCTACCCGTGGCTTACCTCCTGCTCGCCAGTGTCTTCCTGTGGCCCACGAGTACCTTCGTCCTATCTGGCGTCGTCAGCCTCCTTCTTGCGTGTCTCGCATGGATCGTTGGCGTCACGGTGGCTCCAATTATGAGTGGTGAAAGCACCGCGCGGTTCACCGCAACAGCCCTGGCAGGCGTCGCCGTCGTACTGGCGGTCCCCACCTGGATTCAGTGGCTATCGGGTGCAGGCACTGACGGCTTTGGCGACCGAACGGCTGGCGTGTTCGCGCACCCCTCGACCGTCGGAAAGGTGGCCGTTGTCGTCATCGCCCTGCTCCTACCATTTACGCGATATCGTGCGCGCAAAGTATCAGCCACTGCATTGATTGGCGTGCTTATTGGCGCAAGTGCCGCGATTCCATCGCTTAGTCGAGCCAACATAATCGGAATTGCACTAATGTTGGCGCTATGGTTCGCAATGGGCCTCGACGCCCGACGCCTCAGACAACTTGTCCTCGTCACCATCGCCGTGGCGATCGCCGCCGGTCCATTCGTACGCGAATTCCTACGTAGATTTCAGGTCGACCCCGACGGATCCGACCGCCCTGAACTTCTCGCGGCTGGCCTCCGTCAGTTGCACTCGATCTGGCTTGTGGGACTCGGGCCAAACAACTATGTGCCAACGATTGGCCCCCTCGAACCAATTGTTGCTTCCACAGGTTTCCCTGTGCACAATGCCTTTATACTACTCTTGTCCGAGATCGGCCTGCTAGGAATCCTTACGCTCCTTCCACTCACGATTGCAATCGCCAGGGCGGCATGTCCTCGAGCTCGCGGCATCAAGTCTGTAGAACACTCGCGCGCCCTTCTAGTCATGCTCCTTGCCCTGTGCTTCATCGCGTGGACGGGCTGGGGACTGTTGCGCGCGCCGATGCCACAGTTGATCATGATGGCATGCGGCGCCCTATGGTGGCAGGCCACGCATTTCGTGCCCGAAGTAGCTCCAGCGAAGTCCCAAGAACGCCGCGCGAGTAGCCTGCGCCGCGCAGAGTCGAGCATAAGGAGAGAGAGACTTTGACCCACTCGATCGAGGACGTGGTGTCCCGCGGTATGTGCGTTGGCTGTGGCGCTTGCTCGCTAAGCACCGGCGGTGTTGTCGCAATCGACCTGCTTCCATACGGGATGTACGGAGCGCAGCTCAAGGGGGCGCCGGCCGCGTCGCTGAGCCGAGCCAGCGAAGTCTGTCCCTTCTCAGATGACAGCCCCTCTATCGATGAGTTAGCGGCCGCCCGCTTTGCTTCGCACCCTATGGCGCATGACAAGAGGGTCGGCTTCTATGGCGAGATCTTTGCAGGCCGTCGTGTCGACCTGGATGAACTTAGTCAAAGCAGTTCTGGTGGACTCACGTCGTGGCTCATCTCTGAGCTGCTATCACGTGGGCTCGTAGACGCGGTAGTGCAAGTCACCCCTGGGTCCGGGGGTGAACCACTCTTCGAGTACACGGACGCTTCAGATTCCGCTCACATCAATAGGGGACGAAAGTCTCAGTACTTCAACACCACGCTAGCGGATGCCGCGAATGTTCTGTCGCATGGCACCGAGCGGCTAGCTGTTGTCGGAGTACCATGTTACATCCGTGCGTTGCGGTCAGCCGCCGCTCAGGATGAGGGCATGGCACAGCGTATCAAGTTTTACATTGGTCTAGTTTGTGGACATATGAAAACCCAGCGATTCGCACAATCCCTCGCGTGGCAACTTGGGGTCGACCCTTCCGACCTTGGCGCGGTGGACTTCCGAGTGAAGAACGTTCATGCTTCGGCTGGCAATTACGACTTCGCGGCATCGCCCTCCACTGGCGCCGCGCAGGTGTCATCTCGGATGCGCGCACTTCTCGGCAGCAATTGGGGTCATGGCGCATTCCAACCGGAGGCCTGCAACTTTTGCGAAGACGTCTTTGCTGAGACAGCTGACGCCGTGTTTGGAGACGCGTGGTTGCCTGAGTACGAGACCGATTGGCGCGGAACGAACATCGTGGTGTCCCGCAATGCCGAATTGACTCAAATCCTCTTTGCTGGCGCCGGAGCTGGCACCATCGAACTGGACCCACTCACGCTCGAGAGTCTGTGCCAGTCGCAAGCAGGCAACTTCCGCCATCGACGCGAAGGGCTCGCCGTCCGGCTAGCCGACGACCAACGACGCGGGCTAAGCGTGCCCACGATGCGCACCGTGCCAAACTCACGCGAGGTGAAGTTGGCGCGCAGAGTATTGATCCGCCAGCGCCGCCGCATGTCCCGAATCAGCATAGAGTCCTTTGAGCGCGCACTAGCCTCAGGGAACCTCCGGGTGTACACCCGCCGGTTTCGATTGGAACGGTTTATCTACCGCGTCATCGATCGCGTAGGTCGTTTGACGGCGTAGTCCGCCCGGACCCAGGAGCACTCGTCGTCGGAAGGTAGCTGCGATTGGCCTAGTAGGCCCCGTCTTGTCCCACGACTGCGCGAAGCGTGCGAAGGATGATCGCGAAGTCCCCGCCGAGACTCCAGTTCTCGGCGTAGTAGGCATCAAGGCGGATGGACTCTTCCGCACTCAACGACGATCGCCCACTCACCTGCCATAGTCCCGTCATACCGGGCTTTACCAAGAGGCGTCTGTGAGCCAAGTCGTTGTATTGGGCCACTTCCGCTGGGATCTGGGGTCGTGGTCCGACTAGTGACATCTCGCCTCTCACAACGTTGAGTAGTTGCGGCAGCTCGTCGAGCGAGAAGCGGCGCAGGAAGCCGCCAACCGGTGTGATACGCGGGTCATCGACTGCCTTGTAGAACAGCCCGACCTCGCCGCCCATGACTTCTTCGAGGCGCGCCTCGGCATCTACGACCATCGACCGGAACTTGAGCATCTTGAACGGCTCACCGTTGCGGCCGATGCGCTCCTGCCGGAAGAACACGGGGCCGCGGCTTGTGACCTTGACGAGCATGGCGATCAGCAGCATCGGTATTCCCGCAACAAGCAACAGCAGGGCAGCGCTCACACGGTCCGCAACAGACTTGACGACGTACTTGCTCCCGGAGAACTCCGCCGGATCCACGTGCATCAAGGGGAGCCCATCAACGGGGCTCATCATGACGCGTGGGCCCGCGATGTCCATGATGGCGGGCGCCACGATCAGGCCGATGCCGGTACCTTCAAGCTCCCAGCCCAAGTGCCGGGACTCGCTCAGTGACAGGTCGTCGTTGCCGGTGAGGAGCACGTACTCAGCCCCCACGCGTCGAGCGATCTCCACGGAGTCGTTGATGACTCCCAACACTGGGATGTCTTTGAGGTCCTCCGAGAGGTCCCCGCTGCTTGTCGGTGGCAGGCAGACGCCGATCACGTTGAAACCGGCACGACGAGACTTGCGCAGCCGCCTCATCATCTCCTCGGAGGTTCGCCAAGGCCCTGCGACGAGCACCTGTGCCTGAAGCTTCCCGGCGTCGCGCTGCGCATGAATCCACGTGCGCCAGGCAAAGCGATAGACAAGCAGTGCAAGGGTTCCCACGGGAAGCGCGAAGAGCAGATACCCGCGGCTGATCTGCCACTGGGTGAGGAAGCCGACAATCGCGACAATGGCGAACGTGTACCACGAGGCGGAGACCACGCGCTGAAACTCCTGGGGCCCGTGCCCCAAAACGCGCGCCTCCCGCGAGTTGGCTAACGTCAGGTTCACGAGCCACAGCAACGCGATCGCCGCGCTCACGAACCAATAGGGCGGCGCGGACGGTCCGGACACGGGCGCATGCGAATCCCACCCAAAGCGCGCTGCCTGCGCCAGCAGCATGGTGAGCGCCACCACAAACGCGTCACTCCACGCCAGCCGTCGTTGGTACTTGCGCGACCACCCCCTAGGTCCGTACATCCTCTGCTGGGACGCCTTCCCCGGGAGCGCCGCGTCCTGAGGTTCGCTTGGCTCCACCCGGCCAGGCTAGCGTGCGGCGGGCTCGGCACAGCCGCATGGCAGAATGTGGTGAGCGTTTTCGATAATGAGGGGACAACCGTGGAACTGCAGGACTACCTGAGGATCTTCCGCAAGAGCTGGCTCCTCATCCTTATCCTCACCGTCGCCGGTGCCGCCCTGGGCCTCACCTACGCCCTGGTCGCCACCCCCACCTACACGGCCAGCGCCCGTGTCTTCGTCTCCACGTCCGGCGCAACCACAGCGTCGGACCTGCAACAGGGCAATACCTTCACCCAGCAGCGCGTGAAGACCTACGCCGAACTCGTGACCACGGCGGCCGTGCTCCAGCCCACGATCGACGCCCTCCACATCAACACCACCGTGGCGAAACTGCGCGACCAGGTCTCGGCCGTCGCGCCGCTCAACACCACGGTCATCGACGTTACGGTGACCAACACGGATCCAGGTTTCGCAGCCCTGCTCGCGACCCAGGCCGCGAACCAGCTCATCACCGTGGTGCAGAACATCGAGACCACCAACGCGTCCCTGGGCTCTCCCGTGCGCCTCACGGTGGTGCAGGAGGCCGAGGTCCCCAAGGTCCCCACCAGCCCCAAGAAGGCGCTGAGCATCGCGCTTGGCCTCTTGCTGGGTCTGGCGCTGGGTGTGGCCGTGGCGCTCGTGCGCGCGGCGCTCGACACCCGCGTGCGGAGTGAGCGCGACCTCGAGGCCATCACGGACATCCCTGTGCTCGGCGGCATCGTCTTTGACCCGAAGGCCAAGGATCGCCCGCTCATCGTCCACGAGGACTCGCACAGTCCCCGCGCCGAGAACTTCCGCACCCTGCGCACCAACCTCCAGTTCCTCGACGCCGGCCGGCGCGAACGCGCCTTCGTGGTCACCTCGCCCATGGCGAGTGAGGGGAAGTCCACCACGTGCGCCAACCTCGCGATCGCGCTCGCCCAGTCCGGCGCCAAGGTGCTCCTCGTCGGCGCCGACCTCCGCAAACCCAAGATGGCCAACTACATGGGGATCGAGGGCGGCGTTGGCCTCACCGACGTTCTGATTGGCCGCGTAGAACTGGCCGACGCTGTGCAGCAGTGGGGCCGAACCGAACTTCACCTGCTGCCGTCTGGGCAGATTCCGCCCAACCCCTCCGAGCTGCTCGGCTCCGCGCTCATGGCGGAGCTCATCACCAAGCTCCACAAGCAGTTCGACATCGTGCTCTACGACGCTCCCCCGCTCCTGCCCGTGACCGACGCCGCCGTGCTCGCGCGGCTCGTTGGCGGGGCGCTCGTTATCGTCGCGGCGGGCATGACGCACACCGCCCAGGTGGAGAGCGCCCTCGCGACGCTCGAGAACGTGGGCGCGCCCGTCAGTGGGCTGGTGCTGACCATGCTGCCCACGAAGGGGCCGGACGCCTACGGGTACGGCCGCTACGGGTACGCGTACAAAGAGGACTAGGTTCTGCGACTGCGCGCAGAATGACGAAAAGTGAGGGGCCCCGCCTTTCGGCGAAGCCCCTCACCTATCGGGGGGTTCTTCTGGTTTGACCCAGAAGTCTTAGGAGTTCTGTGCCGAGCGGCGGCGAGCCGCTGCGAACACCACCGCGGCGCCACCGACGAGCAGCACGCCCGCACCGACGGCCAGCGGCATCGAGTCAAATCCGGTACCGGAGAGCTCGTCCTCGTCGAGGACCTCCACCGTCACGCTTCCAGCAACGGCGTTGCCGTCAACATCGGCGGAGATGATCAGGTCGCTCACCTCACCGGGAGCGGTGACCGTGAACTGTGCCTCGGTGCCCACGAGCGGCTTGGTGGCCGAGTCAGCAGCCGCCACAGTGGGCGTACCCACGCTGGCGGTGACCGTCAGCGTGACGTTCGTACCGCCGTCGGGCGAGGTCACCGTGCACGTGAACGTGTCGTTGACCGGCACCTGCAGGGCGCTGCACTCGATGGAGGCCGTGTCGGCCGGGTAGGTGGGCGCAGCGAAGGCCGCCGCGGGCACTGCAAAAGTCGCGCCTGCCACTGCAACCGCTGCCAACGTCTTACGAATCATGTCTGGTCTTCCCCTTGAGCCGCGAACGCCCTCAGACGCCCGCAGGTAGATTTCCCAATGATGCTAACAGGCTTCGTTGACTATATCGACCGTCACGTCCTGAACTTGAGCCGCTGGGCCGGGCGTCAACTGATAGTCGGGCGCCATGAGTCCGGCCTGGTTTCTGGCCAGATCGAACACCAACGTGGCAGTTTCGCCTGGTTCGAGCGTGATCCACGTCTGCGCGAGCTTGCGACCGTCATGCGTGTAGCCCGCCACCTCACGCTGCTCCCCGTCCTCGGTGATTTTTGTCACTCCCCTCGCCATTTGGGGGGTAAAGCAGCACGTTCGCGTGGAATTCGCCCTCGGGAACGTAGACCCCACCGCCGCTGATGTACCAGGGCAGGGAGGCCACGTCGCCGTCGAAAGTGTGGGTCAGCGTCACCGTCAACGTCTGGCCCGAGAGCGTGCCGTTGGAGCACATGTGGTTGACCACGCTCGTGTCCTGCGCGATGTAGTAGCCGATCTTGGAGCCAGAGCCGTCGTTGAGGAAGATGCCCACGGTGCCCGTGCGCTGCAGGAACGAGCCCGCGATCCGCGTGGGCGCCAACAGCTCCTGCTCATCCGCATGCGCGGACCACACCATGAACCGGTGCTCGTCGATTGCGCGTTCGGTGCCGTCAATGGCGCTGGTTGCGCCCTCCATCAACACGCCAAACAGCACGCCCGACGCTTGGGCGAAGAACGCGTCTTGGTCCGCCGGTTCTGGGTAGGCAAAGTAGGACTCGTTGAGCATGACTTGCGCCAGAGTTGGGCCCGTGATCTCGAGGGTGCCTACCGTGACGGGGTCCATGCCATCGAGCATGTAGCCCAGCGCCACGGGGTCCAGGGATATGACGCCGTCCACGTCCTCGCCGAACTCGTTCTTCCAGAACCCCGCCAGCAGCGTGGCCGAACGCGGGTACTCGGGGGTGAAGTTCACGTCCTGCGGGTAGATCTGCATCCGCTCGCCAAAGATGTTGTCCTCATCCGGCGTGAGGGGAACGTCGATGCCGTCGGTATCGACCATCGACGCCGCTGACACGTACTTCACCAAGGCGAGCGCGCCGTCGTCCACCCGGACCTCAAGCACCGCACCTGCAATGCCGCCCGTAGTACGCGGCTCCGCGTTGTTCTGAACCATCACGAGGTAGGTGCGCGCGCCGTCGGCCCCCAACATGCTGGGGAACACCTGCGCCGCCACGTTCGCGCCGCTCACGAGCTCGCCGAGGTCCGCGAACTGGTCGCGGAGCTCGAGGAAGGGGTCACGGACCCGGGCAACGGCCGTGGTGGGGTCGATCGCCGCGAGCGCGGCGTTCTCCCGCTCGAACACCGCGGCGGACTCGGCCAGCGTGTCCGCGTAGGGATCGAACAGGTGCGGGTCAATGCGGCCGTTCTCGATGGCCGGCGCCTGCAGCGCGCTCAGGTTGTCCATCTGCGCGAGCGGCGTGAGCGCGTCGTCCGTCACGGCAAGCACCGAGACCCCGGCCTGATGCAGCGGGAGCGTCTGGTTCTTCACCCAGGGAAGGTGGTTGGCGACCCACCAGTGAGGGCCGCTCGTGGCGCTCGCGAAGGTGTGTGCCGACTCGCTGAGCGCGGCCACCTGAGTCTGCAGAGCGTCGGCGTCTCTATTGGTGACTGCCGTCTTCGCGGCGGCGGCCTCCGTCTCCAGCGCCGAAGCCGAGCGCTGAATCTGCACCGCATCCCACGCGAACAGCGCTGCTGCAAGGAGGGTGAGCACCGCGATGGCGAGCACAATCCATAGCCAGACGCGGCGTCGGGCCTTGGGGCGCGGCGGTTCGGCGTGCTGATACGTTGTCATCGATCCAGGGTCTCTAGGAGGCTCTCTAGGTGGGCCGGCCAGCCCCGCATACCGAGGAAGACATGACCAGCATCATCACCGTGTGCACCGGCAACATCTGCCGTTCCCCAGCCGCGGAACTGCTGCTGCAAGAGTACCTGGGGCCGGTTGCCGCAGTGTCTTCCGCCGGGACGCACGCGCTGGTTGGCCGGGGGTACCGGCGGAGATGCTGCTTTGTTTGGATGGGGACGGGATTGACGGGCGCGGGCACGCCGCGCGGCAGTACACGGCCTCGCTGGCGCGTGAAGCCGATCTGGTGGTGTGCATGACCGCCGAGCACCGGCGCAGGGCCGTAAGCGAGGCGCCGTTCGCGCTGCGCAAGACGTTCATGCTGACCGAGCTGTCCGAGGCGGCACGTCTTGGTGCTGTTGTCGAAGGCTCGTCGTTGGAGGAGCGCATGGCTTCCGTGCCCGGCGCTGTTTCCGACTTCCGACCTTCTCTCGCTGGGGTGGCGCTCGCAGACGTGCCCGACCCGTACATGCGATCGCAAGCCGTGTACGACCAGACGTACGCGACGCTGAAGTCCCTCATCGGGGAGGTTGTGGAGTGGATCAGAGGGTGAGGCTCTGGCTCTTGGCCGGCGGTGCGGCGCTGGCGTTGGCCGGCTGTACCTCCACGCCAGAGCCGACCGACCAGATCACCTCGACTGCGGCCGTGACGCTCGCGTCGCCCTCCGACTATGCGCGCGAGGCGTTTGACCTGGTAAATGCCCAGCGTTCTTCTGCGGGGCTTTCCGCGTTGGTGTGGAATGACTGCCTGGCCGCGGAGGCTGCGGTGCGCGCGGGGCACACCCTGGATGAGGACAACTTGAGTCACGAGCCACTCCAGGCTGGCTGCACCCCCGGCAATGCGGCCGGGGAGAACCTCGCCCGCACGTGGCAGGGTCCGCAGGGCATGGTGGAGCTGTGGCTCAACTCCCCCAGCCACAAGGCGAACATGCTCAAGCCCACCTGGACCGACTCGGGCATCGGCTGCGTCGCCTACTCCTTCGACGACACGTCGGTCGCCGCCGAGCCGGGCGAGCCGGTAGGCGGCATGGCGTGCAGCCAACTGTTCGAGGGAAACGCGCCGTAGCGTCGTCATCCAGCGGAGGTGCCCCGCGGAGCGTTGTGTCGAGCCTTCCGGATGGCGTCAAAATCGGCGACAATATCGTCCTCGCCAACACCTTGCTCCGCCATCAACGCATGCAGCTGTTCGGTCGCCACCTTGTAGGCCAAGATGGCCTCGGCGCGATCCCCGTGAGTCGGGATGAACACACCCACGCGACGCCCATGGCGCGTCACCGTCACGGGCTCATCCCCATCGATGTAGTCCGCGAGATCCTGCCGGAACTCACGAACACCCACTGTCACAGCCATCGCCGACCTCCAGATTGTGTAATCCTTGTGTACACAATATCTCAGAGTCGCATCCCCGTCCAACCCCTGCCTAGCGCGGACTCCCGCCTACAGCCGCTCCGCCAGGAGCTGCGCCAGGTGCACCCCGGAGACACCCGCGAGGTCCTCGGCCTGCGTACGGCACGAGACCCCGTCCGCGATGTACACCGATCCCTCCGGCGCCGACCGCAGCGCGGGCAGCAACGAGTTCTCCGCGACCGCGACCGAGACGTCGTAGTGGCCGCGCTCGGTGCCCCAGTTGCCCGCGAGCCCGCAGCAGCCCGCGGCCTCCGTCACGGTGGCGCCCAGCGAGGCCATGAACTCCCGGTCCGCCTCGAACCCAATCGACGAGTACTGGTGGCAATGCGGCTGCACCACCGCAGTCACATCCGCAAGCGAAGGCGCCTCCCACCCGGGCCGCGGCTTGACCGGGGCGCGCCCCGTGAGCACCTCCGCGAGCGTGAACGTCGCGGCGCGCACGGCGTGCGCGCGCGGGTCGTCCGGCAGCAGCTCCACGATGTCGTGCCGCAGCACCCCCATGCACGACGGCTCGACGCCGATGATCGGGATCCCGTTCACCGCGTAGGGGCCCAGCTCCTCGAGCAGGTGCGAAAGCCGCTTCCGCGCGCCGTCCAACTGCCCGGTGGAGATCCACGTCACCCCGCAGCACGCATCGCCCGCGGACACCAGCACCTCGAACCCCGCCGCCTCGAGCACCCGCACTATCGCGGCGGGAATCTCCGGCGAGAGCCCGTCCGTGAACGAATCCGCCCACAGCACCACCCGGTTCTCCGTGGGCGCGCACTTGATCTGGTCGGCCGCCCGGGTGCGGGCAACATCCGACTTCCGGAACGGCTCGCGCGCAAATCGCGGCAGATTGCGCCGCGTGTCCATCCCAGCCACCCACACCGCCGAACGCTGAATCCAGCGCGGCCGCAGCACCGCGTTCACCACCCCGGGCGCCACCCCAATGACCTTCAGCCACCTCGGCAGCCACCCAATCGAGTAGTGCGCCACGGGCCGCGGCTTGCCCCGGTACTGACGGTGCAGCACCTCCGACTTGTACAGCGCCATGTCGATACCGCTCGGGCAATCCGTAGAACACGCCTTGCAACTCAGGCACAGGTCCAGGCTCTCGCGCACCGCAGGGTCGTTGAGCCCGCGCACCAGCGTCCCGTTGATCGCGTCCTGAAGCACCCGCGCCCGCCCACGCGTCACATCCTTCTCATCCCCCGTCGCCTGGTACGAGGGGCACATGAACCCACTGCCGCCGCCAATAGCGTCGGCCCTGCACTTGCCCACGCCCGTGCAGCGGTGCACGGCCTCGCTCAGGTCGCCGTGGTCGTGGGTGAAGGCAAAGCCGCCCGACGCTAATACCGGTTTCGCGTGCGGCCTCCTCAGGTTCTGGTCCAGGGGGGCGGGGTCCACGAGCACGCCGGGGTTGAGGAGGTTCTGGGGGTCGAAGAGGTGCTTGACCGCCTTGAACAGCTCGATCGCCTCGGTTGAGTACATCGCGGGCAGCAGCTCCGAGCGCGCGCGGCCGTCGCCGTGCTCTCCGCTCAGCGAACCCCCGTGCGAGGCGACGAGCGCGGCCGCGTCCTCCATGAATGCGCGCAGGGGCGCGCCGTCCACCTGCAGCGGGATGTCGAGGCGCACGTGGATGCACCCGTCGCCGAAGTGCCCGAACGGCTGACCCGTCACGCCGTGGCGCTCCATGAGCTGATCGAACTCCCGCAGGTACGCGCCCAGTTGCGCGGGTGGTACCGCCGCGTCCTCCCACCCGGGCCAGCACTCCTTGTTGTCCTCGGAGCGGCCGGCGAGACCGGCGCCGTCGGCGCGAATCGACCACAGCTGAGCGGCCTCGCGCGCGTCCTCTATATAGCGGTACGACGCGGTGCCGGCATCGCGGGTGAGGGCCGCCAGAGTCGCCCGCGCCTCCTCCTCCGAGTCCGCGCCAACCTCCACGAAGAGCCAGCCGGCGCCGTCGGGCAGCTGCGGGATGCCGCCGCCGCGCGCCTTGGCGACCCGCTCCACGAGCCGCGCGTCCAGTCCTTCCACCGCGTGGGGCTTGTGGGGGAGCATGCCGAGCACGGCGTCGGCCGCGGCGGGCATGTCCGGGTAGGCGAAGACGGCCGTGAGGCGATGCGGGGCGATGGGGACCAGGCGCACCGTGGCCCGCGTGACCGTGGCGAGCGTGCCCTCCGAGCCGACGAGGAAGCGCGCGAGGCTGCCGCCCAGCTCGGGGAGCAGGTGCTCCAGGGAGTAGCCGCTGACCTGGCGGCTGAAGCGGCCGAACTCGGTGCGGATGAGCGCGAGATTGGCCTTGACGAGCTCATCGAGGCCGGGGACGTCCGCGAGGGTGCTGATGCGGCGGCCGGTGCCGTCGATGGCGTGGAGTGCGGTGATGTTGTCCGAGGTGCGGCCGTAGGCGACGGCGTGGGGGCCGCAGGCGTTGTTGCCGATCATGCCGCCGAAGGTGGCGCGGGTGCTGGTGCTGGGGTCGGGGCCGAAGCGGAGGCCGGTGGACTTCAAGTGGCGCTGGAGGGTGTCCATGATGACGCCGGGCTCAACCGTCGCGGTGCGCGCCTCGACGTCCACGTCAAGGATGCGCGTGAGGTGACGGCTGGTGTCGATGACCAGGCCGGGGCCGATCGCGTTGCCGGCCACCGAGGTGCCGCCGCCGCGCATCGTGATGGGGAGCTGGAGCTCGCGGGCGGCGTCGAGGGTGGCCTCGAGGTCAGCGGCGTCCTTGGGGTAGGCGACGGCCTGCGGGACCACGCGGTAGTTGGACGCGTCTGTGGAATATTCGGCGCGGCGGCGGGCGGTGGTCTCGACGTCGCCGTCGATGCGGAGCCTCAGCGCTGCGACGGCGTTGTCCACGGCGCCCTTCGACGCAGCTCGGTGGTCGGTCGCGGTCACGGCGCCATTCTTCCATGGGGGGTGTCGGGCTCTGGGAGGGCCACACGTCCCGGGGTGTGTGAGGGTGCGATCCCACCAGGGAGAACCGGATATCGGGGGTTTTCGGGCCAAGAGCGGCCAGAAATGGCGGAAATCCGGTTCTCAGTCGTGGGCAACTGGTGGGGAACTGGTGGAAGTGCCCAGGGCGACTTGTCCGAAATGCCCGAGACAGCGTCGGGCCTGGTAAATACCGACAAAACGGAAAAGGTTGTAGCGACACGCCGCCCACTTTCCATTTTCTTCTGTCACATCCTTCACACCCGTATACATAGGTCAATCGGCGTATCGCCGCTCTGTCGACCGCGTTGACGCTGCCCTCCGCCGGTCATTGGATGGCCTCAGCCGGGTGGAACGAGCGCGCTAGGACAACGTGCTCAAGGCCCCGGCTGGGAGGACATCATGCTGAGGAAATTCTTCACAAACGCAACGACCGTTGCGCGCTCTATCTTCACGCCCCACCACACCAGAGCTCAGGGCGGATTCACGGTGCGCAGCAAGGTGCTCGCCGCCGTGAGCGCCCTGCTGATGGCGATCGGCGTGACCACCGTGGTCGGCACCGCTGCCGCCGCGCACACGCAAGACCTGACCGTGACCGCCAAGTGTCTGCCTGATGGCACTGTGGACCTGACCTACACCCTCAACACCGCCAACGTGCCTAGCGGCAAGGTCGGCAAGGTGGAGACGTCGACCGGCGTCACCGGCGCCGCGTTCAAGAACGGCTGGAACCACGGCTCGTTCAGCGACTGGAACACGCGCACCACCACGCTGTCGCCTGACGCGGGCATGTCGTGGACCGTCAACGTTCCCAACTTCACGGGCAACGGTCCGTGGGAGTACGTCTACACCACGTGGACGAAGGCCCGTACGGACGACGTTGTGGTCAAGTCGGACACTCGCGCTGAGGGCTTCAAGGGTTGCGCGCCCGCCACTACCAGCGTCACTCCCGTGAACCCCACCATCGTGGACAAGTGCGGCACCGACGACGACACGGTGACGCTGCCCTCTGACACGAGCGCTATCAAGTACTCCAAGTCTGGCGGCTACGTCTACGCGAGCCTCAAGAGCAGCTCGTACGTGTGGGGTGCCACTCCCTCCGGCTGGGCCGTGGACGGCTCCAAGCTCAAGTACAAGCTGCCGGACTTCGACACCACGCCGTGCAGCATCAAGGTTGTCCCCGCGGACCCCACCATCGTGGACAAGTGCGGCGTGGACAACGACACCGTCACGTTCGCCAGCACCACGGGCGTCACCTACACCCGCGTGGGCGACTACGTGGTGGCCACGCTCGCGGACGGCTACGTCTGGGGCAACACGCCGAGCGGCTGGAAGGACGGCTCCAACGGCACGCTGAAGTACAAGGTCAAGCTGAGCGACAAGCCCTGCTACGTGATCGTCGCGTGGGCCATGCCGTCATGGAACGGATCCACGACCCCCTCGTGGCCGCAGACCTATGTGACGAGCGAGAAGCAGACCGAGCCCAACCTCGCGGCGCTCGACGATGACCTCGACGCGATCGGCTACGGCTGCTACCAGGTGGACATCTACTACGACAGCCAGACCACCACGGACCTCATTGCCGGCGGTCACCTCACCGGACCCAGCAACCCGCCGGAGGACCTGATCAGCGGCGGCTGGGGTACCGCGTACAAGCTGTACAAGGTCGGCAACTCCTGCGAGCCGCCCAAGGTTGACATCTGTGTCTACAAGGACGGCAAGGCCAAGCAGAAGACGATCCTGCTGTCCGAGCTCAAGGACACCGACATCCGCTGGGTGAACGGCAACGAGTGCACGCCGCCCACCAGCTACTGCGTGTACACGGATGGCTCGGCTCACGAGGTGTCCGTCCCCGCTGGGACCAACCCGCCTCAGGGCGCACCGCTGTGGGTGAACGGCAACGAGTGCACGCCGCCCACCAGCTACTGCGTCTACTCCGACGGCTCGGCTCACGAGGTGTCCGTCCCCGCTGGCACCACGCCACCTGAGGGCGCACCGCTGTGGGTGAACGGCAACGAGTGCACGCCGCCCACCAGCTACTGCGTCTACACGGACGGCTCCGCTAACGAGGTCTCCGTGCCCGCAGGCACCACGCCTCCCGAGGGCGCACCGCTGTGGGTGAACGGCAACGAGTGCACGCCACCCACCAGCTACTGCGTCTACACGGACGGCACGGCCAACGAGGTGTCTGTCCCGGCCGGCACCACGCCTCCCGAGGGCGCACCGCTGTGGGTGAACGGCAACGAGTGCACGCCGCCCACCGACTACTGCGTGTACACGTCGCCGGACGCGACGGGTCACCTGGTCTCGGTTCCGGCCGGCGGCGAGGTGCCCGAGGGCGCCACGCCGTGGACTGGAAGCGGCGACGACTGCACCCCTGACGTGTGCCCCAACATCGTCGGCAACCAGCCCGTGATCCCGGAGGGCCTGCAGTTCTTCAAGACCGAGAACGGCGCGAAGTGTGGGACGCCTCCCACGCTTGAGGGAACCCTCGTCTCCTCGATCTGCGAGTCCGACGTGCCGTGGATCGACTACGAGATCAAGTTGAACGACCCCTACGGCGTCAGCACGAACACCACGGGCAACGCCACGTTCACCTTCTATGCCACCGGAACCACCGAGACCTTTACCAAGGTGGTGCCGATCGGCAGCGGACGGTTCCTGTGGCCCGGCGCCACGGCCACCGACAACGGCGACGGGACCTACACCGCCACCGGCTGGCCCGGTTGGGAACTCCAGGATGGCGAATGGGTGTCAGTTGGCACCGACAACTACGGCTGGACTAGGGACGGAGTCACCGTTCTCGTGGAGGTCAACCCCACGATGACCGTGTCGCTCGAGTACCCGCCGCCAACCGAGCTCTGCGTGGCCGGTCCCCCCACCGAGGTCCACAACGAGCTGGACGCTCCGCCCGCTAGCGCGGTCGAAGCGGAGGCGCAATACGCGGGATAGTCCACCTGCGAGCGCCGCGGCCCTCCCCCGTCTCAGCCGGGGGAGGGCCGTTTTCCTTAGTAGGGTGGTGACATGGGCCTGCCCGACGCTGTGGCTGAGGCCGTCGCCAACGTCGCCGACGGCTTTGCCGGCGTGGCGGTCGTAGACGGGGCGCATGGGCGCGAATTCTCGCTGTGCTCGGGCCTGGCGAACCGCGCGTACTCGTTGCCCTTCACGGAGGCCACGCGGTTTGGGGTGGCCTCCGGGTCCAAGACATTCACCGCGATCATCGTGCTTCGCCTCGTGGAGCGCGGGGTCTTGTCGCTTTCGGTACCCGTGCGCGCGTGGCTGGGCGAAGACCTTTCCCTTATCGCGCCCGAGGTGACGCTCGAGCATCTCCTGACCCACACGTCGGGCATAGGCGACTACCTCGATGAGGAGGAGCTGGAACCAGACGCGTACGTGCTGACGCGGCCCGTGCACGAGTACGTGACCACCGAGGACTTCCTGCCAGATCTCGAGGGACACCCGCAGGTGACCCCACCCGGTTCGACGTTTGTCTACAACAACGGCGGGTTCGTGGTCGCGGCGCTGGTGGCGGAGCGGGCGTCTGGTCTGTCCTATGCGGAGTTGGTGGAGTCTGAGGTGGTGACGCCGGCCGGGCTCGTCGAGACCGGCATGCTGCGCAGCGACTCGCTGCCCGCCGACGTGGCGGTGGGCTACGTGGAGCGCGAAGGGCTGCGCTCCAATGTGCTGCACCTGCCGCTCATCGGCTCCGGGGATGGGTGTGCGGTGTCCTCGGCGGCGGATGTGGGGCGGTTCTGGGATGCGCTGCTTGGGGGCGCGCTCGTGTCGGCGGAGTCGCTCGAGATGATGACCACGCCGCGACCGGGATCCGTTGCCGAGGGCATGCGGTACGGGATGGGGATGTGGCTGCACGGGACCGGGCCGGCGCTGATCATGGAGGGCTGCGATGTGGGGGTCTCGTTCCGGTCGACGCGGGACCCGGAGTCCGGGCTGACGGCGACCGTCTACGGCAACACGTGGGACATGGCGTGGGACGTGGCCAAGGCGCTCGACGGGCTGTTCGAGTAGGGGGCGTTGTTGTGCGGGTGCTTGGATCCCTCATTGCGGCGACGGGCGCGCTGATCCTCGCGGGATGCGCATCCGCTTCGCCGAGCTTCAATGACGCCTCGCACTACTTGTGCCTCCAGCACACGATCGACGCGGACGTGCTCGCCGCGCGCACACCGGTTGAGGACCTCACGGGCGACGCCGCGACCATGCTCGCCAAGGCGCAATGGGACGACGGCACCCCGTTGCCCCTGGACCCCAACGCGGGGTGGGTGCTCGCGGGTCAAGAAGACGAGAGTCTGCTGATCATCCGGCCGTTGGCGGAGGGAGAGGCCGCAGGCGTTGGCCTCCCAGGATCCGATCACGAGATCATCGAGATCTCGCGCCTGCACGGCACCAATACCGACCCGGACGCCTGGTACGTGACGTCCAACAGTGTCTGCCCGCTCACGATCGACCTTGGCGGGCTCACCGTGCCCACGGTCGGCCTCGATCCGGCGCACATGCCCAGCAGCGACACCACGGAACTCAACCTCCTCGTGACGGAGAGCGGGTGCAATTCGGGCCAGAATGCCGACGGCCGGGTGAAGCTGGTCTCGCTCGATGAGACTGACGACACGGTGACTGTGACGATCGGGGTGAAGTCACGCGGCGGCTCGCAGACCTGCCCCAGCAATCCAGCGACGCCGTTCACGGTGAAGCTTGCCACACCCCTCGGAGACCGGACGCTCATGGACGGGACGCGCGGCGTGAAGCTCACCTCGCCGTGACGAGCACTTACTCCGCGTAGACGCGGCGCTTGTAGTTGGTGAACTGGCGCTTCCCAACCGCGGCCCACAGCAGCCGCACCGGCCCGGGCAGGAATTCACGGATGAAGCGCTGGCCCTCCTCAGGTCCGAGCACGTCCACGATGAAGCCCAGCTGGATGAACTGCTCGTTCTTGGGGATGCTCGCGCGGCCGTGCTCGCCCAGCTTGTCCCACTCGGCCTGCGTGAACGACGTGGCGGCCACGGGCAGGATGAGCCTCTCCTCGTTGCCCAGGTGCTCCTCGAGGGTCGCCAAGATCTGGTCCAGCAGGCTCGCCACCTTGTCGCGATCATCGGCCCCTGCCGTCGCGGCCCACACGGGGATTGCCGCCTCCACCTGGTCCAGCAGTGCGCCAACGGCGGCGTGCTGCGCTCGCATCTGACCCACGTGAAGGGCACACGCCGGCGCCCGCTGCTCCAGGGTGTCCCACAGCAGCAGGTCCTCGCCGTGGTGGTGGGAGTGAAGGCTCGCGGCGAGTTTCAGCACGTGCGGGGCGACGACGTCCACGCGCTTGCGGTCGCCGTCGGCGACGCCGCGCACCAGGCCAGGGGCGTCTCGGAAACCCTGGCGGAAGACCTTGTGGATCAGCACCATGTCCGACGTGTTGCACGTGGGCGCGGGGCCGGTCTGCTCGGTGGGCGTCGACATGGGAGCTCCATTCGCCGGGACGTGCGTGCTGTGCTGAATGGCACGTTACTCGCACAGCCCCCTCAACCACAGCGTCGGGCATCAAGAAGCCCGGCCCCTGCTGACAGGGACCGGGCCGTTGGAGCCGCCTAAGGGAATCGAACCCTTGACCTATTCATTACGAGTGAATCGCTCTGCCGACTGAGCTAAGGCGGCGCGGTGCGCCCTAAGGGCGAACCGAAGAAAAAGTGTACCGGGTCAGCAGACAGTTCCCGAATCAGGCATCTTCCCGTCAACGAGCCACCCGTCAACAGCGTCGATGATGCACTGGTTGGACCGGCCGTACGCGGTGTGGCCCTCACCCTCGTAGGTGAGGAGCGTGGCGTTGCCCAGCTCGGCGGTGAGGTTCTTGGCCCACTGGTAGGGCGTGGCGGGGTCATTGGTGGTGCCGACCACAAGAATCGGCGAAACCGAGGCCGCCTTGTCCAGCGAGGTCACGGGCTCGCGCGAGTGGAACGGCCAGTCGCTGCACCCGGTCGAGGCCGCGAACCACCACCCGAACGTGGGCGAGGCCTCCTCCATCTTGGCCCGGAACTGGTCCACGCGGGCGAGGTCCCACGAGGGCTCCTCCGCCGCGTCGAGGCAGCTGATGACCGAGAACACCACCGTCGAGTTCGTGAGGTACTCCCCCGTGTCCGTGCTGCGGTCAAGGTAGAAGTTCGCGAGCTGGAACATGAACCACGCCGTGTGGTCATTCATGACCTCGTCGAGCGCCTGCTCCAGGTAGGTCCACGAGCCCTCGTCGTACAGCGTCACCACGATGCCGTACGTCATGAGGTTGCCGTTGACCTCACGGCCCTCGCCGGTGGAGACGGGGTGCGCGATCGCGTTGTACGCGATGTCGTGGATCTGCTTCTTCGCGGCGTCTGCGTCCTTGGAGAGCGGGCAGTCCTTCTCTCCCGCGCACCACTTCACGAAGCTCGTGAGCGCGCCCTCGAAGCCGGCGGCCTGGCCCGCGGCCTGGTCGTCCTCGGGGAGCAGGAAGTCCACCGCGCCGTCGAGCGCCATCTGGCCAACGTGGTCCGGGTACAGCTGCGCGTACGTGGCACCGAGCTGCGTTCCGTAGGAAAAGCCCAGGTAGTTGAGCTTTTCGTCGCCGACGAGCGCCCGGATCACATCCATGTCCCGCGCCGCCGAAGACGTGTCCACGTTCTCCACGAGCGCGCCTGTGGCCTTCTCGCAACCCTGCGCAAAGGCGAGGTTTCGCTGGTTGGCGGCCTCAACGTCGGCCTCCGTCTCGAGGGGGGTAGTCCTCGACGATGAACGCGTTAACGGTGTCCGCGTCGCCGCAGTCAACGGGCGTCGACGTGCCCACCCCGCGCGGGTCGAATCCGATGATGTCGTACGCCGCGAGCAGGTCGTCGCCCGCGCTCTGGCTGAAGTAATCGGTGAAGTCCAGCCCCGAGCCGCCCGGCCCGCCCGGGTTGATCAACAGCGAGCCCTTCTTGTCGCCCGTGGCCGCGACCTTGTTGATCTTGAGCGTGATCTGTTCGCCGCCCGGGTTGCCCCAGTCCAGCGGCACCTGCACGTCCGCGCACTCGAGGCTCGCGCACTTGCTCCAGCTCAGCGTCTGCGCGTACGGGTCAAAGCCGCCGGTCGTGGGCGCCGCCGTGGGCGTCACGCTCGGCGTCACCTCCACCTTCTCCGGCGTGCACGCCGTCAGCACCAGCAAGGCAAGGGCCGACGCTGCGGCCAAGGACAGTACGACCCGTGGCTTTGTCATGGGGCAAGGCTAATTGACCGGGCGCAGCGCGAGCGTCATCGCCTCCATCGCGAGCAGCGGCGCCACGTTTCCCGCGAGCCGGGTGCGCGCCGTGCCCAGCGCGTCGAGGCACGTGACAGTGTCCTCGAGCGTGGTGCGCTCCGCGAGCGCCTCGATGTGCCCCCGGTGCGACTCGTTGACCAGGTGCACGCTCGCGCCCACCTGCACCGCGGCGACGTCCCGGTACAGGCTCATGAGATCCAGGATCGCCCGGTCAAGCACGTCCCGCTTCATCCTTGTTGCCCGACGCTTCTGGTCGTCCTCCAGTTGCCTCACCTGGGCGCGGAGTGCGGGGGCAGGCGGCCGGACTCGTCGGCGCCGAGCGCCTCCATGAGCTGCACCTTCTCGGCCCCATCGCGCTCATCCGAGACGGCCTTCGCGTCCTCGTCCGCAACGGCGACGAGGTCCGCGGCGGCGAGGATCGCGTCGCCAACTCCCCTGATCTCGGTGGCGATGGCGAGCACCTGGTCTCGACGGCGTCGGGCCCCTGCATCCCTGGCGAGCCGCCGAGCGATCCCGATGTGGCTCTGCGCCGCGCGGGCGGCATCGATAGCAATGTCAGGGAGGATGCCGTCGCGCTCCACGAGCAGCTCCGCCACGGCGTCCGCGGTCGGGGTCACGAGCGAGACGATGCGGCAGCGGCTGCGAATCGTGACCGCCACGTCTTGCGAGGACGGGGCGCAGAGCAGCCACACTGTGCGCGGCGGCGGCTCCTCGATGGACTTCAACAGCACGTTCGAGGTGCGCTCCGTCATGCGATCGGCATCCTCGATGATGATGACGCGCCACCGCCCCTGGCTGGGCGCCTGCTGGGCGGTGCCGATCAGTTCGCGCACCTCGTCGATCGAGATCGTGACCTTCTCGGTGGCCACGCGCTTCACGTCCGGGTGCGTTCCGCCGCGCACCTGGCGGCACGCCTGGCACTCGCCGCAGCCACCCTGCTCGCACTGGAGTGCGGCGGCGAAGGCCCTGGCCGCGTGAGACCTGCCCGAGCCCGGCGGTCCCGTGATGAGCCACGCGTGAGTCATCGCGGTGGGGTCGCTCACCGCCTGCTGAAGCGAGGTGAGCGCCCGCTCCTGGCCGACGACGTCGTCCCACACCCCGTTGCCCGTCACTGCAGCTGCCCCTCCAGCAGCGGCTCCACGGCGGCCCTTACCTCCTCGGCGATCACGGCCACCGGACGAGCGGCATCGACAACGAGGTAGCGCTCTGGCGCTCGCGCCGCGAGCGCCAGGAACCCCTCGCGGATGAGCGCCGCGTGCTCCACAGTCTCGCGCTCCACCCTGTCAAGGTCTCTCTCCATGCGGTCTCCCGCCGGCGCCATGTCCAACACGATGGTCAGGTCAGGGAGCAGCCCCTCCGTGGCCCACATCGAGATGCGCTCCACCTCGTCGCCAAGCCCGCGGGCGCCGCCCTGATAGACGATCGAGCTGTCCAGGTAGCGGTCCTGAAGCACCACCGCCCCGCGCTCGAGCGCGGGGCGCACCAGGGTGTGGATGTGGTGGGCGCGGTCGGCGGCATACAGCAGCGCCTCCGCGCGCGGGGCCACGTGGTCGCCGTGCATGAGCGCCATCCGCAGGTCACGCCCAAGCTGGGTGCCGCCGGGCTCCCTGGTCGTCAAGACATGGGGGTGCCGCACGCTCAGCCCCTCCGCAAGGACCTCGAGCTGCGTGGTCTTGCCCACGCCGTCGCCCCCCTCGAAAACCACCCAGGTGCCGCTCATGGGCTAAGGCTACCGGGGCCGTCGGACACTTACTCGTGGATGTACACAGGCGTGCCAAGCGGCAGCTGCCAGAGCTCCACGAGCTGAGTGATATCGGCGTTGTTCATGCGGATGCAGCCGTGCGAGATGTCCTTGCCGATCGAGCTGGGGTCGTCGGTGCCGTGGATGCCGATCACCGCGTCGCCGCCGTTGAAGTTGTCCAGCACGGGGCTGTAGCCGCTGAGGCCGTACGCGTACGGGCCGTACGCGCCCTTGGGATTCGGGGGCGCGAGGAGCTCGCGGATGAAGTATGTGCCGCCGGGGGTAGGCATGTCGTCCTGGCCCGTGGCGATGGGGTACGTGGCGATGATCTGGCCCGCCTCCGAGACCGTGAGCGTGTGGTCCGCGTGATAGACGTCCAACTGCAGGTCCGTGGAGTACAGGTTCACGTCATTGGGGCTCACCCAGCCCGTGGTGCCGTTGGGGCGCACCGGGAGGAAGACCTCGACGCCCTCCTCCGTGACCTGCTTCACCAGCAATACCAGGGGCGTCTGGTCCGGGACCGTCAGCACATCCTCGGCCTTGAGGGTGCTGGTGGTGGGGCCGCCAGGGGTGTCGCTCACTTTGATGCTGTCGCCCTTCACGTGGGCGATGGTGGACGTGTACTCGCTCGTGTCGGGCGTTGCGGTCGCCGTGATGCCCGGGATGTCCGACGCTGTGGCTTGGGGGGTGGGCGTGGTCGCCTGGGTGGGGTCCTGGGTGGTGCCGGTGCACGCGCTCAGCACGGCCAGCACCGCCAGGGCGCCGACCGCGGCCCTCAGCCTGCGCAGTCGCATGGAGAGAATGTATCAACACCTGCTTGGCGGGGCTCACCACTGCTAATCTCAATGTAGCCGGCGACCCGATCGGCAATTGAGGGGAAACACATGAAGCTCAAGTCCCTTGCCACAGTTGCGTCCGTTGGCGTGCTGGTGGCTTTGGCCATTCCCGCGAGCGCTAACGCGGCCCAGGCGCCCACAGGCGCCATCCACCACACGGTGTTCACCGGCCTCAAGCTCGCCGATCCCGATGCGGTCACCGCCGACGTCTACTTCCAGTTCAACTACGCGGTCGACGCTCCGTCTGACGAAGCGCTCGGGGACTCGGTCACGGGCGCAGTGGTCAACGACGAGGTGGAACTGCCGTCCAGCAACCAGTACTACGGCGAAGGCGAGGAGGACTTCTGCGTCTCACCTCAGGTAGACATCGCCGCAGACCTCTCCACCGTGACCGTCACCGGATTCGAGGAGTTCCAGGGTTGCGGCGCTCAGATCGCCTCCCTCGTAATCGACCTCCACGGCGCCACGTTCGCGTCCGAGGCGACCATCGAGTCCGACGGCCTCTTCTCGCTCCTGCAGGAGCAACAGGAAGGCATCGCAGGAGGAGGCGGCCGCGGCGGATTCTCGCAGTCCGTCCACATGGCCCTTGTTGAGGTGCCCACCGTCCAGACCGGCGGTGTTGTCGCCGACGGCGCCTCGTTCGAGGCCTACTGGGAGGGCACCGGCGTTGGCCTGCTCGCCGGCGCGACTCAGTTCAGCTTCGCCGACGAGGCCGACGGTGCCGAGCCGGTTCCCGGAGACCCCACCTTCACCGGTTGACGGTTTCGCTCGTCATCGAGCGCGCGAAGGGCCGTGCCCGCGTCCGTAGAGGACGGGGGCGCGGCCCTTAGTCACTCGCCCGGGTACACCACGCCTATCTGGGCCCTGATCGCGTCCAAGGTCTCCATGATCGCGAGGGTCTCCGCGTGGGGGAGCTCCTCGGGTTCCGTGCGGCCCTCCGCGACCGCGCGGGCCAGGGCCGCCGCCTCGTACTGGAAGCCGTTCTCGACCCGGCCGTCGAAGTCCCATGTGGTGCCGTCCTTGCGGATGAGGCGCCAGGTGGTGGGGGCGTAGAAGGTGTCCGCGATCTCGATGCGGCCCTCCGTACCAGCGATGACGGCCTGGCACGCGGTGCGGGCCCACATCGTGGTGGTGAGTGACGCCTGCGCGGCGGGGCCGCGCGCGCCCTCCTTGTAGTCGAAGACCATGCTGACCTGCCCGTCCACCCCCGCCTCGGTGAGCTGGCCGACTGCTGTGACAGCGTCGGGCCTGCCAAGGATGTCAAAAGCGAAACTGATGGGGTAGATGCCAAGGTCGAGGAGGGCGCCGCCGGCGAGGTCGGGGCGCTTCATGCGGTCGACGTGGGCGATGGGCTGGCCGTGGTCGGCCTGGATCGTCACGACGTCGCCGATGTCTCCGCGCGTGATCGCTTCGCGAGCGGCCGTGATGTGCGGGAGCCAGCGCGTCCACATGGCTTCCTGGACGTAGGTGTTGTTGGCGCGTGCGGCGTCGAGGACCTGACGGGCCTGGGCGGCGTTCTGCGTGAATGCCTTCTCTACCAGGGTGGGGATGCCGGCGTTGATGGCGAGCAGCGCCGGGGTGTGGTGGTCGTTGTGGGTGGTCGCGACGTAGATGGCGTCCACCTCTCCGGAGTTCACCAGGGCTTCGTAGTCGGTGAAGGCGTGCGCGATGCCCTCCGCATCGGCGAAGGCCTGAGCCTTGCCGGGGGTGCGGGAGGCGACGGCGGTGACCGTGCTGGCCGTGTGCTGGTTGACGGCCTGCGCGAGCTTGTGAGCGATGCCTCCCGCGCCGAGGATTCCCCAGCGGATGGCGGGAGCGTCTAGGGGAAGGGGTGCAGTCATGGGTCCAGCGTAATGCCCGGGCAGACGCCTGGGTCTGGGTGCCAGCGCGGGCCGGCGGGTCCCACCCGCGCACCTCTGAACCACTTGTAGACCTATTCCTCGCAGGGCAGGCCAAGAAGTGGGCCTGAGTGGTTCAGAGGAAGACCAGCGCGGGTCAGGCAGCGCCGTTCTTGGCCGCGTGAATATGCGGCTGGACGCTAGCGGGCACCCGGCCTGCGCACGTTGAGGTGCCCAACCGGCCGCGCCAGCATCCACGCAACGCGGCGCTGAAAGAGCGGGCTGATTCGCATGCCGGTGATGCGCGCCACCTCGAGGCCGAACTGGAGAGGGTCGTCCACTACGTCCGCGTACGGGAATCGCACTGGGAAGTCGCCGGCGGCGACGATCTCTCGATCACGGCGTCGGTCTTCGACAAACGCCGCTCGCGTACCGTGATACTTCCAACTGTCTACTTCGATCACGTGACGCTCGCCGACCTCGATGTCTACGCGGCCGACATGTTCTCGCTCCACCTGAATGCGCGGCGCGAATCCCGCTGCGGTGAGTGTTGCGTGAGCAACGGTCTCGGAGACGGAGGCGCAAAGCCCAGTCGCCAGTCGAAGTAGCCACTCTCTGCGGTCGCCAGGGCCTTTCGTGAGCACCGGGGGGAACACCGGATCAATCCTGCGCCTATGCAGCGCGCTGTCGATGATGACCAACTGCTCAAGGGGAGAAGTGCACCACCCGACGTGGTCGATTGCCTCGTCAATCGGCTCGAGTAGCCGCCGCTCATCGGGGTCATCCGAGCGATGCACGCCCGGTAACCGGAGCTTCGCTAGTCGCTCGTCCTTGATATGCCGGTTGAGGGGCACGAGGATGTGCGGGACTACCGGGCGTCGAAGTAGCAGGAGACCCCAGGCGTCGCAGGCGCTCAGGCAGGCCACCCGACCCCTGAGTGCGGCGGCCGCGACTCTCGGATAATGAGTGCCGGGCAAGGCATATGTGCCTCGGACCGGCCGCCTCACCCCTCCGCCTTCGACCGCCGCGATCAGCTCCCAAAGGGGAACACCGCAGTCGAGCAGCTCGTTGCGGCGACCTGCTCCGCCTAGGAGTCTGAGTGCGTTCGTGGGATCCACGCGCCCATGATGTGCGACGATCGGCGACCATGGTGCGGGCCTGTGGATAACTCGCCAGGTACCTCTGAACCACTCATCCCGGAGATCTCGTTTCCCCAGTGCAGGTAAGTCCTCTGAGTGGTTCAGACGTCTGGCGCGGGCGCGGAGCGGGCGCGGAGCGGGCGCGGGCGCGGCGCGGCGGGCCTACTCCCCCGGGTACACCACTCCGAGCTGCGCCCGCGCCTCGTCCAGCACCGCCATCACCTCGAGCGTCGCGGAGTGCGGCATCACCTGGGACTCGGTCGCCCCGGACCGCACGCCGCGAGCGACCTCGGCCACCTGGAACTGCCACCCCAACTCCGTGGCCTGCGAGAACACGAGTTCGCGCCGCCCTGCGCGCGTCAGCGTGAACCCGGCCGGCCCAAAGTAGTCGTGGCCAAAGTCGATGCGCCCGTCCGTGCCCGAGATCGTCGCGAGCCGCGCCGTGTCGGCGGCAAAGGATGACAGCGCCGTTCCCATTGCCCGACGCTCGGGATAGTTGAGCACGATCGTCTCCCTCAGATCCACGCCGGTGGGCGCGAGCGCGCCGAGGGCGCGCATGGACGTGGGCGCCCCGAGGAAGTCGTGGATGAGGTTCACCGGGTACACGCCAAGGTCGAGGAGCGCTCCCCCGGCGAGCTCGGGCGCGAAGTTCCGGGACGTCGGGTCATACGCGGGAGAACCGCCGAAGTCAGCGCTCACGTGCACGATGTCGCCGAGGAGTCCCTCGGCCACGAGCCGCCGCGCCTCCACCATGTGCGGCAGGAATCGCGTCCACATCGCCTCCATGAGGAAGACGCCCGCATCGCGAGCCGCGTCTACCACGGTCAGCGCCTCCCGCAGGTTGCTCGTGAACGCCTTCTCCACCAGCACGTGTTTGCCAGCGGCGATGGCCATGAGCGCGTGTTCCGCGTGCAAAGCGTGGGGCGTGGCGATGTACACCGCCTGCACCAGCGGGTCCTCGCACACCCTCTCGTAGGCGCCCTCGCCAAAGCGCACCGTGGGGACGTCGAACCGCGACGCGTACACGCGCCCGCGATGCGCGTCCCTCGACGCGACCGCCTGCACCGTTGACCGCGTGTGCCCAAGCAAAGATCGCGCGAACACGTCCGCGATCCAGCCCGCGCCGATCACTCCCCAGCGCAGCGAGGGCGCGTCCATCGGGTCCGCGAGGCGATGCCCCGTTGGCCGCACGTCAACTGCTGTCACGCGCCCTCCTTTGCCATGGTGATCCACGAGGTGTGAGTGCCGATGGGGGCCACGTGGCCGTGCCCGTCATTGAGGAAGACGCTCACCGTCATGTAGTGGACAAGACTCGAGGCCGCGGCCGGGTCAATCGATGTCGAGACGCCGGCGCACTCGTCGAACGTGCGCAGCCCGCGCGTCGTGAGCGTGGCCGTGTACGTCCCCGCCGCCTTGTCTCCCGAGTAGTCAATGGCGGGCCGAGACTCGAGCTGCGAACCCACATACGCAACCCGGCCGTCGGGCGCCAGAACGTAGTGGGTCATCGTCATCACCAGATACGGCGCGATCGCCGGGTCCGCGTCCACGCTGAACGCGAACTCGCTCGCGTGCCACTCGCTGCCGAGCGTGACCCGCTGGCCCTGGGCGAGCACGTGATAGCCGGTGGCGTCGTGCAGCAGCGGGCGGCCGAAGGTCATGACCTGGAAGGCGTCGACGAACTGCGTGGTCCAGCCCTGGGTGAGGGTGCGCGCGTCCACCGCGCACGCGTCGGCGATGGACGCCGCGCGGAACACGGGGCCGTCCGCGGCGGGCGCTGGGATGTTCACCGTCTGGCCGTGCTGGTTGAGCACCTTCATGGAGCCGTCGTCGTAGGTGATGAGGCCGTCCTGAGCCTCCACGGGCACGCGCACGGTGCTCGCGGGCTCGAGCGGCTCGCTGCGCATCAGGTTCGGAAGAACCACCGCGGCCGTGGCCGCCATCGCCGCAATCACCAGCGACAGCCCGGCCGTGATGGCCCGACGCTTCCTCACCTCTCCCCGCACCTCGCCCGCGAGCCGGGCGGCTACGACGGCGGAGGACAGCCGGTCGGCGGCGTCGGCGCCGACCTCGCCAGCGAGCGCGTCCAGGCGATCGATCATGTCGCTCATCGCCGCCTCCCCTTGCCGCCGTTGACGATGCGGATCGCGTCGTCATCGGCGGGCTCCACGTGATCGCCAAGCAACGGTCGCAGCACGGCGGCCGCGTCGAAGAGGTAGCGCTTCACCGTGCCTTGGTTGAGGTGCATCGCGGCCGCGACCTCCGGCACCGTCATGTCGTCCCAGTAGCGCAGCGCCACCGCGATCCGCTGCTGGGGGGTCAGCGACAGGAGCGCCTTCTCCACGGCAACGCGCTGCGAGATCGCGGTCACGTGCTCAACGGGAGCGGGCACCTGGGCGAGGGTCGGCGCCTTCTCTCGCCAGCGTCGGGCCTTGCGGGAACGGTCGATTACCAGGGTCTTCATCGCCAGACGCACGTACTGCTCGGCGGCGGCGGGATCGCTCAGGCGAGGGCGGCGGACGAACGTCTTGACGATCGCCTCCTGCACCAGCTCCTCCGCGTCGCTTTGGGAGCCGGTGAGGATGAAGCCGTACGCGGCGAGGCGCGCGCCCGCGGTGCGGGTGAGCCCCGCGAGCACCTCGTCCAAGTCGGCCATGACTCTCCCTCGATTGCCACCAAAACGCTTGAAGGGCGCGGATCGTTGTGCGGCAATTCAGGGTAGTGCCGCTAATGGGTCACGGGAATGAACGGCCACGACGGCAGGCCCGAGACGATCCGCACGTCCCCGAACTCGCTCACGACGGTCTCGCCGCTGGGCCGGGCGACCATCACGCGCGCGTCGTAGGTGCCCGCGGGGATCTCCGAGCGGTCCACCGCGCGCGGGCCGCCCTGGCAGAACGGGTCCGGCGTGAGGGTCAGGAACAGCCCGGGGTCGTCGAGCGGCATGTCGTCCACGACCCCGTAGCGGGCGGTGAAGCCCCACCACGAGCCGTCGTCCGCGATGAGCGCGAGCGTGACCCGCACGCTCGCCGGGTACTCGCGCATGATCTCGGACACGGCCAGCTGATAGAACATCGCGCCGTCGCGGCTGTACAGGGGGATGGGGTAGTTGGGAGGGAGGCCGTCCGAGAGGCCGTAGATGCGCGCGGCCTCGATCCACGTTGGCAGCGGCGGCATCGAGCCCGGATACGGGATCGCGTCCATGGCCACCGGGACGTCCGGGATCTGCTGGCACGCGACGGCCTCCTGGGTGACGAAGGCGCCGCCTGGCGTCACCAGGTAGCCGGTCGTGTCCAGGTGTGGCAAGGGCCGACGCTCGCTCACCTCCGCCTGCCCACTCGGCGAGGGGTCGGGGCTCAGTCGGGCGTCGTGGGGCGTCGCCACTACCGCCGCGCCAAACGCGATCGCGGCTGTCACGCCCGCCGCAGCGGCGACGTTTGCCCGACGCTTCCCTCGCCTCACGCGCGCCCGCAGGCTCTCCCTGAGGGCGGAGTTGGCCAGGCGGTCGTGGGCGCCCGCCGAGCCGCGCTCCGCGTACGCCTTCAACTCGCTGCCGAGGTCCACTAGGACGCTCTCCTTGTGAGAATCGGCACCGGGTCCATGACCGGATCGATGGGGCCGAGCGTGGCGGTGAGCCGCGCCAAGGCGTCCGCGAGCGCGCGTTCCACGGACGCCTCGGGGATCCCCAAGGTGGTCGCGATCTGCGGGATCGTGAGGCGATCATGGTGGCGCAGCACCGTCACGGTGCGCTCTCGCGGAGTGAGCGGCGCGAGCGCATCGCCGATCCTGTCCGGCGGGCCGGGCTCGTGTTGCTGTGCTGCGTGACGAGTCACGTTCGCGACGCGCATGGCCTCCTTTACCAGGTGCTCCGCGGCGGGGCCGGGCGCTCGGCGCCGGGAGAACACGCGCACGATCCGTCCTCGACGAGCCTGTCGCCGGCCTGTTGCGAGCCGGTCAGCAGGAAGCCGTAGGCCGCGAGGCGACCCGCGGCCGCGTCGAGCAGCCTGCCTATCGGGTCGTCAGCCATGACAGAAGCCCTCCACCACCTGAGAACGGAATGGGCGACGTTCTCGGTTCAGGCTAGCTCGCGATTCCCAGGTACACCCAGGTCTGCATCGCGGCCGCGTCGAAGTCGATGCTGACATCGGGGTAGGCGGCGTTGACCGCGTCAAGGTCGATGCCGTCGATGACGAGGTATACCGCGCCCTTGGGCGGCGAATACTCGAACGTGATCACGCAGTCCAGTTGAGCGTCCGGAGGGGGGTGCGTCGTCGGACCACGCGAGCTGCGTTGCGTCTGCGTTCCACCCCAGCGGCTCCGCGATCTTTGGCCCGCCGCTGGCGACGACGAGCCAGGCGTCGTGGTCCGCGTACCACCGCCTGGTCTGCGGCGAATCTGCGTCGATGACCAGGTTGCCCTCCTCGAGCAGCCCGCCGAGAGGCCGCAGGCCGGGGAAACTCGCCGTGTACGTCATCGAACGGCCGTTGGGCAGGCCCGCCCCCATGAGGTCCTGATACGGGCGGCAACTCGCCTCGGTTGGCCGCGGCACCAAGAACGCCTGGAACACATCGCCCGTGGGTCCGTGGGGGTCCGCGGGTGGCGCCGCCTGCGCCTTGACGTACTCCTCGACGTCGTCCACAGTCACCGTGAGCGGACCGCCGGGATCCACGATCGTCGCTACCGGCCCGCCGCCGTCTCCCACTCGCGAGAACTGCAGCACCAGGTGATATGTCACCTTTCCAGACGAGTTCCCGGGCGAGTTGTCCCCGCACGCCCCCGGTCGCGGCGCGTTCACGTGGAGGTTCGCGCCGCCGCCCTCACTCAGCGGCGCGTACTGCTCTTCGGTGACGCCAACGATGGTGCCGAGCTTCACCGCAACCGTGCGCGCGCGCACGATGGTGTGGCCGCGCAGCCCGATATTGCCCTGCCATGACACCGCGGCCTGGCCCGCCGAGTACCCCGCGAAATTCGCGTGGGTGTTCCCGCTGCTATCGGTGAGCACCCAGTCGCCCTGCGGTTCGTCAAAGTAATAGCCCGCGTCCGAGATGTACTCCGTAGTTCCCGACTCCACCACCCACGGCTCTCCGCACACGAGCTCGCTCAGGTGTCGCGAGAGCTCCTGCGCCGGCGGCGCCTGGCCCACGCCCGGAAGGGCCGACGCTATGGCCACCACCCCCACCACGGCGACTACGGCAGTGGCCGCCGTGGCGACGGCGCGGTTGCGCCTGCGCGAGCGGATGCGTTCGCGGGTGGTCGGCTCCTGGTCCGCGACGGCCGACGCCACCTGGGCGCCGTGCGACTGGGCCCACTCTTCAAGGTTCTCCCTCAGCCCGCTCATGTCACGACCTCCGTGACGGCGCTGCGCTCGCCCTCGTCGTCCTCGCCGAGCAGCGGGGCGAGCGCCCGGCGCCCATCTTGCAGGTAGCCCTTGACCGTGCCCTCGGCGATGCGCATCGCGTCCGCGATGGTCGCGACTGGGAGGTCCTCCCAGTAGTACATCGCGATGACCGCGCGCACGCGCGGGGCGAGGGCGCCCAGCGCCGTGGCCACGGCGTCCGCTTCGGCGACCTCGTCTGCGGGGCCGGCAACAGCGTCGGGCCGCGGCAGACTGGGCGCCGCGCGGTGCCAACGTGCCTGCTTTCTGAGGCCGTCGATGTGGATGGTGCGGATGGCCGCGCGGACGTACGCCTCCGCTTGGGGGAGGTTGGTGAGGCGGCGCGGCCGAGCGCACACCTTGACGATCGCTGCCTGCACCAGTTCCTCCGCCTCCGCGTGACTGCCCGTGAGGAGGAACGCGTACGCGCCGAGGCGCGGCAGGGAATGCCGATACAGCTGGGCGATAACGTCCGGCTGCGATATCACGCGTCCCTCCCCTCTATGCAGGGATAACGCTCAGTGGGCGGTCCAGGTGGGGAGGCGGTCTGGATGGCTGATGCGGCGGAGTTTCGTGGCGGAGACGATGATCGCGCCCACGGCGAGAATCGAGATCAGCACCGCCCCCTCCCACGTCACCATGGGCTCCGCTCCGCATTGCGAGAAGGTCTCACCGTCCACACACCAACCGCCCCAGAACCCCCACGCGGCTGCGAGGGCGAGCACGCTAAGCGCGATCACCGACCACCACAGCCACCTCATGATCCCGACGGTAGTCCCATGGCGCGTCGTGATGCGAGCCGGATGACGTGCCGAAGCCACACCCGCGTCTCCGCATTTTTGGAATTCCGAAAATAGCTGAACACGGGTGGGTCCTGCGACTGCGCGCAGGATGACCGCAGGTCCTGCGCGGGGCGACGGCGGGTGCTGCGCACTGCGACTACGCGCAGCGTGACGCGCGGGGGTTCTACTTCTTCTTGGCCGCAGGCTTCCGCTTGGCCGGGGCGCGGCGTGCCGCGGGCTTCTTGGCCGGGCCCTTCGCGCGCTTCTCGGCGAGCAGCTCCACCGCCCGCTCGGGCGTGAGGGACTCCACCGTGTCGCCACGTGGGATCGTCACATTCGTGACGCCGTCCGTGATGTAGTCGCCGAAGCGACCCGACTTCGCGACGATCGGCTTCTCCGAGACCGGGTCCACCCCAAACTCCGCGAGCGGCGGCGCCGCCGTGCGGCCGCGGCCGCGCTTGGGCTCCGCGTAGATCGCGAGGGCCTCGTCAAGGGTGATGTCGAGAAGCTGGTCCTCGCTCGCCAGCGTGCGCGAGTCCGTGCCCTTCTTCAGGTACGGCCCGTACCGCCCGTTCTGCGCGGTGATCTCCTCGCCGTCCGGCGAGACGCCAACCACGCGCGGGAGCGACATGAGCTTGACCGCGTCCTCGAGCGTCACCGAGTCCAGCATCATCGACTTGAAAAGCGACGCCGTGCGCGGCTTGGCCTTCGAGTCCTCGGGCAGCACCTCGGTCACGTACGGCCCAAAGCGCCCGGCCTTCGCCACCACCGGCAGCCCCGTCACGGGGTGGTCCCCAAGGGAGCGCTCGTCGCCGCCCTGCGAGGCGAACAGCTCCTCCGCCTTGGCCACGGTCAGCTCGTCCGGCGCCACGTCCTCCGGCACTGACGCGCGCTGCGTCTCGCCGTCCACCTCGCGCTCGATGTACGGCCCGTACCGGCCCACGCGCAGCGAGATCCCGTCACCGACGGGAAAAGTGTTGATGGCGCGAGCGTCGATCTCGCCCAGGTCATCTACCAGGTGCTTCAGCCCTTCCTCGCGCCCCTCCGCGTCGCCCGCACCGGACCCGAAGTAGAACTTCGACAGCCACTCGGTGGAGTCCGCCTCACCCCGCGCGATGCGGTCGAGGTCCTCCTCCATGTCCGCCGTGAAGTCGTAGTCGATGAGCCAACCGAAGTGCTGCTCCATGAGCCCAACGATCGCGAACCCGATCCACGTGGGGATGAGCGCCTGCTTGTCGATCCGCACGTACCCGCGCGCCACGATCAGGTCCACCGTGGCCGCGTAGGTCGAGGGCCGCCCGAACTTGCGGTCCTCGAGCTCCTTGATCATCGAGCCCTGCGTGAAGCGCGGCGGCGGCGTGGTCGCGTGGCTCACCGGCTCCAGGCCCGACGCTGTCACGGCCTGGCCCTCGGAAAGCTGCGGTAGGCGTTCCTCGGCTTCGGTGACGTGCGTCTTCTTCTCGGATTCGTACCGGGATTCCTCGCGCGACTCCTCGTACGCGGCCAGGAAGCCCGGCGACGTGATGATGGTGCCGGACGCGGAGAACTCGACCGCGTGCCCGGCCGACGACACGGCGCCCAGGCGCACCGTGGACGTGGTCCCAATGGCGTCGTTCATCTGCGACGCGACCGTGCGCTTCCAGATGAGCTCGTACATGCGGAACTCGTCGCCGCGCAGCTCCGCGCGAACGGAGTCCGGCGTGCGGAAGCGGTCGCCGGCGGGGCGGATCGCCTCGTGCGCCTCCTGCGCATTGGAGTCGGAGGAGGCGTAGACGCGGGCCGTCGCGGACACCGAGTCGGACCCGTAGAGCTCCGCCGCCTGCGAGCGTGCGGCGCGGATGGCCTCGCCGGAAAGCGTGGGCGAGTCGGTTCTCATATAGGTGATGAATCCGCGCTCGTAGAGTCCCTGCGCAACGCGCATCGCGTCGCGGGCGCCGAGGCGCAACTTGCGCGACGCCTCCTGGATCAGCGTGGACGTGATGAACGGAGCGGCGGGCCTGCGCTTGTACGGCTTGGACTCCACACCCACCACGGAGAAGTCGGACCCCGCCAGTCCCGCGGCCAGCGAGCCCGCCGTGGAAGCGGTGACGTGGAAGACCTTGTCGTTCTTGAGCACGCCGCGGTCGTCGAAGTCCTTGCCAATCGCCACCCGGCGACCATCGACCGAGGTGAGGCGGGCGGTGAAGCCGCGCCCAGCGTCGGGCCCCTGCGTGGCGGCGAACGAAGCGGTGAGATCCCAGTACTCCGCCGACTGGAACGCCATGCGCTCCCGCTCGCGGTCCACCACCAGCCGCAGCGCGATGGACTGCACGCGGCCGGCGCTCAGACCCTGCTGGATCTTGCGCCACAGCACCGGCGAGACCTCATAGCCGTAGAGGCGGTCGAGGATGCGGCGGGCCTCCTGGGCCTCCACCAGCTCCATGTCGAGCTCGCGGGGCTGTTCCAGGGCCCGGGCAATCCCCTCGCGCGTGATCTCGTGGAACGCGAGGCGCTTGACGGGCACCTTGGGCTGGAGCACCTCGAGCAGGTGCCACGCGATGGCCTCTCCTCGCGGTCCTCATCGGTTGCGAGGTAGACCTCGCTCGCGTCCTTGAGCCGCGACTTGATGTCCGCGACAACCTTCTTCTTCTCCGGCGACACCACGTAATAAGGAGCGAATCCGTTCTCCACATCCACCGCGAACTTGCCGACGGAGCCCTCACGCTTGCCCGCGGGCAGCTCGCTCGGCTGCGGCAGGTCACGGATGTGGCCAACACTCGAGACGACGTCGTAGTCGTCGCCAAGATAGCCACCGATGGTGCGGGACTTGGTTGGCGACTCGACGATGACGAGCTTGCGGGGCATGGTGCCTGCTTTCGTGGGGGTGGAACGCACACAGGATACATAGGCGGTCCAGCGCCGCAACTCATGGGTGGGAACATGGGGGCATGCCCCTGGTCACCCAAGCACTGTCCGACGCTGTGCTCGCCGCCATGCGAGAGGCCACCGATGCGGAGGTCATGCCACGCTGGCGATCTCTCTCGTCCGATGATGTGCGGACCAAGGCCGGGCCCTGGGACTTGGTGACCGACGCTGACGTGCTGGCCGAGCGCAGGCTCACCGCATCGCTCGCTTCGCTGCTGGACATCCCGGTGGTTGGGGAGGAGGCGACGGCGGCTTCGCCGGAGCTGCTCGAGCTGGTCTCGGCAACCGAGGCCTGCTGGGTCGTGGACCCCGTTGACGGCACGCGCAACTTCGTCCACGGGCAGGAGGACTTCGCGTGCATGGTCGCGCTGATCGAGGGCGGCCGCACGCAGGGCGCATGGATCACCTACCCGGCCGTGGACCGCGAGATGCATGGGGCGCTTGGAATTGGGACTTTCATCGACGGCGCGCGAGTCGCCGCGCCCGAGCCGCCCGAGCCGTCGGCACTGCGCGGTGCGCTGGGAGCGCGGGCGTTCGTGCGCGACGTCGAGGGCGTGTACGCGGCGGCCGCGACGCTTGGCCCCGTCCGCGACATCCGCTTCTGCGCGGGCTGGGACTACCTGGACGTCGTCGAGGGGCTCAAGGACTACGTGCTGTTCACGCGAACGCTGCCGTGGGACCACGCGCCCGGTTCACTGCTGGTGCGCGAGGCCGGCCTCGACTCGCGGCGCCCCAACGGCGACGAGTACCTTCCCGGCGACGGCAAGCCCGGGCTGCTGACGGCGCACCCGAGCGTGTGGGAGCGGATCTCGCAGGCGGTGCTGCCCGCGCTCTGAGCTGGTGCTAGCGGCGCTCTAGATCCGGCAGGTCGGCGACGTTGATGACCTCATACATCGCGCGGCCGCACAGCACGGGCGCGTGAGCGCCAGAGCGGATCACTTCGCGCACCACCGCGAAGACGTCCTCGCGCGAGTGCGTTGCCGGGTCCACCGTGAGGGTGACTTCGTAGTCCACGCCGGAGCGCATGATCAGCTCGAGCGAGGAGCGCGCGCTGGCGCAACCGGCGCACGCGATCTCGATGCTCACCCAGTCCAGGAGCGGCAGCACCTCGGCGAGCGCGTGCGGGTTGGCTCCGGCGGTACGCAGCCCCACCCCGTAGCCGAACTCGCGCACGCGTGCCATCGCCGCCGCGAGGCCGACGTTCGCGGTGGGCTCGGCGCCCTGGAACACCACGGCGTCCACGAGGCCGCGCCGGTCGGCGAGCACCCAGCTCAGCTCATCCCACGCGAACCTGCCCTCCGCGCCGGGGACCGCGAGGGTCACGGCGGCGGCCAGGCGACCGGGCCAGGCGTGGGAGTCGGCGAGTTCGAACGCGCCAATGGAGAGCTGCTCGGCGCGCGAGAGCGCGCCCGGGGACAGGGCAGTTGTGGTCACCCATAGACCGTAAGGGCCGTTCGCGGCGATTTCCCCGGACCTTGGGCCCGACGCTTCAGGCCAGAAAACCCGTCTCCACCAGTTCGCGGATGGCCGGGATCAGGTCCTGGGCGTGATCCACGCCCAGCGCCTCGAGGGCGCCGAGGATCTGGCCCACCGTCAGTTCACCATCACACGCGCTCACGAAGCCAGCGAGGGCGGTGTCGGCGCGCACCGCGCGCCCAAAGCCGCCGCCCTGGCGGATGAGGATGTGCTCGGGATCGGCGAGGAGGGGCCGGCCGTAGACCTCTCGCGTCACGTCGCCGGCTACGGTGAGGCGCTCGTCTCGCAGCGCGTCGTCGCCCAGCCGCTCGAGGCGATCGTGCGCCGTGAGCGTCGCGGCCAGCGTGGGCCCAAGGGGAGCCGAGACTGGGCCCTCCAGCGACTCAAGGCGATGCAGCGTCGAGCCGGCCCCGCCCGGGCGGCGAAGCAGCACCATCCCAAAGCCGATCTCCCGCACCCCGCGACGATCGAAATCCGCGAGGTAGGCCTCGTAGGCGTCGTCGAAGGCGGCGCGGCCGCGCTCGGGGACCACGCCCGCGTCGCGCAGCCAGGTCTCCGCGTATTGGGCGGCGTCGAGCACGTCCCGCTGCACCACCCACGCGTCGAGGCCGGTGCCGTCCAGCCACGCCTCCCAGCGCTCGCGCCAGTCGCCGCGGATCTCCCAGTTGCCCAGCAGCTGCGCCACGCCGCCGGGCGTGAGCGCGCCCCCGAGCGAGCGGACGAGCGTCCCCATGAGCGAATCCCCTGGCAGACCGCCGTCGCGATACTCGAAGCTGGGCGCGCCCGGGGGTGTGATCACGAACGGCGGGTTGGAGACGATGAGGTCAAACCGCTCCCCCGCGACCGGCTCCAGCAGGGATCCGTGGCGCAGGTCCAGGTCCACGCCAGCGAGGGCGGCGTTGAAGCGCGCGAACTCGAGGGCGCGGGCCGAGGTATCGGTGGCGGTCACGCGCGCCGCGTGGGTGGACGCGTGCAGCGCCTGGATGCCGCTGCCCGTGCCGAGGTCGAGCGCGCGTGACACCGGGGTGCGCATCGCGACCGAGGCCAGGGTGAGGCTCGCACCCCCAACACCGAGCACGTGGTCATCCATGAGCCCCTCGCCGGTCACCGCCTCGCCCAGGTCGCTCGCGATCCACCAGCGATGGTCCTCCGTCTCGTAGGGGCGCAGGTCAACGAGCGCTCTTGCTTGGTCTTGCGGGCTCAGCCCCGCGGTGGCCACCAGGCCCGACGCTGCCGCGCCTTCCGTTGTCAGCGTCGGCAGGGCGCGGTCGACTTGGGCGACGGTGAGGGTCTCGCCGAGCGCGAAGAGCCTGGTCAGGAGCGCAACGGGCTCGCCCCCGCGGCCCTTGCCGCGAGTCGCGCGGGGACCAGCTGCTCACGGTCGAGCGCGGCCACCGCGCGGTCGCCGACCAGCTCCGCGATCGCGTCGTTGGTCCACGGCGCGAGGTCCCGCCTGAGAGCGGAGGGGTCCGAGAGCGTTGGCACACGGTCAGGCTAGCGGGGCGCGGCGGCGCGGGGCGGTGAAGTCCGCACCGCCGTCCGCCCGGGACGCGGAATGGGTGCTGAGTGTCACCAATTTCGAACTTGGTGACCCTCAGCGCCCATTTCAGGAGTGAGGAGAGCGCGCTACTCCTTGGCGTCGGCCTCCGCGAGCTCCGCGTCCACGGCGTCACCGGGCGAGTCGTCGCCCAGGTCGTGCACGGCGGAGTCCACCTCGGACGCGATGCCGCCCTGGTGCGCGCGGCGGGCCGCCGCATACACCGCGCCCACGGCCACAGCGGCCGCGATGAACGCGATGCCGCCACGCAGCCATGGGTTGGCGCTGTCGCCGTAGGTCAGCATCACCACTGCGGGCGCGATGAGCACCGACACCAGGTTCATCACCTTGATGAGCGGGTTGATCGCGGGGCCGGCGGTGTCCTTGAACGGGTCACCAATGGTGTCGCCGATGATCGTGGCCTCGTGGGCGGGAGAGTACTTGCCGCCGTGATAGCCGTCCTCGACGATCTTCTTGGCGTTGTCCCATGACCCACCCGAGTTCGCGAGGAACACGGCCATGAGCACGCCGGTGCCGATCGCGCCGGCGAGGAAGCCCGCGAGCGCTCCGGGACCCAGTGCCATGCCGACGAAGATCGGCGCCATCGCGGCGAGCAGACCCGGCGTCGCGAGCTCGCGAAGCGAGTCGCGCGTGCAGATGTCCACGACGCGGCCGTACTCGGGGCGCTGCGTGCCGTCCATGATGCCTGGCATCTCGCGGAACTGGCGGCGAACCTCGAACACGATCGCGCCCGCGGCGCGGGTCACCGCGTCGATCGCGAGACCGGAGAAGAGGAACACCACGGCGCCGCCGATGATCACGCCGACGAGCGTGATGGGGTTGATGATCTCGTAGCTGAAGGTCGCAACCGCGTTGCCGGCGTTGGCCAGCGCAGTGCTCACCGCGTCGGAGTACGAGCCGAACAGCGCGGTCGCGGCGAGCACGGCCGTCGCGATCGCGATGCCCTTGGTGACGGCCTTGGTGGTGTTGCCGACGGCGTCGAGGTCGGTGAGCGTCTTCGCCGCCTCCTCGTCCACCTCGCCGGACATCTCGGCGATGCCCTGGGCGTTGTCGGAGACCGGACCGAACGTGTCCATCGCCACGATCACACCAACGGTGGTGAGCAGGCCGCAGCCCGCGAGAGCCACGAGGAACAGCGCCAGCGGGATCGAGGACCCGGCCACGAAGAACAGCGCCACGATCGCGCCGCCGATCACGAGCGCGGTGTACACCGCGGACTCGAGGCCAACACCGATTCCGGCGAGCACCACGGTTGCCGCACCGGTAAGAGAGGTGCGGGCCACGCGGCGCGTTGGGCGCTTGGCGGTGTCGGTGAAGTAGCCGGTGAGCCACAGGATCACGCCCGCGAGCGCGATGCCGATGACCACGGCGATGGACGCCGCGACGCGCGGGTCGGAAGCGTCATCGCCGAGGCGCGAGCCGTTGAAGCTCGCGAACGAGTCGGGGAGGTACACGAAGGCCGCGGCAACGGCGAGCACGGCGCCGATCACGGCGGACGTGTAGAAGCCACGGTTGATGGCCTTGAGACCGCCCTCGTTCTTGCGCACGCGGGTGATGAGCACGCCGATCGCGGCGGTGACCGCGCCGATCGCCGTCACGATGAGCGGGAACACGAGGCCCTGCTCGCCGAACGCGACCTTGCCGAGGATCAGCGCCGCAACGAGGGTGACCGCGTAGGACTCGAAGAGGTCCGCGGCCATGCCGGCGCAGTCGCCGACGTTGTCGCCCACGTTGTCCGCGATCGTGGCCGCGTTGCGGGGGTCGTCCTCTGGGATGTGGTTCTCGACCTTGCCAACGAGGTCCGCGCCAACGTCGGCCGCCTTGGTGAAGATGCCGCCGCCAACGCGCATGAACATGGCGAGCAGAGCGGCACCGAAGCCGAATCCCTCAAGCACGGCAGGAGCGTCGGCCCGGTACAGGAAGACCACGAGAGCCGACGCGCCGAGGCCCTGCCCAACAACGCCCATGCCCACCGCGCCGCCGGTGCGGAACGCGATGCGGGCGCCGCGAGCGCGGCCGTCCTCCTCGGTGGCGGCGAAGGCCACGCGCACGTTCGCGCGCACGGCCAGCCACATGCCCATGTAGCCGATGACAGCCGAACACGTGGCGCCTACCAGGAAGAACGCGGAACGACCGATGCGCACGTCCATGTCGCCGGGCAGCAGGAACAGCAGCGCGAAAACGATCACCGCGAACACGGAGAGCGTGCGGAACTGGCGCTTGAGGTACGCGGACGCGCCCTCCTGGACCGCTCCCGCGATCTCCTGCATCTTGGCGCTGCCCTCGTTGTACTTGAGCACCTGTTGGCGCAAATACCAGGACATAGCGAGCGACAGCGCGGCAATGACCCCGATAACGATGACAGTGGTGACGCTTTCGGTGGAGACCGAGATGGCCTGGACCGAGGTGGATAGCATTCGTCCTCCTTGACGGCCGCGACGCCCTTGTCACGGCGGCTTACGTACCTGGCGAGTCTAGGGGACGATGGGTTCACCGGCGACCGCCCCAACGTTTCGACTTAGGTGTACGTCGACATTGCGTAAGGCGGTTGACCGGACCGGAGGACTCATGGCCGAGTGGCAAGACACGATGGAGCACCTCGTGCGCGATCGTGAGCGCGCGCTGCTCGGCTACGCGTTCCTGGTGTGCGGCGACGCGACCCGGGCTCAGGACCTGGTCCAGGACGCGTTGGTGCGCACCTTCTCTCGCGAGCGCAAGGGTCTCACGGTGGTCAACGCGGAGGGCTATGTCCGACGCGCGATCACGTCCGTCTTCATCGATGAGTACCGGCGCGGTCAGCGCTGGCAACGAGTGCAGCACCTCTTCCGCGAGGAGGAGCCCGCGCGGGACCCGGTTCACGCCATCGCGGCGGGGTCCGACGTTCACGCGGCTCTCGCGACCCTCTCACCTCGGGAGCGGACGTGCGTGGTGCTGCGCTACTTCGACGACCTCACGGTGCCGCAGATCTCGCGGCACCTCGGGATCGCGGAAGGCTCCGTCAAGCGCTATCTGGCCGACGCTGTTGGGCGTCTGCAGTTGGCGCTCGGTGACATTGAGGCAGAGGACGAGACGACCATCGTGCAGCCCCCGAAGGGCTCAAGTGGAGGGAACCAACCATGAAGATGTCAGACGCACTGCGGGCGGCGGCGGACTCCGCGCCCGTTGAGGAGCTGTCCGTGTCGACGAGCAGGGTGCGCTCCCGCGCCCGGCGCAACCGCGCGATCCGCGTTGGCGCGAACGGCATCGTCGGCGTTGGCGCCGCGGCGCTCGTCTTCGCCGGCGTTGCCGGCGTGGTCGCCAACCAGACCGCCCTTGGCGCGGCCGAGGCCGACAACGGCAAGACGGAAGACACCGCCGGTGGTGCCATCGAGCCCGGCTTTGTGGGCAACGACGGCATGGTCGTCGCAGGCGGCCCGGTCGCGTGCGGATCCGCGCTGGACCTCACGCAGTTCCCTGCCGGCGACGTGAGCGCGACACTGTTCTGGGGCGGCATCCAGGACAACTCCGCACAGTTCAAGGTTCTCTACGAGACCAAGTCGGACCGTTCCTTCTCTCCGGACTCCCCGACCGCGTACGTGGTGTGGAACGGCCTCGTGGTTGCGGCCGGTCCCGTGGCTAGTGACTCGGACCAGCTGACGGTCACCGCGGATGCGAACGCGACGCGCGGAGCCGGGTTCGACCTCAACAACTGCTGGGACGGCGCGGCGCTGCCCGCCGGCGACTACACGATCGTCACGGTGACCGGCGTGAGCGCGGACATCCCGCCCGTCCCGGAGCCCACGGGCGGGCCCGACATCGCACCCGAGCCCGCACCCGATCCCAGCGTCACTCTCGACCCCGACACCTCGGTCTCGAGCGACGCGAGCGCGAACTTCGTTGAGGAGCCCGTGAGCTTTGCGGTCAGCGACGCCGTGCCGTTCACGATCGCGGGCGACCCGGTCAAGGACCCGTTCGCCAAGTACCTCAACCCCACCGATCCCGGCACCGTGGACCCGAACCCGGCCACGCCGTCGGACGTGCTCACGAGCGACGAGGCGCGCAAGGCCTACGAGGCGGCGCTCCTGGGCAAGTGGGACATGGCGGTCGGCACGCAGCGCGTGGTGAAGACGAGTGACTCGCAGGACGAGTCGCCGGACGCGTGGGTCGACACCTACTACGGCTGCCCCATGGACGGCGCCAATGGCGCGTTCCCGGCTCAGTCGGCGGACCTCAACTGGCTCGCAGTGACCGGTGACCTGCCGAGCAGCGTCCACCTCAGCTATGGCTGGGTCGTGGATGACAACCCGCTGGTGCACTACGCGCTCAAGAACACCACCGACTGGTCACTGCCGGGCTTCTACGAGGGAGCCTCCCCGCGGCTGGTGCTGGTGAAGGATGGCAAGGCGATCGCCGAGGCCTACCCCGTCAACCCCGACCAGAACAACATGGGCATCGCCTATGCCACGGACTCGGCCAAGGCCGCAGGGGAGAGCCTCATCTTCGCGCCGAGCAACGGCTACCTCGCACCAGGAGACACCCTCAGCGGCGACTACCTGTGGCGCGACCTCAACGGCTGCTGGAACGCGGCCCGCGCGAACGTGGTCCAGCCGGGCACGTACACGGTGCTGAGCGCACAGGACCTCTACCTGGGCAACGACTACGCCATCGCCTACCAGGCTGAGGTCGAGGGAGGCGGCGCGGCCGACGACGTGGCACCGGATGCGCCCTCCGACTCTGACGAGCCGGAGCCCATCATGGCCCCCGCCCCGGCGGACAGCGACTCCGTCTCATTCACCGTCTGGACGTCCCTCGGGACCGTGACGGTGACGAAGTAGACAAACAGGACGCCCCGTGTGATATCCGTCACATTCGGCTCGAGATGTTTCTATAACGAGCACCAAGTGGGCTTGACTGTTACTTGACGCCACAGAGCGTCCAGCCTGGCCCGGAGGATTCCCTCAGTTCCTCCGAAGAGCCGGGTAGGTCCGGTGGTGGTTCGGTTCCCTCAGCCCGAGCCACCGCCGGGCCTCTCTCTTTCTCCGGCCTCCCCGTCCGGCCCGGCTCGCGCGCTCGCCTTTGCACGGCCCGACGCCACGGTCACCTGCACCGACCCGTCGCCCCACGCTCGGCATGCGGTGAGCTCGGCCGCGTTCGCGGCCGCCGCGCGGTCTGCGACCGCGCACGGGTCCCGACCCATGCCGGCGAGGTTCTGCCGCGCTTGGTGGGCGCCGGCGAGCGCGGCGAGGTCGGCGGCCGCGCGCGCATCGACACGATCGGCGGCTATCCCGGCCGCCGCCGCGATGGCAAGCCCCACGGTGATCGCGACGGCGAGCAGCGCGACGACCGCCACCGTCGCGCTGCCGCTGTCGCTGCTCCCATCCCTGCTCACGGCTGATACGCCTTTGCGGTTGCGATGACGTCGGGGAGAGGGCCGGGAACCCTGAGGGTCGCGCGCGCGACCCACCACCCGTCGGAGGTGGCCAGGCGGACGGTGACGCGTCCCGGCGCCACCGCCCTGCCCGCGCGCTCTCCCGCCGACTCCCCGTCCACCAACGCAACCCGCGCGGCGGTAGCGGCCGCCTCCCTGGCGACCACGGCGTCGGCCGCGTGGCGTGCCCCGGCCAGCACCGACGCCAGCACGAGCACCACGGCCGGCAGCGAGAGCGCGAACTCCACCGTCGTTGAGCCGCGGTCGCCGCGCATCGCTAGCCGCCGAGCGCGGACTTGACGATGCCCATGAGCAGGTCGCGCACGGCGGCCGATTTGAGCAGCGCGATCAGCACTCCCGCGAAGGCGGCGGCCGCGACCGTCACCATCGCGTACTCGACGGTGGCCATGCCACGGTCGCTGCGCCAATCAACAGCGCGCCAGTTCCATTTCCTCATGTGAACTCCTTTCCTTGGCTCAACCGTGCCGCGGCCGAGTGACGCTTAGCGCGCCGCATCCCCGGCACCGGTGGATGGCCGCGAACTCTGCGCCGGCTGGGGACATCACTGGATGCCTCCCACGAGGGAGACCAGCAGAGGCAGGATGCCCGCGACCACGAAGGCGGGCAGCAGGCACAGCGCCAACGGCAGCGTGAGCCGCACGGAAAGCTCTCCGGCCGCCACCTGAGCGGCCCGGCGCCGCCGCAGGTCGGCCCCAGCGGCGGCGGCAAGCAGCATTGGCGCGGCGTGCGACCCCCGCGTCCAGGCGAGCCGCAGCCCGTCGGCCAGCTCAAGCAGGCCCGCGCCCTGCCACGCCTCGTCCCACACCTCGCCGTTCGCCAACGCGAGCGCCACCGACTGGAGGCGTGCGCCCTCGCTCGCGAGCGTGGGCTCCGGCGCCATCGCGTTGCCAACGGCCGCGAGCGCGCTCGGGATGTCGGCCCCCGCCGCGAGGGCCGCGCGCACGGCGTGGAGCATCACTCCGGTCGCCGTTGGCGGCGACTGCGCCCGCGACACGAGGCGCCGCATCCACCAGCGGCCGGCGATCGTCAGCAGTGCGGCAACAGCCACGAGCGCCGCGCCGATCGCGCTCGCGAGCACCCGCAGCACGCCCGCGTCGATCAGCACCGCGAGCGCGAGGCCGGCGAGCGGAAGCCACGCGAGGACGCGAGCGGACATGCGCGGGCCGGCGAGGGCGACGTCCCGGGCGAGCGCCGCCTCCGCCTCCTCGCGAGCGGCCGCGGCGCACGCCTCGAGGATCGGGGCGAGCGGGGCGCCCGTGGCGTGCGCGAGCCGCGCGGCGACCGCGAGCTCCGGCGTGGCCCCCAGAGGCGCCCCGTCCTCGCCCGCCTGACCCCATCCGCCCTCGACGAACGCCTCCGCGGGCGGCAGGCCCGCGCGCAAGAGCCCCACCACCGCCGCGGCCTGGGCCAACGGGTCGTCAGGCATCGCCGACCAGCGCCGCGAGCGCGTCCCACCCTGGTCCCCGCGCGCCGTCGTCGCGCAGCGCAGACCGCACCAGCAGCCCGCGCGCGCCGAGCGCGAGCACGGCCACCTCAGCCACCCTGCGCACGCCATTCGGAAGCCGTTCCACGTGGACCACGGCGTCGAAGCCGGCGGCCGCGAGGCGGTGCGTTGCGCGGTCGGGAAGTCCCGCGAGAGCGCCAAGCGCGGCGAGCCGCGCTGGCACATCGGCCGCCGAGTTCGCGTGAAGCGTCGTGAGCCCGCCGCGATGCCCCGTGTTGTAGGCGGTGAGCACCTCGCGCAGCTCGGCACCGCGGCACTCGCCGAGCACGATGCGGTCCGGCCGCATCCGCAGCGCCTCGCGCACGAGGCGCTCGAGCCCCACCCCGCCCGCGCCCTCCACGTTGGCGCGCCGCTCAACGAGGCGAACCACGTGCGGGTGGGCCGGGTTGAGCTCCCCCACCTCCTCGACCACGACAATCCGCTCTCGCTCGTCAACGAGGCCAAGCAGCGTGGACGCGAGCGTGGTCTTCCCCGCGCCCGTGCCCCCGGTCACCAGCAGCGACGCGCGCGCCGCCACGAGCGCGGCCAGCACCCGGGAGACCTCGGGAGCCACCATTCCCGCTACCGCCAGGTCCGCAAGCGCAAACGGCTCCGCCCGCACCCGCCGGATCGAGATCGCCGTGCACCCATCGGCCACGGGCGGCAGCACGGCATGCAGCCTGGACCCGTCCGGCAGCCGCGCATCCACGCTCGGCGCCGCGTCGTCCAAGCGCCTCCCGGCCACGGAGGCGAGCCGCACCGCCAAAGCTCGCACAGCGTCGGGCCCGGGAAACGTCACCGCCGCCCGTTCGCAGCCGAAACCGCGATCCACCCACACCTCCCCCGGGCCGTTCACGAGCACGTCCGTCACCCCCGGAAGCGCGAGGAGGGAAGCAAGGGGGTCGTCGCCAGGTTTCACCACGCAAGGGTGCCGCTCGAGCGGGGCCGGCAACAGCGTCGGGCCGCCCGACGGTGGATAACCGGCCACTCAACGTTAACCGGGGACGCGGGTTGGGGCTTTGGTCAGAGTCAGTAAGCGCCGATACCGTTAAGTAAGGAGGGCGAATGGCAGACAAGACGCGGCCGGCCGCGTTCTTCGACCTGGACAAGACCATCATTGCGATGAGCTCGTCCTCGGCCCTGTCGCGCCCGCTTCTTGAGGGCGGCCTGCTCACGCGAACGGCCGCGCTGCGCACCGGCTACGCCGCGCTGCTGTTCCACATGGGCGGCGCCGACGAGCGCAAGACCAACCGTCTGCGCGACGCCCTCGCGGAGCTCATCCGCGGGTGGGATGTTGAGCGGCTCAACGAGATCCTCGACGAGACGCTCCACGAGTACATCGACCCGGTGGTCTTCGAGGAGGCGCTCGAGCTGATCCACGCGCACCACGAACTCGGCAGGGACGTGGTGATCGTCAGCGCGTCCGCCGAGGAGGTGGTGCGACCCATCGCCGCGCTGCTGGGTGCGGACGCCGTGATCGCCACTCGCATGACCGTTGAGGACGGCCACTTCACCGGGGAGATCGACTTCTACGCGTTCGGCGAGAACAAGGCGGTCGCGATGGCGGAGCTCGCGGCCGAGCGCGGCTACGACCTCGCGCGAAGCTACGCGTACTCGGACTCGATCACGGACATGCCCATGCTCCAGGCCGTTGGCCACGGTTACGCCGTGAACCCCGACCGCGCCCTGCGCCGCGAGGCGCTCGAGAACGGCTGGGGGATCCTCCGCTTCCGCAAGCCCATCGCGCTTCGCTCGGCGCCGTCCCCCGCGTCGGTCGCCGTGGGCGTGGCGCTGGTGATTGGGGTGGTGGTCGGCGCCGTGCTCGTCTCGCGCGCGGTGCGCAGGCGCCGCTGGGAGTAGGTTCACCGCATGGGGGTCCGACGCTCGCTTGGGTTGGCGCTGGCGGTCGCCTTCGCGGTGGTTGGGTCTGTGGCGCTTGGCCCGGCGGCGGTCGCGTCAGACGTGGACCCGAGCATCGCACCCGAGACGACCCGCCTGATGTTCGTGGGCGACTCGATCACGGGCTCCCCCGGCTGCTGGCGTGCACCCGTGTGGGTGTCGCTGACGAACGACGGCTGGCCCGTGGACATGGTGGGCATCCTTACCGCGAACGAATGCGGCGACGTCACGAACGCGGTGGGCGAGCCGTTTGACGCCGACAACACCGGGATCGGCGGCATCACCGCCACGCGCATGTGGATCAAGCTCGCCACCGACGACGTGCTGGGGACGTATACGCCGCAGGTGATCGTGATGCTGCTCGGCACCAACGACCTGCTCGGCGGCAGCGACGCGGATGCGATCCTCGCGCAGTACGACAAGCTGCTGCAGCTGTATCGGGACTACCGGCCATCGATGCGCGTGGTGGTGGGCACCCCTCCCCCGCTCGACTCCGGGGTGTGCGGGTGCGACGCGGAGCAGGCCGCGCTCGCGGAGGCACTGCCCGCATGGGCGGAGGCCGCGTCCACCGATGAGTCCCCCGTCATGGTCGCGGACCTCTCCACCGGCTTTGACCCGGCGACCGACACCGACGACGGCATCCACCCGAACGACGCGGGCAACGCCAAACTCGCGGCCGCGTGGACGCCCGTCATCGAGGATGCGCTCGCTATCCAGCCGGTTCCTACGAGCGCCGAACCGCCGACGCCGATCGACAGCGACCAGCAGGAGGCGGCGGGCGAGTGGTGGTTTCTAGGCGGAGCCATCGCGCTCACCGTTGCGGCGGCGCGTTCTTCGCGATCCGCCGCCGATCGTGACCGATTTGTGATGATTCCCACCCCACGAAAGCGCCGCCGCTGACGTTCTATTGATGACAGGGGCCGGTACCGGACGAAGGGGGACGATGCGCGCGCTGAGAGCGAGCGTCGGGGATGCTTGCGCGCGCATTTGTTACTCTAGGTGCGCGCCCGTCGCGGGGCGCTTCCCACTCACCCTCCACGAGGAGATTTCGCCGTGCCCAGGGCGCTGAAGATCGCTGCCGCGCTGATGGTCGCATTGGCATCCGCGGCCATCGGCTGGTTCGGCGTGAAGTGGTGGCAGGACGCGCACGTGACCGCGGAGCCGTCACCGTCCGCGTCGTCGACGCCGACCGCAACGAGCATCGCCTATGTGCACCTCACGTTCGACAACTCGAAGGTCGTCGCGGCCGCGAGCGCCGTGATGCAGCACCCGGCGTGCGGTGACACGTGGTCCGGCGATGCGACGGCGGCCAATGGGGTCGTCCTCACCGCCGAGGCAACGCTCGACGACGAAGATGGCGTCGACACCCTCAGCATCACCTCCAACTACACGCCGGAGGGCCAGGACCCCGTGGCATTCGTTGGGGCGGAGGGCTACTACATCGTGACGAGGGACGGCGTGGTGATCTCGCCGGACTGGGGCGGCGAGTACGTGCCGCAGTACTTCGTGGCGATCCCCGGCTCCAAAACGCCGGCCGGCGAGGGCGTCTCACTCACGGGGCCAACCCTGTGCGACGTCTCCGGCCAGCTCGCCGAGATCTGGGCGAACGTCGACTTCGACACCGCGACCCCCGAGGACATCCAGGCGGCTCAGGACGCGACCGACGCCTTCAACGCCGAGCACGCCGAACTCCCGTCGGGCGAGTACAAGATCTACGCCGTGGCGCCGATCATCGTTGGCGAGCCGGCCGCGATCGCCCGCGCCCTGAACGACGAGGGCGTCAGCAACATCGGCACGCTGTCGTACTCGATCGGCGACACCCCGCTTGCTGACGACCCGCGCTTGGAGCCCTACTGCACCGACCAGGTGAGCGGAGAGGGCGACGTGACGATCCGGGTCTGCGACGTCCCTCAGGACGTGCTCGACGAGGTCCTGGCGCGCGACGTGCCGCAGGAGTACGTCGTGGACGGCGCCCCCGCGCTAGCCATCTCCAAGCCGGTCACGATAACGATCCCCTAGCTGCACCCCCCTTGGCTTAGGCACACTGCGCATACTCTTTGGGCCCGCGCGCCTCGGTTTAGGCAGGTGACGCATACCTTGGCCGCAAGCTCCCGCTGAAGGGGGTGTCGCCGCCAAGGTATGCGTCAGTTGCCTAAACGGGCGCGACTGTGCGCGAAAGGTATGCGCAACGTGCCTAAACCCGTCGAGGCGCCGGGCCAGGGGCCAGCGCTAGCTGCGCGCCCACTTGGACTGCAGCACCCGCTTCTCCATCCAGAACCAGCTCGCGGAGGCGAACGCGTAGGCCAGCACCAGCACCGTCAGCGACATCATCCCGAAGCGCCCAAGGTCGTAGACGTTGCCGTAGGTGAACTCCCCGTTGGTGAGCAACTCCACGAGCCCCACCATCAGGTAGTGCCACACGTAGATCCCGAACGAGACGGTCGCGGTGTACCGCGCAAACCGGTTGTCCATGATCCGCCCCCAACAGCCGAGAGTGCGATGCGCCAACGAGCGCCACCGCCGCGCACACCGCGAGCCACGGCCACAGGTACGGCTGGTTCTGGAAGTTGCCCATGAACTCGGGCTCGTAGGGGAAGCGATTGACCCACACGAGCCAAGCCAGCCCCAGGATTCCGGCGAGGCCAAGGAGGTCGAAACCCCAGCGTCGGGCACCGGAGCGGTGCCGCCACCAGGCGATGAACCCTGCCGCCGCGATGCCCATCGCGAAGTGCGCGAAGAAGCCGACCGGGTTGAAGTACGGCAGCCACGTCTTGGCGCCGCCGACGTCGCCGAACTCCCAGCCCTTCTGGTCGTCCGAGGGGATGAAGGTGGTGGTGATCCACTGGTTTACCAGGACGACCACAATCAGCACACCCACCCAGTAGCCCGCGCCCGTCCAGCCGCGCCGGCGGCCGATGAGGAACATGCCCAGCATCGCGATCGGCATGAAGATGTAGCTCATCACCTCGAGCGAGATGGACCACAGCGGCCCGTTGGACTCCACGGGGAAGAACGTCAGCCAGTGCCAGCCGCTCAGGAAGCTCAGGCCCGCGAGGTAGCGGGTGAGGGGGTGCTGGGTGGTGGGGTACCAGGCGAGCACGGCGAGGAAGCTCACCGTCAGGGCCACATAGAAACCGGGGACAATGCGCGCTGCCCGACGCTTGGCATAGTGCCGTAGCGACGGCATCTTGTCGCCGCTGAAGTAGGCGGTCCAGAAGGGCAGGCTCAGCAGGGTACCGGAGAGCACGAAGAAGACGGAGACGCCGTAGGCGCCCTTCATGGCGACGCCCTGGATGTCCGCCCAGACGGTGCCGTGCTGGTCGAAGGCGAGACGCTGGAAGAGGTGGGAGAACACCACGCCAAGGGCCGCGGCGGCGCGCAGCCCGTCCGCACCCGCGATGCGATGCTCTTTGCGCTGGCTGCCCTCGGGGGCTTCCTTGGCGATGTCGGCGGGGATGGCGTCTGGGGCCACTGGGTCGAGTGCGGTCGTCGATGACACGAGCGGAAGACTAGCGCGCCCGCCGCCTTTGCCAGGTCTCGTAGGGTGCGAATGGCTAGGGTGTGCCTAGGAAGGGGGCCGCCGATGGGGGCATGGCATTCCGCGTACGCGAACCTGCTGCGCTCGCGATTCAGCGCGCTCGTCGCGTATGCGGAGCTGCTCGTGGACAGCCGCGAGGCGGCCCGCGACCTGGCCCAGGAGTCCACCGTGGCGGTGTTCTCGCGGCGCAAGGCGCCGCGAGACACCCGCTCGGCGGAGATCGCCTGCCGGGAGTGGATGGCGGCCCGCGCGGCTGCGGACCCGTCCGGCGCGCGACCGGCGGCGGCCGTGCTGATCGCCATCGACGGCAAGGATGCCGACGGGGTGCGGGCCGTGCTCGGGAAGGCCACCCCGGATCCACTCCCAGATCCCAGCCCAGAGGACATCGCCGCCTTGCGCGCTCGTTTCACCGGGTCCGCGGCGACCTACGCCGTGCCGAGCGGCGGCGTCAACACCGTCATGGCACCCGCGCGGGGGCGGCACCGGTCCGCGCTGGCCGGCGCGGCGGCTGGCACCACGGCGGCCGTCGCCGCCGTCGCGGTCGCGGGGTGGTTTGGCCTGGACCACCTGCCCAGCTTTGGTGGGGGCGCGGCGGCGCCAACAGCGTCGGGCAGCCCCAGCCCAACGACGCTCGCGGTGACGTGGAATCCCCAGCCCGCGGTGAATGAAGCCATGGAGGGGTTCGCGCTGCCCAAGTGCGGCGACGCGTACGAGCCGTCCACGCACGCGGTTGGCGGCATCACGCCAAAACCAACCGCGGAGCTGCAAGAGGACGACCAGTACGGCGACTACGTCATGCTCTCCGACGGGTTCGTGTCCGAGGACCAGAAGCCGGCCTTTGTGCTCGCCGGCGGCGGGTACTACGTGATCACGCTCGACGGCAAGGTGGTGTGGGTCTCGGATTCCTCGTACCACGGCGTAGACGTCTACACCGCGAACAATCCGGTGCCCGGCGCCTCGGGGCCCAGCTCCGGCCTGCAGCGCTCCAACCTCTGCGACGCTGTGGAGCCGTACAAGAAGTTCGAGAAGAAGTGGGAAGGCATCGACTGGAACGACCCGGACGATCAGCTGGCCTACCAGGAGGCGTTGAAGAAGTTCCTCAAGAAGCTGGGCGATTTCCCCAAGGGGACGTACAAGATCTACCAGGTCAATCCCATCGTGTTCGGCGAACAGGAGGCGCTCGCGGAGGTCTTCGCCGCCGAGGGCATCAACCAGATCAACAACCTCGAGTACGACATCACCTACACCAACTTGGCCCAGGATCCCCGCGTCTCGCCGTACTGCTCGGGCGACTACAACGTTGGCGACTTCCAGTGCAACCCGCCGCTGGACGTGCTCCACGATGTGCTCACCCGCGACATCGATCCCGCGGACATCAACGACGTCAAGGGCGCCGTCGCGATCAGCGAGCCGCTCGAGTACACGATGGAGTGACGCACCCCGAAACGTCTTGACCCCCCCCGTCACGGTCACGATCCCGTAGGCGCGAACTCCTCCGCGGCGTCCAGGTAGCGCTCGTTGATCCGAGCCTGCACGGCGCGGGCGCCGGGCAGCTTGGCCACCAGGGTCGCCGGGCGCGAGGTCTCGCTCACGGTAAACACCGTGCGGCCGCCAATGCGCTCCACGAGGAACAGCTCCTCGCCCTCAAGCGGGTGACCTGGCACGGTGCGGTAGCGGAAGCCTGCGCGGTCCTGCTCGTCGATGACCTCGGTCACCTCGCAGCGGGTGGTCACCGGCAGGTGCGGGGCGCGCGCGACGAATGGCCCGCCTAGAACGGCTCGCTCCGGCGCCACGATGATGCGGAATCCCGCGCGCTGCTGGATCCGCCACGTGAGCACCGCCTCGGCGACTGGGCCGAACGCCCCCTCGTCGCCCACGTCGCGCGATCTCGCGGTAGAACGGAACTCAGCCATAGCGTCGGGCCGCTAGCTGCCGCTCTTGCGGCGGAACTCCTTGTGACCGTGCGCGGCGCCGTCGCCGTGCACCTGCTTGCCCGACGCTCCGGTGCCCGAGGTGGGGCGCGGCACCTGGTCGTCGTGGCCGACGGCGGCGGCCATGATGCCCTGATCCTCGCCTTCTGGGAGGTCCTTGATGGACTTGAGGAATTCCTGGGCGGGCTCGTCGCGGAGCATCTTCGCGAGCTTGCCGCGGTGGAAGATCACCACCTCGCCGTTGGTGCGGGTCGCGTACTTATAGTCGGCTGGCATGAGTCCATCGAAACACGGATGCGCCCCGCGCGCACCTTTGGGCCCCTACGTCTCAACCGTCCAGGGCATGTTTGCCGGGGGTTGTGGGCCTCGAACCGCCGCTGGGCGGTTGAGACGTAGGAGGACAGCGCCGGGGCGCTGGTCGCAGCGCTCGCCGCAGCCATCGCGTGTCTCGCCCCACCAGGGTTTTACCAGGCCCCCTAACAAACCCCCTCACAAGGGTTGGAAATACCAGGCATAACCTGTCTAGTCTGGCGCCATGGTCAACGACGCCCACCCCCGTCAAGCGCACGGAACCCCAGCCCTCGAAAACCTGTTCACCGAGACGCGCACCTTCCCGCCACTCGTCAGCTTTGCGGCCCACGCGAACGCCACCGCGTATGAGTACAAGAAGGCCGACGCCGACCGCCTCGAGTACTGGCGCGAGCAGGCGCTGCGCCTGTCCTGGCACGAGCCGTTCACCCAGATCCTCGACTGGTCGGACGCCCCGGTTGCCAAGTGGTTCTACGACGGCACCCTCAACGCGTGCGACAACGCCGTGGACCGCCACATCCGCCACGGCCGCGGCGACCGCGTGGCCTTCCACTTCGAGGGCGAGCCCGGCGACACCCAGACCCTCACCTACGCGGACATCCACGAGCGCGTCCAGAAGGCCGCGAATGGCCTGCTCTCCCTGGGCGTCGGCAAGGGCGACCGCGTCGCGATCTACCTCCCGCAGATCCCGGAGGCCGTGGTCGCGATGCTCGCCTGCGCGCGCATCGGCGCCATCCACTCGGTGGTCTTCGGCGGCTTCAGCGCGGAGAGCCTCCGCCAGCGCATCGACGACGCGGAGGCCAAGCTCGTCATTACGGCCGACGGCGGCAACAGGCGGGGCGCCCACCTCGCCTTGAAGCCCCTGGTGGACGAGTCGCTCGCCCCGAGCGAGAACTACCCCACGCCCGCGGCCTCCGTTGAGCACGTGCTCGTGGTGAAGCGCACCGGCCAGGACACCGCTTGGGTTGAGGGCCGCGACCTGTGGTGGCACGACGTCGTGGACCCGCAGCCGGCAGAGCACGAGCCCGAGTGGGTCGATGCCGAGCACCCGCTCTTCATCCTCTACACCTCGGGCACCACGGGGAAGCCCAAGGGGCTGTTCCACACCACCGGCGGCTACCTCACGGGCTCGGCGACCACCCATCGCCTCGTCTTTGACCTCAAGCCGGAGACGGACGTCTACTGGTGCACCGCGGACGTGGGCTGGATCACGGGCCACTCCTACATCGTCTACGGGCCCATGATCAACGGCGCCACTCAGGTGCTCTACGAGGGCACCCCCAACACGCCCAACACGGGCCGCTGGTGGGACATCATCCAGAAGTACAAGGTCTCCATCCTCTACACCGCTCCCACCGCCATCCGCACGGTCATGAAGTGGGGCGAGGCCATCCCCGCGCAGTACGACCTCAGCTCCCTGCGCCTCCTCGGCTCCGTGGGCGAACCCATCAACCCGGAAGCGTGGATGTGGTACCGCGAGCACATCGGCGGCAACCGCTGCCCCGTGGTCGACACTTGGTGGCAGACGGAGACCGGCGCGATCATGATCAGCCCACTACCAGGTGTGACGGCCACCAAGCCGGGTTCGGCTCAGACCCCACTTCCCGGCATTGTGGCCGACGTTGTGGACGACACGGGCCGGAGCGTCGCCAACGGCGAGGGCGGGTATCTGGTCATCCGCGAGCCGTGGCCCTCGATGTTGCGCGGGATCTGGGGAGACCGCAAGCGCTACTCGAAGACCTACTGGAACCAGTTCGACGGCCTCTACTTCGCGGGCGACGGCGCCAAGAAGGACATCGACGGCGACATCTGGCTGCTCGGCCGCGTGGACGACGTCATGAACGTCTCCGGCCACCGGCTGTCCACCACCGAGATCGAGCACGCGCTCGTGTCCCACCCATGGGTGGCAGAAGCCGCGGTGGTGGGGGCCGCGGATGAAACCACCGGCCAGGCCGTGGTGGCGTTCGTGGTGGTGAAGTCGGACGCAGAAGGCGCCACAGCGTCGGGCCACGACATCGCGGAGGCCCTGCGCGAGCAGGTGCGTTCGCGCATCGGCGCGCTCGCCAAGCCACGCACCATCCTGGTGGTGAGCGAGGTGCCGAAGACGCGCTCGGGCAAGATCATGCGGCGGCTGCTGCGCGACGTCGCGGAGCACCGAGCGATCGGCGACGTCACCACCCTTGCCGACAGCTCCGTGATGGACGCGATCAAGCAGGGGCTCGACACCGGCAAGGGCGAGTAGCGCCCCGGCCTCACCCTGCTACTTCGACAGCAGCGTCCACGTCCCGCAGTTGGTGGACTCGAACTGCTGACCCGCGGTCAGCTCCACCTTGCCGGTCCCTGAGAAGATCAGGTCCCGCGTGACGGTGGTGGAGAAGTTGGTGCCGAGGGACTCGGTGACGGTCCACTTGCAGAGCTGCGACGGGTCGTTCGTCTCGCCGAGGTTCGCTGTGCTCCACGTGCCCGCCTTAATGTCCTCGCCCGCGAGCCACACGCCGGGCGCTGCGGAAACTGCGGCGTTGACGTTCTTGAACAGGTTGGCCGGGTCCACGGCGGACCAGGTGCCGCACTTCTTCGAAATGAAGATGTCGCCGTCCGCGAGCGTGACGGTGGGGATGCCGCCAAGGACCACGTCGGAGGTAAGGCCGTGCGCGGTGGACGGCGATTTCAGCGCCCACACGCAGCCCGACGCTACGGGCAGCGTCACGCGGTACGTTCCGGCGGCCGCGTCCGTGCCGACCACGATCTTGCCCTCGCCGAAGGTGCTCGGCGGGGTGGGGATGTCGGTTGGCGACGGCATCGGGGTGGGCTCGTCGGAGGCGGTGGGTTCCGGCGATGGCACGTCGGTGGGCGACGGCATGGGGGTTGGCGAGTCACTCGGCTCCGCGGATGGCGTGACCGATGGCGACGGTGACGGCGACGGCGACACGGAGGGGCTCGGCGACGGGCTCGGGGACTCGGCGTACGAGGGCTGGGGTGCAGGCTGCTGCTCCTCGTCGGTCGAGGTAGCGACAGCGAAGATGACCAACAGGATGATGAGCAGTCCCGCTCCCCCAAAGAGCCACCACACCCAGGTGGGCATGGAGTTGTCGGGCTCGTTCAGCGGCTCAACCGCCACCTGCTCGACCTCGCCGTTGTCGTCCGCCATCCCAGCCTCCACCGTGGATCCCTTGCGTTGAGCGTGGCACAACTTGCACCTTCGCGCGCGGCAAACGCCATGCAAAACTGGGCTGTGCGCATCACGGTTGAGGACCCCACCGCCACGGACATCACCGAGCTGCTCGAAGAGCACCTCGCGGACATGCACGCGGAGTCACCGCCGGAGTCCGTGCACGCCCTCGACGTGGAGCGGCTGTGCGCGGACCACGTCACGTTCCTCGCGGCACGGGATGACGCGGGCACGCTGCTAGGGGTGGGCGCCCTCGCAGAGCTGGATCCGGCCCACGGCGAGCTCAAATCCATGCGCACCGCCCATGCCGCGCGTGGCCAGGGAGTCGCGGGTGCGATCGTGGCCGAGCTGCTGGAGCTCGCCCGCGAGCGCGGCTACGCGCGAGTGAGTCTGGAGACGGGCAGCCAGGACTACTTCGCGGCCGCTCATCGGCTCTACGCGCGCAACGGCTTCGAGGAGTGCGGCCCCTTCGGCGACTACGCAGAGGACCCAAACTCCCGATTTCTCACTCTCGAGCTTCGCTAGGTTCGCCGCCGCGGCTGCGAACCGCGGATCGGTCCAACCTTGACGCGCAAGGCCGAAAATGCACCGGATTGCGGTTCGGAGCCGCGCGGCCGAAGTCAGGCGGCCCGCTCCCTCGCCACCATCGCCTCCTCCAGGGTGGCCGACGCCACCTCCAGCTGGGCGGGGACCTCGCCCAAGGCGGCGCGCACCTGGGCCTCCGTCGCATCGACCGCGCGCACGTGGGTGCCCGCGAGCATGGTCATGATGCCCGCGGCGTCCAGTGCGGAGAACGCGTCCTGCCAGTGCTCGGAGTGAACCGCGATGGTCCTGGTATCACCCACGATGTCGGCCTCGCCCCCCCTCCGCAACGGCCCGTCCCTGAGACATCAGCAAGAGCCGATCGCACTGCTGCGCCTCCTGCATGTAGTGGGTGGTGACGAGCACCCCAACGCCCGCATCCGCGGCCGCGTGGATCGCATCCCACAGCCGGGCGCGGCTCAAGGGATCCACTCCCGAAGTCGGCTCATCGAGCACGAGCAGCTCCGGCGAGTGACCGAGCGCCGCGGCGAACGCGACCTGCCGCTGCCGCCCTAGCCCGATGCCCCCGGCGAGCGAAGACGAGAGCCCGGCCAGAGCGTCGGGCACTTTGATGGCGCCGCCCGCGTACGTCTGACCCACGAACGCGAGATTCTCCTCGACCGTGAGCGAGTCCCACAGCCCCAGGCCCTGTGGCACGTACCCGAGCCGCGCGCGGGTGGCGCGGGACGGCCGCTCGCCAAACAGCGCGACCTCGCCGGAGGAGGCCCCAAGCAGCCCAAGGATCATCCGGATGAGAGTGGTCTTGCCCGCGCCGTTGGCGCCCAGGAGGCCCACCACCTCTCCGGCGCGCACCTCGAGAGAGACCGAGTCCACGGCCGTGAAGTCGCCGAACCTTCGGGTCACGGAGGCGGCGGCAAGCAGCGCTTCAGACATGCGCGGCCTCCTTCGCGAGGGAGGCCGCGACCACGGCGTCCTCGAGGTCCACGGCGCGCGGGGTGCCCGGCGGAGGGTCGCCCGGCACCCACTCGCGGAACGAGTGCCCCCGGCGCCACGTGTTGGGGCCCGTGCCGCGTGAGGCGCCCGTCACCACGTGCCCCGGGATCGCGTCGAGGATCTCGCCAGGCGTACCGCGCAGCAGGACCTCGCCGGCGTCGAGCACCACCACCTCGGCGGCGCGGTCGGCCTCGTCGAGGTACGTGGTCGCCATCGCGATCGCGGCCCCGTCCGCGGCCGCCTGCGCGATCATCCGCCACAGGTCCACGCGGCTCACGGGGTCAACGCCCGTGGAGGGCTCGTCCAACAGCAGGAGAGGCGGCCGGTGCAGCATCGCGAGCGAGAACGCGAGCTTCTGCCGCATCCCACCGGACAGCTGGCCGGCCAGGCGGTCGGTTGCGTCGGTGAGGCCGGTCGCCTCGAGTAGTTGCGCCCGACGCTGCCTCAAGTCCTCCCCCCACCACACCTTGGGCGGAGGCCACGAAGGCGATGTTCTCGTCGACGGTCAGCTCCCGCCATGCCCCAGCGGAGGTGGGCATGAAGCCCAGGTGAGACAGCGTCGGGCCGTCTACCTGGCCGGATGCAGGCCGGACGGCGCCGGCGAGCGTGCGCAGCAGCGTGGTCTTGCCCGCCCCGTCACCGCCGACGATCGCCAGGATGCGACCTGGGTGTACCGAGAGGGTGACGGAGCGCAGCGCGGTCACGGCGCCGTACTCGACGGTCACCTTCCGCAGCCCACACGTCATGCGCGTCGCCTGTCGCTCGGGGCGAGGTCACGCCGGAAGCGGAGCACCGCGCCCGTGAAGATGACCACAGCCATGAACGCGAGGACAACGAACGCGGGCCACAGCGAGTCCAGGCCGGCGCCGCGCAACATGATGCCCTGCGAGATCTGCACAAAGTACGTGAGGGGCAGGCAATAGCCGATCCACGAGATCGCGGCGGGCATTGCCGAGAGCGGGAAGATGAACCCGCTCAGCAGGATCTGCGGCAGCAGGATCATGATCGCGAGCTGGATCGCCTGGGCCTGCGTCTGGGAGGCGGTCGAGATCAGCACGCCGATGCCAAGCACCACGAACAGGAAGATCGCGGCGCCAAGCGCGAAGAGCCATGGGTTGCCGTTGAACGGGACGTCGAATATCCAGATGCCGAGCAGGGTCACGATCGCCATGTCCACACTGGCGAGGATGAAGTACGGTGCGATTTTGCCAACGATCACGTCGCTCGGCTTGAGCGGCATGACCGCGAGCTGCTCGAGCGTGCCGGTCTGGCGCTCCTTGACCAGGCCGATGCTCGTGATGATGGTGCCGATGAACGTGAGGATGAGGCCCACCAGGGCGGGGACCATGACCCAAGCAGTCGTGAGGTCGGGGTTGAAGAGCACCTCGACAGTGAGTTGCTCGTCCGGGACGGCGTTGAAGGCGCCCACGGCCGTCTGCGCGGCGAAGAGGCTCGAGCCGTCAACGTACGCGGTGGGCGGGGCCACGTTGGTGTCGATGACGACGTCCGCCTTGTTGTCGCGCACCAGGTCCTTCGCGTCCTGAGTGGTGCCATCGGGAAGGGTGGCGTCCACGACGAAGAGGTCCGGGAGCTGAGCGGCCACCTGCTCGGCGCCCGGCCCCACCACCTGCGTGTGCAGCTCATCGATGGTGAAGTTGGCCGCGTAGCCGAAGATCACCAGCAGCACGATCGGCAACATGATGAGCATCGCCATGGTGCGCCGGTCGCGGCGCAGTTCGCGGAACTCCTTGAGGATCATCGCCTTCATTCGGCACTCCCGTCGCAAGGACTGAACACTTGTTTAGTATGCTGAGCGGGTGACCGGCGCGCAACTGGAGGGAAGCGGTCGCGACCGGATTCTCGCGGCCGCGATCGAGTTGTTCGGCGCTCGCGGGGTGGACGGCACGTCGATGCGAGACATCGCGGCCCGCGCCGAGGTGTCCCCAGCACTCGTGGTGCACCACTTCGGGTCCAAGCAGGGGCTTCGCGATGCCGCGGACGCCGAGGTGATGGTGCTGCTGGCCGCGAACCGCGCGGCCATGGGCGCGAGCATCGAGTCGGTGGCCCGCGGCGGCGCAGATCAGCTGGGCTACGCGGCGCTCATGAACGTGGTGTCGAATCCCACCCTTGCCGCGTATGTGCGACGCATCCTTGTGGACGGCGGGCCCGCGGCGTCGGCCCTCTTCCGGGCGGGGGTGGCACAGGCGACCGATCTTCAGCGAGAACTCATCGACGCCGGCATCGCGCGACCCACCGACGACGTCGAGACGCGGGCCGCAACACTCATCGCAAACCCACTGGCGCTGCTGATCCTGCGGGAGCAGATCACGGACGCGCTCGGCTACGACCCCCTCACTCCGGAGGGGCTGCCGCGGTGGCTTGCGGGCCTGCAAGAGCTCGTGACGCGAGGCATCCTCAACTCCGAGTGAGCCCGTAGTGGTGTCGGGGCCGATGCTTGGCCTGCACCGTTCACCTCAGGGCGCGGGCGGCTTGTTTGCACCTGCGTCGCGGATTCCGTCGCGGACCGCGCGCCGGGCACGCACGGGCGGCCGTGGCACACTTGCGCCGTGCCCACGCCACCTCCCCTCCCGCGCAACCCGCGCCGTATGGCGTGGAGCGAGGTGCCCGACGCTTTGGTGGCCCAGATCGAGGCCGCGGCTGGGTCTTCGGTTGCGTTGGTGGAGGGTTCGGCGTTTGGGTTCAGCCCCGGATTCGCCGGGGTGGTGCGCTTCGCGGATGGGTCGAACCAGTTCCTCAAGGTGATGAGCGCGTCACGTGACCCGTGGTCCATTGACATCAACCGCCGCGAGGCACTCGTGCTCGCGGACCTCCCCGGAGAGGTCCCGGCGCCGCGACTGTGCTGGAAGTTCGAGGCGGGCGAATGGCTCGTGGTGGCCATCGAGGCCTTGGACGGCGATCATCCGCAGGCGAGCAACGACCCCGCGCACGCCGACGCGGTGTGGGCCGCACTCAGCGACCTGGCGGACGTGAAGGCACCGGCGAGCCTGCCCGCGTTCCACGTGCACCACGCGGACCTCTTCACACAATGGCGGGACTTCGCCGAGGCCCCGAACCTTGACGCTCGGCTCGCCTCGCTGGGCCCGAATGGCGAGTGGGTCGAGTCGCGCCTGCCCCTGTTCATGGAGTGGGAGCAGGACGCGATAGAGGTGACCGAGGGTGACGCGCTGGTTCACGGGGACCTCCGCGCGGACAACATGCTCCTGACCTCTGGCGGCATCGCGATCGTGGACTGGCCGCATGCGTCGAGGGGTGCGCCATGGATCGATCTCGCCGGCTACCTCCCGGCCCACGAGATGTACGGCGGCGGTGCCGCGCGCGCGGTGTTCCGCGCCCATCCGCTCGCGAGCGCGGTGAGCGCCGATGCCGAGCGCGCGTTCGTGTACGCTCGCGGGCTACTTCACGCTGCAGTCCACCGAGCCGCCTCCGCCCGCACTGCCCGGCCTGCGCGAGTTCCAGCGCGCGCAGGCGATCCCCGCGCTCAGGTGGCTCCGCGAGCTCAGCTAATGCGCGCGGGCTCCGCGAACGGCGGGTCATCCTTGAAGTCGTGCGCCCGCACCACCCCCACCGCCACACCAAGGATGGTGAGGGCCGCGAAGAACCCGGCCACAACGTCGGTCAGGAAGTGGTACCCCAGGTAGAGCCGAGAAAGCGCGACCGCACTGATGACCACAACGGACACCCCGGCCCACCACAGGAACACGCGCACTGACCTCTCGGTCCTCCACGCCAAGAACCCAGTGACCAGCACAAACGTCGTCGCGCACAGCGTGTGCCCGGACGGGAATGACGGCGTGTGGGTGCCGTCGGGCTCTTGCCAGAACTCCTCGGGCGGGCGGGGACGGCCCACGGTGTACTTGAGTACCAGTGACAGCAGCCCGGCCGCGGCCATCGACCCCACCAGCACGCACACGTTGAACCACTGGCGCGTCCGCCAACCCCACAGCGCGCCTCCAAAGGCGACCAGCAGCGGCAGCACCACCGGCCCAAACGCCCATGAGACCAACACCATGAACGACGTCAACCCCGGCGTGCGATGCGCCGCCATCCACTCGAGGATGGGGTCGTCGAGCGCCCACAGCCACTCCTGCTCGGTCACCCAATCCAGGAGCACCAGATAGCCCGCAACGCCAATGCCGATGAGGACGAGCGCGGGCCACCACGCGCGCCGGATCAGGGGCCAGGACATGGCCACAGACTAATCAGCCGCGCAGATCGCGGCGCTGATAGCCCAGCCAGCCCACCGCCACCAGCACGAACGAGGTCCCGAGCAACGCGATCAGCCCGCCCCAGTTCATGCCGTTGTCGAGTGGGTAGTTGCCGAGCGCCCAGTGGAAGGGCGACAGCCGCGCGAGCCAGTCGAGGTTGTCGTTCACGCCTGCGAAGGTCGCGATGGCCCAGCCACCCAGCGCCACCCCGGTGCCGGTCCACGCGGCGGCGTTTGAGCGCCCGGTGCAGCCAGCCACGGCGAAGGCCGCGGCGCCAAACACCAGCCCCAGCCCCGCCTGGAGCACGGATGCGGACGCGATGTTGCTGACGTCGATGCCGAGCCCGCCGATGATCGAGCCCAGCCAGATGCCGCCGAAGAGCAGAAACCCGCACAGAATCGTGAGCTCCACGAGTGCCGCGATCTTGGCGCCGGCCACCTTCGATCGCGGGACGGGCGCGCTGAGCAGCACCGCGATGGTGCGCCGCTTCTCCTCCGTAGCGAGCGCAACGCCCGCGCCCACAGCCACGATCGCGAAGATCGCCGGGCCCGTGATCGAGAGCACCTCGCCGTGATACCAGCCCGTTGGCGTGGAGTAGTCGGCGAAACCGATCATGGCGAGTACAGCGTCGGGCATGGAGGCGACCACATCGCCAAGCGAGCCCGCGAGCGCGTTGAACATGGGCCCCATGATGATCGTGAGAACGAAGAGGCCGTAGGCCGCGAGCAGCGCCACCGCCTGCTTGTCGCTGATCGCCTTAGCGGCGAGGCTCTTGGTGGAGCCCGAGCCGCGCACCTTGTCCATGTACTCGGCCATGCGCGGGTTGGCGCGGAGCCGGTCGGCGAGCGAACTCGCGAGTCCGCCGGAGCGCAGGTCGCGGCGCGTGAACGCGAGGCCACCCAGCACCAGCATCACCACCCACACGGCGCTGAGCACGCCGATCTGCGCCCAATTCGTGCCGTTTACCAGCGGCGATGCTCCGGAGATGTAGTGCCAGGGGAAGATCTTGCCTACGTCCTCCCAGCCGTCGATGAGCGGCAGCAGGCCCGCACCGAGGAAGCTGATGATCAGCAGCCCGGTTGCGATGCCCGACGCTGTGGCTCGGTTTCCCGTGGCGGCACCTATGGCGAAGGCCAGGATTCCGTAGAAGAGCAGCACCGTGGTGAGGTGCACGGTGGCGGCCGTGAGATCGAGGGTGGAGATGTCCGCGCCCACCAGTTTGGCGGCGAGCCAATAGCTCGCGGTCGCGACGAAGGAGCCGCCGATCAGCAGCGTCAGATACGCGGCGGCCTTGGACGCGTGCAGGCGCGCGCGGCTGCGGGGAGCCGTGGCGAGGACGTTCATCGTGCCGTCCTGCTCCTCGCCCGCTATGGCCGAGGCGCCCATCGAGATCGCGAGCCCGCCGAGCACGAACGCGCCCATGAAGCCGAACATCATCGACATCATGAGGCCGGCCGTGCCGGACTCGCGGGTGATGCCAATGAGGTCCGCGTAGGCGTCGGGCATCGACGAGATGTAGGCCTCGGCGTCGTCGACACCCGAGTACGCCCACAGGCCCATCCAGGCGGTCAAGAACAGCGCGACCACGCCGATGCTCACGCCCAGGAGGCGGTCGCGGAGCGACTTCAGATAGACGGTGCGGAGCATCAGGCCGCTTCGCCCTGGTCCGCGGTCTCGCGGTAGTACTCGAGGAAGAGCTCGTCGAGGTCCACGGAGGCGGTGGTGAGGCTGAGGACGCCGTGGGCGGTGGCGACCGCGAGCAGCGGCGCCATTGCGCCCTCGTAGCGGGCAGTGACCGTGGTGCCCTCGGAGGCCGCGTCGTGGACCCCTTCCACGCCGTCGAATGCGCTCGCGGGCACGGGCTCCGGGAACTCGAGCGTCACGCGGCGCAGCGACTTCTCCTGAAGCTCGCTCATGCGCTCAACGGCCACCAGGCGCCCCCGGCGAATGAACGCGACCCGGTCCGCGACGCGCTCCACCTCGCTCAGCGTGTGGCTCGAGAGGAACACGGTGTTGCCAGCGGCGACGTGCTCGCGCATGAGGGTGTGGAACTCGAGTTGCACCAGCGGGTCCAGCCCCGTGATGGGCTCGTCCAGGATGACGACGCGCGGGTTGTGCATGAACGCGAGGATGAGCCCGATCTTCTGCCGGTTTCCGCTCGAGTACTCGCCCACCTTGCGGTCGAGCTCGGCGTCAAAGCGCTGCGCGAGCTCCTCGACGCGCGTCATGTCCACGCCGCCGCGCAGGTTCGCGAGGTACTCGATGGTGCGTCGGCCCGTGAGGTTGGGATAGAGCGCGAGGTCCGCGGGCAGGAACCCGAGCGAGCGGCGAATCTCCACCGCGTCACGCCGGGAGTCGAGCCCGAGCACGCGGCACGCACCCGCCGTTGGACGGATGAGGTCAAGGATCGAGCGGATCGTCGTGGACTTCCCAGCGCCGTTGGGGCCGAGGAAGCCGAAGATCTCGCCGTGCTCAATGGTCAGTGTTAGGTCGTCGACGGCGGTGAAGTTGCCGTAGTTCTTGGTGAGGTGGTCCACCTCGATGGCTGGTGCGTCGGTCATGGTGAGTCCTCTCGAACGAAGTCTTCAAACCGCTGCTGGAGCACGGGCCACTCGGCCTCCCAGAAGCGAACCATCAGGTCAAGCGACGTGATGCGGTCCTGCCGTGACGGCGGGAGCGCGGCGACTCCCGCCTGGGCCAGCGTGCGGAGGCCGCGGATCCGCTCTCCCTCCGAGAGGACAAGATGCGTCCAGACGTTGTGAGGAAGCTGGTAGCGCCCCGACCGCTCTCCCGGCCCGCGCGCACGCTCAACGAGGCCGATGCGGCTCAGGATGCCCAACTGGGTGGAGACGGTGCCCGCGGATAGGCCAAGGGCGGAGGCGATCTGGGGCTGGGTGAGGGCTGGCGGTTCGCACACCATGAGGTGGCTGAGAATCGCGCCCGCAGAGTGTGAGAGGCCCAGGTTCTCCCAGTACGCCGCGGCCCTCATTACGAAGGTCTGTGCTGGACCCTGTGCTCCCGTGACTGTCACGATTTCAGGTATACCTGAAATCACTGAACTGCACCAGTGCCCTCGGCAAGCTGGGCGCGAAAGCCGCCAGAGCGTCGGGCCGGCAACCGGGGTCGCCAGAGCGTGCCGTGCCATGCCACGATGGGCGCATGTCCGAGAGCATCGACGTCTCGAACGTCGCGCCCGTCCCCAAACCGGCCACCGACGAGACCCCCATGTACGAGTCGGAGGAGACCTATGCGATGCCCACCGTCGAGGTGGACGGCGCGGTCGAGACTCCGATGCTCGATGAGGACCGATTCCTCGATCGCGAGCTGCAGTGGCTCGCGTTCAATGAGCGCGTCCTGGAACTCGCGGAGGACCCCTCGACGCCGCTGCTGGAGCGCGCGCGATACCTCTCGATCTTCGCGTCCAACCTCGACGAGTTCTTCATGGTCCGCATCGCGGGCCTCAAGCGTCGCATCGCCGCCGGATTCGCGGTGCCCTCAGCCACCGGCATGAGTCCCACGCGGCTCGTGGAGGCGCTGACGGACCGCGCGCACGTGCTCATGGACGAGCACGCGGAGGTGTTCGTCTCCCAGGTGCGGCCCGCGCTCGCCAAAGAGGGCATCTTCATCGTCCGCTACGAGGATCTCGGCTCGAGTGAGCGGGAGCGCCTGCGCAAGCTCTATCGCTCGGACATCTTCCCCGTGCTCACCCCGCTCGCCGTTGACCCTGCCCACCCGTTCCCCTACATTTCCGGGCTGTCGCTCAACCTCGCGGTGCAGATCCAGGATCCGGACACCGGCAAGGAGTACTTCGCGCGCGTCAAGGTACCGGAGACGCTGCCCCGATTCCTCGCCGTCGACGCCGAGGGCCACGCCCTGCAGGTCGTGGATGCGGCAGCGCTCTCCGACGAGCCGCGCTCGTTCGTGCCGCTCGAGAACGTCATCGCCGCTCACCTCGACTACCTATTCCCCGGCATGAACGTGGTGGACCACTTCACGTTCCGGGTGACGCGCAACGAGGACGTCGAGGTCGAGGAAGACGACGCCGAGAACCTCCTCAAGGCGATGGAGCGCGAGTTGCTGCGCCGCCGGTTCGGGCCCGCGGTGCGCCTCGAGATCGCCGAAGGAATGTCCCCCGCGACGGGCGAGTTGCTCGTGCGCGAGCTGGGCATCACGGAGCTGGACGTGTTCCGGCTACCCGCTCCGCTGGACCTCACCGGGCTCAACGTCATCGCGGACCTGGACCGGCCATCGTTGCAGTTCCCCGCGTTCCGCCCCACGACCAACCACGCGCTCGCCCCCGTGGAGACGGCAACGGAGCTCTCGATCTTCGAGGCGGTCTCGCGCGGCGACGTGCTGCTGCACCACCCCTACGACTCGTTCTCCACCTCCGTGCAGGCGTTCCTGTCGCAGGCCGCGGCCGACCCCAAAGTACTCGCGATCAAGCAGACGCTGTACCGCACCTCCGGCGACTCGCCCATCGTCGACGCCCTCATCGAGGCCGCTCGCAACGGCAAGCAGGTGCTGGTGCTCGTGGAGATCAAGGCGCGGTTCGACGAGCAGCGCAACATCTCGTGGGCGAGAAAGCTCGAGGAGGCCGGCGTCCACGTGGTGTACGGCCTCATCGGACTCAAGACGCACTGCAAGCTGTCCATGGTGGTGCGCCAGGAGGAAGACGGCCTGGTCCGCTACTGCCACATCGGCACGGGCAACTACCACCCGCGCACCGCGCGCCTGTACGAGGATTACGGGCTCCTGACCCGCGACCCCGAGGTGGGCTCCGACATAGCGAAGCTCTTCAACCAGCTCTCCGGATACGCTCCCAAGGCGAAGTTCCGCAGGCTGCTGGTGGCGCCAACGGGCCTGCGCTCCGGGCTCATCGAGCGGATCGACGCGGAGGCGGACAGGGCACGGGCGGCAAGGCCGCGTGGGTCAAGTTCAAGGTCAACTCGGTCGTGGACGAGCGCATCATCGACGCGCTCTACCGGGCCTCCCAGGCCGGAGTGACGGTGGAGCTCGTGGTGCGCGGCACCACCGCGATCCGCCCCGGTGTGCCCGGGCTCTCGGAGAACGTCCGCGTGCGCTCGATCCTTGGCCGCTTCCTCGAGCACTCACGCATCTACGCGTTCGCGAATGACGGCCATCCCGAGGTCTTCATCGGCTCCGCCGACCTCATGCACCGCAACCTTGACCGACGCATCGAGACGCTCATCTCGATCGCCGACCCCGCACACATCGCGTACCTCATCGAGAACATCGACCTCGCGATGTCCGACGAGGTGGCCGCGTGGGAGTTGGGGCCTGACGGCGAGTGGGAGCGGAGGGCCTGGGCCAAGGACGGCACGCACCTGGCCGACCTGCAGACCATCTACATCACTCGCCAGCCAAAGCGGAGGGCCATCCGCAAGTGACGAAAGTTCCCGCGCCCATGACGCAGGTCGCCGCTGGCGCGCTTGTGTGGCGTATCCGCGAAGGCGTACTGCAGGTGCTCGCCGTGCATCGCCCCAGGTACAACGACTGGTCGTGGCCAAGGGCAAGCTCGCCCACGGCGAGACGCTCCCGCAGTGCGCCATCCGCGAGGTCGCCGAAGAGACCGGCAAGCAGATCGTGCTCGGCCAGCCGCTTCCGACCCTGCGCTACCCCGTGGGCGCTGGCCGGCAGAAGGTGGTCCGCTACTGGGCGGCGCAGGTCGCCTCGCCGGAAGGCAGGGCGGTGCAAGCCCGGCCGCCGGTGAAGATCGCGCCCAAGCACGAGGTGGACCGCGTGCGCTGGCTCACCGTGGAGCAGGCGATGACCAAGATCACCTTCCCGGACGACCTCCGGCCCCTCGAGGTGCTCGCTGAGGCCCACGCCAACGATCGGCTCGAGACCCGCGCCTTCGTGCTGGTGAGGCACGCGCGTGCCCGACGCCGCAAGGCCTGGGACGGCGAGGAAGACGAGAGGCCGCTCACCAAGGCGGGGCAGCGTCGGGCACGACAACTGGTGCCGCTCATTGCGGCGTTTGGGGTGACCCACGTGTCGTCGTCGCCGGCGACGCGGTGCATGGAGACGATCGCGCCCTACGCGAAGGCGGCCAAGCTCCCCATCAAGACCTATCCCGCGCTCACCGAGCCCGGGCATGGAGGCGCCGCTGCGCACCGCCGAGGTGATGATCAACCAGTTGAGCAAGGGCGGCAACAGGGCCGTGTGCGTGCACCGCCCCACGTTGCCGACGGTGGTGGAGATGATGCGGGCAGCTACCAGGCCATATACGCGGGGAGCGCTGCCGCGCAAGAACCCGTACCTGCCCGCGGGCGGCGTGATCGTGGCGCATGTGGTCGACACGGAGTCGGGGCCGCGGGCCGTGGCGGTGGAGACGCACCTGCTGCACGTGCACCCGTAGAGCGCTACTTGAAGCGACGCCGGGCCGGTTGCACCTGACGGCGCTAAGGCCGCTCGAGGCGGCTGAAATTGGAGCCCGGGGCTACGCAGCCCGACGTCGGTAACAAGGGTACGCGCTCGCCCCCTGGTGACAAACAAGGGTCGAAGCGACGGGTGTGACAGACGTGACCGATATGGCGCGAGTTCGCGCCTCACTAGTCACTTGCGTACCAGGGACCCTTGTTTGTCTCGCCAGCCGGCCCGACGCTGGCTTCAGTCGAGCTTGTCGTCTCGCCACAGCGTGGCGCACCGCTCCAGGTCCTCCCCGGTGCGCAGCAGTTGCGACGCGCGCAGCGTGGTGCGGTGCGCGCGGGCGTCCGCGTGGCCCTCGTCGGTCGCGGCCTCGAAGGCCGCGCCGGTCGCCACCACCCGGCAGAATGCGCCGGCGCGCTCGAGCGCCACGGCGAGGTCGCCTGAGAACACGCCGCGAAGGATCGTGTCGGCGAGACGCCTCACCTCGTCGGGCCCTGGCGGATCCTCGACTCCCGCGATCGCGTGCCGCACGTGGGCCGCGTGAACGCCCTCGTGATAGGACCTGGCCACGGCCTCCGCGTCCTGCGTCACCCACTCGCGAAGCATGTAGAGGCGCCACAGGGCGCCGGGCAGCGTCAGCGGATCGGCCTTGGACCACATCATCGCGACGGTGTCCACGCCCTCCTCGTCCACGAGCCGGACCAGTCGCGCCACGAGTTCCGGGTCCCCGGACTCGCGCGCCTGGCCAACGATCGCCGCTGCGGTCTCGTGCGCGATGAGTGCGCGCTCGGCGGGGTCGATGTCGCCGACGAGTTCGTCGGCGAGCTCCATGTCGAGCATCGCCGGCCGGCGGAAGTGGTGCTCGACCACTTACTCGACCGCCTCGTCGAACGTGAGCGACACGGAATTGATGCAGAACCGGTCGCCGGTTGGCGTCTGCGGCGCGTCGGGGAAGACGTGCCCAAGGTGCGAGTCGCACGCGGCGCAGCGCACCTCGGTGCGCACCATGCCGTGGGTCCGGTCCTCGATGAGCGTCACCGCGTCGTTGTCCTTGGCCTCGTAGAACGAGGGCCAGCCGCAGTGCGAGTCGAACTTGGTGCCCGAGGAGAACAGCTCCGCGCCACACGCTCGGCAGCGGAATACGCCCGGACGCTTCTCGTCGAGGAGGGCGCCCGTCCACGGACGCTCGGTCGCCGCCTCGCGCAGCACCGAGAACTCGAAGTCATTGAGTTGGGCGCGCCATTCGGCGTCGGTCTTGATGATCTTGTTGGGGGACATGAGCGCTCCTTCCACCTACAGACTAAGCGTGGCACGAGCCGCCCGGCTGCCCTAGGGGGGTATGGGCGCCGGGCGGCTCGCTCTATTCACCCGAGTGGCCGCGGCGCGGACGCCAAGCGGTCACACCTATTCGACGCTACAAGGCCCCGGTTTGTTCCCGCCTGGCTTGCCAGGCGGCCGGAATGGGGCCTGAGGGTCACGAAACACGATTTTGGTGACCCTCAGGCCCCATTTGGGGATGGGTTGGGGGTGGGGTGGGATGGGTTGGCGGGGCACGGGTGCCACCGGGGCTTCCGGCCCGACGCTGTGGTCACCAGGGCGCGCCACCCGGCCACAGCGTCGGGCCGGGTCTTGGAAAGCGGAACGTCACCTAAATGCAATTAAGTAATGCGCGGTTGCCATTTATCAAGAATGCGCGACAACGCATTTTCCGCGAGTTATCGTGGAGTCATCAAGTTTCCTTAGGAGGAATCATGCCGGTCGCCATCGGACTCCCGATCGTCTCTTCGTGCTCCGTCGACACCTGCGGCTTCAACCACGAGGCCGGGTGTCACGCGGGCGCCATCAACGTCTCCGCAACGGCAGACGGCACGCACTGCGTAACCGCCACCCACACGGACACCCCCGCCGGCAGGGCGGCGGTCGCGGCCGTTGGCGCGTGCTCGCGGACGGACTGCATTCACAACGACGCCATGGCCTGCACGGCCGACGCGATCCAGGTGGGCACCAACTTCGACACCGCGCACTGCCTCACCTTCGCCACGGCGTAAGTGACACACTGGCGCGCATGACGCGCCGCACCTTCCTGCGCATTGGACCGCGCCAATGGTCCGACGCTTGGGACGGCTGCAAGGCGATCGCGCCCTTGATGGTGGGTTGCGCCATCTTTGGGATGGCGTTCGGCGCGCTCGTGCGGGATGCGGGCATCAACCCCTGGGCGGGACTCTTCGCCACCACAACGGTGGTCGCGGGCGCGAGCCAGATCGCGATCGTTGAGGCCGTGCGGGCGAACGCCCCGGCGGTGGTCGCGATTCTCACGGCGCTGCTCATCAATGCGCGGCTCGCGCTGTATTCAGCTGCGCTCGCGCCGATGTGGGCGGCGTTCCCTCGCCGCTGGCGGCTCGGTCTCGCCTATTTCATGACGGATCAATCGGCCGTCATCGCGATGCGCGAGGCCGACGAGCCCGATCCCGTTCGCCGACGCTGGTTCGCCTTTGGCGCGTCGGTCCCGTTCGTGGGGGTGTGGGTGGTGGGGTCCGCGGCGGGGCTCGCGCTCGGTCCCGTGATCCCGGAGCAGTGGCAAGTGGGCTTCATCGTGCCGCTGATGTTCATCGCGGTGATGGTGCCCGGCCTCCGCAACGCCGCCCAATTCGTCACGGTCCTGGGCGCCACGCTCGTTGTGCTCGCGGGCCGCACCTGGCCCTACGGGCTCAACGTGTTCTTCGGCATCATCACCGGCATGGCGGCAGGGGCGACGTTCGAGGCCTGGCAAGAGAAGCGTCGGGCCGGAACCACTAGCCGCGCGGAGGGCGAGGCCGCGTGAACATCTGGCTCATCTTCCTCATCGCGGCGATCGGCACCTACCTGATCCGCATCTCGGGCGTGGTGCTGCTCAAGGACGAGGAGCGCATTCCCACTCCCGTGAGGCGAGCGCTGCGCATGGTGGGGCCTGCGGCGATGGGCGCGATCATCGTCAATGCGCTGTTCCTGGACCACGGCGAGTGGCGCGAGTTCGGCGCGTGGCACATCGCGGCCGCGGTTGCGGTGATCGTGGCGCTGTGGCGGCGCAGCGAGGGCTGGTCGATGCTCGCGGGCGCGGTGGTGTTCGCGGTGCTCATCGCGACATCGCTCTAGTGCCCCTGTCGAATCCCAGGCACGCCGTTCGTGGAAATGGCACAGTTGAACGATCCAAGGGAGTGCCCATGACCCAATACCTGCTGTCCGTCCATCACGACTACGAAGCCCCGCTGCCGAGCAACGCGGAGCAGATCTTCGCGGACGTGGACGCCTTCAACGCCACCATCGCGGGCCAGTCCGTGTTCGGCGGCGGCCTCGAGCCCCCGCACACGTCCACCGTCGTCGCGAACCACGACGGCCAGCTGGTCGTCACCGACGGACCCTTCGCCGAGACCAAGGAGGCGCTCGGCGGCTTCTGGGTCATCGACGTTCCTGACCTCGACGCGGCGCTGGAGATCGCCGGCCGCGCCACCACAGCCTGCCGCGCGCCCATCGAGGTGCGCCCCTTTGAATCGGAGTAGATCATGACCCAGTACCTGTTCAGCGTTATTCACGACTACGTCAACAACCCGCCCATGGCGGACCCCGTCAAGGACGCGGAGATGTTCAAGCGCGTCGGCGACTTCAACGACTCGATCAAGGACAAGATCCTCTTCATGGGTGGGCTGCATGCGCCGGATTCGGCATTCCGCGCCCAGGGCACCATGGTGACCGACGGCCCGTTCGCGGAGACCAACGAGATGATCGGCGGTCTGTGGGTCATCGAGGCCCAGGAGGATGAGGTCCGCGATCTCGCGAAGCGCGCCAGCGAAGCCTGCGGCGTCCCCGTAGAAGTCCGACCCTTCCAGAGCATCTAGTGCTGTTCCTCCTCGCCGCCCAGGACCGTCCGGATTCGCCCTTCAACCTCATGGCCAATCATGAGGAGGTGTGGCGGGACCTCACGGCCCTGGACGACGCCCTGCGCGCGGCGGGCGCCTACGTCTTCTCCCGTGGTCTGCAGCCGCCCGACGCTGCGGTCACCTTTCGCGCGCAGGGCACCGGGGAGGTGGCGGAGGCACCGGGCCCGTACGGGCCGTCGACTCTCAGCGGGATGTGGATCATCGACGTGGCCTCGGAGCCTGAGGCCCGCGACTGGGCACGGCGGTGCGCGGCAGCGCACCGGTGCGACGTTGAGTTGCGGCCGTTCCAGCCGCACGTGAGCGAGTACCTGTGACCTCCCCCGAAGCCGCGGTGACGGAGGCCTTCCGCCTGGAGCGCGGCCGCGCGGTCGCCACCTTGGTGCGGATGCTCGGCGACATCGATGCGGCCGAGGAGGCCGTGCAGGACGCGTTCGTGCGCGCGCTCGAGGTGTGGCCACGGGATGGTGTGCCACCCAATGCGGCCGGGTGGATCGTCACCACCGCCAAGAACCGCGCGATCGACGTGGTGCGCCGCGAGGGCTCGCGCCAGTCGCGCTACGAAGGTGCGGCCCGCCTGGGTGCGGGGGTACGGAACCTGACCCGGCGTCGGGCATCGCGGAGCGCCTTGATCAGCCGCTCGAGGACGACCAGCTGCGCCTTATGTTCACCTGCTGCCACCCGGCGCTGGGGCTGGAGAGCCAGGTGGCGCTGACGCTGCGGCTCATCGCGGGCCTCGAGACCAGGGACATTGCGCGCGCGTTCCTCACGCCCGAGGCGACGATGGCGCAGCGGCTCACGCGGGCAAAGCGCAAGATCGCGGCGGCGCGCATCCCGTACCGCGTCCCCTCTGCGGAGGAGCTTCCCGAGCGCGTTGGGGCCGTGCTCGCCGTGCTGTATCTGGTGTTCAACCAGGGGTATGGCGAGGCGCGCACGGACGTTCCGGATCTGTCGCGAGAGGCGATTCGGCTGACAAGGGCCCTGGTAGATCTGCTCCCGGAGGAGCTGGAGGCGCAGGGCCTCTTGGCGCTTGAACTGCTCACAGAGGCCCGACGGCCTGCCCGGTTCAGCGCCGACGGCCAGATAGTGCTGCTTGCGGATCAGGACCGTTCGAAGTGGGACGGCGAACTGTCGCGGGAGGGGCGCGGGATCATCGCGGACTGCATGGTCTTGCGGCGGCCGGGACCGTATCAACTGCAGGCGGCGATCGCGGCCGTGCACTCGATGGCGCCAAGCTTTGACCGCACCGCGTGGCCGCAGATTCTCAGCCTCTATGACGAGCTGTGGTCCCAGCAGCCCACCGCGGTGGTGGAGCTCAACCGGGCGGTGGTCGTGGCCGAGGTGGACGGGCCCGCGCGGGCGCTCAGCATCGTGGACGGGCTGCCCTTGGAGCGCTACCACCTGTGGCACGCCACGCGCGCGAATCTGTTGGCCCGCCTCGGCCGCGACGAGGAGGCGCGCGCGGCGTACTTGGCGGGCGCGGAGCTGGCGCCAACCCAAGCCGAGCGGGACTTCCTCGAAGGGCGGGCCGGGTGAGCGGCCTTCCGCAGGGCCACTCCGCCGTGACCCTGGAGACGGCGCGCGCGCTAGTGGCCGAGCAGTTCCCTCAGTACGCGGACCTGGCGCTCGGCGAACCCGAGATCGGGTGGGACAACGCGATGTTTCGGCTCGGCGACAGGCTCGCGATCCGCATGCCCCGCATCGAGCCCGCGGTGGGCTCGCTGCTCAAGGAGCGCGCGTTGCTGCACCGGCTCGGCGAAGGGTGGACGTTCCCGTTCCCACGCATCGTCGCCGACGGTGCGCCCGGCCAGGGCTATCCGTGGCCGTGGAGCATCATCACGTGGCTCGAGGGGGAGATCGCGGCGGTGCGTCCACTGAGCGTCGAGGGGTCCCAAGCCCTGGCAGCGGCGATCGCGCAGATCCATGAGCCCGCACCCGCCGACGCACCCTTCAATGACGAGCAGTCGATCGCGCTTCACGAGCGCGAGGCCGCGCTCCTGCCTGCCCTGGAGTCGCTCGCGGCCGTTACCGGCCCGGGTGGTGAGCGGCTGGATGCCGAGCGTGCGCTTGGCGTCTGGGAGGAGGCGCTGGCGGCAGATCCGCCTGCTCGCGCGGTGTGGGCGCACGCGGACTTGCATCCGTTCAACGTCCTCGCGGACGAGCTGGGCGGGCTCGCGGGCATCATCGACTGGGGGGACATGGCCGCCTGCGACCCTGCAGTGGACCTGGGCTTCGCTCACATGCTCACGGATGCCGCCGGCATGGCAGCCGCCCTCGCCGCGTATCGCGAGCTGCGGGAGGCAGACCCGGCCTTCGAGGCCAGGGCACGCGGCGTCGGGCTTGAACGGAGCGTGCGCCTCGCCGCCTGGCACGAGCCGCTCACAGCCGCCTGCGGATGGCGGGGCCTGGGGAGCCTCGGGTTGACGGTCTCTGCCTGATAGCGTCGGGCCATGACAAGGGCGTGGCGCGTTGGGCGCGTGGTGGTTGCCCTGCTCATGCTCGCGGCCGTGACGTGGTCGATGGTGCGGGGGATCCAGGGTGGAACGTTCCAGTTCTTCAACTTCTTTGGATTCTTCACGATCCAGAACAACCTCATCGGCGCCACGGCGCTGCTGCTCGCGTCGCGGCTGACCGGGCTGCCGAGGCCGCCGTGGCTCGAGTACCTGCGCGCGTGCGCCACGACATACCTGGTCATCGTCGTCAGCGTGTACTGGATTCTGCTGGCGCCCACTACGGAGGATCCGATCAACGAGTGGACCAACCTGGTGATGCACCTGCTGTCTGGGGTGGCGCTGCTCGTGGACTGGCTGGTTGAGGGGCCGCGAGCGCGGCTGCCGCTCCGGAACGTGTGGATCGTGATGGCGTATCCCACCGTGTGGCTCGTGGTGGTGCTCATCCGCGGCGCCACCGACGGCTGGTTCCCCTACCCGTTCCTTGACCCGGCGAATGGCTATGCGTCGATCGTGGTGGTGATCGCAGGGATCTTCGTGGCGGGCCTTGGCGTTGGCGCCGCGCTGTTCTCGGTGACCCGCTGGCGGCTCATCACGCCGGCGGACGCGTTGATTCCAACACCGTGAGCTTCGACACCGTCCCTCCCCCGGCGCACTCGTCCATCTCTGTGGCGGCGGCCCGGGCGCTCGTCGACGAGCAGGCGCCCGAGTACTCACACCTCCCCCTCGGTCAGCACTTTGAGGGCTGGGACTGCGCGATGTTCCGGCTGGGAGGCCTGCTCGCCGTGCGGCTCCCGCGCACCGAGCACGCCGTCCGCTTTCTGCTCGCTGAGACCGAGTGGGTGCCGCGGCTGTCGCTCGGCTGGAGCTTTCCCTTCCCGCACTTTCCGTTCGTCGGCGAGCCCGGCGCCGGCTTCCCTTTCCCGTGGGCGATCGTCTCCTGGCTGCCTGGCGACATGGCCGTTGACGTGCCCCTACTCGCCTCAGAGGGCCCGACGCTGGGGCTGGCTCTCGCGGAGGTGCACCAGTTGGCGCCGGCTGAGGCCCCGATGAATGTGGAGCAGTCGGTGCCGATGCGCTCGCGGGATCTCAAGGTGCGGGAGCGTCTCGTGACGGTTGCCGCGCTTGCGCTTGGGCCGCTCGATGTTGCAGCTGCCGAAGCGCTGTGGGAAGAGGCGCTCGCGGCGCCGGAACCCGGGCGTGAGGAGTTCGTGTGGTCGCATGCGGATCTGCATGGCGCGAACGTGCTGTCGCTCGATGGCCACTTTGGCGGGATCGCGGACTGGGGCTCCATGGCCGCCTGCGACCCGGCGGTGGATCTTGGGTTCGCCTACACACTGATGCCGGGCGAGGGAGTGGCGGCGGCGCTTTCGGCCTATGGGGAGGCGACGGGGCGAGTGGACGGGGCGTTCGTGGCGCGGGCCCGCGGAATAGGGCTCGCAAAGTCCCTTGGCGTGACGCTGTCCCCGCGGCCGGAGACGCGGGCCATGGGGTGGCGGGGACTTCAGGCGCTGGGGCTGGTGCGCTAGGCGGTCCCCGCGCGTTGACTCAACCATGAACAGCCACTTCTACTTTGGCCCCATCGTGGCCGCGGCCGGCACCGCACTGGTGCTCGGGGCCGTGGCCGTGGTGCCTCGCCGCCCCTGGCGGTGGCTGCTGTGGCTGTGCCTGGTTGCGGTGGTGGGGATGATTCTGTGGCTCACGCTGTGGCTGTCCTTCGGCGATGCGGGCGGCACCGGGCTCAACCTGACGCCGTTCCAGGAGATCCGCCGCCTGCTGGACTCACCCGGGGGGCGGCAGTACCTCAACGTCTTCGGGAACGTGGCGATGTTCGTACCGGTGGGGGCGCTGCTCGCGTGGCTGCTGCCGCGTTTGCGAGTGGTGAGCGCGACTGTTGTCAGCGTCGGGCTGTCTGTTGGTATTGAGCTCACCCAACTGGGCCTTGGGCGCGTTGGCGACATTGACGACGTGATCCTCAACGCGGCCGGCGCGCTGCTGGGCGCGAGCCTGGCGGTGACGTGGCGGGCGGTCGTGGCGGGGCGCGCGGCTGACTACGATGAAGCGCGGGCCTCTAGCTCAGTTGGTAGAGCAGCGGACTTTTAATCCGCGGGTCGTGGGTTCGAGCCCCACGGGGCCCACCTGGTAGATCACTGAATGGTGGTCGCTACACGGGTGTGGTTTGAGGGAAATCCCGTCCAAAACCCGTCCGAGCGCTCACAGCGCGTAGTCTCGCGGGCATGACCGACCCCGCCAAGAACGGCGTCCCCGACGAACTCAGTGTCGAGGAGTTACTCCGATCCTCCGATCACAAGATCGCAGCTGAGCGGCTGCTGCTCGAAGCCGCAGCAAACAACATCAAGCGGCTCCAGGGGCATGAAGACGAGCCTTTGCGGTGGTTCGCGGACCTAAAGTTCTTCATCCTCCAGGTCGACTTCGACATCACGACGCTCATCGCGGCTCTACTTCGGCATCCAAACAGTCGCCTGACAATGGAGAAGTTCGTCGCGCTTCTTGTCTTTGAGACAGAGTCCGACGTGGGCAAAATCGCGAACGGCCTCCAACGGTCTCTGCGCAACCCCGATGCTGTCACCGCCAAGAACTTTGACGGCGCGAAGGTCACCGCCGCGCTCGATGACTTCAAGGTGGCGCTACGGCCCTTGCGAGACGACACCGGGCTGAGGGAGAGGCTCGGCATTGTGCGCAACACCATGGCCGGTCACGTCTGGGACGGAAAGGGCACTCGGGTGAACGGCTCTGCTCTGTGGGCTCTCTCCAGGCCCGCGAATGGAGAGACGCCGGACGCCGTGCTGCGAGACGAATTCGTGAAAGCCGCGCTTACGCTCACCAGAGCGCTCGGCGCTCTTGCCGCTGATCTGGAAGACGGCTTCTCGGTCGCAACGCATGCGTAGGGCGCCCGGGCGTAGGCCTTGGAGATTGCGTCGCGATGCCGCCGACGCGGTCGCAACAACTATCCGGCTAGGGAGCGGGCGAGGTCAGGCTCTTGATGTACTCGGCGTCGACCTTGATTCCGAGCTCGTTCGGCGTGGGAAACTCGTAGTCGTCTGCAACGGTCAGATCACACTTGCTGATGTACATCTCTTGTATGGCGCGCACCGTCTCGGAAGAGTTGACGCTCAGACTGATTGCCTTGAACTCGTCGATGAGGGCCTTCCGCTCGTCAGCAACCCCGCTGTGCTTGTCCGCCCAGTGGGAGTTCCAAAGATCGGTACGCGCATCAAGCGCGGAGTCCCACTCGGCGGAGTCAAACTCAACGCCGTCTAGGCTCGGGCCGTTCTTATCCACAAATGCGTCGGTCTCACGATATGCAGCCTTGTACTCGTCAGAAAAATACGACGACTGTGCGGCAAGCATGGTCGCAAACATGATCTGGCGAATCTCAAAGCCCTGTTCTTGAATCGGGTCATCTCCATACGGCTCGACGTAGCGCGAACACATGGCCGCTTGAGCATCATCGAGCGCAGAGGCCACCGCCGCGTCAGCAGATGCCGCGGTCGAAGGTAGCGCCAAGCCCGTGTCCGAGTTGCCGTCCGTCAAGATAAGCTCGCCGGTCAACGAGTCAGTCTCCGCGTCGAGCGTGTACGCCGCTCCCGAATTGACCGTCCACTGCCAACCGGCCCCGATGTCGGGAGTTTGGTTAGCGGAGCAGCCCGAACATAGGAGTACGAGCAAGACAGCGGCGACGGCGGTGCGGGGTAGCAACATGGCGACACTCTAGTGTCTTGGTTGCGCCTACGACCGGGTAGAGTGCGCAACCACACAGGCGCTTGCGGCCGCGTCGGATTAGCGCTGCGCAGCCAACCTCTTCGAGATTTCGTCCCGGTCGCTGTCGTAGTTCGTGACGTAGAGGTGTGAGTAGATCGTGTCCGTGGTGACGAGGGAGGCGTGCCCCATCCACCGGCTCACCTCGTAGGGCGCGCTGCCAACGGACAGCATGGGGCTTGCGTACGTGTGCCGTATGTCACGGAACCGCATCTCTGGCATGTCCAGGGCGCGCAGTGCACCTCGTGCGAGCGAGCCTTCGCTACACGTCCACGTCACATTGGCAGAAGATCACGCCCCAGTTGCGGCGCATCTAGACCGCACCCACGCTCGAGGCTGCCGCGGACGAACTCGGCGAGCTCCACGAGCAATGGGGGCACACCTACCCGGCGATGATCAAACTGTGGCGGACCTCGTGGGAGCAGTTCGTGCCGTTCCTGGACTTTCCACCGGAGGTGCGCAACCTGATCTACACCACCAACGCTATCGGGTCCCTCAACGCCCGCTTCCGAGCGGCAGTCACGCGCCGAGGCCACTTCCCCGACGAACAGCCAGCACTGAAGGTCCTAGACCTCGCATGCTTCGCGCGCGAGAAGAACCCGAGATCAGACCGCGGCAACCCCACCGGTCAAATCAAAGACTGGAAAACAGTCCTCGACGTCCTGCTGCTGACCTACGGCGACAGGCTCTACCCCACCAACTAGCCGATGCCACTTACACAGAAAAACCGACAGACCCTCGCCTGGCCCAATCGGCACACTTCACTTCCGTGCTCCGCGTCTCCAGTGTCGAACGGCATCACGCGCGCGCCCACGTCGTCGGCCCGACCAGACACGTTGTCTGGCACCAGAGCACGGCCCCCGTCGCTCACTCATTTGTGTCGGACGTCGCAGTCGACAAGAGCCCATCCAACGACTCGCCCAGCGCGCTCACCAGTCGACTCAGAGTGAAGATGCCAGGGTCCTGTACGCGACGGGTCTCAATGGCGCGAATGGTCGCAATCGAGAGCGAGGCCTCCTCGGCGAGTTCCTGCTGCGTCCAGCCTCTGCGCGTCCGCCACTCGGTGAGCCGGTCAGCCAGTCGCTCCGACTCCTCTGCACTCACGCGCGCGGACTGAGGTCGTCTGGCCATAGGATTCATATTACTCTAGCGCTATACAAATAGTCCAAGTGCATGTACTATGCAGGCATGGCCGGGCGTCACATCAAGGACCTCATCGCCGCGTACCGCGACCGCGATGATCTGGCCTTCCGCCGTGCAGCGAGCGCAATCATCGAAGAGGAGGAGGCGAAGAAGCACACTGCGCTGGCCCGCGACCTCCGCAAACTACTGGCGAGTGGAAGCTCCTCGGTCTCCGTGCCAGTGACGCTTGCCACCTACGTCGAACCCCCTCGGGACCGCGACAGCAATGTGGCCCTCGCCGAATCGCGCCAACCGGAGGTCCTGGGCCTGAATGACCTAGTCCTTGCAGATGATTTGCGCGCCGCCTTGGAGACCCTCGTCGCAGAGGTACCGCTTTGGCCGCTGCTCGATGTCGCCGGCGTCCCCCGGCGCAGACGCGTCCTGCTCTACGGTCCGCCAGGCAACGGCAAGTCGACCATCGCGGAGGCGTTAGCAGCCGACCTGGGTTGGCCTCTGTTCGTTGCCCGCGTTGACAGCCTCATGTCGAGTTACCTCGGCGAGACAGCGTCGAACCTGCGCAGCCTTTTCGACTTTGCAGCTAGTACTCCGGCGGTAGTGCTCCTCGACGAGTTCGATTCACTGGGCAAACTACGCGACGACCCGTCTGACCATGGTGAACTGCGCCGCGTGGTCAATGCGACGTTGCAAATCATCGAGGAGTACCGCGGAAGGTCGCTGGTCATCGCAGCCACAAACGCTCCTGCGATTCTCGACTCCGCGCTATGGCGACGCTTTGATGAGGTCTTTGAGGTTCCACCGCCGGCACCCAACCAGACAGCGACACTGCTTGGCCGACTCTTGCAGCAATCGTTCGATACGGTCACCCTCGCGCCAGCGGCGCAACGCCTTGAGGGTCTGCCTTTCGCAGCCGTTGAACACGCTGCCAACGGAGCCCGCCGCAACGCTTTGCTACACGGGCGCGAGGACACCACCTACGAAGACCTGCAGCGCGCCGTCGAGCGGACACTGGGTCGTCCCTGGAAGTAGTCGGCCCTGGTTAGCGCTGTCCGGCGAACGGGCCTCTACGCTCGTGTCATGGCAGACCATCTGCGACTTCCTGAGCCTTCACGCCTCGACACGCGCCGTAAACATCCTGGACCCCCTGGTGGGACCGAAGTCGACAGAGTCGAACGCGCGAAGGCTCTCGCGGGTGTGCTCGCCGGCCTCGGTCTGCCGTACCCCGGAGCCACGACGCCTCCAACCGTTGACGGGGAAGAAGAGGCACTCGAAGATTCACGCCTCGTGCTCGTGTTTGCGGACACGGGCATGCTCGAAGCGGGTCCATTCCGCAGGTGGAACATGACTCCCGTGGCTGAGGGGGTGGACAGCACCTACATGGTCATTTCCGATGCCGAGTCGCGACGCGTATTCGCACGACTCGTGGAAGAGTACGGTGGCAACGCCGACGACTGGGCCAACCCCAAGTCTTGGCAGAAACAACTCGATGCCATCACGGGCGTGCGCCTCTACGACAGGGACGATCGGGCCGACAGTCGACTCAACGACTTGGAGTTTAGGGGCACCGAGATCGTCGACATTCTGATCTGGCCGTCTACGCTGAACGTCCGCAAACATCGCGAAGACAGCGCGCTCGCGCGCCTCAACGAGATTCGCGAACTCGTCGCCGAGTTCACTGCGCAGGATGCGGCGGTCCACACTCTCGCCGCGGACCCGAGGCCAGACTCCACGATGGCTCGCGTCGCCGTCACGAGGCCGCTACTCGACGTCTTGCTGGACCACGTCCTTGTCGAGCGCGTTCGTCCACCGTTGCGCCCTGAAGTCACTGCAGGCAACTTGCTCCAGGCGGGCACCACGGCCGTTGCACCCATCCCGTCAGGACTGCCCGTCGGCGTGATCGATGACCTTGTCACCGACAACATTCTGCTCCATGGCATCGTTCAAGCCCGCACGGGAGTGCCCGACACCCACACCTTTGGCGTCCCCACAGCGCACGGCACGCACGTCGCCGGAGTTGCCGCGTACGGAGATCTTCGGGCCTTCGTCACGCACGGGACCCTGCCGACTCCGCGGCCCATATACAGCGCACGGATCATGGAGCGCGACCCAACGTCGCCAGGCCGTGCCGTCGTTGCAGGACTGTTCCACGAGCAGCTGGAGGGAGCAATCCGCTGGCTACACGGCGAAGGCGTCAAGGTCATCACCTGCTCCATCAACGATGACGCTCCGGATAGCACTCCCACTCCCGGAGAATCCATGGCCATCATCGATGCCCTCGTCCGAGAACTGGACGTTGTGGTGGTGCTGTCTGCGGGCAACGTTCACGCCGTCGACCCCCACCACTGGCTCAATGACTACCCGAAGTACCTCGACCGTGCGGAGGCCCGCATCGCTGATCCTGCCGGTGCCGCACTGGCACTAACCGTGGGCTCTCGGGCGGCCTACAACGTACCTGCGCTACCCGCTTCAGGCACCTCACCCCATGTAGCCATCGCACCCGCCGGAGGTCCCTCGCCGTTCACACGTACAGGTCCGGGACGCGGGCGAGGCGGTGGCAGCATGAAGCCGGAGTTCATTGCGCACGGCGGGAACGTCTCGTGGGACAAGTTCATCGGCAAGGTCCCGCAGCCGGACCCGAACATGTCGGTGGTGACCACTGCGCCCGCTGGTAGCCCAGGCGGGCGCGTCCTGACCGTCGACGATGGCACCAGCATGGCTACGCCCTACGTCGCGAACCAAGTAGCCACGATCGCCACACGGTATCCAACGGCGTCCGCAAACCTGCTCCGCGCACTAACCGCTCTTGCCGGCGAAGACGGCGGCATACAAGTGCAAGGTTCGGCGATCATCAGCGCATACGGCGAACCTGTCGCCGCCCACGTCCTCGAGAGCGGCACGCACCAGGTGATCGTGACATATGAGGGAACCATCGCGTGCAACACGTCAGTTGTGCACCGGCTGCCTGTCCCCGAGGCATTCGCCACCGGCAAGTTCGACCAGCGTCTCGAGGTCGCTCTCGCATTCGACCCCCCCTGTGCGCCGCTCTCGCCGCGACTACCTTACGGCTGAGATGTCGTTTGACTTCGTGCGCAACCTAGAACTCGCAGAGGTGCTCGCGCGCTACGCGGCACAGCCTGACACGAGGGCCATCGCCAAGGATCCAACGCTCCAGAAGCGCACGCTTCCAAGTGGACGACAGCGACCCGCGATGAAGCCGCCTGCTGCGGACCTGGCAAGCAACACCCTGATTCGCCGCAGTGTTGGCGGCTCGTGGGATCCGAACGATGAGGGCTACTACTTGGTGGTGACCCACAGCGCGCGCCCCTGGGCAAAGGACGAGATTGAGGAGCAGGCGTACGCGGTGGCCGTTGAGCTGAGCCTCGCCGCCGGTGCGCGCATCGACTTACACGCAGAGATGGTCAAGTTGCAGGCCGAGGCACGCCTGCGAACTCGGGGCCAAGTCCGACTCGGCTGAGCGAAGCGGATTGGAAGCTGATTGAGGCGGTAGGCCATAAATGGACTCAACCGAACAATTAGGTGGACTCGGCAAGGAAGATGCCACGCAAGGGGCCCGGTAGATGAGTTATGCACGTTCACCACCACTCAATCGTGCTCCGGCAGCCGCGGCGTTGACCAGCCCGGGTCGCGTCCCATGAGCGCCGCGCGGGTCACCGATTCCGCGCCGAACCGGTCGCGCACAGCGTCGAGCGCGGTATCCAGGCGCGCGCCATCGTTCCAGTCGATGGGCAGTTCTGGCTGGGTCGTGGCAGCGCGGGCGAGTTGTGCAAACGAGACGCCGATGAGCGTGACACCCCGGTCCGCGATCTGCGCTTCCACGCTATCGAGCAGCCGCTGCGCGACGCCGAGCAGCACCTCGGTGCGGTCACTGGGGGCGCCGAGCGTGTGAGATCGCGTCGCCTTCGCGTAGTCGCCGTAGCGGAGCCGCAGGACGACGGTGCTGCACATCGACCCGCGATCGCGCAGGCGCCTCGCGAGCCCGTCCACGATCTGGGTGAGGATCAGCTCAAGTTCCCCGAGCGTGCGCCCACGGCTGCCGAGTGCACGCTGCGAGCCGATGGATACGTGGCGTTGCGTGGCCTCGACGGGCCGCGGGTCGCGAAGCCGGGCCAACGCGTGCACGTGGGCGCCGGCGGCCTTGCCGAGCAGCTGCTCGGCGGCCGACTTCTCAAGCTCGGCGAGCTGCCCGACGGTGTGGATGCCTCGCGAGTGCAGTTTCTCTGCGGTTACGGCGCCGACGCCCCACAGCCGCTCAACGGGGAGCGGGTGCAGGAATGCCTCCTCGCGGTCCGGCTCCACGACGAGGAGGCCGTCAGGCTTGCTGACCGCGCTGGCGACCTTCGCAAGGAACTTGGTTCGCGCGACGCCCACCGAGATCGCGAGCCCGACTTCAGCGCGCACGCGCTCCCGAAGCCGCATGGCGATCTGCTCGGGAGTTCCGGCGAGGCGGCGCAAGCCGCCGACCTCGAGGAACGCCTCATCGATGGAGAGGCCTTCAACGTAGGGGGTGGTGTCGTGGAAGATGTCGAACACGGCGCGGCTCGCCGCGGAGTAGGCCTCCATCCGCGGTGGCACGACGATCGCTTCTGGACACAGGGTGCGCGCTCTTTGCACCCCCATCGCAGTGCGGACTCCGCGGGCCTTCGCTTCGTAGCTCGCGGCGGCTACGACGCCGCCACCTACGATCACGGGCCGCCCCCTCAGATTGGGCGAGTCTCGCTGCTCTACGGAGGCGTAAAACGCGTCGAGGTCGGCGTGGAGAACCGTCGCTTCACCGCGCACTTCACACCTCCAACCAAGAGCGCCTGTGCAGACATCGTCCCACCCGCGCCAGACATCGCGGGCGCGGTGGCGGTGCTCCACCGCAACCCTTCCCTGCCCAGTACTACCGCGGTAGCATCTGAGTATGACCGCGAAGATCAGCATCAGCCTCACGGACCAAGACCTCGCCGTGCTCGACGCGATCGTCGCTGAGGGCGGCGCCGCGGGCCGCTCCGAAGCGATCCGCGTCGCGATCGACCACATGCGCGGCACCGCGCTCGAGGCACGCCTCGCGGAGCAGCTCATGGCGTCATTTGACGAGCCAGCGACGCAGGAACTTATCCGTGACTGGGACGCCACCGTGGGCGACGGCCTGTGAGCCGGGGCGAGCTCTGGTGGGTTGACTTCGATCCCAGCGTGGGTAGCGAGGTCGGGAAACGCAGGCCCGCGCTCATTGTGGGTCGCGACGCGCTGTCCACGGCGGCGCAAAGCCACCCTGGTGGCACGGTGACCGTGGTGCCGGTGACGTCGAGCGTCTCGAAGGTGTACCCCTTCCAGGTGCTTGTGCCAGGGGGCACGGGCGGCTTGGCCAAGGATTCCAAGGCCCAAGCCGAGCAGATCCGGACGGTCTCCGTCACGCGACTGGTCGAGCGGATCGGGAGGGTGCCGGAGCGCGTCTCCCGCGAGGTGGACAACGCGATTCGCATCTACTTGGGCTTGTAGTTCCTGCCTAACACCCCGCAAGCGGCGACCCGGCACCGCAACCCGGCCACGCCGTCGGGCACCGGGTGCCTCCGTGAGCGGTAGCGCTAACTTAGGACCATGAACGACGCAGCCCCACTGATCACCCGCTTCACGAGGTTCCCCGACGTGCTCGCGCTCGCGGCCGTGCTGATGGTGCTGTCCGCGCTGATGCTGTGGCTCGTGGACGTGGACCGCATGGTGGTGCTGGCCGTTGCGGGCGTGGCCGTGCTGGACGCCCTGATGTGGCTCGCGTTCAGAACGCTCGCCCGCCGCAAAGCCGCCCAAGAGGCCCCAACCAGTCCGGGCGTGACAAGCTCATGAAGGCCCGCAAGGCGATCGGCTCGGTCGCGGGCCTGATGGCGGCGGCCCTCCTCATGACGGGCTGCGCCACGGTCCAGAGGTTCCTGAACGAGGTGCCGCTCGACGTGCCGCAACCCACGTTCCCGGCGACCGTCGCACCGCTCGAGATGACCTACGACGGCGGCGTCACGCCCAAGGATGCGGGCTCCGAGGACTGGGCAAAGAAGAGCAAGCGCCGCATTGCGGCGGTGGGAGCGGCCCACAAGATCCTGGTCTACAGCGTGGAACCGACCGCCGGCAACGACCTCACGATCCGTGTCAAGGGAGACCCGGAGGACGCTCAGCTGCTCGCCGATGTCGAGGAGTTCGTGGTTCCCGTGGCCCTGCGCCGGGCCCCCGTGGTCACCGTGATCATCGACCCGAGCCTGTGCGGCGTCGTCGGCTCGGTGAAGGATGACAACCCCGTCTGCGACAAGCTCGCGGGGAGCTAGCGCTAGGGCGGCCTCCCTACGACGTTAGGAGTTGCTGCGCCCGCTGGTATGAGATGCCGAGCGCGATTCCCAACTCCCGCACGGTGAGTCCGCTATCGCGCAGTTCGCGCGCCGCTGCGCGGGATTCTTCGGCCGCGCGAGCGCGAGCCGTTGCCTCCTCTTCGCGGAGGCGGATCGCCGCCTCGAGGTGCGCCTCCACAACAGAGGGAAGCTCGACGTCAATGTCCACGCTGATCGTGGAAGGAGTGCGGCCCGTGATTTCAGCGATGAGGTCCCTAGCCATGGGCTCCACCTCCGTCAGCGAACGCGCTTGGGTGGCTCCATCGACCGCGGGGACGGCGACGTACCAGAACCTTCCGTCGCGACGCACTCTCACCTCAAAAGGAGCGAGGCTGTCGGTTGTCATTGGCCCTCCTCTCTCGCGAGCGCGCGTTCACAGTCCTTCAGTATCTTCGCGGCGAGCGCCTCGCCGATTTCCCGATGTCGAGGAATGAGGATCATCACCCCGCCAAGCCTGTACTTCGCGTGCCTCGAGCCCCCAAGGTAAACCCACTCTGCTCCCGCGGCCCTCGCCATCTGCCTGATCCGCTTCTCCAGATCAGCGCGCTTCATCGCCTAAGTCTAGACCGACCTAGTCAAAGATGTCTAGAGGTGACTAGACGAGCAAGGGCAGGTCACACCGCAGCGTCCCGCTCCATCGCCTCGTTGAAGTCGCGCTTGACCGCGCGCCACCCCTCGTCCGTGAGCCCCACGCGCCAGTAGCCGGACGCGGACAGCTGCTCCCGCGGAAGACCCCTCTCCCCCAGCAGGTAGCGCCGCAGCGGCCGCACCATGTCCGCGTTCCCGTGCACGAACGCCTCGGGATCGCCCTGTGGCAGCTCGGCCTCGAGCACCGCCTCAACCAGATTCGCGCCATAAGGGTCGCCGTCGCGATGCACCCACGTCACGTGCACGTGCGGGCCCTCGGCGAGCGGGTAGTGCTCCTCGGCGGACGCCACCTCGGCAAATACCAGGGCCCTTGCGTTCGCATCTGCCGCCAGCAGGCGGTCAAGGCCCGACGCTACGGCCGGCAAGGCGCTCTCGTCACCGATGAAGAGGTGCCAGTGGGCGCCTGTGCGTGGCGACCACTCACCACCGGGGCCGCGGAACTCGATGGTGTCGCCCGGCGCCGCCGACGCGGCCCACGGTCCCGCGAGACCCTCGTCGCCGTGGACGACGAAGTCGATGGTCATCTCGCTGTCCGCGAGCGCGCGGATCGTGTAGGTGCGCATGGCGCCAGCGAAGAGCAGCTTCACGTAGCCGTCAGCGAAGACCTCGTCGGGGTCGAGCTCTGCGACCTCAGGGCCGCCGAACACGATCCGCACCATGTTGGGCGAGAGGCGCTCGGCGCTCAGGACTTCGGCCGACTTGGGCGGGCCGCCGCGGCGGCCGGGGGCGGGTTCGGGTGCGGAGGACGTCATCCTATGAGGCTACAGAGATGTGCTCGCGGCCGTGACCACCGGTCTCGATGAGGTCGAGGACCAAGAGCGCGAGGTCTGCTGCGGTGATCGTGGAGTCGCCGTTCTCGTCGAGGATCGCCACGTCGTCGCTCACCCGGTAGGTGCCGGTGGACTCGCCGGGAACCCACGAGCCGTAGTGAGCCGGCGGGCTCACGAACACCCAGTCCACGCCCTCGGGCGCGGCGAGGAACGTCTCGAGGGCCTGGTGGCCCGCGGTTGCCTCAGCGAGGTATTGGGCTGGGACGTCGCCCTCGATGAAGCGCGGAGCGCCGGCGGCGGGACGCAACGAGGAGAACCCGCCTACGTACACGATGCGCGTGCCCGCGCCGGCGGCGCGCTCAACCAGCGCGGCCGCAACGGACGGGGCGGCCTGAGCCGCCTCGCCGCGAGAGGTGATCGCCGAAACCACCGCATCGGCGCCGTCAAGCGCCCGGTCAAGCACCGAGCCCTCAAGCGCAGAACCGGTGACGTAGGTGACCTCGGCGAGCGAAGCGTCGGGCTGAGAGCGGGAAACGACGGTGACATGGTGGCCACGGGCGAGAGCCTCGGAGACCACTGCGGCGCCGGTGTACCCGTTGCCGCCGATGACGGTGATGTTTGACATGTCAAGTGAGAACGCGCGCGCCCGACGCGGCATTCCGCACGCCGTTAGGATTCACACCATGGAGTCGATCCGCGTCTTCGCTGGCACCGGTGGCAAGCAATTCGCGGAAGCGATGTGCGCCGCGCTCGACGTGCCCCTCAGCGAGTCCGAACTGCACCGCTTCGCCAACGACTGCCTCGAGGTGCAGCTCATGGAGAACGTCCGCGAGCGCGACGTGTTCCTGGTGCAGCCCATCGTGGCGCCGACGCAAGAGAACCTCGTGGAGCTGCTGCTCATGATCGACGCCGCGCGCGGGGCATCTGCCAGGCGCGTCACCGCCGTCATGCCGCACTTCGCCTACGCGCGCAGCGACAAGAAGGACCATCCGCGCATCTCCATCGGCGGCCGTCTCATGGCGGACATGCTGGTCACCGCGGGCGCCAACCGGGTGCTCACGATGACCCTCCACGCGCCCCAGGTGCACGCGTTCTTCCGCATCCCGACCGACCAGTTGCACGCGCTCGAGGAGCTCGCGAGCCACTTCCGCGTCTACGACCTCACCAACACCACGGTGGTCTCCCCGGACCTCGGCAACGCGAAGTCCGCGTCCAAGTTCGCGCGCATCCTCGGCACGCCCGTCGCAGCCGGGGCCAAGGAGCGCTTCCTGGGCGATCGCGTCACGATCTCTCACCTCATCGGCGACGTGGACGGCCGCGACGTGATCGTCCTCGACGACGAAATTGCGAACGGCACCACCATCCAGGCCATCCTCGACAAGCTGCAGGAGCACGGCGCCCGCCGCATCTCCATCGCCTGCACGCACGGCATCTTCAGCAACGGCGCCCTCGAGCGCATCGGCAACGACCCGCGCGTGAGCGAGATCGTCACCACGGACACCGTGCCGCACACCCTGTACTTCCAGCACCCCAAGCTCACGGTGCTGAGCGCGGCCCCCGCCTTCGCGGAGGCCGTGCGGCGCATTCACTCCGGCGAATCGGTGAGCGCGCTGTTCTCCTGACCCGCGCGTACGGTCCGACTCTTGGGAAGAACTCGCACTCTCACTGGCAGTTGAGTTCCGGCTTGGGAAGGACTCGCACTCTCATTGGCAGCTGAGTTTCGCGCGCGGACCTGATGCACTCCCAGGGCGCCAGCGCGCGGGCTTTCAGTCCGACGCTGCTCAGTCCGACGCTGCAGCCCGGTTCTCGGCGATCCAGCGGTCGATCTTCTCCCACCAGTCGAACAGCCAAACCTCGCGCTGGTCGGTCCCGTCCGGGATCGTGTCCGCCGCGACCGTCCACATCTTGAGGACGATGCGCTTGTCCACAGGCAGCGCCTCCCAGATGTCGCCAACCGTCTCCAGCTGGTCCAGCCCGGTGTGAGCCATCATCACCACGCGCGCCTGGGGAGCACGCTCCATCGCGGTGAGCAGCCCGCCGGCGTGCGGCGCCATCACGTGCTCCATCGCCTCGGACCGCTGCGCCAGCTGGTCCTGGCCTTTGGCCCGCAGCTGCTCGATTCGACGCGAGCGCCTCCGGGGCGTGACGTTGCCACCCTCGGGGAAGATGAGCAGGGTGTCGTTGCCCTTGAGACCGGAGGCCAGGCCGCCGATCGCCGCCGCGCCGCCCGGTCCCCTGCGTCGGCGCCCGGTGGTGACGAAGCTCGTGGGCACCCGGTTGAGGAGCACATCGATCGCCGGATCCCACTGCAGGGTGTCCTTCATGACGATCGCGGGCTCGCGGTTGAAGCGGTTGAGCAGCGTGTTCACGATGATGAACGAGTCCGCTGGCCCGCCGTGGCGGCTCACCACAATCGTGGACACGGTCGGCCCAGCAGGACTGAGCTCGGAGTCGTCGATCACCACGTCGAGGCGAAGCAGCCAGCGCGCCGCCCAGAACAGCGACCGCAACATCGCGCCCATGAGCTCGAAGTGGCGCCGCTGGAACCAGTCGCGATGGATGGCCCAGCCAAAACCGGAGATCACCCATAGGACGAACATCCACACGAGCGCCACCGCGTCCCACAGCAGGTACAGGCCCACCATGAAGATCACGCGGAAGACGCGCAGCTTGCCGGGGAACGCCCACGCCACAACACCGGCCGCGAAGATCCCGAGCCACAGCGCGATGGGCATCCACACGAACGCGAGCACAACGAGCAACGGAGCGAGCACAACGCGCCTCACCCACAGGGGTGGCAAGGTCCATACGTGAGACATCAGGCGTGCTCCTTGAGGTAGGCACTGCTGGACTCGAACGCCGCCTGGATGCGGCGGTGGGTGGCGTCCAGATTGCGGTACGCCGTGAGTTTGTCGTCCCCCGGATGCGAGCCGCCGTATGGGAGCACGTGGACGGCCACGTGCTCCGGGACGGCCGCCATGTCGCGGGCGAAGCGGTGGCGACGAGCGATCTCGAACGCAACGCGCGCAACCTCGGACGGCTTTGTCGGCACCGCGAGCGGCACCTCGACGCGGCCCACCTGCAGCACGTAGACGGTGGTTGCCCCACGAGCGATCGCCTCGCCAAGCGGGATCGAGTTGACGATGCCGCCGTCCACATAGTGCTCACCGTCGATCAGGGTTGGCGGCAGAGCGGCGGGAACCGACGCCGAGGCGAGCACCGCGTCGATGACCGGACCGGAGTCGAACCACTTCTCCGCCGCACGCTCAATGCTCGAGGCGCACACCGCGAGCGGCACGGCCAGGTCACCGAACTGCGTGTCCTTGCCGATGATCGACGCGAGCAGCGCGCGCAGCGGCGCTGGGTCGTTCAGGTGGGTCCGCGAGCGCGCGAGGCGCTGCATCTGCCGCGCCCACGTGTCCCCGTAGACCGCGTTGGCGGTTGGGGACGCCCACGCGTCGACGAGCGTGTCCACCACGGACGGCGTGGGGTCGAACGCGACCGCGGCGCCGTTGATCGCGCCGATCGACGTGCCCACCACCAGGTCCGGGGAGATACCGGCCTCGAACAGCGCTCGCAGCATCCCCACCTCGACGGCGCCGCGCACTCCACCGCCGCCGAGCACGAACGCCACCGTCATGCACTCAAGGCTAGTGGCCAGCGAACTCACAACTGCCTCCCAGAAATGACTGGCACAGTGGGCGAATGGCTTACCGGCTTGCGCTCGCCGCGCTCCTCGCGGTTGGCGCACTCACGCTCTCCGCGTGTTCGGCGGCGCCCGACGCTGTGGCGGCTTCTCCGGGAGAGGTCACCACAGCGTCGGGCGTGTGGAGCGATTCCGAGGTGCACGACTTCGCTTTGACGGTGGACGAGCAGGACCTGGCCGCGATGCTCAAGGCGTACACGAGCACGGGCGACAAGGAGTGGATCTCCGCGACCGTGGTGATCGACGGGCAGACGTTCCAGAACGTGGGGATCAAGCTAAAAGGCAACTCGTCCTTGCGAAGTGTGAGCACATCTTCCGATCCCGCCACCCTGCCGTGGCTCATCCGGCTGGACAAGTACGTGGACGGGCAGTCGCTCGATGGCTCCACCGAGTTCGTTGTCCGCGGCAACACGTCTCAGACGAGCCTCAACGAGGCGGTTGCCCTCGCGATATTGGCCCAGACCGGGCTCGCGAGCGAGGAGTACGCCTACGCCGAGGTCTCGGTGAACGGATCGGAGGAGCAGCTGCGGCTCATCGTGGAGAACCCCTCGGACGAGTTCATGGACCGCGCCCTTGGAGACGGCTACCTGCACAAGGCGGAGGCCGGCGGCGACTACGCGTATCGCGGGGATGCCGCGGAGGACTACGCGGACGTGTTCGACCAGGAGGCAGGAGATGACGACATCGCTCCGCTCGCGGACTTCCTGAACTTCATCAATGACTCCGACGATGCGACCTTCGCCGCGGAGCTCGGCGACCACCTGGACGTTGACGCGTTCGCCACCTACCTCGCGTTCCAGGACCTCGTGGGCAACAACGACGACATCGACGGTCCCGGCAACAACTCGTACCTCTACTTTGACTCCGCTTCCCAGATGATGACTGTGGTCAACTGGGACCTCAATCTGGCGCTCGGTGGAGTGAACGGCATGGGCGGTGGTAGGCCCGACGCTGGTGACGGGGGCGGCGGACCGCGCCAGGGCGGCGCTGGCAACGGCGGCGGCCAGCGGCCAGGCGGCGGCCGCGGAGGCAACATCCTGTCCGAGCGCTTCCTCGCGAACGCCGATTTCAAGGCGCTCTACGAGACCAAGGTGACGGAACTGCGGGAGCGGCTCATAGCGTCGGGTGATGCCACAGACTCGCTGAACGCGCTGACCCAACTGCTGCTTGACCACTCGAGCGTCGACGACGCGACCATCACCAAGGAGTCCGACGCGATCGCGCAGCGCCTGTCCCAGTGAGGCGGCATAGGGTGGAGGAATGACCGAAAGCATCATCCTCAACGACGGCCACTCCCTGCCAGAGATCGGCTTCGGCACCTACCCGCTGCGCGGCGAGGAAGGCTATCTCGCGGTGCGATCGGCGCTCGACGCGGGCTATCGCCTCATCGACTCGGCCGTGAACTACGGCAACGAGGAGGAGGTGGGCCGGGCCATCCGCGACTGGCTCAAGGACACGGGGACCGACCGCGACGAGATCGTGGTGCAGACCAAGATCCCAGGGCGGCACCACGAGTTTGAGGCGGCCATAGCGTCGGGCCGAGACTCGCTAGCGACGATGGGACTGGACCGCATTGACGTGCTGCTCATTCACTGGCCCAACCCCAGCGTCGGGAAGTTCAAGGAGGCGTGGCGCGCGCTCGTTGAGCTTCGCGAGGCGGGCGTGGTGCGGACCGTTGGCGTCTCCAACTTCACTGCGGAGCACCTCGCCGAGATCATCGACGACAGCGGCGTCACGCCTGCTATCAACCAGATTGAGCTGCACCCGTACTTCCCGCAGGCGCAGATGCTCGCCGAGCACGAGCGGCTCGGCATCGTCACGGAGGCGTGGAGCCCGCTCGGCAAGGCGAGCGCTCCGTATGCCGAGCCCGCGGTGCTCGAGGCGGCCAGGCGGCACGAGGCGACGCCGGCACAGGTGATCCTGCGCTGGCACATCGAGCGGGGCGCGGTTCCGCTGCCCAAGTCCGGGCGCCCGGAGCGGCAGGCGGAGAACCTCGACGTCGTCGAGTTCGAGCTCAGCGACGCCGAGGTCGCGGAGATCTCCGCCCTAGCACGCGAGGATGGGCGCCTGTTCGGCGGCGACCCCAACGTGCACGAGGAGATGTAGAGAGCTCAGAGCCGGTCGTCGCAGCGCTCGGCCGCTGTGAGCAGCGGCTCCGAGATCGCGTGCCAGCGCTCCAGGAGGTCGAACGCCCCGGGGTCCCGCAGCCAGTTGAGTTGCAGCCCGTCGGCAACGGCGATGAGCTGGCGGATGAGCTCCTCCGGGTGCGCGAATTCGGCGCCCACGATGGGCGCAAACTGCGCGACGATGCCGTCCGAACGCTCCCGGAAGTACTCGTGGCCGGGGTGGCGGGGGTCGATCGCCTGGGCCTCGACGATGGCGAACAGCTCGGCCGCCTTGGGTCTCGCGACGATGTTCTTCATCGCGGCGTCGAGCACCGCGCGGGTGGTGCCTGGCCCCGGCACAGCGCCCTCGTAGAGCGCCTCGTCGCGCGCCTCGCGGAACTGCACAACGGCCACGACGAGCGTCGCCATGTCCGGAAAGTAGTGCATCAGGCCTGGTGCGGACAGGCCGCACTCGCGGGCGAGGCCGCGCATCGTGAGGCCCTGGTGGCCCCGCTCGTCGATGATGTCCATGGCGATCGCGAGGATGTGTGCGCGACGTTCGTCGCGCTCCATTCTGGCGGCCAAAGGCATCTCCTCTTCAAGGTTGCGGACAGCCTACTTGCGAGTTAGCATCACAGTATCTAACATTGTTAGATAGCGCGCGGGCGTTTGATTCCCCCCCCTTAACGCCCGCGCGCTTCTCTTTTCCCCTAAAGGGGGCGGCGTCCCCGACACGACGACGTTGAGGGAGCCATGCGCCAGACCACTGAAGAGGCCTTGGCGCTCGTCGCCGGACTCTCGCTCGATGACAAGATCCGCCTCCTGTCCGGCAAGGGCCTGTGGTTCACCGAGGACGTGCCGGGCGTGCCTTCGATCATGCTCACGGACGGGCCCCACGGCCTGCGCAAGCAACTCGACACGGGCGACACCTTCGAACTCACCAAGTCCGTTCCCGCCACGTGCTTCCCCACCGCCGCGGCTCTCGGCTCGTCATGGGACGGCGAACTGATCCGCGAGGTTGGGGAGGCGCTCGGCCGCGAGTGCCGCGCACAGGAGGTGGGCGTCCTGCTCGGACCCGGCCTCAACATCAAGCGCCACGGCGCCGGCGGCCGCAACTTCGAGTACTTCAGCGAGGACCCGCACCTGAGCGGACACCTCGCGGCGGCGCTCGTCAATGGCGTGCAGTCCCAGGGCGTCGGCACCTCGATCAAGCACTACCTGGCCAACAACCAGGAGCATCGCCGCATGACGATCGACACGATCGTCGACGAGCGCACCCTGCGCGAGATCTACCTCGCCGGCTTCGAGATCGCCATCCGCGAGTCCAAGCCGTGGACAGTCATGAGCTCCTACAACCTCGTCAACGGCGAGCACGTTGGCGAGAGCCGCACCCTCATGACCGACATCCTGCGCGTCGAGTTCGGCTTCGACGGCCTCGCCATGACCGACTGGGGCGCCACCTTCGACCGGCCCGTCGCCGTCCACGCGGGCCTCGATCTCGAGATGCCGGGCTCCAATGGCGCGTGGGACGACGCGATCCGCGAGGCCCTCGGTTCCGGTTCGCTCAGCCTGGCCGACGTTGACGTGGCTGCCGCTCGCGTTGTCGAGTTGGCACTTCGCGCCACTGCGCAGTTCGACAACGCGGTGCAGTTCGACAACGCGGTGCAGTTCGACAACGCGGCGCAGTTCGACAACGCGGTGCCCGACGCTGCGGTCACCGTTGACTTCGACGCCCACCACGCCCTCGCCCGCCGGGCGGCGGCCGCGGGCTCGGTGCTGCTCACCAACGACGGGATCCTGCCACTCGAGCCTGAGGGCACCATTGCGGTGATCGGCGCGTTCGCCGAGAGCCCGCGCTACCAGGGCGCCGGATCGTCTCTCGTCACCCCCACGCGGGTCGACGCCTTCCTTCCGGAGTTCCGCGCGGGTGTCGCGGACCGTGCCGCGGTGACGTACGCGCCCGGCTATGACGCCAGAACCGGGGCCACGACCCCGGCGACGCTCGAAGAGGCCCGTGAGGCAGCGTCGGGCGCCGAGACCGTTGTGCTGCTCGTTGGCCTGCCTGCCGCGCTCGAGTCAGAGGGGTTCGACCGCTCCACCCTGCGACTGCCGGAAGGGCACGAGGCGCTCATCGCGGCCGTGACGGAGGCCAACCCGCGCACCGTGGTGGTGCTGCTCAACGGCGGAGCGCTCGTGACGCCGTGGGCGGAGCGGCCCGCCGCGATTCTCGAGGCGTACCTGGGAGGACAGGCGGGCGGCGGCGCGATCGCCGATGTGCTGCTCGGGATCGCGGAGCCGGGCGGGCGCCTCGCCGAGTCGTTCCCGTTCGCGCAAGCGGATGTGGCTGCGGACCGCAACTTCCCCGGGGGTGCCACCCAGGTGGAGTATCGCGAGGGGCTGTACGTGGGATACCGCTTCCATGATTCGGCGGGGGTGCCCGCGAGGTTCGCCTTCGGGCATGGGCTCGGATACACGACGTTCTCCTACGGCGACCTCACCGCGCGCAAGGCGGGCGATGGATACGCCGTGACGGTGACCGTCACGAATGCGGGGACCCGGGCGGGGTCCGAGGTGGCCCAGCTGTACGTGCGCGACGTCGAGTCCACGGTCTACCGGCCCGCCAAGGAGCTGAGGGCGTTCGCGAAGGTGCGCCTGGAACCGGGCGCGTCCACGAAGGTGACGTTCCGGCTGGACCGCCGCGCGTTCGCGGTGTGGGACGTGCCGCGGCACGACTGGCTCGTGGAGGCGGGCGACTTTGAGCTCCTCGTGGGTTCGTCGTCGGTCGATATCCGTGCGCGCAAGTCAGTCAGGGTGGCGAGCGACGACGTGGTCTCGCCCGCTCCGGGTCCCGTGGGATTCGTGGCCACCGACGCGGAGTTCGCGGCGATGCTCGGGCGCGCCGTGCCTGTGCCGCGGCCCGTGATGCCGTTCACGCTCGACTCGACGCTGGGCGATCTCAAGCTCAGCGCCGTTGGCCGGCGCATCGTCGCCGCCGTGCACAAGCAGGTGGAGAAGGAGTTTGGCCTCGCCGACGCGAGCCCGGACGATGCCCAGGCGGGAATGTTCGCGACGATGCTTGAGGAACTTCCCGTGCGCGGGATGACGATGATGTCTGGCGGCAAGGTGTCGCTCGCATCCGCGAGGCGCCTGGTGCGGCTGGTCAACCTGACGACGCCCAAGGCCTGGCGAAGGGGCTAACGGGCGGCAGCGTCGGGCCTGCGGTTGAATAACAAGGTGAGCCGTTGGGAGACGTGGGCGAGGCTTGACCTCGGCGACCACGGAATGGGCGTGCAGCGGGACGACCCACAGCGTGTTGGCTTCGTGGAACTCGACGACAGGCTGCGATGGGTTCCGCGCGAGGGCGACGACTGGGCCGTCCCCATCAACGAACTGACCGTGCGCACGCGAAAGCGGCGCTTCGCTCCACCACACAATGGCGTTGAACTCGACGTCCCGGACATGGGGATCATCCGGATCCGCGCCCTGGGCCAACGCCCCGGGACCGCCGTGCGGCGCAGACCGCGTATCACGCTCAGGCGGGGCGCTCGCGGAAGCTGCTCGCCGAGCTGCTCAAGCGCGGGGCGGCGTACGACCCGCGGGACTAGGCGGCGAGTCGGTAGTGGAGAGCCTTTGGGGCGCGCGTGAAGATCCCGCACGCGACGCCAACCAGGGCCGGAAGGGCCAAGAGCGCCACGCCCAATTGCCACCACGGCGGCGCGAACGTAGCGCCGTAGTACTCGTGGGAGCGCGCCCAATCCTCCGCGAGCGCCACGCCAAGACCGATCACCAGCGCCAGGAAGACCGAAAGCGCGGCCTGCCACCCAGAAACGCGCTTGGCGAGCGCGGGCGACGCCCCGAGCGATGCGAGCGTGAAGTCGTCCCTGCGCGCCTCTGCCCGTGCGAGGCCGAGGGCGAGGCCCGTGGCGAACAGAGCGATCAGGGCCACGGCGATGAGCGAACTAGCCGCGATGACGTCCGCGTACTCGCCGAAGGGCCACTGCACCACCATGCTGACGTCATGGGCAACAAGCACGGCATTGGCCGCATCGCCGTCGGCCTGCGTGAGCCCTCCAGGCTTCGTGACCAGCAACATGCTGGGCTCGGTCACGATGCCGTGGGCCGCTGCGGTCTCGGGCGACACCATCGCGAGCGCAAGCGAAGAGCGATCGGTGGGCACCTCGGTCACCGCATCCAGAGTGAATCCGTCGGTACGGGTAATGCCGCCGTCCCAGTTGGCAACGGAGGCCTTCCCATCCACGACGAGCTGGGGGAAGAAGGAGACCAGTCCGCCGCTGTCGAGGGCATCCAGCGCCGCCTCCGAGGGCTCGTGGCCGAGTAGCAAGGCCAGCAGCGCGGCGTCACCGGTCGCCACGAGCGTGACGTCGGTGCCAACAGGGTCGGCGCAGTTGGGGTCCTCCGCGATCTGGCGCATTGTGGGGTTGGGAACAGTCCCGTCAGCGTTCGCACGGTTTTCCAGACAAACGTTCTGCGGCGGAACCGTCACCGCGTAGTACGGTCCCGGCGCGCCGTCCCACGGGTTCTGCCACATGTTCATGGGGTGAAACGTGGCCGCGGGAATGATCCTGCTGAGGTCGGCCTCGAAGACTGCGGGGTCGAGGTATGTGGGGGTGTCCGAGTCACCCCACTGCGCGAGGTAGATTTGCCCGACGCCAAGCGGCACCTGATGCACCAGGTCCTTCTGAAAGTCTTGTTCGTAACGAGCCTCGGTCAAGTACGTGGTGGCGCCGAGGGTGACGGTCACCGCGATCGCGGCGATCACCGGCACCGTGCGCCCAGGACTTCTTGCCGCGTCACGAGCGGCGATCCGCGCGCCAAGCCCAAGCCAACTGCCCACACGCGCCATCCACCCGAGCAGCCTTGGCAGCGCCATGAGGACGCCGACAAACGCGAGGGCGACGGCGGTCAGCTGGGCTACCGTCGCGGTGAGGCGCGCTGGAGAAGAAGCCTCTCCAGACGGATGGTCAAGCACGGAATCGGTGAGGTGCGCGGCAACGACGAACATCCCCGCACTGGCGACCACGAGGGCCGCGCCAACATAGCCCGGCCACGCCTTGGGAGAGCGAGGGCGTTGCGAGCCGCGTAGCGCCGCGATGACGTCAACGCCAGACGAAGTCAAGGCGGGGATGAACGAGGCCAGCAGAGCCGCAAGGACCCCGAAGCCCACCGCAGCGGCCATGTGCCACCACACCACGTGGTATCCCCACACCGCGCTTTGGCCCTCCGCACCGCCCCAGTGAAGCTGCGCGCCGATGAACGCCCACGCGGCAAGCATCCCCAGTGGCACGCCAACCGCGCCCGCGCCGAGGCCGTGCCAGGCACCGGAGGCAAGGCCGATCCCAGTGAGTTCGCGGCGCTCGGCCCCCGTTGCGGCGATCAGGGCGAGGGTGTGCTGGCGGCGGCGCATCGACACGGCGAACGCGGCGCCGGCGAGCAGCACCACCTCGATGAGCCCAAGGCCACCCCCAAGGATCATGCCTGCGGCCGCGCTCGATCCCCCACTGGCGCCCTCGAGGGTGGGAGCCGCCACCCCTTCGCGCGTAAAGACGGCAAAGCCGTCGGAGGTAAGGGCGCTGACGTCGTCCTCGGTGAGCGCGGGCCCCTTCACGTACCACGTTGCTCCCCCAGGTGGGGTCCCTACGTCAAGGTCCGCTGTGCCGAACACAGCACCGTCGTCCCAACCACGCGCAGCTCCGAGTACCCCCACAATGTGCACCTGAGCGTCACCAACGCTGAGGGAGTCGCCAACCTTGAGCCCAAACCGCTCGACGAGGCCCGGCGAGACCATGACCTCGTCGCTCGCGTGGGGCGCGTGGCCCTCGAGAGTGCTCGCCTTGCCCTCAAACTCCGGCCCCCACAACGGGCCCAGAGTGACCGGTACACGGGCCGCGGCGCTCCCGTTGGAGGCCACGGCGGTGACCCTCGAGATGGGAGTCACCTGGGCTCCGCTTGGCAGCAGGGGCCGCGGGTCGCGCGTGGTCGGATCCGCGGTGTCCTCATCGTCGCCGCCGACCACCGAAAGCTGAGAGGGATCCTCCGCTGACTGAAACACCTGGGAGCCACTTGGGCCAACGCCGGTCACCCAGGCCTCGTTCTGGCCGAGTTCGGAGGCTACAAGCTCTGCGCGCGTTGGCTGGCCGCTCGCGTTGACGACGCCAACCGCCATGACAATTGCCACCGGCAGCGCGACCATCGACACCACGAGCGCGAAGTTGCCGGGCCGGCTGCGCAGGTCCCGACGAGCGATCCGAAGCGAGGTCGCAGAACGGCGAAAGGCCGCCGCGATCCGGCTCATCCGACGGTTCCCGCCAGTAGCCCATCAGGGGACGACGCGGCCACCTGGTCCACGATGCGACCGTCCGCGAGATAGACCACGCGATCCGCCCAGGCCGCATGCCTGGCGTCGTGAGTGACGAGCACGACGGCCGCCCCCTCGTCGGCTCTCTCGCGCAGCGTCGAAAGCACCGTGTCGCCCGTCACCGAGTCGAGTGCACCCGTCGGCTCGTCCGCGAGCAGCAGCTCGCGTCGGCCAACGATCGCCCGCGCGATGGCCACGCGCTGTCGCTGACCGCCGGACAGCTCGTCGGGGAACGATGAAGAGCGGTCTCGAAGTTTGACGGCCGCGAGCGCGCGCCGCGCCTCCGAGCGCGCCGTTGCTCGCGGAGCGCCGGCGAGGTCAAGGGGAGGGCCACGTTCTCAAGCACGGTGAGCGACGGCACCAGGTTGAAGTCCTGAAAGACAAAGCCGATCGCATCACGGCGGAGCCGCGCTCTCGTCTTGGCGGTTGCCACCGAGATGTCCTCGCCGTCCAGGTACACCTCACCGGCGGTGGGTTGCAGCAGCGCACCTGCGACGGAGAGCAGCGTGGACTTTCCCGATCCGGACGTGCCCATCACCGCGACCATCTCGCCCGTCGCCACCTGGAGGGAAACGTCGTCGAGCGCCCTCACCTCCGTGTTGCCGGAGCCGTAGACCTTCGTGACCTCATGCAGCGCAAGATGGACGGTCATCGGGTCTCCTCCAGTGCGGGTTCCGCTTGCGCGACCGCTGCAGCTCGAGGACCCGTGCGGCCGGCGCGCCGCAGCGCGAGGCGCTGCTCGGCGTGGTCGAGCCAGCGGATCTCGGCCTCGGTTCGGAAGATGAGCGCATCGGAGATCAGCTCCCAGGTGGGGTCCCCGTCGCGGGCCGCTCGGGCGGCGCGGTTGAGGTCCTGAAGCGACCTCATCGCCTCCACGCGCTCGGTCTGGATCACTCGCGCAACGTCGACGGTTGATGAGTCAACCGCGAGCGCGATCTTCAGTGCGACATCGTCCCGGCCGGCAACCTGCCGCCCACTCGGCGAATCCCACCAGGCGTCGACGGCCGCCCGACCGGCGTCGGTCAGCGTGTAGTGGACCTGGCGCGAGTCGGCGTCGTCGTCGCGCGTTACGAGACCATCCCTTACGAGCCGATCGAGCGTCGTGTAAACCTGCCCAATGTTGAGCGGCCACGCGCCACCCGTCCGGTCCTCGAAGTGCTGGCGCAGTTCGTAGCCGTAGCGGTTGCCCTCGCCGAGAAGGGCGAGCAGTGAGTGCTTGAGTGACATCGTTGCTCCATTGCATACCGGTTATGTATACCGAGTATGTAGAGCGACGGCGCACGAGTCAAGCGACCGCGCGGCGTGTCATGCCGCGACTGCGCGTGGCGCAACGGGTCTCAGGAAAGCCGCGTCGCCTTGACGTACTCGCCGCCGTGGACCGCCACCTCGAAGCGGCTCTTCTCCTTGACCGCAAGGCCGAACAGGATCGCCCACATGCCCAGATCGTCCGCGAGGCCCAGCGGGCCAAGGACGATCTCGGGGATGAGGTCGATGGGCGAGACCGTGTAGATGACGGTCACGACGGCCATGAACCACGTCATGGGCGCCAGTTTGTGTTCGCCGTGGAACACGGCCTTGATGAAGCTCCACCAGCTCATTTGAACCTCCCGTGCGGCTGACTCCGCACTTCCAGGGTAACCCCGGATCAGCGCTCAAGCACCGCGGAGACCGTGCCTGCGATGTACTCGACGGCCTCGGGGAGAACTTCTCAGTATCCGGGAACGCGAGGTGCCACGTATCGATGACCGCGAGACCCGCCGCCACGGCCGCGGAGGCGCGCACGAGGTGCTCGGGCTGGATCTTCGCGGGATCGGCTGTCCCCGAGAGCGCGCTCGCGAGCGTGATCGCCAGCACGTTGGTGATGCCGGACGCGGAGATCTCCGCCCCCACCATCGCCTGGATCTGGGGGTCCTTGAACACCGCGACCGATTCGGGGCTGCAGTCCGCCATCGCCTTAACGACGTTCCCGATGAAGTCCCTCCGCGCGCCGGCCGTCGACAAATCCGGCTCGCGCTCCAGCACGCTCCGGATGGCTGCGATGGGCTGATCCACGATCGCGCGCAGGATCTCGTCCTTGGACGCGAAATGGTAGTAGAGCGCGGCCTTGGTGAGGCCCAGGGCGTCGGAGATGTCACGGATCGACGTGCCTGAAAAACCGCGTTCCGCGAACAGGCCCGACGCCGTGGTGACGATCCGCGCTCTAGTGTCCGTTCGCCGTGCGTCGACGGGCGCTTCCGTGGTCATGCCCTCATCCTCCAGTGCACGTCACCAAACTTTCGCTTGACGAACGTTTAGTTATCGTGTCAATATCGGCCCTGGAACCATCTTAACGGTCGTTCAGTAAAACTAACAGGGGAGAAACCATGAAGGCCATCGCGCGCTTCTCAACCGGCCGCCCACTGGCGGTCCTGCTCGGCTGGATCGTCCTAGTCATCGGACTGCAGGCTCTCGTCGCCGCCGTTGGCCAGGACATCCGCGACACCTACGCGCTCAAAGACAGTGACTCGCAGTCCGCGCTCGACACGCTGCGCGCCAGCTTCCCTGCCGCCGCCGGCGACACCGACACGGTCGCGTTCAAGGTGACCTCCGGCTCGATCACCGAGGCGCAAGGCGAGATCGAGGCCGTGCTCGCGGACATCGCCAAGGTTGACCACGTCACCGGGGTCGTGAGCCCCTTCGCGCCCGACGCTGTTGGCCAGGTCTCGCCGAGCGGCACCATCGCGATCGCCACCATCCACTACGACGACCAGGCGTACAACCTGCCGCTCGAGGACGTCGAGAAGGTGGGCGCCATCGTCGCCGCCGCGAACTCCGACGAGCTAACCGTCGGCGTCGCCGGTCAGCCCGCGAGCCGCCTCACCAATCCCACCGTGGGCGTCGGGGAGTTCATCGGCCTCGCCATCGCGGGCGTCATCCTGTTCATCGCCTTCGGCTCTCTCATGGCCGTGACCGTTCCGCTGATCTCCGCGATCGTCGCGCTCACGGGCGCTCTTGCGGCGCTGAGCCTGTTCTCGAACCTCGACCCGCAGTCCACGTCGTCTCCCCTGCTCGCCGTGCTCCTTGGCCTCGGTATCGGCATCGACTACGCGCTGTTCATCGTCAACCGCCACCGCCTTGGCCTCAAGGCGGGCCGGGAAGTTCGCGACTCCGTGCGGGCATCCGTGACCACCTCCGGCCGCGCGGTGGTGTTCGCCGGCCTGACGGTGTTCATCGCCCTGGCCGGAATGTTCGTGCCCCAGATCCACTTCCTGTCCTCGCTCGCGATCGCCGCCGCGATCACGGTCGCGTTCTCCGTTGCCGCGTCCATCACGCTCGTGCCCGCCCTGCTCACGCTGTACGGGCACCGCGTGCTTAGCCGCCGCGAGCGCGCGCACCTCGCCGAGACCGGCTTTGTGCCCGACGCCGTTCCCAAGCCTGGTCGCTTCGCCAACCTGGTGGAGCGTCGGCCCTTGGTGACGTCGCTCGCTGCGCTCGCGGTGCTTGGGCTGCTCGCGATCCCCGCGTTCTCCCTGCGCCTCGGCAACGCCGACCAGGGCAACGACCCCGTTGGCGCGACCACGCGCACCGCCTACGACATCGTGGCCGAGGGCTTTGGGCCCGGCGTCAACGGCACGCTCGTGGTGGTGGCCAAGGGCGACGACCTGACGGGCCTCGCCACGAAGATCGGCGGCGACTCCGACGTCGCCTCCGTGCAGGGGCCGATCCCCAACGGTGACGGCAGCGCGCAGATGCTCGTGGTGGTGCCCAAGACCTCGCCCCAGGACGTGGCCACGGAGCACCTCGTTGAGCGCGTGCGCGACACCTACATCCCTCAGGCCGACGTGGCCGCGCACGTTGGCGGATCGGTCGCGGGCCAGCTCGACTTCACCGACGCGATCGCCGACTCCCTCCCGCTGTTCTTCGCGATCGTCATTGGGCTGTCCATGGTCGTACTCACCGTGGCGTTCCGCTCGGTCACGCTCCCGCTCGTTGGCGCGGCGATGAACCTGCTCTCCGCGCTCGCGGCGTTCGGCGTCATCGTTGCCGTGTTCCAGTGGGGCTGGGGCCACTCGCTCATCGGCATCGGCGAGGGCGGCCCGGTGGAGCCGTTCGCCCCGCTGATCCTGTTCGCGCTGCTCTTTGGGCTGTCGATGGACTACCAGGTGTTCCTCGTGTCCCGCATCGCGGAGCTGTACCACGGGACCAAGGACAACGCCGTGGCCGTGCGGCGCGGGCTAGCGGAGGTGAGCCGCGTGATCATCGCGGCCGCATCCATCATGGTGGTGGTGTTCGGGTCCTTCGTGAGCTCCGACTCGCGCATCATGAAGCTCCTTGGCCTTGGGCTCGCGGTGGCCGTGTTCGTCGACGCGTTCATCGTGCGCGTGGTGCTCGTGCCCGCGATCATGCGGCTGCTCGGCCGCGCGAACTGGTGGATGCCGGCGTGGCTGGACCGCATCCTGCCCCACCTCGACATCGATGACAATGCAAGCGCCGGCGACGGCCACGCGGTGGCCAGCCAGGGCGTCGGACAGGAAAGCGAGCTCGTGGAGGCCTAGAGAACCTCGCGCAGCTCACCCGTGTGGACGTCGAAGACGAAGGCGCGCACCTGGGTGGTGTCCACGAGGAACGGCGAGCGGCGCACGCGCTCCATGGACTGCCGCAGGTCGGCGTCCAGGTCCTTGAAGGATTCGGGGCTCCAGGTGGGCTTGAGTCCAGTCTCTTCGAGCAACTGGTTGCGCAGCTGGTCGTCGGTGAACGTGAGTGAGCCGCAGTCGGTGTGGTGGATGAGGATGATCTCGCGCGTGCCCAGCTTGCGCTGCGAGACGGTGAGCGAGCGAATGACGTCGTCCGTCACCACGCCGCCCGCGTTACGCATGATGTGCGCGTCGCCGATCTCGAGGCCAAGCGCGGCGAACGTGTCGAGGCGCGAGTCCATGCACGTCACCACGGCGAGCTTGCGGCGCGGCGGGAGCGGGCGGTCCGGGATGTACTGCGCCGCGTAGTTCTTGTTGTTGGCGAGGAGTTCGTCGGCAATTCCCATGGGGAAAGACTACGGGGGGCCCGATGCGAGGATGAGCGCATGTCTCGCATCTTCATCACGGGCTCGGCCCAGGGAATTGGCGCCGAGTGCGCGCGGCAGCTCATCGCGATGGGCAACGAGGTGGTGCTGCACGGCCGCAACGAGGCCCGCGCGGCGGCGGCCCTGTCCCAGTTGCCCGACGCTGTTGGCGCCGTCGCGGGCGACCTCGCCTCCCTCTCGGGTGCCAGGGAGGCCGCCGAGGCGGCCGACGCGCTTGGCCCGTTCGACGTCGTGATTCACAACGCAGGGCTGGGCGGCGGCGCCCGCGAGCGCACCCTCACCGATGACGGGCTCGAGAAGATCTTCCAGACGAACGTCGTTGGCCCGTTCGTGGTCACCGCGCTCATGTCGGTGGCGAGGCGGATGGTGTATCTGACCTCCGGCCTCGAGTCCCAGGGCGTGTGGCGGCCAGACGACCTGCAGTGGGAGTCGCGGCCATGGGATGGGATGCAGGCCTACAGCGACTCCAAGCTGCACGACTCGATGCTCGCCTTCGAGCTAGCCGCTCGGCACCCGGAGGCGATCATCAACGCGGTGGACCCGGGCTGGATCAAGACCCAGCTCGGAGGGCCGAACGCGTGGGACGAGGTGGAGGATGGCGCGGAGACTCAGGTGTGGTTGGCGACGTCCGACGATGAGGCGGCCACAGCATCGGGCCGCTACGTGAAGCGGCGAGAGGTGCACGAGCCAAACCCCGCGGTGAGGGACGCGCGGTCGCGGGCGGCGCTCGTCGCTGAACTCGAGCGACTCACGGGGCTCTCCCTGCCCTGAACGACAACGGACCCCGCTCAACTGGATGAGCGGGGTCCGTCGCAGGAAGGGTCGTCGAGCGGCCGGAACCGCTCGACGATGGAAAACCTACCAAAGGTAGGTGTTTCCCGTCGGGGGGATCAACGACCCCCGAACGCGTAGTAGGCGGAGTTCCACTGGATCTTCTGTTCGAATGCCTCAAGGGTGGTGTCCGCGTCGATGACCAGCAACTCGATTCCCGCCATCCGCGCGAAGTCCTTGATCACCTGCACGTCGAGCTGGTTGCTCATCGCCGTGTGGTGAGCGCCACCCGTCTGCAGCCAAGCGGCGACCGCCGTGGGGAAGTCCGGGCGCGCCTTCCACACCGCGTGACCGACGGGCAGGTTAGGCATCGGCTCCGGCAATTCGACGTTGTCCACCTCGTTCACCACAAGGCGGAACCTGTCCCGCATGTCACTGAGCGCCACCACCACGGCCGGCCCAGCGTCGGCCGTGAAGACCAGGCGCACCGGGTCCTCCTTGCCGCCGATCCCGAGCGGGTGGATCTCCAGCCGCGCCTTGCGAGAGGACAGCGCGGGGTTGACCTCGAGCATGTGCGCCCCGAGCGAGAGTTCCTCTCCGGGCACCAGGTGATAGGTGTAGTCCTCCATGAGGCTCGCGCCGCCTGGCAGCCCCGCGCCCATCACGGCGCACAGGCGAACGAGGATCGCGGTCTTCCAGTCGCCCTCGGCCCCGAAGCCGTAGCCGTCCGCCATGAGGCGCTGCACCGCGAGGCCCGGGAGCTGGCGCAGCTCGCCAAGATCCTCGAACGTATCCGTGAAGGCCCCAAAGCCGCCCTCCTCGAGGAAGCCCCGCAGGCCCGCCTCGATCGCGGCCGCGTATCGCAGCGACTCGTGCCGCTCACCACCGGGAAGCAGTTCCGGCGCCACCTCGTAGGAGTCCAGGTACTCGGCGATGAGCGCGTCGATCGCCGCGTCGCCCACGGCGTCCACCCGCGCAACCAACTCGTTCACTCCCCCACGTGTTGATCTGGGTGCCGAGCACCACCTCGGCCTCGGTCTTGTCTCCCTCGGTAACCGCGACAAACCGCATGTTGTCGCCGAACCTCGCCACCTTGAGTGACTTGGCCGCCGCTATGCCCGACGCTGCGCGCGCCCAGGTGCCGATGCGTCGGCTGACCTCGGGCGAAGATGCGTGGCCCACCACGGTCACGCGCGGAATGCCGAGTCGCGTCTCGATATAGGCGTGCTCGCGGTCGCCGTGCGCGGCCTGGTTGAGGTTCATGAAGTCGAAGTCGATCGTGGCCCACGGCAGCTCGAGGTTCGCCTGGGTGGCGAAGTGCAGCAGGGGCTTGGTGAGCGCGTTGAGCCCGGAGATCCACATCTTGGCCGGGCTGAACGTGTGCATCCAGGCGATTACGCCGATGACCTTGGGGTCGGCGCTGGCCTCCACCATGGCGTCCAGGATGCCGTCGCGGCTGATGAGCACGGGCTTCCACACGATCGTGACCGGAACATCCCCGGAGGCGCGCAGCAGCTCCACCACCTGCTGCGACTGCTCCGCGACCTGCTTGAGCACCTCCTCGCCGTACAGCGTCTGGCTTCCGGTGAGGAACCACACCTCATACTCGGCGAGATTGGGAACGATGCTTGTCACTTGAGGCCTCCCTGGGGCTGCTGTCCGTAGACGTTCTGGTAGCGGTCGAAGAGCGAGTCGATTGCGGCGGGGTCGATGGGGACGGGATCGCCCAGCTGGCGCGCGAGGTGCACGGTGCGCGCCACGTCCTCGCACATCACGGCGGCCTTGACCGCGTCGCGCGCGTCCTTGCCGATTGTGAAGACCCCGTGGTTCGCCATGAGCACCGCGCGGCTGCGGTGACCCTCGAGAGTGGCCACGATCCCGCGGCCGATCGAGTCGTCCCCGATGATCGCGAACGGACCCACCGGGATCTCGCCGCCGAACTCGTCGGCCATCGCGGTGATGACGCACGGGATCGGCTCGCGCCGCGCGGCCCAGGCAGTCGCGTACGGCGAGTGCGTGTGCACCACTCCGCCAACGCGCGGGAGGGTGCGGTAGACGTAGGCGTGCGCCGCGGTGTCGGAGCTTGGAGAGCGATCGGAGCCCGGGGTGCCCGGAATGACGTTGCCGTCAAGGTCGCACAGGATCATGTTGTCCGGGGCCAGCTCGTCGTAGTCGACTCCGGAGGGCTTGATGACGAAGTGCGAGGTGCCGGGCACGCGCTCGGACACGTTGCCCGCCGTCCACACCACCAGCCCGTAGCGGACCAGCTCGTTGTGGAGCGATGCGACCCTCTCGCGGCTCGCGGCGATGGCCGCCTCTTGGGCCTCGGTGAACGCGGTCATGCGTGCGCCTCCCTTCGGATGGCTTTGAGTCGCTTCATCACGTCGTTGGTCCCACGGCCAAAGTAATCATGAAGTACCTGGTATTCGGCGAAGAGACGGTCATACTTGGCCACAGCGTCGGGCCGCGGAAGGTAGGCGGCGCGCGTCACCCTTCCCATAACCTCCCCCGCCTGCCCGACGGACGGGTACAGTCCCGCTGCCACGGCGGCGTGGATGGCGCTTCCGAGGGCGGGGCCCTGTTCGGAGGCGATCGTGGAGATGGGCAGGTTCAGCACGTCGGCGTAGAGCTGCATGAGCTGGGGGTTCTTGAGCAGGCCGCCCGCGACCACGAACTCGGTGACGGGGACGCCGGAGGCGTTGAATGTCTCGACGATGGTGCGCGCGCCGAAGGCGGTGGCCTCGAGAAGCGCGCGGTAGCCCTGCTCGGCGCGCGTCGCGAGGGTCTGGCCCACGAAGATCCCGCTGAGACTGGTGTCGACAAGCACCGAACGATTGCCGTTGTGCCAGTCCAGGGCCACAAGCCCGTGGGCGCCGATCTCCTCCTCGAACGCGAGGTCGGTGAGGTACTGATGGACGGAGGTTTCCGCCTTCTCGGCCGCCTCGAAGTAGCGGCCGGGCACCTGGTTCTTGACGTACCAGGCGAAGATGTCGCCCACGCCGGATTGGCCCGCTTCATACCCATAGAAGCCCGCGAGAATGCCGCCGTCGACGACGCCGCACATGCCGGGCACGTCAGCGAGGTGATCCCCGTTCATCACATGGCACGTCGAGGTGCCCATGATCGCGAGCATCTGGCCGGGCTCGGTGGCCTTTGCTGCGGGCGCGGTGACGTGGGCGTCGACGTTGCCCACCGCCACGGCGATGCCCTCACGTAGTCCAGTCCACCCGGCGGCCTCCGCGGTGAGCCCGCCGGCGCGCTCGCCCAGTTGGCCGATGCGATGCGCAAGCTTGGTCTCGGCAAAGCCCGCGAAGGCGGGGTTGAGGGCAGCCTCGAACTCGCGGCTGGGGTAGGCGCCGTCCTGGAGGATGCCCTTGTAGCCGGCCGTGCACGCGTTGCGAACGTACTCGCCGCACAGCTGCCAGATGATCCAGTCCGCGGCCTCAACCCAGTGGTCCATGCGCTCGAAGATCTCGGGATCCTCCTCGAGCAGCTGGAGCGCCTTCGCGTACTCCCACTCGGAGGAGATGAAGCCGCCGTAGCGCGGCAGCCAGCTCTCGTTGCGCTCCCTTGCGATCGCGTTGATGCGATCAGCCTGGCCCTGGCCGGCGTGGTGCTTCCAGAGCTTCACGTAGGCATGGGGGCGGCCCTCGAGGCCCGGCACCTCGCACAGGGGCGTGCCGTCGGCGAGCACCGGCAGCGGCGTGGACGCGGTGAAGTCGGTCGCTATCCCCACGACCAAGGCGGGGTCGATGCCCGCGGCGGCCACAGCGTCGGGCACCGCGCGGCGCAGGACCTCGCGGTAGTCGTTGGGGTCCTGGAGCGCCCACTCCGGGGGAGCGCCTCGCCCGTGGCCGCGAGGGTGGCGTCCATGACCGCGTGCGGGTAGTCGTACACCGCGCTCGCGAGCTCCGTGCCGTCGGCGGCGTCCACAACGAGCGCACGCCCGGAGAGCGTGCCGAAGTCAACGCCGATGACGTAGGCGGTTCTTGGTTCAACCATCGTGGCCCCTTTGCCGAATTCGGTGATCGGATATTAACGCTAACATATGACGCAGTCACGCAGGTGACAAGAGTCAACGGTCCTGGAATCAGCCCCTGGGGCGCGTGGTCGAGGAGCGCTCCACGAGCCAGGGGCGCAGCGGAGGCGGGGCAACCGTGGCCGGTTCGGTGAGGCGCGCGACGAGCATCGCTACGGCCTGCTCGCCCGCGCCGTAGAAGTCCTGGTGCACGGTTGTGAGCGGCGGATAGAAGTGTGCCGCCTCGGGGATGTCGTCGAAGCCGACGATGCTCACGTCGAGCGGCACGGACAGCCCGCGGCCGCGCAGCGCATGCATGACGCCCTGCGCCATCTGGTCGTTGGCCGAGAAGACGGCGGTCGCCTCGCTCGCGATCCGCAGGCCGGCCTTAAAGCCAGACTCCGCAGTCCAGTCGCCCTCGAGATCCGGGTGTGCGGACAGCCCGTGCTCGGCGAGGAAGGCGTGGAAGGTCTCGCGGCGCATGTCGGCCTCGGTGAAGCCGGATGGCCCCGATACGTGCTGGAACTCGCGGTGTCCGAGGGCGAACAGGTGCTCCATCGCCAGTCGCGTTCCCGCGACCTGATCCACCGCCACGGCGCTGCCGACGGTCGGGTGGCCCGTGAGCACGAACGCGAAGGGAATGCCGGTGTTCATCGACTGCACCACTTGAGTGACGTGCGGGCTCTGCGCCACCACGACGAGCGCGTCGATCGAGCGGCCCAACAGGAAGTCGAGGCCCTCCATGACGGCGGCGGGCTCGTGCGACACGGTGGTGATGAGCGGGTGGAAGCCGGCGCGCACCGCGGCGCGCTCCGTGGCGTAGAGCGTCGCCATGGGTCCGTAATTGGGCGTCTCCGGCGCGAGCACGCCTATGGCCTGCGACTTGCCGGTGGCGAGCGTGCGGGCCGCCAGATTGCGGCGATAGCCAAGCTCATCGATGGCGGCGAGAACCCGGTCCTTGGTGGCGGGCCGGATCCCGGGGAAGTCGTTGAGAACGCGGGACACGGTCTGGTGGGAGACGCCGGCGCGCGCGGCGACGTCGTGCATGCTTGGACCACGCGATTGCTTCGGCACTCCACCCTCCGCGGCAAGACTAGTACGACAACTCTCGCGTAAAGCAGGAGCGACGCTATCGCATGACCCGCTGGGGCCGCGACACACCGTCCCGTCAATGTTCACGGTAACATTGATGGAGGCGCGGGCGAAAGGCCCTCGCGCAAGCACGAGTGAGGACCCCATGCCCGACGCAGCGCAGCGAGCGAGCGAGATGTTCGAGGCCGCGTACGGCCATCCGGCGAGCGGTGTCTGGTCGGCCCCCGGTCGCGTGAACCTCATCGGCGAGCACACCGACTACAACGGCGGGCTGGTGCTGCCGTTCGCGATCGACCGCCGCACCTATTGCGCCGTGGCGCCCCGAGACGACCGCATGCTTCGGGTGCGGTCAGAGACAGTCGAGGGGGAGGCGGTCATCGCGATCGACGACCTCTCTCCAGATGCCCTCGACGGCTGGTCCGCGTATCCGCTGGGGGTCGCGTGGGCGCTCCTGCACCCAGACGGAGGCGAGGCGGCGGCCACACTGGCCACAGCGTCGGGCCTCGATCTGTACCTCACGAGCGATGTGCCGCTCGGCGCCGGTCTCTCGTCATCCGCCGCGATCGAGTGCGCGGTGGCGGTGGCGCTCAACGACCTCTGGGGGCTGGGCCTGGACCGCGTGGCGCTGGCCCGCGCGGGCAGGCTTGCAGAGAACGTCGCCGTCGGCGCGCCCACGGGAATCATGGACCAGACCGCGTCCCTGCTGGGCGAGGAGGACCACGCGGTGTTCCTCGACTGCGGCACCGAGGTCGCCGAGTCTGTGCCCCTCCACCTCGACCGCGAGCACCTTGCCGTGCTCGTGATGGACACTCGCGTGAGCCACGAGCACGCGACCGGAGGCTACGGCGACCGCCGCGCCTCGTGCGAGCGCGGCGCCGAGCTGCTGAATGTGCCGTCGCTGCGGTTCGTGCTCGAAGAGGACCTCCCGCGCGCGGAGGCGGTGCTCGATGAGGAGACCTACCGGCGGGTGCGTCACGTGGTGACCGAGTCGGCGCGCGTGGACGCGACCGTGCGCACGCTTCGCGACGAGGGGCCGCAGGCGATCGGCGACCTGCTGCTCGCGTCCCACGCGTCCATGCGCGATGACTTCGAGATCTCGGTCCCGGAGCTCGACCTCGCTGTGGAGTCCTCCGTGCGCCACGGCGCGATCGGCGCGCGCATGACGGGCGGCGGCTTCGGCGGCTCGGCGATCGCCCTGGTAGCGGCCGACGCTGTTGGCGAGATCGCGGCCAAGGTCACCGCCGACTTCAGGGCGGCCGGCTTCCGGGACCCGCGGTGCTTCGCGGTGGTGCCCTCGGACGGCGCGCACCGAGACATCTGATCCCTCGAGAAACCTAAGGTGGACTCATGAGCTGGTTGGTCACGGGCGGTGCCGGGTACATCGGGACGCACGTGGTGCGCGCGCTGGACGCGGCCGGAATGTCCCCGGTGGTGCTCGATGACCTGTCAACGGGGATCGAGTCATTCGTGGTGGGTGCGCCCTTCGTGCGAGCGAGCGTGCTCGACACGGACACCGTCACTTCCGCGCTCGTGGAACACAACGTCGAAGGAGTCATCCACTGCGCTGGGTACAAGTTCGCCGGCGAGTCCGTGAAGTACCCGCTGCACACGTATCAGCAGAACGTGGACGGGACCCGGTCCCTGCTCGAGGCCATGGCGGTCGCGGGCGTGGGCCTGCTCGTGTTCTCGTCCTCCGCCGGGGTGTACGGGACTCCGTCCTCTGCCGTGGTCACCGAGTCGACTCCCACGCTTCCCGAGTCGCCGTACGGAGAGTCCAAGCTCATCGGCGAGTGGCTCATTCGCGACCAGGTGACTGCGTTGGCCGGCAGCGACACCCCGCTCGCCGCGACGTCGCTGCGCTACTTCAACGTGGTGGGATCCGGCTTCCGGGACGTGTGGGACGCCTCGCCCCACAACCTGTTCCCCAAGGTGTTCGCGGCCATCGAGGCTGGCATCGCGCCGGTCGTGAACGGCACGGACTACGACACCCCGGACGGCACGTGCGTCCGCGACTACGTGCACGTGAGCGACCTCGCGCACTCGCATGTGGCCGCTGCGCGCATGCTCGCGGCGGGACGCCCGCTTGCGCCGGTGTACAACCTGGGCTCCGGCGCCGGGACGTCGGTGCGGGAGATCGTGGACGCGATCGTGGCGGTCACGGGCACCTCGCTGGTCCCGGTCGAGGGGCCCCGACGCCCGGGCGACCCCGCGCGCATCGTCGCCAAGGGCGACCTCGCCGCCGACGACCTCGAGTGGAAGAACTCGCACTCCGTGCGCGAGATGGTCGAGTCCGCCTGGGCCTCGCACCCACACGGCGGCTAAGGCGAGGCTCGGCGCCAATCCGGTTCCCAGCCGCGGCTGCGGCCGCACGCGCCCACTGACCAGGGACGTTTATCCCGCGCGCGCAACCCGCACCTGTCGCTAGAGTCCCTGCAATCGCGCGATTGCGCGGGGTTCCTCTCGTGTGCAAAGGAGCACGCATGAGTCTGTTCAGTTGGACCCTCCACGGCGACGGCAGAGCCATCGCCCCCGACGCGGCGGTGGCCCCGGACGAGCGCCTCACCTACCCACGCACCCTCAGCATCGGCGCGCAGCACGTGCTGGCGATGATGGGGTCGACTCTCGTCGTTCCTGCTATCACCGGCATGCCGGCGGCAACCACGCTGTTCTTCAGCGCGATCGGCACCGCGCTGTTCCTGCTCATCACCCGCAACCGGGTCCCCAGCTACCTCGGCTCCAGCTTCGCGTTCATCGCGCCGCTCGCAGCGGCCGGAGTGGCGGCTGAGAATGGGCCGCTCGATGCCGAGACGATCGGCAAGGGCCTCGGGGGATTCTCCTCGCCGGTGTGCTGCTGGCGATCGTCGGCGTGATCGTCAACCTCTGGGGCACCCACTGGATCGACGTGGCGATGCCCCCGATCGTCACCGGTTCCATCGTGGCGCTCATCGGTCTCAACCTCGCGGGCGCCGCCAAGAACATGTGGGCGGCAAGCCCGTGGACGGCCCTCGTGACGCTCTCCGCGGTGCTGCTCGCGATGGTGGTGTTCAAGGGCTTCCTGAGCCGCATCGCGATCATCGTGGGCGCCGCGATCGGCATCGTGTTCTCGGCGCTTCGCGGCGAATGGTCCGCACCTCTCGCGGCGCACGGCGGCAAGACGGCCACCGAGGTCATCGGGGCCGCCGACTGGTTCGGCTTCCCCACCTTCAACACCCCGCGCTTCGACGGTTCCGTGCTGATGGCGTTCGTGCCCGTGGTGATCATCCTCATCGCGGAGAACATCGGCCACCTGAAGTCCGTGTCCGCGATGACGGGCCGCAACCTGGACCCCGAGACCGGCCGCGCGCTGCTCGCCGACGGCCTCGCCACCACGGTCGCCGGCCTCGGCGGCGGTTCCGGCACCACCACGTACGCGGAGAACATCGGCGTCATGGCCGCGACGCGCGTGTACTCGACGCTCGCCTATTGGGCCGCCGCGGTGTTCGCCCTGGTACTCAGCCTGTGCCCCAAGTTCGGAGCGCTCGTCGCGGTACTGCCCGTAGGCGTGCTCGGCGGACTCGCGACGCTGCTGTTCGGCCTCATCGCCGTCCTCGGCGCGCGCATCTGGGTTGAGGCGAAGGTGGACTTCAAGCAGCCCATCAACCTCGTCACCGCGGCCGTTGCGCTCATCGTCGGCACCGCCGACTACACCGCGCACCTCGGCTCGATGCTCTTCAACGGCATCGCGCTCGGCACCATCGCGGCCCTCGTGATCTACCACGGGCTCGGTTGGATCGCCCGGCTGCGCGGAGGCGCCGTCGAGACCCCTGCCACGCCCGCCTTCATAGAAGGCGACGAGAGCTAGAGGCAAGGCAAGAGGCCCGACGCTTGGGTAGCGTCGGGCCTCTTTGCTCGCCTAAGCGACGATCGCGTCCACTTGGATCTCCACCTTGTACCGCGGGTCCGCGAGCGCGGCGACCTGGACGATGGTCGCGACCGGACGAATAGCGTCAAAGGCCTCGCGGTGGGCGCGCGCGACGAGGTCCATGTCCGCGATATCGGTCACGAACGTGACGGTGCGAATCACGTGCTCAAGCCCCGCGCCTGCCTGCTTGAGCGCGCCCTCGATCACCGCGAACGCGTCCTTGGACTGTTCGTAGGCGTCGCCGTCGATGGCCGTATCGCGGCAGCAGGAGCCAGCCACCGCAATCTGGTTTCCCACCCGGACGGCGCGCGAATAGCCGTAGACGTCCTCGAAGCGACCGCCCGAGGGCAGGTTCTGGCGTGCGGAGTTGTCGGTCACGCGCTCAAGGCTAGCGGCGCGAGTCGGCCACGATCCCCGCGTACCACTCGGCGCTGGGCTTGGGGGTGCGGGCGAAGGTGACGGGGTCAACCGCGACGAGCCCGAACTTGGGCCGGTAGCCCTCGGCCCACTCGAAGTTGTCGAGGAGGCTCCACGCGAAGAAGCCGCGGACGTCCACGCCGTCGTCCATCGCCGCGCGCAGGGCCGCGAGAGATCGCGAGTAGTACTCGATGCGCTCCGCGTCGTCCTCGGTCGCCACTCCGTTCTCGGTGACGATCACCGGGACGCCCGCCACCCCGTATGCCTGGCGCACGGTCATGCCAAGCGACTCGGGGTGAAGGTCCAGTTCATCTGGGTGACGCGCCAGTCGGCGGGCTTTGGGAGCTCCTGGAAGTCCGCTCCCAAGTGCATGGTGAAGTAGGTCTGCACACCGATGTAGTCGTCGCTCTTCGCGGCATCGAGCCACACGCCGGCCATGAGCCACGGGAACGGGTTCGCGGGGTCGTCGACCGGTGCGTCCATGATGCGGACGCCCTCGGAGTTGGGATCGCCGTCCGCGTGCACCACCACGTCGCTTATCGCCAGGGTGTGGCCAACGGGGAAGTCGCCTGGGCCCGCCTTGAGCACGGGAACGGCGCGCTTGTGGGCGGCGACCATGTTCTCCGTGGCCGCCCGGAACGGCTCGACGCCGCCGTTGAGCCCCGGCGGGAAGAAGCCCTGCATGTAGCCGGCCATCGCCACCACGTTGGGCTCGTTGAAGGTCGCGGCGATGTCGATCTGGTCGCCGAGGTGCTGCACGGCGATGTCGCAGAACCGAACGAACCAGTCGACAATCTCCGGGTTGGTCCAGCCGCCCTGCTCGGTGGCCCACAGCGGCGTGGTGAAGTGGTGGAAGGTGACGGACGTCTTGAGGCCCATCTCGTGGGCGGCCAGCATGATCTGGCGGTAGTGCTCGAGCGCGGCGATCGAGAACTCGCCCTGCGCGGGCTCGATGCGGCTCCACTCGATCGAGAAGCGGTAGCAGTCGAGGCCCATCTTCTTGACGAGCTCGAGGTCCTCGAACCAGCGGTGCCACGAGTCGGTGGCATCACCGGAGCTCTCCGCGCAACCGCTGCCGGGGGTGTGCTCCCAGGCCCACCAGTCGTTGTTGGTGTTGCCGCCCTCGATCTGATGCGCGGCGGTCGCTGTGCCCCACAGCCAGCCATCCGGAACCGGGCCAAAACTGGTCATGGGGGCGAAAGTCTTGTCAGCGTCGGGCATCTGAGAGGTCATGGCGCGCTCCTTTGCGGCGGTTACCAACTGGTCAGACGAACAATTCTACGCCCCGACGGGAGTGGTTGCGGGGCGGGCGCGGAGCGGGTACGGGGCGGGCGCGGGGCGGGTGCTGCTGCCCCGGCACGTCCCGGCTACCAGCGACTCCCCAAATGGAGACTCAGGTTCACGAATCGCGCGTTTCGACGACCTGAGCGCCCATTTCAGCAGGAGGAGGCGGCGGGCAGCCGACGACGAAACCGCGGCCGCGCCACCGCCCCCGTCAGCCCCAGCCGAGCTCGTGGAGCCTGTCGTCATCGATGCCGAAGTGGTGCGCGATCTCATGCACCACGGTGATCGCGACCTCGTCCCGCACCTCCTCGACGGAGCGGCACATGCGCAGCGTGGGGCCGCGATAGATGAAGATGCGGTCCGGCATCTCGCCAAAGCCGTAGTTGCCGCGCTCGGTGAGCGCGATGCCGTCGTAGAGCCCCAGCAGGTCCTTCTCCGGCCCAGCAGGCTCGTCCTCCACGAGGATCACCACGTTGTCCACGAGGTCGAGCAGCTCATCGGGAATGGTCGCGAGCGCGTCGTCCACCGCGGCCTCGAAATCCTCCCGCGACATCTCCACCATGACCCCATTGTCCCGGCCCGACGCCGCGGTTGGGTAATCCCCCCTCGTCACCGGTACTATTGGCGGGTCCTGGCGGGCAACCGCCGCGGAGCCCCCATCGTTTAGTGGCCTAGGACGCCGCCCTTTCACGGCGGTAGCACGGGTTCGAATCCCGTTGGGGGTACGAAGGGTGAGTGTGGATGGTCTACACTTGCTCTTGCTCAATTAGAGCAATGGCCCTGTAGCGCAGTCGGTTAGCGCGCCGCCCTGTCACGGCGGAGGTCGCGGGTTCAAGTCCCGTCAGGGTCGCGGTGCGAGGCCCCTTATTCGTAAGGGGCTTTCGTGTCAGCGGGGCAACCCGCACGGCTCTGTAGCTCAGTTGGTAGAGCGCACGACTGAAAATCGTGAGGTCACGGGATCGACGCCCGTCGGAGCCACCATCTAGTACGACGTCCAGTACGCCTCGTACACCGTGCCCTCGGGCATGACCTCGTAGAACATCGCGTCGAACGGCACGGACTGCCCCGGATCGAGCGTGTCGCTCCATCCCGGCGCCGCACCGATGATCTCGCCGCTCGCGTCGCGCGCGACCACCGTCACCGTGGGGCTCAGGACCTCCTCGGTGAAGCTCGACGTGACGGTGCCGGTGACGGTCGTGAAGAGGTCGTCGCTCGTTGCCGTCATGTTCGAGACGGTCAGGGTGCCGCTCGCCGGCTCGCTCGCGAGCCCGTTGGCGTCGGGCCCCACCACCTGCAGCGTGTCGACCTCGGCCCCCTCGAGCTCATAGAACGAGCCCGCGATCGCGGACTCTCCGCTCGGCAGCGCTTGGTACGTCCAATAGCTGTCAATGACGTTCCCGCTTGCGTCGAGCGCATTCACGGTCAGCTGCGCGGATGGGTACGGGTTCGACGATGGGTTGTCGAGGATCACCACGAACCAGGTGGTGCCCTCGTCCCACGAGTTGGGCGCGAACGCGTAGTCCGCGACCGCGAGGCCGCCATCGACCGGCTCCGGCCCCAGCGTCATCTCGCCCCCGCTAGCGACCGGGCCGTACGTGAACCAGTCGTCGGCGCCGTCCTCATACGCGCGCATGCCGATCACGATGAACACCAGCACGATCGCCGACATCACGATGCTGACCACGCCCATCACGATCCCCGAGATCGCCATGGGCTTGCTCTGCTTCTTCGCAACCGCGAACCCACCGAACACAACGGCGAGCACGCCAACCAGCACGCCCCACACTGGCAGCCAGCCGCTGACCAGTCCCACGATTCCCAGGACCAGCGCCGTGATTGCTAGACCCTGTTTCTGGCTGCCCGACGGCGAGGTTGAGTAGCCGTACGGCGCCGGCGGGGCGAGGGGCGGGTTCTGCGACGGCTCTACGCCTTGCTGCTGAAGCGTCCACTGGTTCGCGGCGTCGGAAATGGACGGCGGCGGTGGGGGCGTGGGCGTCGGCTCGCTTGGCGGGCTGTAGTACTCGGGGCCCTGGGGCGTCTCAGGCATGGCACATAGCGTGCCAGACATGACTGCAGTTGAGCCATGCCCTCCCGCGCCTGGCTCGAATGGCACGTGAGGCCGATTTGCGCGAATAGGACTATCTACGCAAATCGGGGTATGGTCGAAAGACCGCACACGCAACCACAAGTTGCGCGCGCGCGGTTACCGACGAGGCGCGAAGGCGCTCCTCAGATGGGTGCACGTGCCTCCTTACACCCCCAAGGAGGGACCGATGTTTGCTCGGTGGAACCGCGGGCTTGGCACGGCTGCCATGGTGGCTGCCGGAGCCCTGATAGTGGCCGGGTGCTCGTCGTCTGGAGACGAGACGAGCGCGACCCCCGGCAGCACGACGCAAGGCACCGACCTCAGCGGAGTGACGCTCAACGTCTCCGCGTCATGGTCAGGTGACGAGCAGAAGAACTTTGAGCAGGTGCTCAAGCAGTTCTCCGACGAGACGGGCGCGACCGTCAACTACACGAGCTTTGGCGACCAGGCCGCCACGACGCTCGGGACCCAGATCGAGGGCGGCAACCCGCCAGACGTGGCGCTGCTTCCGCAGCCGGCCTTGCTCACGCAGTACGCGGGCGACGGTTCGATTCAGCCGCTCGGCGACGCGACCTCCGAGAAGGTGCACGAGAACTATTCGGACTCGTGGATCGACCTTGGCAGCGTGGACGGCACCATGTACGGCGTCTGGTTCAAGGCGTCGAACAAGTCGACGGTTTGGTACAACGCCGACATCTGGGATCAGGCTGGAGCCCAAGTCCCCGAGACCTGGGACGACTTCATGGCGCAGCTGCAGGTTGTCCAGGATTCCGGTTACTCCGGCATCTCGATCGGCGCGGACGTTGGCTGGCCGCTCACCGACTGGTTCGAGAACGTGTACCTGCGGACCGCTGGCGGCGAGAAGTACGACCAGCTCACGAAGCACGAGATCCCCTGGACCGACGACTCCGTGAAGGAAGCGCTGACCGTCTTGTCCGGGCTCTTCGGGTCCGACGTTGTGCAGCCCGGCGCCGCCCAGCGGACGTTCCCGGAATCGGTGACCGAGGTGTTCGGCGCGGATCCCAAGGCCGGGACCGTCTTTGAGGGCGACTTCGTCGCGGGCAACATCACCGCGGACGGCAACTCCGTGGTGGGGCAGAACGCCCTGTTCTTCGACTTCCCGTCCGTGAACGACTCCGCGCCGGCGGTGGTCGGTGGCGGTGACGTTGCCGTGCAGTTCAACTCGGACCCGGGCACGGAGGCGCTGATGTCCTACCTCGCGTCGCCCGAGGCAGCGGAGGTGTGGGTGCCGCTCGGCGGCATCACGAGCCCCAACAAGGGAGTCGACACCTCGCTGTACCCCGACGACACGTCACGGCAGATCGCCGAGGCGCTCACTGGAGCAGAGACCTTCCGCTTCGACATGTCCGACCTCACCCCCAGTGCCTTCGGCGGCACCACGGGTCAGGGCTTCTGGCAGATCATGATCGACTTCCTGCAGAACCCTGACGACATCGCCGGCACCCAGCAGGCGCTCGAGGACGCCGCGGCGGCCGCGTACTGAGTGGGCGGCTCACTCCGATGACGGCCACCGCCGAACGGACGGCGGCGGCTCCCGGGAGGGCGGCGAATCGCCCTCCCGGTCGCGCCGCCGCCAGCCGCTCGTTGCGCTCGCATTCCTCGCGCCCGCGCTCGTGCTGCTTGGGGCGCTCGTCGTGTACCCCATGGTCTTTACGGGCATCAGGTCGTTCTACAACGCCAAGGGCGACAAGTTCATCGGCTGGGACAACTACGTCACGATGTTCACCCGCGACTCCACGTTCACCGCGATTCGCAACAACATCATCTGGGTGATCGTCGCCCCCATCTCATGCACGCTGATCGGCCTGGTCTTCGCGGTGCTGCTGGACAAGATCCGCTGGTCCACCGCCTTCAAGCTCATCATCTTCATGCCCATGGCGATCTCGATGCTCGCGGCGGGCGTGATCTTCCGCGGCATGTTCCAGGAGGACCCGTCAATCGGCGTGGTCAACGCGGCGATCGTCGGCGCCAAGAGCGTGTTCTCCAACCAGTCCGCGTACCCCGGCGCCAAGCCGCGCACCGACGCCGGGATCATCGCCGAGCAGGGCATCATCGCCACCGAGTCCACCGTCACCCCTGGCTCGACCGCCGACTTCCCCCTCGTAGGAATCCGAACCGAATCGTTAGGCGAGGATCCCACTCAAGCCGCCCCAGCGTCGGGCCCGGCCGACGGCGAGGTCACCGGCACGGTATGGCTTGACTTTGTGCGTGGCGGGGGTGGCGTCCCCGGCTCGATCGATGACGGGGAGATGGGGCTCCCGGGGGTGCGGGTGGACGCGGTCGCCGCGGACGGCAGCGTGGCCGCGAGCGCACAGACCGCGGACGACGGGACCTACGTGATCCAGGGTCTGGACGCCGGGGCGAGCTATCGCATCGCCCTGCCGCCGCGAACTTCGCCGAGGGCGCCACGGGCGTGCCCTGGCTCAGCGCCACTTTCATCACGGCGGTGGTCATCCTCTCCTATATCTGGATCTGGGCGGGGTTCGCGATGGTGATGATCGCGTCCGGGCTGTCCGCCATGGACCGCTCGCTGCAAGAGGCCGCTCGCGTGGACGGCGCCACCGAGTGGAAGGTGTTCACGCGCATCACCGCGCCCCTGCTCGCGCCCGTGCTTGTGGTCGTGTTCGTCACGCTCATCATCAACGTGCTCAAGATCTTCGACCTCGTATACGTGATCCCGCCAGGCAACGCGAAACCCGCGGCGAATGTGATCGCGGTGGAGATGTGGACCGTGTCGTTCGGTGGCGGCAACGACCAGGGCCTGGGCTCTGCGCTCGCGATCCTGCTGCTGCTGCTCGTGCTGCCGTTCATGATCATCAATGTGCGGCGTTTCCGGGAGGAGCGGTCACGATGACGGACCTCACCATCGTCAAGGGCAAGCGGACCCCTGCCCAGCGGGTGCTCGGTTTCTTCGGCAAGGGCTTCGTCAACTTTGCGCTCATCGTGGTTGCGCTGCTGTGGGTGATCCCTTCGCTCGGCCTGCTGCTGACGTCCTTCCGCACGGTCGGAGACTCGACGACGTCGGGCTGGTGGACGGTGTTCACAAAGCCAGCCCAGCTCACGCTGCAGAACTACGTGGATCTGCTCTCGAACTCGGCGATCACCTCGTCGCTGCTCAACTCGATCCTCATCGTGGTGCCCGCCACGCTGCTGGTGGTGCTCGTGGGCGCGCTGGCCGGCTACGCGTTCGCGTGGATGGAGTTCCCTGGGCGCGACGGGCTGCTCATTGCAGTGATCGTGCTGCTCGCGGTGCCACTGCAGGTGGCGCTCATCCCCGTGGCGCGGCTCTTTGGCTGGCTTGGCATCTTCGGCTCAATACCTGGGGTGATCCTGTTCCATGTCGCATTCGGTCTGCCGTTTGCGATCTTCCTGCTGCGCAACTTCTTCACCCAGATCCCGCGCGAGGTGCTCGAGGCGGCCCGGGTTGACGGCGCGAGTGAGTGGCGGATCTTTGTTCGGGTGATCCTTCCTCTTGGCGCGCCCGCGATCGCTTCCCTGGCGATCTTCCAGTTCCTGTGGACGTGGAACGACCTGCTCATCGGGCTCATCTTCACGAACGCAGAGTCGCAGCCCATTACGGTCGCGATTCAGTCTCAGCTACGCCAGTTCGGGTCCAACATCGACGTGCTGTCAACGGGGGCGTTCGTCTCGATGGTCATCCCGCTCATCGTGTTCTTCGCGTTCCAGCGCTACTTTGTGCAGGCACTCCTGGCGGGCTCAAACAAGTGAGCCAGCCTCACGCGTTTGCGCTCCCGTGCCGATAGAGGATTCACTAGGTGTAGGCCACCAAGGAGCTACTCATGTCAGTCACCGGCATTTTCAAGGCGATCTTCAACGCCCTCTTCGCGTCCGTCGCCGGACCGTTTGTGGCTCGCATTCGCACCGAGTGGGCCATCGCCAAGGTCGAGGTGCAGGTCAAGCTGCGCGAGCTGCGCACCGGCGCGATCATGCTGGGCGTCGCGCTGTTCTTCGCCTTCTTCACGATCGCGCTGTTCCTCACCGCGGCCACCCTTGGTCTCGCGGAGATCATGCCGGCCTGGGCGGCAGCGCTCGTGATCGGCGGGCTGCTCCTCATCTGGGTGCTCGTGTTCGGCATCTGGGGCGCCTCCAAGATCAAGAAGAACTCTGACCTGGTGCCCCACCGCGCCATCGAGGCCGTCAAGGACTCGCTGCCGTAGGCGGTCGCGCCTACGCGTGCGCCGCCTCGGCCTCCACGTCCACCACCTTGGGCTTGCGTTGCGCGAGCCACACCCCGCCGAGGACGATGGCCGCGCCTAGCGGCTCGTACCAGGTGAGCTTCTCGCCGAGCACAACGATGCCGAGCACCGTGGCGACGATAGGAATCACATACGTGGTCGACGACGCGAGTGTGGCGCCCGCGATCCGCACCACGTGATAGAAGAGCACGTACGCGAAGCTCGTGCCGAACACGCCGAGCGCGAGCAGAGCCCAAGCCGCATTGCCGTGCACGGTCGGGTGCGGGCTGGGAGCGGAGATCAGGGCGATGGGCGCGAGCATGACTGCCGACATCGACATCTGCGCCGCGCTGAGGCCGGTTGGCGTTGACTTCACCTTGGAAAGGAACATCCGCGACACCACGCCGCCGATCCCGTAGCAGGCCGTCGCCGCGAGCATGAGCGCCGCGCCCGCCACGGGCAACTCGTCGACTCTCCACGCCCCCAGCAGCACCGCGATCCCCAGGGCGCCGATCAGCAGACCGATCACCTGCACCCGGCTCGCCTTCTCATGCGGGATCAGCAGTGCCACGAAGAACGCCGTCCACAGCGGCGTTGTCGCGTTGAGCAGGCTCGCGAGAATGGACGTGATGTGCAGCTCGGCGAGCGGGATCAGGATGAACGGGACCACCGAGAGAGTCACCGCCACGAGTGCGATGAGCCCCAGATCCCGCACGGAGAAGCGCGGCCGCTGACGCATCACCACGAGCATGCCCACCAGCACGAGTGCGCCCACGACCACCCTGCCGAGTGCCACCTCGGCCGGCGAGAAGGACTCGAGCGCAACGTGGATGAACATGAAGCTCGATCCCCACGAGACGGCGCAGACCAGGAACGCGGGCAGCCACGACTTCGCGGGGGCGTTCATCGCTGCTCCAACTCGATCATGCGCCGCTTCAACTCGGTCGCTCCCCCAAAGCCGCCGATGCCGTTCGCGCTCACCACGCGGTGACACGGTGTGAACGGGGTGGTGAGGTTGCGCGCGCAGGCCGTGCCAACAGCGCGGGCTGCGCGCGGCCGCCCACCTCGAGCGCGATCTCGCCGTACGTTGCGGTCTCGCCGCTCGGGATTGCGCGCACGGCCGCCCAGATCTCCTGCTGCAGGGCGGACCCATCCTGATAGACCGGGATGTCGGTGAGTGCGGAACCGTCCCCAGACGCCCAGGACTCGAGAGCCGCCGCCACGCGAGCGTCGGGCATCTGAACCCAGCCCGCGCCAAGCTCGCGCGCAGCCTCGGCGACAGTGCCGAAATGGGAGCAGACAACATTGCCCGACGCTGGGTCAATGAGGACGGAAAGGTCGCCTATGGGCGTGCGATAGGTGCTCGCGAGCAGTGGGGACGGCATGACAGCCAAGCGTACGCGGAGCGTCTGACATCACTGCAGGGCCAGCGAGGGCCCAACCGGCACCTAGGCGCGAGGCTCCTGAGCGTCGGCGAGAAGGGCCTGCACTTCGGCCTCGCGGAAGCGACGGTGACCGCCAAGGGTGCGAATGGATGACAACTTGCCAACCTTGGCCCACCGCGTGACCGTCTTGGGATCGACGCGGAAGATCGCGGCGACCTCGCTTGGTGTGAGCAACTTCTCCGGTTCCTGAACCGTCTCAGCCATCATTGGGTTCCCTCAGATCTTCTACTGCCCTCGGCGGGGCGCTGTCACTTCAATGAGAGGAGCGCCCTCGCCGATTATGACGGGCTTTCAGCGAGATTTGGGGAAATGCCCGATTGGCGGGAGTATCTGGCCGGGGAGCCCGCGTTGTAAAGTACCGGGTGGGAGTTGCACAACGGGAAGGGACGGCGACATGGGGCGCGGTCGTCAGAAGGCAAAAGACGCGAAGATTGCTCGCGAACTCAAGTACACCAACCATGGTGGAAACCTGCGTGACCTTGAGCGCGAACTGATCTCTGGAGCCCCCGTCGCGCCCACTGTGACGCGCGAGGCAGAGCCCGAAGACCCGTACTACGACCGCTGGGCGTCCGACGACGAGGACTGAGGCGGACCGCACGTCCTGACCTGGCCGCCCCGGCTACACCTGGTACGTGCCCGTGAGCACCACGGCGCCGCCATCGACGCCCTTGGCGCCCCTCACGACGTCCGGGGAGGTGGGGCGGCCAGCATCGGGCGCCACTTCACCGATGACCCACGCGGGCACGCCCGACGCTCCGCTCGCCTCGATCACGGCCGCCGCCTCTCCCGGGCTCACCACCGCGACCATGCCTACGCCGAGGTTGAGTGTGGACTCGAGGTCGCTCCACGGGACCTTGCCCGCGTCCTGAAGCAGGGCGAAGATGGGCGGCAGCGCCCAGGAGTCGCGAGCGACGGTGGCGGCGAGGCCTTTGGGGAGCACTCGCGCGAGGTTCGCCGCGAGCCCGCCGCCGGTGACGTGACTGAAGGCGTGCAGGCCGGGTGTGGAGTCCGCGAGCTCCACACACAGCTTGGCGTAGATGCGGGTGGGCTCGAGAAGTTCGGCGCCAAGCGAGCGGGTGAGCTCTGGGGCGTAGGTCTCGAGGGTCCAGCCCTGGCTGGCGACGATGCTTCGTACGAGCGAGTAGCCGTTGGAGTGCAGGCCGGATGAAGCCATCGCGACCACGAGGTCGCCCGACTTGACCTTCTCCGGTCCCAGGAGCTTCTCTGCCTCGACCACGCCGATCGCGGCGCCGGCGACGTCGTACTCGTCCTCGCCCATGACTCCCGGGTGCTCGGCGGTCTCGCCGCCAACGAGCGCGACGCCCGCCTCCACGCAGCCCTCGGCGATGCCGCGGACGATGTCCGCAATGCGCTCGGGGACCACGCGGCCGCACGCGATGTAGTCGGTCATGAGCAGGGGCTTGGCGCCGCAGACCACGATGTCGTCGACGACCATCGCGACCAGGTCCTTGCCGATGGTGTCGTGGACCCCCATCGCCTGCGCGATGACGATCTTGGTGCCCACGCCGTCGGTGCTGCTCGCGAGGAGCGGGCGCTTGTAATCCAGCAGGGCGCTCGCATCGAACAATCCGGCGAACGCGCCGACGCCACCAAGGACTTCGGGGCCGTGGGTGCGCGCCACGGCGGACTTCATGAGCTCAACGGCCTTGTCGCCTGCGTGGATGTCCACCCCGGCGTCGGCGTAGGTGATGCCTTCGGCCCCGCTCATTGCGCCACCTCCACCTTCTGCTGCAGCAGCAGGTATCGCGCGCTGACCGGCGGCTCGATGGGGTAGGTGCCGGTGAAGCACGCGGTGCACAGGCGGCTCTCCGCCTGCTGGGTGGCCGCAACCATGCCTTCCGTGGAGATGAAGCCCAGCGAGTCCGCGCCTATCTGCTCGCGGATCTCGTCAACGGAGTGGCCAACGGCGGCGAGCTCCTCGCGCGTGGGGAAGTCGATGCCGTAGAAGCACGGCCACTGCACGGGCGGGGAGGAGATGCGCACGTGCACCTCGAGCGCGCCCGCCTCCCTCAGCATGGCGACGATCGCGCGCTGGGTGTTGCCGCGCACGATCGAGTCGTCCACCACAATCAGCCGTTTACCAGCAATGACCTCGCGCAGAGGGTTGAGCTTGAGCCGGATGCCCAGCTGCCGAAGCGTCTGCGAGGGCTGGATGAACGTGCGGCCAACGTAGGCGTTCTTGGTGAGTCCCTGCGCGAACGGGATGCCGGAGGCCTGCGCGTAGCCGACCGCGGCCGGCGTCCCGGACTCGGGCACGGGGATCACCAGGTCCGCCTCCACGGGGTGCTCGCGCGCGAGCGCCCGCCCCATCTCGAGCCGGCTCGCCTGAACGGAGCGGCCGTTGATGGACGTGTCAGGGCGGGCCAGGTACACGTACTCGAAGATGCAGCCCTTTGGGTCCGGCTCTGCGAAGTGCTGGGAGTGCACACCCGTCTCATCGATGCGCAGGAACTCGCCGGGCTCCACCTCGCGCACGAACCGCGCGCCCGTGATGTCGAGTGCAGGGATCTCAGATGCGACCACCCAGCCGCCGCTCGCGAGCTGACCAAGGACCAGCGGCCGAACCCCGTTCGCGTCCCTCGCCGCGTAGAGCGTGCTCTCGTCCATGAAGACGAAGCAGAACGCGCCGCGCACCTGCGGCAGCAGCTCCAGCGCGGTCTCCTCGAGGGTCTCGAAGCGGTCCCAACTGAGCAGCGCGGTGAGGATAGCGGTGTCCGTGCCCCCTGTGCGCATGGCCGCGAGCCGCTCGGCCCCAAGCCGCTCGCCCACCAACTCGAGCAACCGCTCGGTGTTCGTGAGGTTGCCGTTGTGACCCAAGGCGACCGTGCCGCTCTTGGTCGGCCCCAGAGTTGGCTGGGCATTCGCCCATGTGGATGCGCCGGTGGTCGAATACCGCGTGTGCCCCACCGCGATGTGACCCTGCAGCGCCTCAAGCGCACCCTCGTCGAAGACCTGCGAGACCAGGCCCATGTCCTTGAATACCAGGATGTTCTCGCCATTGGACGCGGCGATGCCCGCAGACTCCTGGCCGCGGTGCTGCAGCGCGTACAGGCCAAAGTAGGCGAGCTTGGCGACGTCCTCGCCGGGGCCGAAGACCCCGAAGACCCCGCACGCGTCCTGCGGGCCCTTTTCGCCGGGGAGAAGGTCGTGGCTCAGGCGGCCGTCGCCCCTGCGGCTCACTGGGGCTCCTGCCCGACGCTGGTGTCGGTTTCGCTCGGCGCCTCCCACGGGAAGCCGCTCTCGGCGGGTGCCTTCTTGGTGCCGTCGAGCGTCACGACGAGCGCGCCGGCGACCAGGCCCCCGATGATCGCGAAGCCGCTCGCCACCATGATCGCGACAACGCTGCGACCCACGGACGTGGTGTTGGGGAGCACGAGGCCGATGATGAGGCCCACGACGAAGCCGATGCCGACCCCGGTGCCGATGAAGCGGCCAAACCTGGGGGCGCTGCGGACCACGGCGTCGAACGCGACGCGGTCCAACTCATCCATGGTGGGCACGTCCTCGTCGGCGGTCTCGAAGGCGTCGGGCTCGTATGAGTCAGGCTCGTACGCGGGGACGTCGCTCACGGGTTCATTCTACTTATGTGACGAGCGGCAGCAGCCCCGAGAGGTCTGCCCGCTCCCCCGAGGCCGAAACGAGGCCCCTGGCCACAGCGTCGGTCCATTCGAGGGAGCCGGTGACGAGAGAGAGGAAGGCGTCATCGCCGAGTTCGACCACCGCCGGTGGGGTGCCGCGGCGGTGGGTGGTGCCCTCGAGAATCTGGGTGGCGCCGAAGGGTGGGACGCGGACCTCGACGGACTGGCCGGGGGCGAGCGCGGCGAGCTCCTCAAGCGCCCAGCGGACGGCCGTGGCCGTGGTGTCGCGGTCGATGCGGCCCTCCGCGGCGAGCCAGCTGGCGACGGCCGAGCGGCCCTCGGTGTCCGGAATGCGGCGTCTCGCGGTCATGGGTCAAGGGTGCCACGGGTCGTCGAGGCCTAGATTCTGGCGGTAAATCGCCGTACACTGCTCCATGGCCAAGCCCGAACGTCTAGATCTGCGACTTACCGTCGAGCAGAAGCGCCTGATTGAAGATGCCGCGCACCTTGAGGGAACGACGGCCGCCGGATTTACGGTCGCGGCGGTGATGGAACGTGCCGCGGAGGCGGTGCAGCGGCAGCGGACTCTGGTCCTGTCGCCGGAAGCATGGGACGAGTTCGTTGCCGCACTCGACGCCGAGCCGACGATGCCGCCAGCGCTGCGCGAACTCCTCGACAAGCCGTCGGTCCTTGAGTCATGAGCCGGTTCGGGGGGCCGCGACCGCTGAAACCGCAGGACGACACCGGAGCTTTCTCGTCCGGGAACGACGACCTCGACCAGTGGCTGAAGGCAAGGGCGCTCAAGGCGGAGAGAGCGCAGACCGCAAAGACGTATGTCATCACGGATGGCTTTACTGAAGTAGTCGGGTACTACTGCCTCTCGTCGTTCTCGATCTCACACGGGCACGTCGGCGGCGGTTGGCTGACGCGCAACACGCCCGATCCCGTCTCCGTGGTGTTGCTAGGGCGCCTTGCCATCGACACGCGATTCCAGGGCGCGGGCCTGGGGAGCGCGCTGCTCAAGGACGCGACGCTCAAAGCGGCAAGCGCGGCAGAAGTCATCGGTGCGCGGGCTCTAGTCGTCCATGCGATTGATGAAAGGGCCGCCGACTTCTACCGCCAATACGGCTTTGCGCCTGTGCCCGCGAATCCGCTTCACATGTATGCGGCGCTCAGCCGAGCAGACTGAACCGTCTTCTCCCCCAACCGGAGGGTCTACTTGTTGTCGAACGTGTAGCACCACGCCAGCGCACGGACAGCAGCCTCAGATAGTTCGGGGCGCAGGGCGCGGAAACGCTCCGCCGCGACCTCGCCCATCAACGCGAGTTCTGCGACCCTGAAATGCGCGTCTGAGTCCCAGAACTCGCGATCGGCCAGGAGCACCGCTGGTAGAAGCTCTTGAGCGAGTTCCGCGCCCCATGCGGCGACGAGACTCTCGGGGTCCCGTGACGGCCACGCGGCCTTCCCGTGGCCAGTCCAGACGACGATGGCCTCGGACAACAAGTTCGCATCGACGGTCACGATTGGCGCCAACCTTCGCTACGCGAAGTGCCTCGGCAGCGTGGCCTCGTGCGCCTCACGCAGCTCGTCCAGCCCGACGCTGAACGCGCCCTGGACTTCGAGCCCGCCTTCGGCATCGGTCACGCCGATGCGGACCGCCGGGACTCCGCGCGCCTCGAGCATTGCGAGGAACGTGGGCTCCTCCGTGCGCGGGAGCACCACGAGAGCGCGAGCCTGGCTCTCACTGAACAGCGCCTGGGCGATCGAGATGCCGTCGCGAGCGGCCAGCTCGTCCAGAACGACCCGCGCGCCAACCCCGTAGCGCAGCGCCCCGCGAGCCAAAGCAGCGGCGATGCCGCCCTCACCCAAGGCGACCGCGGCGTCGGCCAGGCCGTCACGGGAGCTGGAGACGAGCACCTCGGCGAGCACGCGCTCGGCCGCGAGGTCGGCGACCGGCGGCAGTCCGCCCAAGTGGCCGGAGATCGCGGCGTACTGCGAGCCGTCGAGCTCGGCGCGCGTGGTGCCGAGCACGTAGATGAGCTGGCCGTCTTCACGCCAGCCGGAGGGGAGCGCGCGGGAGACGTCGTCGAAGACGCCGAGCACGCCGACGATCGCGGTGGGATTGATGGACGAGTCGATGCGGCCCGGCTCGCCCGTGCCGTTGTAGAGCGAGACGTTGCCGCCCGTGACGGGCACGCCAAGCTCCTGGCAGCCGTCGGCGAGGCCGCGAATGGCCTCGGCGAACTGCCACATCGCGTCCGGATCCTCGGGAGAGCCGAAGTTCAGGCCGTCCGTGATGGCCAGGGGCGTGGCGCCCGTGGCCGCGACCGAGCGGTAGGCGTGGGCGAGCGACTCGATCGCGCCCGCGTATGGGTCCAGCTTGGTGAAGCGGTCGTTTGAGCGGGTGGCGATGGCGACCCCGCGCCCGGTGGACTCGTCCACGCGGACCACGCCAACAGCGTCGGGCCGTGCCATGGCGGTATTGCCCTGCACGTAGCGGTCGTACTGCGAGGTGATCCAGTTGCGGGAAGACAAGTTAGGCGACGACATCAGCTCGAGGAACGCGAGGCGCAGGTCATCCTCGGTGACGGGCATGCCGAGCCCGCGAGCGGTGTCCGCCTGCAGGCCGTCCATCCATGCGGGGCGAGCGAATGGGCGCTCGTACACGGGGCCGTCGTGCGCCACGGTGCGCGGGTCCACGTCCACGATCCGCTCGCCGTGGTGGTCGATGGTGAGGCGGCCGGAGTCGTTGACCTCGCCCACGACGGCGGTCTCGACGTCCCACTTTCCCGTGATCTCGAGGAACGCGTCCAGCTTGGACGGCTCCACCACGGCCATCATCCGCTCCTGGGACTCGGACATGAGGATCTCGCCGGCGTTGAGGGTGGGGTCGCGGAGCAGCACGTCGTCGAGCCACACGTGCATGCCGCCGGAGCCGTTGCTCGCGAGCTCGCTCGTTGCGCAGCTGATGCCCGCGGCGCCGAGGTCCTGGATGCCCAGGACCACGTCCGCGGCGAAGAGTTCGAGGCAGCACTCGATGAGCACCTTCTCCATGAAGGGGTCGCCCACCTGGACGCTCGGCCGCTTGGACGGAACGCCGTCCTCGAACGTCTCGCTCGCCAGAATGGATGCGCCGCCGATGCCGTCGCCGCCGGTCCGCGCGCCGAACAGCACCACCTTGTTGCCCACACCGGCGGCAGAGGCCAGGTGAATGTCCTCATGCTTCATGACGCCCACACACAGGGCATTTACCAGGGGGTTTCCCTGGAAACTCGCGTCAAACGACGCACCGCCCCCCACATTGGGCAGGCCCAGGGAGTTGCCGTAGCCGCCCACTCCGGAGACCACGCCGTGCACCACGCGCGCCGTGTCCGGGTGCGCGATGTCGCCGAAGCGCAGCTCGTCCATCACGGCGACGGGACGAGCGCCCATCGCGAGGATGTCCCGCACGATGCCGCCGACACCTGTCGCGGCGCCCTGATAGGGCTCCACATAGGAGGGGTGGTTGTGGCTCTCGACCTTGAACGTCACGGCCCAGCCGTCGCCGATGTCCACGACACCCGCGTTCTCGCCGATCCCCACCATGAGGTGCGTCTTCATCTCATCGGTGGTCTTGTCCCCGAACTGCCGCAGGTGCACCTTGGAGGACTTGTACGAGCAGTGCTCGGACCACATCACCGAGTACATCGCGAGCTCCGCGTTGGTGGGGCGGCGGCCAAGCAGCTCCCGGATGCGCGCGTACTCGTCCGCCTTCAGGCCCAGTTCAGCCCACGGCTGCTCCTGGTCTGGAGTGGCGGCGGCGTGCTCAACGGTGTCGAGTTGGGAGGCGGGGGCTTGCGAAGGCGCGAGAGCGTCGGTCATCGGGTCCTCAAGGGTGGCGCTTACGGAACGGTTCAAGCGTACCCGGGCAGTTGGTCCGGGTAGACGATGTCGATCTCCGTGATCGCGTGCGAAAAGTCCTTGCGGTTGTTGGTGATGAACCACTCCGCCCCGCCTGCGACTGCGGTGGCGAGGTGGGCCGCGTCGGCGCCTTGCAGCCTGTACTTGGCGGCAAGGACCAGCGCCAGCCTCGCCGTCCGCTGGTCGAACGCACGCAGGTCGAGCCTGCCAATGAGGCGCCGCAGCGTCCGCGCCTCGTGAGACTCGGGGTCATCGCGCATCGGCTTGCTCAGCACTTCAGGCAGCAAGAGGACCGAGCCCATGCCCACGAGTCCCTGGCCCTCCGCGGTTTCGAACAGCCGATTCACCGAGGCACCAAGGGGATGCTGAGAGCCCGCGTAGATCAACACGTCCGCGTCGAAGGCCGCGCGGAGGGTCATCGGCGATCACGTCCGTCGCGGATGGCCGCGACCAGTTCCTCTGCACGTTCGGCGGTCATCGTAGGCGGTTCTAGTCTCTGCGCCATCGCCTCCTCGAGCAGTGAGCCGATGTGATCCGCCTCGCGCCACGCGTCGCTGGCACGGCGGACTCGCAGGACGTCTGGCCTCACAAGCACGGCCACGACCTTGCCATGCCGCGTGATCTCCACCTCTTCACCGCGCTCCACGCGGTCTAGCTGCGCGGGGAGCGTCTGGCGAGCATCGCTCGCGGTCACGGTTGCCATGCCTTAATTGTACGGTGTTGTACAGATACGTACAACGGCCCGACGCTGCGGCCGGCTACTCGTCCGGCGTCGCCAGGGTGCCGGGCTGGACCACGATCACGGTCTCGACCGTCGGGTCACAGTACTTGTCCCACTGAGCCCTGGCCTCGGCGAGCCACCCATCGCCCACGGCGGCCCGGCCCTTGAGCGTCACCGGCTCCCCGTACTGCGCGATCGGCACGCCCGCCCACAGCGCGGTGCCGGAGATGAAGGGGGCCGCCTCGGTGAGGCCCCGCTCCACGATCGACGGCTTGAAGCCGCGGTAGGTGTCAGGCAGCACCAGGCCAACGCGCGCCGTCGGGTCATAGCTGGGGCCGTTGCTGACGAAGAAGCACACGGTGGACTCGCGCGTATCGGCGTCTAGCCAGCCGGAGTGCACGCCCCCAACCCCGGACCACTCGGCCGCGGGATAGCGAGGCGTGGTGATCGGGCGCTTGGCGACGGCGAAGACTGCGATCCCCGCCAGCACGATGAGGCCGACGAGGGACCACGCGACGATGTGCTTGGTCCGAGGTTTGGGCATGAGACAAGACCATAACCCGGCGCCGACCATAGGCTGAACGCCATGGAGCTGCTCGCCTGGGTGCTGGTCGGCTTCTTCGCGGCGGCCGCCGTGATCCTGTTCTCCCTGTGGCGGCGCAGCGAGGGCGACGCCCGCGCGCTCGAGGACGCACTCACCCGCGACACCCGCGCGGAGGCCGAACTCGCCGCCGCGGCGGAGCGCGCCCGCATTGCGCGCGAGATGCACGACGTCGTGGCCCACACGCTCTCCGTGGTCGTGGCTCAAGCCGACGGCGGCCGCTTCGCCGCCAAGTCCGATCCCGAGGCCGCGCAGCGCACCCTCGACACCATCGCCGAGGTGAGCCGCTCCGCGCTCACGGAGATGCGCGCGCTCCTTGGAGTGCTGCGGGACAGCGACGGCGAAGTGGCGATGGGCCCCCAGCCGTCGCTCGACGACATACCCGTGCTCGTCGCGGGGATGCGCGAGGGCGGCCTCAACGTCTCCTTCGTCACCACGGGTACCCCGCGCCCGTTGCCCATCGGCGCTGGTCTCACGCTGTATCGGGTGGCGCAGGAGGCGCTCACCAACGTCCTCAAGCATGCCGGTCCGGGCCCGACGGCATACGTCCAGCTGACCTGGGACGTCACCGAGGTGTCGCTCACCGTGAGCGACGACGGCCGCGGTGCCGCGGCCCGCGGAGACGGCTCCGGCACGGGAATCACGGGCATGCACGAGCGGGTCACGCTCTTTGGTGGCACGCTCTCGGCCGGCCCCCGAGCGGGCGGCGGATTCCTGGTGCGGGCCCGCCTGCCGCTCGGCACGCCCGACGCTGTGGTTAGGCCTGCATAGCGGTTCAGTCTTCGTAGTGGTAGCGGCAGGCGGCGATCCGAATTTCGTCATCGACGACCTTGTACACGAGCCGGTGCTCGTCGCTGATGCGCCGCGACCAGTAGCCGTGAAACCCGTGCTTCAGCGCCTCAGGCTTGCCGATGCCGACGTTGGGTTGGGCCTCGGCCGCCCCGCGCGCGATGTCCCGAATGAGGAGGTTGATGCGCTTGAGCATGCGCCGGTCGGCGGCCTGCCAGCGGACGTAGTCCTCCCAAGCGGACTCGTCCCACACCAGCCTCACTCGACGAGCTCGCGCACCTGACCCGCGCCGGACTCAAGGCGCTCTATCGAGGCGAGCAGGCGTCGGGCATTCGCCGGGTTCTGAAGCAGGTACGCCGTCTCCTTGAGCGACTCGTAGTCCTCCAGCGACACGATCACCACGGGCTCATGCCCTGCACGGGTCACGATCACCTCTTCGCGATCCGCGATCACGGACTCAAGCACGCTGGCGTAGTTCTGTCGCGAGTGCGAGTACGAGACGGTCTTCACGGTCACTCCTTCCTTGTACAGAAAACTGTACGCCCCGTGATCCACTGCCGTCTAGGGGCATACTTCAGGCCATGACCATCCGAGTGGCGCTCGTCGACGACCAGCAGCTCATCCGCGCGGGCTTCCGCATGGTCGTCGGCTCGCAGGACGACATGGAAGTCGTGGCCGAGGCCGGCGACGGCGAGGAGGCGCTGCGCGTGGTGCCCGACGCCGCGGCCGACGTGGTCCTGATGGACGTCCGGATGCCGGGAACAGATGGGATCGCGGCGTGCGCTTCCCTCACCGAGGCGACATCGGCGAAGGTCATCATCCTCACCACCTTCGACCTCGACGAGTACGTGGTCGCGGCCATCAAGGCTGGTGCGAGCGGGTTCCTGCTCAAGGACGCGCCTCCCGAGGACCTGCTGCACGCCATCCGCTCGGTCCACGCTGGCGACGCCGTCATCGCGCCCTCCTCAACCCGCCGCCTGCTGGAGCGGCTCGCGAACCTGCCGGAGCCGTCGGGCACTCATCGCTTTGACGAGCTGACCGATCGCGAGCGCGAGGTGCTGCTGCTCATGGCCAAGGGGAAGTCCAACCAGGAGATCTGCGCGGAGCTGTATCTCGCGGAGCCGACCGTGAAGACGCACGTGGGCCGGGTCCTTTCGAAGCTGGGTGCGCGAGACCGCGTGCAGGCCGTGGTCATGGCGCACGAGGCCGGTTTGGTGCGCCCACACGCCTGACCCCACCCCCTATGTGTGCGTCAGGACCACTTTCGCGCGCGCCAACGCTCGCTTGTGTGTCTCAGCGTTGCTTCACGCGCTGTGCGGTCACGCTTCAGCCCAGCGATGCCCCGCGGCCACATGACTGTGACACACACACAGGGACGATGCCGCCTCCAAAAGTGGTGCTGACGCACACATTTCGGGTGAGGGGGCCAACGGTCGAGCCGCCGGAAGCGTCCTATAGATATGGGCCGACGCGCGCTGGGAACTGTTGCGGCGACGCTCGCCGCCAGTGTGGTGTTGGCTGGGTGCGTGAGCGAAACCACCTACGAGCGCGCGCCCGTCGCGGGAGTCAAGACCGAATCCCTCGCGAGAGCGCTCAATGACGCCGGGTTTGAGGTTTTCAAGGCTGGCGGAGACGAGCCGAATCTGGCCGTCTCACCCGTGTCGATAGGCGTGGCGTTCGGGATGGTCAAGGCGGGAGCATCGGCGCCCGTCGATGCCGCACTTGATCAGCTGTTTCACTATCCGGCCACCGGCACTCAGCTGCTTGAGCAGTTCAACGCGCTCGACCTTGAAACGTCCTCCGAAGCCGGAGACGGGGCAAAGAACGCCGACGGTGACACGGTGGACCTGCCCATCGTGACGATTGGGAACCGCGCGTTCATCGACAAAGGCTTTGACGTGCGGGAGGACTACCTGGCAAACCTTCACACCTACTTTGGGGCCGACGCCGTTTCGGCACCGCTCAGCACGGACGCCGCTGGCTCGCGAAAGTTGGTGGACGGCTGGGTCAAGAAGCAGACGCACGGCTTGGTGCCGAAGATCATGCCCGAGGACCAACCGACGCCAGAGTCCAGGCTGGTTCTTGTCAACGCGACGTACATGAAGGCGCAGTGGTTCACGCCGTTCGATGCGAACCTCACGAACGAGGGCGACTTCCACATGGCCGACGGGACCACGGCCAGCGCCACGTTCATGTGGGGCGCGCTTGACGTGCCGTTCGTGAACGGCGACGACTTCGTGGCCGCCTCTCTGCCATATGTTGGAGACCTCGAGATGGTCGTCGTGGTCCCCACAGATGGCGCGTTCGATGCGGTCGAGTCGCGGCTCTCGCAGGACTTCCTGGACCAGTTCGACGCGAGCAAGGCAGACGGGAACGTCGACGTGCAACTGCCTAAGTTCGATGTCGAGTCGAAGCTGGATCTACGGGATGCGATTGAGAACGGCTTGGAGGTCAACGGACTTTTCGGTGTCGAGGGCCTCGACGGGATCGCGCCGCGCCTGGCAGTGGACTCCGCGGTGCACGCTACCCACGTCATCGTTGACGAGGACGGCACGGAGGCTGGTGCCGCCACCGCTATCGGTCTCACCCTCACGAGCGCACCGATCGTCAACGCCGAACTCCACGCGGACAAGCCGTTCTTCTACGTGATTCGGAACCCAGAGACGGGCGCGGTGCTGTTCGTTGGCCGCTTCACCGACCCCAACGCCTAGAGAGTCAGCGCCGCCGCCAGAGCCACACCGCCGCGGCGGCGAATGCGCCGCTCACGGCGAGGCGAATGATGAAGTCGGCGGCCATCGTAGGCACGGGGTCGTTGCGCAGTGCGAAGAGCGCGAACGCGAGCCAGTCAAGCGCGATGAGGATCCCAAGGACGGCCACGATCACGCCCACGACCACGTTGCGCACGTGGCGCGGGCGCTCCGCCCCTGGCGCAACCGGCAGGTCAGGCGTGAGGTCGAAGGCAGTCACCGATCTTGCGTATCCGCACCGGGTGACGGTGCCATCGGGCTCCATGATGAGCACGTCACACCGCCCGTCAGGGGTCCAGACGTCGTGGTCCTCTGTGTGCCGCATTGCTGCATCGTAGGGGCGCGACACACGCCAGACGAGATACCCAGGTATGACGCAACTCCATCCCGCGGTCCGACGCGCGCGCACCCAAGCCGGCCGTAGCGTCGGGCACATGGAAGAGGCACAGCTGGCGCTCAGGGCGCGCGGACTCACCAAGACGTACGGCACGGGGGCGTCCGCCGTCACCGCCGTTGACCACGTCGATCTCGACGTCGAGGAGGGCGTGCTCACGGCGGTGATGGGGCCGTCTGGTTCCGGGAAGACGACGCTGGTTCACCTTCTCGCTGGGCTCGATCGCCCGGATTCCGGCCAGGTGTGGGTAGGCGGCGACGAGATCACGGCGCTGCGCGACAAGGACCTCGCGAAAGTCCGCGGGCACATCGTCGGCTTCGTCTTTCAGGGCTTCAACCTGCTGCAGACCATGAGCGCTCTCGACAACATCCTGTTGCCGCTGCGGCTCAACGGGCTGGCGCGGGACGACGAGTGGCTCGCCTCGCTCACCGACATGCTTGGGATTGGGCGCGAGCTGGAGCGGCGCCCGTTCGAGCTCAGCGGCGGCCAGCAGCAGCGCGTGGCCATCGCCCGCGCGCTCATCACCAAGCCACGCGTGGTGCTCGCGGACGAGCCAACCGGCAACCTCGACACCCACGCGAGCGCCGAGATTCTCTCCCACTTGAGGCAGTCGTGCCGCGAGTTGGGGCAGTCGGTGGTCATGGTTACGCACGACCCGACGGCGGCGTCCTACGCCGGGCGCGTGCTGCTGTTCGCCGATGGCAAGGTCGCAGGGCACGTCACCGATCCAACGCCCGACGCTGTGCTTGCGGGCCTCGACGCGCTTGCGGGGGTCGAGAGATGAGGCGGCTCGCGCAAGGGATTACGGGGGCCATCGCGCTCGCGTTGATGATGATTTCGCAGCCGTGGGACCTGGCGTCCTGTGCCCCCGAGAGCTGCACGATGGACAACAGTTACGACCTCCTCTGGGTCATTTTCGGCACGGCGCTCGAGGTGGGTACGGTCGCCATCATCCTCACCGTGGTGCTCGTTGGTGTGCTCGGCATTCGCGACTCCGGTCGCGCCTCGGAGGCCGCGGTCTATTCGGCGCTCGGCCGCAGCCAAGGGTCGGCGGCGAGACTTGCCGCTCGGCGCGGACTCATTGATGGGGCTGTAGCGACCGGTATCGCGTACGCGGGAGCGGGCGTGGTGAACGTCTACCTCGTCGCCAGGTCGGGGTATCAACTGTTCGAGCAGGACTCCGCTCTGTGGGTGGCCCGCTTGGTGATGGCCGTGGTCTTCACCGGCGCGCTCACAGCGGCTCACGTCCTCGACGCAGTTCGTCCGCGGCGCACCCCGGTGGAGCGACTGCACGAGGATGCCGCGCCACCGACGGCGCGCCGGGTACCACTCCGCTGGAGGACGCTCGCACTGGTCTCGATCATGGCCCTCGGCGCAGGGGTGCTCGCCGGGCTTGGGCTCGCTCACGATCCGGCAAATGGGGTGGCCGGGGTTCTCGCGCAGACGCTCGCGTTCGGTGCCCTGATCGGCATCGGACTTGCCGGGCTCGCGCTGTTCTTCCTGGTGGGGGTGCCATTGGCGCGCGCCGCCATACCCGCCGGCGTCCGGGGGGCGGCGAGCCTTTCGGGCGCGCTCAAGGCAACCAGGGCTGCGGAGGTTGTGCGCGCAAGGGCGACCACAGCGTCGGGCGCCTTCTCGAGGACCGTGCTCGCGATCGCGGGCCTCGCCCTGCTCGCGGGCGCGCTGTGCACGTCGGATCCCGCTCCCGCGCTGGCGCCCGCGTACATCGGAACGATGACGGTTCAGCCGGCATCCGCCGGCGAGGACGCGGCCGACGAATTGCGGGGCCAGCCGGGGGTTGGGGCGGTTGTGGTTGGCAACTCCTACGGAGACTGGCCCGCGGCCGTAGCGCTGGAGCCACGCGACGTGCGCGAGGTCGATCCAGCACTGTATGAGCTGCTCACCGCGCACCCCGACGCTGTCGTCGCCGGAGGCGGTTTTGACCCCGGCACCTTCACCGAGTACTCGTCACAGGGGATCTCCATCAGCGGCGTGGTGCCCATCTCGACGTGCTGCATGAGTTTCACGTTGCCGGCGAACGTGAGCGGCGAGCCGCCCGCGGCCGGGCTGCTGATCTATGCGGCGCCAGGGACCGACCCGGCCGCTCTGGCGGCCACCGTCAACGGGTACACGTTCACGAGCACGCTCGTCACCGGCTATGGCGGCTCGTTCGCCTATAGCGCCGACGCTTTCACCGACGGGTGGGGAGCGCTGTTCATGATCGCGCTGGTGCTGTTGGTGTGCGCCGGGCCCGTAGTTGCTCTCGCCTGGGGCGTGGCTGTGCGCAGGCGCCGTGACGACGCGACGCTCGCCGCGCTTGGGGCGTCTCACCGAACGCTGACGGCGGCCGGCGTTCTTGAGACCACGGTGATTGCGGCGGTGGCCGTGGCCGCCGGACTCCTTGGCGGAGCGGCGCTGCAGACGGTGATTGGCGTGGCATCGCGGGCGAGGGACTCGCTCAGCGGGCTCATCACCGACAGCTACCTGATTGTCCTGCTGAACTCGGTGGCGTGGGCGCCGATGCTGTGGATCTTTGGTGGCTCAGTGATCGTGTTCGCCGTGGTCGCGTGGATCGCGCGGCTGTTTGGCGCCGGGCGTCTGCCGGCCGAACAACTGCGCGCTGTTGAGGCGGGGAGGCCCTGATGATCTGGTCGTTGGCGAGGGAGCAGCTGCGGTCCCAGTGGAGGTATGCGATGGCGGCCGGCGTGGTGATCGCCGTGACTGTTGGCGTCACTGCCTACGGACTCATCATGGGTGCCACACTGATGCACAGTCAGGCGGAAGCAGACCACCTCATGGGCTGGGACCGGGACTCGGCGGCGGACGCCTCAACAGCGGCCGGCTATGACTTCACTGGCCTTGCCTCGAACATCGATGAGGCGAACGCAACCGGCCACGAGGTGGTCGCGGTCGCCAATGCCTTCCCATTGCTGCCCGATAACAACGACTCGTACGTGTGGAACGACCTCGTGGCGCTCTATGGCGACGTGGATTGGTCGCCGATTCTCGTCGCCGGGTCCGCGCCCGGTCCCGGGGAGATCGCAGTAAACGCGCAATGGGCAAGCACAGCCCGAGCCGAGATCGGCGACACCGTGGTGCTGCAGACCTGGTCCACCGAGGCCGATGGCGTCGTGGCGCCCTTCACATTCGAACTGATGGTGAGCGGGATCACCCGCTCGCCGTTCGGCGCGGCTGGCGTGTCGGTGTACTTGCCAGGAGGATTCGTCTCGTGGGACGACATCCCCACTCTCAACCAGGCATCGACGGCGTCCGCCGACCCGACAATCGGCGTTCCGACGATCAACGGGGTGCCCACGAACGTGAGCGTCTCCGTCTACGGCAACGGCAACTGGCCGTGGACCGAAGACCTCGCCGCGAGCGCGTATCCGAACGGCGGCGCGAGCTCAAACCCGGCGGCCGCGATTCTTGCGATCGCCGGCATCGGCGTTGGGGCACTGCTCATCGGCCTGTTCGCGATGGCGTTTGCTCTGGGTCGCGCACAAGCCCAGGCGCGCACAAAGTGGGTGGGCACGGTGCGAGCGATGGGCGCCACCAAGCGGCAAGTGGCCTGGGCGACGATGCTCGAGTCCGCGAGCGTTGGGGTGGCGGCCGGGTTGGTCGGATTCGTTCTCGGCGCCCTCGGCGCTACCGCACACCTCGCGATCATCGCGTCGCGCATCGTGAAGCCGATGGTCCTGCCGATACCTGGTGGCTACGCGGCCATCGCCGTCGGCTCTGTCGCGCTCGCCGTTGTCCTCTCAACGGTGGTCGGCGCCGTGCCGGCATTCTGGTCTGCGCGAGTGAGCCCCACGGCCGCCCTCAAGCCCGTCAACGACGTCGCGGAGGCGACGGTCTCGAGAAGCGTGCGGGTGTGGCCCCTCGCGGTGACATGGCTCGTGGCGCTCGGAATCGTCGCGGCGGGACTTGCCGCTGACATGTACTCCCTCGTCGCCATCGCAGTGCTTTTCGCCGGCGTCGTGCTGCTCGTGACGACGATCATGTTGGCCAATGAGGCGCTGCGTCACTCCCTGCCGTGGCGCGCCAAGCGCATGAGCCAATCACAGCGTCGGGCCGTGATGGTGGCTGGCGATGCGATCCTTGCGCGGCCGCGCCAGTCCACGGTGCCCGCATTCGTCGTTGCCCTCGCCACGGCGGTCTACTTCGCGCTCATCGGTCAGCTCGTGGCCTCGTGGTCGGCATCCGAAGCCCAGTACGCAAGAGACGTGTACACCGAACCGATAGGCCCCAACCCCTACCTCACGACATGGCCCATTTGGGGCACCTTTGCCGTCGTCACCCTGATCTGCGTGGCGATCGCCGTCGCCACCGCGAGCGTGAGCGCTCGAGACGCGGCCACCCGGGAAGCTCTCGGCCTTACGAGGCAGGAGGGCAGACTTGCGGCGGCGCTCCAGTACCTCGTTGCGCAGGCTCACGGCCTGGCTCTGGGCTTGATGGGTGCGGTGATTGCGGGCACCATCTCGATCGCGATAGGCATGGACTATTGGTTCGAGACCGTCGACGACTGGATCTGGCCCACGCTGCAATTGTTGGTAGTGATGGTCGCGATTGCCGCATTCTGCGCCTTCATCGGCGCGACGATCGTCGGCGCCTTCGCGCCAAAGACCGCGCCGCTGTCCCGCGTGGAGGTCTCGGCCTAGACTCGCTCCATGAACGAGTACGCGGGTGACATCACCACAACCGACGCATGGCAGATGGTCAAGGACGGCGCAGTGCTGGTGGACGTGCGCACCGTCGGCGAGTGGGAGCAGATCGGCGTGCCAGACACCTCCCAACTTGGCGTGGAGACCCACTTCATCGAGTGGGTGCATGCCGGCGGCATCCCCAACCCCGCCTTCATCGAGCAGCTCAAGGCGACCGGCGTCGAGCCGGGCACCCCGATCGTGTTCCTGTGCCGCTCCGGCCAGCGCAGCATCGGAGCTTCCATGGCCGCAACCGCCGCCGGCTACGGCCCCGCGTACAACATCCTCAGCGGCTTTGAGGGACCAGCCGACGGGTGGGTTGCGGCGGGTTTGCCTTCCACCTCGCTCCGGTAGGTCGTACGAAAGGTCTTGACGCGGAGCACAGCCATGCCGAGTAAAGGCTGAGGCTCTCCTGGCGGTGAGCGCAGGAGAGCCTCAGCGGTGAGCGGCACCTTGACGGAAATATGCCGCCCCGGAACCCTGCCGGTGCGAAGGGGGGAATCGCACCGGCAGGGAGCCTTAGGAAACGGTGATCGTGTACTTCACCGTCTTGCCCTTGGCCTTGACCGAGATCTGCGTGGTACCCGTGCCCTTGGCAACGAGACGACCCGCAGCGTCAACGGTCACGACCTTTGGGTTGGCCGAGCTGTACGTGACACTGACGTTGGTGACCGTGCTTGGCTGATACGTGCCGGTGATGTACGAAACAGCTCCCAGCTTCATCGTGCGAGGTACGGATGCGGTCAGCTTGGTCATCTTGGTCTTGGAGGCCTTGGAGACCACCGAGATCTTGATGCTTACCGTCAACTTCTTGCCATTGGAAGCGGCCGACTTGGAGGTCACCGTAATCGTTGCGGATCCCGCCTTCTTCGCAGTCACGAGGCCATCGCTCGAAACCACTGCGACCTTTGTGTTCGAAGACTTCCACGTGACCTTGCCGGAATACGAAGCCGGAAGGACGTCGCGGAAGTACAGACCGTCATAGAGACGGATGTGTGAGCCCTTGACGATGCGCAGTTGGGTCTGGTTGAGCTTGAGCTTGATGGGGCTCTTGTCCAGCACTGCTAGGTTCACCACCGCCTCTGAGAGGCTCGCTGCGGCAGCGTCGACCGCGGCCTGACTTGCCGTGGAGGACTGCAAGACGGAGCTCGCATTCGTCAACTGTGTCTGCAACGCCTGCCACGAGGGAGTCGTGTAGGTGTGGTCGACGTTTTTGAGCGTCCTGATGGTGTCGTAAAGGGTCTGCAATGCGACCTTGTTGACCTCAGGGGCCTTGACAGTGAGCCCGTCAATGGCGGCCTGCAAGTCACTGACAGCCACATCGAGCTGCGCCTGAGTGCGGTCGGCAACCGCCGCCGACTCCAGCTTCGCCGAAGCGAGAGCCGCGTCAAACGCCGCTACCGAGTCGGTGGTGAAGCCACCCAGCTTGCCCGAAAGCGCGTCGCCAGCGGCGATGAGCACGTCGAGCGACTGCGTGTTTCCGCGCAGTTGAAGCTGAGCGAGCACCTCGTTGAGTGCAACAACCGCAGCGTCGACTTCGGCCTGGGTTGCGGTTGCGGAATCGAGAACTGCTTCCGCAGCCGCGATTGCCTCGTCCACTCCAGCCGCTGCCCACGAGCTCGTCGTGTAGTCGTCGGCGTTCAGCGCGTTGGCGGCGTTGATCGCGTCGGCGAGCGCCGACGACTCAACAGACGAGACCGTGAACCAATTGAGTCCAAGGTCAAGCCAACCGGCCACCGCGCCGTAGGTGCTGGAGATGTCGGTGTCAGGAACCGCGGGAGAGACGTCGAACACGAAGTACACGTCGTTGACGCCCTCTGGTGCCGTAATCGGGAAAGTGATGTCCTTCCACGAGTACACCGGGTTCTGGTAGTCGCTGGCCGACGTGATGTCCATGTCGCCCTGTAGTTCGACTTCACCGATCTTCGTTCCGGTGACGGGGTCGCCAGCCATGACAGTCACCGTCGCAGGCTCCGAGGAGGCCTTCTGGTAACGGAGCGTCATGGAGGACGGCTTGTCGCCGAAGTCGACGTTGCGGTAGACCGCCCAGTCGCCGTTGCGGATGCGGTCAAGCTGCATGCCGACGTCATCTCCGCTGACATTGTCAGCACGGAGGTTGGCCGTCACAGCCGGAGCCACGTTGCCGCTACCGTCAAAAAGCTCTGCCTGGTAGCGACCCGCAGACAGGTCACGAACGTCCTGCCCTTGGATGGCGATCTTGGACGTCCAGGTCAGACCGTTCTGCGTAGTCGCGGTGACGTACACGTCACCGTTGCCCTCGCCAGTTGCCGTCAACGTCGCGTTGTACGCAATGTTGTTAGCTCCCGAGGTCTGACCCTCGATGAACCCAGCCCCCTGCACCGCGATGGTGGCGAGGTTGGTGGGGTTGCCGTCCTTGTCTGCAACCGTGAAGGTCACAGGACGCGCCGACGTGGGTGCGGGGTAAGTGACCGCACTGAGCTTGACGCTTCCCTGGTACTGGTAGATCGAACCAAAGTTGCCGAACTGGTTCGGTCCCCACGAGATGTCCGCAGGACGCGAATCGTATCCGGAGCGGATCACGACGGCCTCTGGGTTCGTTCCGGCCGCAACGGTCTGGTTCTTCAGCACGACATCGGCGGAAGCAAACGCAGTGCCACCAGAGGTGGTGAACGTCGCCGTCACCCGCACCGTGCCATCCGCCGTGCCCGTGGCCGTCAACAGGCCTTGGTTGGTGATGGTGGCGAGCGTGGTGGCGTCTCCATTCGTGTCCGTGACCGACCAAGCGACGGCTCCGGTGACGACCGCAGGAGCCTTGATGGAGGACTCCATGACCAAGCTCCCGGCCTTCTGCTGGATCACAGCAGGGACCTTCACGTGGTACCGCGACAGCGACGTTGCGATGTTCGAGTTGTACGTGTTCACCGTGATGCCGATGTCACTCGCCTGAGCCGCAACCTTCGCGGTGCCGAGCTGGAACCAGGAGAACGCGACACCAGCCGACGGCGACACGAGGTAGATGTCCGCCGTCCCCGAAGGAACACCGGTCAGGTCACCCGCGACGTTGACGAAGGTTTGCTGGTGCAGGGTCGACGGGATCGTGATCTCGCCGATCTTGACGCCGCCGGCTGCGGCGCTCTCTCCGTTCGCCCATACCTCGACGGTCGCCGGGGTTGCATTCGAGTTCGATGCGCGCATCGAGATCTCGGTGGGGTGGCTGGACAGGTTTGCCTGTGCGTACTTGATCCACGCGCCGGCCTTGCGGACACTCACACCGTACGTGTTGTCCTCCATGACGGAGATCGGAATGACATCCGCCTGCGTGCCGTTGGCCGTCACGTCAGTGAACGAGTAGTCGTCGTAGTTGAACGCACGAGTCACGACGCCTAGGTTGCGCGCGGCGAGACCGGTTCCGGTCACGGTCAGCTTCGCCGTGGCGAGCTGGTCACCATCCGCGGACGAGGTCCCGGCGGTGATCGTGTAGGTACCGGGCTCGACCACGAACTTGCTCGTGGCGACGTCCCAGATGGCGAGGTCGGACAGACGGACAGGAATCGTCACGTCTGCGGACTGCGTCATACCGCCCGAGCTTCCGCCAATGTTGACCTTCTTGAAGCCAACAAGCGTCTTGATCGGGTGCTCAACGCGAGAACTCGCCTTGCCGTCGAAGCTGGCGTACACCTGAACGACCTCGTCGCTCGACACGGTGCCTGTGTTCTTCACCGACAGCTTGACGTTGACGGTGGTTCCGTCGATCGACGAATTCGCCACGCTCGTGGGAGCGAGCGACATGTTGTCGTAGTCAAAGTCGGAGTAGGACAGACCGTAGCCGAAGGGGTAGAGAACGTCGCCCTGGTGGTACTGGTAGGTGCGCTGACCCTCGATGACGTCGTAGTCAGAGATGGTCGGAAGGCTCTCGAGGCCGTCGTACCAGGTCTGGGTGAGTCGTCCGGAAGGCGCGTAGTCGCCAAACAGGACGTCGGCAACGGCGTCGCCGAGCTCCTGGCCCGCGTGGCTCGTGTACACGATGCCCTTCACGTTGGGGTTGGCCTTCAGGTCGGAGATGTCGAAGGTGTAGCTTCCGACGATCACGACCACCGTGTTGGGGTTCACCGCGGAGACCGCGTTGATGAGGGCCTGCTGCTGCGCCGGGAGCATGATGCCGTCTCCCGTGGTCTGACGGTCGTACGTCTCGCGCGAGGTCAGGTGAGGCTCGTCGCCGACGGCAACGACTGCCACGTCAGCTCCCGTCGCCTTGGAAACGGCGTCTGCGATTCCGTCCTTGACGGTTACGAGCTGGAACTGACGGTTCGCACTCGTGCCGGAGCCGTTGTGCTGAACGTTGTACGGCGCCGCCGAGTTCACGTAGACCGCGGCCGCGGCCGTCGTAGCCACAGGCGAGGTGTTCTTTGAGAACCGCATCGAGAAGGTGGAGCCGGACTTCGCGACAATGCCGAAGTTCTGGTAGGTGTACCACTCCTGTGAGGCGCGGTTAGGCGACTGGAATCCCGGTGGGTTCGCGTTCGCGACCAGACTGTTGCTCGGGCCAGTAGCAGAGACATACTTGTCCGTCGCTACGGAGCGCATGAGCAGATTGTTGTAGCCGTAGTCGTAGATCTGGAACTGCGCCTTCGGATCGCTGGTGTCGGTACCGGTACCGGTTAGCGGATCAGCCGCCGTCGCTCCGACGGTGAGGAACTTGTCGGCTGGAGTGCCAGTGCCATTCACGACCTGCACAGCGACCGTGTCGATGCCGCGCGTGAACGAGAAGGAGCCGTTGCCCGCCTCGACCTTGCTCTTCATTTCGTCGTCGATGAGTGTCACATAAGGGAACGTGCCGGAGTAGAAGTCCGTGGAGGACTCATCGCCGAGCGGTCCAGAGAGAGCAACATCGGCCGACTTCGACAGCGGCAGAATCCCGCCCTGGTTCTTGAGGAGAACCACCTGCTCACGCGCCGTTTGCAATGCCACCGCGCGGTGCTCCGGGGTGTCGAGTGCGTTGAGCTTGTTGAGCGTCTTGTAGGGGTTACTCGCGTCAGGATCGAGATCGCCGGCTTCGAGGCGAACGAGCAAGACACCATAGATTGACTTGTCGATGTCGGTCTCGGTGATCATTCCTCGGCCGAGGGCCTCGTAGATCCAGCTTCGAGAGGTTGGCGTGTCGGTGTCGCTGACCGTAAGGCCCGTGACTCCGTTCTTGATCGAGTCGGCCATTGCGGCTGCCTGGCCGACGCGGCTGTTCGGGTAGTACGCGTTGGATCCGCTGAGGTTTGCTGGGGATCCCGCATCGGTGACGCCGAAGAACGCACCCTCGGTGCCACCCTGGACCCAGTCTCCGTACATCTCGTCAGAGACCTCCGGCGAGACCATCGTCGGCTTGCCATTGAGCAAGTTGTAGCCGGTCATCATGCTGTTGACGGCGCCCGCCTGGATTGGGTCCTTGAATACCTTGAAGTAGTACTCCTCGAGCGCGCGCTTCCCCGTGTTGGCCGAGTATGCAGTCCGCGAGGCCTCTTGACCGTACGCGGCGAAATGCTTGAGCGTCGGGATCGACTGGAGATAGCCGTCCTCGTTGCCCTGCATTCCCTCGCCCATTGCGGTGGCCATCTTGCTGATGAGCAACGGGTCTTCACCCATCGACTCGGACACGCGTCCTGTGCGCGGGTCACGCGCAATGTCGACAACAGGGCCCCAGATGTCCACGCCGTTAAAGCGTGCGTCGACACTGTTGTAGGCGCGTGCCTCTTCACCGATGACGTCGCCAATCTGCTCCGCAAGATCCGGGTTCCATGTCATGCCGATGCCGCTCGCCTGCGGGAAGACAGTGGCGTACCCGAGCCACGACAGACCGTGCAGGCCCTCTGTTCCAGTTCGGAATTGAGGCACACCCAAGCGAGTGACTGCCGCGCTGAACTGGTGAAGCAGGCCAACCTTCTCGTCAAGCGTCATCCTCGAGATAAGGTCGCGCACGCGCGCATCGTCGGAGAGCGACGTGTCCTGGAAGGGATAGTTGGCCGTGGTCGTGTCGTTCGCCTCGGCAAACACCAAGCTTGGGTTTTGTCCAGCGGAACCGGGCGCAGCCGCGCTCGGTGCCGCTACCACGCCTATTCCCAGCAGCGCGATCAGCGCTGCCGAAACGCCTCGTGGTGTTACGCGCCTCCATCGAGGATGCGCGTTCGAACTCGGAAAAGACATCTTTGTCCTCCTGCATAGATATTCAGTAGTGACTTCTGCAACCCATGTGGCGGGTGCCTGACTCCAGCGTCGGCTGCATCGTGCTTTACACACTCTGTTGCACTTAGCGGACCCCTTCGTCGAAGCGCTTGCGTGGTGATCGTATGGGCCCCTTTCCATCGCTGTCAACGGCAAAATGCTTGCGCGTCTCGCAAGCTCCGTTCGCACAGAGGAGCAACATGGCTGGAATTTGTGCTCATGTGACGTTCGGATCGCAACGTTTCGTGACGCCCGCGCGGCCAGTGTCCGAACCGAACACGAGGCCACTTCGGCCAAGAGGCACATCGCAGAAGAGCACACAATCAGCATCTCGGCCCATTCCAATCGAAGCGCTTCGAGTATGGTGGTGCGATGGCGAGGCGAGCGGAATACACTTTCGTCCGCAGCCCTGTGCGGGCGCGCTGCCGACGCGGGGGACCGATGCCCACCCGCGCCCGTTCGTCGGGCAACGGCAACGTGCCGTTGCCCTCGGCACCACATTGTGTTTTCGATTGCGACGCGAGGCAGGGAGGACTGTGGCGACAATAAACGACGTCGCCCGCGCGGCAGGCGTCTCCACCAGCACTGTGTCCTATGTCTTGAGCGGGCGACGACCGATTTCGCCTGAGACACGTGCCCGCGTCGAGGCGAGCATCCTTGAACTTGGATACCGCCCGAATGCGGGCGCCAGAGCTCTCGCCTCTCGCAGGTCTCAAGTCATTGCACTCGTCGCGCCACTGCGCGCGGACAACGGTGTTCCGGTGATCATGCGGTTCGTCGCCGGCATCGCCACCACTGCGCGCTCTTATGACCACGACGTGCTCCTCGTCACACAGGACGAGGGCGCTGCTGGGCTTGCCCGTGTAAGTGAGGGTGCGATGGTCGACGCCCTAATCGTGATGGACGTCGAGGCTAACGACAAGCGAGTCCCCGTGCTGCGAAAACTCGACAGGCCGTCAGTGCTCATTGGGCTTCCTGAAACCCCATCCGGCCTCACGTGCGTCGATCTGGATTTCGCAGGCGCCGGGTACGAGGCGGTTGCACATCTCGCGCAGCACGGGCACAGGAAGATCGCCCTGATCGGCCCGCCCGCGGCGGTCTACGAACGCGGCACCAGCTTTGCCACGCGAGTCTTGAGCGGCTTCGAGAGCGCAGTCGAACAGTTCGATCTCACGGCGACGACGACCGCATGCGAACTTACATTCGATGGCGCATCGGCCGCACTCAAGAGGGTGCTCGAGGAAGTTCCTGACCTCACTGCTTTGGTCGTGCACAACGAGGCGACCTTGGGTCCGCTCCTCGGGCTCCTCCGCGCGACTGGAAAGTCGGTGCCCGGCGACATTTCGATCATCGCGATATGTCCCGATGACGTCGCGCTCGACCTGCCAGAGCCGGTCACCTCGATCGACATCCCCGGCGAGCAGATCGGCGCGCTCGCAGTCGACATGGTCATGGGCATACTCGGCGGTCGTCCACGCGCCGAAACCCGCCTCCTGGCGCCGCACATCACCGAGCGCGGAAGCTGTGCTTCGCCCGCCTCCGCCTAGTCTCCGGCGCCGCCGCGCGTGTCACGCCGCGCACGCTCTGGTCACAATTCGGTAACTGCCATTGCAGGACCTCGTCTTCGCTCCTATGGTGGCACCAGCGCATCGAAGCGCTTCGAAGAAATTCGGAAAGCAGAGCGACGAAGAGGTCGACCATGGCAACGATTGACGATGTGGCGAAGGCCGCAGGCGTGTCGATCAGCACGGTCTCCTATGCCCTCAGCGGAAAGCGCTCCATCACGTCAGCCACTCGCCAGCGGGTTCTCGACGCCGTGGTCACCCTTGGCTATCAGCCCACCGCAAGCGCCCGGATGCTCGCGGCCAACCGCTCACACATCCTCGCGGTCACCGCGCCATTGCATCGGGACACCGAGCAAACGGCTCACATGACCTTCGCGCTCGAGGTCACCAAGTCCGCGCGGTCCCATGGCTTCGACACGCTGCTGCTGGTCGACGACGACGCCGTCGCAGGTATGCGCCGCACCGCAGCGACGTCCCTCGCTGACGGCATGATCATCCTCGACGTCGATGCCCAGGACGAGCGCGCAGAGCTTGCGCGCTCGCTCGGGCATCCAGCTGTGTTCATCGGCATCCCTGCTCGCACAGAGGGCCTCACATGCGTAGACATGGACTTTGAAGCCGCCGCTCGGCTCGCTCTTGGTCGCCTCGTGGAACTCGGCCACCGCTCGATTGCCCTGATTTCGCACGAGTTGGGGGTGCTCGAACGTGGCTCCAACTTCCCCTTGCGATTTCTCGACGGCTTCACGGCCCACGCCGAGGAACTCGGCATTGACTACGTCGTGACGCATCCCACGAGCAACAGGGCGCTTGAGCCGGTGGCCGATGTGATTGAGCGACTTCCAGACGTAACCGCCATCGTGCTGAATACGTCGGCCGACGTGACGTCGACCCTGGTGCATGCGCTCGCTCAACATGGGCGTCGGGTTCCGCACGACGTGTCGGTGATCGCTGCGGGCGGAACTCTGCCCACGGGTCGGCTCGCAGTGCCGCTCGACGAAATTCCGATTGATCCGCAGGCGTCGTGCTGGACTGCCGTCGGGCTCCTTGTCGGAGCGGTAGAAGCTGGCGCAACGACGCCGCGCACGGTCCTCATTGAACCCAAGTACCACGAACACGGCTCCGTGGCGCCCCCTTTGACTTCTTCCCATAGGGCTTCTTGATGCGACAAAGCAGCTTGGAGTTCGATCGCACGCACAACATCGAAGCGCTTCGATATGACGCTCTTCCGTGTTGCTGTACCCACGGCCGCCAGGCCACTACAAGGAGGTAGCAATGAAGTACCGCAAGACAGCGCTCGTGGCGGCAGTGGCCGTTGGCGCAATCGCGCTCTCGGCGTGCTCGTCGAGCGACGGAGCATCGCCAAGCAGCACAGGAGGAGGCGACACCACCGACTGGAGCGGCCACACCCTCAACGTCATGCACTACGAGGGTGCCGATTCGGCAATGGGTATCGCATGGAACAAGGCCATCGAGATCTTCGAGCAGCAGACCGGCGCAAAGGTGAACCTCGAGTCCACGTCGTTCGAGGACCTTAACGCCACCGCAGGACAGCTCTTCGACTCGAGCGACGCACCCGATGTCTCCGAGTACAACAAGGGCAACGGCACCGCGGGGCAACTCGCGGCGACAGGCGTGATCCAGAACCTCGACGACGCCTACGCGAAGTACGGCTGGGCCGACAAGCTCGGTGCAGGAATCGACACCATCGCCAAGTACGACGAGAACGGAGTCATGGGCTCCGGTTCCTTCTACGGCGTCCCAAACTACGGCGAGTTCGTGTTCCTGTACTTCAACCAGGACATGTTCGACCAGTACGGGATTTCCGTGCCCACGAACGAGGCCGAGCTCGAGTCGGCGATGCAGACCTTTGTCGACAACGGCGTCACGCCGCTCACGACGTCGGCGCAGGAGTACCCGATGGGCCAGTTGTGGTACCAGCTCGCGCTGTCCCAGGCAGACCGCCAGTGGGTGAACGACTACCAGCTCTACGAGAACCCGGTCGACTGGCAGGGTCCTGAGATCAGCTATGCGACGCAGACACTCAACGACTGGGTTGGGAAGGGCTACATCAGCAAGGACGTCTCTGGCATGACGGCCGAGGACGCAGGCCTTCAGTTCATCAACGGCGAGGTCCCGATGTTCTACTCGGGCTCGTGGTGGTACGGCCGCATGCTGTCCGATGTGACGAGCTTCAAGCTCGGCATCGCCAACTGGCCGGGCACCACTCTCACGCCGGGTTCTGGCGGCAACATCTGGGTGGTTCCAGTGCAGTCGAAGGAGCCTGAACTCGCTCAGATCTTCATCGACATTACGATGAGCCCCGAGGTTCAGGCACTGCTCGGCGAGTCCGGTGGCCTTCCTGTCGCGGCCAACACGGCGGACATCAAGGATGAGAACGCTCAGAAGCTCATCACGCTGTTCAACGAGGTCAACGACCGCGACGGCCTGTCGTTCTACCCCGACTGGCCAACCCCCACGTTCTACGGCGACCTCAACGGCGTCATGCAGGGTCTCGTGAACGGCACGTTCACTCCTGACCAGGCGCAGAGCGAACTCCAGAACTACTACGAGAGCTACGTCTCGACGGTCTCGTAGGCGAGTCCAAGGGCGGGGGTCCCGGTGCTCCGGGACCCCCGCTAAGGGGCACCACACCATGACTATTGCAACCGAGAAGACGCGCCGCACGCGTCACGACGAGCCCGCTCGCATCCCTCAGCGCGGCTCCAACAAGGCCGGATACTGGCTGTACCTCATCCCAGGCTTCATCCTGCTCGCCGTGGTGATCATCTACCCGGTGATCCGGAACATCCGACTGAGCTTCTACCACTGGCGCGGAGGCCGCGCAGAGGAACACTTCGCTGGGCTCGAGAATTGGCGCGCACTGCTGCACGATGAAGAGTTCATCAGGTCCTTCACCAACATCATCTTGGTGATCGTCGCGATGGTGTTCGTCCCAACGCTCGCAGGCCTCATCATCGCTGCGGTCCTCTTTGACGTCGTCGGCAGGCGATTTGGGGCGCGTCTCGCCAGCTTCCTGCGAGCGACCTTCTACTTGCCACAGATTCTCCCCATCGCGGTCGCTGGCGTGATGTTCGCGTGGATCCTCAAACCAAACTCGCAAGGCGTGCTGAACCAGTTCCTCAGCAACGTGACGGGCTCCACTGTGGAGGTCAACTGGCTTGGCGGGCAGTACAGCACCGCGATGGCGTCGGTGATGGTGCTCATGATCTGGATCCAGCTGGGCTACCCAGTGGTGATCTTCATGGCCGCACTGCAGCGAGTCGACCCGCAGCTCTACGAGGCTGCGGAACTCGATGGCGCCAACTGGTACGAGCGTTTCCGCGCTATCACCCTTCCGATGATTCAACCCGAGGTCTTCGTGGTCGCACTCACCACAACTATTGCGGCGCTGAAGGTGTTTGCGCCGGTGTTCATTTTGACCGCGGGCGGACCGTCCAAGTCAACCTACGTTCCCTCGTATTACGCATATATCCAGTTCATTAAGGGGATAGACAAGGGCTACGCGGCCACCATCGCCTCTGCGGTGACGATCGTCGTCGTCTTAGTGGCCTTCGTCTTCGTTCGCGTGCAGACGCGGCTCGAGCGGAAGGAGGAGTCATGACCACCGCGACCACGGCGTCGGACATACCCCCGCGAAAGGCGGCCGATCCCCTCTCCCGAAACAAGCGACGACCGCGCACGCCGATCGAGTGGGTGCTGCTTGTGCTGGCTATCCTCGCGGCACTCGCGGTCGTGTTTCCCATGCTCCTGCTGCTTATCAACGCGTTCAAGTCACCGCAGGACTACGCGAACTCGAGTCCCATCGACCTTCCCAAGTCACTAGACATAACGGGACTCAAGGACTTTTGGAGCCGCTACAACTTCCCGCACGCATTGTGGAACTCCGTCTTCATATCCGGAATGGTCGCCGTCATCGCCGTCGTCGTCTCGGTACTGAACTCGTTCGCGATCGGGATAGGGCGCGTGCGCGGTCGCACATGGATCGTGCTGCTCTTCCTCATGGCGAATCTCGTGCCACAGGAGATGCTCTTCGACCCGCTGTTCAAGCTGTACGACAAGATGGGGCTGCTCTCCACGCCGTGGTCGGTGATCCTCACTTTCGTGGTGATCCAGTCGGCATTCGGCACCTACCTGCTGTCCTCGCTGCTCGGCACGTTCCCCAAGGAGATCCTTGAGGCAGCGGCCGTGGATGGGGCGCATCGTCGCCGCATCCTGCGATCGGTCGTTGTCCCCATCATCAGGCCCACACTTTCCGTCCTCATGGTGTTCTTCTTCATTTGGACCTGGAACGAGTTCCTGTTGCCACTCGCCTTCCTCAACACGAGTGACTCCTTGACGGTTCCGCTCGTACTCGAACAGTTGAATGGGGAGCGGCAGACTGACACCACAACGCTCGTCGCTGGCACGCTCATCAGCATCATTCCCACCATCATCTTCTTCCTCATCTTCCAGCGAACGCTGACGAGGGGTATCACGGCAGGAGCAGTGAAGTAATGAAGTTCACCGACGGGTTCTGGCACTTGCGTCCAGGCGTCAGCGCGATCTATGCGCAAGAGGCCTACACCGTGGAGGCCGACGGAGATGCCCTGGTGATAGCCGCTCCATCTCGCGTCATCGAGAAGCGCGGAAATGTCCTCAATCTTCCGGTGCTCACCGTCACATTGAGTTCACCGGCGCAGGGCGTGGTGAAGGTCCGTATGGAGCACCACACGGGCGGCCGACGCTCACCCGGCTTCGCGCTAAGCGAGGAGACCGGACACGGTCGGGTGACCGTGACGGAGACCGACGCGACACTCACCACGGGTTCCCTGCGCGCCATCGTGCGGCGAGGCGCGCCTTGGGAGCTGGCGTTCTTCTCCGGTGAGCGTCGGCTCACGGCGCTCGGACCGAAGTCGCTCGCGCACATGACTCTCGCGCCAGGCGCCCCTGTCGCCGCCGAGCCGGCCGGAATTTCAGGCGTTACGAGCACCGGACTAGCGGCAGCGTCTGGTTACTCTCTCGCTCAACTGGACCTCGGTGTGGGCGAGCTCATCTATGGGCTCGGTGAGCGCTTCGGCGCTTTCGTGAAGAACGGGCAAACCGTGGACATCTGGAACGCTGACGGCGGCACCAGCTCAGAGATGGCCTACAAGAACATCCCGTTCTTCGTGTCTTCGCACGGCTACGGCGTCCTCGTCAACCAGCCAGAGCACGTGTCCTTCGAGGTGGGCACGGAGGCAGTCGAACGGGTGCAGTTCTCGGTGCCAGGCGAGGCGCTTGAGTTCCTCGTCTTCGATGGACCGACGCCGGGCGATGTCATCGAGCGCTATACGGGGCTCACCGGCAGGCCGGCGCGTGTGCCGGCATGGTCGTACGGGCTGTGGCTATCCACGTCCTTCACCACCGAATACGACGAAGCGACTGTCAACGAGTTTGTCGATGGCATGCGCGACCATGACATCCCTCTCAGCGTGTTCCACTTCGACTGCTTTTGGATGGAGGAGTTCAAGTGGACTGACCTCACGTGGGACGCGCGCATCTTCCCCGACCCGAAGGGGATGCTGCACCGTTTTCACGAGGACAAGGGCTTGAAGGTCTGCGCGTGGATCAACCCCTACATCGCGCAGCGCTCAGCTCTGTTCCGCGAAGCGGCTGATGCCGGGTACCTTGTCAAGCGGCCTGATGGAAGCATCTGGCAGTGGGACTGGTGGGTGGCCGGCATGGCGCTCGTCGATTTCACCAATCCCTCGGCCACCTCGTGGTTCCAGGAGCACCTTCGTCGCCTCATCCGCGAAGGCGTTGACGCGCTCAAGACCGACTTTGGCGAGCGCATCCCCACCGACGTGGTGTGGCACGACGGCTCCGACCCTCAGGCCATGCACAACCTCTACACGCAGCTGTACAACCGCGCGGTATTCGAGGTGCTCAAGGAGGAGAAGGGTGAAGGCGAGGCCGTACTCTTCGCGCGCTCGGCCACGGCCGGCGGTCAGCAGTTCCCCGTGCACTGGGGAGGGGACAACACCTCTACTTTCGAGTCGATGGCGGAGACGCTCCGCGGGGGCTCTCGCTCGCGTCTTCCGGGTTTGGGTACTGGAGCCATGACATCGGCGGCTTCGAGGGAACTCCCGATCCGCTCGTGTTCAAGCGCTGGGCCGCCTTTGGGCTGCTCTCGTCGCATTCGCGCCTGCATGGCTCAACGTCGTACCGGGTGCCGTGGGCCTTCGACGACGAGGCCGTTGACATCACGCGCGACTTCGCCAAGCTCAAGAACTCGCTCATGCCTTATTTGTTCGCAGCTGGCGAGCACGCCGCGGCGACGGGAGTGTCCGTTGCCAGGCCGATGTACTTCGAGTTCCCAGACGATCCAGGGGTTGGGTACCTGGACAGGCAATACATGCTGGGTTCATCACTCCTGGTAGCACCCGTATTTTCGCCCGACGGGGTGGTCGCCTTCTACTTGCCATCTGGGCTGTGGACGGGCTTGCTTACCGGCGAGCGCGTGGAAGGCGGGCGCTGGATCCGGGAGACGCATGCGGCAGGGTCACTGCCGGTCTACGTGAGGCCAGGCACGGTGCTCCCACTCGGCACGCGAGAGGATCGGCCCGACTACGACTTCACGACCGAGCTGGAGCTCGTTGTCTACCCGGGAGGAGAAGGCTCTCGTTCGGTGACGGTCTTCTCCGCCTCTGGGGAACCAACAACCTTCTCGGTAACGATTGACGGGGACTCGGTAGCAGCGTCGGGTCCCAACGGCGAGGTCAGAGCGAGGTTGGCGTAGCGCCCAACCTAGCCCCAGCGTCGGGCCGGTAGCCTTTTCCCATGAACGAGCCGTTGCGCCCCGACACCATCGCCGTGCACGCCGGCCAGCACCGCACGCCGTTCGAGGAGATGGCCGAGCCGATCTTCCTCACGCAGGGATACGTGTACGGAACAGCGGCCGAGGCGGAGGCCGCGTTCAACGGCGAGTTGGACCGGTACCAGTACAGCCGCTACGGCAACCCCACCGTCTCGATGTTCGAGGCGCGGCTCGCGGCGATCGAGGGCGCGGAGGACTGTTTCGCCACCGCGACCGGCATGGCCGCGGTGTTCGTCTCGCTCGCGTGCGTGCTGAAGCAGGGTTCGCGGCTCGTGGCGTCGAAGGCGCTGTTCGGCTCGAGCCTCGTGGTGTTCAACGAGTACTTCGCCAACTGGGGCATCACGGTGGATTACGTCGACGGGCACGTGCCGGCCTCGTGGGAGGCCGCGCTCGCGACGCCGGCAGACGCGGTGTTCGTCGAGTCGCCGTCCAACCCGATGCAGGACCTTGTTGACATCGCGTTCGTTGCGGAGCTCTGTCGCAGCGCAGGGGCGCTGTTCATCGTGGACAACGTGTTCGCGACGCCGTTGGGCTCGCGGCCCTTGGAGCTTGGGGCCGACGCTGTTGTGTACTCCGCGACCAAGCACATCGACGGTCAGGGTCGGGTTCTTGGTGGCGCGGTGCTCGGGTCTGCGGAGTACGTAGAGAAGGTGCGAACCATGGTGCGGACCATGGGCGCGACGATGTCTCCCTTCACCGCGTGGGTGCTGGGGAAGTCGCTTGAGACGCTTGGCGTGCGCGTGCGCGCGCAGGCCGCGACGGCTCTTGCTCTGGCCGAGTGGCTCGACGGCGACCCGCGCGTTGCGGTGACGCGGCATCCGTTCTTGGCGTCTCATCCTCAGCACGAGCTGGCGAGGCGGCAGATGACGCTCGGCGGCACCTTGGTGACGATCGACATTGCGCTGCCTCACGGGGTGGATCCGCACGGCGACGAGGCCAAGGCCGCGACGTACCGGTTCCTGGATGCACTGCGCGTCTTTGCCATCGCGAACAACCTCGGCGACGCGAAGTCCATCGCGACGCACCCCGCGACCACGACCCACCGGCGCCTCGGGCCCGAGGGGCGCGCGGCGGTCGGGATGTGCTCCGCGACCGTGCGGCTGTCCATCGGGCTCGAGGATGTCGAGGACCTGCGGGCGGATATCGATCAGGCGCTCTCGGCGGTGTAACGCGACCAGTGCCCTCTTGCCGAGTTGCCCGACGCTGGGGTGACGTTGGCGCTTTCGTGGCCCCAGCGTCGGGCCGGCTTGGCTAGAGAAGCGCGAAGCCGGTGGTCCAGGAGGTCTTCTCGCCGGCGGCGAGGGTGAGCTGAAGGAAACCGAGGGCCTCGAGATCGACGGCCCGCTTGAGCGAACCGGCGTCGACTGCCTTGACCCCTGCCTTCGTCAGCGCGGCCGCGAGGCCCGTCTTGGCGTCGGCGCCGTTGCCGGCGATGAGGACGGTGGTCTGCTCGTCGCCGACGTGCTTGCTCGCGAGGGTCGCGGCGAAGTTGGTGTTGAAGGCCTTGAGGACCGTGCTGTCTGGGAGCGCGGCCTGGATCTCCGCGGCCTTGGAGCTGCCAGGGGCGACGACGAGAGAGTCGAAGGTCTCGAAGTTGACCGGGTTGGTGATGTCAACGACGGTCTTGCCGGCGAGCTGGGTCTTGAGGGTGTCGAGGATGCCGGCGACGGCCGGGTGGGGAACGGCCAGGACGACCGTGTCGCCCTGGATCTGCGCCGTGGCGAGGTCCTCGTGGGTGACGTAGTCGACGGTGGCGCCGCCTGCGGCGAAGAGGCCGCCGATGGCTGTGCCCATGTTGCCGGTGCCGATGATGGTGACGTGAGTCATGGTGGTGCTGCCTTTCTAGATTAGTTGATAGTTCAACCAATTTGCATAGTGGGGTATTCCCGGCGGCCGACGCTGCGGTCGCCTTGGTCGATTGCGGTGGCCGACGCTGTGGTCGCCTGGGGCGGCCCGCATCCCACGGCGCCCCTGAAATCGGACCTCTACCAGGCCGCTTAACTCGCGTCCCCAGGTGGGGGGTTAAGGGGCATTTATCCACATTTGGTAACTGTTTGGTAACTGTTAACCATCCTTGCCGAATCCGGGTCCTTTTTGTCACACCCCTTGGGTTGGCTGGGATCATGACCTTCTCGCTGACAGATGTCGATGCCCGGACCGCGCCGTTGCGCGAGTTCGAGGGCGTCGACCTCCCGTCGCTGCCGCGGGCGGAGTTGGTGGGATTGTTGCGGGTCGCGGGCGACGCGAAGGGTGCGATGGACCGCCTGATGGCGTCCGTCGCGGGCGAGGTGGCCCGGCGCTCAACTGCTGAGGATGGCGCGGGAGGACTCGCACGGCAGCACGGCTTCGCGAGCCCGCAGCGAATGGTCGCAGCGGCGGTGGGCGCGGCTCCAAGCGAAGGATTCAAGCTCGTCACTGCGGGCACACTCATGAGCCAGGACCGTCCCCTTGCTACGGCGCTTGGGGACGGACTGCCGGTGGGCAAGGCCGACCTGATCGCGTCCACGCTTGCCACGCTCGACGGTGACACTGACGCGTTGGAGGCCAAGCTGACGCGCGTCGCTCGCCACCAGGACTACCAAACACTGAAGCTCATCTGTTCACGGGAGGCAGCGAAGTTCGACGCCGCGCACCAAGAATCGGTGGAACGGCGCCACTATGAGCAGCGCTCCGTGGAGGTCACTCAGGAGACCTCGGGACGCGTCACCATTCGAGGGACTCTGCCCGCCACCCAAGGCGCGATCCTGATCACGTACCTCGAGGCGCAGGTCAAGGCCGCCTACCAAGCCAAGCGCGACAGCGATGAGACGGGCACCGTCGACGCGCGCACCGCCCCACAGATCCGCGCCGATGCCCTGACCGCCCTTGTCGCTCACGGCCTCGACTGCGACTCGCCAGCCACCGGGGTCAAGGCCACCATCATCCTGCGCGTCGATGCGGATCAACTGCGCGCCGACGCTGCCGGCGAGGACGCCGGCCTGGCCACCTGTGACGCCCTCACCACCCCCATCTCCCTGACTGCCCTCAAAGAGCTCGCCATCGACGCGACCATCGCCCGCATGGTCGTCGATGCCAAGTCCCATGTGCTCGACTTCGGCCACGACCAACGCCTGTTCACCTGGGCCCAACGCATGGCGTTGGCTGAACGAGACGGCGGTTGCGCCAAGTGCCACGCCCCCATCTCCCACTGCATCGCGCACCACATCCGCTGGTGGCACCGAGACGCCGGTCCCACCGACATCTCCAACGGCGTCCTGCTGTGCGTGCGATGCCACACCCAAATCCACCGGGATGGCTGGAGCATCGACGTCGATGAGAACAACCACGTGTGGTTCACTCCCCCACGCGAGCTGGATCCCGAGCAGCGCCGAATACTTGGCGGCCTCGCAGCCCTCACGGTGTGAGGGCCGCGAAGCATGCCTGCCGGGGCGTGCCCATGCCTGCCGGGGCCTGCGGAAGCCTTCCGGGGTCCGCGGGGACCCGTCGGAGTCTCAAGCGTTGCGCAGGCGCAACGAGTTGGCCACCACGAACAGCGAGCTCGCGCCCATGGCCGCCGAGGCGATCATCGGGTTGAGTACCCCGAACGCCGCGAGCGGGATCGCCGCCACGTTGTACGCAAACGCCCAGAACAGGTTGCCGCGGAGCACATTGAACGTGCGGCGGGAGAGGCGGATGGCCGCCGGCACTGTCCGAGGGTCGCCCGCGACGATCGTCACGTCCGAGGCCTCCCGTGCCACGTCGGCGCCAGTCCCGAGCGCGATGCCGAGGTCCGCGGCCGCGAGCGCCGGGGCGTCGTTCACGCCGTCGCCCACCATGGCCACGCGCGCCCCCGGCTCGGCCTGGAGCTGCGCGATGACGTCCTGCTTGCCGCCCGGGAGCACCCCCGCGATCACCCGGTCGATGCCCACCGCCGAGGCGACCGCCGCAGCCGCGCGCTCGTTGTCTCCCGTGAGCAGCACCACCTCGGTGCCGGCAGAGCGAAGCTGGGCCACAGCGTCGGACGCTCCGGGCTTGAGCGAGTCCGCGAGCGCGATCGCCGCCTGCGCCGAGAGCGGCTGGCGGACCGCGAGCAGCGCTCCCGCGTCGACAGCAGGGATGGCGCCGACGAAGACCACGGTCTCGCCGAGCTCCTCGCGGCTCGAGGCCCAGCCGGCGAGGTCGTCGGGCACCGAGTCGAAGAGGGAGCGAGCGCCCACCGTGACGTCGCTGATGGTGTCGCCGCCGGTCGCGTTATCGTCCTTGACCGTTGCCGTGACCCCTCGGCCCGGGGTAGAGCGGAAGCCCTTGAGTGGGACCCGCTCCGGGAAGTGCGCCGCGATCGCCACCCCCACCGGGTGCTCCGAGCGGGACTCAACCGAGGCGGCCGCCGCGAGAAGTGCGGCAGGAGCGTCGGGCGAGGTGGCCGTGACCGCGAGCCGCCCCTCCGTGAGGGTGCCCGTCTTGTCGAACACCACGGTGGTCACGAGTCGGGCGTCCTCGAGAACCTGCGGGCCGCGCACGAGGATTCCCGAGCGCGCGCCGCGACCCGTGCCCACGAGAATCGCGAGTGGCGTGGCGAGCCCCAGGGCGCAAGGGCAGCTGATGATGAGCACCGCCACCGCCGCGGTGAAGGCCGCGTTGACATCGCCCGTGGCGAGCAGCCAGCCGATGAGGGTGAGCGCCGAGAGCGCGATGACGGCGGGGACAAAGATGCCGGAGATGCGGTCCGCGAGCCGCTGCGTGCGGGCGCGGCCGCTCAGGGCGTCGTCCACCATGCGCGCCACCTGCGAGAGCATCGTCTCCGAGCCAACGCGCGTGGCCTCCACGGTGAGCGCCCCGTCCACGGCGATGGTGCCGCCGATGACCTCGGCGCCCTCGGCAACGGGCACCGGCACGGATTCTCCGGTGACGAGGCTCGTGTCCACGGCGGCCTCGCCCTCGACGACCACGCCGTCCGTGGCGATCGCCTCGCCCGGCCGGACCAGGAAGCGCGTGCCCAGCTGCAGCTGCTCGCGAGGGACGACGCTGCCGTCCTCGAGCGTCGCCGTGGCACTTTGGCGCCGCGACAGCGCGCGAACGGCATCACCCGCGCGGGCCGTGGAGCGGACCTCGATCCACTTACCGAGCAGGATCAGCGTGACGATGACCGCACCGGTCTCGAAGTACACGTGGGCGTCAAGGCCGGCAACGAGCACGACGGTGGACCAGGTCCACGCCGCGGCCGTGCCGAGCGAGACCAGGGTGTCCATGTTCACCGCGCGGTGGCGCAGACCCTTGACCGCGCTGCGGTGGAAGGGCCAGCCCCCGTAGAAGACCACGGGCGTCGCGAGCGCGAGCGCGAGCCATTCCCAGCCGGCAAACTGCAGCGCCGGGATCATCGAGATGGCGAGCAACGGGGCGGACAGGACGAGCGAGACCCAGAAGCGGCGGCGGTAGTCGGCGATGCGGGAGGCGTCGGCGTGGATGTGGGCGGCGTGCTCGTCGAAGGGCGCGCTGCTGTCGCCGTGGGCGGAGTGGTCACCGTGGGCGGAGTGGTCACCGTGCGCAGCGTGATTAGCGGCCCCGCGATTCCCGTGAACCGCCGGCGTCAGCACCTCGTAACCCAGCCCTGTGATGGCGGCGCGCATTGCGGCGTCCAGCTCCTCCGGGTCAATGGTTCCGTCAGGCCTCACGGTGGCCCGGCGGGTCGCGAGGTTCACCACCGCGTCGTCGACGCCGGGGAGCTGGGACAGTCCGCGCTGAATGTTGGACGCGCAGCCCGCGCACGTCATTCCGCCAACCGCAAGGTTGATGGGCGCGGGCGCTGCGGGGTGCTCGTGAAGAGTGCTCATGAGACCACGTTAAACGTTACTGCCCACGGGAATGTCAAGACCAAGGACCTGGCAGCGGTTGGCGTCCGTGCAGTCGGCCGGATCCAGAGACTCCGCCCGCCGCGACAGCGCCGTCAGCTCCGCCTTGGCCGCCAGCAGTGACGCGATCTGCTGATCGATCTCCGCCATGTGCCGATCAAGCATCGCGCGAGTGTGCATGCACGTGCCGCGCCCCGCATCCTTCAAGGACAAGATCTCCCCTGCTTCGGCAAGGGTCAGGCCCGCCGCCTTGGCGTCGCGCACAAAGCGAAGGCGATCCACAGCGTCGGGCGCGTACTCGCGGTACCCGTTGGAAAGGCGACGCGGAGGAGCGATCAGCCCGATGCTTTCGTAATAGCGAACCGTCTTGGCGGTGACGCCCCCGGCGGTCGCGAGTTCTCCTACTCTCATCCTTACATCTTACTGGAAGGTTGTTAGGCTGGCCATATGCGCACGAAACCCCGCCGGCTGGGCCTGCTCGGCGGCATCACCTGGCACTCCTCGATCGACTACGAGCGCGCACTCAACGAGGGCGTCAACGACGCGCTCGGAGGAAGCAGCAGCGCCGACCTCATCATCCGCTCCTACGACTTCCAGCAGATCGCCGACGCTCAAAGCGCCGGGGACTGGGATGGCCTCGCCGCCACCTTCGCCAAAGACGCCAGGGCCCTCGAGGCCGCCGGCGCGGAAGCCATCGTCATCTGCGCGAACACCATGCACCTGGTAGCCCCCCAGGTACAGCAAGCGATATCCATCCCCGTCATCCACATGCTCGATGTCACAGCCACGGCCATCAAGGACGCCGGCCTCGACACCGTCGCCCTCCTCGCCACCGGCTACACCATGCGCATGCCGTTCTACCGCGACCACATGGCCGCCCGCGGCATCGAGGTCATCCCGCCAGACGAACCCGACCTCACCGCCGTCCACGACCTCATCTACGAGGAACTCGCGCGCGGGATCATCCGCGACGAGGGCCGCGACCTCGTGCTCGGCGTCACGGGCCGCCTCCTGGACAGGGGCGCCCAAGGCGTCATCGCCGGCTGCACCGAGATCCCCCTGGTACTGACCCAGAACGACCTCGACGTGCCGTACTTCGACACGGTCCAGCTGCACGTCGCCGCCGCCCTGAACTTCGCTCTCGAGGACTGATGGAAAGACCCCCTTTCGTCGAAACCCTCGCCGCGTGGTGCGTGGTCCCGTACGACGATCGGCCCCGCGCCCCCGCACAGAGGGCCGACGTTCTTGCCACCCTTGGCATCGACGCCCTCGCCTGGGACTGGCGAGACGAGCACGTGGCCCAGTTCGGCGAGCAGCTCGACGCCCTTGCCGAGCGCAGCCTGCAGCTCGCCGCGATCTGGGCGCCGGTACCCGACGGCGTAGTGAGCGAGGCGCTCCAGGAGCAGGTGCGCATGGCGTCGGCCCGCGGCCTGACCCCGCAACTGTGGGCGTGCGCCCAATTCGGCGTCCCTGGGCCCGTGACAGAGGAGGGCGATCCCGCGGAGTACGCGAACAGGATCGAGCCCCTCGCGCGGCTCGCGCGCGAGACCGGCATGACGCTCGCGCTCTACAACCACTTGGGCTGGGCGGGCGAGCCGCTCAACCAGCTGCGGGTGCTGGATGAGCTGGAACACCGCGGCTACACGGACACCGGCCTCGCGTACATGCAGCACCACGGCCATGCGCACATCGACGGCTTCGGCGAGCTGTGGCCGCAGGTCCAGCACCGGGTCGTTGCGCTGGGCCTCAACGGCATGCGCGACGGCGCGCACTGGGGCGACGGCAAGGTGCTCCCCTACGGCCACGGGCCGCGCGACATCGAGCTCGCGCGCGTCATCCAGGCGAGCGGCTGGCGCGGACTCACCGCCATCATCGGCCACACCATGGACGACATCGCAGCCCGCCTCACCGACGACCTCAAGGGGCTCGAATGGATCGCGGAGGCGCTTACGGCGAGCGTCCCCGAACCACGCTGGCCCCACTGATACGTTGCGAGCGTGACTGAGGCACGGCCACCTCGGATTCTGCAGTTCGGGTGGGAAAGCAGCGCTGTGCGTTGGTGCGATCGCCCCAACGTCGCGGCCGCACGCATCGTCGCGTATGACGCCCAGGACCGCACCCCCCGCGAGCGCGCCAAGATGCTGCGCCGCATCGGGATCCGGCACCTCGTGTGGGACTGGCGAGACGAGCACGCCCTCCAATTCGACTCGGAGCTCGACGCCCTGCGCACCGAGGGCGTGAACGTCACCGGCCTCTGGGCCCCCCACCCCCTGCCCGACGCCGGCGAGCCAGATCACGACGCTCGCCTTGGATACATCAACCCGCACGTCCGCCAGTTTGTGATCGAGGCCGCCCGCCGCGGGCTCGCACCAGACCTGTGGACCGTGGTGGAGTTCGGCACCGCCGCGCCCAATGCGAAGCTTCACCCCGCCGCCGAGCTGGCTCGCGTGTGGCGTGCGGCCGACCACGTGGAGCCCCTCGCGCGGCTCGCGCAGCAGCACGGCATGTGTGTGCTGCTCACCAATCACCTTGGATTCTTCGGGGAGCCGCGCAACCTCGCCGCCCTAGTCGAGGCGCTAGCCGAGCGAGGCCTCGCCAACGTGGGCATCGCCTACCAGCAGCAGCACGGCCACGCGCACATCCCGGATTTCGAGTACCACCTCGCGCTCATGCGCCCCTATCTGGTGGCGATCGCGCTCAACGGCATGGATCCCGACGCCGTGGAGACCGGGCGCACGATCCTCCCCTACGGCTCCGGCCGTGCAGACCGGAAGCTCGCGCACATCATCGCCGCTTCCGGCTGGCGCGGGCAGCTCGTCGTTCAGGGACATAGCAGGGACGATGCCGAGCTGCGGCTCCTCGACTCCCTCGACGGCCTCGCCTGGGTGGTCGCTCGCCAGGACGGCCGCAGGCACTCCCGCCCAAACCCACGCATCGCCGCACCCGCCTTCCCCACGTCGGTGACCATGGCGTCGGGCACCCCCAATCCAGAGCCAATCCATCGAGAGGCCATTTCCATGCAAGCACCGGACCCGTACAGCGCCGCCATTCACGCCCTGCTGAGGCACCTCGAGACCGTGGGGTTCCGGGGCGCGCCGCGCAGCTTTGGCTGGGACGCGCAGGGGCGGCACCTTGTTGAGTGGGTGGACGGCATCCGCGCGGATGATCCAGCGGCGCCAGACGCCGCGCTCGACCCCGCGCGAATCGGCGCCTTCATGCGCGAGATGCACGACGCTCTGGCGAGCTTTGAGCCGCCCGCCGGCGTCGAGTGGTTCCAGGGGTTGCCCGGGCCGGGCGCCGAGATGATCATCCACCAGGACATCTCGCCCTCGAACATCGTGGTGACTCCGGAGGGGCGGCTGGTCGCGATCGACTGGGACGCCGCCGCTCCCGGAACTCGGCTGTGGGATCTCGCGCACGCGGCGCACGCCTTCGCGCCGCTCGCGCGCGGCGGGCTAGATCCCGAGTCCGCCGCCGAACGCCTCGCGCGCTTCGCCGACGGCTACGGGCTCACGGACGCCCAGCGCGCCGAGCTGCTGCCGCTGCTCGCCGCAAGGTCCGAGTCCATGTACGAGTACCTCGACGCCATGCGCATCACCGGCGAGTCTCCGTGGATCGATCTGTGGGAGCGCGGCGTGGGGACCGTCTGGAAGTCCGACGCGCAGTGGATCCGCGAGAACGAGCCGCACTGGCGCGGCGCGCTGCTCGTCGCGTAGTCACCAGCCGAGCAGGCTCAACAGCTCCTCGGCCGTCTCCTTGGGCGAGCGTCCCGCATTGGTGACCACGACGTCGTCCAGCTGCAACTCCTCGAGCACGGCGTGCAGCTCGACCGTGCGCGCGTGCCCCCACTCGTGCCACCACGGGTCCAGGTCGCGGTGGACGATGCGCGCCTTGCGCTCCTCCTCCGGGGCGGTGACGCGGGCGATCGTGACGGAGTCGGTGCCGAACGCGCGCGCGTAGCGGCCCCGGTCCTCCGGATCCTCGACCACACGGGCGATGACCATGATCCCGTAGCCGGCCGCCCTGTACACGGGCGCAACGGCCGCGAGATTGTCGAAGAGCAGCTCCTGGTTGAAGCCGGCGCCCGGCGCCGCGGGCGAGGCCTGGCAGAGGAAGTCGCCATCGATCTCGGCAACGCGAGCGCCGCGTTCGGCGAGCACGTCGAAGGCGCCCTCGGCTACCGAGGTCTTCCCGGCGCCGATGGACCCGTTCACCACAAGCACCCTGGTAGGAAGCGACTTCCCGAAGCACACCGAGCGCGGGTCGTCCATGTACTCGCCGTACGGCTCGATCCGGTCGTAGCCGAGCGACGTGTACAGCCCCAGCGCCTCCGGCTGCTCGACGCCCGTCTCGAGCACGACGCTCACGGCGCCCGCGCGCAGGGCCGCGGCCTCGATCGACGCCATCAGCTCGCGCGCGATCCCCTCGCCGCGGAATTGCGGCCTCACATAGAGCCGCTTGACCTCTGCCGAACCCGCCCCGCTGTCGAAAGGCGACCAGCGCAGCAGCGCCGTGCCCACCGGTTCGCCCTCCTCGGTGAGGGCCACGAGAGAGGTGACCAGAGCGTCGGGCGGCATGTCCAGGGCAAAATCCGCGTCCGCATCCGGCTCGCCATAGCGCGCGAACAGCTCCGCCTGCTGCTCCGCCCAGAGAGTGGCGGCGGTGGGGTCGTCGATGGGAACGGCGCGAATGGTCACGTGGCAAGCCTAGGGCGGGAAGCGCACGGCGCGGCCCGACGTTGTGGCTGAGCATGAGCCACCCTCGCCGCATCGGCTTCCTGAGTTTCGGTTGGTACAGCAACGCGCCGGGGTCCCAGGTGAGGAGTGCCGCCGAGACTCTCAATGACACGGTGCGGCTCGCCGAGGCCGCGGAGGACGCCGGTATGGACGGCGCGTGGATCCGCGTGCACCACTGGGAGCAGAACCTCAACTCGCCGTTCCCGATCCTGACCGCGATGGGGCGCGCGACCTCGCGAGTTGAGCTGGGCACGGGCGTCATCAACATGCGCTACGAGAATGCCCTGTACATGGCCGAGTTGGCCGCGACCACGGACCTCTTGGTTGGCCGTCGGTTGCAGCTGGGCGTGTCCCGCGGGTCGCCAGAGATGGCGCTGGACGGGCCCGGCGACTTTGGGTATCCGCTGCCGGAGGGGCTCTTGCCGGTGGAGGACGCGGCCGCGCGCATCGCGCTGTTCAGGCGCGCCATCAGCGGCGAGGGGATCGCGGAGCCGGGCGCGCACGCCCACGTGCTCCCCGGTCATTTGCTGCCGATTCAGCCGCAGTCCCCCGGGCTGTCTGAACGCATCTGGTACGGCGCGGGCAACACCGAGTCCGCGGTGCGCGTGGGTCAGCTGGGCATGCACCTCATGTCGTCGACCCTGGTATTGGAGGCAACCGGGGAGCCGCTCGACGTGCTGCAGTCGCGGCAGATCGAGGCGTTCCGCGACTCATGGCGCGAGGCCGGGCACGAGGGAGAGCCGCGCGTCTCCGTCTCGCGGTCCGTCATGCCGATCGTCGACGACCTCTCGCGCCTCTACTTTGGGCCGTACCTCGAGAAGGAGCGCATGGGCGCCAATCGCGACCAGATCGGCGAGATCGACAACGCGGTCGGCACCTTCGGCAAGACCTATGTTGGCGAGCCGGACAAGCTCATCGAGGAGTTGCGCGCGGACTCGGCCGTCATGTCGTCCGACACCCTGCTCGTGACTGTGCCCTCACAGTTGGGCGCGGACTTCAACCACTCGAGCTTCGTGGCCCTGGCGGCGATCAGGGACGCGTTGGGCGGGTAGGGGCCCGCGTCACGCGAAGCGATCAGACAGACGCTCAGCGTCTTGTGTGTCACCGACCAGTGCGATCACCCGGATGGCGCGGGCCTCCGCGTCAACGCGGTACCAAAGTTCGTACGGGAATGCACCGACGTGCCAGCGGCGCGCGTCCTCGCGAAGTGGACGTCCAATCTCTGGATGGTCAGCAAGGACGCGCGATGCCGCAAACACGCTCGCGATGAATCGGTCGGTCTGGTGTGGCGCCACCTGGTCGTAGTACGCCTGAGCGCGAAGGAAGTCACGTTCGGCGTTGGGGCCGAACTGGACTGCGAAGCTCACGCCCCGCGCCGGGCCCTGCGCGCCAGAGTCTGTCGTTCGAGATCGTCGAGCGTCACATACTGATCATGGTCAGACTCGTCGTCTTCAGCGACCCGTGCGGCTAACAACGCCGCGAGGTCCGAGGGCAGGAGTTCGTGGGCCACGGAGGCTTCGATCGCGTCGCGCAACTCCAGGCGCGACTCAGCGTCAAGCCGCATCACCTGCGCGAGGAGCGCGTTGTCCACCATGACCCCATGCTAGCCGCGCATTCAGACACCCAAGCGGTTATCCACAGGGGCCAGCGGGGTGCCGCGTTGCGCGCGGGCGACCTCGCGGCTCCGGCGGCAACGTCGAGTTGGCCTGCGACGATGCCTGGGCTCCGCTAGCGCCTAACCCAGCCACAGCGTCGGGCCGATTCCGACGTTACTTGGTGACGATCTTCGCGCCCGTGTCCACCGCCTCGAAGGCCGAGCCGGGGATCTTCTTGAGGTCGTTCAGATGCGCGTCGTTCCAGCGCGTGTCGTGCGTGCCGCTCACGTACCAGTTGGAGCCGTTATCGGCGACGATCATGCCGTACTTCTTGAGGGCGGCGCAGATGACCTGCACCTCCTTGGAGTACTTGGCGCAGCTGTACGAGGCCTTGAGGCGGAAGCGGGCTCCCATGGGCGGCAGGTTCGCGTTGGTCGAGGAGCTCGCGAAGTGCCGCGCCGGCGCGATGTAGCCCTTCTGCGTCTTGGAGACCGTGAAGCGAAGGGCGTGCTTGATGACCCCGGCCTTGACCTCGTCATAGCGAACGAGGCCCGGGAAGATCGGCAGTCCGGCGGCATCCGCGGAGGTCCAGCCCGCCGGCCGCAGCTTGTTGGACTTCAGGTTGAAGACCGCCCCAGAGCCCGCCTTCCATGACGTGCCGCCATTGACCGGCTTGGCGTTCCACAGCTCGTACAGGGTGCACGTGGACGTGTTGATGACGATCACGTGCCGATCGCCCGTGCTCTTGGAGCCGCCCTCGATCGGGGCGTTCTTCGGGATGGGATACGGGCCCTTGTCGGACTCCGACTTGTACTGGAACGTGACCGGCACCTTGGCCGTGGCGTTCGTGACGGTGATGTACGGGATGCCGATGGGTGCGCCGTCCCACGAGGTCCCGAAGTCGGGATGCAGGTGGCCGCTCGTGCCGATGCTCTTCACCCATGCGGCGGACTTCTTGTGCACCTTGGCCTTGGAGATGTCCTTGTTCCACGCGTTGTCCTTGGGGAACACAGGGCAGCTGCCGAGCGTGGTCCGGACCGCGGCGACCCCGGGACTCGCGGCCGCGGACGAGGCCGCGCCGGCGGCCACCGCAAGCCCCGCCGCGAGCGCCAGCGCCATCGCAGCCGCCACCGTACGTCGCATGCGGGGAGCCTAGCCGCGCCGCCACCGGCAGGGGACGCAAAGGTGACAAACGCCTCACGGCGGCAGCGCGGGCGCCGGGCGCGCTGCCGTGGTGGCGGCCGCTGATTGCCCATACCCTCTGAACTGTGGATGCCCGACGCCGTGCCTGGGGGCCCCTCGCCCTCGCCGTGGTCTCCGGTTGCCTCTTGGCGTGGGGCGCCTTCGCGCTCCTCCAGTACACCGACGACGAGGACCTGGGTATGTTCTGGGTCCGGCTCGCGGTGGGAGCAGTCGTGGCGAGCGCCACCGTGTGGGCCGCGTGGCGAGAGCACTGGTTGGCCGCAACCTTCCTCGCCCTAGCGTGCTGCATCACCCCCGTTGGGCAGGGCTGGACCTGGGTGCAGCTGCTGTACATCGGTCTCGCCGTCTGGGCGCTCGTGAAGTTCCTCGCGGGCATCATGAGCGGACGCACCGCTTAGGTGTTGTTGGTGAGTCCCATGGACTCCTGAGTCCGCACGCATCTTTGCGCCACGAGCGAAGTTGGATCCCTGCGCGAGTCGCCATGGATTGACTTGACCCATGAGACGCGTACTGGTTCTGGGTGGGACGGGCTGGCTGGGTCAGAGGATCGCCGCGGCGGCCGTCGCCGAGGGCGCCGAGGTGGTGTGCCTCGCGCGCGGCGAGTCGGGAGCCGTGCCAGCCGGCGCGCGCCTGATTGCGGCGGATCGCCGCGAACCCGGCGCCTACGCGGAGGTCACGGGCGAATGGGACGAGGTCATTGAGATCGCCTACTCGCCCGAACTCGTGGAGCCTGCGCTTGCGGCGCTCGCGCCAAGCGCGGCCCACTGGACATTGATCTCCACCATCTCGGTCTACGCGACGGATGATGAACCGAACGCCGACGAGTCGGCCGCCCTGGTGGAGCCCGCGGATCCCTCTGCTTACGCAGATGCCAAGGTTATGGCGGAGCACGCTAGCACCCGCCATGTGGGAGATCGGCTGCTGCTCGCACGGGCCGGACTCATCGTCGGGCCTGGGGATGGGAGCGATAGGTTCGGCTACTGGCCCGCCCGGCTAGCCCGCGGCGGAGAAGTCATCGTGCCCACCACGGGCGGCCGTCACGTGCAGGTCATCGATGTCGACGACCTCGCCGCGTGGATCGAACGGGCGGGCCGCGGGCATGCCGTCGGCGCAGTCAATGCCGTTGGCGACAGCCGCACCATGAGCGAGTTCTTTGCGGCGGCCGTCGACATCACCGGGTTCGACGGCGAACTGGTCGAGGTTGACGACGACACCCTGGTGGCACACGACGTCCACTACTGGGCGGGGCCGCGGTCCCTTCCGCTGTGGCTGCCTGCCGACGCCACTGGATTCGCTCGACGCTCCAACGCGGCCTTCTACGCAGCGGGCGGCATCTTGCGGCCGCTCTCCGAGACCCTCGCCCGCACCCTCACGGACGAACGCGCGAGGGGACTGGGACGCCCACGTCGGGCTGGCCTCGCCGCGGACGAGGAGGCAGAGATCCTGGCCGCGCGGGCATGATGAGCGGGCGCGCCGCCCTAACCGTCGTTCGTGACCACCACGTTCGCCCTGCTGGCAGGGGAGCGCTCGGCGACGTAGATGTCGTAGGCGTCGAAATACCTGGAGTGATAGGGGTCGTCTGGATCCGCGGGGGCGCCGTCTCGCGCCACCTGGCGCAACGCGGACACCGCGCGCGAGGCCTCAACGAGGATCACCCAGTCCCACAGCCCGTCCAGTTCCGGCCGCTGCAGGAACGAGCCGTCCACTACCAGGGTGGTCTCGTCGCCAAGGCGAGCGACCGGCTCATCGGTGAGCACAGCGTCGGACTCAAGGTCATGGTGCCGCAATTGCACGAGCCGCGAGCCGCCTGGGCCGAGCGGCCGCAGCAGCTTGGCCGCGAGCGCCTCGTAGTCGTACGCGTCCTCAAAGTACCCGCGCGCGGAGCCGCGGCCCTGACGGTAACGGTGGTCGCGCTGGTGGTGGAAGTCGTCTCCCGAAGCCTCAACGACCTCTCGACCGGCCGCGCGCAACTCCTGCGAAACCAGACCCCGCAGCGTCGTCTTGCCGGCGCCCGTCATGCCATCGATAGCCACCCGCATGGGATGGCCGTCGGCCACGGGGATGCCGGCGGCGAGTTCCGCGGCCAGATCGCGCAAGCCGCTCATGCGTTCGCGAGCAGTCCCTTGATCGCGGACGTGAAGAACCCGAGCCCGTCCGTGCCCGTGCGGCCCGCGTCCACAGAGTCCGGCCCGAAGCCCGGCTCCGTCGCGTGCTCAGGGTGCGGCATGAGGCCAACCACATTGCCGCGCTCGTTCGTGATGCCCGCGATATCGCGGCGCGAGCCGTTGGGGTTGAAGCCCACGTAGCGGAACGCAACGCGGCCCTCGGCCTCGAGCTCGTCCAGGGTCCGCGAATCCGCGACGTACTGGCCATCCTGGTTCTTGAGCGGGATCGTGATCTCCTCGCCCTGGCGGTACTCGCTGGTCCAGGCCGTGTCCGCGTTCTCGATCCGCAGGGTCTGATCGCGGCAGATGAAGTGCAGGTGCTCGTTCTTGATCATCGAGCCCGGAAGCAGGTGCACCTCGGTGAGCACCTGGAAGCCATTGCAGATGCCGAGCACCGGAAGTCCGCCATTCGCGGCGTCGACGATCGTGTCCATGATGGGCGCGAACCGCGCGATGGCCCCCGCGCGCAGGTAGTCGCCGTAAGAGAAGCCCCCGGGGAGAACCACCGCGTCCACATCGTGCAGCGACGGGTCCGCGTGGAACAGCGACACGGCCTCGCCGCCCGCGAGCCGCACGGCCCGCAGCGCGTCCCGGTCATCGAGAGACCCGGGGAACGTCACCACCCCGATGCGGGCCGTCACAGGACGGTCACCTCAACGACGTCCTCGATCACCGGATTGGAGAGGACCTGCGAAGCCGCCTCGCGCACCTTCTCAAGCACAGCGTCGGTCACCTCGCCGTCAACGGTGAGCTCAAAGCGCTTGCCCTGGCGGGCGGACTCGATGCCGCCGAAGCCGAGGCGAGCCAGCGCCGACCCAACGGCCTTGCCTTGGGGGTCCAGAATCTCGGGCTTGGGCATGACGTGAACGAGGATCGTGGCCATGCGGGAAGTCTACCGGGAGCCCCCGCACGCCTTTTCGAAGTTCGCCGGGTCCGTCGTAAGCTGCCCACGGAATGCCCCGCCCATCGAGTCCCAGCGGGCAGTGCCGTTCGAGTACTCCGTGAACGTGCCCTGCCCATCGCCAGGGGTGATGCGGTCCTCCGAGCCCTTCGTCACCGCATCCACGTCCGCGGGATACCAAGACGCCCCGTCAATCACGAGAGGCCCGTCGCCACAGCCCGGCACCCAGAAGATTCCGGTCTCTGTCTTCACTGGCGTCGGCGACGAACATCCTGCAAGCAGCAAAGCCGCGAGCAAGAGTGCCACCGAACCTGCCGCGCGCATCAGCAGACCCAGTTGTAGGTGATGCGCTTGGTGGTGAGCCACGTGCCGAGGGTCAGCGAGTCGGACATCCAGTACGCGATCCCGTTGTCGTAGACGACGAGCGTCCCCACGTCGTCTCCGGGCCCGGGCGCCGCCACCGCCGCGACGCCGCGGCCGCCGTGCGGCAGGCCAAGGGCCGACGCTGTGGGGCCATCGAAGATCGGCTCGGGCCAGTCTGTGGTCGGCTTGAAGGGGTACCAGGTGGTGCCGTCGTGCTCGAGGAGTTCGTTGCCGCAGGCCGGGTAGTACTCGACCTGCGCGACGGTGTCAGTGGGCGTGCCCGGGCCGGATTGGCCCACCTCGACTCCGCCCGTCCCGTCCCACCCCCACAGCACCGAACAGCCCGAGAGCAGCACGGCACTTGCAGCAACACCCACCCATGCGAGCCTCATGCAAAGAGAACGTACCCGCGCGCGCGTCCGTTGGGGGCTAATACCCTTGACTGGTGACCTTGATCTCCTACGACCCCGACACGGTCGACGCCGCACTCGGCACGCTGCGCACCGTGCTCGAGTGGCTCGGGGTCATCGCGTTCGCGGTCTCCGGCGCCGTGGCGGCAGGCAAGAAGCGCATGGACCTCGTGGGCGCCATGGTGCTCGCGTCCGTGGTGGCCGTAGGCGGCGGGACGATGCGCGACCTGCTGCTCAACATTCCGGTGTTCTGGCTGGCAAAACCCTGGTTCATCGTCGTCTCCGCCTTCGTTGGTCTCGGCGTGGCGATCTACGCGCGCTGGCACCCGCTCGACAAGCTCACCCGCTACCGCACCGTGCAGATCTCGGACGCGGCCGGGCTCGCCGTGTTCGTGGTCGTGGGCGCGGGAATCGCGCTCGACGCCGGGGCGTCGCTGTTCGTCTCCGCGCTGCTCGGGGCGGTCACCGGCGTGGGCGGCGGCATCGTTCGCGACGTCCTGTCCGCGGAGGTGCCCGAGGTGTTCCGGAAGGGAACCCTCTACGCCACCGCGGCTCTCGCGGGGTCCGCGTCCTACGCCCTGCTGCTCTGGGCTGGGGCCACCAGGCCGGTCGTGTTCTGGGTGCCGATACTCGTGGTGCTCGTGGTGCGCCTGGGCGCGCTCAAGTTCGGCTGGGGCGTCCCGGTGATCGGCGAGAAGTCGCGGAACGCCTAGGGCCCTGTCGGTTCAGGACCGCGCAAGCCTGTCGTAGGCCTCAACGTAACGCTCGCGCGTGCGCTCAACCACAGCGTCGGGCAGCGGGGGCGGCGGCTCACCTGAGTTCCGGTCCCAGCCCGACGCTGGCGAGGTCAGCCAGTCCCTCACGAATTGCTTGTCATAGCTGGGCTGCGCGTGGCCGGGTTCCCACAGATCGGCGGGCCAGAAGCGGCTCGAGTCGGGCGTCAGCACCTCGTCGCCGAGGATGATCTCGCCGGTCCTGTCGCGGCCGAACTCGAACTTGGTGTCCGCGAGGATGATGCCCTTGCTGCGCGCGATCTCGTGCGCTCGCTCGTAGAGGCGCAGGGTGAGGTCGCGCAGGGTAGTCGCGTCCTCCTCGCCGATCTCGGCGACGACCTTCTCGAAGCTCACGTTCTCGTCGTGCAGGCCCAGTTCGGCCTTGGTCGCGGGCGTGAAGATGGGGCGCGGCAGTCGAGACCCGTCCACGAGTCCCGGCGGCAGCGGCACGCCGCACACGTCTCCGGTGGCGTTGTATTCCCTGAGGCCCGAGCCGGTGAGGTATCCGCGCGCCACGCACTCCACGGTGAACATGTCGAGGCGCTGGCACACCATCGCGCGCCCCTGCACCGCTTCCGGGATGGGTGCCTCGACCGTGTGGTTGGGGACGATGTCCGTGATCTGGTCGAACCACCACAGGCTGAGCGCCGTCAGAATGGCACCCTTACCAGGGATTTCGGTGGGCAGCACCCAGTCGTAGGCACTGATGCGGTCCGACGCCACCACCAGTACAACGTCGCCTCGCGGGTGGGGGGTGGTTGGCTCGTAGAGGTCGCGCACCTTGCCCGAGTAGAAGTGCTTCCAGCCCGGCAGCTCCTGTGCCATCAGCCCACCGCCTCCGCCGCCTTCTGCGCAATGTCCGTCCGATAGTGCGAGCCTTCAAGCGAGATCGCCTCGACTCCCGCGTACGCGCGACCACGCGCAGCCGCGAGCCCGTCGCCCACACCGACAACGGAGAGCACTCGGCCGCCGGCCGACACGAGGCCGGATTCAGACTCCGCGGTCCCCGCGTGAAGCACGTGCACCCCGTCCAGGGCGTCCGCGGCCTTGATCCCCGCGATGGAGTCGCCCGTGATCGGCGCCTCCGGATAACCGTTGGAGGCGATGACAACCGTGACGGCGGCATCATCGCGCCACCTCAGAGCGGTGAGCTCGGCGAGGCGTCCCTCCGCGGCGGCGAGCAGCACCCCCGCGAGCGGCGTCTCGAGCCGTGCGAGCACCACCTGCGTCTCGGGGTCCCCAAACCGGGCGTTGAACTCGACCACGCGAACGCCCTTGGACGTCAGCGCAAGCCCGCAATAGAGCACCCCGATGAACGGGGTGCCCCTGCTGGCCATCTCGTCCACGGTTGGCTGGGCGACGTGCTGGATGACGTCGGCGACCAGGCCAGGCGGCGCCCACGGGAGTGGGCTGTAGGCGCCCATGCCGCCGGTATTGGGGCCGTGATCCCCGTCGAAGACCCGCTTGAAGTCTTGGGCCGGCTGCAACGGCACAACGGTGGCGCCATCGCACAGGCAGAACAGGCTCACCTCTGGACCGTCGAGGTAGTCCTCGACCACGACCGTCCCGCCCGCGGCGAGGATGGCTTCCCCGTGACGCACCGCGTCGTTCATGTCGTCGGTGACGACCACGCCCTTGCCCGCGGCGAGGCCATCGTCCTTCACCACGTGGGGCGCGCCGTACTCCTTGAGCGCGGCCGCGAGTTCGTTGATCGAGGTGCAGGTGCGGCTCGCGGCGGTGGGCACCTTCGCGGCGGCCATGACCTCCTTGGCGAAGGCCTTGGAACCCTCGAGCATCGCAGCCTTGCCCGACGGCCCAAAGACCGGGATTCCCGCGGCGCGGACAGCGTCGGCCACGCCTGCGACGAGGGGCGCCTCCGGCCCGACGATCACCAGGTCCGCGCCTAGCTGGGCAGCAAGCGCGGCCACGGCCGCGCCGTCGTTCGGGTCACCCTGGTGGAGGGTCGCCAGCTGTCCGATTCCGGGGTTGCCCGGCACCGCATGGAGCGCCGTCACCGCCGGATCCTGACTGAGGGAGAGTGCAAGAGCATGCTCGCGCGCGCCGGATCCGACGAGGAGGATGATCACGGGTGCGAGTCTAGTGGGGCGGCCCATCCCGCCCTCCGCGCGCCACCCGCACCGCGTGCCACACGCCAACCGCACCGCGTGCCACGCGCCAACCAACTCGCGCTCCGGCGCATTTTTGCTTTTCGCGGAAATGGGCGAAGTTCTCCACAGTTTCGCCAACGCCACCACGCACGCACGCACAATCTCGGTACTTTCGGAAGTCCGGAAATGTGTAGACAGAGGTGACCTCATGGACTGGGGCGACTACGAATATCGCGTGCGCTCCGAGATCGCCCTTCAGCACGCGGTCGACGCGCTGCGCCATCCCGTCCGCCGGTTCGTGGTGGGCATGTTGCAGGTAGGAGGCACCAATGCGGGCGACCTGCATGGCTCGATCCAGGCGAGCTTTGGGATCTCAATCCCCCGCGCCTCGCACCACCTCAACGTGCTCGCCAAAGCGAACATCGTGTCCGTGAGCCCCGACGGACCGTGGCGCTTCTATGACGTGCGGCCGGGTTCCGCCGCCGCGCTCGCCGAGTGGCTCGACGACACCGGCCTCAGCGCGAATGCAACAGGTCGTTGATCTGGATGATCTCGTCGCGGCCGGGACCCACTCCAATGGTGGAGATGCGGCAGTCGCTGAGCTCCTCGACGGCGGAGACATAGTCGCGCGCGTTCGCGGGCAGGTCTGAGAGCGAGCGGGCGCGAGAGATGTCCTCGTCCCAGCCGGGGAACGTCTCGAACACCGGCATAGCAGCCGCGAATGCGCCTTGGTCCAGGGGAAGGTCCTGGTAGCGCACCCCATCAACGTCGTACGCGACGCACACCGGGATCTCCTGGATCCCCGTCAGCACGTCCAGCTTGGTGAGGACGATGTCGGTGAGGCCGTTGACGCGCGACGCGTAACGGGTGATGACCGAGTCATACCAGCCACAGCGTCGGGGCCGCCCAGTGGTGGTGCCGAACTCGAAACCGACGTCGCGAAGCCGGTCGCCCCACTTGTCCAGCAGCTCCGTGGGGAACGGGCCCTCGCCAACGCGAGTGGTGTACGCCTTGGCGATGCCGATGACGGAGTCGATCTTGGTGGGCCCGACGCCGGAGCCGGTGCACGCCCCGCCTGCCGTGGCGTTCGACGAGGTCACGAACGGGTAGGTGCCGTGGTCAACGTCGAGCATCGTGGCCTGACCGCCCTCGAAGAGCACCGTCCCGCCAGCGTCGAGCGCTTCGTTGAGCACGAGCGAGGTGTCCGTCACCATCGGCTCGAGCCGGTCGCGATAGGCGAGCAGCTCGTCGGTCACCTCGTCGACGGTGATCGCGCGCCGGTTGTAGACCTTGACGAGCAGGTGGTTCTTGGCGACCAGGGCGCCCTCGATCTTGTCGCGAAGCACCTGCTCGTCGAACAGGTCGCCCACCCGGATGCCGAGCCGACTGATCTTGTCCGCGTACGCCGGGCCGATCCCGCGGCCGGTGGTGCCGATCTTGCGCTTGCCGAGGAAGCGCTCGGTGACGTTGTCGAGCGTGCGCGCGTACGGGGTGATGACGTGCGCGGCATTCGAGATGAGCAGCGCGGACGGGTCCACGCCCCGCTCGAACAGCCCGTCGATCTCCTGGAACAGCACCCGCAGGTCAACGACCACGCCGTTGCCGATGACCGGCGTCACGCCGGGCGTGAGAATCCCCGAAGGGAGCAGGTGCAAGGCGAACTTCTGGTCGCCGATGACGACCGTGTGGCCGGCGTTGTTGCCGCCGTTGAACTTCACCACGTAGTCGACGCGCGACCCAAGCAGGTCCGTCGCCTTGCCCTTGCCTTCGTCACCCCACTGGGCGCCGACGATCACCGCGCCCGGCATGGCGCTGTCAGATCTTCTTGCCGGCCGAGCCGAGCTGCTGGCAGGCCTCGATGACGCGGGCGGCCATGCCGGCCTCCGCGACCTTGCTCCACGCGCGCGGGTCGTACGTCTTCTTGTCACCGATCTCGCCGTCGACCTTGAGGACGCCGTCGTAGTTCTTGAGCATGTAGTCGGCGACGGGACGCGTGTAGGCGTACTGGGTGTCGGTGTCGACGTTCATCTTGATGACGCCGTGGGAGACGGCCGTGGCGATCTCCTCGGCCGTGGAGCCGGAGCCGCCGTGGAAGACCAGGTCGAACGGCTTGTCCTTGCCCACCTTGGCGCCGACCGCTGCCTGAATCTCGCCGAGCAGCTCGGGACGGAGCTTGACCGCGCCCGGCTTGTAGACGCCGTGCACGTTGCCGAACGTCAGCGCGGTGAGGTAGCGGCCCTTCTCGCCGGTGCCCAGGCGCTCGACGGTCGCGATGCCGTCCTCGGGGGTGGTGTACAGCTTCTCGTTGATCTCGGCCGCGTGGCCGTCCTCCTCGCCGCCGACGACGCCGATCTCGATCTCGAGCACCGTGCGCGCGGCCTGGGAGAGCTCCAGCAGCTCCTCCGCGAGGTCGAGGTTCTCCGCAAGCGGCACCGATGAGCCGTCCCACATGTGGGACACGAACAGCGGCTGCTCGCCGCGGGCGACACGCTCGGTGGAGATGGCGAGCAGCGGGCGCAACCACGAGTCCACGTACTGGGCGTGGCAGTGGTCGGTGTGCAGGGCGATCGTCACGCCGTAGGCCGCGGCGACCTCGCGGGCGTACGCCGCGAGCGCGACGGAACCGAGGACCTGGTCCTTGATCGTGGAGCCGGACGCGTACTGCGCGCCGCCGATCGAGACCTGGATGATGCCGTCGGACTCAGCCTCCGCGAAGCCCTGGATGGCGGCCGTGACCGTCGAGGACGACGTCACGTTGATGGCTGGGAACGCGTACGAGCCGGCCTTGGCGGCGTCGAGCATCGCGTTGTAGGACTCGGGGGTGGCGATGGCCATGCGGAACTCCTGCAATTGAGTGAATGGAACCGTCGTCCATTCTGTCAGAAATCGCGGGCACCCTCTATGGGCCCCTCGTCCCGGGGGCTACGGATCCAGCACGAGCCGTTCCGAGCCACGCGCTCGCGGCGACGTGCGAGGCGGAGGTGAACGCGGCCGTCGGGCCGCTTGTTGCCAAGTTGCGGAGCGAACTCAGTTAGCCCGCGTGCCCGGCCGCTATGTCCGCGTGCTGCCGCACCCACGCGTGCATCGCGATCGCGGCCGCCGCTCCCGCGTTGATCGAGCGCGTGGAGCCGTACTGCGCGATGGCGAGGGTGGCGTCGGCCGCCTCACGCACGGCCTCTGACAGCCCGACGCTCTCCTGGCCGAATACCAGCACCGTCGCCTTGGGCAGGGCGTAGGTCTCGAGCGGCACCGAGCCCGGAAGGTTGTCGATGCCGATCACGGGCAGGCCCTCGCCGTGCGCCCAGGCCACGAACTCCTCAACCGTTGGATGGTGGCGAATGTGCTGGTAGCGGTCCGTGACCATGGCCCCGCGGCGGTTCCAGCGACGGTTGCCGATGATGTGCACCTCCTTGGCGAGGAAGGCATTCGCGGTGCGGACAACGGAGCCGATGTTTAGATCGTGCTGCCAGTTCTCGATGGCCACGTGGAAGGGGTGGCGGCGCGAGTCGAGGTCGGCGACGATCGCCTCCATCGGCCAGCCCTTAAAGCGGTCAACGACGTTGCGCGTGTCTTCACTCTCAGGGAGTTCTGAGTTCACACCCGTAGGCTAGCCGGGTGATTGCCGCGAACCTCCATCTCCTAGGCCCCGACTGGCTGGACCCAGAGACGCTCATCAACGGCTTCATCGACCGCTTCGGAACCTGGGCGCTCGCGGCGATCTGCGCGATCATCATCATCGAGACGGGCCTCCTGTTCCCCATCCTTCCCGGGGATTCGCTGCTGTTCACCGCTGGGCTCTTCACCGGCACGGGGCAGATCGGCCTGCCCATCTGGGTGGTCGCCGGGATCATGGGCCTCGCGGCGTTCATCGGTCCGCAGATCGGGTACTGGATCGGGCGCGGGGTTGGTCCGCGAATCTTCGCTCGCGAAGATTCGCGCTTCTTCAAGAAGTCCTACATCGACCGGACTCACGCGTTCTTTGAGCGCTACGGCGGGCGCGCGATCATCCTCGCCCAGTTCGTGCCGATAGTGCGCACCTACATCCCCGTCGCCGCAGGCGTGGGCAAGATGCCGTACGGGCACTTCATCAAGTTCAACGTGATCGGTGCGCTCGCGTGGGGTGTTGGGGTCACCATGCTGGGCTTCTGGCTCGGCAGCTTCGACTTTGTGCGCCGCAACATCGAGGTGGCGCTGGTTCTGGTGGTGGCGGTGTCGCTGATCCCCATGGCGGTGGAGTGGGTGCGCCATCGCCGCGAGCGCCGCCGCGAGGACGTTGGGCTCAACACAATCTGAGTTCCCCTTGACACCACACTTGTTTTTTGCAAGTGTAGTTGCGACAGCATCGCCCATCAAGGGAGTCCACCATGCCCGGAGTATTCATCGGCCTTCCCGTCGCCGACGTTGACCGCGCCACCACCTTCTACACGGCCGTCGGATTCGCCCTCAATCCCATGTTCACGGACCACAATGCCGCGTGCTTCACCATCGATGAGGACCACACGTACCTCATGGCGATCAGCCGCGAGTTCTTCCAGAGCATGAGCAACCTGCCCATCGGCGACAACGCGACCTCGCCGTCGGTCTCCGTGACCGTGTACCGGGACAGCCGCGAGGACGTTGACACCACAGCAGCTGCGGGAATCGCCGCCGGCGGCGCCGAGCCCCAACCCGCCGACGACTACGGCTTCATGTACACGCGCCAGGTCAACGATCCAGACGGCAACGTCATCCAGTTCGGCTGGATGGACCCAGCTGGCCCGCAGTCCTAGATGGCCGCGAGAGACTACGGCCAATACGACGGCGTCACGCGCGCCCTCGAACTGGTGGGCGAGCGCTGGGGGCTGCTCATCGTGCGTGACCTGCTCGTTGGCCCGCGCCGGTACGGCGAGCTTGCCGAGGGACTGCCCCGCATCCCGACCAACATCCTGGCCGCTCGCCTCAAGGAGCTGCAGGCCGCCGGAATCATCCGCCGCCTGCCGCGCTCGCGCGTGATCCTCTACGAACTCACGCCATACGGCCGCGAGCTCGAGCCCGTTGTGCTCTCCCTCAGCGCGTGGGGCTTCAAAGCCCTCGACGACCCCCGCGACGGGCAGGTCCTCACCCCGGACGGCATGGCCATCGCCCTACGCTCCGCCTTCCGGCACGACGCTGCGGCCGCTCTCCCGCCAACCTCCTACGCTGCGGGTTTCGCGGGCACGGATGTGCTCATTCGCGTGGACGGCCCCGAGCTCGGCGTGCAGCGCGGAACGGCGCCCGCGGACCTCGAGTTCGCCACGGATTCGCGGATCCGGGCCGTGCTCAGCGGGGACCTCGACTCGGTGCGCGTGCTGAGCGGCGACCCACGCCTACTGGATCGCTTCGCCGCTACCTTCCGGCTGGCCGCCTGAGGCGTCCTCAAACAGGAACGCCGGCACCAGGTCCACGATCGAGTGCAGCGCGCTCACGACCAGCTGCAGGTCTCCTAGATCGCTCACCTGAGGCGAGGCCGACATGAGTGCCGAGCCCTCGAACGCGAAGGTGCGGCCCGCGACGTCCGGCTGCAGGAACCGCTCGATCATCCGCGGGGTCAACACCGCGTGTCCGATGCGCTCGTCGTCCGCGACCACCTTCCACCGCTGGTTGAACTCGTGCGACTCCACGTTGAGGTCGCGAGCGCCCAGGTGCGTGAGGCCCCGCAGCAGCGCGTTGTCGCCCATGAGCCGCAGCGCGGGCAGCGGGCCCGGCAGCGGCACCCAGGTGATCTGGAAGTGATGCGTGGTCGTGGAGCGGTGACCCTCGGAGTCCGTCGTGTGCGTCTCGTAGCTGTACGCGAACGTCTCAAACGGCCTTCCGGCGAGAGTGCCCCACACGATGTCCCGCGCGCGCTTGCTGTCGCCGATTCCGAACGGCGCGCTCGAGAAGTAGCCCACCCGCGACGGGTCCTCCGGGATGTGGCCGAGGTGGTGCATCGCCACCGTTGCCGCGATCGCTGCCTTGCGCTTCTGACTCTCCTGATACCCCTTGACGGCGGCAAAGATCATGAAGCCGAGCACGCCAAGGAAGATCAGCGGGAACAGAGAGAAGATGGCACCGAAGATGCCATCACCCGTCCCGAACCCCACGTCAGGCAACACGCCCAAGCCCCCTAGCGTCGGACCGGCTGGAACTGAACTGCGCCTAGAACTGAACCGTCGGCGCCTGGCGGGCCGCCGGGTCCTCGGTCTCGAAGTACTCGGCCTTCACGAACTTGAACATGTTCGCGATGATCGAGGTGGGGAACGTCTCGATCTTGGTGTTGAGCTCGCGCACATTCGCGTTGTAGAAGCGGCGTCCGGCGGCGACGCGGTCCTCGGTGTTCGTGAGCTCCTGCTGAAGCGCGAGGAAGTTCTGGTTCGCCTTGAGCTCCGGGTAGGCCTCGGCCACGGCGAACAGGCGCCCAAGCGCCTGGGTGAGGATGTTCTCGTTCTGCGCCTGCTGGGCGGGTCCCGCCCCGGGTGCGGCCGCGGCGGCGCGCGCCTGCGTGACCGCCTCGAAGGTCTCGCGCTCGTGTGCGGCGTAGCCCTTGACCGTCTCCACCAGGTTGGGAATGAGGTCGTGGCGGCGCTGCAGCTCGGTGTCGATCTGGTGCCAGGCCTCCTGCACCAGGTTCCGCAGCTTGACGAGGCCGTTGTACTGGGCAACAGCCCAGGCGCCGACGATGACAAGGATCGCGATGATCACGATTGCCCAGATCACAATGTCCTCCCGAAGGTTGTAGCCACGACTCTAGCGGTTGCGCTGCTCCCAGTCCTCTACCCCGTCCCCGTCCGCGTCGACGCCGACGCCGGTGTAACGCCCAGAGGTCAAGGCGCCAGGGGTGTTCGCCCAGCCTGGGGCGGCCGCCTCCCGTGCCGCCTCCTGCGCCCGACGCTGCTGCTCGCCTTCGGCGTACTTCCTCACCACGTGCGCGGGGATGGCTTTCGAGACGCTCGCCACGAGGTCCATCCTGCGCGCGAGATCGCGGACGTGCGCCACCCCGGCGCTCCACGCGACCACCTTGTCGCCGTCTATGCGCACCGCCACGCGCTGCTGGCGATTGCGCATGAGCGCGAGCATCATGCGCGGATCGACAACGTCTATCGCGTAACGCTTGTCGTCGCACAGCACGCGCCAGGTGCGGTTGAACTCCGCCGACTCGAGATCGATGTCGGCGAGCCCGAACTGGCTCAGCACCCGGGTGCCCATGTCTTCGGGCACCAGGTCCAGCCTCGGCAGCCGAGTGGGCAGCAGCGCCTGCGCAACGGTGAAGACCTGCTCTCCCGCGTACTCTCCCGCGATCTGCTGATCAAAGCTGTAGGTGAAGGACGCCACGCTGACCCCCGAGTACGTGCCCTCCACCACGTCCATCGCGACACGAGCGGTGCCCGTTCCGAAGGGGAAGCCGGTCAGCCCGTAGAGGAGCTCAGCACCCTCTGCGCGGTAGGCCCAGCCGTGCAGTTCGGCAAACTCCCGCAGCCGCTTAGCGTGGCGGGACTGCTCCGTGGCGCGGAAGACGAAGTACGCGACGACGACGAGCGCCGCAACCCCGATGACAGCCCACACGTGCCACTCGAAGATTCCCGCCTGCACCCCCACGGACACGACGAGCGCCGCCGCGCCCGCGATCCACCCGAGCACGTTGCGGCGGCTGAAGCGCTGCATGGGCTATTCGAGCCCGAGGTCCTGGAGGTCATACAGGTACAGGTACGGCAGGCCCGAGGCCTCAACTACCTCGCGCGCGCCCGTGCCGCGGTCAACGATCACGGCGACGGCCGCCACGTTCGCCCCCGCCTCGCGCAGCGCCTCGACCGCCGTGAGCACCGAGCCTCCCGTGGTGGAGGTGTCCTCGACCGCCACCACCGTGCGTCCGGCGACGTCCGGGCCCTCGATGCGTCGCTGCATCCCGTGCGCCTTCGCCTCCTTGCGGACCACGAACGCGTCCAGCGCGAGCCCTCGGGACGCCGCCGCGTGAAGCAGGGCCCCCGCCACCGGGTCCGCGCCGAGCGTGAGTCCCCCGACGGCGTCGATGTCCGCGGGGCCAAAGCCGCTGATCTCGAGGTGGTCAAGCAGCAGGTGGCCGATGAGCGGCGCCGCCTCGTGATGCAGCGTGACGCGGCGGAGGTCAACGTAGTAGTCGGCCTCGCGCCCCGAGGAGAGCGTGATGCGGCCGTGGACCACCGCCAGGTCCTTGATGAGGTCGCGAAGGGTGTCTCGTGGGGTTTGAGAGGGCGGCGTCGTCATGCGGCCAGCCTAGTAGCGGACGCCCCACCAGCGGCCCGACGCTGGCTACCGTTGCGTACGGGAGTAGCCAAAGCGTCGGGTCACCGCAGCCGGCGCGATCCGCATGAGCGTTCCCGCGGCCACGTAGCGCACCGACGGCGTCACCGTCACCGAGCCGCGCCTCACCGCGGTCAGCGCCGAGCTCACCACCTGTTCGGCGGAGAGCCACGCGGCCTCCGGGAGGGCGCTCTTCATGTGCTCGAGATCGGAGCTGTCGTGAAACTCGGTGCGCGTCATGCCTGGCAGCACCACGGTCGCGGTCACTCCCGTGCCGCGCAGCTGGCCCGCAAGCGCCTCCGTGAACTCGACCACCCAGCGCTTGTGGGCGGCGTACGTCGTATTGCTGAGGTGCGCCGCCACGGAGGCGACGTTCAGCACGGCGCCGTGCCCGCGCTCCACCATCCCCGGCAGCACAGCGTGGGTGAGGCGCAAAGGAGCGGTGACCAGAACGTCGTGCATCGCGGCCTCGTCCTCCCACGACGTGGTCAGGAAGTCCTTGCCGAGGCCGAACCCGGCATTGTTGACCAGCAGGCTCACCGGCCGCGAGGAATCGGCGAGGCGGGAAGCGACAGCCTCCCTGCCGTCGGGCAGCGATAGGTCAGCGGCGAGGACCTCCACCGCGACTCCCGTTGCGCTTGCGACCACGTCCGCGAGCGCACTGAGCCGGTCGCGAGAACGTGCCGTCACCACGAGGTCGTGACCAGCGGTAGCGAGCTGCCACGCGAACTCCTCGCCAAGGCCGGCCGATGCCCCTGTCACCAATGCGGTTGCCATGGTTCGACCCTACGTCGGTACGGTGGTGCCATGCGCTTCGCCACCTGGAATGTGAACTCGATACGGGCCCGCGTCGACAGGGTGGCCGATTGGCTTGAGCGCTCCCAGGTGGACGTGCTCGCCATGCAGGAGATCAAGTGCAAGCCCGAGCAGTTCCCCGCCGCCCCGTTTGCGGCACTCGGGTACGAGATCGCCGCGCATGGGCTCGACCAGTGGAACGGCGTGGCGATCGCATCGCGCATTGGGCTTGAGGGGGTCGAGACGCAGTTCGCGGGACAGCCCGGCTTCGCGAAGACGGGAGACCCGCGCGTTGAGGCGCGCGCGATCGGGGCGCAGTGCGGCGGGACGCGCGTGTGGAGCGTCTATGTGCCCAACGGCCGCGCTCTCGCCGATCCCCACTACGCGTACAAGCTGGACTTCCTCGCCCGCCTGCGCGACGCGGCCGCGGAATGGGCGGACGGCCCGGCCATCATCGCGGGCGACTTCAACGTGGCGCCGCTCAGCACGGACATCTGGTCCGAGACCGATCCCTCGGCCGAGACCCATGTGACGGCGGAGGCGCGGGAAGCCTTCCACGCCCTCGAGGGCGCCGGCTACGAGGAGCTCAGCCGCCGCTTCATCGACGCGCCGAACACGTACACCTTCTGGGATTACCAGCAGCTTCGCTTCCCCCGCGGCGAGGGTATGCGGATCGACTTCGTGTACGCGTCTGCTGCTGCGGCCACGCTCGCGACCGCGGTGAAGATCGACCGCGAGGAGCGCAAGGGGCAGGGAGCCTCGGACCACGTGCCCGTCATCGTCGACTTCGACGCGTTGGCGTGACCGGCAGCGCACCGAGCACCGCACCATGACCGACGACTTCGCCCCGCCCCCCGCCCCGGACGGCACTCCCGCCGGGACGGTCAAGCGCTCGGACTTCCGGCCAACGCCTCCTGCCCGACGCCGTTCCCGCTTTCCGCGTTGGGTTGCGGTGCTCCTGGGCGTGGGTCTGGTGGCGATCGCCGCCGGTGTCGTGGCGCAGGTGACGCTCACGATCCGGAACTCCAACCTCACCCCGGCCGACGCGTCCGCGACCGGGCGGCTGCACTCGGCCCAGCTTGTGACCGGCATGTGCATCGACTCGCTCGGCGACGGCGCAGGCCCCGTCTTCGTGGTGGCGTGCGACGAACCGCACTCGGCAGAGGTGGTCAGCTCCTTCACGTTCACGGCAGACGAGTGGCCGGGCTCCGACGAGGTTGCGGACGCGGTACTCGCCTATTGCGCAACGCAGCTCGCGCCCGGCGGAGCGCTCGAGTCTGCCGCGGCCGGACGCGAGTGGGTGGCGTGGGTGCCCTCCGAGGGCACGTGGAGCCACGGGGATCGGATGGGCCTGTGCATCGTGACCGACAGCACCGCTTGGCAGGGCAAGGCCGGTTAGGCGCGGTTGGCCCAGGGGTGTGTCAGACCCCGGCGCCCTGCGAAGTCCTGCGACCCCGCAGCGCCTCCACAGCGTCGGCGGAGCCCTGCTGCGCGAGCCACTCAAGGACCGAGTGCGGGGTCATGGGATTGCGCGCGATCACCGCGCGAAGCTCTGGGTGGTTGATGGCCATGTGCGCGAGTTCGTTCGGCGTCGCGTTCGGGCTGCCCGCGAGCTCTCTCGGGGTTCCGTCGCCGCCCTGGACGGACTCACCGGAGGGAGCCGGGGTCCCGACCAGGGCGACGACGGGCCGCTCAGCATCGGGGCGCGCGATGGCGGTCGCGCGCTCTGGCCGGGCAGATGCGCGTCTGGCGGCGACGGCATCCTTGCCCAGCACTCCGATGATGAGCAGCGGGAGAATCGGCAATACCCACATTGCGGGTGGGTAGTTGACGGCTTGCACCCGCGCGAGCGCGAAGGCCGCGCCGATGAACACCACGGCCGCGGCACTGAATGCCACGAACGATGCAGGGCTCAACGACGCAAGCGGGGTCAGGCCGGCCACCACGATCGCCACAAAGAGCAACCCTGTGATCAGGACGCAGAGCGCCTCAACAGTCCAGTCCATCCCCTACCTCCGCCTAAGCGACGGGCCTCCCCCCGCCTGCGGCCCGTCTTGGGAACTCTCGCACCATCCGCAAGAGCCGTAAAGCCCCCATTTATGGGGACAGGGACATCCCCTAGTACCCGAACACCCCTGGTACCGGTCCCAGTCCGCTAGTCTGCGGTGCAAGGAGGGGCAATGGACGCCGAACGACGCATCGCGCTCGTGGAAGACCACGCCCTGATTGCGATCGGATTCCGGGATCTCGTGGCGACGGAGCCCGACCTCACGCTCGCCGGAATGGTCGAGACGGTGGCCGAGCTCGACACCATCGAGGGCCATCTTGACCTCGTAGTTCTCGACCTGCGGCTCGCCGACGGCTCACTGCCGCAAGAGAACGTCGAGGCGATTCATGCGCGCGGCGCGCACGTCCTCGTGTACACGGGAGCCGAGGACCGCCGCATGATCCAGTCCGCGGCCCGATCAGGCGCGTTGGGCCTCATCCGCAAGTCCGCCGATCCCGCGACGCTGCTCGACGCCATCCGCACCGCAGCGTCGGGCACAGAGGTATTCGGCGCCGACTGGGCCGCGGCAATCGACGCGGACGCCGACCTTCGCGACGCGAAACTCTCCTCCCGCGAGCAGGAGATCCTGGGACTCTACGCGAGCGGCGAGACGGCGGCGTCGGTCGCCTTCCACACCGGCCTCTCGCGCGAGACCGTGGCAGAGTATGTGAGCCGTATCCGGCGCAAGTACGCCGACGCGGGCAGGCCGGCGCTGTCCCGCGTGGACCTCTACAAACGAGCGGTAGAGGACGGGCTGCTCGCCGAGGACGAAGATGGGTGAGGCGAGCGACGAGCGCACCGCACTCGACCGGATGACGCGAACCATGTACTTCGCGATCGGCATCGCCACCATCATCTTCGGGGTGCTGCTCTCTGGCGGTCCTGGAGGCTTCAGGGGACAGCTGTCGCAGGTCGATGCGCCTGTGCTGTGGTTCAGCGTGGCGACCGTGCTGGTGCTTCCGGCGTCCTTCGTTGTCCTTGGCAGGGTGCTGCCGCTCGCGGCAATGCGCGGGCTCGTCACGGCCAGCGCGCTCGGTTTCGTGGCTTCCATGCTGCTCTTTCCGTTCGCGATCCATGCGGACAAGCTGGCGCAGGGCGCCGCCCCTTGGCTCCAGGGCTTCGGCGCCATCCCCGCATCGCTTATCGCTGTCGCCTGGAAGGGCCGCGTCACCTGGGTGTACGCGCTCATGCAAGGTCCACTCATCGTCTATGTGAGCCTCGCCGTTCGCGATGCCACCGCGATCCAGGCGGTGCTCGAGGGGCTCGGCTCCATGGTGAGCAGCTCGATCTTCGCCGGCGTGTCCCTCGCGGTCGTGCTCGCCGCGGCCAGGCTCGACTCCGTGGCCGAGCGCGCGCGCGAGCAGGCATCACTCGAGGCGCGCGCGGTCACTCGCGAGCGCGAGCAGACGCGCATCAACGCGATGGTGCACGACGACATCATGTCGGTGCTGCTCGCGGCCGCACGCCCCGGATCGCCCGCGAGTCTCCGTGATCAGGCGCGTGACGCACTCACCTCCGTTGAGCAGCTCGCCAATGCCGAGCTCGCGAGCACGCCGTACGCGCCAGAGGAGCTCGTCGCCATGCTGCGCGCAACGGTCGGCGAGCTGAGCCCAGAGGTCGAGTTCTCGTACGTGATCGATTTCGATGGCGAGATCCCGCGCGACGTCGTCGCCGCGCTCGCGGAGGCCACGGAGGAGGCGATCCGCAACTCTTTGCGGCACGCTGGCGATCACGTCACCAGGCGCGTAGACGTGGCGATCCAGACCCACGCCGTAGGGGTGACGGTGACCGACGACGGCGTCGGGTTCTCCCTGCGCGAGGTGCCCCAGCGTCGGCTTGGCCTGAGGGTGTCGATCATGCAGCGGATGGGGTCGCTCCCTGGCGGCGACGCCAAAGTCCGCTCCCACGCGGGCGCCGGTACGCGAATCACTCTCAGCTGGAGGCGGCCATGAGCGCAATCCCCGCGGAGCGGGTCACGCCAACGGACGTCAGCCGCCTGCTTGGGCTGCACACCGACGGCGCCCACCTCGTCATGGGCATGGTGATCGTCTCGAACGCGGTCTTCACCTTCGCGACCGCGAACGTTCTCGATCATCCTTGGGCGTCCTACGTGGCGTTGGTGATCGTGTGCTTCGGCGTCGTCCTGATCGGCAGGCCGTACCCGGACCCGTACCCGCTGCCGCTCACGCTGGTGCTCCTTGGGATCATCACGGTGAGCACGCTGCTCGTGAGCTACGCGCTTCCCGACGGCCTGGACGTTGGGCGCGCCACGTGGCACCTGGGTGCCAACACCTGGCTCATCTGGTTCCTCATCCTCCGCAGGCGCGTGCTCCTCGCGTGGCTCGGGGGCCTCATCATGGTGAGCATCACCCTCGCGTGGGCGCAGTTGAGCGGTTGGGGCGTGCTGTGGGGGCTTCGACTCGCGCAGTCGCAGATCGCGCTCATGGTGGTCGCAACGCTGTTCGGGCGGTCCCTGCGGCGGACCGCCCAGCGCATCAACGAACTCACCGAACGCTCCGTTGGCGCCTCCGCGGTCGCGGCGTCCGCGAACGCCGCCCAGGAGATCCGCGTGCAGCGTGCGGCAGAGCTCGCATCGACGGCAGTGCCGCTCCTCGACCGCATCGCGAGCGGCGCGGCGATCAGCGACGCGGACAGGGCGGAATTCGCTCGCGTCGAGGCGCACCTGCGCGACAGCGTGCGCGGGAGATCCCTCATGATGCCGATCGTCGTCGGTGCGGTCGGTCGCGCGCGCGAGCGGGGCGTGGAAGTGGCGCTGCTAGACGACCGCGGCTCCGAACTGCCGTCGCCCGTCGCGATGGCCGAGATCGGCATACGGCTCGCGGCCGCGCTCGATCGCGTGGACGTAGGGGCGGTCACGATCCGCCTGCTCCCACCGGGGCGCGATATCGCGGTCACCATGGTGACGAAAGGGAGAGGCCACGTCCCGCCTCGCCCTGACGGGCGAGGGGAACGTGGCCTCCTGAAGTGACCTGGAGCGCTTAAGCGAGCGCCTTGGCCTTGAGGGTTTCGAACTCGGCCTGCGTGATCGCGCCGGAGTCAAGCAGCGCCTTTGCCCGCTCGATCTCACCAGCGGAACCGCCCACGCCGGCCTCGCCGATGAGGGTCTTGGTGTACTCCTTGTCGTACTCACGCGCACGCCTTGCGTCCTCGAGATCGCGCTGAGCCATGCTGCCGCCACGGGCGAACAGGTAGATCAGCGTGCCGAGGATCGGCAGCACGATGATGAAGAAGATCCACCAGAACTTGCCCCAGCCGCCAAGGTCCTGCGAGCGGAACACGTCCATGATGATCCGAATCACCACGAAGATGAAGGAAATGAGGATGAAGATCCACAGCGTGTACAGCAGGAACGCCATAAAGCTGCCGTCAAAGAAGCCGTCGTCCATTGTTACTCCTTGTCAGGGCGCGACCATTGCGTGCGCGCCTAACGGAACTCTATCTCCAAATCCCGCCTAAACAGCGTCGGTTTTGAGCACGAGACGCGCGAGCGTCGGGAGCGGCACCATGCCGTTCGCGAGCACCCGCTCGTGGAACTCGGGAAGCGGCAGACCTGCCTGCTCGCGAAGCCGCATGATCTCGAGCCTGCCGACCATGTAGCTGAGCGCCTGCGCGGGCATCGCGATGTAGCGATCCACCTCTGCGGTCACGGCGCCTAGGGAGTTCGGCGAGTTGTTCATCATGAAGTCGATGGCCTGCTGGCGGGTCCAGCCGAAGGCGTGCATCCCGGTGTCGACCACGAGACGGCACGCGCGCAGAGAGTCGTTGAGCAGCATGCCTACGCGCGCGAGCTCGCTCGAGTACAGGCCCAGCTCGTCCGCGAGGCGCTCCGTGTACAGCGCCCATCCCTCCAGGTAGGCGGTCACATTCATGCGCTTGAGCACGTTGTGCAGCCCCGTGTCCTCCTCGTGCAGCGCGAACTGCAGGTGGTGGCCGGGGACGCCCTCGTGGAACGTGGTGCCCTCGAGGTCCGTGCGGCTCCAGTCGGTGGGGTTGGAGACGTTGAAGAAGAACTCACCTGGCTTGCCGGTCTCCGGCTCGGGAGCGCTGTAGTACGCCTGGGCGCCGCCCTTGACCGCGTTGACGCGGCACGGCGTGACGGGGATCCGGCTGAACGCGCTCGGGAGCGCGGCGTACGCACGCTCGAATGCGGCCTCCGCGTCGCGGACCAGGTCCTCTGCGTTCGTGTAGACGAGCGACTCGTCGTCGCGGAAACGGCGGTAGATCTCGGCGAGGTCCGTGGTGCCGAGCAGCGGGCCCGCAATGGCCTTGTACTCCTCGTCCAGGCGCGCCACCTGGTCGAGGCCCAACTGGTGGATCTGCTCGGGTGTCAGGTCCGTTGAGGTCATCGCCCACACGAGGTCGCGGTACTGCGCGTCGCCGCCTGGCAGGTGGCAGTAGCCGGGGTGGTCGTCGTCGCGGCCGCGCTCGGCGAGAGCGCGCATGCGCACGGCGTGATCGGCGAGCGCGGGGAGGACCTCGTTGGCGACGATCTCGCGCAGCTCGCCCGTCCACGCGTCGGCTTGGGCTTCGGCAAGGCCCGACGGCGGCGACTGGGCGGCGATACGGTCAAGGGCGTCTGGGCTCGCCACGAGCTCCTCGATGAGCTCGGCGGTGCGGTTGAGGTGGCGGGTCAGCCCGACGATGCCAAGGAGCGCCTCGGCCTCCGCGACGGACGCGAGATCATCGAGCGCGTGCGGCAGCGCGCGCATCTTGGCGAGGTACTGGTCCGCGTGCTCGTCCGTCACGAGATTGAAGCGCGTGCCGAACAGCTCGATCATGCCCACGAAGCCGAGCGCCGGGTGGGTGCCCGTGATCGCCGCATTCCAGGTGAGGTCCACGGCCGTTGAGCGCGCGGTGAATGCGATCGCGTCCTTGAGCGCAACTTCGCGCGGAGAACTGGCGACCACAGCGTCGGCCCGTGCCGCGAACTCGTTGTAGGTGCGCTGGTGCTCGGCCACAGCGTCGGGCGAGAAGGCCGGCCAGGTCTCAAGGTGCTCGGTTGACGAGTTCCACAGGAGCGAGTGGCCGTCAGCGGCGCGCGCGAAGGCGTAGTAGTCGTCGGCGAGGGTGGTGAGGTTGTCCATGCATCCACGATAAGTGGAGCGGGGCCATGCTGAGCGCGCCCGGAGGGATTCGAACCCCAACCTTCTGGTTGGGTGTCAGTTGTCGCTGTGACCGACCTCTCAAGTGCCCGCGAACGCAAGATTGAGCTGGCGCACGGTCCAGCGAATCGAGGGTCACCGACCCGAGGCCGCCTGACTCGCCATGCCGGAACGCCACCTGCACTTCGTGCCACAGGCGACAACGACCCGCGTTGCGGGGGAAAAGGACGACACGCCCGAAATCAGACGTATCCACAGGCGGGGCACGCGATCGCCTGAGAGCCAATACATTCGCGCCAGGCAGTTAAGGGGGTAAGTGCCGCCTGGTACGAGGCACTATCGGGGTACCTCGCGCACTTGCGCGCGCCCGGGCGTCCCGAGACCACGACCGGGACCCGCGTGGAGAACATGCTCGTGTTCGCCCGCCATGGTGGCTAAACTGATCCGTGGCTCGTGACGACGGCCGACATCATGGCGTGGGCCGGCGCGTAGCCGTGCGCACACGAGACTCGGCGCGGGCGCCGCGCGAGTTCCGTGTGCTTCTACGTGCACGGCGTCGACACGCACCGCATAGAGAACTCGCCGGCGGCCGCACTGCTACGGATCCGCGAACACCCTGGGCAACCGAGGCCGATCCCGCCCGCCGTATACGCGCGTGCGTTGCTCGAGGCCGGCAGCCGCGTGCAACTTGTCTTGCGGTTGGCACGCGAGGCCGGGATGCGGCGAGGTGAGATAGCCCAAGTCCACGAGAACGACCTGTACGTCGACATCACCGGGTGGTGGCTGACCGTCCACGCAAGGCGGGAGAGAGATCGTGGCCCCGCTCAATGCAAGACTCGCGATCGCGGTCCGTATCGCGTGCCGCTCAGGCGGCGGGTACGCGTTTCCGTCCCAACGGGCCACCGGCCACGTGCATGCCCGCTGGATCGGCGAGCAAGCGTCCGCGATCCTCGGCGAGGAGTGGACGTTGCACTGCTGCCGGCACGCGTTCGCCACGGATCTGCTGCGAGCCAGCGTCGACATGCGCACCATCCGAGAGCTACTCGGCCACGCCTCGGTGGCCACCACCCAGCCGTACACCCTGCCCAATGCGACCGCGGCACGCGACGCCGTCGAGCTCCTCCGCGAGCGCCGACGTGAACTCGTTGCGTGACGGGGCCCTACTTCAAGTGAAAAGACCGATCGGGTTGCGTGATCCCATGGATGATGAGCACCGCTCCAATGACAACCAGCGCCACGATGAGCAACCACCCCCACCACCGAAAGTTGCGCATCACGTGCACCGGCGCTTCCGTTTTGTTGGCTCGCCACTACTCCGTCTGAGTATTCCCGACATATTCAATCCGTTTGCAACTCGCCGCCGAAGTCAGCCGTTACGTACCCAATCGGCGTATATGACATCTGGCAGGGATAGACATCTGTTTGGCTGCCAGACATGATTCCGACGGCGTGAAGCCGTCCGTCGGACCGCGGCTGGTAGAACGGGCCCCCCGAGTCGCCCCTATAGGGGCATTCGTTGGTGTCTTCAGCGATCGTCAAGTTGGTGTACCAAACGCCGTCTTGTAGGACATCTTGATTCGTAGCGATGATCTTCGTGGGATTCAACTCGCCGTCGCCCCACGTCGGGTGCTGGGCCGTGGCAGCTCCTGCCGTGCGCAGCGTTGAGTTTGACCAGCCCGCATTAAGCACCGCGGGGATGTGGACTCGCTGCGGTGTATGCGAGTCAAAGGTACCGGTCCAAACCCATGATGCCGTGGCGTTGCCGTTGTCCATCCTCGCCATCAACCAGTCGCCATGCTTACCTGAGACCGTGCCGTTCGCGCCAGCCGAAACGTAAGTCACGGTCCCGATCGAGTAGTAGTGGCCATCGGTCGTCCACCGACGTACATCATCGCTGTGGTGGTAGTTACTGTCCCGCGCGCAATGCGCCGCGGACACCATGTAGTAGTACGGAGCGCGATACCACGCGAAGGCGCCGGTGCAACCAGACGCATTGTGTGGGTCGCCAGTGTCATCAAAAAAGGCCATGAACCCACCGCCATAGAACGGCGAGTCGTCGTGGTACCTGCTCGCCATGAGGTGGAACGCCGCTCCCTCTTCGATCACGACTGGCAGCGGGGGGTCCAATTCGCTTTTCGCGGCAGAGCTCGCGCCAGCTTGCTCGAGGACCTCTTGCACGTCGATCTCGCTGACTCGCGCGCCTGGCAACGTCTTGACCCTGAGCGTACCCGCGGCATAATCTGGACCGACGGACGAGAGCTTGCCCTCAAACTCTTTGGCGTGCCGAATGGCATCCTTTGCCCGATCGTAGTCAGCGATCGACGTCGGGACCTGTCGGATGATCACGCCGCCCATGACGCCATACTCGCGGAGCACCTTCGCGGCGTCCTCGACGTTGCGCGTCACGGTGTTGATGACGAATTTGCCGTCGTCGTAGTACGCATCGCCCCACTCCTCGGGAGCCTTGAGGAACAGGTCGAATTCCAGCGTGCTGGCGAGGACTTCGATATCGACCTTTGACGGGGTTCCGGTGAGATCGAGTTCGTCTGTGTAACTCGGCTTCGAATCTCCGGGGTCGGGCGAGGCCGCGACTACCGTGACGACGGCAAACGCTCCGAACAAAGCGACCGTGAAGATCTTGGCGAAACGGATCACCCTGCACCCCTGCTCTAGCCCCTAGAGCGCGTGTTCGCCGTTGAACACGCCCTACCAACCTGGCTCCGGCCACTTGGTGCTCGTCAGTTTGGCCCGCCGAACCTTCGCCGTCAACCGATCGACGATGCTCATATGCAATGCCCGCGGTCGCGGCGTGACGGATGTCTCACGCCAATCTGCCCACGCCGGGGCTCGGTAATCAATCTCGTCACTACCGGGCCGCCGCGACTGCCTCTGGACTGCTCAATGTCACTGTCGCCACGCTTGTCGTCCGCCTCAGCGCCTGAAGAATTGCGCCGGGGAACACGCAACAGGCGGTCTCGCTGGAGCTGAAAGCTCACGGGCCGATGGAACTGGACGAACTCGGGAAGATACCGGACCTGGTCGATATCGCGATCTCAGATCGGCTCGCTGGAGCAGCGAAGCCCTAGCCAGCGATGCAAGCTGGAACTCTAGCGCGCCCGGAGGGATTCGAACCCCCAACCTTCTGATCCGTAGTCAGATGCTCTATCCGTTGAGCTACGGGCGCATGTGGGAAAACCAGGTCACAACTATACCGGTTCGGCCGGGCTGCGCCGAACCGGTGTCAGATGCCGCCGTAGAAGCTCTTGAGGAGCTCGTAGACGACGATCGCCGGCCACACGATGGCCTTGGGGATCGCGAGGATGAACTCCCAGAACTGGTCCGCCGACGCGAAGTAGTAGATGGCCGCGCCGATGAAGCCGAGTCCATAGATGCTGCCGCCTGCGGCCGCGCCGCCATTTCCGGTCCTGTTCATGGCACCAGCGTAGAGAAAAAGCGGAGACGGTGGGATTTGAACCCACGGAGGGCTTTAACACCCTCACGGTCTTAGCAGGACCGCGCACTAGGCCTGACTATGCGACGTCTCCAGGCCGGATAAGGATACCCGACGCTGGGGGCGGGGATTCAAGCGCGGAGAGTGTGGGATTCGAACCCACGGTGGCTTGCGCCACAACGGTTTTCAAGACCGTCACCTTCGGCCGCTCGGTCAACTCTCCTTGGTCGGCTAGCCGACTGGCCTATTGTGCCAGCCTGCGGGAAGACCTGGGCTCAGCACCCTGAGGTCGTACAGCTCGGCGGCGCGGGCGAGCTCGGGGTCGTAGGTGACGATCGTGTCGATGCTCGGGTGCGCAACCGCGGCGCCGAGGTGCAGCGCGGCGAAGGGGCGCAGGACGCTCGCGGCGTGGGTCGAGATCTGCACGTTGTCGTCGCTGAAGCGGACAACGGGGATGCGGGCCCGCACCTCCTCGACCACGACGTAGGCGTTGTCCTTCTCCTCGCGGGGATACAGGGCGGCGGCCTGGCGCAACTCGGTGAGGCTCAGCTGGCTGGTGGCGAGGTTCTCGAGATTGGGGATCGCCCACGACGTGAACTCCCCGTAAAAGCGGACGCCCGGCAGGAAGCGGCACAGCGCTGATCCGTCCAGGTACATCACGGCGTTAAGGGTAACAAGCCGAACGCGACGGCGGCGCGGGCCCCACCCCCGCCAGGGGAGGGTCCGCGCCGCCGCAAGGAGAGTTAGTTCCCCTTGATGCGCTGCATTGCGAGCTGGACGACGGCGATCAGAGCCTGCTTCGTCGCGGCCTTCTCGCGGGCGTCGGTGTACATGAGGGGCACGTTCGGGCCGAGGCCAAGAGCCTCGCGAACGTCCTCAAGCTGGTGCTTGGCAACCCCGTCGAAGCAGTTCACGCCAACGACGAACGGGATGCCCCGCCCCTCGAAGTAGTCGACGGCGGGGAAGCACTGGTCAAGGCGCTCCGTGTCGACCAGCACCACAGCGCCGATGGCGCCGCGGACCAGGTCGTCCCACATGAACAGGAAGCGGTCCTGCCCGGGGGTTCCGAACAGGTACAGCCACAGGGAGCCGGGCAGAGCAATGCGGCCAAAGTCCATGGCCACCGTGGTGGTGGTCTTGCGATCGGTGACGCCGCCAGCGTCATCGACGCCGACGGAGTGCTCCGTCATGGCCGCTTCAGTGTTGAGCGGATCGATGTCTGAGATCGATCCGATGAAGGTGGTCTTGCCGACGGCGAAACCACCCGCGATCACGATCTTGACGACCGTGGGGGCGACGTGGGACGGTGCCGGCGCCGTAGCGACGGGCGCGTCAGAGGGCTGCGATGCCATCGAGGACACTCTCCAAGAGACTTAGTGAAAGGCCGCCGGACTCATCATGCGAGCTCGCATCCTGAGCGGTTCCGCCGGTGTGGATTCTCAAGTAATTTTCTTCAGCAAGGTCCGTCACCAGCACCCTGACCACGCCAAGCGGAAGGCGGGTGTGGGCCGAGAGCTCGGCGACGGATTGATATTGACCTGTAGCAAGCTGCAGGATCTTCTTCTTTTCGGGGGTCAGTCCCCTCAAAGTCTCTGGGCTGGAGGACGCTTCGACGAGCGCCTCCATAGGCAGGTCCGCACTCGCGGCACGCACTCGCCCACCCGTGACGGCGTACGGGCGCACCGCGTAGGTGTCGTCCGGTTCGTCCTCAGTCTGCGTGGCGTAGAGATCGGGCATCGTGCGTCCTTATGACCGCGTCTGTCCGTCGGTGGGCAGGTTCTGGCGCATCTCGCTGATCAGCTGCGGGGTGAGCGCGTTCTCGGTGCGCGACACGAGAAGGGTCATCTCGTAGCCCACGAGGCCAACGTCGCACGTGGAGTCCGCGGCAACCGCGAGCACCGAGCCGTTGGAGACGCTCATGAGGAACAGGAACAGCTCGTCCATCTCGATGATCGACTGGCGCACCTCGCCGGCGTTGAGCTGGCGGGCAGCCCCACGGGTGAGCGACGCCATGCCGGACACGACGGCGGCGAGCGTGTCGCCGCCCGTGCGGTCGAGGTTCTTCGACATCGCCATGAGGAGTCCGTCAGCGCTCACCACGAGCGTGTGACGAGTCCCAGGGACTGTCTGAACAAAGTTGTCGAGTAGCCATCCGAAATTGGTGGCCTCAGTGCTGAGCGTGGTCACTGGTTCTCCTTGTGAGTGCTAGGTAGTGCCATTGTCCTATTCCTTACCCGCCGTGCTTTGCGAGCGCTGCTCGAACTCTGCCACGTCGTGCCGAGCTCGCTGGGTTCCGGAGTAGAAGCTTGAGAATCGATCCCGAACCTCGTCAGCGTCGCGCTCCTTGTGCGACAGCTGGACCTCGGATTCGATCGGCTTGACCTGGACGGCAGGGGCATCAGCCGCGCGCCGACGCTGCAGTCCGGCACGCGTCGTGTCCACCTTTGGCCGTTCGGCGGCGAGAGAGCTTAGTTCGGAGAAGACCGAGCTGGTCACCTCCGCCTGGCCCGCGTGTTCGGAGTCGAGCTCCGGCTGCAGGTCAACCACGGGCTGGTACTCGACCGCGACCTCCGGCTCGGCGGCCGCGAGCGCGCTGGCGCCGGCAGCCTCCCACCCGAACGGGTTGGCGAGCTCGTCCACGGAGAAGGCCTGCCCTGCCGTCGGCACCTCGAAGGTGTGCGGATCCGCCTGCGGCTCGGCCACGGGGGCCGGAGTCTGAGACGACCACAGCGCGAACGCTCCACCGGGAGAGACGGCCTCCGGAGCCTGGACGGCGGGGGCCTGGACCATCGCCGGGGAGTCATAGGACGGAACCACGGGCGCAGGAGCGTCCTCATACGCGGGTGCGGGAGCCACGTACGCGGGCGCCGCTTCATACGCGGGAGCAGCCTCGTACGCTGGCGCTGCCTCGTATGCCGGGGCTGAGTCGTACGCGGGCGCCGCTTCATATGCGGGAGCGGCATCGTATGCCGGGGCCGTCGCGAACGCGGGCGCGGGAACGGATGGCTGCGGCGTCGGGGCGAACCCGGCCCCGCCGTCGGGCTCAATCGCCTCCACGGCAATCGCAGCTGCGGCTGCGGCCGCAGCGGCCTCAGCGGCCCGCTGCTCCTTCTTGGAGAGCTTCTTGGGCGCCTTCTCGCGCGGAGCGGGCGCCTCCTTGGCTGCCTTGCTCTTGCCGAACAGGCGGCCGAAGAAGCCAGACTTGGCGGCGGCTTCACCGGACGAGCCGGCGATCAGCTCATCCAGCGTCGGCTCGGCGACACCCTCGCCGGCGAGCGACGACGCGGGCTCGACCTGCGCCGCCTCCGAGGCCCACGCCTGCTGGGGCTCCGGTGCCGGAGCGGAAGCAGGAAGCGAACCGTAGACGTCGGCGTACGAGAACGGTGCGGCGGCCGCGGCGGCTGCCACGACGGGGGCGGCGCCGATGCCTTCGTCGGCGGGGGAGTCAGAGGTGACGAACTCGGGCTCGGGCGTTGCCTCGGCGACGGGCTCTGCAGCTTCGAACGCGGCGGCGGGCTCCTCGGCAACGGGCTGCTCGGCGAGTTCCACCGACTCCGCCGCGTCGCTCACCGCGACCGGCTCGGCAACGGGGAAGTCCTCATCGTCCTCGAGCAAGGGCACGACCATGGGCATGGGAACGGCGGGCTCCGACTGATCGTCGTAGCCGAAGCCGGCCGTGCCGATCCTCGCAGGAGGCTCGTCTGCCGTGAGCGCGGGAGTCTCCACGGCGTCGGCGATCTCGGCAACCTCTGCCACCTCGGCAACCTCGGCAACCTCAGCCGCCGCGGCAGGAGCGGGCTCGAACTCGTCGTCCTCGAGCGCCGGGATGACCATCGGCTCCACCTGCTGCGCGGCTACAACGTCCTCCGGCGCCAGGCCGCCACGACGTGCGGCGTGGCCGAGCGACTCGGCCTCGGCGTCGAGCGGGGCGTCTTGTCCGGTGAGGTCGCGGCGCGAGCGGAAGCCGCGGAACATCTGCGCGCGCTCCTCCGGCGTCTGCGGAGTGATCTCGCTCGCGGGAATCGCGGGCTTGAACTCCTCACCAGGCGTCGCGGCGTCAAGCGCGCTCAGCTGAGCGGCGGTCGCGCGGGCGGGGAGGCCGATGACGTTCTTCGCCTCGTCCTCCGAGACCTCGACGGGTCCGGTGCGGCGGCGGCGCGTGGGCAGGCCCATGCCCGTGACACCGTCCGTGAGATCCGCGGAGTTGACGGCAACGCCGACGGGCGCCGCACTCGCGTCGGCGGCGATGAGCTCATCGACGGAGGGCTGTGGCGACGGCTCGCGGGCCGCGAGCGGCGCCGCCTCGACCACGGACGGCTGGTAGGCAGACTCCGCCGCCGCAGCCACAGCGGCAGGGGCCGGGGCCTCGAACTGCTCGTCCTCGGCGTTGTTCGTGACGAGCGCGGCCGGGGCGTGCATGGCCTCGTCGACCGTCGACTCCGTGTGGTGTGCCATGTCCGGCGCGACCGTGGAGTCGAACAGCGACGTGTTCATGACGACGCGCGCGGTCGTTCCCTGTCCCTCGGTGGACTCGATCGACACGCGAGCGCCGATGCGGCGGGCAATGCGGCCGACCACGAAGAGGCCGAGGCGCTGGGCGCCGAGGATCTCGGACGCCGCCGTAGACGCGACGCGGCTGTTGGCCTCCGCGAGCTCGGATGCGGACATGCCGATTCCCGAGTCCTGCACCTCCACGACGTACTGGCCCTCGTGCTCGCTCGTGCGAACGACGACCGGGGTGCCGGGGTCGGAGAACACCGTTGCGTTCTCGAGCAGCTCCGCGAAGAGGTGGGCTGCGGTGAGAGCGGAGTGCCCGAGCATGGCGGGGTCGGCATCGAGTTCGAGCTGAACGCGCTCGTACAGCTCGATCTCCGAAGAAGCGGTGCGGATCACGTCGGACAGCGGCATCGAGCGGCGCAGGCGGCGGCCGGTGTCGATGCCGGCGAGCACGAGCAGCGACTCACTGTTACGGCGCATTCGCGTGGCCAGGTGGTCCAGCGCGAAGAGCTTCGTCAGCGTCTCAGGGTCATCCTGCGTGCGCTCCATGTCGTCGATGGACGCGAGTTGGCGGTTCAGCAGGACCTGGTCGCGGCGGGCCACGTTCACGAACATTTCCGAGATCGAGCCACGGAGGGCGGCCTGCTCGCCTGCGATGGACAGCGTTGCCGCGTTGACGCCGTTGAACGCCTCGGCGAGGCGGCCGATCTCGTCTCGAGACTCCACGGGGATCTGCACCTCGGCGACGTCGACCGTCTCTCCTGGCATCGCCACGCGCTCCACGAGGCGGGGAAGCTCTGCACGCACTGCGGTGGCCGTAGTGGTCAGGCGTCGCAGCGGGACCACGATGCGGCGGGAGATCAGGAGGGCGACGATGAGCGACAGGGCCACGGCGACTGCGGCACCGAGGGCCGTGACGATCGTCTGCAGCAGGGCGGACTGACGCAGGGTGTCGGCTCGCGCCGTCGCCTTGCTGATGGTCTCGTCGTATGCGGGCTTCTGGGCGTCGGCCTCGGCCTGCACCATGCCCACCCAGTCCTGGTTCGCGATGGTCGCGAGGGCGGCGGCGTCACCGGCCGCCACCGTGTTCCGGATAGAAAGGAAGTCGAGGTTCGAGGTCGTGGTCCGCGAGGCGCCCCAGTCGGGGACCGCGATGGTGCCACCGATGGCGTCGACAGCGGACTGTGCCTGGTCAAGCGCGAAGTCCGTGGCCGCGATCTGGTTGCGCGCACCGGTCGCGTCGCCTTGCTTGTAGTCGCCCTGGCGCAGGATGCGCTGGGTGCTTGTGGACTCGAGCGACAGCTGCTGCTGGACGTTGTACGTGGCGCCGAAGGCGCTCAGGTCAAGGCTCAGGTCGGGGTCGTTCACGGCGATCGACGAGCGGTCGATCATGTCGTTGAGCGAGCCGAGCACACCGTAGTACCAGGACGACAGGTTGCTCGCAGAGTTGCCGGCCAAGCGGACCTTGGTGCGGGTGGACTCGAGGTCGCGCATCTGGTCCTTGGCCGTGGAGATCATGGCGATCACGGCGTCGTTCGAGTCGGACTGCTTTACGCCCGTCATCTTGGACAGCAGGCCACTCCACGTGTTGTCGGACTCTTCGGTCGAGTCGATGAACGTCTGCTGGTAGGTCTGCGGCACGGTGAGCAGGCTCTGCGCTGCCGAGGCCTCTTGGTCGAGCTGGAAAGCGATGTCGCGGAGAGTCTCCTTGGTCGTGCCGGACGCCTTCGCCGCGAGGTCGTCCACGGCGTCGCTGATCGCGAGCACAGACTCGACTGATGAGGAAACCGTGTCCGCTGCGGGCCACGTCCACCACTCGCCGTTGTCGTTCTCGGCGGCATCCTCGGGGGAGAGATCCTCTTCACCCTCCTGGTACGGCCCAACAGCGCGCGCCTGGTCAAGGCTCTGCGCGGTGCCGCCGCTCTCGGTTGCCTGGCCCCCGTTGAAGGCCTTCTCCACCGCGCTGTACGCGTCGGTGTCGGTGGTCTTCAGCGCCTCGATGGAGACATCGATGCTGTTCTGCGCGTTGGCTCGGGCGGAGGAATAGCTCGTGAAGGTGTCCACGAAGTTGGCCGCGGCGTCGCGCTCAACGTTGAACGCCGATTGGAAGGGCTGCGTCGCCTTGTCGGTCGCCACGAGCTGTTGGGCGTTCGTGGCGTTAGCGAGCGCGTTGACGGCGGCGAGGGTGATGTATCCCGACGCGAGCAGCAGAACGATGATCGGCACCGCCACAACCGCGAGGATCTTTCCTCGAATACCAAGCCTTTGGAGCATGAAGCCTCTCCCTTGTGAGCCTGAGAAGAACCCCAGTCTCGTCGTGGGTAACACGAGCCAATCCAGTCCCAACGGTTATCGGCTCCGTCGCCGAAAACCTAAGGCACACCTCGGGTAACCCGTACATTGAGAGCAGGGGGCGGCATGGGTATGACGGAAGTTTCGAGGGTTTTTTGGTGAAGGTTGCCGCTTTGCCCCAAATCGGCGGTTCAGGCGAACTCGCGATCGTCGACGCCCCCACGCCGGCCGTCGGGCCGCGAGACGTTCTCATCAAGGTGACCGCGGCGGGCGTGAATAGGGCAGACCTCCTGCAAAAACGGGGTTTGTACCCGTCGCCGCCCGACGCTCCCGCGTGGCCAGGGCTCGAGGTCGCCGGTTCTGTGGCGGGCTTTGGAGCGGACGTGAGCGGCCTTGTCGGGGGCGAACGGGTATGCGCGTTGCTGCCCGGAGGCGGCTATGGGGAATTTGTCACAGTTGACTCATCTCTGGTCCTTCCGACGCCCCCTGGCCTCTCCGATATCGAGGCCGCGGCCCTCCCTGAGGCCGCCTGCACGGTCTGGTCCAACCTTGTAGTCGGCGGCATTCCGCGCGCCACCTCGCTCCTCGTTCACGGGGGCTCCGGGGGGATCGGGACCACCGCCATCCAGATCGCGAAGGCATTGGGGATGCGCGTCATCGTGACGGCGGGCGGCCCTGAGCGTGCCGCCAGGTGCGCCGAGCTCGGGGCCGATCTAGCGATCGACTATCGCGCGGGGGACTTCGCGGAGCACGTGCAGCGGGTGGGGAGGGTGGACATGGTCCTCGACTGCATCGGGGGCGACTACCTGTCCCGCAACCTCGCGGCGCTCAACGACGACGGAACCCTTGTGGTCATCGGGCTGCAGTCCGGAGCCGTGGCCGAGCTCAACCTTGGCTCCCTGCTGTCTCGCCGCCTCACGATCGCCGGCACGACCCTGCGATCGCGCCCCCTAGATCAGCGCGCCGCGATCGTCGCCGCCGTGCACGAGAACGTGTGGCCGCTCATCCCCCACTCGCTGCGACCCGTGGTGCACGCGGTGCTGCCGCTTGAGCAGGTCAACGAGGCCCACCGGCTGCTTGAGCGGCACGAGGCGTTTGGCAAGGTGGTGCTGGCGGTCGGCTAGCGAAGCGCGCCGTTCGCCAGGGCGGCCGCGAGCGCCGGTGCCGCCGGGAGCCGCGGGATGAGCGTCGCCTGAACGGCGTGGTAGATGTCCGCCTTGCCCTCCCAGACAGTGCGGGAGACGGCGTTGTCCGTGCCGAGTTCGTGCCACCACGAGCCCCCGACCGGATCGAGGTGGTTGTCCGCGACGTAGTCCCACCACAGCGCGTACTGGTCGGCGTAGTGCTGGATTCGCGTCCGCCCCCAGAGCACCGCGGCCGCGCCGATGGCCTCGGCGCTCACCCAATGCATGCGTTCGCGCACCACCGGACGGCCCTCCCAGTCGATGGTGTAGACGAAGCCCGGTGCGCCGTCGACGTCCCAACCTTCGGCGACGGCGGTGTCGTACAGCGCGCGCGCGTCGGGAACGATCCACTCGGGCGCCGCGAGGCCAGCGAGCTCTAGCGACGCGCCGATCTGCAGCGTCAGCCGCGCCCACTCGAAGGAGTGGCCGATCGTCGCCCCGTACGGGCGGAACGGGTGCGCGGGGGTCTCCTTGTTGTAGTCGAGCAGCGGCTCCCACGCGCCGGTGAAGTGCTCAGGGATGCGCCACTCGTTGCCCGCGGCGAACACGTGCACGGCACGCTCCGCGATGCGCAGCGCCCTCTGCAGCCACACCCGGTCCCCCGTGACGTCCGCGGCCGCGAGGTACGCCTCCACGGTGTGCATGTTGGCGTTGATCCCCCGGTAGTCCTCCTCGCCGCTCCAGTCGGCGGCGTAACTCTCGCGGCTCATCCCGGCCTCGTCGTCCCAGAAGTGCTCGCCGTGAGTCGCGAGAGCGTCGTACAGCAGCTCGCTCGCGCCGGGCAGCCCCGCGGCCGTCGCCGACGCCGCCGCCAGGATGACGAAGGCGTGTCCGTACGCCTCTTTGGCGGTCTTGGTTGGCCCGTCAGGCCCCACGACGGCGAACCAGCCGCCGTTGTCATCGTCCTTGAGGCGACCCGTGAGCGCGGCGACGCCATGGTCGGCGAGTGCCGCGGCTCCGGGGCGTCCCATCAGCGCCGCGAGAGAGAAGCAGTGCGTCATCCGGCACGTGATCCACAGCTCGACGTCGTGGTTGGGGTCGCGCCTGCCAGCCTCGTCCAGCCAGCCGAAGCCGCCGAGCGGGTCCTTGCTCTGGGCCCCGAAGGTCAACAGTCGGTCCGTCTCGGCCTCGAGCCACCGGTGATGTGCGGGCGTGGTGAGCCAGTTCATGGCCACCAGCCTAGTGAGCGGCGAAGCTAGAGCAGCGCGAGCCTCGTGGGGTCGGCGAGCTGGGCGAGGAACGGCACCACAGCGTCGTCCGCCACCAGCCCGAGCACCTCGTCCGCCACCGCCTTGAGCTTTTCCGGGGCATTCCCCATCGCCGCCGATCGCGCGGCCCATCGCAGCATCTCCACGTCGTTCGTGCCGTCGCCCACGGCCACGGTGTGGGCCGCGTCCACGCCCAACTGCACCCGCAACTCCTCGAGCGCGCTGCCCTTGCTCACACCAGGGCCCGTGAGGTCGAGCCATGCCGTGTAGCCGATCGCGTAGGTCACGTCCTGCAGCCCCATGGCCCGCACCACGGCATCGAAGTGCTCGACGTCCACGCCGGGCGCGCGCACCACCACGCGGGTCGCAGGCTCGCGCCACAGGTCGTCAAAGTCCACCGTGATCTGGCGACCCGAGAGCTCACCCATGGGGAACTCCTTGGCCACGCGGAAACCCACGCCGAGGTCCTCAACGGCGACAAAAGCGTCGGGCAGCTCTTGGCGCACGATCTCAAGCGCCGCGCGGGGGTCAAAGGTGCGCACGTGCGCGAGGTCGTAGCCGCCGGGCGTGCCGGGGTTGAGACGGATGGTCACCGCGCCGTTCGAGCACACCGCCCATCCGCGGCGGATGCCGAGCGCATGCGCTACCGGGAGGGTCGCGACGATGTTGCGGCCGGTTGCGAGGACAACGTGCGTGCGGCACATCCGCACCTTCTCCACCATGTCGATCACGGCCTGCGAGATCTCGCCGCCGTAGTTCATGAGCGTGCCGTCAATGTCGAGCCCCACGAGCCGCCAGTCGGTGGCGGCCAGCTCGTTCTGATCTTCTCTGTTCATGCTTGCACGATACGACGCGGCGGTGACGCGGCCGCGCAACGCTCGGTGACGGTTCGGTGAATGGCGGGGCCCATCACCCGACGGGCGAGAGCACCTCGACGCCACCGAGGTACGGGCGCAGCACGGGCGGGACGTACACGGAGCCGTCAGCCTGCTGGTGGTTCTCGAGCAGCGCGACGATCCAGCGCGTGGTGCCGATGGTGCCGTTGATGGTCGCCACCGCCTCGTTCCCGGACTCGCCGCGCTCGCGAATGTTGAGGCGCCGCGCCTGGTAGGTGGTGCAGTTGGAGGTCGAGGTGACCTCCATCCACCGCTCCTGCGACGGAAGCCACGCCTCGCAGTCGTACTTGCGGGCCGCGCTCATGCCAAGGTCGCCCGCCGCCGTGTCGATCACCCGGTACGGCAGCTCCAGAGCGCGCAACATCGCCTCCTCGGTGGCGAGGAAGCGCTCGTGTTCGGCACCCGCGTCGGCCGCGTGCGTGTACGCGAACATCTCGATCTTGTGGAACTGGTGCACGCGGATGATGCCACGCGTGTCACGGCCCGCCGACCCGGCCTCGCGCCGGTAGCACGCGCTCCAGCCGGCGTACCGCAACGGCCCGGCGCTCAGGTCCACGATCTCGTCCGAGTGGTACCCCGCGAGAGCGACCTCGCTCGTCCCCACCAGGTACAGGTCGTCGCGCTCGAGGTAGTAGATCTCCTCCGCGTGCTTGCCGAGGAAGCCCGTCCCCGCCATGACGTCGGGCCGCACCAGCGTGGGCGTGATCATGGGGCTGAAGCCGCCTCGATCGCGTGCGCCATCGAGGCGTTGAGGAGCGCGAGCTCGAGCCGCGCCCCAATCCCCGTGAGGAAGTAGAACCGCGCCCCGGAGACCTTCGCCCCGCGCTCCATGTCGATCGCGCGCAGGCCCTCCGCAATGGCCAGGTGGTCGCGCACAGTCACGCCCTCGGCCGCGAAGTCGCGCACCGTGCCCTCGTGCCGCAGCACGGCGAAGTCCTCCTCGCCACCGCTTGGCACGCCGGGTTCCGGAATGTTTCCCAGCGCCCGCGCAAGGTCCGACGCTTGGGTTGCCGCAGCGTCGGCCGTCGCCTTGAGCTCGGCGACCTGGGCGGCGAGGTCCTTGGTGCGGGCGAGCAGCGCGGCCTTCTCGTCGCCCTGAGCGCGCGCCACCTGCGCGCCGAGCGTCTTCTGCTCCGCGCGGGCGGTCTCGAACGCGTTGAGAGCCGCACGATTCGCCGCATCCGCGGAGAGCACCTGGTCAACGAGGCCCGGGTCCTCGCCGCGGGAGATCTGGCTCGCCCTGACCGCGTCGGGGTCGGTGCGGATGAGCTTCAGGTCGATCATGCCTGGCAGTCTAGTGGCGCTCCATTACGCTCAACTCATGACCGCAGACGTGCTGGGCATGGTGGGGTTGGGGGTCGCTCTCCTCGCCTTGCTCATCGTCGTGTCTGTCACTCGCCAGATAGGGCACCGCGATCCGCTGAACGTGCCGCGCTTCTGGCGGCGAGTGCTGTACATCCGGCCACCGGACACCCCCGCGCCCGAAGACGCGCCGCCCATGTTCACGCGCAACCAGCGCATCGCCTTCGTGGCGAACCCAATCAAACCCGGCGTCGGGCAGCTGCGAGAACAGGCGATGCGCGCGTGCGCAATCCGCTACCTGCCTGAGCCCATGTGGTTCACCACCACGGCAGAGGACCCGGGGATAGGGCAGGCGACGCGCGCGATCGAGCTTGGGGCCGACGTTGTGGTCGCGTGCGGCGGGGACGGCACCGTTCGCGCTGTCGCCACGGGGGTGGCGCATTCCGGCGCGACCATGGGCATAGTGCCGATGGGCACCGGCAACATCTTCGCGCGCAACTTCAACATCCCGCTCAACGATCCGCACGCCGCTCTGCGGCTCGCGATCGACGGCGAGGACCAGACCGTGGACGTCGGCTGGCTCGACATCACCAAGCCGGGAATGGAGGGATCGCCCGCTTCTCACCTCTTCCTCGTTATCGCCGGCGGGGGCCTGGATGCCGAGATGGTCGCGGGCGCTGACGAGAGGCTCAAGGCCCGTGTTGGCTGGTTCGCCTACTTCTTCGCCGCCGTGGCCCACCTCGGCACCAAGCGCATCGCCGCCCGCATCGCGGTTGACGGCGGGGAGCCAACGGAGACGCACATGCGCACCGTGATGATGGGCAATGTGGGCCGCCTGCCCGGCGGGCTGCAGCTCATCCCCGACGCCTCGGCCGTTGACGGCAAGCTCGACGTCGCGACCCTCGACGCGCGCGGCGGACTCGTCGGCTGGACCGAGCTGTTCGGCCAGGTGATGGCGCAGAACGCCGGCATCCGCGACCCATGGTGGGCACGGGTGCTCAAGGCGTCCCGCGTTGACCACGTGAGATGCGAGGAGGTCGAGGTCGCCTTCCACACCCCGCAGAAGGTGCAGGTGGACGGGGAGCTCCTCGGGAGGGCGTCGGCGATCACCGCGCGGGTCGATGCCGGGGCCATGAGGGTGCGGGTGCCGGCGGCGACGCTCGAAGCGTCGCCCGACGCGCCCGGCGACGATCCGTCGATCTAGACGCCGGTCCACGCCCCGATCAGCAGCAGCGTCACAATGAAGCCCGCGCCGTAATTGAGCGCGATGAAGCGCCGCCACGAGGCGTTGGTGCGTGCCGAATCGGCGTCGCTCACGTTCCACCACGGCGCGCAGTTGACGATGTAGGGGATCGCGACGATGGCCGCGTAAGGTCCCGGCCACGGCACGGCGAGCATGAGCAGCCCAGAGGCGGCCCATGCGATCACCGCGAAGCGCACCGTTGCGCGCGCGCCCATCACGGTGGCGATAGAGCCGATTCCCGCCTCCCGATCGGGCAGGATGTCCTGCACCGCGCCGAACGCATGCGCGGCCATCGCCCACAGGAAGAACGCGGCGAGGATCAGCCACACGGCTTGAGTGAACGCGGCTCCCGCGAGGGTGAAGCCCACCACGGCAGGGCTGACGAAGTGCGTCGCCGACGTCGCGGAGTCCAGGAACGGCCGCTCCTTGAACCGCAGCCCCGGCGCGGAGTACGCCACCACAGCGAACAGGCTCACCGCGAGCGCGAGCCACGAGACCGGGTCTCCTGCCAGCACCAGTGCCACGACGAAGGGAAGGTTCACCACGGCGATGAGCCACAGCAGCGGCCGGTGCAGCCGCGGCGGCAGCAACGCGCCCTCGATGCCGCCCTTTCGCGGGTTGCGCAGGTCCGATTCATAGTCGAAGACGTCGTTGATCCCGTACATCGCGAGGTTGTAGGGAATCAGGAAGAAGACGGTGCCGACCACGAGCACCCAGTCCACCTCGCGAGTGGTCAGCAGCATCGCGGCGGCGAAGGGGTACGCGGTGTTGATCCAGCTCACGGGCCGCGAGGCGGCGATCGCGCCCCGCAGCAGCTCAGTCGTCATCGCGGCGCCTCCTCATGAGCACCCACACTGCCGGGAGCGCGAGCGCGCACGCGAGCGGATACGAGAGGTCCTCGATGGGCGCGAGCCACAGGAACACCCCGCTCAGCGCGGAGTCCTCGAACGAGAACAGGCCAAAGTGAATCATCAGCGAATCAAACACAACAGTAAGCACAGCAAGGCCCGACGCTGTGGCGAGGACCGCGAGAAGGTGACCACGGCGTCGGGCCGGGGGAAGGGCGAGGGCGCCGATCACCGCCACGACGGCCGCGAGCCCGACCACGATCGCGGCGAGCTGGGGGTAGGTCACGAGCGCCGCCTCGACCCGATGAGCCGGAGCGTTCCGGTGTAGAGAACCATCGTGCAGAGCACCAGGAACCACAGGAAGATCGGCTCCTCCACGGCGAGCTGGGGCGCGAGCACCAGCCCCAGGGCCGCAGAGCTGTCGCCTCGATAGAAGATGTGCTGCGCGATGCCGACCGCGTCGGTTAGGAGCAGGCCCACCATGCCGACCGCGGTGACCACGGCTGCTGATCGCACGTCGCGCCAGTAGAAGAGGCGGTAGCGCCAGTCGAGAAGCAGCATGCACGCGCTCGAAGCCAGCAGAGCGGCAAGGTAGGCGAGGCCCATCACGCGCTCGCCCTGGAGCGGGCGGGCACCGGGAGCGGGCCCGCGGATTTGTCGCCGCGGATGCGCTTGAGCACCAGCTCGGCGCTGATGAGGCACATGGGGACGCCGATGCCCGGCGAGGTGGTCGCCCCTGCGTAGTAGAGGTTCTGGACCTTCCTCGAGGCGTTTCCGGGCCGGAACATCGCGCTCTGCCGCAGCACGTGCGCGGGTCCCAACATGCCGCCGTGCCAGGAGTGATAGTCGCGGGCGAAGTCGCTTGGGCCCACGGTGCGGCGCGTGACGACTCGTTCGCGCAGGTCCGCGATGCCCGCCCAGCGCGCGACCTGGTCGATCGCCGCGTCGGCGACTGCGGCCACCTGCGACCGGTCCATACTCGCGTCCGCTGGCACCGGTACCAGGATGAACAGGGCCTCGTGGCCTGGCGGGGCGACGGCGGGATCGGTCGCGCTCGGCCGGCACACGTAGGCCGACGCGGGGGTCGGGATGTGCGGATCCTCGCCGAAGATCGCATCGAAATTGGCGTCCCAGTCGCGAGCAAAGAGCATCGAGTGGTGCGGCAGCCGAGTCAGCTCGCCACGCACGCCCAGCATCACGAGCACGGCACCCGGCCCGCTGACCCTCGTGTCCCACCAGCGCTCCGGGTAGCTCCGGGCCGCGGGTTCCAGGAGCACCGTCTCCGTGTGGTGGAGATCCGCCGCGGAGACCACCACGTCGGCACGGACCCGCTCGCCGTCCACCTCCACGCCAGTGACGCGGCGGCGAGAGCCCGCCGCCACCGTGGTGATCGCCGTGACGTCGGCGCCAGTGACGATGCGCGCCCCATTGCCCTCCGCGAGAGCCCGCAGCCGCCGCACCACCTCCCAGAAGCCGCCCATCGGATAGCGGACGGCATCGTCGAGGTCGTAGGCGCTCATGAGGTGGTACATCGCGGGCGCGTCGAGCGGGCTCGTGCCCAGAAAGACGGCCGGGAAGCCCAGGATCTGCCGCAACAGCGGATCCGAGAAGCTCCTGGTGATCATGCGATCAAGCGAGGTGCCGAGCATCCGCGCCAGCTTGGGTGCCGCGCGCAACACCTCTGCGCTGGCGAGCGAGGCCGGCCGCGTAAACGGGTTGAAGAGGAACTGCCGCTCGGCGAGCTCGGCCGCGCGGCTCGCCGAGTCGAGGTACGCGTCCAAGCGCGCGCCCGCGCCCGGCTCGCGTGCCTCGAAAAGGCGCCTTACCGCCTCCCTGCCCGACGGCACGGTGACCTTCTCGCCCTCACTCGCCCCATCGTCGGGCTGGGAGAACACGGCGTAGGCGGGGCTGAGCTCGCGGAGGTCGAGCTGCTCGGCCGCCGAGGTGCCGAGCAGGTTGAAGAAGTGCTCGAATACGCGCGGCATGAGATACCACGAGGGGCCGGTATCGAAGCGGAAGCCGTCGGCCTCGAGGGAGCCCGCGCGGCCGCCGACGCGATCGAGGCGCTCGAACATGGTGACCTCGTGTCCCTCTCGCGCGAGGAGTGCCGCTGTCGCCAGGCCCCCGACGCCGGCGCCGATGACGACGGTGCGCGTCACGAGCGCTCCAGCGCGGTGGCGACGAGCGCCCGGGCGGCGAGGAGCACCTTCACGGCGTTGGGCACGCGGATGCGGCGTTCGTGGAGCTCGTCGCCTGGAGTGTCCGCGATGCGGTCGGCGAGCCGGGCAAACAGGGCCTGCGCGGTGCGGACCGCTACGCGGGCGTCGCGCGGAAGCAGGGGGATGGCGAGCGTGGCGTCGGCCAATTGCGCGCGGATGCGCGTTACCCACGTGTCCCTGTCCGCGTCCGTGAGTCGCTCGCCGAGGTAGTGGCGGCCCAGCTGCTCGTCGTCAGCGAGGTCGCGCAGGAAGTTGATGTCCTGAAATGCGGCCCCCAGCTGACGCGCGCCGTGCTCGAGGATCCGCAGCTGCTCGTCGCCGGGGCGTTCCGACCGCAGGAAGACCCGGAGGCACATGAGGCCGACGACCTCGGCCGAGCCCCATACGTAGGCGTCGTGCTCGGCCTCGCCTGCCGCGAGGTCCATGGCCATCGAGTCGAAGAAAGGGCCCGTGAGGTCCGCACCGATGCCGCACTCGCGAGCGGTGCGAGCGAACGCGTGGATCACGACGTCGGCGCTGTAGCCTCGCGCGACCGCCTCATCGGTGTCCGCGCGAAATCGGGAGAGCACCGCGCGCTGCTCCTCGAGCGACAGCCCCGCCTGAGCGGCCACGCCATCGACGATCTCGTCGGCCACGCGAACGAGGGCGTAGACGTTGCGCACGTGCTGGCGGTGCCGAGCCCCGAGCAGCCGCGTGGCCATCCCGAACGACGTCGAGTAGGAGTCGATGACCTCGTTCGCGGCCCCTTGAGCGGTGCGCGTGAATGCGTCGAGGGCATCGCCCGGTTGTTTCGTGTGCGCCGCGGTCACGCCGCCCTCCCGCGCAGGCTCGCGGCGAGCGCGCCGAGGTCCTCGCGCGCGCGAGCGGGCACCGCGGGGTCGGCGATGGCCGCCCGGAACGCGTCCATGGACTCGCCGATGAGGCGCTCCGCGGACGCCCGCGCGCCGCATGACTCGAGAAGCCCGCACACGCGCGCCACCTCGGGAGCCGTGAGATTGCGGCGGCCGAGGAACGGCTCGATGTGGCGCCACTGCCGGGTCCCGCGAGCGTGGGCGATGATCGCGGTCATCTTGCCTTCGCGCAGATCAGACGCGGCGTCCTTGCCATGCCACGCAGGGTCCCCGAAGACCGAGAGGAGGTCGTCCTGAAGCTGAAACGCGGAGCCGAGGTGCCGCCCCGCCCTAGTGAGGGCGCGCACGGTGGCCGCGTCCGCGTCGGCCAGGATCGCGCCAAAGGCGAGGGGCAGGCAGAACGTGTAGGTAGCGGTCTTGTTCGCGGACATCGCGAGAATGGTGCCGAGGTCGGGGGCTATGACCCCGTGGGAGAGGCCAACATCGGCATGCTCCCCGGCGACCGTCTCGTCGATCGCCTCGCCCAGCACGCGCGTGAGCCGCGAGCGCACGGAGGCGGGGGCGTCCAGCTCGGCGATGAGCTGGTAGACGCCGGAAAGCATGAGATCGCCCATGAGGATGCCCGACGTCGTGGCCCAGTGAAGCGCCACGTCGCCGCTGGTTGGGGCGGAGTTCGCGACGGTGCCGATCAGGTTGGGGCGGCCGCGGCGGATCAGGTCGCCGTCGATGACGTCGTCGTGGAGGACGAAGGCGTAGTGGAGGAGCTCCACGGCGGCGGCGGCGTTGACGACGGTCTGGGGAGCGGGGCCATCAGCCTCCGTGAGTGCCGCGTGGACCGCGAGGACGAGGCGGGGGCGCACGAGTTTCCCGCCGAGCACCGTCTCGGTGGCGATGCGCCACAGCTCCGTGAACTCGGGGCCGTAACGGGAGGCGGAGTGGGTCCGCTCGGCACAGTAGGCGCGGATGGCGTGATGGACCTGGTCGAGGCGGACGTCCGTTCGCCGTTCGATGGCGATGCTCATGAGCGCACCGCCAAAGACTCGCTCAGGTGCGCGAGCTGCAACACCGACCACGGGCTGAGGATTTGAGGGAGGGTGCGCGCGGTCTCCGCGAGCTCTCCCAACCCAACCCACGCCCACTCGGCAACCTCGTGGGGGTTGGCGACAACAGCGTCGGACGTGGTCGCCACGAAGACCGGGCACAACTCGTTCTCCGTGACGCCGCTCGCGTCGGTAGCGCGGTAGCGGAAGTGCGGGAGGACAAGGGTGAGGGTCTGAAGCGTGACGCCCAACTCGTCGCGCGCGTGGCGCGCGACCGCGGTCTCCATCGGCTCCCCTGGCTGCGGGTGCCCGCAGAAGCTGTTTGTCCAGACGCCCGGCCAGGTGCGCTTGGTCAGGGCGCGCCGGGTGATGAGAACTTCGCCGGATGGGCGGAGCACGTAGCACGAGAAGGCGAGGTGCAGCGGCGTCTCTGGGCCATGGATCTCGTCGCGCGGGGCAGTGCCGGCGGGCTGGAGGTCGCTATCGAGAAGGACGACGTAGCGCTCGGTACCCATTTCGCCTCCCATCTTGCTTAGCCAAGGCAATATTTAACTTAGCATAACAAGTCCTCGGTGTAGTGTTCACTCATGTCCACGGAGCAGGCGAAAGAAGACGGAGGCTCGCTCTATCACGTGGCCTCCAACAACGCCCGCTCCGAGCTCATCGACGTGACTGGGGTGGACGAACAGACCCTCGCGGAGATCAACGCGATCATGGGCGCGCTCGGACGGCTTCGCGAGGCCGAGCGCAAGCTCTCCGACGAGTCCCAGCGGTTCATGAAGCTCGGCGAGACCGATATGCGCGCCCTTCACTTCCTGATGGTGTCCGAGAACCGCGGGGTACTCGTGACCCCGGGCGCGCTGGCCACACAGATCGGCATCTCGCCGGCCTCCACCACCAAGCTTCTCGACCGGCTGGAGCGAGGCGGGCACGTGGTCCGGCACCCGCATCCTTCGGATCGCAGGGCACTCACCGTGACCGTGACACCCGAGACACGACGCGCGGCCACGATGTCCGTTGGGCGCCAGCAGGCGCGGCGGTTCTACGCGGCCGCACGGCTCACGTCAGCGGAGCGCGAAGCCGTGGCGAGGTTCCTCGATGACATGGCGCACGAACTGCTCGAGGGAAGTCGCGAGTGGAACGAGTCGCAGCACGGCTCAACCGCTTAGTCACCGGTTGGCCCGGGTGCACGGTGACTCGTCGTCCGCACCCGAGGACGATCCGTCGATCTAGACGCCGGACTCCAGCCACGCGAGGAACTCGGGATCGATCCAATCCCATGAGACCTCGCGGTCGAACTCGTGGAACACCCCTTGCATCTCGCTCGCGTCGTGCCAGGTGTCGCGGTACTGCTGCTCGTCGGGCCCCTCCCACCGGATCCAGTACCCGCCGTCGAAGGCGATCGACACTCGCGCGCCCACCTGCTCGCCCGCGGTCGCCGTGCCTATCGCCACGTCGCCCGCCGCGTGTGTGATCGCGGCGCCCGACGCGCCGGTCTCCGTCATCATGGCCGGTTGCGCGAAGTGGGTCCCGAGCGGATATCCGGGGAACTCCTGGTTCCAGACGGACGTCGCGATCGGGAGGCCGTAGGCGGGCACGATGGTGCGCGTGGAGGTGCGCCACCACCGGCGATACACCTCTACGCGGGCGCCACCGTTGATAGCCACAACCGCGTCCCCCGCGGCCTTCTCCAACCCGACAGGCTTGTGGACGTGGTAGCGGAACTCGCTCGGCCCGATCGCCACGCCGAGTTCGGCCCCCTGATACACCGTCACTGTGACGCCGCCCGAGTGGGCGCGGGCTGGGCGAACAAACGCAGATATCCCTATGAGTTCGTCCTCGTGGATCTCATCGACCCACTCAAGCGGGGCAAGGCCACGGAGCCTCTCGCGGATGAGCGCCTCAAACCGGTGAGCGAGCGACTCGAGCTCGGCTCGCGTCTGCGCCCCCTCGTCAGTCACTGATGCCGTCGACGAGACCAGCGACCCACTTCTCGGCGTCCACAAACGCCGCGTCTGCGGTCCCCGGCGCCACCGGCGTCGGAGTCGGATCGGCAGCCGGGTAGGAGCCCAGGAACACCACGAGCGGGCAGGTCCGCTTGAGCCCAATGAGCGCCTCGGCCACGCGCCGTTCCGCGATGTGACCCATCGCGTCGATCGAGAACGAGTACTCACCCGGGCGGTCGGTGCGCGGACGCGACTCGATGCGCGAGAGGTTGACGCCGCGCACGGAGAACTGCTCGAGCATCTCTAGCAGCGCGCCCGCGCGGTCGGTGGGCAAGTGCACGGACAGCGTGGTCTTGTCGTGGCCGGTGGGCGCGGGCACCGCCTCGGGGCGCCCGATCCGCACAAAGCGGGTCGCCGCGTGCTCAATGTCCGCGATGCGCTCGGCAAGCACGGTCAGCCCAAGCCGCGCGGCGAGCCCAGGGGGCGCGAGCGCGGCCTCGGCCGGGATTCCCTGCACGCTGTCGCCCGACGCTATGGCCAGGGCCGCGGCCGCGTTCGACTGGGCTGGCACAAAGAGCACGCCCGGCAGGTTCTCGTTCGCCCAGCGTCGGACCTGGTTCCAGGCGTGCGGGTGAGCGGACACGGCACGGATGTCGCCGACTCCCACACCCGCTCGCGCGACCAGTTCGAACTCGACCGGCAGCACCACTTCGCCGAGGATCACGAGGGGCGATCCCTCAGCGAGAGTGTCGAGGGTCGCTGTGACGCCGCCCTCGACCGTGTTCTCGATCGCGACCACCGCATAGTCGGCGTCGCCGGATCGCACGGCGCCGAGCGCGGTCGGCACGTCGACGACCGGCACGAACTGGGCCTCGTCGGGCGACACCATGAGGCGCAGCGCCATCTCTGTGAACGTGCCCTCCGGGCCAAGGTAGGCGTAGCGGGGGAGGGTGCTCACTCGTCGCCCTCCGCTGCGTCGGGCCCCTTGTCGCGGCGATGCGTCACCTTCTGCACCTGCTCTCCGACCGCGTGGCGGGTCGTCGACGCGGCACCCTTCACGCGGCGGGATGAGACGGCAAGCATGACGTCACGGTACTGGCTGGTGCGCTTGCCGAGCGAACGGCGCTCGCCAGAGTGTGGCTTGTGGCGGATGTCGCACTCGACCTCGGTGACGAGGAACCCCGCCGCGAGCGCGTCTAGCGTCAGCGCCACCTCCATGCCAACGCCGCGCGAGAGCGGGATCGCGGCCTCGAGCGCATCGCGGCTCACGCAGCGGATCCGCGAGAGCGGCTGCTGGGGCGTCCAGTTGCTCGCGATCTCGATCGCGCGGCGCGCGGCCTTCGCGGTGGGGCCGGTCGAGACGGGCGTGATGTCGGTGAGCGCGATGGCCATGTCGCATACGCCCTCGGTGACGGCGGGCACGAGCGGCGCGGCGCCGATCGCGAATGACCCGAGCGAACCGTCGAGGATCAGGATCGCGCGCGGCGTCATCTCGGGCTCATCGCGCATAGCGATTACAGAGGCCCCAAGCTCCAGCGACGCCGAACGGCCGCGCGAGTGGGAGTTCCGGACCACGACCGCGCCGGCCTTTCGCGCGAGCTCTTGAGTGTTGTCCGTGGAGGCGTCGTCGACCACCAGAACGAGGTCGATACCAGGGATGGCGCGCGCGGCCCTGACGGTGGCCGCGATGTACCGCGCCTGGTCGTGCGCGACGATGAGGGCGGCCGCTGCCGCCGCTCCCTCAGGGAGGGACTCCGTCGTTTCCCCAGCCTTGCGTGCCACCTTCCAACCTTAGCCAGCCACAGCGTCGGGCAGGGAGCTTGTTTTGCCAATCTCACACCAACCCGTTACCCATTGCGTCACCTACTGTGGATGCATGCACGAGCGAGCGGGCACACGCGCCCTCCCAGAAGACCTCACAGACATCGATGCGCTGCTTGGCGCGTACTACGACCTTGTGCCCGACGCTGCTGTCGCCTCCCAGCGCGTGGCCTTCGGGACCTCTGGTCACCGGGGCAGCTCGTTCGACTCCGCGTTCAACGAGGCACACATCGTGGCCATCACCGCGGCGATCGTCGAGTACCGGCGGAACCAGGGGATAGACGGGCCCGTCTTCGTGGGGAAGGACACGCACGCGCTGTCCGGGCCCGCTCAGGAGACGGCCGTGGAGGTGCTCGCGGCCGCGGATGTCGAGGTTCGCATCGACGCGCGCGACGGGTTCACTCCCACGCCTGCCGTGTCCTTGGCCATCCTCGTGGCGAACGGGGCGCCCGGTGCGCTGCGGACCTCCGGCTCCGGACTGGCGGACGGCATCGTCATCACGCCCTCCCACAACCCTCCGCGCGATGGCGGCTTCAAGTACAACCCCCGCACGGCGGGCCCGCCGATACGGACGCGACCGGGTGGATCGCCTCGCGCGCGAACGAGCTGCTCGCGGGGCCCTGGCGGCAGGTACCGAGGATTCCCTATGCGCGGGCGCTGACCCGCGACAATGTGCAGACGTTCGATTACCTGGACCTTTACCTGCGGCACCTGCCGTCCGTGGTGGACCTCGAGGCGATTCGCACCGCGGGGTGCGGATAGGCGCGGACCCGCTCGGTGGGGCCGCCGTTGACTATTGGGGCGCGATCGGCGAGGAGTTCCGGCTGAACCTGACCGTCGTGAATCCCAAGGTCGACCCCGCGTGGTCCTTCATGACCCTGGACTGGGACGGCAAGATCCGCATGGACTGCTCGTCGCCCTACGCGATGGCGTCGCTGCGCGAGCTCATGGCCGGCGGCCACGCGCCCTACGACATCGCGCACGGCAATGACGCGGACAGCGACCGCCATGGCATCGTCACCCCCGATGGCGGCCTGATGAACCCCAACCATTACCTCGCGGCGGCGATCTCGTACCTGTACTCCGGCGGGCGGCCCGGTTGGCGGCCCGACGCTGCCGTTGGCAAGACGCTCGTCTCCAGTTCGCTGATTGACCGGGTTGGTGCGGAGCTTGGACGGCGCGTGATCGAGGTGCCGGTGGGGTTCAAGTGGTTCGTGCCTGGGCTGTTGTCCGGAGAAGTGGGCTTCGGCGGCGAGGAGTCGGCGGGAGCGTCGTACCTGCGCCGCGACGGCACCGTGTGGACCACGGACAAGGACGGCCCGATCATGTGCCTGCTCGCATCGGAGATCATCGCGAAGACCGGGCGCTCGCCCTCGCAGCTCCACGCCGACCTCGTGTCCCGGCTGGGCGAGTCCTGGTACGCGCGCGTCGACGCGGCCGCCACCCCTGCGGAGAAGGCGGCGCTCGGCAAGTTGTCGCCGTCGCAGGTGCCCGCGACCACGCTCGCCGGCGCTCCGATCACGGCCAAGCTGACCGCCGCGCCGGGCAACGGGGCGGCAATCGGCGGGCTCAAGGTCGTCACGGACCAGGCGTGGTTCGCCGCGCGGCCGTCCGGGACCGAAGACGTGTACAAGATCTACGCGGAGTCCTTCGTGTCTCAGGCCCACCTCGGCGAGGTGCAGGCCGCGGCGCGCGAAGTGGTCAGCGAGGCCCTCGCGGGCTGACCCCGTCAGACTGAGGGCGCCCGCGTGGCTCCCGCCCGGCGCCCATGCCCCGTGAAACTCTTTCCCCGTGAGAGGTCGCATCGCTGCGCTCGGGCTCGCGGTCGCCGCCGCGCTCGCCCTGAGCGGCTGCATGCGCTTCAGCGCCGACCTCACGGTGAAGGCGGACAACACCGTCGACGGCTCCTACGTGGTCGCGATCGAGAAGGGTTCCGGCGCCGCGATGGGCGGCAGCGACGTCTCCGTGTCCCAGGGCCTGTTCGACGACTCGGGCCTGCAGGACAGCTTCGAGCGCAGTTGGACGCATCCGTACACGAAGGACGGCTACAGCGGCGTCGAGGTCACCTTCCGCGACGAGCCACTCGCGAGCTTCGCGCCAACAGACGACCGCTTCGGCATCACTCGCGAGGGCGATGAGTTCGTCGTGAGCGGCAAGGCCTCGTCCACCGACTCCGACCAGGCGGCCGACGCCGGCGACACCCCGCAGATGACCGTCACGATCGCGTTCCCCGGCCCGGTGACCAGCTCCAACGGCACCATCGACGGCAACACGGTCACGTGGAACCTCGTCGACGGGCCCCCCACGCTCGAGGCGCGCGCGAGCGCCATCTCGAGTTTCTCGCCCTGGCCGTCGATCGCGGCAACGGCCCTGGTACTTGCCGCTCTCGGCATCACCTTCTGGCCAAGGGCGCCCAAGCCGGCCCGACGCTCGGGCGGCTCTCGCGCAAAGGTCACCACAGCGTCGGGCACAGATAGGTCACAGGCGCTTCGCTGAGCGGACGACCTATGGCAGGGTATGGGCCATGAAGAACGCCGCAAAGGTCGCCGCACTGTCGCTCCTGGTAATTGTCACGCTTGCCGGGTGCTTCAAGGGCAAGGTAGATCTCACTCTCAACAGCGACAACACGATCGACGGAACGATGGTGATCGCGATCCAGGCCGGCCTCGGCGAGTCGCTAGGCATGTCGGACGACGACATCCTGGGTGAGATGACCGGCGACGTGAGCGACGAGTTCGACGGCGCCAAGGTCGAGGACTACGACGAGGACGGCTTCATCGGCAAGAAGTACACGTTCGCGAACCAGCCGCTGGACGCGTTCAAGGGCGACTCGGACGGCTCCGACATCTCCATCACCCGCGAGGGCGACACGTTCATCGTGGACGGCACGTGGAGCACCGACGACGCGGGCACCGGCACCGAGGGCATGGACCCGGCCGCACTCGGCGCGTCCTTCACGTTCTCCGTGACCTTCCCCGGCGGCGTGACGGAATCCAACGGCACCGTCTCCGACGACGGCAACACCGTGACCTGGAACCTGCTGGACCCGCCGGACACGCTGCACGCGGAGGGCAAGGCCACCACGGGCGGCTCGCCGTGGGCGTGGCTCGTCATCGGGCTCGGGATCCTGATCATCGCCGCGGTCATCGTGGTGGTGGTTGTGCGCAGTCGCGCCAAGAAGGTCGAGACCGTGCCCTACACCGCGGAGCCTGCGGCTGTTGAGCCGGTTGCCGCTGCGGCAGAGGAGCCCGCCACGCAGCCGCAAGCGCCAGAGGACCCGGCGGCACCGTAAGCGTGCGTGTGCCAAGGTAGGGGCATGGCCCTACTCCACCTTGAGGTCTCCAGCACGTCCGGGGGGTCTGATACGGGCCTCATCGTCATCAGCTCGCTCATCTTCCTGGGCATGATCGGCACCGTCGGCTTCCTCGCCTGGAAGAACCGCAAGGACCAGAAGTGAGGTCTGCGGCGCGCCTTTTCGCTCTCGCGGTGCTCGCGGTGGCCGCCCTCGCCGGGTGCGTGCGAGTCACCTCAGACACCGAGGTCCACGCGGACGACACCTTCAGCCAGAAGGCGATCATCGCCACCACGGAGCAGGCCCGGCAGCAGTTGGGGAGCCTCGCGAATCTGGACTTCGCGGACCTCAAGGGGGCGATCACCTCGTCGCAGGAGTACCTCTCGCTCGCCGCCGCGTACCCCAACCAGATCTCCGTGGAGGACTACAGCGACGGCGATCTCACGGGCGTGGAGATCACCGCGACAAACCTGCCCCTTGACGCGTTCGAGACGACGTTCGCACAGTTCACTGCCAGGCTTCCGTTCACGGCGAAGGCAACGCTCGTGCACACCGAAGACACCTATGTGGTTTCGATTCCGACGGCCGCACTCGGCGATGCGCTCAGCAAGACGGGAGTCAGCGCGGGCCAGCTGGAGCTGCTCGGCAGTTCGGTGGACGTGGAGCTCACGTTCTCCTTCCCCGGACTGGTCACGAGCGCCACCGAGGGCGACATTAACGGCAACTCGGTGACGATCGACCTGGCAGACCTGGCGCAGGGCAGCGACATCACGATCGTCGCGGGCGCCGCCCCGGAGACCAACTGGAAGCCGTGGCTCATGTGGGGCGGGATCGGGCTCGCCGCGCTCGTGATCATCGGCGGCGCCACCGCCCTCGTGGTTCAAGATGTCCGACGCCACCGCACCACCGCGCTTCCCGCACCCGACGCGGGGGCTGGCAAGGCGGCCAGCGGGCCGGGGGTGCTCATCATTCCGGAAGAGGCACCTAAGAAGGCACCAGAGGCGAGCGAGGAACCCGAGTCTCCATAGCGTCGGGCATCCCGACCACTTGGTAAGCGTGCGTGGGTGGCGCGTGAGAAAATACCCGGGTGCTCGACACCTATCGCGTGATTCTCCGCAAGCCCGGCGCTATGCAGTTCGCGTCGGCGGGGCTGCTGTCCCGTTTGCCGATGTCGATGTTCAACATCTCCGTGATCCTCATGGTGCAGATTCAGTACGACAGCTACTCGATGGCGGGGCGCGTCGCGGCGATCGGCACGTTCGTGTGGGCGATCCAGACCGTGCCGACCGCGAGGCTCGTTGACCGCATTGGGCAGCGTCGCGCGATGATCCCGCTCTCCGTGCTCTTCGTGGTTGGCGCGGTGCTCGTCATGTGGACCGCGATGACGAACGGGCCGGAGTGGCTCCTGTGGGTGGGCGTCGCGGTCTCGTCGATCAGCGGGCCGGTTGGCTCGCTCACGCGCGCGCGGTGGTCGCACATCCTTCGGAACGACGAGATTCACACGGCGTTCGCCCTCGAGGGAGCGCTCGACGAGGTGCTGTTCATCGGCGGGCCTGCGCTCGCGACGATCCTCGCGACGGTGGTGTGGCCGCCGCTGGGACTCATCGTGTGCACGCTCGCGCTGATCGTCGGCATGTCGCTGCTGCTGCCGCAGACGGCGACCCAGCCGCCGAAGCGCGCCGAGACCGGGGGGTCGAGCCTTGGCCTGAGGCTGCCCGCGGCCGTCATCGCGGTGGCTCTCATCGCCACCGCGCTGGGGCTGATGTTCGGCGCCTTCGACATCTCCGCCGTCGCCTTCGCGGACGAGCACGGGCTCAAGTCGCTTTCCGGCGTGATCCTCGCGGTGCTGTCCGTCGGTTCTCTGCTCGGTGGCCTCTACTACGGCTCGCACCACTGGCGGATCCCGCTGTGGAAGCGGACCGTCATCTTCGCTGGCCTCGTCGGAGTCGGGTTCGTGGCGCTCGGCTTCGCCCCCAACCTGCTGATCTTCTCGGTGATCGGCTTCTTCGCGGGCGCGACGATCGCGCCCACGATGACCAACATCGACTCAGTGGTCCAGCGCGTGGTCAAGAGCGACCAGATCACCGAGGGCATGGCGTGGGTGCGCATCGGCATCGGCATCGGCGTGGCCTTTGGCGCGTGGGCCGCGGGCTGGCTCATCCAGAACGAGGGCGCGCGCTACGGCCTCGCGGTCGCGGCGGCGTCGGCGGTGCTGGTGTTCGTGCTCGCCGTGGCGACCGTGCCGCTGCTCAAGCGCGGAACCGACCGTGAAGGCGAGGGGGACGGCGACGCGGAGACCCCGCGCGACCCAGCGTCGGCCCTGCTGGTGGAGAACCCGCCGGTGCCGCCGCTCGTCTGATCAGTCGCCGGACCACCAGAGCCATTCGCCAGCGGTGCTTGCCTCGCCGTGGAAGCTGCTCGGCAAGACAACCATCGTCCCCGAGTCGCCTACCAGGGCCACAACCATGCCGTAGTAGAGCTCCCCGTCTGGCTGGACAACACTCACCTCGATGCCCCCAACCCGATCATTGATCCGGGTTCCGATCGCGGTGACCTCGGACTCACGCTGCCAAGGACCGTGCGAGAGCGGGTCCAGGTAAGTGGGATCGAGCGCCATGACCGTCCCGGAGTCCAGCGGATAGCCCACGTGGGCGTTGAGCGCGCCAACGTCACCTACAGCGCGCTGCTCGTAACTCGGCGCGAGGCGCACGAGGTGGTCGGTGAGGGGCTCCGTCGCCACGAGTTCGCCATCACTATGCAGCGCGAATGTGCCGTTGTCACAAAGGAACGTGACGCCATCGGGGCCGCTCAACGTCTGCGCGTTACAGCCCGCGGGGTGGACGCCGGCGGAGACCTGAACCTGGAGGGGCTCTGCCGAGAGCGCGCCGGGCGCGATGACTCTCCAGTCGATGTCTTCGGGATCCCGACCGTCCTGCGCAGCGGGCATGAACAGCATGTAGCCGCCAGACTCGCCCCAATAGAGGTCGCGCGGGTCCACACCAAGGTCAACCCGCTGCTGCCGCCCATCGGCGTCGATGGAGATCGCCACCGAAGAGTCTGTGCCATCGGCAACGGAGCGCAACGCGACGATCATGGTTCCTCTCGAGATCGCCACCTGCTCCGCCGCGTAAGGCGAGGCTCCCGCGTCGAGGTAATTCACTGCTCCCGTGGCGAAGTTGACCAGGTACAGGGGGTGTCCTGATCGGTCGATCCCGTGTCGACGAGGAGGAGTCGACCGCTCGCTGCGACAGGCATTGCCGTACACACATCGTCGGGGAAGTCGTCCGCGCGGAATGCCTCGCCCCACGGATCAACGAGCACGGCTACCGGGTGCGGAATCGTCGCGGTGCACGCGATGGGTCCGAACACCGTGTAGCCCCAACCCGGGCCGGCGTAGTCCACGATCGCTTGGGACGTGCGGTAGAAATCGGGAGCGCCGGGGAGGCCCGACGGTGTCTGGCCACCGAGGTTGTCCGGGATCACGGTCCCAATGCCAGGCAGTGATGTCACGTACGTGACTTCATCGGCAGTGGAGGGCGCCGGTGAGCCGCTAGCGGAGGGCGCCGGGGTGGGACCCCCCGTTGGCAGTTGGGGACTTGCGATCAGCGCGTGGACGACGATCGCGAGCGCGAGAGCGCCGACGGCCGTGGCGCAGCCGCCGATGGCCATGCGCTCCCTCCTGCGGCCGCGAGCGGCACTCATGAGGGTCGCGACGGTATCCGAGTCAGCCGCGGGACGGGTGACTCCAAGCACCTCCAGGTAGCGCTCCCGCACCAGGTCTTCGACGTCGGTCACAGCACGCCTCCTTCCGTGGCAACCAGGTCCGCGATCTTGCGCGATGCATCCGCGAGGTACCGCTTCACCGAGCCCTCCGCGATGCCAAGCGCGTGCGCGGTCTCGGCCGTGGACAGCTGGTCGATGTAGCGGAGGGTCACGCACGCGCGCTCCCGCGGGGAGAGCCCCGCCAGGACATCGGTGACGTCGCCGCCCAACCCGACCGCGGCGTCGGGCATCTCAGTGGGCTGGGCCGCCGCGCGCAGCGCCGCCTGCCGCTGCCGAGCCTGCGCCTTGGTGCGGTCGAGGTACTTGGTGACGATCGCGCGGCGAACGTATCCCTCAGCGGCAGTCGCGTTGGGGAACGGCCGCACACGGGAGAAGGTCGCGACGAATGCGTCGTGCACGAGGTCCTCGGCGCCCTCGCGAGAGCCGGAGACGAAGGCGGCGTGCGCCACGAGCGCGCCGTAGCGCGTTCGGAGCAGCTCCTCCGCAACCGCCTGCCAGTGCCCCACCCAGTGCCTCCCTTGTTGAAGACTAGAACTGCGGGCGGCGGCGATCGGTTGGGGTCAGTGCATCACCAGTCGTGGACGGTGCCGTCCAGGAGGCGGTTGACGGGGAGGTAGGCGGGCTCATAGGCGTGCTTGCGGGCCTCGTCGAGGTCAAGGGTGACGCCCAGCCCCACCTGCTCGCCCGGGTGCAGCAGTCCGTCCTCGAAGGTGAGCGAGGTGCGGAACACCTCGAGCGTCTGATCCGAGTGGTGCATGTACTCCTGGATGCCGAAGTTGTGCAGCGCCAGGTCGAGGTGCAAGTGCGCGGCCTGCCCAACCGGGCTGACGTCCGTGGGGCCGTGGAAGCCGGTCTTGATGCCGTAGATGGACGCGAAATCGGCGATCTTCTTGAGGTGCGTGATGCCGCCCGCGTGGGTCACGGCCGCGCGCACGTAGTCGATGAGGCGCTCGGTGATGAGGGTCTGGAAGTCGAAGACGGTGTTGAAGACCTCGCCGATTGCCAGGGGCGTTGTGGTGTGCTCGCGCACGAAGCGGAGGGCGTCCTGGTCCTCCGCAGGGGTGCAATCCTCGAGCCAGAACAGGTCGTAGGGCTCGAGGCTCTTGCCCAACGCGGCGGCCTCGCGCGGGGTCATGCGGTGGTGGCCGTCGTGCAGCAGCGGGAGTTCGGCTCCGAACTCGTTTCGCACCGCCTCGAAGACGGTTGGCACGTGGCGAAGGTACGCGCGGGTGTCCCAGCTCTCCTCCACGGGCAGGGCACGGCCCGACGCTCCCCTGCGCGCCGGCTCGTAGTCGTACCTCTCCCCGGCTCCAGTTGGCGACGAGGCCACGCCGTAGACCGAGTCGAGGCCGGGGATGCCGGTCTGCACGCGGATGGCCTTGTAGTCGAGCTCGAGGTGCTCGCGGATGGAGTCGAAGAGCTCCTCCGTGTCACGGCCGGAGGCGTGGCCATAGGCGAGTGCTCCGCGACGTGATTGGCCGCCGAGGAGCTGGTACAGCGGCAGCTCCGCGTAGCGAGCCTTTATGTCCCACAGCGCCATGTCCACGGCGGCGATCGCCGCCATGGTGACGGGCCCGCGGCGCCAATAGGCGCCGCGATACAGGTACTGCCACGTGTCCTCGATGTTCATCGCATCGCGGCCGATCAGCAGCGGGATCACGTGATCGGCGAGGTACACCGCAACGGCGAGCTCTCGCCCGTTGAGCGTCGCGTCACCCAACCCGACCACCCCGTCGGCCGTAGTGATCTTGAGGGTGACGAAGTTGCGTCCAGGGGAGGTGACGACCACCTCGGCAGCGTCGATGGCGGTCATGGACCGAATCTACTTGGGCACGCTTGTGGGCGAAAAGTCCGGACAGTCCTCTGTGCCCAAGATCACTTGTGCCGCTAGGTTGCGAGCAGAGAAGGGGGCTAGTGATGCGCGGAGCCGTGTGGAAGGTTGCGGCGACGCTCGCCGCGTTGATGGTGCCGGCCGGTTGCGACGGCGAGGTCGTCGTTCCGATCACCGGCGCAGCCGTCTCGCAGGACGGCAGGACCCTCACCCTGGAGTACAACGCGTGCAACGCCGAGGCCAGCGCGACGGTCAAGGAGAGCCCCACGAAGGTGCACGTCTATTTGTTGGCGTACCGTCCCGGCGAGGCGACGGGCGGCGAGTGCGAGAAGTCCACGCAGGTTGTGCTGGAGGATCCGCTCGGTGACCGCGAACTCGCGGACACCTACTCCGACCAGCCGATTCCGGTCACGACCGAGGGCTAGGTCAGCCACCCAAAGGGTGCTGGAACCCGAAGATGATTCCGTAGGACTTGGGCGCCTCGGAGAAGCCTTCCGCGAGGTCGGCGACCTGCTTGCCGTTCTCGTAGAGGACGGGCGGCTGCATCGGGAACCCAGGCGTCACCCCCAACCCCACGCCGCTCCAGGCGCGCACCTGATCGATCGCGCGGATCTCCCCAATCGCATCGGACGGTCCGGAGGCTTTACCGCCGTCCTGGTTGTCCCACAGCACCGTGGATGTGCCGGATTCAGGATCCGCCTGCAGGTACTCGCTGATGTTCCCCGTAGAGAACCCGCACATCGCCACAAAGGTGCCGTCCGTGTTCCAGAAGTCGACGGCACAATCCGGAGGCGCGGGGATGTCGGCTGGGGGCGTGCCATCCGCATCGAGGAAGGTGAAGGCCTCATCGGTGGTGACGACGAGGCGATCGCCCCACACCGGGCTCACGTCAAACCGTCCCGCCGTCACCGGCACAGCAGTGTTGTTGAAGGTCCGGAAGACGTGGTCCGTGTAGTCGCTGTTCGAGTCCACCGTGATCGCCAAGAAGAGGCTGTCGCCGTTGGAGAGCTTGCCCAGCGGCGCCACACCGCTCACTGGGTCCGCGAGATCGAGGGGCATGTCCGTCACGGCGCCGGTGAGGAGATTGAGCGCGCTCACACCGCCAGAGGGTGACAGTCCGCCCACGATCGCCGAGCGGCTCTGGGCGTCGAACCCAAGCAGCGTCGGCGCCTGGATGAACGTGGTGGAGTTCGAGTAGGCGAGCAAGCGCGACCCGCCCGGCGGCGTCAGGTAGATCGCGAGCACAGAGCCGTAGCCGTCCTTGCCGCCTCCGATGAACGATACGAGTTCGGCGTCCCACGTCAAGGAGAGGTTGCTCCAGTCCTCGCCCGTCATCGCGGGGGCTGGCGCCAGGCGCGGGTCGAGAGCCTTCGCGGCGTCCGGGGGCGCCGTGAGGATGGCCGACGGGCTTGGCTGGCTTGCCGGGGGTGCGTCATTTCCGCCGAGCAACAGGGCTGCCGCGGTGATTGCGATGCCCGCGACCGCGAGCGTGCCCACGGCCTGGCCAATTGCACGGGCCCGACGCTTGCGCCGGGCACCGTGCACCGTCACCTCCGCGACCGCTCCCCTTCGTTCCTGGGTTGCGGGCACGGCCGCGCGGTCAAGCGCCTCGCTGAAGAGCTCATCGAGCGAGTTCACTTCGCACCTCCCTCGTGGACCTGAATCGTGACGCTGTCCTCGATGCGTTCATCGGTGCCGAGTCGGGCATTGAGCTTGGCGAGTCCGTCCGCGACGTAGCGCTTGACGGTGCCCTCCGCGATGCCGAGCGCATGGGCCGTCTCCACGACCGAGAGACCGTCGAGGTGTCGCATCACCACGCACGCGCGCTCGCGCGCGGTGAGCACCGCTAGGGCCGCCGTCAGATCGAGGGACCGCTCAACGCTTTCCGCGTGCCCGGCGACCGGAGTATCGGTGACGGGTGCGCGCTTGGTGCGGGAGGAGCGTCGGGCACTGTCAATGAAGCGGGAGACGATCGCCCGCCGAACGTACGCCTCCGCCTCGGGAACGGAGGCGAAGGTGCGGCGACGGCCAAAGGTGGAGATGAGGGCGTCCTGGACCAGGTCTTCGGCGTCGGTGGCGCCGCCGGCGACGAGGCGCGCGTAGCCAACGAGAATCCCGTAGCGCGCGTCAACGAGCTCCCTCGCGACTGCTTCCCACTCGGCCATGCGCCGCTCCCCTCGAATCGCCGTATAGAACGAGTTCGGCGGCGGATCGGTTGGGATGAATGTACGCGCGGGGCCATGTCAGACCCCTCTGGTTGGGTGTTCTCATGACCCTCTTGCCCGGCCCGGCCGCCATGTCAGACCCCTGTGGTGTGCTTGATTCATGACCTCGTCGACGCGCTCCGCCCGCGACCATCTCGCCGCAGTGTCGGCCTGGGATGGCGCGGATGTGGCGCGCATGCCCGCCGACGACGCGCTCGCCGCGGTTGAAGCGGGCGCCGCCGCGATTCACGCGCTGCAGGCCGTGGTCGCTCGCTTCGCGGCGCGCGTGGACGTGGTGTGCGAGCAGTCTCCCGGGGCCAGTGGCTATGCCCGACGCCATGGCGCGGCTTCCGGTCCCTCCTTGCTTGCGAAGGTGGCCGGGTTGGCGCCCGGGGAGGCGAATCGGCTGGTGACGATGGGGCGCGCGCTGCTCGCGGCCGATGCCGCAGCGGAACGTGCCCAACGTGAGGCGGAGCTCGCTGCGCGCGAGGCACGTGAGGCTGAACTCGCCGAGGCGAATGCGGCTCCTGGGCTGTCCGCGCAGGAACTGTCGTGGGATGACCTTCCCCCGGAGTCCAACACCCCAGAGCCCAATAGCCCGGCGCCCACCCCACCTGCGCGAGTGGTGCCGGTGGTGCGAGAGCTCGCTCCCGGTGAGCTGCTGGCGCGTGCGCTGGACGCGGGGACGATCAGCCCACAGAAGGGCGAGGTGATCAGCGCCACCCTCGCGGACTTCACCATCGACACCCTGGAGGTGGAGAGGGAGTTCGTCGACCTCGCGCCGCGGGTGGGACTGCGCAAGCTCATGGCGCACTGCTTCTGGCGGCTCGGCGAACTGGATCCGGAGGGGCTGGCGCTACGCGAGGCCCGCCACCGCGAGGAACGGTTCGTGTCAATCACCGACCGGGCAGACGGGCGCGTGCAGATCTATGGCCTGCTCGACGTCGCCACCGCGGCGCCCATCAAGACCCTGCTGGACTCGATGACCACTGCCGCGCTGCGCCGCCAACGCAAGCTGCCTCAGCAGGAACGTCTCGAAGCGGGCGCCCTGTGTGCCGACGCCCTGACCGACGTCGCCCTGCACGCGATCGGGTGCGACCGGGTGCCGCGCAAGCCCAAGACCACGGTCGTGGTGCGCATCGACAAGGACGCGCTCATTGACGACCTGCGCCTCGTGGGACTCGCCGACGAGGCGGGGGTGCCTCTGGACGCCCGCACCCGGCTGACGTCAGTTGACGGGATCTTGCAGCCGCTCACCGCGAGCGCGGCACGCCTCATGGCCGTAGACGCCCAGGTGCTTCCCATGGTGATGGGCGGCGGCTCGCTCCCCTTGACCTCGGCGCCACCAAGCGCCTCTTCACCAAGTGGCAGAAGATCGCCGTCACTGAACGCGACCGCGGCTGCGTCAGATGCACCGCGCCCCCAGCGTTCTGTCATGGTCACCACATCCAGTTCTGGGACGACAACGGCCCAACCAACCTCACCAACGCGGTGAGCCTGTGCTCCGGATGCCACCATCGTCTCCACGAACAGCACTGGGATCTGAGGGTCTACAACGACCGCGTCGAAATCCGCGAGCCCGGGAGCTCCTGGGAGCCCGCCTTCGCGCCACCGCGACAAGCGACCCGCCCCGAACGCCGCGCGCTCACCGCGACGGCGTAGCGGAAGCCTGCACGGGGGCCCAAGTCGGGCGCCCCAAGACGAGTTGCGCAGGCTGGGACCAAGGTCCCTCAGCAGCACCCCGGCGAGCCCGTAGCGTCATTACCGGACACAGGGTCGGCAAAGACGCCGACTTCCACAAGCGTGGCTCAGGCGGGCATCCGGGGACTTGACCGCCTGAGCCGCTCACTTCGGCGTCGGCGCTCCTATCCCTCCCCCAGGGGCGCCGACGCCGTACTCATGTCCCCCGCCGATAGCCTGGCGTGCGTGGGAACGTACCGAATCAACACCATCATCACCGTGATGGGCACGGTGGCGCTGCTGCCGCTCGCCATGCTCCCCATTCTGAGCCGGGTAACCCGACGGTACGGCGCGCTCCGAGGGTGGCCGATGTTCGCGGGCATCGGGCTGCTGGGCTCCGCCGTCGCACTCGCCGCGTTCACGGTCTTCCCCCTCCCGGACCCGGGCACCTTGCAGTGCACCGGCGCCAGCATGTCCTCGTACTGGCAGACCGAATGGTTCGGCTCCATCTCGCTCATCGGGGACGCCTGGGCGGCGGTGGGGTTCCCCGCGGTGCTGACCAGCTTCACCTTCCTGCAGGTGGCCCTCAACGTTCTGCTCTTCGTCCCCTACGGCTTCTTCCTGCATCAAGTGACGCGGTGGCGCGCCCTGGCCGTGGTGCTGTGCGGTCTGGGCACGTCGGTCCTCATCGAGGTGACGCAGGGCACGGGCGTGTTCGGGCTCTACCCGTGCCCCTATCGCGTCCTGGACGTCGACGACCTCATCTGCAACACGCTCGGGGCGGCGGTGGGAGTGCTGCTGTCCGTGGCGGTGGCTCGGCGCTTCGCGTGGTCGCGCCCGGCGCCTGTTCCCGATCTCGCCCGGCCAACGCTCGCGCGACGCGCCATCGCGGCGGGCATCGACGGGGGCCTCATCCTGTTCGTCTGGGCGGTCTTCGGGGTGGCATGGAGGCTGGTCGCCGACGCCGACGGGCCGGGGCTCCTGCTCGGGGCGGTCGCGGCCGTGCTCGTCTCCATCGCCCTGCCGCTGCTGAGACGCGACCGCGCCACGCCCGGCCAGGTCATCGTCAACGTGGCGCCCACTCGAGGCGAGGAGTCCGCGGACGCGCCCGGGATCGTGGCCGTGCTCATTCGTGCGGTGGTGCGCTGGACGGTGCTCGTCGTGCTGGGGGTGTTCGCTCAGCTTGCGGTCGTCGCCGCGGAGATCGCGCTCGTGGCGGCGACTCCGCGCCACTCATCTCTCGCGGGACTCATCGCGAGGACGACCACGCGAACCAAGCCGGCCATGGCGTCGGGCACCCTTGGTGAGTCACTTCCCGGCGGCAACATGGGCGGGGCCACCCGCGTCGGCGACGTGGTCCGCAAGCCCACCCAGCCGCAAAGCGCCACAATCCAGCGGCTCGTGAGGCACGTGCGCGCGCAGGGCGTGACGTGGGTCGCCGAACCGCTCGGCATCAAGGGCGGATTCGACCTATGGCGCTTCATCCCGGGCGGAGTCTCGCACGACGATCCGCACGACGACTTCCCCGGCGTAGTGGTGGAGGAGGTGGCCCGGCGGCTGCGCGAGTGGCACGACGCCACCGTCACCTTCCCGCGCAGCGCCAAGGACACGTGGTTCTGGCCAGGCAAGCGACCCGATGAGGTGATCTGCCACGTGGACTTCGCGCCCTACAACCACGTGTTCGACAACGGCCGCTTCGTGGGCGCCATCGACTTCGACCTCTGCTACCCCGGCCCGCGCTTGTGGGATCTCGCGTACACGGCGTACCGGTACGTGCCGCTGACCCCTGCGACCGGAATGGCGCCCGACGCTGGCAGGGCCCTGCTCTCGCGTCGCCTCTCGCGCCTGGACCGGTTCCTCGCCGCCTACGGCGGCGGAGACGCGGCGCTGACGTACTCACGAGAGCAGCTGCTCGGGTACGTGGTGCCGCGGCTCGCGGCGATGGTCGAGTGGTGCGAGCAGCAAGACGACGCCGACCGGAAGCGCGACGCGGCGATGTACCGCGAGCACGCAGAGTTCATCGATCGTGGCGGGTACGGGACGGCCGCGCCCGTGGTGGTCCCGGACCTCAAGGAATAGGGCCGATACCAGCGCGGACGCGGAGACGCCGCCCCGGTGCCGCGGGCGCTGTGGGGGGACAGCGGTCTCGCGGAAGCTGCCCAGGGCGGCGTCTGCGTCGAGCCTATGACGCGAACCCTGGCAGCTTGCTGGGAGAAGTCCAAGAATCTCCGCAGATAGTGTTGGCGCATGTCAGCGCGCATTGCCATCGTCTCCACGCGCGACCTCGACGTCATGGACGTCGACGAGGAGCTGCTGTTCCCGCTCCTTCCCGAGGCGGAGCTCGCCCACTGGGATGACCCCAACGTGAACTGGGCGGGGTACGAGGTTGCGATCCTGAGGTCTACGTGGAACTACACCGAGCACCTCGACGAGTTCCTCGCCTGGGCCACTCGCACCTCTCAAGTGACGCGCCTGGTAAACCCCGTGGACATAGTCGAATGGAATACGGACAAGCGCTACCTCGCGGACCTCGCGGCGCGGGGAATTCCCGTGGTCCCCACGGTGTTCGCGGCACCCGGAGAGCCCGTTTCGCCCGACGCTGTGGCCGGCCACGTTGTCGTCAAGCCCACCGTTGGGGCCGGGTCAAGGGCGCCAAGCTGTTCCGTGACGACCCAGCCGGCGCCCTTGCCCACGTGGCCGCCCTTCACGCGGACGGCGCCACCGCCATGGTGCAGCCCTACCTCTCGGCAGTCGACGAGCACGGTGAGACGGCGCTGATCTTCATCGGCGGCGAGTACTCGCATGCGGCCCGCAAGGCCGCAATCCTGTCCCGCGACATGTCGTGGAGCACGGGGCTCTACGCGGACGAGAAGATCGTGGCGACCGAGGCAACCGCGAAGGAGCTGGAACTCGCGCGCCGCATCCTCGCGGACCTTCCCGGCCTCGCGTATGCGCGCGTGGATCTGCTCCCCACGGACGGCGGACCGGTGGTGCTCGAGCTCGAACTCACCGAGCCCAGCCTGTTCTTGGCACTCCACCCCGACGCGCCAGCAAAGGCGGCCCACGCCTTCCGCAACCTGCTCGCCTGAGCCGCCACAGCGTCGGGCGGCTAGGATCATCCGCGAGGGGAGTACTTCCCAAGTTCCGCTCCGGTCATCACGAGGTCAACGCCTCCCGGACGGGCGCCCACCCGGTGGGTGAAGGAGACCTCAGATTCGATATCTGAGGAGACCCATGACCGAGTTAACGTCCATCGGCACACCGCAACTGTGGGCCATCACCCTTGCCGGCGTTGTGCTGCTGCTCGCCGTCGACTTCATCATCACGCGAAAGCCGCACGAGGTCTCCATGAAGGAGGCGATCGGGTGGTCGATCTTCTACATCGCGCTGCCGCTGATGTTTGGCGTGTGGGTGTGGGCCGAGCATGGCGGCGACACGGGCGTGAAGTACTACACGGGCTACCTCGTGGAAAAGAGCCTCTCGGTAGACAACCTGTTCGTGTTCATCGTGATCATCGGGTCCTTCGCGGTTCCGCGAGCACTGCAGCAGCGCGTGCTGCTTGTCGGCGTGATCGGCGCGCTCATCCTGCGTGGCATCTTCATCGCGGTTGGCGCCAAGCTCATCGAGCAGTTCACGGCGACGTTCCTGGTATTTGGCGCAATTCTGCTCGTCACGGCCATCAAGGTGTACCGCGATGCGCGCTCCGAGGAAGACGCGCACGTGGACGTGAATCAGCTCATGGTTGTGCGCGTGATCCGGAGATTCTGGCCCGTCACGAGCGAGTACCACGGCACCAAGGTGTTGTGGCGCGAGGCCGGCAAGCGCGCCCTCACCCCCTGGGTCTCGTGATGGCGACGATCATCGGCACGGACATCGTGTTCGCGATCGACTCGATCCCGGCCGTTTACGGCATCACGTCGGATCCGTACCTCGTGTTCGTCACCAATGCGTTCGCCCTGCTCGGGCTGCGGGCTCTCTATTTTGTGCTCGAGGGCGCGCTGTCGAAGCTCGTGTACCTGGGCTATGGGCTGTCGGTCATTCTGGGGTTCATCGGCATCAAGCTGGTGCTGCACTGGGCGCACGGGATCTGGCCCGGGGTCCCGGAGATCCCGACGCTGTTCTCGCTCGTGTTCATCCTTGTCGTTCTCGCGATCACCACCTGGGTGAGCCTGCGAGCCAAGCCCACACTCGTTACCGGTACCGAGCCTTAAGTCAGACGGTTGGGGCACACTAGCCCCCGTCCCAAAGGAGGGCCATGTCCGTTCCCGTCATCGAGGCCAAGGGGCTGGCGCGCACCTATTCTGTGCGTGCCCGCGGCAAAGACGCCCCGCGCGAGGTGCACGCCGTCAAGGGCATCGACTTCGTCGTCAACTCCGGCGAGATCGTCGGGTTCCTCGGCCCCAACGGCGCCGGCAAGACCACTACGATCCGCATGCTCACAACGCTTCTCAATCCCACCGCGGGAACCGCGACAGTCGCGGGTGCGGACCTCGCGACTCAGCCCGTCGAGGTGCGCAGGCGCCTGGGCTACGTGGCCCAGATGGGCACCACCGACCCTGCAGCCATCGCGGGCGAGGAGCTCGTGGATCACGCGCGCATGTACGGCATCGACAAGGCGGTCGCCACCGAGCGCGGCCAGAAGCTGCTCGCGGGCCTCGACCTCGACGGGCTCTGGGAGCGCAAGTGCGGCACGCTCTCCGGCGGGCAGCGGCGGCGCCTGGATATCGCGATGGGACTGGTGCACGAGCCGCACGTGGTGTTCCTCGATGAGCCGTCTACCGGGCTCGATCCGCAGTCGCGCGCGAACCTCTGGACGCACATCCGTCGCGTCCGCGATGAGCTCGACACCACGGTGCTCATCACCACCCACTACATGGACGAGGCCGACGCCCTGTGCGACCGGATCCTCATCATCGACAACGGCGAGATCGTCGCCGAGGGAACGCCTGATGAGCTCAAGCGGCGAGTCGGCGGCGACCAGATCACGTTGACCGTGCAGAGTGCAGACGTCGCCCGCGCGGCCGAGGTGGTGGAGGCCAAGGCGGGCAGTGCGGCAGAGGTGACCACAGCGCTCGAGGTGACCACAGCGTCGGGCCTCGCGACCATTCGCCTCATCGCGCCGGACGGTGGCGCGGCCATCCCCGGCCTCATCACCGCGCTCGGCGAGCATGGCATCACCGTCGCTGGCGTGGAGGTGCGGCGCCCGACGCTCGACGACGTATTCCTCACTCTCACCGGTCGCTCGCTTCGCGACGAGGAGGCTTGACCATGGGATTCCTCAACGACACCTGGATCGTCTTCAGCCGCGCCATGCGGCTCAGCCTTCGCCAGCCCGTGTGGGTGGTGTTCGGGCTCATCCAGCCGATCCTCTACCTGGTCCTCTTTGGGCCGCTGCTCAAGGCGGTGGCGGAGCAGCCAGGCTTCGGCGGCGATGCGTGGCGCGTGTTCGTGCCCGGCCTCTTGGTTCAGCTCGGGATGTTCGGCGCGAGCTTCGTGGGCTTTGGCCTCATCGCCGAGTGGCGCTCCGGCGTGATCGAGCGCATGCGCGTCACCCCCGCGAGCCGATCGAGCCTGCTCGTTGGGCGCGTCATGCGGGACGTGCTCGTGCTGCTGGTGCAAGGCTGCCTGCTCGTTGGCGCCGCGCTGTTCATGGGGCTGCGCGCCCCGGCGTGGGCGCTCGCCGCGGGGATCGCGACGGTCGCGCTGCTCGGCGCGTGCTTCGCCTCGCTCAGCTACGCCGTGGCGCTGCGGCTCAAGAACGAGGACTCGTTCGCGCCGCTCCTCAACGGCGTGATCCTGCCCGTGGCGCTCCTGAGCGGCATCTTCCTGCCGATGACTCTCGCTCCCGGCTGGCTCCAGCACCTGAGCGACATCAACCCGCTCAAGCATGTGATCGACGGCGTGCGCGCGATGTTCAACGGCGAGATGCTCTCCGCACCGGCCGTGTACGGGGTCCTCATCACCGTGGGCCTCGTTGCGGTGGGCGGCGCCGTGGGCACCATGGTGTTCCGCCGCGAGTCGGCGTGACGACGCTTGGTCCTTGACCTTTGCCGCTGGTAACGCGAGAGTTGCCCTGACAGCGACGTCGTCACACACACTGGGGAGAATCCGTGATCAAGATCTCGTTCGAGATGACCGACGCCCCTGCACGGCTGATCGTCACCGAGCTCATGCCGTACCCGCTCAGCCGGGTGTGGCTCGCGGAGACCGAGGGCCTCTACGTCAAGCAGTGGTGGGCGCCCGCCGGCTACGTGAACGACGATGTGGACATCACCACCGTGGAGGGCGGCGCCTGGCGCATCCTCCAGCGCGACCCCGAGGGCAACCAGTTCTCGTTCTACGGCAAGGTCGAGAGCAGCGAGCATGAGGAGCAGCTCGTGATCTCCCTGGTGAGCGAGGTGTGGCCGGACTCGACCGTGCTCATCACGCAGGACTTCATCGCGCGCGAGGCAGGCACGGTGGTCGTGACCACCTACGAGTTCGACTCCGACTCCGCCCTCACCACATATCTGGCTCTGGGCGGCACCGATCGCCTCCGCGAGGCGTCCGCCAAGCTCGACACGCTTCTCGCGCAAATCGGGTCCTAGCGCGAGCGTGAGCGAGGTCACACTCGCTCACCCTGACGTTCCGCGCCCTCGTTGCGTAAAATGGTCGAATCCCGTTCAACCGAGCGGTATTCGCGCGCCCGGCAACCGGCAGCGGTGCGCACACCAACGCGAGCGCCGCCACGAGCGGCACCCGAAAGGACGCCTCAAAATGGCGATGCCCAACGCCAACGACATTGACCCCGACTACACGGCACGCCAGTCGCACCAGGTCATCTCGCCAGAGCGATTCGCCTCGTGGCACGACTACGCCTTCTCGAGCGCTCCAGAGCTCACGCGCGATGAGCTCGGCGAGGACACGCCCCCGGCGGGCATCCCCACCGTCTAGTCTCTTTCCATGACTGAGCGCCCAAACCCGTTTGAAGCGCTCACGCTCGATCAGCTGCGCGAGCGGCACAGCGCCAAGTGGCGCCACTACCCGGCCGACGTCCTCCCCCTGTGGGTCGCCGAGATGGACGTGCCGCTGGCGCTCCCCATAGCCGACGCCCTGGTCGCCCTCGCGCGCAGCGGTGACGCCGGCTACCCGGGAGACACCCCGTACGTCGAGGCGTTCGCCTCGTTCGCGCACGACTCGTGGGGCTGGGAGCCGGGCGTCGCGCGGACCCGCGCCGTGGCGTCAGTCATCTCCGGCTACACCGACGCCCTTGTCGAGGCCGTCGGCCCGGGCGGGACCGTCGTTGTCACCTCTCCCGTGTACCCGCCGTTCTACTCGTACCTGGGCCACGCCGGTCTCACCGTTCTCGAGGTCCCGCTCACCCCTGAGCTCCGCCTCGATCTCGATGCCCTCGACACCGCCTTCGCCGAAGCTCAGGGCTTCCTCCTGTGCAATCCGCACAACCCCGGCGGCGCCGTTCACTCGCAGGCAGAGCTCGAGCGCGTAGCTGAGCTCGCCGCGCGCCACGACGTGCAGGTGGTGTCGGATGAGATCCACGCCCCGCTCGTCTACGCCGAGTCCACCTTCGTGCCCTATCTCACCGTCGACCCGCGCGGCATCGCGGTTCACGCGGCGTCGAAGGGGTGGTCGCTCGCCGCGATGCCCGCGGCCCTCATGACCTTTGGGCCCGACGCCGGCGCGGCTCTTGCGCGATACGACGCCGGGAAGCATCACGGCCCCACGTACTGGGGCACGGTCGCGCAGACGGTCGCCTACGAGCAGTGCCGGGATTGGCTGGCCGACGCTCTTGTCGCCCTCGATTCGAATCGGCGCCTCCTGGGCTCCCTCCTCGCGGAACGACTTCCCGCGGCCCGGTACCACGTGCCGGCGGCGACGTACCTGACGTGGGTCGACTGCCGCGCGCTCGGTCTGGGCGACGACCCCGCGCGGGTGTTCCTCGACAAGGGGCGCGTCGCGTTCAACCCCGGCCACACGTTCGGCACAGGCGGAGCGGGGCACGTGCGCATCAACATCGCCACGTCGCCCGCGATCCTCGACGAGGCCGTGACCCGGATGGTCGCGGCGCTCTAGCCACGCTGCCTACGTGGGCTTCACCCAGGTGAGCGTAAAGCGCCACTTGATGCGCCGTCGGACCGTGCTGCCAGGGAGAATTCGCGCCGCGGCCCGCCTCACCTGTGCGTGCGTCACCGGCGGCGGCCACACGGTGGGGCTCGGCTGCTCCCAGTCCTTGTGCGTGAGGCGACCCGCCTGATGGGCCACCACTGCCGCAAGCTCCCAGCCCACGTCCCTCGGCAGCTCCGAGGCGGCCAGCCCCACCACCAAGAGCGTGCCCCCGGGAGCGAGCAGGCTCTTGGCGCGCTCGAGCGCCGCGTCCATATCGAGGTGGTGCAGCACCGCGAGCGCCGTGATGACGTCGAAGTCATTCGGGAGGTCGGCGGCCATGAAGTCCGCCTCGAGGTAGGTGATGCCGGTCGTTTCCTGCTCGCGCGCCAGGGCGAGGCTCGGCGAATCGGGGTCCACCGCCGTCACGGCGAGGCCGCGGGCCGCGAGGGCGCGCGCGGCGAAGCCCTCCCCGCAGCCAACGTCAAGGGCGGTGCGCGCCCGGGCCGGGATCAGGGGCAACAGCTCGCGGAAGTAGTCGATGGTGTGGTTGCGGCGCTCGGCGTCCGGAACGTGAGTGGTCACTGGACCCCCACCGTGTAGCGAACCTCCCTGAGCGGCCGGCCGCCGAACTCCTCGATCTTGACGCCGCCGTCGGCCGTCCAGCCCTCGCGCTCGTAGAAGCGCCGGGCCCGCGGGTTCGCCTCTGCCACCCACAGGTACACGCCCGTGTGGCCCGCTGCCCCGAGCGCATCGAGCGCCGCGCCGTGGAGCGCGATGGCGAGGCCCGAGCCGAAGGCGATCGGGTGCAGGTTGAAGCCGTAGAGCTGTGCGGCCTCGACCGGCTCGTCGTCGCGAGCCACGCCAAAGGTCGCGAAGCCCCGCACCACCCCGTCGATCGTGCCGATGAGCGCCGCGGACACGCCCTCGTCGATCGCACGCTCCCAGCCCCGCGCAAAGCGAGCCTCGTCGAGCTCCGCGAGGTAGGCGTCGGGCATGATGCCAACGTAGGCAGAGCGCCAGGCGGCGATGTGCACGCGCGCAAGCCCGGCGGCGTCGGCGGGGACCGCGGGGCGAACCTGCATGCGGCCACCATAATGGCCCCATGCCCGGCAAGCGCGTCCTCATCCTCCATGGCTTCGAGCACGAGCGCGGTCCAGAGCACTGGCTGTGGTGGATCACCCAGCGGCTGCGCGACTTCGATGTTCCCGTCCAGTATCCGCAGCTGCCCAACCCCTTCAGGCCCGTGCTCAAGGACTGGGTGGAGCTCGCGCAGGCGGAGCTTGAGCTGCTCGGCGACGGCGAGCGGATCGTCATCACCCACTCTCTTGGCTGCGTGCTGTGGTCGCTGCTCGTGGACCGAGGCCACGTGCGGGGCGACGAGCGCGTGCTGATGGTCGCGCCCCCCGTCGCGGGATCGCCTGGACGGCGTGCTCGCCCCGTTTGACGCCCAGTTGGGTCCCGAGTACATCAACACCACGGGAGTGGTGCTCGTTGGCCGGGAGCGCGACCGGTATCGGAACACCAAACTCGACTGGCTCGATGCGGGCCGCGCGAGCGAGGTGCACATCCTCCCTGGTGAGGGGCACCTGAACCCGGACGACGGGCACGGCCCGTTCCCCGAGGCGCTCGAATGGGTGCTCACCAGGCGTTGGCCAGCGTGACGCTGCCACCAACGGCGACTCCGGAGCAGGAGGTGCCGATCAGCCTCGAACTGGTGGCGCGGCTCCTCGCCGAGCAGGCTCCGCGGTACGCCGGGCTGCCCCTGGCCCTCGCCGCGAGCGGCTGGGACAACGCGATGGTCCGTCTGGGCGATGAGTTGGCCGTGCGGCTTCCGCGCCGTCAGATCGCCGCGGGCATCTCCGGCTCCGAACTGGACTGGCTCCCGCGAGTGAGCGCCCGCTGGACCTTCCCGGCACCGGTACCCGTGTTCGTTGGCGAGCCGAGTCACGGATACCCGTGGCGGTGGTCGGTAGTGCCGTGGCTCGACGGTTCGCCCGCTCTCACGTCACCCCTTGGGTCCGACGGCGCCGCCGAGTTGGGTGCCGCCCTCGCCCAGGTGCACGTCCCGGCTCCCGAGGGCGCGCCCCGCAACCCGGTGAGGTCGCTGCCGTTGGCTGAGCGGCGCGAGCGCTTTGAGCTGCGGCTGGCGCGACTCGCGGGGGTGCCTGGCTGGGCGTTGGATGCGGGCGGCGCCCGTGCCACGCAAGACGCGGCCGACCCGTCTGTTGGCGGAACCTGGTGCCACCTGGACCTGCACGGCAACAACGTCCTCTCGCGCGAGGGACGCCTCGCGGCGATCCTCGACTGGGGCGACCTCGGCACGGGCGATCCGGCGACGGACCTGGGTCAGGCCTGGTATCTGCTCGGTTCGGAGCTTTTCGCCAAGTGCGCCGACGCGTACCGAGGCGCCGGAGGGGCGGGCGACCCGGCAGCTCCCGCGCGTCCGCGCGGAGGCCATCGCCTACGCCGTCACCATGGCGAGCCTCGAGGACCAGCAGTACTCAGCGTCGGGCTGGAGGGCGCTCGAAGACTTGGGCGTGGGGACGCGCGCCTAGACCCCGATGCTGGCGGACGGAATCCACACAACCGTCCAGTGCCCCAGCGGCGGGAGGGCGAAGGTCACTCCCGACTGTCCGGCCGAGAGCGAGTTGGCCTGCTCAGCACTCGTGGTCCCCACGTGCTCAAGCCGTCGGAGGTCCGGGTGCTCGGGAGAAGCGGCCCACACCTCGGATCCCGGCTCGACGAACGAGATGGACAACGTGGCGTCACGGACCTCGGCGGCCTCTCGCTTCGGTGAGTCCCACGCGATCTCGTCCTGCGCGACAAGGTTGATGAGGTGCACCGCCACGCCATGCGGGAGCCGCGCCACGCGCAGCCAGAGCGTGCCGGGCATCGCCTTGGTCGAACACTCCACCCCGGCCGCGCGGAGCACGACGTCCTCGTTGATGCCACCGGCGAAGAACTCGGTCACGTCTGCGAGCCGCTCGTCGAAGAGCAGGTCGCCATACCGAACCTGGAAGTCGCACCACGCCGCAAACTCATCGAGGCTTGCCGAGCCCAGTTCGTGGTTGTTCGGGTAGTAGGGGTCGGTGAGGGCGTTTCCCGCCTCGCCGAGCAACAGGTGCGTCGCGCCGTGCGAGAGAGCGGACGCCATGACGAGCTTCGCGGCCTCGGTGCACGCTGCTTCGGGGGCACTCTCGTAGCAGTGCAGATAGGCGGAGAGGATCGGCGGGTGGTCCGGCCTCGCGGCTCGCGCAGCCGAAGCGAGCGCACCCAGGTCACCGAGCGTCGAGTGCGGCTCCCACACCTCGATGTACGTCGCATCTTGGGCCAAAGGCGCGGTCGCGTACGTGGGGAAGTCGTTCACGTTGTTGAACATGAACGGGGCGTGCGGAAGGCGATCGCGCACCGCGCCGATCATCGTCGTGAAGGACTCGGCGAGATCGACTCTCGCACCGTCCCCGCGCATCGCGAACTTCGGCCAGCCGTATTGGTCCAGGTGGAACCCCTCGATCGCCGTGCCGTCGACGACGGCGGCCAGCTGCTCGGCGAGGTGCGCGAGCCAGCGCGGCTCCGCGGGGTCCACGAGAATCAGGAACTCTTCCCCAAGCCGGTATGGCTCGCCAGACGCGCGCAGCAACACACTCTCGCTCCAGTCGCGCACCTCATCGTGGCCGATCGCGTACACCGCCGCGTACCCCATCGGAGTGACGCCAGCCCGCGACAGTGCGCTGCTCATGGCGTTGACCACGTCGAGGTCCCGTGGTTGGCCCAAGGGATCGAGGTACTCACGGTGCGGGGGAAGGAGTTGAGAGTGCCGGTACGCCCAGTCGTACAACTGCGCGGCGCTCAGGTGCATGCGACGGAAAAACCTCGTGACCGCCTCAACATCGGCGTCGCTCGTGAGCTTGACCACGAAGCCATAGCGCGGTCGTTCCCAGCGTGAGTCGAGGACGTCGAATGCGGTTGCCAGAGCGTCGATCGTCACCCCGTAGCCGCCATGGGCGAAGATCCCGAGGTCTATCTCCCGGCTTCCGGCCGGCACGGAGACCGTGGCCACGACCTCCGCCAGATGCGTCACCACCGCGTGCGTGTCCGATGGCACGGGCGCGTCGAATTCGACGATGACCTGATCGCCAGGGCGATACGTGGCTTGCGAAGGGAGAAGCGTCATCGGCCGTACTCCATCAGCAGGTACTTGGCGTGGGACCACAACAGAGGGTTGGCCACGGCCCCCCAACGGCGAACCCACGGTTCCACCCACTCGGGCGCCTGGGGCTCGTCGACGATCTGCTCGGCCATGAGGCCGTCTGCGTCGGCCCGCGATTCCACCCATTCTCGAGCAGCCTCGAAGCCTGCTGCGTCTCCCGCGACGCGCGAGTGCCAGCCAAGCCATGCGGTGAGGAGCATCCACGGGCTCCCGCCGTAGTAGGTGTCACCCACATAGCGGCGGATGCCGCCCGTGGCCGTTGCGAGTTCGCGACGGATCCTCTCCACGGTCGCACGCATCCTTGCGTCGTGCGTGTCAACGAGGCCGAATGGAGTGGCGAGCGACAGCAGCGACGCGTCCACGCGGGAGTCCTCGGGGCCTTTGACGAAGGCGCCGTCGACCACACACGTGTCCTCAACAGCGGTCATCACCGCGCGCGCGTGCTCCTCCAGATCCGGTCTGTCGAGCATCGTGGCTGCGGCCCTGAGGCCAGCGGCGATCGCAGCGAGTGTCGACGTGTGCTGGCGGTCCCCGAACTCCTCCCAGTAGTCGAAGCACGGCAGCCTCCACGACGCCGCCAGATAGTCTGCGGCCAACTCCATCGACGCCCTGATCTCCTCTGGAGCGCCGTCCGGCCAGTGCGCCGCGGCGGCGAACAGCCAGGTGCCATAGCCGTCGAGCTGAAAGTTGGGCCACTCATCGGATTGCGGCGACTCTCGAGTGCCATCGAGCGCGTAGCGCGTGGGCAGCATTTGCTCCGGCGTGGGGCCCTCGCCGCGCTCGAGCCGCGCGACCAGATCGCGAATCGAGGCCTGCTCGTGGCGAATGACCCCGGCAACCCACTCGTGAAAGGCGCGCGCTGAGTCTCCCTGGCCGACGGCGTCCATGGCCAGCGCGCAGTACGAGCCATCGCGCAACCATCCAAAGCCGTATTGGGAGAATGATGGGCTCGCGATGTACGCGCCGCTCGGAGCTTGGCCGTCAAGCAAGACGCGCACGGAGACATGCGTGAGGGTGGGCGACATTGATGAGGTCGTCATCAGCTTTTCAGAGCTCCTGTGGTTAGGCCCGCGACGAAGTTGCGCTGGAACACGATGTAGACGATGAGCACGGGCACGATCGCGATGATGGACGCGGCGAAGACGAGACCCCAACTGGTGCTGTGCTGGCCTTGGAAGAGTGCGATGGCGATGGGCAGAGTGCGGTTGTCGACGTCATTGAGCACCGTGAGAGCCCACGCGAACTCATCCCACGTGCCCAGGAAGGCGAAGATCACGCACGTCCCGATCGCGGGCTTCGAGAGCGGCATCGCGAGGCTCCAGAAACGACGCCAAGGACCCGCGCCGTCGATCGCCATGGCCTCGTCGAGCTCAAAGGGAATCTGTTCGAAGAATCCCGCGAGCAGGAACGTGTTGAAGGCCAGCGCAGTGCCAACGTAGAACGGCACCAGACCGGGAAGCGAGTTCAGCAGATGCAAGTCTCTTGCGAGCAGGAACTGGGGAATGATCAGCATCATCGTGGGGATCGTGAGCCCAACGATGATCATCGTGAAGAAGAACCGCTTTCCCGGCCAATCGAGCCGAGCGAAGGCATAGGCCATCATCGCGGAGAGCAGCACGATCAGCGTGGTGCTGACGATCGCAACCGCAGCGGAGTTGAGGAAGTACCGCGCAAAGTTCTCCGATCCCAGGACCGTCGTGTAGTTGTCGAGGGTCGGGTCCGTGGGCCAGAGCGACGTTGGATCGGTCAGCGACATTGAGCGCGACTTGAGCGAGGTCGACAGCATGTACAGGAACGGGTACACCATGACCACGGCTGCCGCCGCGAGCAGGAGGTAGCGGGCGGCGAGTGAGACGGCGCGACGACGAGTATCTGTCATCTCACGCCGCCATCCTTCGCCGCGTCCACCAGTACTGCAGCGCGGACAGTGCAAGCACCAGCGCAGTGAGACTGAAAGAGATCGCGCTTCCGTAGCCGAAATCCAGGAACTTGAAGGCCTGCTGATACATGTACGTCAGCGGCACCTGCGTAGCGTTGCCCGGACCCCCTCCCGTCATGAGCAGCACGGAAATGAAGACATTGAACCCGCCGATGAACAGCAGGATGAAGACCACCGCGAGGGCGCCGCGAATCGCTGGCAGCGACACGTGGCGGAAGCGCTGAAAGGCGCCGGCGCCGTCGAGCGAGGCGGCCTCTTTCAACTCTTGAGGAACCGCGGTCAGCGCCGCGAGGAAGATGAGCATGGCCCAGCCAATGCCCTTCCAGATGCCGAGCACGCCGATGGCGAACATCCCTGTCCAGCGATTCTGGAACCAAGAAACGTTGTCTGAGGACAGGCCAAGCATGTCGACGACCACGTGGTTCGCGAGCCCGTCGTCCGATTGGAAGATGTACTGGAACAGCAGCGACACGACCACCCAGCTCGTGACCACGGGCAGATAGAACAGCACCCGGAATGCGACTCTGCCCGGCAGCTTGGCGTCAAGCAGCACCGCGAGCGCCAAGCCGATGACGATCTGCAGCGGAACGGTGAAGGCCGTGTAGGCGGCAGCGTTCACGAGCGAGTTGACGAACACGGGGTCCTGAAAGGCACGGATGTAGTTGTCGAGCCCGACCCAAGGACTCGGCGTGCCCGGAATGATCTGCCAGTCGCGGAAGCTCAGCAACATGGTCTGTACGGCGGGGTACAACATGATGAGCGCGTAGAGCGCGAAACCGGGAAGCACGAATCCGTACGCGGCCTTCGTGGCCCGGCGTGGCCCGGCGGCCGCGACTCGATGTCGCGACCGCCGGGCTCCCTTGCCCGCGGCTCGGGGGAAGCCACGGGCGTGTGGGAATTCGACATGGCGTCTGTAATCCTCGCTAGTTGTATTGAGCCAGCAGGGCGTCGGCTTGCGAGGCTGCCTCGTCGAGTGCCTCCTGGACGGTCTTCTCGCCACGGAAGGAAGCGCGAATCTCGTCCTGAAGAATGGTGTCGATCTGGGTCCACGCCGGGGTCACCGGTCGCGGCTTCGCCGTCTGCAGTTGCTCCACGAACTGCGCGTAGTAGGGGTTAATGTCGGTCAGCTGCGAGCCGAGATCTGCCAGAACTGGCATCTGACCCACTGCCGCCATCGCCAACTGCGCGTCCTCTGACAGCAGGTAGCGCATGAACTCCATCGCCGCGTCCTTGTTCTGCGACTGCTTGGTGAGCACGATGTCCTCACCACCGACGACCGAGATGGAGCCGCCATCCCCTGCCGGGACCTGCGAGGCCGAGACCGTGAAGTCCGGGTACTGGCTCGCGAAGATCGGGTACATCCACGGGCCGTCGAGAATCGTCGCGTACTTGTCCGTCGCCAGACCGTCGCTCGTGGCAAGGCCGCCGTCTCCGCCCAGGATGATGTCGGGCATGTAGCCGTTGTTGTAGAGGTCGACGAGTGTCTGCACGCCCTTCACCGAGGCCGCACTGTTCAGGTAGCCGGTGGCCTTGGTGACATCGGGGTCGGTGATGTCTCCGCCTGCGCTCCAGATCCACGGCAGCATGTTCCAGCCGCCTGCGCCGTTGTCGGCGAAGGCATACGCGCCCGCGGCCTTCAGGGCAGGAGCGGCGGCCACGAGCTGGTCTACGGTGGTCGGCACCTGCACGCCTGCCTTCTCGAAGAAGTCGGCGTTGTACAGGGTTACGCGGGTGTTGGTGTCGAGGGGCAGGCCGTAGTAGGTGCCCTTCCAGAGGTTGGTGGCGAGAGTTCCGGGGTACACCTGGTCCGCGAGAGTCTGGAAGTCGGACATCGAGTCGCTGAGGGGCTCTAGGACGCCGAGGTTCGCCAGTTCCGGCACCCAGCCGATGTCAGCTCGAACGAGGTCGGGCAGCTGTTCGCCCGCCGCCGCAGTCACGAGCTTCTGGTGAAGCTCGTCATAGGGCACAGGCACGTCCTGAACGGTCACGCCCGGGTGCAGCTTCTCGAACGCGGGGATGATGGTGTCTTCGAGCGTCGACACCTCTGGAGAGTCCGCGCTGTACGCGTGCCAATAGGTGACGGTGCCTGTCAGGGTGTCGCCGCTGCCATCGGTAGCGCTCGAGGTGGGCTCCGAACTAGAGGAACAGCCGGCGACGGAGATCGACGCGATAGCGACGAAGGCCGCTGCGCCTGACTTCCAATGCTTCATGGTGAGGCCTTTCTGTGAACTCCGTTGTTCGACGCGCCCCCGCGCGTCCTCCCTGCCAGGATTATTTCTACGTCAGAAGTAATATCCTGTCAACTGGGGGGTACGGACTCGCCTAGAACTGTTATCTTATTGATGCACGAAACTAATCGTGCCGAACTTGGGAGGACCCATGCGCATCTCCACGCCGTCGTGGACGCCGCACCGCGGCGCCGCGCACGAGGTCGCGCTCGAGGTCTTGATCAACGGCCCGATCTCTCGTGCCCAGATCGCACGCAGGCTGGACCTGTCCGCAGGATCGCTGACACGCCTATCGCAGCCGCTCATCGAGGCGGGCCTGATCGTCGAGGTCGGCGAGCACGCGAGCGGCCAGGCCGGGCGACCGTCTCGGCTCCTCGACGTCATCCCGGAGTCACGCCACTTCATCGGACTCAAACTGACCGGGGATGAGGTGCTTGGCGCCGTGATCGACCTGCGGGCCAACGTCATCGCGAGCGGCGAACGCTCGCTCACCTCAAGGGAGCCGAGCGAGGTGGTCAGCGCCATCGCTGCGCTGGTGAACGAACTCCGCGCCAACGTGACCGCGGTGACAAGCGTCGGCCTGGGTATCGGCGGCCTCGTGGCGGCGGACGGCACGGTCATCAGCGCTCCCTTCCTGGAGTGGGAGGACGTCGAGCTCGCCGCGCTCTTGGAGCGCGAGATCGCGCTACCTGTGACCGTCGCGAACGACCTCACCGCCTTCACCGAGTATGAGCGGTGGTTCGGTGGCGGACGGAACCTGGATCGCTTCGCCGTGATCACCCTCGGGGCCGGCATCGGTTACGGGCTCGTCGCCGGCGGCCGGGTGGTGAACAGCGACGACGCGGGGCTTGGCCTCGTTGGCCACTGGCCAATCGACCCCTACGGTCCGCTGTGCTCCGCCGGCCATCGCGGCTGCGCACGCACGGTCCTCACCCAGTCCGCGATCGCGAGCGCTGTCTCCGGTGCGCTCGACCGCGCGGTCGACTACGACGGTGCGCTCGACCTCGCGCATGAGGGAGACGCGGCGGCGCGCACCGTGGTCGACAATGCCGGTCGCGGCCTAGGTCACTTCATCGCCGCCGTCGCGAACCTGACGATGCCAGAGTTGGTGATCCTGGGGGGCGAAGGCGTGCGACTCGTCTCTATCGCCGGGGACGCGGTTCGCGAAGGCATTGCAGAGCGAAGGGACCCGCGCGCCGGGCAGGTCCAGTTGTTGACGACTTCAGGAGACAACATCGAGTGGTGCCGCGGTGCCGCGGTGCTCGCCCTTCAGGACCACGTCCTCGGCGCAAAGGGCAAGTAGCGCGCCTAAGCGTCGATCGACTGCAGGAACGGCTCCAACTCGAGCCAGTTCTCCTCGTCGGTGCGGTCCTCGCGCCAGATCGCGAGGTACGCGTCCTTGGTCTCCTGGGGCAGCGCCTCCCAGTCGGCCATGACCTGCTCCGCGTTCGCGTGCCAGTAGCCCACGATGCGCTGCTGGGTGATCGGCATGCCGATCTCGCGCCGCAGGAGCGTGCGCGCGGCCCGCGAGATCTTGGACTCGCACGCGATCCAGACGTACGGGTTCGCCTCGGGGGAGATCACGCCTTCGGCCGCGAGCCCGCGCACGATGTCGCACACCGCGGACGGGCCGATACCGTTTCCGGCCACGCGCCACTGCACGTCCACGGACGCGGCAGAGGGAAGCTCGCGCGCCTCGTCGAGCGAGGGCACCTCGATGACCACGCGGAACACCTCGTCGGCCGAGGCGTCGGCCAGGATGCGCGCGATGCCGGGCAGCGCCGTGATGTCGCCGATGAGCACTCGCGTCCCCGAGCCCGGCGTCACTTGGTAGTAGTCCCATGCGTCGGAGATGAGCACGGAGTCGCCGACGGCTGCCTCCCGCCCCCACGTGGCCCCCGCGCCGTGCCCGTGCAGGAACACCTCTACCTCGAGCCCACCGGGCACGATCCCGCTCACCGTGTAATGGCGCTCGGAATGCCCGTCGACGTCGAGCGTGTCCGCACCAAGGTCAATGTGGATGAACTCGTCGCCCACGCCCGTGGTGCGCCACGCGGACCCCTCCTCGAGCGCAAGCGTGAGCCGCACCATGAGCGGCGTGACCTGCGTGCGGGCGGTGACGGTGGCGGGGTAAATGGATTCCATCGGGTCTTCGATTCTCTGTATGCCCGACGCTGGGGCGGCTTTCGCGGGAAGGCCGGCTCCAGCGTCGGGCCTGGTACGGGCTTAGGACGCGGCGACGATCGGCTCGGGCAGCGTGCTCGGGTCGCCGTCGAAGGCGGCCGTGAGGCGCGGCACGAGAGCGTCGAGCGCGTAGGGGATGGACAGCGGCGAAGCGAAGGAGAAGGCTCCTTCGAAGACGCCGTCGGTGGACCAAATCTGTCCGCCCTGCTGCGTGGCGTTCATCTGTGCGAACAGCGGCAGCGCCTCGATGGCGTCCTGCGTGCCGGGCTCGGTGGCGCCGAGCCACACGTTGGCGTCGGAGTCGAGCTTGTCGAGGTTCTCGGGGCTGATCGAGATGTAGAAGCCCGTCGACGGGTCGCCGAGCTTGTCGATGTCCGTGGTGTTGATCCCCAGGGTTCCGAGGAGCATGGGGCGCGGGTCGTTCGAGTAGTAGGCGCCGGGCTGGCCCTCGTAGTAGAACGTCACTGCGGCCGTGTGGCTGGCCCAGTCGGGGTTCGCCGCCTTGATCCCGTCTTCCTTGGCCTGGATGTCGGCGATGATCTTCTCGCCTTCAGCGACCTTGCCGACGGCCTTCGCGATCGAGCGGGTCTCCTCGGCGAACGGCATGCCCCAGTCCACGTAGTCGCCGCTCTGGGCGAGCGTGGGCGCGAGCTGGCTCAGCAGGTCGTACTGCTCCTGCGTGATGCCGGACCAGGTCGCGAGGATGAGGTCGGGCTGGAGCTCCTGGATCGCCTCGTAGTCGAGGTCGCCGGAGCCGAGCACGATCGGCTCCGCGCCCACGGCCGTGCGGGCGTCGTCCGCCCACGGCCAGGTCGCGTATTCGTAGCCGCCGTACCACTCGCGGACGGCGACAGGGGCGATGCCCATCGCGTACAGCCAGTCCTGCTCGTGGAAACCGACGCTCACGATGCGCTGCGGCTGCGCGGGGATCACCGTGGTGCCGAACTTCTGGGTAATGCTGACGGGGAACTGGCCGTCGGCAGAGTCGGTAGCGCCGGTTGTTGTGGGCGCAGGGGTGCTTGGCGACTCGGCCGACGAGCAGGCGGCGAGCGCTAGCGCAGCGGCCAGGGCCAGGGCCGCGGCAATGCCGCGCTTGGTCCTCGTGGTTGTCATGCTGTTTTCTCCTTAGGTTCTGAACGCTTGACCGGCGTTCCTGTTGGGACAATCAGGGGGTGCCCGTCACGGGATCGGGCACCACGGTCACGGGGAGACCGAACGCGGCCGTCACCCTTTCCGCCGTGAGCACGTCGTCGGGCTTGCCGCGAGCGAGGATCAGACCCGCGCTCATGAGCACGAGGTGGTCCGCGTAGCGCGCGGCCTGCGCAAGGTCGTGGAGCACCACGATGATCGTTCGGCCGTCCGCCGCCAGGCCGTGCACCAGGTCCAGCACGTCGTACTGATGCGCGATGTCGAGGAACGTCGTGGGCTCGTCGAGGAGCAGCAGCTCGGTCTGCTGGGCGAGAGCGAGGGCGATCCACGCTCGCTGCCGCTGCCCACCGGAGAGGGAGTCGACGCTGCGATCGGCGAGGCCAGTGAGGCCGGTCGCCTTGAGGGCGTCGTCCACCGCTCGCGTGTCGCTGTCCTGCCAGGGCCGCAGCGCCTTGAGATGGGGGGTGCGGCCGCGGCCAACGAGGTCGCGAACCGTGATTCCGCCGGGCGCGATGGGGCTCTGCGGCAGGATTCCGAGCTCCCTCGCCACGTCTTTGCTTGACCGCTCGTGGATGTCCTTGCCGTCCAGCAGCACGGTGCCCGACGCTGGGGCATGCAGGCGCGCAAGTCCCCTCAGCAGCGTGGACTTTCCGCAGCCGTTCGGCCCCACGATGGCCGTGACCGCCGCCGGAGGGATATCGATGCCGACGCTGTGCACCACTCTCGCGTCGCCGTAGGCGAGCGTGAGGTCTTTGGCGGCCAGGCGGGAGGTGTCTGTCACTGGAAGGACCCCTTGGAGCGGACGATCAGATAGATGAGGTACGGGCCGCCGATGAGCGACGTGTACAGGCCAACGGGCAATTGGGCGGACTTGAGCAGCTCTCGCGCGGCGAGGTCGGCGAGCACGGTGAGCGCGGCACCCATGAGCACCGAGGCGCCCACGGTGATGCCGGGGCTGCGCGTGAGCCTGCGCGCGATCGCGGGCGCCACGAGCGCGATGAACGCGATCGGTCCCACTAGTGCGGCCGCGAGCCCGGCCGCGAGGGCGGCCGTGGCCAGAGCGACGAATCGGAGCTTGCCGGGGTGCAGACCCAACCCCGCTGCCAGGTCGTCGCCCATCTCCAAGACGCGCAAGCGTCGGGCCATGAAAAGCGTCACCGGCACGATCACCAGGCACGACGCAAACCCCATCGACACGTGCTCCCAGTTGCGCGAGTTCGTGGAGCCGACGATCCACGAGTAGGCCTGGGGCACCACGTTGTTGGGGATCTTGGTGAGGACGAGCGTGATGACGGCCGTGGCGACGAAGTCGATGCCGATGCCCGCGATGATCATGCGGAACGGCTCCAGGCGGCCGCGGGAGCCAAGCAGGAGGACGAGCGTCGCCGCGACCAGCGCCCCAAGAATCGCCCAGGGGGCCAGCGCGAGCGACGACGTGTTCTGCGTGATGAAGATGCAGATGACGGCACCGGCCGCCGCGCCGGAGGAGATGCCGAGGAGGTCGGGCGACGCGAGCGGGTTGCGCGCGATCGACTGCATGAGAGCACCGGAGGCCGCGAGCAGCGCCCCCACGAGAGCGGCCGTGAAGACGCGCGGCGCGCGCAGCTGTCCCACGATGAAGTCCGCGGCCGTACCCGTGTCGATTCGGACCGCGGCGCGCAGGGTGTCGCCGAGCGATACCGACACCGTTCCCGTCCACAGCGACAGCACGATGAGCAGGGCCGTGACGACGCCGATGACGATCGTCACCGTGGCGACGCGGCTGAGCCTGCGGCGCGGGCGCGCAATAGTGGCAGCGGGCGGGGAGGCGAGAGTGGTCACAATGTCACCACCGTGAGCCGGCGCGCCATGAGCGCGAGCAGGACGCCCCCCGAGCAGCGCCGTCGTCACCCCAACGGGGACCTCACCGGGGCGGGCGATGAGACGCCCGAACACGTCGCACAGGAGGATGGTCGCCGCGCCAACGGGGAGCGAGAGCGCGAAGAGCCACCCGAGGCGCGCGCGGGTGACGCCGCGCACGAGGTGCGGCACGGCGAGCCCGATGAAGGCGATGGGACCGGCGAGCGCGGTCGCGAGCCCCGCGAGGAGGGTCACGCAGACCATGACGAGGGCGCGCGTGCGTCCCGGCCGCGTGCCGAGCGACGCGGCAGAGTCGTCGCCGAGCGCCAAGGCGCTCAGCGAGCGGGTGACGACGGCGGTGATGGCGACCGCGAGCACCCCGACGCTCGCGAGGGGCAGGAGCGGCGCGTTCGCCCTGGCGATGAGCGAGCCAGCGAGCCAATGGCGGAACGCGCTCAGGGCGTCGGGGTTCATGAGCAGCAGCGCCGTCATGACGGAGCCGAGCACCGCGGTGAGGGCGGCGCCCCCGAGCGCGAGCCGCACGGGAGAGGACATCCCGGCTCCCCTGCCGCCGATTGCGAAGGCGGCGAGACCGGCGAGGCCGGCGCCAAGGAACGCGAGCCACAGCTGCCCGCTGAAGTCCCTGATCGAGAACGCAGTGATGCCGATGACGATCGCCAGCGCGGAGCCGGCGTTGATGCCGAGCAGGCCAGGGTCCGCGAGCGGGTTTCGCGTGATGGTCTGGGTGAGGGCTCCCGCGAGCGCGAGGGCCGCACCGGCGACGATGCCGATCACCGTGCGGATGACCCGGCTCTCGCGCACAACACCTTGCTCAGGGACGTCGGGGTTGAAGTGGAACAGCGCGTCCCACACGGTGCTCAGGGGAATGGAGCGGGCGCCGAGACACAGCGAGAGGATGACCGCCACGGCGAGCAGAGCGAGTGCCGCGATGAGCCATGGGGTCATCGAGGATGCGGCCGAGCGCCGCGGCGCATCCAGGCGCACGGGCTCTCGCTCAAGGGTGGTCATGGGGCTCCGTCATCGGGTCGGGAGCCAGGTAAGGCTCACCTCACCAGGACAGTGTAGCGGCGTTTCGCAACGTGTCACTTGCGTAATTATCCCCGAGTGCCGCCGAGGGCCGTTGCGCAACCGTGGCCAAACCGTGACCGCCCGCGCCTTGCCAGCCACACCGTCGGGCCACCACACTTTCAAGCACTGAGGGTGCCGCAACAGCCTGGCAGGGTAGCGGCGCGAAGTGACTGGCCCCGCTGGATCAAGGGAGATCCGGCGGGGCCGCTTCGCTTCCCGGGCCGAGTGACCACTCGACCGCCTCGAAACCGCCGATGCGAATGCCATTGGAGTTCCGGCGCATGCGCACGGGCATGCCCGGGCGCGAGAGATCGAACCAGAACGTGTTGCCGTCCTGAGGGGTGCCGACGTCGTAGCGCCAGCAGTCGAGGGTGCCGAGCGGGTGCTCGATGGTCTCGCGGCGGCGCGCGGCCGTCTCCATGGGGAACGACGCGTGAGACTGGAGTTCGCGCCACGTGACGCGCTCGCTGTGCTCGTCGCTGCCGGGGGAGGCGACCGTCCACGTGGCGCCCTCGGCGTCCGGGTCCCGGAAGCTGTTGACCTGGCGGATGCCGCCGTCGAGTTCCAGCACCACCACGGTCCCCGCCGGCAGCCCGGCGCGCAGCTCGTCCGCACTGAACGGGGTTGGCAGGGTTCCCTCCGCCATGACGTGCGGGTCTGAGCTCATCGGTGCCCTCCCTCGGTGCCGTCGCTGCCGACACTACGCCGCCACCCAGCGCGCGCACGGGTGGGGTCGCTAGAGGGTGGACCGCAGGACGTCCACGGCGTCCTTGGCCTCTTTCAAGCCGACGTCGTGGATCTCGCGATAGAGCTTGATGGCGTCGATGAGATCGCCGCGCGCCACGAGCGCGCTCACGGCGGCATCGTTGCTGCCCGACGCTGTGGCCAGGGGCGCCGGTTGGTGCGGCGGCACGTCGCCGCGGGCTATCGCGTCGATGGCCTCCTTGGCGTCCTGGAGGCTCGCGCCATGCTGCTCGCGGTAGAGCTTGATGGCCTCGATCTTCTCGCCCTCGGCCACAAGCCGCGCGATCTCGTCGTCGGGTTGCGCTTGGGCGCGCGAGGTCGCCGCCTGTGCCATCAGGTCCTCAGTGGTTTCGGCGTGTTTGCCGAAGAGATCCCTCCACCCCATGCCGGTCACCCTAGCGACGGCGGGCGCAATGCGCTCGGTGAGGCTACGCTTCCGCGGTGGGCCACCTTCAACTGACCGATCTCCGTTTCACCCTCGCCGACGGCCACGTGCTCCTGCGCGACATCACCCTCAAGGTGGGCGCGGGCGACGTCGTCGCGCTCGTGGGGCCCAACGGCGCGGGCAAGACCACGCTCACGCGCATCATCACCGGGGACGTCGCGGCCGACGAGGGAACCTGCGCGGTCACGGGGCGCCTGGGGGTGATGCGCCAGTTCATCGGCTCCGTGCGCGACTCGTCTACCGTTGCCGATCTGCTGCTCTCGCTCGCGTCGCCGAAGCATCGCGCGCTCGCCGAGCGGGTCGGCGCCGCGGAGCTGCGCATGCACGAGACCGGCGCCGAGAAGGACCAGATGGCGTATGCCGACGCGGTGATCGCGTGGGGCGACGAGGGCGGGTACGAGCTAGAGACCCTCTGGGACGTGTGCACGGTGGCCGCGCTCGGCATCCCCTTTGACCGCGCGCGAGACCGCGCGGTGACGACGCTGTCCGGGGGCGAGCAGAAGCGCCTCGCGCTCGAGGCTCTCCTCCGCGGCGACGACGAGGTGCTCATCCTCGACGAGCCAGACAACTACCTCGACGTGCCGGCCAAGCGCTGGCTCGAGGAGCAGCTCATCGCCTCCAGGAAGGCGATCCTGCTGGTTAGCCACGATCGCGAGCTCCTCAACAGGGCGGCGACCCGCATCGCCACGCTCGAGCGGCACGCGACCGGCAGCACCCTATGGGTGCACGCGGGCCCGTGGAGCACGTATCGCGAGGCCCGCGAGGCGCGGAACGTCAGGCTCGCCGAGGACCTGCGCCGCTGGGACGAGGAGCACGAGCGCATCAAGGAGCTGGTGCGGACCATGCAGGAGCGCGCCAAGATCAGCCCCGATCTGGCCTCCCGCTACCAGGCCGCCCAGACCAAGCTGCGCAAGTTCGAGGAGGCAGGCAAGCCCGAGCCCGTGCCGCTGCCCCAGTCGGTGAACATGCGGCTCGCCGGTGGGCGCACCGCCAAGCGCGCCGTAGTCATCGAACAGCTCGAGCTGACCGGACTCATGCGGCCGTTCTCCACCGAGATCTGGTTCGGCGACCGCGTTGCGCTGCTGGGCTCGAACGGGTCCGGGAAGTCCCACTTCCTGAGGCTGCTGGCCGCAGGCGGCTCCGATCCAGACGACGAGCACCTGCCGGCCGGCGACGTGACGCCGGATCCCGTTGCACACACCGGCTCGGTACGGCTTGGCGCGCGGGTGCGCCCCGGCTGGTTCGCCCAGACCCACGCTCACCCGGAGTGGACGGGCCGCGCGCTCGTCGACATCCTGCATCGCGGCGACGACCACCGCCCGGGCCTCGCCCGCTCGGCCGCGGAGTCGGTCCTGGACCGCTACGGGCTCGGTTCGCAGTCGTCCCAGCCGTTCGAACGCCTCTCGGGTGGCCAACAGGCTCGGTTCCAGGTGCTGCTGCTTGAGCTCGGCGGTGCCACGATGCTGCTGCTCGACGAGCCGACGGACAACCTCGACCTCGAGTCCGCGGAGTCGCTTGAGTCCGCGCTGTCCTCGTTCGAGGGCGCCGTTCTCGCCGTCACTCACGACCGCTGGTTCGCGCAGGGCTTCAATCGTTTCCTCGTGTTCGGCGAGGACGGCCGCATCGTCGAGAGCGCGGAGCCGGTCTGGGACGCGGCGCGGGTCAACAGGGAACGGTAACAAGCGCGGCCAGCTAGGTTCTCACCATGGGGAACCGGTTCGGCGGAGTGGCAGCGGTCGTGGCGATCGGGGCCGCGCTCGTGCTCGCGCTCGGCGTAGTGTTCACGAACGCTGGCGGCGTCGACTACGCCAAAGGCACCTACACCTTCAAGCAGCCGCCACCGAGTACGTGGACGAGTCGATCGTGTTGGTGCAAGACGGAGCCGTCACGGACGTGTGGATGAGCGAAGCAGACATGACCCGGAACTATTACGGATATACGCCGCAGACCCCCGCCACGGCACTCCAACTCGGGGACGATTCTGCGGTGACCACCAGGGATGGCGACACAGTGCGCCAATGCTGGTTCGTCGGCACCGAGAGCGAGCACTGCGTCGAGTTCGTCGACGTCACGCGGCTGAGCGGCGCGGAAGCGGCGCGTCTTTCACGGTGGGCCGCCCCGCCGACGGCGAGTACGTAGTGCATTCGCAGTCCGTCACGTGGGACGAGGGCAGCAACTCGAGGGTCACCATCACGGACGGCAACTATGGCGTCTTGAGTGGCGGCCACGACCGCGACACCGTGCGCTACTGGATCCGCGGCGCCAACGAACCCTTCGCGATCTGCCACGACGATCCCCGCTCCTACGACGAGGAGGAGTGCTGGACCTGGAGTGAGGCCACCGACGCTAAAGGCGTCTGAGCACCTCAACACCAAACGGCGGCAAGGTCACCTGCCCGACGCTGTCCCCGTCCAGCGTGACAAGCTCGGCTCCGCGCGGGGTCGCCGTGGTTTCCACGTCCGTCATGTTGATGAGCCACACGAAGCGCGCGCCGTCCGCGTGCTCCATCTCGCCCACGATGACGTCCGGCGAATCCACGCGCAGGTCCGGAACCACGTCCGCCTCGGCCGCGAGCGCCGCGTACAGCACGGCGGTCGAGTCGGGGTTCACTGCGGCAGAGACCGCGGCCATGTGCTCCAGCGGATACGTGCACAGGATCGTCTGACCCTCGCCAACGTGGTGCCGCAGCAGCGCTGGCCGGCCATGCTGATCCACGGCGATGACCTCGGCGTCGGTGACCTCCACCGGCAGGTAGGCCCGCGAGTTCTCCGTGCCCGCGGCCCTCCACGTGAGCGTGGTGCCGGCCTCGATCCCGCCAAAGTCGACCGCGAAGGTCAGTTCCACGGTGTCGTCCTCGATCACGTCTACGAGGCCGTAGCGGGTGAGCTTCTTCACGCCGAACAGCTCGTGCATCGTGGGCCACCACGGACCGCGCTGGTTCGAGTGGATGCCCAGGAAGTACGAGGCGTACACCGTCTTGCCCGCGGCCGCGAGCTCGCCCAGCCGCACCCAGGTTGGCGAGGTGAGCGCCTTCGTGGACGGGATCAGGTACAGCGTCGCGTCGTCGGGCAGCCCCGGCCCAACGTCCATGGGCTCGTCTTCAGACGCGTAGCGATGCTGCACGCCGGCGTCCAGATCCCGCACCGTGCCCGGCTTCCACGAGACCCCGTCGGCCTCCCGTACAAACCCGACCGGCAGCCCAGCGTGCCGCGCGGAGACGTACGCCTGCATCAAGGTCGCCGCGGCCGTCGGGCCGTCCGAAGCGTCCGTGAAGGGGTACTGGTTGTCGAGGTAGGCGGTGACCACGAAGGCGATCTGGGAATCCGGTCGCGTCAGCGAAGCGCCGTCAATGCGGTCAAGCAGCGCCCGGAAGTCCCGCATCTCAAGCGCCTGTGGCTTGGGCGTACCGTGCCGGTCGATGAGGCCGAAGTGCTGCTCGAACGGCCGGTGCGTGTAGGGCGCCTGCGCGTAGAGATCGTCGTAGTCGGTGTTGTTCCACGCGAGCCAGCCCGTGGAGCCCGCGAGGAGCGTGTGATGCAGCAGCTGGCGGTAGTAGTGGGCGGCGTTCTCGTCGGACGTGTAGTCCGAGGTCAACCCAAACTCCTCCATGACCACGGGCTTGCCCGAGCGGTGCAGCATCTCGCAGATGAACGCGGCGCCAAGGAACTGCCGCGACTGATCCGTCTCCATCCGGTACACATGGGGCCCCAGGAAGTCCACGAGCGCCGCGATGTCGCGCACCCGGAAGCCGTTGTCGCGGCCCGTGATCTCCACGCCCCACGCGCCCTCGCCAACGCTCACCGGCTGCGTGCCGCCGCCAGCGCGCACGGCGTCGATGAGGATCTGCGACCAGCTGATGATGACATCGGGGTCCAGGTCGTTGTTGCCGCGCGAGCGCCACGCGCCGTAGATCGGCACCTCGTTGGTGAGGAGCCAGCCGGCGATCGCGGGGTGGTCCTTGAAGCGCGCCGTGATCTCGCGCACGTACCAGGCCTGTCGCGCCACGAACCACACGTCGTCGAACAGGTCGCGACCGTCGCGCCACACCGGATCCCAGTTCTGGCCAGACATGTGGCCAACGAGGAAGGTGGGGATGGTCTGCATCCCGAGCGCCTGGTGGCGATCGAGGAAGTCGCGGTAGCGCTCGAGCATCGTCTCGTCCAGGCGGTCCGGCTCGGGGTGGAAGTCCGGCCAGTACAGGAACGAGCGCGTCACGGTCATGCCGTGCTCGCGCATCTGGTCCAGCTCCTGGCTCACCACATCACCGTCGTAGTGGCGCCACATGAGCGGGCCGCCCGCGCGCGACCAGAAGTTCACCCCCATCCACGTCTGCGGCTGTCCGTCCGCCTCCACCTTGAGGTTTGGTCGCTTCATTGCGGTGCCTTTCGTGACAGCCCGACGCTGTGGTTGCGTCCCATTCTAGGCGGGCCTCGAATCGTTTCGCGCACGCTGGCAAGAGTGCTGAACACCACATTCCGGCCAAGTCACCCGGGCGCTACTGTGAAGCCATGGCCCTCGCGACCTCCCCCAATGGACGGCTCCTCCCCAGCGACGACCAGGTCGCCGCCATGGTCTTCGCCCAGTTCCCCGCGCTTGCGGGTCGCGACATCGGGCGGCGCTACACGATGCATGACCACGTGACGGTGCGCATCGGGGACGACTACGGCGTGCTCATGCCGACGATCCCCGGCCAGGACCACCTCTACGAGCGCGTCGCCGGCCTCCTCGAGCCCCTGCTGCCCACGTGGACCTTCCCCTACTCCGCCCCGATCAACACGGGCGCGCCCGCCGGCGACTTCCCGTACCACTGGACGCTCGTGCGCTGGCTCTCCGGCTCCACCGCCGCGTTCGTGCCGCTCCACGACCAGTCCGCCGAGGCGCTCGGGGACGCGCTTCGTCAGATCCACGTGCCAGCGCCCGCAGACGCGCCCGCGAATCCGGTGACGTCGGCCCCGCTCAGGTCCCTCGAGCCCGAGTGGACCCGACTGCTCGAGGCGACAACAGCGTCGGGCGCCCCGGAGAACAGGGTGCTGGACGCGGCGCGAGCGAACGAGCTGTGGCAACGTGCGGCGGACACTCCGGTCGATGCCCAGTCCTGGACCCACGGCACGCTCGAGCCGCGCGCGGTGCTCAGCGACCGCGGCACGTTCTCCGGCATTCTCATCTGGCACCGCTTCGGCCTCGGCGACCCCGCCGCCGACCTCGGCTATGCGTCCAACCTTGTCTCCGTCTCTCAGCGCGAAGGTCTGCTCACTGCGTACGGGAAGCAGTCGCCGGAGACCGCCACGCGAGCGCAGGGCTGGCAGCTCCTCAGCGCGCTTAGGCTCATCGAGCTCGGCGATCCGTTCCTCGTGCGAATCGCGTGGGAGCGACTCATCGAGTTCGACCTCGTCTCCGAAGGCTGACAGGCATGGCACAGTAGGCGCATGGAGATCTTCGAGACTCCGCTACCCGGCGTGGGTGTGCGTTACGAGTTCACGGCGGAGGGCGGCGACCACGTTGGCGTCATCGTGCGCCGAGACGGCAAACGCGACATCGCGCTGTATGACCGCGACGACCCAGACTCGTGCAAGGGCACGCTCGAGCTGAGCGAGTCCGATGCCGGCAAGGTCGCCGAGCTCCTCGGCGGCACGCAGATCACCGCTCGCCTGGACGAGCTCAAGCACAGCGTCGAGGGGCTCGCGATCGAGTGGGTGACGATGCCCATCAGCGGCGGCCTCTCCGGCAAGCGCATCGCCGATGGCCAGATCCGCACATACACGTCCGCGTCCGTGGTCGCGGTGATCCGCGGCGACCGGGTCATCCCGGGGCCCTCGCCGGACTTCACCTTCGAAGCCGGCGACACCGTGCTCATCATGGGCAGCTACGACTCCGTCGACCGCGCCCGCGCGATCCTGACGGGTTAAGGGTGAGCGGCTGGATCGCGCCACTTACTGGGATTTCCCTGCCCACCGGGGCCCTTGGCCTGCCCGACGCTGTCGGCGAGTCTGGGAGCGCGGGCGCGGGCCTGGTGCTCATCCAGTTGGGCGTCGTGTTCCTGGTGCTCGCAGCGCTCGGCAGACTCGCGTCCCGCTGGGGCATTCCGTCTGTTCCGCTGTATCTGCTCGCGGGACTCGCGATGGGCGAGGGCGGAATCCTCTCGGTGAATGCGAGCGAGGAGTTCCTCGAGGTGGGCGCGCAGATAGGGGTCGTGCTGCTGCTCCTGCTGCTGGGCCTCGAATACACGCCCGCCGATCTCAAGGTGGGCCTGCGGACAACGTGGAAGGCGGGGATCGTCGACGCGGTGGTCAACGGCGCACCGGGCTTCGCCATGGGTCTCATCCTCGGCTGGTCGGTGACCGCGTCGCTGCTGCTTGCCGGCGTCACCTACATCTCCTCCTCCGGCATCGTGGCGCGGCTGCTCGATGACTTCGACCGCCTCGCGAACCGCGAGACCCCGACGATCCTGAGCCTGCTCGTCATGGAGGACATCGTCATGGCGCTGTACCTGCCGCTCATGGCGGTGCTCCTGGTGGGCGCCACGTTTGTGCAGGGAGCCATCGCCGCCGGCATCGCGATCGCGGCCGTGTCGGTGGCGCTGTTCGTGTCCTTCAGATTCTCGACGCACGTCTCGAGACTTGTTCAGTCGCACTCCCGGGAGCTGCTGCTGCTTGGAGTGCTCGGCCTCGCGTTCCTCGTCGCCGGGCTGGCGGAGGCCGTACAGGTGTCCGCGGCCGTGGGCGCGTTCCTGCTTGGTCTCACGCTGTCCGGGCAGGTCGCCGACCAGGTGAGGGCGCTGCTGCCGCCCCTGCGCGACGTGTTCGGCGGCATCTTCTTCGTGTTCTTCGGCATCGCCATCGACCCCGGCGACCTGGTGCCGGTAGCGGTGCCGGCCCTTATCCTGGCGGTCATCACGAGCCTGACCAAAGTGGGAACGGGAGCGTGGGCGGCAAGGCGAGCCGGCGTCGGGCCCAAGGGCCAGTGGCGGGCGGGAGCGTCACTGGTTCCGCGCGGCGAGTTCTCCATCGTGATCGCGGGACTCGGCACGGCCGCGCACGTGCAGAGCCAACTGGGTCCGCTCGCGGCCGCCTACGTGCTGATACTCGCGGTTGGCGGTTCGCTGCTCATGCGTTACGCGGACCGGATTCCCGCGCCGCCGCTCCTCACCCAGGCGCCGCGCGTCAGTTCGCCGCAGCGGCAATAACGAGCAGCGTGCCTAGGAGTCGCCGGTGATCACTGTCGGGGCCCCAGTGGGACCCATGTCGTTCCCCGGCTTCTGCTTCTCGCCGCAGCCCGCCAACAGCGTCGCGGCGGCCGCGACAACGAAAATACCTGCAGCAACCCGTGAGACCACTGCGCCCTCCCTTCCCCAAGGGCGGGAACTCAGCGCACCGCCCTCTGGCCGCGAACGTACCGCCCTGGGCCCCCGTGGGCAACTATCGTGCCTGGGACGTGAGCAATTCCACTTCCACGCGGCGGAGTGACCGCTAGGTCTCCGGGGCGAAGGACCCGTCCGGCGCCTTCTTGGGCAGGCGCCTGACGTAGGCGAGGGCAAGCAGCGCAAACAGCGCGATCCCCGCGAGAGCGCCGCGCAGCGCGAGGAGTTGCGCCTCGGAGTACGCCTCGACCACGGCCGCAGTCTCGTCCGCGCTCAGGCCGGCGCTGGTGGCGGCGTCGGCTACCTGATCAGCGGCGACGAAGTTCGCGCTGGCCGTGAGCGCCTGACTCGCCTCCTGCTTGACCTCGGCGGAGAGGTTCGGCTGGTCGCTGATGGTCTGGGCGAAGGTGCTTGCGAGAACCGCGATGAGCACCGAGCCGATCAGCGCGGTGCCCAAGGAGGCTCCGAGGTTCTGCGAGGTGCCCTGCAGACCGCCGGCCTCCCCCGTCTTGGACCGTGGCGCCGAGGACATGATGACGTTGCCCAGCTGCGAGGCCAGCAGGCCCAGCCCAGCGCCCACGAGCGCAAGGCCAAGGCCGAAGCCCCACGAGCGCAGCTCGATGTCGATCGAGGCGAGCATGATGACCTCGCCCACCAGCATGGCCGTGATGCCACCCTGGACGATGCGGCGCACCGGCAGTCGCGAGGCTAGCGCCGCGCCGCCGAGCGCGAAGACCAGCAGCGAGATCGAGAGCGGGAGGATCGCGACGCCGGTGTGGAACGCGTCGAAACCGAGAACGGTCTGGAGGTACAGCGGGAGCACGAAGAACGTCGCCATGATGATGAACTGCTGCGCGGCCATCATCACGAGACCGGCACGCATCGTGGGGATCTTGAGGAGTCTCAGGTCCACGAGCGGCTCACGTCCCTTGGCCTCCATGCGCTGCTCGTGACGGACGAAGGCACTCAGCAGGAAGTAGCTGAGGACGAGGAGCCACACCACGGGGGACAGGCCAAGGAGCGTCAGTTCGCGGCCGTTGATGACGGGAACCTTGGGCCCGGGAAGGATCCACCCCCACTGGCTCGAGCGCAGGATCGCGAAGACTCCGAGGCCCAGGCCGGCGATGGACAGTGCGGCGCCGCCGAGGTCGAGCCTGCCCGGCTTTCCTGCGGTCTTGGGGATCAGCCACAGGAACAGCATGAGGAAGGCGACCACCACGGTCTCGCCCGCGAACACGTAGCGCCAGCTCCATTGGGTGCCCACCCAGCCGCCGATGAGGGGGCCAGCCGCCGCGGACGCCCCGGCCACGCCGCCGAGCACTCCGTACGCGAGCACGCGCTGCTTTCCCTCGTAGGTGGAGGCGACGAGCGCGGCGATGGCGGGAATGACGAGCGCCGCGCCTAGACCCTCGATGAGCGACCAGCCGACCAGCAGCGTCGCGAGGTTGGGCGAGAGTGCCGTCGTCAGTGAGCCGACGCCGTAGATGACGAGCCCGATCGCGAAGGCGCGCTTCGCCCCCCATCGGTCGCCCAACTTGCCGCCAAGCAGCATGAAGGCGGCCATCACCAGCGTGTAGATGGTGATCGCCGACTGCAGGCCGACCACGGTGGTGTCGAGGTCCTCCACCACTTGGGAGATGGAGACGTTCATCACCGTGGTGTCGAGCACCATGATGAACTGGGCTGCCGCCAGCATGATGATGACGGACCAGCCGGCCTGCTTCTGTTCTGCGCTCACGATCGCAACGCTAGCCCTCGCGGGCCTGCGTCATCAGGGATATTCGCCAACTTCCAAGATCTCGTCCGCCAGCACCATCCCTTGGCCAACCACTAGGCCAGGTCTGGGCACACCGCGCCGAGCGTCACGAGGATCGCCGCCTGCGAGTTGATCCACGACTGGACGTCGGGCTCCAGATCGTTGAGCGGGGCAAAGTCGGCATCCGTCGCGGAGTCTCCCTTGGCGAAGACCGCCGCGTAGACGTCGTTCGCGTTGTGGAAGATCACGAGCGCCTCGTCCGGCTTTCCATAGACCTCACCCTCGTGACCCTTGAGCTGGTCCAGCTTGCCGAGCAGCGTGTTCATCGCGTCAGGCGAGTAGCCCGACGAGGTCATGAACTGCAGGCCGTCCTTATTGCGAACCTGCGCAAAGAACTGCGCCCAGATCGCGAACTTGGCGGCGTCCTCCTCGGTGAACTGCGAGCAGTCGACGTCGCCGGCAGCCTGCGCACCGGCGCCAGAGTCGGTGTCGGTGTCGGTGTCCGACGTTGGCTGCGTCTGGGCGGTGGCGAGGCCCTGAGTGCCGTCCGTCGTTGGCTCACCTGACCCTCCGCAGCCCGCGAGCAGCATGGTCCCCGCCGCAAATACGGCAATGAATCGCGCCTTCATCACTTCTCCCCTCGTGACGGCACCAGTTGCCGTCTCATCTATGTGACGAACAGCCCCCCACGCTTGGTTGACATGCACGGTGACCACATCGTGCCACGGCGTGCGACAGCGCGCGCGGTCTCGCGAAAGCGCAAGACTCGCGCTCGTCCGGCCGTGACTTCAGGAGTATTCGCCAACTTCGAAGGTCTCGTCCGCGAGCGCGCCGCGGGCGTCGCGGTGCACGGCAGCGGGAGCCTCCGCGTTCGGGGCTTCGGAGAGGCAGAAGATCTTTCCGGCAGGTTCGTCAACCCAGTACTTGATGAACCTCACATCATGCTTGTGCTGGTGGGCGAGGTCCTTCTCGTGCAAGCCCGCGACGTCAGCCGCGCTGACCCCGCCTTCTACCGTGTGGACGTCCATGAATAGGGGCATGACGTCCCCCTTCTAGTGATTCCGCAATCGATGTGGACTCGACGCGGCGACATTGCCGCATGGCACCGGTATAGACCCGTTTGGCGTGTCTCGCATCTTGAGTGGGAAGCGGTTCACAATGGTGCGCATGCTGCGCGACGCGATTCCCATGCAGGACGCGGCGCGTCTCGCCGAGATCTACAACTTCTACGTCGAGACGGACACGGCGACGTTCGAGGTGGAGACAATCGGCGAGGCCGCCATGGCATCGCGCGTGGCGGCGGTGCAGGCGGCCGACTTGCCGTATCTCGTGGCCACCGATTCGCTCGGCGTCGCGGGGTTCGCCTATGCGGCGCCGTTCCACGAACGTGCCGCCTACGTCCATGCGTTGACCTGTTCTGTGTACGTGGACAGGGCTGCCCGCGGCCAGGGCCTCGGCAAGGCGCTGTACAGGGAGCTGCTGCAGCGCGTCGGCGCCATCAGCGAGGGTCCGCACGCCCCCATCCGCACCCTGGTGGCGCTCATTGCCCTGCCAAACGAGGCGTCGGTGGCGCTGCACGAGTCCCTCGGCTTTGCCCATGTCGGCACGCTCGCCGAGGTTGGATTCAAGTTTGGGCGGTGGATAGACGTCGGTTACTACCAGTGGTCAGCAACGAACGGCGGCCCGGCAAGGCAAGTGTGAGATATCACCCTTCTGACTTGCGAGGCGTTGACGGCCGAGCGAAGAATGGGCGCGTCGCGACGCCTGGCCAAGAGCCGCTTAGTCACGACCCGGCTCCGCCGGACAATTGAACAGAAGGTAAGCCCAATGAAGACCCCGACCTCACGGCGGGGATCCGACGACGGCTTCACGCTCGTTGAGCTGCTAGTCGTCATCATCATTATTGGAATCCTCGCCGCAATCGCCCTGCCTGTGTACCTTCACCAGAAGGCCAAGGCACACGATGCGGCGGCAGAGTCCGATCTGAAGAATCTCGCAACGTTCGTGACGGGAGCTATGTCGGAGACCGACACCGTGCCCACGGTGTCTGTCGAAGACGGTTACTACCTCGTGAACGGCAAAGAGGTGGTTTCCGCCTCCGATGGCGTGATTTTTGGGGGTATCACCGGCACGGCGATCGACAATTGGTGCATCGACGTGACGCATCCCGAGGGCAGCATTTCAAAGGACCCCGGGATGAGATACACCGCAGACGCGGGCTATGCCGTCGGACAGTGTCCGTGAAATCGCATGATCCTGGCGGGTCCGGTCCTTAGGGACCGGGCCCGCCTTTCTTGCGTCCGACGCCGTGCCAAGTTCCAGCCTGGGTGTAGCGTCCCCGATGGGAGGCAGCATGCTGGTGTGGTTTGAGATTCCTGCGAGCGACTTGCAGCGGGCAACGGCGTTCTACGAGGCAGTATTCGAGATGAAGACGACGCTGGAGGACATCGGCGACGGGGAGCCGAAATCGCTGCTTCCGGGCGGAATCGGCTCTCTTGCCTGTGGCCGAGACTGGACGCCATCCGCAGACGGGATCGTCGCCTACCTCGACGGCGGAGACGACCTGCAGGTGATCCTCGATCGCGTGGTGGCGCACGGCGGCTCCGTGGTGGAACCCAAGCAGCCGGTGGAGGCCACTCAGGGATTCTGGGGACGGTTCCGCGACACCGAGGGCAACATCATCGGGGTGCTCTCGCCGCACTAGCGCTAGCTCATTCCTAGGAGGCGCGCACCGCCTGCGTTGCCGCGATGAGGTTCTCGAGCGTCGCCTTCGTCTCGGGATAGGCGCGCGTCTTGAGGCCGCAGTCGGGGTTCACCCACAGTTGCTTTCCAGGGACGGACTCCTTCGCGAGCTGAAGCAGCTCGGTGATCTCCTGGGTGGAAGGCACGCGCGGCGAGTGGATGTCCCACACGCCGGGGCCGATCTGCCGCTCGTAGCCGTGGTTGCGGATCGCGGGCAGCACCTCCATGCGGGAGCGAGCCGCCTCGATGGACGTGACGTCCGCGCCGAGGCCGTCGATCGCGTCGATGATCTCGCCGAACTCCGAGTAGCACAGGTGCGTGTGCACCTGGGTGTCGTCGGCGGCGCCTGACGTCGCGAGCAGGAAAGAGTCCACCGACCACTTGAGGTAGGCGGGCTGATCCTTCTTCTTGAGCGGCAGCAGCTCGCGCAGCGCGGGCTCGTCCACCTGAATGATGCCGATACCAGCGGCTTCAAGATCGCGGATCTCCTCGCGGAGCGCGAGCGCCACCTGGTTGGCCGTCACGCCGAGCGGCTGGTCGTCGCGAACGAAGGACCACGCGAGGATCGTGACGGGGCCCGTGAGCATGCCCTTGACCGGCTTCTCGGAGAGCGACTGCGCGTACTCCGCCCAGCGCACCGTCATCGGCTCCGGGCGGGCGACGTCTCCCCACAGGATCGAGGGACGCGTGCAGCGCGAACCATACGACTGCACCCAGCCGTTGACCGTGACGTCGAAGCCGTCGAGCAGCTCCGCGAAGTACTGCACCATGTCGTTGCGCTCCGCCTCGCCGTGCACGAGCACGTCAAGTCCGAGTGACTCCTGCAGCTCGATCACGGACGCGATCTCGGCCTTCATGGCCTCCTCGTAGCCCGCGTCGTCCAGCTCGCCCTTGGCCCACGCGGCGCGCGCCTTGCGGATCTCCGGGGTCTGCGGGAAGGAGCCGATCGTCGTGGTTGCGAGCTCGGGCAGCCGGAAGCGCCTGTCCTGAGCGGCCACGCGCTGGGCGTACGGAGATCGCTTGAGGTCGGCGTCGGTCACCGCCGCGAGCGCGTCGCGAACATCGGCACGGTTGGTTCCGGGGTGGGCCTTGCGGTCCGCGAGCGCCGCTCGCGCCGCCTTGATCGCGTCGGACTCGTCCGCGCCGGCGAGCGCCTTCGCGAGCGCGTCGACCTCGGCCACCTTCTCGTCGGCGAACGCGAGCCACGAGAGCAGCTCCGCGCCGAGGTGCTCCTCGCCCGTGAGGGTGTGGGGAACGTGGAACAGCGAGGTGGACGTGCCGACGGAGACGAGGGCGCCAAGGTCGGAGACCGCCGCGAGCTTCTCGAGCGCCTTGTCGAGGTCCGTGCGCCAGATGTTGTGGCCGTCGATGACGCCCGCGACGATCTGGGTGCCGGCGGCCACAGCGGCGGGAACGGTGCCGCGCACCAGGTCGATCGCAATGGCGTCAACGCCCGCGTCGGTAAGCACGGGGAGCGCGTCGTCGAGCGACGCGTACGGAGCGGCAACAAGGAGCTTCGGACGCGCCGCGAGCGCAACGAAGCCTTCGTAGACCGTCTTCGCGTTCGCGAGCACGCTCGCGCGGTCCGCGTCGATGTCCGCAACCAGCACCGGCTCGTCGATCTGCACCCACTCGGCCCCAGCGTCGGCCAGTTTGCCGAGCAGTTCCGCGTAGACGGCCGTCAGGTCGGCAAGCCGCTCGATGGGCTGGAAGCCAGAGGGCGCGTCGTCCGAGGGCTTGGCGAGGTATAGGAACGTCAGCGGGCCCGTGATGACGGGGCGCGTGACGAAGCCAGCCGCCTTGGCCTCGAGGAACTCGTCCACCCAGCGGGTCGAGGACAGCGAGAACTCGGTCTCGGGGCCGATCTCGGGGACGAGGTAGTGGTAGTTCGAGTCGAACCACTTGGTCATCTCTAGCGGGGCCTTTGCGCCCTCGCCACGCGCGATGGTGGAGTAGCCGCCCAAGGTGACGGAGCCGTCGGCCTGGCGAAGGTGAGCGAAGCGCGAGGGGACGGCGCCGAACGTCACGGCGGCGTCGAGGATGTGGTCGTAGAACGAGAAGTTCGAGGGGATCGAGGAATCGGCGGTGCCGAGGCCGAGCGCGCGCAGGTTCTCGCGGTTCTCGGCGCGGAGCGCGGCGGCGGCCGCCTCGAGCTCGGCCTCGGTGCTCGCGCCCCTCCAGAAGGATTCGAGGGCCTTCTTGAGTTCACGCATTCGGCCGATGCGCGGGTAACCAAGAATGGTGCCGCCGGGGAAGGCGGGCGCAGGGGCAGGGGCGTTGTTGTACTCAGTCATGGTTCCTCATGAGGGTGTGTGCGCGGCGGGCTCGCCATTGCGCTTGACCGACGCCGTCAGTGGCGCCGCATGTGTGGTGGCGATTCTAGCCTGTGGGCACGTGCGGGGAAAGTGGCGGCCGCGAGCGTGCGACCATGGACGCATGGAAGAGGTTTCGCAGAGGGCCATCACGCTCAACCGCGAGGCGGAGGGCGTCTACGTGGCGCGCAACGCCGCGGGCGCCGAGCTTCGCTTTGGCTACAACGTGGAGGGCGCGTTCAGCGCCGTTGAGCTGCTGCTCGTGGCGATCGCTGGGTGCTCGTCAATAGACGTCGACATGATGACGTCCCGACGCTCGGAGCCGGAGCGCTTCGACGTCACCGTCACCGCGGACAAGGTGGGCGGGGACGCACCCGCGATCCTGCGCAACATCGTCGCGTCGTTCGATCTGGCGTTCCCCGAGGGCGAGGACGGCGACAAGGCTCGCGCCCGCGTGGCTCCCGCGCTCAAGGCAGCGCACGACCGCACGTGCACCGTGTCGCGCACCGTTGAGGCCGGAGTGCCGGTGGAGCTACGCCAGGTCTAGGTCCTGCGACCTTCGGCACTCAGTTCCGCAGCGCGCGCACCAGTTCCAGCGCCGCCTCGTGGCGGTTGAAGGTGATGACGTGGATGCCGGGCGCTCCCGCATCCAACAGGCGCCGCGAGAGCTCCGCGGCATGGGCCACGCCCGTCGCCCGCGCGTCCGAGTCGGTGTCGGCGGCGTCGAGCGCCGCCGCGAGCTCCGCCGGGGTCGGCACGCCCGTGAGCTCCGCGGTCCTCGCGGCGCGCTGAGGTGAGATGAGCGGCATCACCTCGGGCACGATCGGGATCCCGATTCCCGCCGCGCGGCCGTCATCGACGAGCGCCGAATACTGCTCGACCTCGTAGAACACCTGGGTGATCGCGAAATCGGCGCCCGCCTCCTGCTTGGTGAGCAGCACGTCGAGCCCCTGCTGGCGCCAGCGCTCGATCGCGTGTTGCGCGGGGAAGGCCGTGACGCCGATGCAGACGTCGACCCCGTGCGCGCCCGCAACCTCTCGCAGCAGTGTCACCAGCTGCGACGCGTAGACGAGGCCGTCGGGGTGCGGCCGCCAGTCCGCCTGGCCGCGCGGAGGGTCGCCGCGCAGCGCGAGGAAGTCGCGAACGCCGTCGGCCAGGTACGTCTCGATCACGGCCACCAGGTCCGCGCGCGACTGGGCGACGCACGTGAGGTGCGCGAGCGGCGGGATGGTGTGCGAGAGCGCCAGTTCGTGGACCACCGCGCGCGAGGTGGTGCGGGTGCTGCCAGAGGCGCCGTAGGTGATCGACATGAAGTCAGGGTTCGTCGCAGCCAGGAGGCCCATCGTGAGCATGAGCGAGTCCTCGGCACCAGGGGTGCGCGGCGGGAAGAGCTCATACGACAGGGTCGGCGAAGCCTGCCCGGCGAGGGCGGCGTCGAGCAGCGAGCGGATGGTCATGGCGTGGGAAACAATACGCGTCCCCAGGCCCGACGCTCCAACACGTTTTCCCCAGACCTCGCCTGGTAGGGGGCGGCTGTTGGTGGGGCGCGGCAGACTGGCCGCATGATCACCGAAACTAACGACCTCACCCGCTGCTTCGGCGCGGGAGACCCCCTCTACGAGGAGTATCACGACCACGAATGGGGCGTGCCGGTCCGCGGCGACGCCGCCATCTTCGAGCGCATCGCGCTCGAGGGCGCCCAATCGGGGCTGTCCTGGATCACCATCCTGCGCAAGCGCGAGGGCTACCGCGAGGCCTTCGCCGACTTCGACCCAGAGACGGTCGCGGCGTTCACCGAGGCGGACGTCGACCGGCTGCTCGAGAACCCAGGCATCGTCCGCAACCGCCAGAAGATCACCTCGGTGGTCACCAACGCCAGGGCCGTGGTCGCGATGCGCGCGCAGGGCGAGAGCCTGAGCGAGCTGTTCTGGAGCTTCCAGCCTCCCGCGCGGAAGCGGCCGCCGACCGCGTGGACCGACGTGCCGTCCATGACCGAGGAGTCCAAGGCCCTCGCGAAGGCGCTCAAGCAGCGCGGCTTCGTGTTCGTGGGACCCACGACGATGTACGCCTCGATGCAAGCGTGTGGCCTGGTAAACGACCACATCAGGGGATGCGTGGCGCTGAAGGGCCGCTAGCAGTACGCCCTGCGGTGGCGCTCGATCGCATCGGTCAAGAGCGCGTCGACGATGCGCTTGTCGGCCGGCAGCCACGCCACGTCTCGCCAGGCGCCCGGCTCGAGCCAGCGCACCTCGTCGTGGTCCTCGAGGGGCCGCGGCTCTGGAGTGACGCCGTCGACCCCGGGAGCGACCGTCGCCCACCAGATCCGCATCACCAGGCGGGTGCCCTCGACGTCCTCTGGCCGCAGCATCCATACGGGCGCGTCGGAGCCGAACTCGGCGTCGGGGCCGATGATCTCGTCGCCGAGCTCGACCTCGATGCCGAGTTCCTCGCGCAGCTCGCGCCGCAACGCGCGCTCAGGGGTCTCGCCGCGCTCGACCTTCCCGCCGGGGAACTCCCAGAGCCCGGCGAGGGACGCGGGTTCGCTGCGCCTGCCCGCGAGCAGGACGCGCGGCGCGTCGAGGGAGTCGGTGATGGCCGCGGCCACCACGAGCCGAGAACTGCTCGACGCGCCCATGCGCTACGCCGTGAGGTCCCCGTAGGCGGCGGCATCGAGAAGCCCCGAAGGCTCCTCGGTGATCTGCACCTTGAATATCCAGCCCGTTCCGAACGGGTCCTTGTTCACATTGTCAGGCGCGTTCGCGAGCTCGTCGTTGATGGCGATGATGGTGCCTGTCACCGGGGAATACAGCTCGCTCACGGCCTTGGTCGACTCGAGCTCGCCGCACACCTCTCCCGCGGTCACGGTTGCGCCAACGGAGGGGGCCTCGATGTAGACGATGTCGCCAAGAGCGTCGGCCGCATGCTCGGTGATCCCTACGGTCACTTCGCCGCCGACGGCGAGCTCGCCGTCCACCCACTCGTGCTCCGCCGAATACTGCAGGTCGTCCGGAACGCTTGCCATCGCCAGTCCTCTCGTGTCGTGAATCCGTGTGCTACTGCGCCCGCTTGTACAACGGTAACGCTGTCACCGTCATCGGCTCACCGCGGCCGCGGACGTCGATGAGCACCTGAGTCCCCTGCTCACCGAACCCCTTGTCCACGTACGCCATGCCGATGGGCCGCCCCAGTGTCGGGCTGGGAGCGCCAGAGGTGACCTCGCCGATCACCGAGCCGCCTGCGTCGGTGACCGCGTAGCCCGTGCGCGGCGAGCGGCGGCCGTCGCCGACGAGCCCCACGAGCACCCGCGACGGCTCCCTGTCCCTCGCCGCCTCGAGCGCGGCGCGGCCAACGAAGTCGCCGCGCGAGTTGGCCTCGGTGCCGAACGCGATGACGCGCCCAAGGCCCGCGTCGAAGGGTGTGGTGGCGCGCGTCAGCTCCTGGCCGTACAGCGGCATTCCCGCCTCGAGGCGGAGGGTGTCGCGGGCGGAGAGCCCACACGGCCTGATGCGCTCCCCGCCAACCGCGAGCGCGAGCCGCCACACCTCGGGGGCGTCCTCCGCGGAGACGAAGAGCTCGAATCCGTCCTCGCCCGTGTAGCCGGTGCGCGCGACGAAGGCGTGGACGTCGCCCGTGAGCACCACGTTCGTGGCCGCGTAATACGGCAGCGAGGCGATGTTGTCGGCGTCGCGAGCGGTCATCTCGGTCACGATGGCCTCGGCCGCCGGTCCCTGGACCGCGATCAGCGCCACCCCGGCTGACTCGTCCGCGATGCCAACATCGAACCCTGCGGACCGCTCCTTGAGCTCCGCGAGCACCACGTCCTTGTTCGAGGCGTTCGCGACGATGACGAAGTGATCCCAGTCCCTGCGGTAGACCACGAGGTCATCGATCACGCCCCCGTCCGGCGCGCAGATCATCGTGTACTTGGCGCGGCCGAGCCCCATCGCACCCATGCGACCTACCAGGGCATATTCAAGAAATGGGACCGCGTCCGCGCCGCGCACCGCGATCTCGCCCATGTGCGAGAGGTCGAACAGGCCGGCGGAGGTGCGGACCGCGGTGTGCTCCGCGATGTCCCCCGTGTAGCGAACGGGCATCTCCCAACCCGCGAAATCGACGAGAGTCGCGCCCAGGGCGACGTGCTCGCTGTGGAGGGGGAGCGTCGGGCCGTCACGGCACAAACTTACTTCACCGCGCGGCACTCGCCAGCGGATCAGTTCTTGCCGACGAGGGCGACGATGCCGATCAGCGCGGCCGTCATGACCGCGGCCGTCACGCTCACGACGATCACGGCGGTGATGAGGCGGCGGTGGCGCGCGGCCTCGCGCCGGTTCCGGGAGGCCGCCACGCCGAGTGCGGGCGTGGGCGGCGCAGGAACCGCAACCGTGGTGCGAGAGGCCTCCGCCGGCGCGGCTTCGGGCGCCTCGCGGGGGTAGTACTCCTCCGGCGGGAGGCCGAAAGTGCCGCGCTCTGCGGTAGTCGCGTGAGATCCCGGCGGCAGGTCGCGGCGCGCCTTTCTGCCCGACGCCGTTGCCGGCTTGGCGGGCACGGCGGCCGAGCGCTGGGACAGCCGGGTGACGTCGGCCGTCTCCTCTTGACCGGCCGTTGCGCGCGCGGACATGCGGGTCTCGTCGTCATCGACCTCGTCGACCACCTCCCTGTCGCGCGACGACATGACCGTGACGTCCTCGGACTCCTTGTTGCGGAAGGAGAGCTCGGTGACGTCGTCTTGGGGCTGGGTCACGCCCATACCCTCACTCTGGTCGTCTGCGTCGTGTCGTCGTCGCGGGCCTCTTGGGTCCATACGCGCCACGGGAACGGGTCGGCGCCGGGACGCGTGACCACGCCTTCGGCCTCGGCGACGATCGCGGTGACGTTGTCGGAGGTGTTGGCGAGGAGCGCGGCTCCAACGAGGCGCGACGCCGCGTCATCGCCGGCGAGCGAGATGATCTCGGCGATGCGCGCTTCGCTCAGCACCTTCGTCAGACCATCGGACGCGACCACGAGACGTTCGCCGGGCATCACGGGCACCAACCACGCGTCAAAAGCGAAGTCGCCGTCGCCGATGGCTCGGGTGACGACGTTGCGGTCGGGATGCACCGCGGCCTCAGCCGCCGTGATCTCACCTGCATCCATGAGCTCCTGCACGTGCGAGTGGTCCACGGTGAGCTGGTCGATCGCGCCGTCCGCGAGTCGGTAGACCCGCGAGTCGCCAACATTGATGACCATCCACCACGCCTCGCCGTTGTGCTCAACGCCGATGACGCCGGCGAGCGTGCTTCCGGAGTGGCCGCGTACGGTCCGGGAGACCTCTACCACCGCGATCTGGGCGTCCTGCACGGCGACCGCCACGTGGTCTGGGGTGATCACGGGCAGGTTCGCCAACTGCGCGAACACGCGAACGACGGCGGCGCTGGCGTCGGCGCCGGCGGCGTGGCCGCCCATGCCGTCCGCGACAACGTAGACCGGCGGGGCGGCGCAGAACGAGTCCTCATTGCGCGCTCGCGGCCCGGCGTCCGTAGCGCCGAACCCAAAGCTCCAGGCCCGGGCGGGCATCAGGACTCCCCTCGCAGGTCCACGATGACGAGTTCGAGGTCTCCGAGGAGCAGGGTGCCCTGGACCTTGGCCTCCGTCTGCGCCTTCACCTCGAGCTCGTTTCCAGCCGCGTCCCGCACGAACGTGCCGTTGGTGGAGCCGAGGTCGGTGATGAACCAGTTGTCGGACTCCCGGCGCAAGCGGGCGTGCAACTTGGACACCGTGCGAGTGTCGTCCACGATCGGGAGCACCCCAGGAATGGGCCGGATCCCCTCGCGGCCGATCGTCGTGACGTCCTCGAGGTCGTACTCCTCGCCGCCGACCACCTGCAGCGCCCAGCGCGCCCGACGCCGCTTCGCGAAGAACGTCGCGTCGTCGTCGTCGTACGCCCACGGCGGTATCTCCGCCGGCTGCACCTGCGCGGAGTCGTCCGCCGGTGCCGGGCTCGTGTCATACGGGGAGTACGCCCGCGGGAACTTGCCCGTGACGTCTTCTTCGTCGGTTGTCATTGCTTCCTCCGCCGCGTTCGCGGCCTCGGGGTCGGCATCAGCCGGCTCCAGTTCCTGTACTGCGGGTGCTGCCACCCGCTGGATGGCGCGCGTCGCGTCATCGTCGACTGGCGGGGGCGCCACTGCTGCGCCCGTCACCGGCCCCACCACTGCGGGTCGTCCTGACCCAAATCCAACCAGACTCGCCCACAAAGGCGGCAGAACCGCCGCCACCCAGGCGAGTCGCCGCTGCGCCACGAGACGCAGCTCGATGCGATTGGCGCTCACGATCCACGCGACCCACGCGATCGCCGAGCTCAGCACCGCGAACGCAAACACCGTCGAGGCGAGCGCGGACAGCCCAGTGGAGGGCTCGAGGACGTCTCCCGCCCTGAGCGCCGCGAGCGCGATGAACACGGGCCAGCACAGCGCCGCGACGGCGCGCGCGATCCAGATGGGCGGCGTTGGCACATCGCCCGCCTTCGCGGCCTCCACGTAGCGGCGGATCGGCACCCATGCGGCCAGGGTCGGCGCACCGATCTTGCCGAACACGGCGCCAAGGGCGAAGCCCATCCACACGTACATCGCTGCGTAGACGACGGCGCTGAAGGTCAGGACTGCGGCAAGCACCTCACGCACCTCCCCGCGGCTGCGCGTGAGCGACGAGCGTTGTCGACTCTGGGGTCGCGGCCGGCGCCTGGTACGCGACCGAGTTGAACATGGACCGCACCGACAGGCGCATGCGCATGCGCCGCCAGAAGCCCCTGCCGGAGAGCCAGGCCCTGCGGTCGGCGGACACCAAGCGCCAGAATTCGTCGGCGTCGGCGTCCGCCGCCTCGCCGGAGCCGAAAGTCGCCGCGTCCGTGAGCCGCGCGAGCTTCTCGCCGTTCGCGCTCCCATACGCTCGCGCCGTCTCGAGACGGGTCGCGAGCGGGAGCGGCGTGAGACCGGAGTCCACCGCGTTGTCGACGTACTCATCCCAGCCGTGATGGATCGCGTCGCGGGGCTCGGCGCGGCGCCTGCGGCGCCTGCGCAGGGACTTCCAGATCGCGATCGCGATCAGGGGGCCCACCAGGATGAGAACGGCGAGGAGGCTGATGCCCGCGGCGGTCAGGATCGGCGCAAGCCAACCCCACACACCCTCCTCCGACGGGACGGGCGGGTTCGTCTCCGCGCCGCCACCGCGCTGCGAGGACGGGGGGACGATGGGCTTTGCCCGCTGAGGGTCCAGATCGGACGCGAACTTGGGGTCCTGCTGCTGCTGCTCGTCCGGCGAGGGCGAGACCGAGTGCTGTGGAGTGACGTCGACGGGGACCCACGCGCCGCTTGCAGACTCCACCTCCGTCCACACGGCCATGTTCTGGCCGGAGCACACCCCATTCGGGCACACAGGAACCGTCCACCCGCTGGGGTCCGTCTCCGCGAGCCGCGCACCAAGCACCACTCGCGAGGAGAAGCCAAGGTCCGCCGCGATCAGGGCAACCGCCGTGGCGAACTGCTCGTCGTCGCCCACCGCCGCCACAAAGCTCTTGTCGCCGTTCGCGGCCGCCTCCGACTCGCGGGCGGTCAGCTCGGTGAACATCCGGTCGATGCGGTCGTACGAATGCCCGGCGGCCGAGGACGCGAACGCGTAGGCGCCGAGCGCGGACTCCCACTTGGCCGTGCTCGTCGGCTCGGTCAGCGCGTGGCTGAGGTAGCCGCGCTCACGCAGGCGCTCAACGAGCACCGCGAGCCCGGCCCCGTCGTTGGACACTCCCTGCCGCGTCACCCAGTCGCTGAGAGACGGGGGGATGAGGCTCGAGTCGATGACGTCGCCGCCGGGGGCCTGTCCGAGTGCCGCAAGGCTAGGCACGCGCGTCGGCACGTAGGCCTCGACGACGTAGGTGTCCCCCTTGGCGACGCCGGTGGAGGCCGTTACCAGGCCCGACGCGGTGTCCGGCTGGTAGTAGAACGAGTCGGTGAGCACGCCGGACCTGTCGCCGCGGAACGACACCGAGCCGAGCTCGCCGACGAGCGGCACCCAGATCCCAGACTCGGCATCGATCGTGATCTGCGCACTCACCGCGGTGGAGTCGCTCGGCGCCGCGATCCCGGATGGCAGTCGCTCGTAGCGCGCGGGCGCCGCATTGGCCGGAGCGGCCGCGGTGAACTCGTCTCCCGTGAAATAGGCGAGCGTGGCCACGCGCACCCTCGAGACTTCGCCCTTCGTCACCTTCACCGTGAAGAGCGGCTCGTCGTAGCCGGTATCGGAGAAGAAGTTCCGGTAGGCCGCGAGCGGGGCCACGGACGAGTCGACGACAACGCGAGGGTCTATGACGGACCGGGCAACGTCGCGCGGCGTTTCCGCGGCCACTGGCCCCGCGACGATCGCGGCCACCGTCACGGCCACCACCACCATGACCGTCGCCATTGCGGCCGTGGACGCCGTGCGCACCCGCACGGAGGGAGCGAGCCGGGCCTCGCTCGCCGTGCTCGCGAGGGCGCTCCTGCGCGCGTACCCCGCGCGCCAGCCCAACCAGCCGAGCAGCAGCGCGAACGCCGCCAGCCCAACCAGGAACTCACGATTGAGATAGACCCCGTAGGGGGCGAGCGTGAGCGGCAATGACCGCGTAGCCGGCCCAACGATGATTGCCGTCGCGACCATGAGGACGCCTACGGCTGCCGCGAGGCTCCACCAGCGTCGGGCCTTGACGGTGAGCCAGGTCGCCAGAGCCGTGCCGGCGAGGAGCAAAGCGAGCGCGGGCACGAGAGTGGAGCCGTACTGGCCCAGCGGAAGGGGAAGGGTGACGATGTCCTTCCACCCGGTCACGGGCCCGCGAATCAGCTCGCGCATCGCCGCGTCGAGCGCCGTGGTGCCACTCGTGAACCCGGGGACGGCCAACGCAAGGCCGATGATCACGAATGCGATCCCCACGGCCCCGGAGACCGCGAAGCCGCTGAGTCGGAGCCGCGCGCCCGCCACCGCGATGAGCGCCCCGATGCCGATGCCCGCGGCGACCACGGCGACGTACCTCCCGGAGCCGTACACGGGGAACAGGGCCCACGCGGCCACGGCGGCTACAGCCACCATGAAGGCCGCGTTCAGGAGCGTGAACGTGAGCGTCGTCGTGCGGTCGTTGTTCATACGCGCGCCCTCTTCGCGAGCAGCTGACGCAGATCCCCCAGCAGCCCAAGGGTGAGCACGCGCATGTGTCCCACCGCGTGAATGGAGGGCTCCGCCGTCGGGTCGCACACGACCGTGGCTACAGCGACGTCTGCGGGGAAGGCGAGCGCGGCGCTCTGCAGCCTCGCGAGCGGCGCCAGGGACCCGGTCACCATGAACGCCAGCGAGGTGTCGACGGCCACCTCGCTCAGCATGCGCGTGAGCGCCGGCAGTTCCACGACTGCACTGCCCGACGCTATGCCGGCAAGCTCGTTGAGCAGGACTTGCGGCGTGGTCACCCTGAGCTGGCGAAGCGCGCGGACGCTCGCGCGCGCGAACTCTGGCACCTCGCCACTGAGCACTGCCCGGACGTCACGCCCATCGCGAAGCGCACGCACCCCGAGAGAGCCGATCACGCTGACCGCCATCTCGAACTCGTCCTCGGAGGCGTAGGACGACTCGTCGAGATCGAGCACGAGTGAGATCGTCGAGCGGCGCGTCTCCTCGAACTGGCGCACCATCAGGGAGCCGACCTTCGCCGTCGACTTCCAGTGGATGTGGCGCTGGGCGTCGCCGGGAGCGTACTGGCGCACGGCGTGGAACGAGATGTCCTCGCTCGTGACGGTCCGGGTGGTGCTGCCCTCGAGGTCGCGGATGAAGCCCATCGAGGTGGACGGGACCGCGATCGTGACCGGGTGAATGTAAAGGGTGCGCACGTCCGCCCAGCGGAACTCGCGCTGCAGCAGGTGCAGCGGGTCGGTGCGGGTGGTGGTTGCCGGGCCAACGGAGATGATGCCGCGCTTGCGCGCGGGAATGACGACGCGCTCCTTGCGCTCATGACCCCGGCGCAGGAGCGGCACGTGGAAGTCGATGAGGCCCTCGCCAACGGGAATGTCGATGCGGCCGGGAAGAGCGAGCCGGGCGCGCCCGCTGCGCACGGCGATGTCGCCGTAGGCGTCCTGTCCGGCGACGACGGCGTCGTGCTCAAGTGTGAAGTCCACCTCGTACGCCTCGCGACCGAGGAGGAAGGGCGCGGCGAGGAGCAGCAGGATGATCGCGACCCCCGCGCCGATGAGGAACTCTCCCCAGCCGAGCGCGAGGCCGAGCACGAGGCCAAGCACTGCCCACAGCACCACGAGCCATCCCGCGGGAGTGACCGCGCCGCGCACGGCCGTCCAGGCACGCGCGATCGCTGCCCTCGCGGCACGCGCCGTGCGCGCGAGGCGCACGCGCAAGGAGACCCACGTGGTCTGGGCCTCCTCGACGTATTCCGTGCGGACGCGCGCTGACGGCCCGGCCGGTGGGGCGGCCGGGGTGGCGGAGATGGGCTCTGCCGTCACTCAAGGTCCTTGTGGCTGGGGGGTGGGGTGTCGAGCAGGATCTGGCCGATCACCGCGGTGGCCGTGACGCCGTCGAACTCCGCCTCGGGGTCCAGGATGAGCCGGTGGGCGAGGACGGCGTCCGCAAGCGACTTGACGTCATCCGGGGTCACATAGGCGCGGTCGTGACCGATCGCCCAGACCCGCGACGCCCGGGCGAGGGACATCGCCCCGCGCATCGACGCGCCGAGGCGAACCTGCGTGGCGTTGCGCGTTCCGTCGACGATGCGGGCGATGTAGTCGAGGATGAGCGGGCTCGTGTGCACCTCTCGCGCCAACTCGATCAAGGCGGTGATCGTCTTGAGCTCGACGAGCGGCTCCACCACCACGCGCTGAGGTCGGCCGGCCTCGATGATGCGCAGCGTGGACGCGTGGTCCGGGTAGCCGAGCGACGTGCGCATGAGGAAGCGGTCGAGCTGCGCCTCCGGCAGAGAGTATGTTCCCGCCTGCTCCACGGGGTTCTGGGTCGCCACGACCATGAACGGCGTTCCCGCCACACGGGTGACGCCATCGACGGTCACCTGACCCTCATCCATCACCTCAAGGAGCGCGGACTGGGTCTTGGGGCTGGCCCTGTTGATCTCGTCGGCGAGGACGACGTTCGCGAAGACCGGGCCCGCGTGAAACTCGAACTTCCCCTTCTTCTGGTCGAAGATCGTGATGCCAGTGACGTCGCCAGGCAGCAGGTCGGGCGTGAACTGGATGCGCGTGCTGGTGCCGCGGACCGTCTGCGCCATGGCGCGAGCGAGCGAGGTCTTTCCCGTTCCCGGCACGTCCTCAAGCAGGAGGTGGCCCTCCGCGATCATGGCCGTGAACGCAAGTTCGACCGCGTGGCGCTTGCCGAGCACGGCAAGCTCCACGTTGTCGCACAGGGACCTGAAGGTCTCGGCAAACCACTGTGTCTGTTCATCTGTGACGGTCATAGGCTCTCCTCATTACACTCATCGGCTGTTTTCACGGGGTGGGTGAGACGCTCGGCGAAGGATCGGGGGTGGGCGTCGGCGTCGGCTCGGGAACGCCGCTGCACGTGTCTACCGACGACGTCCATGCGCTGATGCCGGTCAGCGCACCGCCGAACGTGACGGTCACCCTCGCCGTGCGCATCGCGCCGTAGTCGGTGGTGATGTTGCCGTCCTGGTCTCGCAGGGTCCACGCAACCGAGTAGTCGTCGCTCGAGGCGCTCACCGCCACCGAGGGTGCCGTGCCGACCTCGCACGACTTCACGCTCACCTGAGTGCGGTACTGCGCGTACCCCGCGTCTGGCGAGACGGGAGCGCTGATTGCAGAGCACTGCGACGTTGTGGAGTTGAAGACCACGCACAGTCGCGCGGTGACGTCGACAGGCACGCCGATCGGCATCGTCGAGAACTTCGTCGTTGGGCCGCCGCCGTTGAAGCGGTAGCCGACGATCACGGTGGTGGGCAGTCCGGCGAGAGAGATCTGCGGTTCGGTGACGCCGGTGGTGCACGAGCGCCCGTCGCCCGTGCACTCGGTGTCCACGCGGTAGCCGCGCAGCACCAAGGGCGCGCCGGGGTCGGACCACGGATAGACCGTCACGTCGAAGGAGTCAGCGGGCGCGTACACCGTCGCGCCGACTCGGCTCTCCGCGCATACCTTGAGGCGGTTGGCGATGTTCGGTGTGACGTCGGCGGTCACGGTTGCGGTGCCGGACGTCGCGGCGACCATGCCCGTGCACGTCGTGCCGCTGAGCACGCCGACGTAGGTGTCAGAACCCACGCCGCCGGAGCCCACCGTGACGACGAGCGTCGCCTTGAGGCCCAGGGCGTCGACGCTGGGGTTGACGTCCACGATCGTCGGCTTGCCCACGCCGTTCGCGGAGAACGTGAGGGCCGCTCCGCTGTCTTGCGCTCCGGCGATGGGGGGCAGGTCCAGGTTCGTCACGGGCGTGACCGTGACGAGCTCCGTCGAGTTCGAGCCGAGGAAGTAGCCGGCGATCGCCTTGTGGCCCTTGCCCGAGATCGGGACGACCATCGTCTCGCCGGTTGCGCTGGTGATGTGCAGCTCGCGCGTGGTCGCGTCGGTGATGTCGAGCTCGATGTCGATGCGCTTGCCCTCGCCGCCCGTCGCCTTGGTCGGCACCCAGGTGGGGTTGACGGGCGCCGTCGGGGGCGCGTACGACCACGCCACGACGCTCGCCGATCCGCGCGATTCGCCGACGGCGTTGATCGCCTTGGCGGTATAGGTGTGCTTGACACCATTGGTGAGCCCCGTGATGGCCGGGCACGTGCCGTCGGCGCTGCACGTCGTCACCTTGGTCGAGCCCTCGTAGATCGCGTAGCCCGTGATCGCCGGGTAGGAGACGCCGCCCGCGCTCGGGCTCACCGAGAGCGTCAGAGTTCCGTCCCCGAAGGCGCTTTGGCGCACCTCCGACGGGCCTGCGGGGTAGCCGTGCAGGTCGAGGTAGAGCACGCCGACCCGATCGCCCGTGCTCACTCGACCCTGCGCGTCTTCGACAGCGAAGGTCGCGGTGCAGGTGGCGCCGGGAGCGTCGCCTGTCCAGGAGGCGGTGATCGCATTCGAGCCCGAGGCGGAGAAGCTCACGCCGGGGCACGCGGGGTCGGGAGTGATCGACTCGACCGAGAGAGGCGTGCCCGGAAGGGGGTTGACTTCTCCGGCGGCTCCGATCACCGTCACCGTGCAGGACGAGCCCGCCGATTGCGAGCACTGGCGGGAGACCGTCGCCCCCTTCGGCAGCGTCGATGGTGCTGGCCCGACGACAAGGCTGAGGGAGACGGCAGGGACATCGGGATCGGACGGCAGCGACACGGTGGCCCCGTCGACGTTGCCGGGAACCGCCCTGTCCTGCGCCCTGATCGTGAGGACGTCACCGTTGGGGGTGATCGCGAACTGCTGGCCGTCGTAGTTGAAGTCGATCTGCACGTCGCGCGCGGTCGCTCCTTCGGCCAGGTCACCATGCCCGCGAGGTCGAACGTCGTGGTGGCGCCGGGAGACAGCTCGATCGAGGCATTGGTGAGGATCGGCGTCGGCTCCTTGGGGATGACGGTGATCGGCACCGGCACGAGCGTGAACCGGTCCTGATCGCTCACGCGCGCGGAGACGCGGCACATGTCGGAGTACGGCGCGCCTTCAGACGCGGTGTACTTGATCATGGTGCCCGACACCAGTTCGCAGGTGGAGCCCTTTCGCACGCCCGACGCATGCACGTCGTCGGCGTCCACGATCAGACTGACGTCGCTCGGGACGGCAAGGAGCGGCTTGAGGTCGAACGTGACGGACTCGCCCTCCACCACTTGCGGCTCGGTGAACGTGTCCTTGAGCGCGAGCCTCGTCTCGTCGAGCCCCGGCACCTTGAGGAATCCGTAGCTCGTGACCGTCTCACCGGCGAAGTTGGTCCCCGTGACCTGGAACGGGACCACTCGACCTGCGCTCGTCACGGGGCCAGAGATGCTCCAGCCGTCCACGGTCAGGCCCTGCTGGTTTCCCCACAGCGACAGCGTGAGCCCGTCGGGGCTGCCCGAGGCCCACGTCACCTTGCCCGTGAGCACGTCGACGCCCTGCGGCAGCGACTCTCTCGTGTCGAGCGCGAGCACCGTGTCCGCGATGATCGGAACGTCGGCAACCGGCTCGCGCACCGCCTTGAGGATGATGCGGCCCACGGCCGTGGAGCCCGCCGTGTTGCGCACCGTGTAGAGGTACGTGTAGGTCCCCGGTTGGGAGCCGACGTTGAGCGTCACGATCTGGTCCGTCACCGACACGATGCGGTTGGCCAGGTCGCGATACTCGTCGGACTCGAGCGGGGCGTCGGGGGACAGGTCGACGATCGACAGCTCGCCGCCCGCGAGGTCAACGTCATTGGCAGACGGCACCACGACGACGCTCCGGCCAGTTCCCACTTGGGCCTGGACGTAGTCCGTGTAGGTGACAGGCCTCGCCTCGAACTCGACGGCGACGACGCCGATGGTCGCCGTGGCGATCGCGGTCTGGCCACGGGCGTCGACGACCGAGTACGTGAAGCTCACCTGCCCGGAGAATCCGGGGGCGGACGTGTACAGGATGGCCTGCCCGTCGGCAGACACGGCGGCAAGACCGGACGACGGCTGGCTCTCGACGCGGCGCAGACTCACGCGGTCTCCGTCGGGGTCGAGGCCGGTACCGTCGAAGGCGAGGCGCACGCTCTGGCCCGACGCGACTCTGCCCGTGAGGTCGCGCGGCGTCGGCGGGGCGTTCGTCGGGTTGTTCAGCACGGTGATGACGACCTGTGCGGTGTCTCGCTGCGTCGGGTAGCCGAGCACGTACGTCGCATACGTCACGACGTAGGTTCCCGGGTTCTCGGGCGCGAGGTAGCGAAGCGTCGAGCCCGATCCGAACGCGAGGCCGCCTCCCTCGGGGGCCGTCACCGAGTCGGGGTCGAGAGCGAGGACGGTTCCCGCGGGGCCGATGTCGTTGCGGAGCACGGCGATGTCCGCCTGGGTGCCAGAGCGAACGGTGAGCGAATCATCGATGGCGAGCGGAGCCGTCGGGGCGTCTGTGGGCAGGAGGACGACGGTGACCTCTCCCGTCGTCGTCATCCCTGGCCGTCCCGACCCGTCGGAGACCGTGTAGGTGACAACGCCGAGGGTGCCGGGCCGGCCGTCGGACGTGTCGCCGCCCACGCGAATGGCCGAGAATCCCACGAGGTCCGCGGACAGCTGCGCGCCGCTTGCAGGCTCCACCTTCACATCCGAGATGAGCAGCACGCGGCCGCCGGGGTTGGACACGGTGCTGAGGACGCCGATGGTCGCGTCCTCCTTGCTTCGGACGAACGCCGTCGTCGGCACCGTCGCGAGGCGCTCATCGGCCGGATCGATGACGGTGACGCGCGCGACGCCCCTGGCAGCGTTGGTGCCGTCGGTGACCTTGAAGTCCACGAGGTGCGAGCCAACGTCGTCGGCGCTGAAGGTGAAGCCGACGACGCTTTGGGCCACCGCAACCGTCGCCTTGTCTCCCGGCGCCAGCGCGGCCTCCTCAAGCTGAAGCGGGCCCACCCCTCCCGTGATCTTGTCCGAGACGTCGACCGTTGCCGTCACGCCGGCGATGACGGTGAGCGAGACGTCGGACACACGCAGGGTCGGCGTTTCGAGGATGGTCACGTCGAGCTCTTTGGTCGCGGTGGCGCCGTACGAGTCCGAGACGGAGACCTCGACGACCGCCTTCGCGGATCCGGACCCGCTCGCGTTGAGGTGCTGGAAGACGACACGGCCCTCTGGCGTTGCGGCGACGACGGCGTCGGTCGCGGTGGTCGTCGCGGACGCCAGATAGATGGGGTCGCCGTCGGGATCGACCCATCCCACGAGCGCGTCGGCCGAGACGGTGCCGCCCGGGCTGACCTCCGGCGTCGGCCACTTGGTGAGGCAGCCGTCGACGCCACACCATTCGGGAGCGGAGTTCTCGCCCGGCGGGTGGACCGTCAGCGTGACCGTCGCTGGGGCCGAGGTGAGCCCGTCGCCCGCCGTGCCGTCCGTCACCTGGTACTGGAACGTCGCGGAGCCCGTCGCGTTGGGCCTCACGTTGACGACGATCGACTGGTTGTCGTCCGCGAGCGCGAGAGTGCCGAACGACGGGTCGAGCGCCGTCAGCGAGCCGGGCACGATCGTCAGGACGTCCCTGTTCGCGTCGTGGTCGTTGAGCAGAGCGGGCAGCGCCACCTGGTGTCCGGCCCGGACCCCGAAGTCGTCGTCAACGGCGATGGGCGGTCGCGGGTCGGTGACCTCCGGCGCAACGTCCTCCTCGTCGGTCGTCGTCGGCGCATCCTCTTGCTGATCCCATTGCTGGGATGACGCGACCAACTGCCCGGAGGGGACGTTCCACACCCAGCCGGAGCGGGTCTCGTTGAGGATGAGGCGAGAGCCGTTCGAGCGCAGCTGCGGCGTCCGCTGGTCGCCGAGCGGGAGCCCGCCATAGTCCAGCTCCGTCGAGGAGCCGTCGGACCGCCAAAGCGTGCCGGACGCGATCCCGGCGGGAAGCCACGCGGCGACGAGGGTCGTCGAACCCGGCACTTCCATCGCCGCGGCCGGCTCGCCGAGTCCAACCCCATCGCTCCCGAAGATGCGCTGTGCGGAACCGTCGATGGTCGACACGGCCACGATGCCGAACTCGTCGGCGATGAGGGCCGTGTCCCCGGACGCGACCGAGTGCGCGAGCTTGCCGGTCGAGTCGGCCCCCGTGTCGACGGGGTCGCTCGCCCCGCGCCGCCATACCTGGCCAGACGATGGGTCAAAGAGGACCCACGAGTCGCCGACCCACGTCAACTGGATCGCGCTCCCCGAGGGACCATTCGTCACGCTGTCGGTGCCCTCGATCTGGCCCGTCGCGGCGCTTGCCCGCAGCACGGCACCCTGCTCCGCGGAGTACGCGGCCACCTCTCCGCTCGGCGATACGGCAATGGCGAGCGAACGGAACTCCGGGCGCTCTTCACCTTCTGCCACCACCAGGTTGGCGAAGGGGTCGAACTGCGTCGGCGTGATCGCGCTGCCGTCGGAGATGCGGCCTGCAAGGACGTGCCCGTCGTCGGTCAGATAGGCGACGAAGTCCCCGGAGTACGCCACGGCATCGGTGCCGGAGGGCGTGGGCACCGTCGTCTCGGAGTTGCCCTGGTCAAGGTCCGTGGGCTTCGCGGTATTCACCGGGGTCACTGTCCCGAGGTTGTCCGCGTACACGAGGAGGGAGTCCCCGGACTGCGCGAGGTCCGTTGGCGCGGCCACGTTCTTGACGGTGTCGACCTCGCCCACAACGGTGTTGATGCGCGCGAAGCGCTGGCCCTCCACCGACTGCAGTGCCCAAACCGACGGGTCGTCAGGAACCACCTCGCGCTCGTCGAAGCCCGGCGCGATGACCGCTCCCGCGACCACCGCAACGAGGCCGGCCACGATGGCGAGCCTCCACAGCAGCCGCCTGCTGCCCGCTTGCCTGGTGCGCTGCTCAGGGCGGGTGAGGTCGGGGAGGACGGTGGTCACTTATCCGCCAAGCACCAGCGCGACCGCGATGACGATCCCAACGATCGCGGCGCCCACGATGATCGCGCCAACCGCGAAGCGACGGCGCGCGGTGAGCCGACGCTCTGCACGCGTGGCCGTGCTCGTATGGCTCTGGTGATTCGATGCGTACGCGGCGGGCCGCTGGCGCGAGGACTCGACGGCCACCGTGGAGCGGGTTGGTCCGCCGTCCTCGTCATCGAACATGACCGGTGACCACTCGGCGCCGGGAAGCTCAAGTTCCGTCACCGGCTCGCCGAGCTCTCGCTGCACCGCCTGCAGCGCCTCGCCGAACGCTCGCGCGCTGTGGTACCGCTCCGCCGGATCGCGCTTGAGTCCACCCTCGAGCGCCGCGTCGAGAGACGCGGGGGCGTCGTCGCGCCCTATCGGCACGTACTTGGCCCGCAGGATGCGGGCCCTCAACTGCTCGTCCGAGCGCCGCCCGCCCGGCACGTCGAACGGCGCGTGTCCCGCCGCGAGCGTGTAGATCGTCGCCGCGAGCGCCCACACCTCGGTGGCGACGGTGCCCGAGCTGCGCCGCTGCACCACCTCCGGCGCGCTCCACGGCGGCGACATCGCGATCATGTCCTCGTCGCCGGTGGCGCTCGCGGTCGCGACGCCGAAGTCGCTCAGCACGGGATGCCCGTACGAGGTCACGAGGATGTTGGAGGGCTTGATGTCGCGGTGGAGCATGCCCACGCGGTGCGCGGCCTCCACGGCTGAGGCGATTTTGATTCCCGTGGACAGCACCTCGGAGATGGGGATCTGCTCGGTGCGGTAGCGCGTGGCCATCGACTTGGGGCAGAACTCCATGACGAGGTACGGGCGGCCGTCTGGCGCCACGGAGGCCTCGAAGACCGTGAGGATCGCGGGGTGCGAGCTGAGGCCGGCCATCACGTCGGCCTCGGCCGCGAGCGCGCGCGCGGTGGCGTCGTCGTTGATGATGGGGTTGAGCAGCACCTTCACAGCGACCACCCGCCGCGGCATGTTCTGCTGGTACAGGAACACGTCGGCGAACCCTCCGGACCCGAGCGGGCGCACATAGGCGTATCCCGGCAGGTTCGGAGGGTTGAGTGACTGGCGACGTGCGGCCACGGTCCTCCCTCAGGCCCAGTTGTCGACGGCTGGGCGACGGCAGCGCTAGATGAGAAGCGTAACTGCTGGGCTTTCAGGGGTAACTATCCGTGTGGCAACCTTCACACGGCAATAATCGCGGCATTAGGCCCGACGCTGCCGCCGGGTGCCGCCGCACGTCACCCCTCGTATTCCTCCAGAGGGGGGCACGAGCAGACCAGGTTCCGATCGCCGTACGCGTTGTCGATGCGGCGGACAGGGCTGAAGTACTTGTCGCGCCGCAGTCCTGGCACGGGGAATGCGGCCTGCTCGCGCGAATACGGGGCCGTCCACTCGTTCGCGGCAACCATCTCGACGGTGTGCGGGGCGGCGCGCAGCACGGACTCCTCAACCGCGACCTCGCCGCGCTCCACGGCGGCGATCTCCTCGCGAATCGCGAGCATCGCGGCGATGAAGCGGTCCACCTCGCCAAGGTCCTCGCTCTCCGTGGGCTCGACCATGAGGGTCCCTGCAACCGGGAAGCTCATGGTGGGCGCGTGGATGCCGAAGTCGATGAGCCGCTTGGCGACGTCCTCCGCCGTCACGCCCGTCCGCTTGGTCAGGTCACGCAGGTCGAGGATGCACTCGTGCGCCACGAGCCCGCCGGGTCCGCGGTACAGCACGGGGAACGCGTCCTGCAGCCGAGTCGCCACGTAGTTCGCGGACAGCACCGCGGTGGAGGTCGCCCTCGTGAGCCCCTCGTGGCCCATGAGCGCGATGTACGCCCACGAGATCGCGAGGATTCCAGCGGACCCGTAGGGAGCGGCGCTCACGGGCGCCCCCTGGCGGATCAGCTCCTCGGGAGTCTGGATGGGAGACGAGAGGCGCGGGAGGAACGGCACCAGGTGCTTGGCGACCGCCACCGGCCCCACCCCTGGGCCGCCCCCGCCGTGCGGGATGCAGAAGGTCTTGTGCAGGTTCAGGTGCGAGACGTCGCCGCCGAAGTGACCGGGCTTAGCGAGGCCTACCAGGGCGTTCAGGTTGGCGCCGTCCACGTAGACCTGTCCGCCGGCGTCGTGAACGGCCGCGCAGACCTCGCCCACGTGGCTCTCGTAGACGCCGTGCGTGGAGGGGTACGTGAGCATGATGCAGCTGATGCGGCCCTGGTGCGCCTCTAGTTTGGCGCGAAGGTCGTCCATGTCGATCTCGCCGTCGGAGCCCGTAGCGACCACGACCACGCGCAGCCCTGCGAGCACGGCAGAGGCGGCGTTGGTGCCATGGGCCGACGCTGGGATCAGGCACACGTCCCGCTCGCCTTGGTTCTGGGATCGGTGATACGCGTGGATCGCGAGCAGGCCCGCGTATTCGCCGCGCGCGCCGGAGTTCGGCTGCACCGCCACCGCCGCGTAGCCGGTGATGTCCGCGAGCCACTCCTCGAGCTGGCCGATCATCGCGCGGTACCCCGCCGTCTGGTCGCTCGGCGCGAACGGGTGGATCGCGGCGAAGCCGGGCCAGCTGACCGGCGCCATCTCCACGGCGGAGTTGAGCTTCATCGTGCACGAGCCCAGCGGAATCATCGTGCGGTCGAGCGCGAGGTCGCGGTCCGCGAGGCGCCGCATGTACCGCATGAGGCTCGTCTCCGAGCGGTGCGCCGTCCAGATGGGGTGCGTCAGGTACTCGGAGGTGCGGCGCAGGTCGCGCGGGATCGTCACGGACGGACCGCCGTAGACGGAGCGCTCATGCGGATGGCCGAGCACCGCGGAGACGAGCTTCGTCAGGATGTCGAGAGTCGTCACCTCGTCGCAAGAGATCGCGACGGAGTCTTCGTCGAGCTTGCGGATGTTGATGCCCTGCTCCCCGGCCCGGCGGACGACAGACTCGGCACCCCTGGGGACGTCGAGCACGATCGTGTCGAAGAAGGCCTCGTGGCGCACCGTGGCGCCGCGAGCCGTGAGGGCGTCCGCGAGGGTCGCCGCCATGCGGTGCACGCGCAGCGCAATCTCGCGCAGCCCGTCAGGGCCGTGGTACATCGCGTAGAAGCCGGCGATGATCGCGAGCAGCGCCTGCGCGGTGCAGATGTTGCTCGTGGCCTTGTCGCGGCGGATGTGCTGCTCTCGGGTCTGCAGCGCGAGCCTGAGGGCCGGGTCTCCGTGCGCGTCCACAGAGACGCCCACGAGGCGTCCCGGCAGCTGCCGCTCGAGTCCTTCGCGCACGGCGATGTACGCCGCGTGCGGGCCTCCGAAGAACAGCGGCACACCAAAGCGCTGCGTGGAGCCGACCGCGATGTCCGCGCCCAGCTCTCCCGGCGCCTTGATGACGCACAGCGAGAGGATGTCGGCGGCGACGGTCACGAGCCCCCTACCGCGTGCGCGGCGTCGATGAAGCCGCCGATCTCGCGCACCAGACCGGTGTTGCCCGGCTGCTGAATGACCAGGCCAACGAGGTCATCCGGCGCAACCCAGCCGTCGGGCAGCGCCTCCACGCGCAAAGGCAGGCCAATCGCCTCCGCCTGCGCCGCGACCACCTCGATGGTCTGCGGGAGGCACTCGGCGTCCAGGATGATGACGCCGCCCTCCTTGCCAGCGACCGCGCGGCGCATGAGCAGCACTGCCTCGCCCACCGCGGTCGCCTCGTCGAGCAGCGACGCCCCGGCAACGGGAAGGGCCGTGAGGTCCGCGACCATCGTCTGGAAGTTGAGCATCGCCTCGAGGCGGCCCTGGGAGATCTCGGCCTGGTAGGGCGTGTAGGCCGTGTACCAGGCGGGATTCTCGAGCACGTTGCGGCGGATGACCATGGGCGTGACGGTGTCGTAATAGCCCTGGCCGATCATCGACACCTGCACGCGGTTGCGCTGGGCGAAGCCCTGCAGCGCCGCGAGCGTCTCGCGTTCGTCCCGCGCGGGCGGCAGCACCAGCACGTCATCCTGACGGATGGCGGCAGGGACGGCGGCCTCTACGAGCGCGGCAAGAGAGGGGTAGCCGACGGCGGCGAGCATCGTCTCGATGCCGGCGTCGTCCGGCCCGATATGGCGGTCAGCGAACGCGGTCACTGGCCCATTGTGTCGCAAAGCACCGCGAGTGCACGGTGCGGCGCGTCACGTCTCGTCAACGACGTCGGCGCCCGGGCCGTTCTTCTGGATGGACTCGATGGCCGCAACCGCGGACCTCTTGTCCGCATACTGCTGGCTGCTCGCGAGAATGTTCCCGTTGCTCGCCACGATCCGGAACCAGAACTCGCCGGACTTGTCGGACTTGTGGATGGTGAACTTCATCGTTCCTCCTGGTTGCGCCCCTTGCCGCCCATGCTATTGCGACTGGGCGCGCGGCGCGCGGCGAGCTCACCACTACCCTTGGGGCATGGCTCAGTGGGATCCCGAGACGGGCAAGGTGCGCCCCACCTGGACGGTGCGCTTCAGCGCGTGGTCCATCTTCCTTGGGTGCACGATCGGCGCGGTCGTCACCTCGGTGGTGCTCTTCCTGACGTTCATCACGGGAGGATCGGATCGGCTGAACGACAGCGGATCGGTGATCCGCGGCGGAATCTTCCTGCTCGGCATCGTCTTTGGCGTGTTCCTGCTGATCGGGCCCGTGCTCGCCTGGGGGCTCGGCTTCATCCTGAGGAGCAACACGAACCAGGGCCAGCACGTGCTCGCCTTCGCGGTGCTGGGACTGCTCGTCGGGTTCATGCTCGGGAACCTCGTTGGCCTCGGCTCCGTCGTTGCCCCCGCAGCCGGAATCGGCGCGGCTGCAGGCCGCTGGGCAATCTCCAGTCAGGCCAAGATCTAGCGGGTCCCCGCCATCCACCCCCAGGGCGCCCGACGCTGTTGCCGGGCGCCCCGTCGGCTCACCGAGCCGCTGTCACTTGCTTAAGCACGCGAGGCCGTTGAGCTCGAAGCCCGTTGCCGCGCTCGGAGAGCCCTTCGCGGTGAAGCCGAACACGGCAGACTTGCCCGGCTTCAGGGTGGTGTGCCACTTGACGCCCGTCGCGGTGACGGAGGTGTCCGCCTGGGTGACCTTGGCCCGCCAGTCAGCCTTGATCTTCTCGGTGCCGGCGAAATGCCACGTGAGCATCCAGTTCTTCACCGTGGACTTGCTGGTGTTGGTCACCTTCACCGTTGCGGAGTAGCCGCCGTGGCCCTTGGCGTGCACCCGGTAGCTCACCTTGCAGGGCGGCACGGGCTTGGCCTTGACCGTGACGGGAATCGTCACGACGGTCCCAGTGGTCTTGCCCTTGACCACGAGGTTGTACGTCCCCGGCTTCACCTTGGGCACCTTGAACGTCAGGGTCGCGGTGCCGTGCTCGTCGTAGACGTCGGTCGGCAGCACGTTCGCTACCGCGAAGCTGCCGAGCTTGACCTTGCCCAGCTTGGCCGTCACCTTCGCGTCCGTGAGGTCGCCGGCTCCCGTCATCATGAGCGACGTGAGCCCGAGCGTCACGCTCTTGCCCACCGTGAAGTCCGCGGCGGACAGGCCGGTGACGCCAACGGCGTGCTGCTCGGTCGGAACCTGGAGGGTGCCGTTCGCGGCCAGGTAGTCCACCTGCGCCTGGAGGTCAACGCGGCCGGAGTCGGCCTTGTTCGCCCCGCTCGCGAAGACCGTGAAGTTGTCCCCGCCCGCGGCGAGGAACGAGTTCACGGTGACCTTCAGCACCTTGGTGTCGGAGATCGACTTCCCGTTGAGGCGGATGTCGAGCACCTTCTTGGTGTCGGGGTCGTAGGTGTACGCGAAGCCCTCGGAGGTTCCGAGGCGCAGGAACGGCCGAGACGCACCCGCCGGCTGCCACTGCTGCTCGAGCACCGCCTTGATCTGCGCGCCCGTGAGGTCCATCGTCACCAGGGTGTTGGCGAAGGGCTGCACCAGGGCCGCCTGCTTGTAGGTGATGTCCGAGGGGTACGTTCCCGTCCCGGCGGCAAGACCGAGCATGTCGTCCCGCAGGCCACCAGGGTTCATGAACGCGACCTTCGCGCCCAGCTCCTCCGTGGCCCAGCGCTGGATCTCGGCGACGGCATTGCCGAGCGTCGACTCGCCACCGCGGCTGGATCCGGAGACCCCGCCATCCGTCTTGGCCCTGTAAAGCGGGCCGCTGATGGTGCCGAGCACCGCGGCGCCGAGCACGTCGGAGTCGTCGACGGCCTTCTGCACGATCGCGGCGGTCGCCGGGTCCGGCGGGTACACGGGAGCGGTGGTGTACAGGTCGATCGTGTTGGACACCACTCCGGTGACGTCGCCCGCCGCGTTCACCGTGAACAGCAGCTGGTCGAGGTTCGCGCCGTACTGGCCTGCCGACACGACGGGACGCTCGGTCACCGCCCTGCCCGCCCAGCCAGGCACGGGGACCATGTGGTTGTACGCGAGGTGGGTGTGTCCGGAGATCACCGCGTCAACGTCGTCGGAGAGGTTCGTGACGAACTGGCCGAAGTCGTTCGAGGGGTCAACCGCGTCGGCATATGCCGTGGTCGGTGCACCCTCGTGGATGAGCGCAATGACGATGTCGGCGCCCGCGGCCTTGAGCTCCGCCGCCGACCGGTTCGTGGCGATGTACTCCTTTTCGAAGGTCAAGCCAGCCACGCCGTCGGGCGAGACAAGGGAGGGCGTCTCATCGGTGACCACGCCCACAAAGCCAACCGTGATGTCACCGAAGTTCTCCGTCCACGTCTCCGGGAGGGCCGGGGCGTTGGTGCCGCTGAGGCGCACGTTGGCGCCGAGGTACGTCCACGACGCACCGCCGTACGGGTTCGTGACGGCGTCGTAGGGCGCCATCACGCGGTTGACGATGTCGTTGTAGCCCTTGTCGAATTCGTGGTTGCCCACGGATGACACGTCGAGGCCCGCCTCATTGAGGACGTCGATCGTTGGCTTGTCTTGGGCGATGAAGCTCTCGAAGGTCGAGGCGCCGATGAGGTCGCCCGCGGCCGCGAACACCGTGTTCGGGTGCTCCGCTCGCAGAGTGTCGACCGCGGTCACGAGGGAGGCTCCGCCGGCTCCGCCGTTCGCGGCGTCGGGCAGGATGCGCCCGTGGAAATCGTTGATGCCCAGGATCTGGATGGTGGTGTCTCCATCAGCCGATTGAGCGGGGGTGGCGATCGCGGCGACGAGTCCGACTACGGCGGCGGACACGATGGCGAGCGATCGCCAGGACGAGTTCTTCGTCATGGTTCATCCCTTTCGTGTGGTTTGGGTTTTCTCGACGCTACCCGGCGCCTGCGCTCTTCGCATCTCGAGAGGCCATTAGCCTGTTCCCGTGAAGGTCGTCGTCCAGATCCCGTGCCTCAACGAGGAGGCGACGCTTCCGCTGGTGCTGAGCACCATCCCCAAGCACATCGACGGAGTGGACGAGATCGACATCGTCGTGATCGATGACGGGTCAACCGACGGCACCGCCCGCGTGGCGCGCGAACACGGCGTCAATCACATCGTCAAGCACACCCGCACCATGGGCCTTGCCCGCTCCTTCGCGGACGGCGTCGAGTACGCGCTCGCGCACGGCGCGGACATCGTCGTCAACACCGACGGCGACAACCAGTACCCGCAAGAGCGCATCGGCGACCTCGTGGCGCCCATCCTCGCGGGCCGTGCGGACATCGTCATCGGCGACCGCCAGACGCAGTCCATCGCCCACTTCAGCTTCTTCAAGAAGGCGATGCAGCGCTTCGGCAGCTGGGTGGTCAATCGCGCGGCCGGCACCAAGCTGCCCGACGCTGCGAGCGGCTTTCGCGCCTACAGCCGGTATTCGCTCTATCGCCTGAACATCGTCACGCAGTTCTCGTACTGCATGGAGACGATCATCCAGGCGGGGAACAAGCGCCTCGCGATCGAGTCGGTTCCCGTCACCACGAACCCCAAGACGCGGGAGTCGCGGCTGTTCTCCAACGTGTTCGAGCACATGATGAAGTCGGGCCAGGCGATCCTGCGCTCCTACATAATGTTCAAGCCGTGGTCCGTGTTCCGCGCGCTCGCGCTCACGTTCGGAGTACTGGGGCTGATCCCGTTCATCCGCTTCGCGATCCTGTCCGTCATGGGCGACGACGGCAACCACATCCAGTCGCTCATCCTTGGCGGCGCGCTCATCTCCGGCGCGCTCCTCGCGGTGGCGCTTGGCGTGCTGTCGGACCTGCTCAAGACCAACCGCATCCTCATGGAGGATCAGCTCGAGCGGCTCAAGGTGCAGCGGTTTGGTCCGGCGCACTCGCCGGTCGACCGCGTCCAATAGCGACGCCGACCGCGAAGCCGATCGCGTCCGCCGCGGTCATCAGGAACCGGCTCACCAGCGCAAGCGACAGCGCCTGCGGCCCCGTTGCCGCGGACTGCAGCAGGAACACGAGCGTCACCTCGCGAACTCCGGCGCCCGCGGGCGCGATCACCACGAGGAACCCGACGAGCCACGCGAGCGCGAACGCCCCGGTCGCCAGGATGTACGTGGACTTGGGACCCGGAGCGATCTCGCGCAGCAGCAGCCATGCCTGCACGCCAAGCAGCAGCCACATGAGCACCGACCACGCGGCTGAACCCGCGAGCGCCCTGCCGGAGATGTGCGCGGGCTCTTCGGTGCGCTTGGTGACGCGGAACCCGAGCGCGACCACGCGCCTCAGCACCGGCGGCGTGAGGATCGCAAGCAGAGCCACCGCTACCGGGATGATCCACCAATAGGTGGCCACAGCGTCGGGCACGGTGATGGCCGCGCCAACCAAGCCAACCACCGCGGCCGTCACCACCCCAACGACCATCGCCACGATCGAGCCGCTCATGGCCCGCGCGCGGGAGACGCCGTGATCGCGCGCGAACTCGGCCTGCGCGAGCACGGGCCACACGGATCCGGGCACGTACTTGCCCACCTGGCTGAGCAGGAACACGCGCAGGGCCGACGGCACGCTCGCCTGCAGCCCCACACTCACCATCACCTCTCGCCAGGACAGCGCGTTGACGCCGAGCGCGAGGGTCGCGGCGAGGCCAGCGAGTACGACAGTCCCCCACGTGAGGTCGCGCAGGGCGGCGGTCACGTCGTCCCACTCGGTGACCACCGCCCACGCGAGCAACGCAACGGCTACCGCGAGGAAGCCCCAGCGGACCACGTTCCTCATGAGGCGACCAGCGCCCAGGTGCGAGCGATGCCCTCCGCGAGCGGCGTCGTCGGGCGCCAGCTGAGCACCTCGGCGGCGCGCGTCACGTCCAGCCACGCCGCCGCGGGATCCACCCCGCGGAGCGGCTGCGTGTTCACCGCGACCGGGTGCGGGGCCACCGCTTGGGTCACCACCCCGAGCAGCTCGGCGAGGCTCGTGCCCACGCCGGAGCCGATGTTCACCAGGCCCGCGGGCCCGCGCTCGGTGGCCGTCGCGATCGCGTGCGCCACGTCGTCAACGTAGACGTAGTCCCTGACGGCGGTGCCGTCGCCAAAGATCGTCACGGGAGTGCCCGTGCGGATCGCCGCGAGCCAGTGGCCCACGACGCCCTGCCCGCCCACGGCCCTCACCGCCTTCGACACCTGATCGGGGCCGTACGGGTTCGAGATGCGCAGCACGGTGTGGGGGATCCCCTCGGCGGCAAGCAGCGTCTCCTCGGCCAGCTTGATGCGGCCGTACTCGTTCGCCGGGCTCGGCTCATCCGTCTCGCGGAACGGCGCCACGGACGGCGGCCCGTACACGGCGCCCCCCGAGGACAGCAGCACGACGTGCGGCAGGTTCCCAGAGCGTCGGGCAGCGTCGATGAGCCGCGCCAGGTCGCCGATGTTGTGCTCGCCGCGGGTCGTGTCCGCGGGCGTGACGTGGCCCGCGGCCCACACGACCGTTGACGCGCCGGCCGTGTACGGGTGCTCCTTGGTGAAGCGCCCAACGTGCGCCCCACGGTGCTCAAGCTCGACGGCGACGGCGGAGCCGAGGAAGCCCCGGGAGCCGACGACGGCCACGTCATACACTGTGCTCACTCGCCCCGCTCCTCGACATTGGAAAGCAGTCTATGGCCCTCCCACGCGCGCTCGTCGTGGCCACGACGTACCCCGTGAGGCCCGGCGACGGCACCCCGGCGTTCGTGCGCGACCTGTGCCTCGAGCTGGCCGCCTCGTTTGACGTGACGGTACTGGTACCGGCCGTTCCCGGCGGTGCGCCCAGGGAGGCCGACGGCCCCCTCACCGTGGTGCGTCACCGCTACTTTCCGCGGCGCTGGGAGACGGTCGCGCACGGCGCGATCCTCGAGAATGTGCGGTCTTCGCGGTGGGCGGTGGTGCAGGTGCCGTTCCTCATGGCCTCCCAGTGGCTCGCGGTGCGGCGGGAGTTCCGCCGGGTGCGGCCGGACGTTGTCCATGCCCACTGGCTCATCCCGGCCGGAGTATCCGCTCGCGCGCTGTCGCGGCGAGCGCCCCTCGTGGTGACCACGCTCGGCGGCGACCTCTACGCGCTCAACTCGGCGCCGTTCCGGTGGCTCAAGCGCCGGGTGGCGCGGGCCTCCACCGTGTTGACGGTGATGAACTCGGACATGGCTTCGCGCGCCCGCTTGCTTGGGGCGCACGATGTGCGCGTCATGCCCATGGGCGCGCGATTCTCCGTGGTGACGCCGGAGCCGTCCGAGGGGCCGGTGCGGCTGCTCGCGGTTGGCCGGCTGGTGGAGAAGAAGGGCTTCGACGTGCTGCTCTCGGCCCTCGAGGCGCTGGTCAACGGCCCCGTGCCCGACGCTGTGCTCACCATCGTGGGCGACGGCCCCGAGCGCGCTTCGCTCGAGGGCGCCGCGGCTGGCTTGGGCGGGCGCGTCACCTTCGCGGGCCAGTTGGGCCGCGAGGAGCTGGACTCCGTCTATCGGCACACGGACATCGCGGTGTTCCCTTCCCGGCCGGCCTCCTCGGGGGATCAGGACGGGCTGCCGGTGGCGATGCTCGAGGCCATGGGATCCGGGCTCGCGGTGGTGGCTTCGGACCTGCCCGGTCTGAACGAGGCCGTCGTCCCCGCCGAGTCCGGTGTGCTCGTGCCGCCGGGTGACTACGAAGCCCTGGCCACCGCGATCGGTGAGCTGGCCGCGGACCCGGGGAAGCGTCGGGCACTGGGAGAGGCGGCGGCGAGGCGCGCGCTCGACTACACGGTCGACGCCGTTGGCGCGGGCTACCGGGCGCTGCTCGCCGAGGTGATCGCGTAATGCGCGCCCGGATGGCGGCGGCCGTCAAAACGTTGACCCCGGGCTACTTCGCGCTCGTGATGGCCACCGGCATCATCTCCGTTGGCCTCGCGCTCGAGAACGTGATGGCGCTGTCCCGCGTGCTGCTGGTGGTGTGCGCGGTCGCGTTCGTCACGCTGCTCGCGCTCAACGCATGGAGGTTCGTGAAGTTCCGCAGCGCGCTCGTGGACGACTTCATGGACCCGCGCCGCGCCTTTGGGTTCTTCACGCTCGTCGCGGGCACCAATGTGCTCGCGAACCGGCTCGCGGTTGGCGGGGCGTACCGAGTGGCAGTGGTGCTGCTGACGTGCGCGTTCCTCGTGTGGCTCGTGCTCGGCTACGTGATTCCGTGGACTGCGGCGCTTGGGCGCAAGGAGCGGCCGGTGGTCGCGCTCGCGAACGGCACGTGGTTCATCTGGGTGGTCGCGAGCCAGTCGGTGGCGGTCGTCGCCGCCACGCTCGAACCGCACTTCGTCACCGGCAGGCGCGAGCTTGCGCTGCTCGCCGTCATGTCGTGGTCGGTTGGCGTGTTCCTGTACGCGGCGACGGGCGTGATCGTCATGCTGCGCCTGATGAACTACCCCTTTGGCCCTGAGGAGCTGACGCCGCCGTACTGGGTGTCCATGGGAGCGCTCGCGATCACGGTGCTTGCGGGGGCGCGGATCGTGGAGATGGAGTCCGCGCCCATGGTGGATGCGACGCGCGGGCTCATCGCCGGCATGTCCGTGGTGGTGTGGTCGTTCGCCACGTGGCTCATCCCGGTGCTCGTGGCCGCGGGCGTGTGGCGGCATGTGGTGCGGCGCATCCCGCTGCGCTACGAGGCGACGATGTGGTCGATCATCTTCCCGCTCGGGATGTACGGGGTGGCGAGCATCTACCTTGGCCGCGCGGACAAGCTGCCGCTCGTGGAGCTCGTGGGAAGCGTGGAGATCTGGGTGGCCCTGGCGGCCTGGCTGCTGACCTTCGTCGCGATGGCGCGCCACTTGGGACGGACCTTGCGCGCGGAGGAGAGCCCGGCGGCCCCCAGCGAAGCAACCGGCTGATCGCGGCGGCGCGGGCGCTACCGGCCCCGTAGCTTGTCGATCTGCCGCCGCTCGCGCTTGGTGGGGCGCCCCGCGCCGCGCTCGCGCACCGCGAAGGCCGGCGCGCCCTGGTCGCGCGGCAGCTCCTTTGGCGTGCGGTCGATATACGCGGCGGCCGCCGGCTCCGCGCCCACGCGCTTGGACAGCAGCTGCACCACCTCGAAGATTCGATCGCGACCGCCGACGCGCACCACGACCGTCGAGCCCTCGACCACGGTGGTGGACGCCTTAGCCTTCTCGCCGTTGATCCGCACGTGGCCCGCGCGGCACGCGGCTGTGGCCAACGTGCGGCTCTTGTAGACGCGCACCGCCCAGAGCCACGCGTCGATCCGCGTGCTCACGGCCGGGCCTCAGCGCCCAAGGCGCTCGTACTTGAGCTCGGTCGCGAGTTTGGCCGGGCGCCACCACGCCTCGTTCTCGCGATACCAGTCGATGGTCGCGGCCAGCCCCGAGCGGAAGTCGCCATACCGCGGCTCCCAGCCCAGTTCCTCCCGCAGGCGGCTCGCGTCGATGGCGTAGCGGAGGTCGTGACCGGGGCGGTCGTTGACATGCTCGAAGGCGTCCGGGTCCTCGCCCATCAGCTCGAGGATCGTGCGCACCACCGTGACGTTGTTCACCTCGCCGTCCGCGCCGATGAGGTACGTCTCGCCGATAGCGCCGCGGTCGATGATCGCCCACACGCCCGAGTTGTGGTCGTCAACGTGAATCCAGTCGCGCACATTGAGCCCGGCGCCGTAGAGCTTTGGCCGCTCGCCATCGATCACGTTGGTGATCTGGCGCGGGATGAACTTCTCCACGTGCTGGTAGGGCCCGTAGTTGTTGGAGCAGTTGCTGATCGTCGCCGCCACCCCAAAGGACCGCACCCACGCGCGCACCAGCAGGTCCGAGCCCGCCTTCGTCGACGAGTACGGCGAGGAGGGGTTGTACGGCGTCTCGGGAGTGAACTTGGCGGGGTCGTCGAGCTCGAGGTCCCCGTAGACCTCGTCCGTCGAGATGTGGTGGTACCTGGTCTTGTGGCGCCTGGCCGCCTCGAGCAGCGTGAAGGTGCCGATGAGGTTGGTGTGCACGAACGGCGAGGGGTCGTCGAGAGAGTTGTCGTTGTGGCTCTCGGCCGCGAAGTGCACCACCAGGTCCGACGCTGCCACGAGGGCGTCGACGATGTCGGGGTCTGCGACATCGCCCTTGACGAACTCCACCGCGGGAGGCAGCGAGGCCTGGTTCCCCGCGTAGGTGAGGTTGTCGAGAACGGTGACCACAGCGTCGGGCCTCGTTGCCAGGGTGAGGTGCACAAAGTTGGAGCCTATGAACCCCGCCCCGCCAGTTACCAGGACTTTCACTTGCGCTCCCGCTCGAGAAGGCCCAGCAGGTAGTCGCCATAGCCAGACTTGGCGAGGCCGCGCGCGGTGGCCGCGAGGGCGTCGTCGCTGAGCCAGCCGCGCCTCCACGCGATCTCCTCCGGCGAGCCGATCTTGAGGCCCTGGCGCTTCTCCACCGTCTGCACGAACTGGCTCGCCTCGAGAAGCGAGTCGAACGTGCCGGTGTCGAGCCAGGCGGTGCCGCGCGGGAGCACCTCCACGTGCAGTCGGCCGGTGTCGAGGTAGGTGCGGTTGAGGTCCGTGATCTCGTACTCACCGCGAGCGGAGGGAGCGAGCTCGCGGGCGCGGTCCACCACCGAGTTGTCGTAGAAGTACAGGCCGGGCACGGCGAACTCGGAGCGAGGGTGCTCGGGCTTCTCCTCGAGGCTCAGCGCGCGGCCGGCCGCGTCGAATTCCACGACGCCGTACGCCGTCGGATCGGCGACGCGGTACGCGAACACCACGGCGCCCTCGACATCGCGGAACCGCTCGAGGTTAAGGCCCAGGCCGGGGCCGTAGAAGAGGTTGTCGCCGAGCACGAGCGCCGCCGAGTCACCGCCAACGTGGTCCGCCCCGATCACGAAGGCCTGCGCCAGTCCGTTGGGCTCCGCCTGCACCGCGTAGGTCAGCGAGATCCCGAACGCGGAGCCGTCGCCGAGCAGCCGCTCGAACTGCGGCAGGTCGTGCGGGGTGGAGATCACCAGAATGTCGCGAATCCCGGCGAGCATGAGGGTCGACAGCGGGTAGTAGACGAGCGGCTTGTCGTACACGGGCGTCAGCTGCTTGGAGATCCCCTTGGTGATGGGGTGCAGGCGCGTCCCGGAACCGCCCGCGAGGATGATGCCGCGCATGGGGGCAAGTCTAGGGGCGGCGCAGTGCCGAGCCTGGGCGCCGTGCGTCCGCGCCGCAGGGCGGCCCGACGCTGTGGTGACCTGTGCGTGCCACCCAACCCCAGCGTCGGGCGGGAAGGGCGGGCGAATGTTAACTCTGTGCTACCTGGCTCCCGGTCCCGGATGAAAGCGCATACATTTACCCCGTGAGCATGCTTCCCGTCGCCGCGCGCGAGTACACCGTCGAGAGTTTCACCCGCGAATTTCTGCGGGAGGTGAACTTTGGGCAGGGCGTAGACCTCAACCGGGCCTCCACGAACGACAAGTACCTCGCGCTCGCGAGGACCGTGCGGGCGTACCTGATGACGCGGTGGCTCGAGACGTCGCGCGTCCAGCAGGAGCGCCAGGAGAAGACCGTCGCCTACATGTCCGCTGAGTTCCTCCTGGGCCGCCAGCTCGACAACAACCTGCTCGCCGCCGACCTTGAGGACATCGCGCGCAGCTCCCTCGCGAGCCTCGGCATCGAGCTCGACGACCTGCGCGACGCGGAGATCGAGCCGGGCCTCGGCAACGGCGGTCTCGGGCGCCTCGCCGCGTGCTTCATCGACTCGCTCGCGACCATGGACATCCAGTCCATCGGGTACGGCATCCGCTACGAGTACGGCATCTTCAAGCAGCGCTTCGAGGACGGCAACCAGGTGGAGGACCCCGACGACTGGCTGCGGCTCGGCTCCCCGTGGGAGCTGCCGCACCCCGAGAACGCCGTGCGCGTGCACTTCGGCGGTCATGTCGAGGAGGCGCCCGGCGCCACGAACGGCGCCCGCCGCTGGGTGCCCGAGTGGGACGTGAACGGCGTTCCCTACAACTACATGGTTCCCGGCTACCGCAACGGCCGCGTCAACACGCTGCGCCTGTGGAGCGCCCGCGCCACCCAGGAGTTCGACCTCAAGATCTTCAACTCCGGCGACTACGCGGACGCCGTCGCCGCGCAGACTCAGGCAGAGAACATCTCCAAGGTGCTCTACCCGGAGGACTCCACGCCTCAGGGCAAGGAGCTGCGTCTGCAGCAGCAGTACTTCTTTGTCGCGTGCTCGCTGAGCGACTTCATCAACAAGGTGCTGCCGGAGGGCTACGACCTGCACCGCCTCCCGGAGCGGATCACCTTCCAGCTCAACGACACCCACCCCGTGATCGCGGTCCCGGAGCTCATGCGCCTGCTGATCGACGAGCGCGGCTGGGAGTGGGACGAGGCTTGGGCCGTCACGCAGCAGGTCTTCGCGTACACGTGTCACACGCTGCTGCCGGAGGCGCTCGAGGTGTGGCCCGTCGACCTGCTCGGTCGCCTGCTCCCGCGGCACCTCGAGATCATCTACCGCATCAACGACAACTTCCTCGAGGACGTCCGCGAGGCCTTCCCCGGCGACCTCCTCCGCGAGCGCCACATGTCCATCGTCGCCGAGGAGCCGGTGCGCGCCATCCGCATGGCCTACCTCGCCACCGTCGCGGGCTTCAAGGTCAACGGCGTGGCCGAGCTCCACAGCGAGCTGCTGCGCGACAAGGTGCTCAAGGACTTCGCCCAGATGTACCCGGACAAGTTCACGAACGTCACCAACGGGGTCACCCCGCGGCGCTTCGTGCGCATGGCGAACCCAGGGCTCTCGCAGCTCATCACCGAGGCGATCGGCGATGGCTGGCTCACCAACCTCGAGCGCCTGCGCGGCCTCGAGGCCTTCGCCGACGACGAGGAGTTCCGCGAGCGCTTCGCCGCGGTCAAGGCGGCCAACCGCGCCCGCTTCGCCACCGTGCTCAAGGCCCGCGACGGGCTTGAGCTCGCGGAGGACGGCATGGTGGACGCGATGGTCAAGCGCCTCCACGAGTACAAGCGCCAGTCCCTGAAACTGCTCCACATCATCTCGCTCTACGAGAAGATCACCACCGGCAAGGTGGCGCTCGAGGACGTCACGCCGCGCACCTTCGTGTTCGGCGCAAAGGCGGCGCCCGGCTACGTGCGCGCCAAGGAGACGATCTACCTGATCAACGCGGTAGGCGCCACGATCAACGCCGACGCTTCGCTCAAGGGCCGCCTCAAGGTCGCCTTCCCGGCCAACTACAACGTCACGCTCGCGGAGACGCTCATCCCCGCCGCCGACCTCAGCGAGCAGATCTCGCTCGCCGGCAAGGAGGCGTCGGGAACGGGAAACATGAAGTTCGCGCTCAACGGCGCCCTCACCATCGGCACCGACGACGGCGCCAATGTGGAGATCCGCAGGCTGGTCGAGGACGAGAACTTCTTCCTCTTCGGCATGGCCGAGCCCCAGGTCGAGGCTCTGCACGCCAAGGGCTACCGCCCCGGCGACTACTACGAGCAGGACGAGGACCTCCGCAACGCGCTCAACCTCCTCGCCTCCGGCGCGTTCACCGTTGGGGACCGTGACGGCGCCGTGTCCTCGGTGTTCGCGAGCCTCGTGGAGCGCGACCGCTTCATGGCTCTCGCGGACTTCCGCGCGTATGTGGAGGCGCAGGAGCGCGTGGACGCCGCCTGGAAGGATCAGGACGCGTGGACGCGATCCGCGATCCTCAATGTGGCCCGCTCGGGCTTCTTCAGCTCGGACCGCTCCATCCGCGACTACCTCGACCGCATCTGGCGCGCCTGACCTAGACACCCCTGCGAGTCCACTGCGAGTCGACTGTGAGTTTGCTCGCAGTGGACCTTTGCGGTCACGTGACGGCTCGTAATGCTCCACAATTGACGCCGTGACGGAAACCGCCCTTCTGGTGCTCGTCGTGGTGACCGCCCTCGTCTTCGACTTCACCAACGGCTTCCACGACACCGGCAACGCGATGGCCCCATCCATCGCTACGCGCGCCCTCAAGCCCAAGCAGGCGGTCATGCTCGCCGCCGTGCTCAACATGGTGGGCGCCTTCCTGTCCCTCACGGTTGCCGCGACCATCGCCAAGGGCATCGTCGACGCCGCCGTCGTGACGCTCGCCGTTGTCCTCGCCGGTCTCGCCGGCGGGATCATCTGGAACCTCGTGACGTGGCTCGTGCGGCTCCCGTCGAGCTCCTCGCACGCGCTCGTCGGCGGCGTGGTGGGTGCGGTGCTCGCGGCCGCGGGGTCCGAGGGCGTGATCTGGAGCGGCCTCGCCTCGAAGGTGATGATTCCCGCGTTGGTCGCCCCCATCATCGCGATCGCGGTGGGGGGTGCGGGCACGTGGCTCGTGACCCGCATCACGCGCAGCGTCTCGCAGAAGCACAATGACCAGTCGTTCCGCTGGGGCCAGATCGGCTCCGCTTCGCTCATGGCGCTCGCGCACGGCACCAATGACGCGCAGAAGACGATGGGCATCATCCTGCTCGCGCTCATTGCGGCTGACGCGGTGCCGCCCGACGCTGGGGTTCCGCCCTGGGTCATCGTCGCGTGTGCGCTCGCCATGGCTCTGGGCACGTACACCGGCGGGTGGCGCGTTATCCGCACCTTGGGCAAGGGGCTCGTCCGGCTCGACTCGCGCCAGGGGATGTCCGCGGACATGTCGTCCGCGTCGGTGATCCTGCTGTCCAGCCACTTCGGCTACTCACTGTCCACCACCCATGTGGCCACGGGCTCCATTCTTGGCACCGGCGTCGGGCGCCGGGCGCGAGTGCAGTGGTCCGTAGCCCGCAAGATGTTCGTGGCGTGGCTCGTCACCGTGCGGCCGCCGCCCTCGTCGGCGGCCTCCTCTACGGCATCGGCGACCTGTTCAGCAACACGTTCACGCCCACGACGGGGCCGATCGTGGTGTTCGCGCTGCTGGTGGCGACGGCCGGGTTCATCTTCATCCTGTCCCGCCGCCAGCCCATCAGCGCCGCGAACGTGAACGACGAGTGGGACCCGATCGCGGACAACGAGGCGATCCTCGCCGAGTCGCTGACGATGCACAATCCGCACCTCATGCGCGTGCGCAAGCCCCCGCGCAAGCGAAAGCGCAAGCCGGCGCCGGTGCCGAAGAAGCTCAAGAAGAAGTCCAAGACGCAGCAGGCCAAGAAGCAGGCGAAGAAGGGCTCCGTCAAGAAGACAGCGACCGCGAAGAAGAAGTCGCGTCAGAAGGCGGCCACCAAGTCCAAGGCGAAGGCCGCGTCGCATTCCAAGAAGACCACCAAGAAGACGTCGAAGAAGAAGTAGGAGGCGAACATGGGCACATACGTGGAGTGGGACGCACTCTTCAACATCGTCATCTTCGGCCTGCTCATCGGCGCCGGACTGCCCGCCCTCTACGCGCTTGGGGTGAGGTCGCTCGACGTCTCTTCGCGAGCCGTCGGCCGCTCGGCGACGCTGCTCAAGGTCGCCGCCTATACGTGCTTCGCCGTTGTCGTGGGCGCGATCCTGTTCGCCCTCATCTTCATCGCCGCCGGCGGGCACTAGCCTGGCGCTGTGTCATCGCCGACGTACACGGATCCCTCGCGGGTTGACCTCGCGCGCGCGATAGGCATCGGCCTCACGGTGGCTGGGGGCATCGGCCTGCTGCTGCTCGGAGGCGAGTTTGGCGCCCGTAAAGCTTCGTTGGCGGGCATCGCGGTGGTCGCCCTGTTGGCCACGGGAATCGCCCTCTTGCTGTGGTCGCGATCGCGCGGCGCCGCGCTGTGGGAGGCGAACAAGGCCTTCCTGCTCAGCGAGCAGGGAGCCGCCGTGCTCCACGAGCGGCGCGAGTTCGCGTCGAGGACGCTGTGGGTGGGGCGGGTGCTCTTGGCGCTCTTCCTCGTGTGCGGCATCGTGTTCTTCTTCCTCCTGAGCGCCATCGGCTGCGGCGACCGCATCGACGGCTACTGCGGCCACGTCGGCAGGCCGCCGGAGTGGATCGTGGTGCTCACGCAGGTGGTGTCCCTCGTGCTCGGGAGCGCTTGGGCGACCGTCGTCTACTGGCGCAGGCGCCACGAGAGCGAGACCGAGCGCATCGACATAGTGGTCGCGGAGGGCCAGCGCCGCAGGCGCACTGAAGGGCCACTCGCCGGGACCAACCGCAGCTCCTGGGAGTAGCCCGGGCGGCACCCGCCGCGCGCGCCTAGTGTTGGCCGCATGACAGAACAACTGTGGTTCATTGCCTTCGGATGGATCGGCTCCATCCTCGTTGTGTGGTCGCTCATGGTGGCGCGCGTGCTGCGGTTCCGGTGGATGAATCTCGCGGGCTCGGTGATCGCCACCGTGTACAACGCCGCCATCCAACTGTGGCCGTTCTTCGCCATGAACCTGGCGATCGCCATCATCGATGCGGTGTGGATCTGGCGCCTGACGCGCGAGCGCCACGACGATGCGGTGTACAAGGTCATCCCCGTCGCCGCCGGCGACGGGTTCCTGCAGCACGTGCTCGCGACCCACGCGGAGGACATCGCCAAGGTCCAGCCGGACTTCGCGGCCTCCGCTCCGGCCGACGGCGCCCGCTCGGCGTTCCTCGTGGTGCGCGGCGACGAGAACGTCGGGGTGGTCGCGCTGCGCAACGAGGGCGCCGGGGTTGGCGTCGTCGAGCTCGACTGGGTCAAGCCGAGCTTCCGGGACTTCACCCCTGGCGAGTTCGTGTACCGCGAGTCCCACACCCTCGAGGAGGCGGGCTTCCGCAGGCTCGAGGTCGAGGAAACGGATTCCACCGACGAGGTCTATCTGCGCCGCATGGGATTCGCGCCGCACGGGACCCGCTGGGTGCGGGAGCTAGCGGCATAGGCGTCCTGCCGCGCCCACCTCACTGTCCGCCCGAATGGGCTCTGAGTGTCACGAAAATCGAGTTTCGTGACACTCAGGGCCCATTCCAGGGCCGCGGCATGAGAAGGGCCGGCCCGACGCTGGGGAGAGCCGGGCGCGAAACCCGGCCCCGGCGTCGGGCAGCGGGCAAACGAAAAGGCCCCCAGTTCCCTGGGGGCCTTCACTAGTGCGCGAGGGGGGATTTGAACCCCCACGCCCTTTCGGACACTGGCACCTGAAGCCAGCGCGTCTGCCGTTCCGCCACTCGCGCGCGAGGGATAACGATAGCACGCTGGGACCCCCCTATACGATGGAGGGATGGGCGTGCTGGATCGGTTCGAGAAGGGCGTGGAGAACGCCATGCAGTCCGCCTTCGCCAAGACCTTCAAGTCCGGCGTCAAGCCCGTTGAACTCGCGGCCGCGGTCAAGCGCGAATGCGACGCCCGGGCGGCCGCCGTGGACCGAAACCGCACCGTCGCTCCCAACGAGTACATCATCTCGCTCTCGCCAACGGACTTCGAGACCGTCACGAGCTGGGGAGACGAGGCCCTCGCCCACGAGCTCCAGGACTCCCTCGAGGACCACGCGCGCAGCCTGAGGTACGCCTTCGTGGGCGCGGTGGACGTCGCGTTCCAGGAGGACGAGTCGCTCGGCACGGGCCGCTACGCCGTATCGAGCCGCACCACTCGCGGCCCCGTCGCCCCTGCTACGAGCCCGGATCCGCTGAGCCGCTTTCCGCTACTCGAGATCGACGGCCAGCGCTACAACCTCACGGGCGCCACCACGGTCATCGGCCGCGGCACGGAGGCGGACATCGTGGTGGACGACAACGGCGTGAGCCGCAGGCACGTCCGCTTCGAGGTCACCCCGGAGGGCACGATCCTCACCGATCTCGGCTCCACCAACGGCACGTTCGTCGAGGAGCAGCGCATCACCGAGGTCACGCTCGTGGACGGCAACGCGATCCGCATCGGCCGCACGCCAATCATGTACTGGGACGCGGTCATCGCGGACGAGGACTGACGGGGCCGTTGACAGCGCAATGAGCCAGCTCTCGATCACCCTCCTCAGGCTGGGCTTCCTCGTCTTGCTGTGGCTGTTGGTGCTGTCCAGCATCGGCGTGCTCCGCGCGGACCTCTACGGCACGCGCGTCACCGCTCGCGGCCGCGGGCGCAAGGCCAAGCGTCAGCCCGACGCTGTGGCTGAGAAGACCGCCGCCCCCACCAGGGGCGCCACTGGGGTCAAGACGGGTCCCGACGAGGCGCCTGCGGCTCGGCTTCACGTCACGGCCGGCCCGCTCAAGGGCACGAGCCTGCCGCTGAGCTCGGCCCCGGTGCTGATCGGCAGGGCGCCGACGTGCACCCTCGTCATCGACGACGACTACGCCTCTGCGCGGCACTGCCGCATCTTCCCCGAGCGGGGCCAATGGATGGTCGAGGATCTCGGCTCCACCAACGGCACCTTCCTCGGCAACCAGAAGGTGACGGATCCCGTGCCGCTGCGCCGCGGCGACCAGGTGCGGATCGGCGCGACCACCCTGGAGCTGGACTCGTGACGTTCCTCGCCTTCCACTACGCGGCCCGCACCGACGTTGGCCTCACTCGCGCCAACAACCAGGACTCCGGCTACGCGGGGCCGCACCTGCTGCTCGTGGCCGACGGCATGGGCGGCGCGGCAGGTGGCGACATCGCCTCGTCCATCGCGGTGGCCCGCCTCGCGGCGCTCGACGGCGAGGCGCTCGGCCCGGACGAGGCCCTCGACGAGCTCAAGCGAGCCATCTCCGAGGCCCACGAGCAGATCGTCAGCCGCGCGCGCAACGATCCCGAACTGAGCGGGCTGGGGACCACCGTGACCGCGCTGCTGCGCTCCGGCTCCACGCTCGCGATGGCGCACATCGGCGACTCCCGCGCGTACCTACTGCGCCAAGGCTCCCTCGATCAGGTCACGAGCGACCACACCTTTGTGCAGCACCTCGTCGACACCGGCCGCCTCTCCGTGGCCGACGCCGAGAACCATCCAAAGCGCAACCTCATCCTCCGGGTGCTCGGCGACATCGACGCGAACGTCCCCGTGGACATCTCCGTCCGCGAGACCAAGCTTGGGGACCGCTGGATGGTGTGCTCGGATGGGCTCAGCGGCGTCGTCAGCCGCGACACCATCCACACCACGATGCTCGAGGTCGAGGACCCTGGCGACTGCGCCGACGCCCTCGTGGCCCTCGCGCTCGCTGCCGGCGCCCCTGACAACGTGACGTGCATCATCGGCGACATCGTCGACATCGACGAGGCCCCTGACGGCGTCGGCCCCTCAACCGCGGCCCAAATCGTCGGTGCCGTGGCGATGGACCGGCACCGGCCGTCGGGCGCCGTTGGCACGCCCGCCGCGAGGGCCGCGCAACTCGCGCCAGGCCCGGCCGACGAAGACGAAGACGAGCCCTCCAGGTGGGGGCGCTTCTGGGAGAAGTGGCGCGGGTGGATGCTCGCGCTCATCGTCGTCATCGCGCTCATCGCCGCGGCCTGGGGCTTCTACGCGTGGACGCAGAATCAGTACTACGTGGGCGAGAACGCCGGCGTGGTCGCCATCTTCCGCGGAGTTCCAGGGACGGTGGGCCCGCTGGAGCTCTCCACGGTGGTGGAGGACACCGACATCGCGCTCGACAGCCTCGAGCCGTACGCGCGCGATCGCATCGAGGCGACGATCAGGGTGAGTGGAGTTGACGAGGCCCATGCGGTGATCACGGGCCTGCAGGCGGGTGGCTGATGGCCACCGTCTCCACGGTCCGTTACCAGCGAGGACGCGGCTCCGAGTTGATGCTGCTGGGCCTCGCGGCGCTCGTGACGGTCGCCGCTCGCGGACTCGTGGACTACCACGCGGACGTCATCGTGATCTCGCAGATGGTCTGGTACACCGTGGTGGTCGTGGCGGTGCTCCTCGCGATCCACATCGCGCTGCGGCGGTGGGCGCCCGACGCTGACCCCGTGATCGTGCCCGCGGTCTCCGCCCTCACCGGCATCGGCCTGGCCATGATCCGGCGCATCGACTTCGCGTGGGCGGCGCGAGGCAAACCCACGCACTTTGGCGAGACCCAGACCATGTGGGTGCTCGTTGGGGTAGGCCTTTGCATCACCGTGGTGCTGGTGCTCCGCGACTACCGCGTGCTGCGGCGCTTCACCTACACGGCGGGGGTGCTTGGCCTCATCGGCCTCATCCTCCCGCTCATGCCGGTCATCGGCCACGCAGTGAACGGGGCGCAAATCTGGATCAAGCTGTTCGGCCGCTCGCTGCAGCCCGGCGAGTTCGCAAAGATCGCGTTCGTCATCTTCTTCGCGGGCTACCTGCAGACCAATCGTGACACGCTCGCCGTCGCCGGCCCCAAGATCCTCGGCATCCGCTTCCCGCGGGCGCGCGACATGGGGCCCCTCCTCGTGGTGTGGGCCGCCGCGATCGTGGTGCAGGTCGCGGAGCGCGACCTCGGCACGTCGCTCCTGCTCTTCGGCATCTTCGTGGGAATGCTTTACGTGGCCACGCGCCGCACCAGCTGGGTGGTGCTCGGCGTTGGGCTGTTCCTGATCGGCGCCGCATTCGCGGGCACCTTCTTCGGCCACGTGCGCGTGCGCTACGTGGCCTGGCTGCACGCTCTCGATCCCGACGTCTACTCCTCCGGCCAGAGCGAGCAGCTGGTCCGGGGCCTGTTCGGCATGGCGTCCGGTGGCCTCTTCGGCACGGGCCTGGGTCAAGGGCGTCCGGACCTGGTGCCCTACGCCTACTCGGACTTCATCGTGCCTTCGCTCGGCGAGGAGCTTGGGCTCACGGGACTGCTCGCGATCCTCTTGCTCTACGTGATCGTGGTGCAGCGGGCCATGCGCACCGCCATCGGGGTCCGCGACGGCTTCGGCAAACTGCTCGCCGCCGGCCTCGGCTTCACGATCGCGCTGCAGACGTTCATCGTGGTGGGCGGCGTCATGCGAGTCATCCCGCTGACCGGTCTCGCGACGCCCTTCCTCGCCTACGGCGGCTCCGCGATGATCGCCAACTGGATCATCGTGGCGCTCCTGTTGCGAATCTCCGATCAGGCAAGGCGACCGCAGGAGGTGACCGCATGAACGAGCCCGTCCGCCGCCTCAGCGTGGTCACCCTCGTCATGTTCCTCGCGCTCATGATCGCTGCGAGCTGGACCCAGGTGATCCAGGCAGGGTCGCTCAACTCGGACTCCCGCAACGTCCGCACCCTGTACCGCGAGTTCGGCAACTTCCGCGGGCCGTTCGTGGTGGACGGCGAGTCAGTGGTCTTCTCGAAGCCAATCGATGACCCGTACAACTTCCAGCGCACCTACACGGACGGCAAGCTCTACGCCTCCGCCACCGGGTACTACTCGATCGTATTCGGCAAGACGGCGCTCGAGCAGACGGAGAACTCACTGCTTGCGGGCACCTCGGACGCGCTGTTCTGGAACCGACTCCGCGACCTCTTCGGCGGCCGGGAGCAGCAAGGGGCGTCGATAGAGCTGACTCTGCGCGAGGAGCTCCAGCGAACAGCGGCAGAGGCGCTCGGCAACCAGAAGGGTGCGGTGGTCGCGATCGACCCCAAGACCGGCGCGATCCTCGCGATGGTCACGAGCCCCACCTTCGATCCCGCGGTCCTCGCGGGCCACGACACCCAAGAGGTCAATGACGCCTACGCGGCTCTCGACGCCGACCCGGACGGCCCGCTCGTCAACCGCGCGGTCGCGGGAGACACCTACCCGCCGGGCTCCACCTTCAAGCTGATCGTCTCCGCCGCCGCCCTCGACGCCGGCTACACCCCGGATTCGACCGTCTACGCCCCGGACTCGCTTCCCCTTCCCAACTCGTCCAAGAGCATCGAGAACTACGGCGGCGAGAGCTGTGGCAAGACGGAGCAGATCACTCTGGAGCAGGCGCTGACCGTGAGCTGCAACACCGCGTTCGCCGATCTCGGCATCACCCTGGGTTGGGACGCGGTCCAGAGGAAGGCCATCGAGTTCGGCTGGACGGACACGTTCCGCGTCCCCTTGGTCGTCACGCCGAGCCGCCTCCCGCTCAACCCGGACGACGCTCAGGTCGCCATGAGCTCCATCGGCCAGTTCGACGTTCGCGCCACGCCGATGCAGATGGCCATGGTCACGGCGGCGATCGCCAACAGGGGTGTGCTCATGTCGCCGTACCTCGTGGACACGGCGCGCGCGAGCGACCTCAGCGTTATCCAGCGCTCGATCCCCACCGTCTACAGCAGCCCCCTCACCTCAAGCGAGGCGAGCGAGCTCACGCAGATGATGGTGTCCGTGGTCAACAACGGCACCGGAACGGCGGCCCAGATCCCCGGCGTCACGGTCGCGGGCAAGACCGGGACGGCGGAGACGGGGCTCGACACCGCGCCGCACGCCTGGTTCGTCGGCTTCGCACCCGCGGAGAACCCCGTCGTGGCCGTCGCCGTGATCGTCGAGAACGGCGGCTCGCTCGGCTCCGAGGCGACCGGCGGCAAGGTGGCCGCTCCCATCGCCAAGAAGGTCATGATGAAGGCGATCGAGCTCGCAAAGGAAGACTCGTGAAGATGCACGCGGGCACCGAGCTCGCCAACCGCTACACGCTCACCTCGCTCATCGCCGTGGGCGGGATGGGCGAGGTGTGGAAGGCGGAGGACGGCGACCTGCACCGCACCGTGGCCGTCAAGGTGCTCAAGGAGAACGCGACCGGCAACGAAACCTTCCTGCGCCGCTTCCGCAACGAGGCGAAGAACGCCGCTGGACTCGCGCACCCCAACATCGCGCAGGTCTTCGACTACGGCGACCATGACGGCACCGCGTTCCTCGTGATGGAGTTCGTCGACGGCGAGCCGCTCAGCTCGATCCTCGAGCGGGACCGCACCATCTCCGAGGCGCGCGTGGTCCGCATCCTCGACCAGACGGCCCAAGGCCTCGCGGCCGCCCACGCCGCGCACGTCATGCACCGCGACATCAAGCCCGGAAACCTGCTGATCTTCGACGACGACAAGGTGAAGATCACGGACTTCGGGGTCTCCCGGGGCATGGACCAGACCACTCTCACCGCAACGGGGATGGTGATGGGAACCGCCCAGTACCTCGCGCCAGAGCTGGCGCTCGGGAAGGCGGCGACCCCAGCGTCGGACATCTACGCACTGGGGATAATCGCGTTCGAGGCCGTGGTGGGCAAGCGGCCCTTCACCGCGCCCAACGCCGTGGACATCGCCATCGCGCAGGTCAACGAGGCCGTGCCGCCCCTGCCGGCCTCGGTCTCGCCGGGGATGCGGGAACTGATCATGCTGCTGCTTGAGAAGAACCCGCGAAAGCGCCCCCACTCCGCGGAGGACCTGCGGCGCGTGCTCGCCACCATGCACGTACCCGACGCTGCCCCGGCTCCCGCTGGCCCGGCACCTGAGGCGCGGGAGGCCAAGCGGCTCATGCCGCCGAGCATCGCGCCACGCGAGTACCGTCCACGGCCCGACGTGGGGCGCTAGCGGTATGCGAAATGACACAATAGTTCGAAGTACACGGCCCGACGGGCCGCGGAGGGACGGGCGATGAGCGACGACGCGAAGATTCTCGCGGGCAGGTACGAGGTCGGCGACCTCATTGGGCGTGGCGGCATGGCCGAGGTGCACATCGGCTACGACACGCGCCTTGGCCGCACCGTCGCCGTCAAGATTCTGCGCGCCGACCTCGCCCGCGACCCCAGCTTCCAGACCCGCTTCCGCCGCGAGGCCCAGTCCGCGGCCGGGCTCAACCACCCGGCGATCGTCGCCGTCTACGACACGGGCGAGGACACCATCGTGGGCTCTACGGGCGTCCCGCAGGCCGTGCCGTTCATCGTCATGGAGTACGTCGAGGGCCACACCGTCCGCGAGATCCTCAAGGGAGACGTCGCCGCCCCCATCGACGAGGCCGTCGAGATCGTCTCCGGCGTCCTGTCCGCGCTCGACTACTCGCACCACGCGGGCCTGGTCCACCGCGACATCAAGCCGGCCAACGTCATGCTCACACCCACAGGCGCGGTCAAGGTCATGGATTTCGGCATCGCCCGCGCACTGGCCGACGCTGGGCAGACGATGACGCAGACGCAGGCTGTCGTCGGCACGGCTCAGTACTTGTCGCCCGAGCAGGCGCGCGGCGAGCACGTCGACGCGCGATCGGACCTGTACTCGACCGGCTGCCTGTTGTTCGAGCTGCTGACGGGACGCCCGCCGTTCGTGGGCGACTCGCCCGTTTCGGTCGCGTACCAGCACGTTCGCGAAGCTCCGCCGCGCCCATCGCAGTACGCGTCAGACGTTCCGCCTGAGCTGGACCAGATCGTGCTGCGCGCCCTCGCGAAGGACCGCAACGAGCGCTACTCGAGCGCGAGCGAGTTCCTCGCTGACCTGCGTGCGTTCAGCTCCGGCGATCCCGTTGACCCGTCCACGGGAGCGATCGGCGTCGGCGCCGCTGCCGGCCTTGGTGCCGCCGCGGGCCTCGGTGCGGCCGCGCTCATGGATGACAAGACGGCGATCGCCGAGCAGCCGACCCAGGCCATGCCCGCCGTGGTCGAGACGGGTGCGACCGAGGTGATGCCCGCACAGTCACCGTGGGCGAACGTGGCCCCGGCGACGGTGGCGCCGGCGGAGATCGTCGCGCAACCGCTCGACCCGACCCTCGACGACGATGACGACGAGGACCGCAGGCGCAGGCGCCGCAGCTACTGGCTGCTGGGGGGCGCGGCTCTCGCGGCGCTGCTGATCGTCTTCGCGATCTTCCTCTTCACGCGCGATGGTGCCGCGGAGCCCGAACCCAGCGCGAGCGTCGGGCCTCTCACGGACCTCGCCGGCCTCACCGAGGACCAAGCGAAGCAGTATCTCGACGGCCTTGGCCTGACGGCCGACATCCAGCGGGAGGCCTCGGACGCGCAGGATAAGGACCTCGTGACGCGCACGGACCCCGCGGCGGGCGAGATGGTCGCCCCAGGCGGCACCGTCACCGTGTACCTCTCCGACGGGCCGGGCGAAGTGGAGATCACCGACGTCTCCGGTATGAGCCAAGAGGACGCGATAAAAGCGCTACAGGATCAGGGTCTTGTGATCGAAAGCGTGGATCCCGACGACTCGCAGCCAGACGTCGAGAAGGACCTCGCCACGGGTACGGACCCGGCGGCGGGCACTCTCGTGGCGAGCGGCTCCTCGGTGAGGCTCCTGATCGCGAGCGGCCAGGTTGACCTGCCGGACGTCACCGGCATGCAGGAGGACGAGGCCCGGACCACACTCGGCGACCTTGGCCTCTCGGTAACGACCAAGCGCGTCGAGACGTCCAAGTACCCCGACGGCCAGGTCTACAAGCAGAGCCCTGCGCCCGGCAAGGTCGACGTGGGAACCGCGGTGACGATCACCGTGGCGTCGACGCCGACTACGGCCGAGGTCCCCAACGTCGTTGGCAAGTCGCAGTCCGACGCGACGAGCACACTGACCGACGCGGGATTCAAGGTGACGGTGAAGACGGGCACCTCGGCGGATCAGCCGGCGGGCAATGTGTACGCGCAGAGCCCCGACGCCGGGATCTCGCTCAAGCTCGGTCAGCCGGTCACGATCTTCGTTTCTACCGGGCCGCCAGAACCCGATCCGACAACAACGCCGTAGGGCGCCCTGACTATCGCCGCACTAGAGGCGAGAGGCCGGCGGACCTGGCCTCAGCGTCGGGCATGCCGCACACCTCAAGCCAATTGGCGAGGAGGCGGTGGCCGCCCTCGGTGAGCACGGACTCGGGGTGGAATTGCACGCCCGTGAGCGGAAGTTCGCGGTGCTGCAGGCCCATGATGATGCCCGACGCCGTGGTTGCGGTGACCTCGAGCTCGTCGGGGACCGTGGGGTTCTCGACCGCGAGCGAGTGATACCGGGTGGCCGTGAACGGCGTGGGCAGGCCCACGAGCACCGAGTCGCCGTGGTGCTCCACCTGCGAGGTCTTGCCGTGCATGAGCTCCGGGGCGTGGGACACGACCCCGCCGTACACCTCGGCGAGCGCCTGATGGCCCAGGCACACGCCGAGCATCGGCACGCCGGCCTCGGCGCAGTCGCGGATCACGTCCATCGACGACCCGGCCTCCGCGGGGGTGCCGGGGCCGGGGGAGACGAGCACGCCGTCGTATTCGCTCACGGGCGCGTGGGGGGCGTCATTGCGCACCACCTCGGTCTCCGCGCCCATCTGGCGAAGGTAGCCGACGATCGTGTAGACGAACGAGTCGTAGTTGTCGATCACGAGGATTCGCGTCATCACTGGTCTCCCACGCTCTGGTCCTGGATGTTGAAGGTGACCGACACCCAGGGGAAGACCCATTGGAACAGCACGAACACGATCGCCGCAAGTGCGATCGTCAGAGTGAGCGCCTTGACCCAGCGCGGGCCGGGGAGGATGGCCCAGATGGCGGGGAAGATCATGACGCCGGCACCTCGAGGAGCTCCTCCGGCACGCCGTTGCCCACGGGGCTCCAATACTCGAGCACGCCGTGGACCACGTAGCGCTCCGCCGCCGAGAACATCGGGTGGCACGAGGTCAGCGTGATGTAGTGGTCGTCTGGTGCGGCGCCCGGGTGGTTCGGCACGGGGGCGATCACCTTGACCGCGGTCGGCTTCACGATCTCGTGGCCGGTCACCCGGTACACGTACCAGGCCTCCTTGGTCTGGACTACCAGGTAATCACCCTTCTTGATCTCCGCGATGCGGTTGAAGGGCTTGCCGTACGTGGTGCGGTGCGCACTGATCGCGAAGTTGCCGAGCTCGCCGGGCATCCCGGTGTTGGGGTAGTGGCCGATGCCGAGGCGATCGAGGATCTTGTGCCGGTCAACGCCCTCCGAGATGGGCTTCACGTAGTCCTCGCCCCAGCGCGGAACGTAGAAGGTGGCGAAGGTCTTGCCGAACTTGGGCTCGTCCATGACGGGTGCCGTGTCCGGGGACAGCTTGAGCTCGTTGGGGATGGTCTGCGGCTGGTCGCTCGTGGGATCGCCCGCGGAGATGGGCGAGGTGTTGTCCGGCGTGTACGCCCACGGCAGCTCCTGCACGGCGTCCGCCTGGATCGAGTTGGCCTCGATGTCCGTGTAGAACAGCTGCCACGCCACGTACAGGCCAATCAGCGCGCCCACGATGATCATGAGCTCGCCGAGCAACGCGACGACGCGTGACCCGGTGCCCGACGCCTTGGCCGGCTTCGATTCCGGCGTCGCGTCAGGCGTCGCGTCAGGCGTCGCGTCAGTGTCGGCGATTGTTTCCATGGCTCTACAAGGGTACGCGACGCCCGGACGCGGTCATGAAGGCTGTGACGCACCCAACCCTGACGTGGCACCCGGCAGAATCCACCAGCGCGCCACCCCAGGTACGCTTGTGCCCAGCATTCAGCCGCAAGAGGAGTCCAGCCGTGCCCGTATCGAAGAAGCGCGACACCAAGAAGCAGTCCGTCAAGGTGCCCCGCAGCGCCGCCAAGGTGCACGCCGAGAACCCCAAGTGGCTGCTGCCCACCGCCGTGACGCTGCTGGTGCTCGGCCCGGCGTGGATCATCGTGTACTACATCTCAAAGGGGCACTACCCGATCCCGGGCATTGATCACTGGAACATCGGCATCGGCTTCGTGCTGCTGATGTCGTCGATGCTCCTCTTCACCCGCTGGAAGTAGCCGGCGGCTTCGCCCGGTGCGCCCGCCCGCGACTCCTGCCGTACGCACATAGGCGCTGGATCGGCGCCAGAATCCGACCGTCATGTACGTAAAGGGCGTGGACGGCAGCGCTCATGTGCGTACGGGACGGTGTGGGCGCTTTGTGTGGGCTCGCACCCGTGAGCTAGTTACACCCATGTAGTTATCCCCGGGTGGGGACAACCCTGGGGAAAACTACACCGGTGTGATTCGCTCGTTGCGCTTGGCCTGTCGCTTCTCGACGCCCCGCAGCATCACGAACATGACCAGGGCGCCCGTGATCGCGCCGCCGAGGTGGCCCTGCCAGGAGATGCCACCGATGAAGAATCCAGCGACAAGCCAAATTCCGGCCGACGCTATGAGGCCCTGAGCGGGCATCTTCAGTTTGATGAGCACAACGGCGAACGCGGCGATGAGTCCGAAGATCGCGCCGGACGCCCCACCATGGGGCGACTCGCCGTTGCCCCCGATGAAGACGATCATCGCCGAGCTGCCGAGCATCGACAGAACATAGATCAGGCCAAAGCGCAGCCGCCCGAGCGCGGGCTCCAGCTGCGTACCGAACTGCCACAGCACCAGCATGTTCATGCCGATGTGGAACAGTCCAAAGTGCAGGAAGGCGCTCGATACCCAGCGATACGGCTCGGTGCCGACGCCGAACACGCTGTCGGTGAATCCCGGCCACAGCGCCCAATCGATGACCCAGCGCTGGTACCCGAGCACGTACATCCCGATGATGTACGCCGCGACGTTGGCGATGATCAGCCCGTACGTCACCCACGGCGTGCCCTGGGCGGACACGAATCCCAGCCGGTTGAGCAGGGGACCCCGCCGCGCCGCCTCTTCACGCACGCAGTCGACGCACTGGATCCCCACGGGAGCCGGGCGCTGGCACTCGGGACACACGGGCCGCCCGCACCGCTGGCACGTCACATAGGAGATGCGGTCCGGGTGGCGAGGGCAGACCGGTGGCGCCGAAGCGCCGTACCCGGCCCCAGCGTCGGGCGTGCTGTTCATGGCGGGCTAGTCGTCGGTGACGGTGATGCCGGTGATCAGGACGTCCTCAAGTGGGCGGTCACGACCGTCGACCGCGGTGGTCGCGATGCGGTCCACGACGGCGCGCGAGGCGTCGTCGGCGACCTTGCCGAAGATCGTGTGTGCGCCGTTGAGGTGCGGCGTTGGGCCCACGGTGATGAAGAACTGCGAGCCGTTGGTGCCGCCTACCTGGCCCGTGATGGGGTTGAGGCGCTTGCCGGCATTCGCCATCGCGAGAATGTAGGGCTCGCTGAAGCGCAGCTCGGGGTGAATCTCGTCGTCGAACGTGTACCCCGGGCCGCCGGTGCCGGTGCCGAGCGGGTCGCCGCCCTGGATCATGAACCCGTCGATGACGCGGTGGAACACCACGCCGTTGTAGAGGGGCTCGTGGCTTGGCTGGCCCGTTTCCGGGTCCTTCCACTCCTTCTCGCCGGTGGCGAGCCCAACGAAGTTCGCGACCGTCACGGGCGCGTGGTTGGGGTAGAGCTCAACAGTGATGTCACCTTCGGTGGTCTCGATCGTTGCCTTCATACAGGCCATTGTTCCACGGCCTCGCAATGAGCCGGTTTGCGTGGCACGATGGACAAAGGAACGGTCAAGGCTAGGAAAGGGAAAGCCATGGACAGCGCGAAGGCCCACAAGGCCGCGAAGGAGTACCAGAAGCAGGCGGCGGAGGCCGCGGCGGCAGCGAAGGTTGCGGCCGGAGAGGCCGCAGCAGCGGCCGCGCAAGCGGCCGCCCGCGCCAAGGACTGGGCCGCCCGCAGGTTGAGCAGGCGAGGGAGTGGCTAGGCCCGCGAGCCAAGCACCTGTACGCCTCTAGCGCTCGCCACGCCGAGCCCCTGGTGCGCCGCGCGGGGAGCCGCGCGGCCGACGTGAGCGATGCGATTCACGCGGCGGTTGTCGGCGCCGCGATCCCGGCCGTGCTCGCCGCCGTCGACTCCGCGGCTCACGCGGACGAAGAGTCCAAGCACCGGTCCGTGTGGCCCAAGGTCGTGATCCCCGCGATGCTCATCGGCGCCGCCACCGCAGCGCTCGTGGTGTGGGCGCGTCGCGACCCGGGCCACGACACGTGGGCCGGCGAGGACGACGAATGGGAGTTCGCCGACGACAACGGCTTCAAGGACCAGCTCCGTGACGGGGTCAACCGTGCCGCGGACGCGGCCACCGATGCCGCGAAGCGAGCGGCCGCTGCCGCGAGCGCCGCGGCGAGTGCCGCCGCCGAGGTGGTGACGGAGAAGGCCGGCCCCGCCGCAACGCGCGTCAAGGACACGGCCGTCGCCGAGGCCAAGAAGGTGGCCGAGGCCGCCGGTCCAGCCGTCAGCAAGGTCAAGGACACCGCGGTTGCCGAGGCCAAGAAGGTCAAGGAGGCGGCCGTGGACGCTCGCGACAAGGCGGCGGCCGGTCTCGCGGAGGCCTTCGATGACGCGGAGGACGTCTGGGAGGACGAGGGCGGCAGCGGCGAGGACGGCCTCACGCCGGTTGAGCACGTGGAGCCAACGCCGGTGAAGAAGCCGCCGCTCGCAAGCCGCGCACGCCAAAGGCCTAACTACCAGGCCCGACGCTGGAGCTGGGTTACTCCCGATAGGCCAGCACGCGTTCGCGCGCCTCGCGCAGCAGGCGGAACCACGTTGCCCTGCTGACGTGGAGCGTGTCCAGGCATTCCTGCTCGCCGCGGCGAGGGCTGAGGTGCGTCATCTCGACCGCCTGGCGCAGGCGTCGGTCCTCCACGGTGTCCGCGAACACGGCATCGAGCACCCGGGTGAGGCGCTCCTGGCGGGCGGGGTCATCGTCGGCCGCCAGGAGGTCGGCGAGAGAAGCGTCGGGCGGCGCCACGCCCAGGTCCGCGAACACGGCCCGCTCCACGAACGCCACCGCGCCGCCTGGCCGGAACTCGCTGAAGAAGATCTCGTGCTCCCACGGGCCGTCGACAGGCTTGGCGAGCAGCGAGATCGAGTCATCGGGGCGTCGGGCCGGTTCTGGGTAGTGGATGATCACGGCCTCCATGGTCGCCACGCGGTGGCGACGCATGAACGCGCCGATCGAGATGCGCGTGGCCTCGGCCCTGTCCGCGGTCGGCGCCTCTGCGAACAGCACGATGCCCGCGAAGCACAGCTCGGGATCCACCCCCTTCGCGTGCGCGACCGCCGCGAGGTCGCGGCCGAGTGGGGAGTCCGGCAGATCGCTCACCCGCCGGAGCACGCCGAAGAAGATGGGCACGCCGTCATTGCGGCGCATGACGAGGTCGACGCCGCCCGGGAGCGCCACGAACTGGGTCATCGCCGCCCAGCCGGGCTGCGCGTCGAAGCCGTTGAGGCGAGCGAACTGAGCGAGCTCGCCCTCGTGCGGGCGGTCCGCGTAGTGGGTGGGGCTCGCCTCCATGCCGATGATGGCCCTCAGCTGCTCGGACTCGATGAACAGCGTCATCTCGAGCAGAGCCTCGATGTCGCCGAGCCGGGCCCGGGTGGCGAGGTGGTCCACAATGCGCGCGGCGAGCACCCGGTACCGCGCCGGGGACTCGTCCTTGAGCCGCTCCTTGATGGTCGCGGCGAGCACGGGGTGGAGGGTGATGCCGCCGCCGAGTCGCTGCGTGACCCGCAGCTCGCCGAGCCGCTGCAGGCCATCGCGCGTGGAACGGCCGGGCAGCGCGGCCGCGAGGAGGCGCGCGTCCACGGTGCGGGTGAGCGCCGCGACGGCGAGCACCTCGGGGTCGATGTTGAGCGTCTCCTCGCCCTCGAGCCACTGGGTGAGGCGCCGCTCCAGTTCGGCCCCAAGATCGCCGGCGTTCGAGTCCGGAAGCAGCGACGCGCCGACGGTGAGGGCCAGCGGGCTACCGGCCGCCCACTGCAGCAGCCGCTCCTTGCGCTCAGGGGAGTCCACGCCGCGCTGGGCGAGGAGGGCGTCGGCGTCCTCTCGTGGCAGGGGCGTCAGCGGCAGGTCGGAGAAGATCGCGTGCAGGCCGCCCTCGCGCCACGTTGGCTGGGGCGCGAGACGGCCGGCGAGGATGAGTCGCGCCGATTCCGGCAGCGCGTCCAGGAGCCCGTCCCGCAGTGGCGGAAGCGCGGAGCCGAGCGTGTCCGCCTCGTCGATGACGAGCACCCGCGCGGTGCCTGCCGCCTCAAGCACGCGCGCGCGCAGCAGGTCCAGGTCGATCGGCAGCGAGCGCGCGTCGAGGATGGCGGCCGCGTGGCCGGCCGCGATCGCCCTGCGGGCCGCGGCCCGCAAGAACGCTGACTTGCCGATGCCACCGGGGCCGTAGACATAGAGGATGCGCGACGAGGTGGCGGGTGACAGGAGGTCGTCGATGGCCTCGAGCTCGGCGGTTCTCCCCACGAAGCCGCGCGCATCCGCCGCGTCCGCGGCGTCCCGCATGCTCGCTTCGTGAGCCATCACTGACCCGCGATCCGGGCTTCGAGACCCGCTCGCACGGCGGGCCACTCCGTGTCCAGGATGGAGAACACCACCGTGTCGCGGAACCCGTCACCCCAGAGTTGGTGCTTGCGCAGGATCCCGTCCTGGGTGGCGCCGAGCTTGGCGATCGCCGCTCTGGACTGGGCGTTGGCCGCGTGCGTGCGGAGCTCCACGGCAATGCAGCCCAGGTCCTCGAAGGCACGGGTGAGGAGCAGCAGCTTCGCGGAGGGGTTGATGCGCTTGCCGTGCGCTGAGTACGCCACCCACGTGGAGCCGATCTCCACGCGGCGATTCCGCTCGTCGATGTGCAGGAACGTGGTGACGCCAACCGCCGCGCCCGTCTCCGCCGAGACGATCGCCCACGGCGCCATGCTGCCCTCTGCCTGCAGCCCAAGGCGGCGGTCGATCTCAGCCGCCACAGCGTCGGGCGCCGGGATGGTCGTGTACCAGGCCTTCTGCCACAGGTCGCCCTCGGCGGCCGCTCGCGCGAGGTCGGCGGCGTGGGACTGGGACAGCGGCTCCAGGGTCACGTGCGCGTTCGCGAGCGTGGGGGTCTCAGCAAATCCCATGGGGCAATCGTACTTACTACCAGGCCCGACGGCGTGGCTGGGTCACGCTGCCGGCTGACGCAGGATGGTGCGGAGCTTGTCGGCGGCGACCCGTCGCGGATCGCTCAGGTATATCTCGTGGTGCGTGCCGGTCATCATCAAGCCGTTGGCCGGGATGAAGTCATCGTGCATCCGCGCCAGCACCGGTCCCTCGGCATCGTAGGGACCCACATGGAGGGTCTGCACGGCCCGGCCCTCTCCGAGCGTCTCGAGCCGCACGCGGCCCGCCTGCGCAGACTCCCGCGCGTCCTCGAACATCTCGGCAGTGATCCAGTCGGGAGTCATGATCATCGCGGTCCAGTCCCATGCGGACTTGTCTCCGCTTGCGAATGCGCTCATGTCATCGGCCCACCACAGGCCCTCCAGGGGCGGCGCCACGTAGTCGAGCCCCAGTTGCTTCTTGGACGCGAACTTCAGTTTGTAGGCAACGGGGTAGAGGGCCTGGATCGCCGCCGCGTACTCGGGCGACGTGTTGGGGTCGCCGTGACCGTCGACCATGAGGTACTGCATGGGAGGGACCTCGAGGATCCGGAATGCGCCGTGCTTCGCCTGGTACGAATCCGAGGTCTTCTTGAAGTCGATCGCGGCCATACGGCCAGCGTATTGCGGTGGTGGAGCCTAGGGGACTCGAACCCCTAACCCCCTGCTTGCAAAGCAGGTGCGCTACCAATTGCGCCAAGGCCCCTTGCGGGCTAGACCTCGTCCAGGACGGTGTCCCACAGGTCACGGTCGGAGGAGGACGTGAGCAGGTGAACGACGACGACCACTGCGGCAACGCCGGCCGCTATCAGCAGAGCCTTCTTCATGACAATCACCTCACCCCGTGGGCCCAGGAGGACTTGAACCTCCGACCTCTTCGTTATCAGCGAAGCGCTCTAACCGCCTGAGCTATGGGCCCTTTGCGGCGCAAGCCGCGACGAGCAACTGTACCCGAGACCCACCCTCGCGCTCAAACCAGCGCCGACGGCAGCGTCGGGCCGGGTCAGTCGTCGGTGAGGGTGACGTACACGCCACCCACCACGGACGACACCGTGTTGTACAGGAACGCGGCGATCGTGGACAGCGCGGTGAGCAGCACCACGTTCATCACCGAGACGAGGATCGTGGCGGACATGACCTTGTTGAGCTCGAAGATCTTGGTGATGTCCACGGGCTGCTCGCCCTCGAACAGCTTGGCGACCCAGTCGTTGATGAGCGTGAACAGCCCGAACGAGTTCAGCGCGTTCCACAGCACGAACACCGCGACCACCATCATGATGCCCACCGCGATCGACAGCAGGAAGCCGATCTTCAGCACGGACCACGGGTCGATGCGGCTCACCAATACGCGCGCCTTGCGGGGGCCGCCGCGCTTGTTGGAGGCTGTGAGGTCGTCGCCCTCGGTGAGCGAGTTCTTCGCGCGCACCGCGAATCCCTTGACGGCCTCGGTTGCGTGCGAGAACGCGCCACCGCTTTCCCCGCCCGACGCTGGGGCCGGGTTTGCGGGGCGCGTGGGCGCGGTCACGGTGCCGACGGCGGGCGTCGCGTCCGCGGCGGGCGCGCTTGGGGCCCACTGGAACGACGTGTTGGCGGGCTGGCTGCGAGCGGGCGTGGCGGTTGGCGCTGCCGTCGGGCGAGCCGCTGGGGCGGCGGTGGGCGCCGCAGTTGGCGCTGCGGTCGAGTTGATGGGGCGGAAGGCAGAACGACGGGGGGTCTCTGCGGTGGGCGTCGGATCGGTTCCGGCGACCGGTGGGGTGTAGAGGTTTCCGCTGTCGTTCGCGGCCATAAACGTCTCCTTGCGTGCGCCCCGACTGAGGCGATCAGGTTCCAAGGGTACCTGGGCGCTCCGCGATGCCCAAGCGCTGGCGCGTCAAGCGAGCCAGCGACCGCGCGCGATGAGCACATCCTTGAGCAGGTCGGCGCGGTCGCTGACGAGGCCGTCGACGCCCATGTCGAGGAGCGTCTCCATGTCCGCGGGCTCGTTGATGGTCCACACGTAGACGGACCGGCCCTCGCCGTGCGCACGGTCGATGTGACGGCGGGCGAGCACCGTGGTGCGGCCCACCTTCCACGGCACCTGGAGTGCGTCCACGTGCGCGATGGGCCTGCGCCCGGAGAGACCGACGCCGGCCCCAGCCCAGAAGCGGCCGAACTCACCCGTGCCCGCTGATGTCGCGACTGGGCGAGACAGCAGCTTGACCGTTGCCCGCCGTCGGGCCGCCGAGAACGAGGCGACGCACACGCGATCATGCGACTTGGTGCGCTCGATCGCGTTGGCGATGGGCTCGATGCCGCTCACCGCCTTGACGTCTACGTTGACGCGCAAGTGCGGCCAGGTGCCGAGCAGGTCCTCGAAGAGCGGGACCGGCTCGACCCCGCCGATCTTCGCCTCCTTGACCACGGACCACGGCAGGTCCGCGACATTGCCCTTGGAATCTGTGGTGCGGTCGAGGCTCGCATCGTGAAGCGCGACCGCAACGCCGTCGCGGGTGCCGTGGGCGTCGGTCTCGACGAACTGATAGCCAAGGTCCACCGCGGCCGCGAAGGCCGCCATCGAGTTCTCGAGGCCCTCGCGGCTGAAGCCGCGGTGCGCGAGCGCCGCGATCGCGCCGCCGGTCTCGAAGTAGGGGTGTGTCACCCGAGCACCTCGTCGATGAAGGCCGCGACGGCGTCGTAGTACGCCTTGCGCGGGCCGGGCGCCGACTGGCTGAGGTCGTGGATCCCGCCCACGACAACCAGCTCTCGCACGTTGGGGCCCAGCTTGGGGATCGCGAGCGCGATCGCTTCCGTGTCGATGACGACGTCCTGCTCCATGATGCGCGGATTGTCGTCGCGCTCGGGGCCGCACGAGTCGCTGCGCGCGACGAGCGTCGGCACCGAGATGGGCAGGCCAGCGTCGATGCGTGCCCAGCCGCGATTGACCGCCGCGACCCAGCGGGCCTTGGCGGCACACCCGTGGGCGTCTTCCACGCGAAGTCAAACTCGGCGGGGCCGCCGCCGCTTGAATGCAGGAACTTGGCGTAGACCGCGGGCCGGCTGGCGACCTTCGCCCCTGGTGCCACCTTGTTGAGCAGCGGTAGCGCCCGCATCGACGCACGGTCGCGGCGGTTCATCTGCAGCCCGAACAGCGGCGAGTTGAGGATCACGGCCACCAGCTGCGCGGGTGGGCGGTCCGCGGCCCAGATCGCCGTGGCCAGTCCGCCGGTGGAGTGACCGTGCACGATGAGCGGTAGCCCAGGATGAAGGTCTGTGATCGCGTCGACGGCAGCCTGGATGTCGTCGCCCTGCTCGGCGAGGTCCGCCATGTCGTGCGGGTGCTCGCCCGGCTTGAGCGAGCGACCGGACTTTCGCAGGTCCACCGCGTAGAACGCCAGGCCCAGTCCCGCGAAGAACTCCGCGAGCTCCGGCTGATAGAAGTAGTCGTTGTACCCGTGCACGTGCAGAACCGCTGCGCGGGGAGAGGCGACAACGGCGTCGGGCCGCACGAGGGTGATGCGGGCAGGGGTGACGCTGGCGACGGCTGCCGCGCTGAAGCCGGCCAGAACGTCGGGCTGGAAGTCCACGACACGAATCTAGCCGCGCCGCCACCCGCCGTTCACCCGGATGCGGAACACTGGCGCCATGAGCGAAGCGTCAATGACGACGATCGCGGCCGAGGAAGGCCGCATTCCCCGCAAGCGAGTGATCTCGTGGGCGCTGTGGGACTGGGCAACGCAGCCGTTCAACTCGGTGATCATCACGTTCGTGTTCACGGCGCTGTACCTCACGAGCGACGACTTCTTCCGGCCGGGTGAGGACCATGACGCCGGGGTCGCGAGGCTCACCGCGGGGCTTGGGCTCGCGATGACGATCGCGGGGATCGGCGTGGCGCTCGTGGCGCCGGTGCTTGGCCAGATCGCGGACCGCACCGGTCGCCGCAAGCGCTGGCTGTGGTGGATGACCGTGGCGCTCGTCATCACGATGCTCGCGCTGTTCTTTGTGCAGGCCGCGCCCGCGTACTTCGCGCTTGGCGTGGGGATCATCGCCGTTGGCGCCATCATCAGCGAGATCGCGGGCGTGAACTACAACGCGATGCTCGTGCAGGTCTCGACCCCGCGCACGATGGGGCGCGTCTCCGGGCTCGGGTGGGGGCTTGGGTATCTGGGCGGAATCGTCGCGCTGGTGCTGGTGGTGGTGCTCGACAAGCTCGAGTGGTTTGGCATGGACACCTCCAATGGCATGGCGTATCGGCTCATCGCCGTTGGCTGCGCGGTGTGGACGCTGCTGTTCGCGTGGCCGCTCTTCGCGTTCGTGCCCGAGGCGGAGGCCGCGCCGCGAGGCGCCTCCGGCGGGATCCTGCATGCGTACGTGCTGCTGTGGCACAACGTGCGCCAGTTGTGGCACGAGGCCCGCCCGACGCTGTGGTTCCTTCTCGCGTCCGCGGTCTATCGCGATGGGCTGGCTGGGGTATTCGCGTACGGAGCCGTGATTGCGGCGCGCGCGTACGACTTCGCGGATACCGATGTGATCCTCTTCGGCATCGCCGCGAACCTGGTCGCGGGAGTGTGCACCATCATCGCCGGCCGGCTCGACGACCGCGTGGGCCCGCGGCAGGTCATCATCGTGTCGCTGTCGGTGATCGTGGTCTCCGGGCTGTGCGTCGCGTTCCTGCACGGACTCGGGAACATCACGTTCTGGGTATTCGGCCTGGTCCTGTCCGGAATGGTGGGGCCGGCCCAGGCCGCATCGCGATCTCTGCTCGCGCGCGTTTCGCCGCAGGGTCGCGAGTCCGAGATCTTCGGGCTGTACGCCACCACCGGGCGTGCGGCGTCGTTCCTGTCACCCGGCGCGTGGACGGTCATGATCGTGGCGACCGGGGTGACGCTGTGGGGGACGCTCGGCATCATCTCCGTGGTGCTGGCCGGGCTGGTGCTGTTGCTGTTCGTGCGCACGCCCGCCGACCGCGGCGACGCCGCGCGGCCGGTGCTCGCGGAGTAGCACCCTCCGCCGAGTGGAGCCTCAGTTCCGGGTTTGGCGCGCTCGCGCGAGGGAGTGGAGTGTGAGTTCCAGGTGCTCTCTCCTCGTATGGAACCATCGCTCCACTAGGGCGCTCCGGACCGGCGACGGCGAGACTGACGCTCCACTCGGGCCCGCTACCCCCACCGCGCACGAGAAGCGCGACCTCGGCTAGAGCGCGGGTTCCTCACCCTCGGCCTCTTCATCCCCGAGGTTTCGCTCCACGTTGCGCGCGATCGCGATGATGCGGTCGCCCTCCGCGGGCTTCGCGAAGATGACGCCCATGGTGTCGCGGCCCTTAGCGGGAACCCCGGAAACCGGTGAGCGCATGACCTTTCCGGACTCCATGATGACCAGCACCTCGTCGGCCTCGTCCACGAGGAGCGCGCCAACGAGGTCGCCGCGCTGCTCCTGGAGCTTCGCCACCTTGATGCCCAGGCCGCCGCGGCCCTGGACGCGATACTCGTCCATGTCGGAGCGCTTGGCGTAGCCGCCTTCGGTGACTACCAGGGAATACATCCCCGGCATCACCACATCGGCAGCGAGCAGCTCGTCCGCGTCGCGGAACTTCATGCCGGTTACGCCGGACGTAGCCCGGCCCATCGGCCGCAGCTGGGTGTCGTCCGCAGTGAACCGAATGCTCTGTCCCTTGCGGGACACGAGCAGCAGGTCGTCCTCGGCGGAGACCAGCCGCGCGGCGACCAGCTCGTCGGGACGCAGCTCGCCGTCCTCGCCCTCCACGTCGCGCAGGTTGATCGCGATCAGCCCGCCGGAGCGGTTGGAGTCGTACGCCGTGAGCTCGGTCTTCTTGACCAGCCCGCGCTTGGTCGCGAGCACCAAGTACGGCTTGTCCGCGTAGCTCTTGAGCGCCAGGACCTGAGCGATCTCCTCGCCCGGCTGGAACGCGAGCATGTTCGCCACGTGCTGGCCCTTGGAGTCGCGCCCGCCCTCGGGCAGTTCGTACGCCTTCGCGCGGTACACGCGGCCAAGGTTGGTGAAGAACAGCAGCCAGTGGTGCGTGGTGGTCACGAAGAAGTGGCTCACGACGTCATCCGACCGCAGTGTTGCGCCGCGCACGCCCTTGCCGCCGCGGCGCTGCGCCCGGTACTGGTCGGACCTGGTGCGCTTCGCGTACCCGCCGGAGGTGATCGTGACCACGACCTCCTCCTCGGCAATGAGGTCCTCGAAGTCCACCGAACCGTCAAAGGGCGAGATCTCGGTGCGCCGCTCGTCGCCGTACTTGCGCACGATCTCCGCAAGCTCCTCGGAGATGATGGTCCGCTGACGCGACTCGGAGGCGAGGATCGACTTGAGCTCCTCGATCTCCGCCATGAGCTTTGCGAAGTCGTCTTCGATCTTCTGCCGCTCGAGGGCCGCGAGGCGGCGGAGCTGCAGGTTGAGGATCGCGGTGGCCTGCACCTCGTCCACGTCGAGCAGCTTCATGAGCCCCTCGCGCGCCTCGTCCACGTTGGGCGAGCGCCGGATGAGCGCGATGACCTCGTCCAACAGGTCAAGCGCCTTCACATAGCCGCGAAGGATGTGGGCCTCGCGCTCGGCCTCGCGAAGGCGGTACTCGGTCCGACGCTGGATCACCTCGATCTGGTGCGTCACCCAGTGGCGCACGAAGGCATCGATGGAAAGCGTGCGCGGCACCTCGTCCACGAGCGCCACCATGTTGGCGCCGAAGGTCTCCTGCAGCTGGGTGTGCTTGTAGAGGTTGTTGAGCACCACCTTGGCAACCGCGTCGCGCTTGAGCACGATCACGAGGCGCTGGCCCGTGCGGCCGGAGGTCTCGTCGCGGATGTCCGCGATGCCCGTGACCTTTCCGTCCTTGACGAGCTCGGCGATCTTCAGCGCGAGGTTGTCCGGGTTCACCTGGTACGGCAGCTCGGTGACGACGAGGCACTGGCGTCCCTGCAGCTCTTCCACCGTGACAACCGAGCGCATCGTGATGGAGCCGCGACCGGTCCGGTACGCGTCCTCGATGCCGCGGCGGCCGAGGATCATCGCTCCCGTGGGGAAGTCCGGGCCCTGGATGCGCTCAATGAGCGCCTCGAGCAGCTCCTCGCGCGATGCCTTGGGGTGCTCGAGGTACCACTGCACGCCAGACGCGACCTCGCGCAGGTTGTGCGGAGGGATGTTCGTGGCCATGCCAACCGCGATGCCCGCGGAACCATTGACCAGGAGGTTGGGGAACCGAGCCGGCAACACCGTCGGCTCTTGGGTGCGGCCGTCGTAGTTGTCCTTGAAGTCCACCGTCTCTTTGTCGATGTCCCGCACCATCTCCATGGCGATGGGGGACATGCGCGACTCGGTGTAGCGGTGTGCGGCCGCGGGGTCGTTGCCCGGCGAGCCGAAGTTGCCCTGGCCATCCGCGAGCGGGTAGCGCAGGGACCAGTCCTGCACCATGCGCACCAAGGTGTCGTAGACTGCGCCGTCACCGTGCGGGTGATAGTTGCCCATCACCTCGCCGATGATGCGGGTGCACTTGGAGAACGCGCGGTCGGGCCGGTAGCCGCCGTCGTACATCGCGTAGATGACCCGACGGTGGACGGGCTTGAGCCCATCCCTCACGTCTGGCAGGGCGCGCCCCACGATGACGGACATGGCGTAGTCCAGGTAGGACTGCTGCATCTCCACATTGAGATCGACCTGCTCGATCGCTCCGTGGTTGTGCGGTTCGGTGATGTCAGATGTCAAGGAACCTCACGTCCTTCGCGTTTCGCTGGATGAAGTTGCGGCGGGACTCGACGTCGTCGCCCATGAGGACGGAGAAGGTCTCGTCCGCGAGGGCCGCGTCGTCCATCGTGATCTGGGACAGGGTGCGGGTCTCCGGGTTCATCGTGGTCTCCCACAGCTCGGAGTAGTCCATCTCGCCGAGGCCCTTGTACCGCTGGATGCCGTTCTCCTTGGGCAGCTTCTTGCCGTTGGACTTGCCCAGTTCGATCATCGCGTCGCGCTCGCGGTCGCTGAACGCGTAGTCGTGATCCGCGTTGGACCACTTGATGCGGTACAGCGGCGGGTTGGCGAGGTACACGTACCCGGCCTCGATGAGCGGGCGCATGTAGCGGAACAGGACCGTGAGCAGCAGGGTGCGGATGTGCTGGCCGTCGACATCGGCATCGGCCATCAGCACGATCTTGTGATACCTGGCCTTCTCGATGTCGAACTCGTCGCCGATGCCGGAGCCGAACGCGGTGAACAGCGCCTGGATCTCGGTGTTCGCGAGCGCGCGGTCGAGGCGCGCGCGTTCCACGTTGAGCACCTTGCCGCGCAGCGGCAGGATCGCCTGGGTCTCGGGGTTGCGGCCGCGCACGGCGGAGCCGCCGGCGGAGTCGCCCTCTACCAGGAAGATCTCCGAGATCGAGGGGTCCTTGGACGAGCAGTCGCGCAGTTTGCCCGGCATGCCGCCGGACTCGAGCAGGCCCTTGCGGCGCGTCGCCTCGCGGGCCTTGCGCGCGGCCTGGCGTGCCTGCGAAGCCTGCAGCGCCTTGCGGATCACGTCGCGACCCTCGTTGGGGTGGGAGTCGAACCAGTCGGTGAGGCGCTCGTTGACCACCTTCTGCACGAACGTCTTCGCGATGGTGTTGCCGAGCTTGGTCTTGGTCTGGCCCTCGAACTGCGGCTCGCCAAGCTTGACGGAGATGACCGCGGTGAGTCCCTCGCGGACGTCGTCGCCCGTGAGGTTCTCGTCCTTCTCCTTGAGCAGCCCCTTGTCGCGCGCGTACTTGTTGACCAGGGAGGTCAGCGCCGCGCGGAAGCCCTCCTCGTGGGTGCCGCCCTCCGTGGTCGAGATCGTGTTCGCGTAGGTGTAGACCCCCTCGCTGTAGCCGTTGGTCCACTGGAGCGCGAGCTCCACCGAGATCTTCGCCTCGGTGTCCTCGGCCTCGAGCGAGATCACCTCGGGGTGCACCACCTCGACCTTCTTGGCGGCGTTGAGGTGCTTCACGTAGTCGATCAGGCCGCCGTCGTATTTGTAGGTGACCGTGCGAGAAGCCGGCGCTTCATCGCCAGTGTCGTCAGCGTCGGGCGCAATGTGCTCGGGGCGCTCATCGGTGAGCGTGATGCTGAGGCCCTTGTTCAGGAACGCGTACTGCTGCAGGCGCGCGCGCAGGGTCTCGAAGTCGAAGACCGTGGTCTCGAAGATCGCGGGGTCGGGCCAGAAGGTCTGCTGCGTTCCGGTCTCGTCCGTCTTCTCGCCCTTGACCAGCGTGGTCTGCGGCTTGCCGCCGTCGGCGAAGCTCTGCCGCCACACGTGGCCCTGGCGCTTGACCTCGGTCTCGACCTTGTAGCTGAGCGCGTTCACGACCGAGATGCCGACGCCGTGCAGGCCGCCCGACACCGCGTATCCGCCGCCGCCGAACTTTCCGCCCGCGTGGAGGATCGTCATGACGACCTCTACCGTTGGCTTGCCCTCGGTGGGGTGGATGTCCACGGGGATGCCGCGGCCGTTGTCGGTGGTGCGGACGCCGCCGTCTGCCAGGAGCGTCACCGTGATCGTGTCGCAATAGCCCGCGAGCGCCTCATCGACCGAGTTGTCGACGACCTCGTAAACTAGGTGGTGCAGGCCGCGCTCGCCGGTGGAGCCGATGTACATGCCGGGTCGCTTGCGGACAGCTTCGAGGCCCTCAAGGACCGTGATGTTCTCCGCGCCGTAGGCAGGGGTCGTTTCCTTCTTGTCCTTCTGGGCCACGAATTCGCCTTCCAAGCGCGTGACGCGCGCCAATACGGCACGCGTGCTATCTCGCTCAATTCTAGCGCGTTCTGGCGGCGATTCTGGGCTATTGAGGGCTATCTGTGGACAGTTCCGCCATCCGCAGATTTTGGGGTCCCGGCCCGACGCTGTGGCTGGGCGCCGCTCCTACCGCCCCCAGCGCTCGAGGATCGCCTCCCGCTCGGCGTCGGGAATGTGTTCGTCTACCCTCGCCACGGCGATCACCCGGTCCCACTCCCGAGAAGCCCCAACCAGCCCCGGCGCCAGCTCCTCCGTGCGCGCGATGTACGCGGCGAGCGTCTCCGACATGATCCCGGCGTCCCCCGGCGTGTAGAACTGCTCGTTGCCCACGACAAGCCGGGTGCGCGCCACGTCCGCCTCCGCCGGAGCGGCCGAGGCGTTCATCCAGTCGATCACCACGGGGCCACCCGGCGACTTGATGACATTGTTGTCGTGCAGGTCCATGTGGCACAGCACGCGGTCGCCGTGGGAGGTGAGCCGCTCGAGGTCGCGCCGCGCGGCGTCCCGCAGCCGCTCGGGGACTTCCACTTGCGACAGCTGGAATCCGAGGAAGTCCTCCACCCGGATCACCTCCGGGTTCGGCACTTGGCGGATCTGGTGCTGCAACTCCGCGAGGATGCGGCCGATGAGCGCCGGCCCAACCTCGCGCGACTGCATCGCGTAGGTGCGCCCCTCCACAAACTCGAAGGTCAGGGTTGGCGGGTCGCCCTCAAGGTCTGCGGCCAGTAGGGCCGGCGCCGGCAGTCCCGCGGCCATCGCGGCGCGCGAGCCCGCCGCCTCGAGTGCCATCACAATCGCGGGCAGTTGCCGCGTCAGCGTCTTGACCACCGTGCCCGGCTCGCCGCGCGTGATGACGGCGGTCGCGCCCCGCGCGACCTCGGACCCCACTACCCAGCTCATCCGTACGTATCCCTCGGTCCGCGGCCCGGCACCGTGCGCGGACCCTTCACCCACGACCGCGCCGCCGGCCGAGCACCACGAGCTCGCCCACGATCTCGCGACCGAACTCCTCGTTGATGCGGTGCCGGATCTGCCCCGACATGATCGCCAGCTGCGTTGCCCACGCCGAGGACGACGCCCGCACCGTGAGCTTCCCGTCCTCGAAACCGAGCGGCTCGCAGTGGTCCGCGATCTGATCGCCGATCACCTCTCGCCACCGCGCGGTCACCGCCGCGACCTCCACCTGCTCGGTCCAGCCCATGCGGCTCAGCAGCGTCTCGACCGCGTCGGACATCGGCTGCGGATCGCGGCCGCTCGTGAACGGCTGGGTCGAGCGCTGGGCTTGCTTTTTCGCCGCGCGCCCCCGCGCCGCGGAGCTGCGGGTCGCGCCCCGCTGCCGGGCCGACGCTCTGGCTCGCTCCATCGCCTCCCTCGCCATGGCCTGGGGATCCTTGGGCGCCGCGCCTTCCTCAGTCACGTCGGGTGACCGTCCCATCCGCGACCTCGAAGACGGAGCCGGCCAGGGTGTCGGGCACGTCCGCGCCAACGGCTGCGGTGATGAGCACCTGGCTTGCGGTGCCGATCCGCGCGGCGAGAGCCGCGCGGCGGCCGGAATCGAGCTCGGCGAAGACGTCGTCCAGTATCAGCACGGGCTCGCCGTCCGCGTCCGAGTCGGGACCGCCGTCTGCCGTCAGCAGGTCATACGACGCGAGCCGCAGCGTGAGCGCACACGACCAGCTCTCGCCGTGGCTCGCGTAGCCCTTCGCCGGAAGGTCGCCGATCGCGATGTCGACGTCGTCGCGGTGCGGCCCCACGAGACACACACCGCGCTCTATCTCTTGGGCCCGACGCTCGCTCACCTTGGCGAGTATCTCGCCGGAGAGGGCCGCGGCCTCCGCGCTCGACGTGTCGAGCGCGGTCGAATATTGCAGCGAAAAGGGTGCACTGCCAGGGGGCGACGTCCTGGTACGCGATCTCCGCGAACGGGGAAAGCGCGGCGAGCGCAGCGAGCCGCGCGGCGACGATTTTGCCGCCGAGCTCGGCGAGCTTCTCGTCCCAGATGTCCAGCGTGGTCAGATCCACGCGCGCGTTCCTCGCCGTCTTGAGCAGCGATGTCCGCTGCCGCAACACGCGCTCGTAGTCCGCGAGCACGCCGGCATGCACGGGGGCAAGCGCCACGCACAGCTCATCGATGAACGCGCGCCGCCCGGACGGGTCCCCTTTGACGAGCGCCAGGTCCTCGGGAGCGAAGACCACCGTGCGCAAGATCCCCACGAGGTCCCGCGGCCGCGCGGCCGCCCTGCCTAGCCGCGCCGCCTTCGCCCTTCCCGGCTGGATCGTCACCTCGAGCGTGAGCGAGCGGCCGCCCTTGAGAACCTTGGCGCCCACGACCGCGCGCTCCGCTGTGACACCTCCAGCGCCCGCCCGGATGAGTGGAGCGTCGGAAGCGACCCGGTGAGAGGAGAGCGTTGACAGATAGCGGATCGCCTCGACGAGGTTCGTCTTGCCCTGGCCGTTGCGGCCCACGAACGTGGTGACGCCCGCGTCCAGCGCCAGGTCTAGCTCGGAATACGAACGGAAGTCGGCTAGTTGGAGATGGGCGACGTGCACGGCGAGACCGCGAGCATCACGACGTGATGCGGATGGGAACCAGCAGGTAGCGGAACTCGGCGGCGACGGTTCCGCCCGGCTTGTCGATACCGACGAACTCGACGGGCTTGGTCTCCTGCAGGAACCCGAACTGGACGTACTCGGTGGACAGCGCGCCCAGCCCGTCCAGGAGGTACTGCGGGTTGAAGGCCACCGTGATGGGGTCACCGTCGAGCGTGGCCTCGAGCGCCTCGGACGCCTGGGCGTCGTCGCTCTGACCGGCGTCGAGCACCACCTCACCCTCGGCGAAGCCCATGCGGACGGACGAGTTGCGCTCAGCCACCAACGACACGCGCCGCGTCGCGTCGATGAGGTCCTGCGTCCGCACCACCGCGGTGATCGGGTTCTCGTCGCGGAAGAGTCTGCGCACCGGTGGGTAGTCGCCGTCCATCAGCTGCGAGGTGGTGACGAGGCCGCCGGCGGAGAAGCCGATGAGGTCCACCCCTGTTCCCTCGCCGAGCGAAAGGTCAACATCGCCGGCGCCGAGTGCCTTGGCCGTGTCGCTGATCGTCTTCGCGCGCACGAGCGCGACTGTCGAAACATCGGACTTGGCAGGCTTCCAGGTCAACTCGCGAAGAGCCAAGCGGTAGCGGTCGGTCGCCAGCAGGGAGATCGTCGAGCCCTCGATCTCGAGGCGCACCGCCGTGAGGATCGGCAGGGTCTCGTCGCGTGAAGCGGCCGACGTGACCTGCGACACGGCCAGCTGCAGCGCGGAGCCGTCGACGACTCCCGCGCGCTCCGGCAGCTCGGGCAGGTTGGGGTACTGATCCACGGGCATGGTCGCCAGGGTGAACCGGGAGGCGCCGCACGTGACCGAGACCTTGGTGCCGTCGAGCACGAACTGCACCGGCTTGTGCGGAAGCGCGTTCGCGATCTCGCGCAGCAGGCGACCGGAGACGAGCGCCTCCCCCAGCAGACTCGACGTCGGCCGCGAACTCGCTGCGCGCCGCGACCTCATAGTCGAAGCTCGAGAGCGTCACGGTGCCGCCGTCGTCCACGACGATCCGAACTCCGGCCAAGACCGGGACCGGGGGACGAGCGGGGACGGCGCGCGAAACCCACGCCACAGCGTCGGCTAGAACATCGCGCTCGACGGAAAACTTCATTGCTCACTCCTCGCGTAACTGCGCCACAGACTACGCCAAGGAGGTGACGCGCGAGCAAGCGGCCGTCAGGCCGCGGCCGGGCGGACGTGATGAAGGTCCAGTGGATGAATGACTAGAGATGTAAGAAGTAGTCATAGGGGGCGTCAGATCTGTGGAGAGTCAACATCTACCCTGGTAAACGACAACTATTGGTTGTGATATTCGTGCGGATGAAAGCTGTGAACCACAGAATGAGCTGTGGGAACGGGATCGGCCGTCCCCAGCGTCGGCCCGTTTTTCACAACTGTTCCCCTGTGGACAAACCGTCCGTCCACGCAACTCCACAAAGTTATCCACAGGTGTGAACGGCGTGTCGCAGCGCGTGTCGTGTGAGGAATGTGACGGGAGTGACGATCAGCCGCGAGATCGCTGCTTGATGCGAGCGTGAATCTCATTGACCTGGTTGTAGGTCTGACGGCGCTGGCCCATCTGCTCTTCGATCTTCTTGACCGCGTACATGACCGTGGTGTGGTCCTTGCCGCCAAAGTGCTCGCCGATCTTGGGCAGCGAGAGATCCGTGAGCTGCCGGCACAGATACATCGCGATCTGGCGCGCCGTCACGTAGACGCGGCTGCGGCTGGTGCCGGTGAGCTCGTCCATGGTGATGCCGTAGTACTCGGCCGTGGTGCCGATGATCATCGACGCCGTGATCTCCGAGTCGTCGTCGCTGATGAGGTCCTTGAGCACCACCTGCGCGAGGCTGAGATCCACGGGCTGCTTATTCAGTGCGGCGAAGGCGGTGACGCGGATGAGCGCGCCCTCGAGCTCGCGAATGTTGCTCGTGATGTTCGAGGCGATGTACTCGAGCACATCGGAAGGCGCCTGAACCGCGTCGGCCGCGGCCTTCTTGCGGAGGATCGCGATGCGGGTCTCGAGGTCCGGCGGCTGCACGTCCGTCATGAGACCCCACTCGAAGCGCGTGCGCATGCGCTCCTCGATGCCGTCCAGGTTCTTGGGGCTGACGTCGGAGGTGATCACCACATGCTTGCCGGCGTTGTGCAGCGCATTGAAGGTGTGGAAGAACTCCTCGAGAGTCTGCTCCTTGCCCTGCAGGAACTGGATGTCGTCGATGAGCAGCACGTCCACCTCGCGATAGTGCCGCTTGAAACCGAGGCTGCGGTCGTCGCGAATGGAGTTGATGAAGTCGTTGGTGAACTCCTCCGAGTTCACGTACCGCACCTTCGCCTGCGGCTTGAAGCGGAGCGTGTAGTGGCCGATCGCGTGCAGCAGGTGCGTCTTGCCGAGCCCAGAGTCCCCGTAGATAAAGAGGGGGTTGTACGTCTTGCCCGGGCTCTCGGCCACGGCAAGGGCTGCGGCGTGGGCAAAGCGGTTCGAGGGTCCAATGACGAACGTGTCGAACGTGTAGCGCGGATTGAGATGGGGGTCATCGCTCGGCGTCGCGGCCGCCTGCCTGCCCGACGGCTTGGCTGGGGCCTCGTCGTGCGTCACCTCGGGCGCGGGAGGCGGGGTGATGGAGGCGTCAACGGTGACGGCGATCCGCACCTCGCGGCCGAGAACCGACGAGAGCGCCTCCGTGATGGAGCCGCGCATGGCTGTCTCGACATAGTTCTTGGTGAAGTCCTCCGCGACCGCGAGGAACACGTTGTCCTCAACCACGGCGAGCGGCTTGACGAGCCGCAGGAAGGAGCGGTGCTGCGGCGAGAGCTGGTCGTCACGCACCAGGTGCTGGACCGCTCGCGACCACACCTCATCGATGGGCAGGTCGCTGGCCGCGTCGGTCATGCCGTCCCCTCGTAGTCGAGTGTCTTCCACAGCGTTCTTCACAGGCGGTTGAGGCGCCGTCACCGGTTCGTAACTTGGCCCACTCGGCGTGTCGTACGCTTATATGCGCCGTGATGGTGGAGCCTAGCCTGTTCGCGGCGTACCACCAACGCGAGCGACAAGATTTGACCCAAGGCCCATTTTCGCGTAACGTTAATGCGCTGTTTGACCACCCCCCAATGATCGTTTCAGGAGCCATGCCGTGAGCAAGCGGACCTTCCAGCCGAACAACCGCAAGCGCGCCAAGACGCACGGCTTCCGCCTGCGCATGCGCACCCGTGCGGGCCGCTCCATCCTGGCGGCTCGTCGCCGCAAGGGACGCACCGAAATCTCGGCGTAGGGGTGCTGCCTGCAGCCTCGCGACTGACGTCATCCGACGAGTTCTCGACGGTGATGCGTCACGGATCGCGGGCGGGCAGGAACACTGTCGTAGTGCACGTGGCGTTGACCGGCGATGCGAAGAGCATGGCCGGTTTCGCTGTTTCTAAGGCTGTAGGAGGCGCAGTGGTGAGGAACCGCGTGAAGCGTCGCCTCCGCGCGATCATGGCCGACGTTCTCCCCACTCTCCCTGCAGGGTCGGCGGTCGTTGTGCGCGCCCTTCCCCCCTCAGCCGGCGCGAGCTTTGTTTCGCTGGGCGCGGACGTGCGCGGGGCCGTCGGGCAGGCACTGGCTAAGGTGAGCGCATGATCACCCAGCTGCCTCGCCAAGCGGTGATGGGCCTCATCCGTGGCTACCAACTCGTGATCTCGCCGATGACCGGTCCGAGCTGCAAGTACTACCCCTCGTGTTCCCACTACGGGATGGAGGCCGTACGAGTGCATGGCGCCTTCGTAGGGAGTGGACTGGCACTGTGGCGCATCGTGCGCTGCAACCCCTGGAGTGTTGGCGGTGTGGACGACGTCCCCGCCCGCGGAGAGCGCCTGTTCCGGCTGCACCGCAACAATCGTGCGGTGAACGCACCTGACCGCGAGCAGCAGCTCGCCTGACATCAAGGACGCTCGTGAACTTTCTGAACACCATCCTGGCCCCGCTCGAGTGGGTGGTCGCGGCGATCATGGTGATCTGGCACAGCATCTTCACGTTCTTTGGGCTGGATCCCGCGGGTGGCGCCGCGTGGTCGCTCGCGATCGTGGGACTCGTGGTGACGATCCGTGTGATGCTGATTCCGCTGTTTGTGCGGCAGATCAAGGCGAGCCGCGCCATGCAGATGATCGCCCCCGAGCTCAAGGCCGTGCAGGCCAAGTACAAGGGCAAGAAGGACCAGGCGTCGCGCGAGGCGATGAGCCGCGAGACGATGGAGCTCTACGCGAAGCACCGCACGAATCCGTTCTCTTCGTGCATGCCCATGCTCATCCAGGCGCCGATCTTCTTCGCCCTGTTCCGGGTGCTCAATCAGAAGCTCAAGACCGGTGGCATCGGGCTCCTGACCCCGGAGCTGGCGGAGCAGGCCGAGTCCGCGACCATCTTTGGCGCGAAGCTCTCCGAGTCGTTCACGACGTCCGTTGGCGCCGCCGCGAAGATCGTGTCCGCGGTGCTCATCATCGCGATGGTGGCGACCACGTTCACCACGCAGCGACAGCTCACGCGCAAGAACATGCCCAAGTCCGCGCTCGAGGGCCCCATGGCTCGCCAACAGCAGATGATCATGTACGCGCTGCCGTTCGTGTTCATCATCACCGGCCCCAACTTCCCCGTTGGTGTGCTGATCTACTGGACCACCACCAACCTGTGGACCATGGGCCAGCAGTACTACGTCATCAAGCGCAACCCCACGCCGGGCTCTGAGGCCGAAGCGCTCTACCTGGAGAAGAAGACCGCCAAGGAGCAGGCGCGAGCCATCAAGCGCGGCGAGACCACCCTGGAGCAGATCGAGGCGGAGAAGCAGGCGGAGATCGAGGCCGCCCGCGGTCAGCGTCAGCAGCCCAAGAAGGGCGCCCCGCGCGCCAAGCGGGCCGGTGGCCCCAAGCCCGCGGAGAGCACAGCAATCGTCCCCGAGCCCGAGGGTGAACTTGAGGCGAGCGCGGAATCCGAAGAGACCACTGGCCCGGCAGCGCCCACGCCCACCAAGGGCCCAGGGCAGCGGAACCAGCCGAAGAAGAAGAGGTAGAACCGACCATGACCGAAGAGACTTCGCGCGCCAAACTCGACGCCGAGGGCGATGCCGCCGCCGACTTCCTCGAGGAGCTGCTCGACATCCTTGATATGGACGGCGACATCGACATCTCGGTGGAGGCTGGGCGCGCCAAGGTGGCCATCGTGTCCGAGGGCCCCAACCAGAACCTCAAGCGCCTCGTTGGTCCCGACGGTGAGGTTCTCGACGCGCTGCAGGATCTGGCGCGCCTCGCGGTGCAGTCCGAGACCGGCGAGCTCAGCCGCCTCATGCTCGACATCGCGGACTTCCGCGCCGGCCGCCGCGAGCGTCTCGCGGAGCAGGCTCGCGAGGCGATCGCCGAGGTGAACGGCGGGGCGGAGCGCGTGGCCATGAAGCCGATGAACGCATACGAGCGCAAGGTGGTTCACGACGTCGTGCTCGAGTCCGGGCTTGCCTCCGAGTCCGAGGGCGAGGAGCCGAACCGCTACGTGGTCGTGCTCGCCAAGGCCTGACGTTTCACGTGAAACATGAGCGGTGACGGTGGCGTTGAGGGCAGCGGCGTTGGGGCCGGTGGTGTTGAAGCCGGCGGTGTTCGTGACCTCGGCACTGATCCGCTAGATGGAGCGCCAGAGGTCCGCGCGTACCTTGGCGACCGCTACGACGCCGTTAGGGCCTTCGGGTTGCTGCTCGCCGACCAGGGAGAACTCCGCGGACTGATCGGCCCACGCGAGCTAGGGCGCATATGGGAGCGACACCTCCTCAATTCTGCAGCCGTGGTCCCCTTCCTCGGCGATGGTGTGGTGGTCGATATCGGCTCGGGAGCCGGACTTCCTGGTCTTGTCATCGCGTCGATGGAGCCCGAGCGCCGTGTGGTGCTCGTGGAGCCCATGGACCGCCGCTGCGCCTGGCTGCGCGAGGCCGCGGAGACGCTCGGATTGAGGGGCGTGACGGTGCTGCGCGGTCGCGCCGAAGAGGTCCGGGATGCCGTCGAGGGTGACGTCGTGACGGCGCGCGCCGTCGCCTCGATCGACAAGCTCGTCAAGTGGTCGGCGCCGCTGCTGGCGCCCGGCGGGCGCATGGCGCTCCTCAAGGGCAGGAGCGCCGCCGAGGAGCTCGAGAAGGCCAAGTACGTGTTGCGCCGCGCCGGCCTCGTCGGTGAGGTTCACAGCGCTCCAACCGTGCCCGGCCTTGAGGCGACGACCGTCGTCACGCTAGCCCGCGCCTAGCGACGCCGCACCTGCGTCCCCAGCGCTGTCCACAGCGTTTTCGTGCGCAGATCGGAGTTATCCCCCGGGGTCTCCACAAGCGGGATCGGGCCGGTAGAGTCGGTCATCTATGTCACGGACGTTCGCCTTCGCGGCCAGGTTGCGGCGGCACCGTTTCACGTGAAACATTGTCTTGAAGGCAGGGAGGGCTCCTACGTGTCGGAACGCGAGAACGCGCATCACCGCGCCGAGATGCCCGCGTATTCCGTAGTCGCCACTGGCCTCACCGAGGACTCGGTGAACGAGCTCGTCGTCGCGGAGTTGGTCGATGAAGGCCCTGTCGAAGAGGGCCTCGCGGACGAACAGCCCTCCGATGGGCTGCCCGCCGAGCCCGGTGGCCGCGACCCACTACCCCCAGCCGACGTTTCACGTGAAACAGCGCCATCGCCGGGCGACGCGTTCGCCGGGCTCGGCGTGAGCGATGACAGCCCTCTCGCGGCCGAGATGATCGCCACGGAGCGCCTGCGCAGGGAGCTCGAGTCACGAGACTTCCCTAGACCAAAGCGGACCAGGGTCTTCGCGGTCTCCAACCAGAAGGGCGGCGTCGGGAAGACCACCACCTCGGTCAATCTCGCGGCGGCTCTCGCCCAGCACGGGGCCAACGTGCTCGTCATCGACGCGGACCCGCAGGGGAACGCGTCGACGGCGCTTGGCGTGTCCCACCACAGCGGCACCCCGTCGATCTACGACGTGCTGCTCGACGAGGTGCCACTCGCCCGCGTCGCGCAGCGATCTCCCCACGTCCGCACCCTGTGGTGCGTGCCGGCCACGATCGACCTGGCGGGCGCCGACATCGAACTGGTATCGATGGTGCGCCGCGAGTTCCGGCTTCACGATGCGCTCAAGGACCTTCTCGCAGGGGCGGGCAAGGATCTGGACTACGTCTTCATCGACTGTCCGCCGAGCCTGGGGCTGCTCACCCTCAACGCGATGGTCACCGCAGGGGAGGTGCTGATCCCGATCCAGTGCGAGTACTACGCGCTCGAGGGGTTGACCCAGCTCATGCGGACCGTGGAGATGGTCCAGAAGCATCTCAACAGGGACCTGCACGTCTCGACGATCGTGCTGACGATGTACGACGCTCGCACCAACCTCGCCCGCGACGTCGCCGACGAGGTCCGTACGCACTTTCCGGAGCAGACGCTGGAAACGACAATTCCGCGCTCAGTCCGGGTATCCGAGGCCCCAAGTTTCGGCCAAACCGTCATGACCCACGACCCTCACTCGCCGGGCGCTGTCGCCTATCTGGCGATAGCGTCGGACATCGCCTCTCGAGACCCAGGAGACAGCACGTGAGCACCAAGCGCGGATTGGGACGCGGGCTAGGCGCCCTCATACCTACTGAGGCCACAACGGAGACGGCGGAGGTGCGGGTAGACCGCCCCCGCGATGTCTTCTTCGGCGGTGACTCGCCGCGCACGAGCGAGGTGGAGCTCGTACCCGTGCCTGGCGCGCGCTTTGCGCAGCTCGACGTCGCGAGCATCATCCCGAACCCGCGGCAGCCGCGCGAGGTCTTCGACGAGGACGCACTCAGCGAGCTGATCGGATCCATCAAGGAGATCGGCGTCCTCCAGCCCGTTGTGGTGCGGCCGGCCGGCGACGGCTACGAGCTCATCATGGGCGAGCGCCGCCTGCGCGCCACCAAAGCCGCTGGTCTAGCCACCATTCCGGCGATCATCAGGGACACGGACGACACCAACCTGCTGCGCGATGCGCTCGTCGAGAACCTGCACCGTTCGCAGCTGAATCCGCTCGAAGAGGCCGCCGCGTACCAGCAGCTCATCGACGACTTCGCCCTCACCCACGAGCAGCTCGCCGAGCGCATCAGCCGCTCGCGGCCACAGATCTCGAACACCCTGCGCCTGCTCAAGCTCCCGCCCAAGGTGCAGACCCGCGTGGCCGCAGGCGTGCTCAGCGCGGGCCACGCTCGGGCGCTTCTTGGGCTCGACGACCCGGAGGCCATGGATCACCTGGCGCAGCGCATAGTCAACGAGGGCCTCTCCGTGCGCGCCACGGAGGAGGCCGTAGCGCTCGGGGTGGAGGCGCCGAAGGCAAAGAAGGGCTCCGTGCGCGCAGGCGGCCACACAGCGGCCCTCGACGACCTTGCAGCGCGACTCGGCGACCACCTCGACACGCGGGTGAAGGTCACGCTCGGCCGATCAAAGGGTGCGGTGGCGATCGAGTTCGCGACCGTGGAGGACCTCAACCGGATCATCGGGATCATCGACCCCGAAGACCCGGGGGTGTTCTCGTAGGTCCTGCGATCCGCCGCGCGGCCGCAGGTTGACCGTCTAGGCGCGCTCGGCAGCCGCGATGATGATCTCGCGGTAGAGCTCGCCTAGCTCCAAGCCCGCGGCGGCAACCGCCTGCGGGAACAGCGACACCTCGGTGAGCCCTGGCGCCACATTGATGTCGATCACGTTCGGCGTGCCGTCGGCGGCCACGATGATGTCGATGCGCGAGAGGTCGCGCAGCCCCATCACGCGGTGCGTCAGGAGCGCCGCGGCCTCCACGGCCTTCGCGGTGGCCTCGTCGAGGCGCGCAGGAGCGAAGTACTCGACGCGGCCGGGGTTGTAGCGGGCGTCGTAGTCGTAGGCGCCCTCGCACACGATCTCCACGGCGGGCAGTGCCCTTGCGGAGTCTCCCGTGCCGATCACGGACACGGCGACCTCAGTACCGGTCACGGCGCGCTCGATCAGCGCCATGTCTCCGTACGCGAAGCAGTGCACGAGCGCCTGTGGCAGCTGGCCGCGCTCGGTCACGAGGGATACGCCGAGCGCCGAGCCCCCGCGGGCGGGCTTGACGACCACCGGCAGTCCAAAGTTCGTGGCGAGCACGTCCATCACCTGCTCGGCCCCGACCTCGAGGAACAGCGACTGCGGCAGGGTGACGAAGTCGGGCGTCGTGATGCCGACTCGGCCGAGCACGGCCTTGGCAACCGACTTCACCCACGCCACGCGAGCCTCCTTGGCCGCGGTGCCCACGAACGGGAGCCCCAGGAGCTCGAGGAGGCCTTGGAGCGAGCCGTCCTCGCCCGAGGCGCCGTGAACGATGGGCCAGACCACCTGAGGCTTCTCCTCGCGCAAGGAGGGGATCAGGGACGGGTCAACGTCGTGCACGGTGACGGTGTCGCCGAGCGCACGCAGCGCCTCCTGCACGCGCCTGCCGGAGCGCAGCGACACATCGCGTTCGTGTGACAGGCCCCCTGCCAGGATCATCACGTCCATGCCAGCCTCCTTAGAATTCTGCCTAGGCCAAATCGGGTGAGGGGAAGTCCACGATCTCCGAGCGGGACCCGCCCGCTGTGCCGAAGATCCGCACGGTCTCGAGTTCGGCCTCCACCACGCCCGCGAGACGGCGAACCCCCTCGCGGATGCGCTCGGGCGTCGGATAGCAGTAGCTCAGCCTCATGAAGTCGGCGCCGGACCCGTCGGTGAAGAACGCGGTGCCCGCGACGTACGCCACGCGGGCCGTGACCGCGCGGGGGAGCATGGCCTTGGCGTCGAGCCCCTCGGGGAGCTTGACCCACACGTAGAAGCCGCCGTCCGGCACATTCCACGTTGCCTCGGGGATGAACTCCTGCAGCGACGAGATCATCGCGTCCCTGCGCTCGCGATACTGCTCGCGGAACGCCTTGATCTGCCCCTGCCAATCGAAGTGATCCAGGTAGGTCGAGATCGCCATCTGCGAGATGTTGGAGGGCGACAGGATGGCCGCCTCCGACGCGAGGACGAGCTTCTCGCGCACCGCGTGCGGCGCGACAGCCCACCCAACGCGATACCCCGGGGCGAAGGTCTTGGAGAAAGACCCCAGGTAAACGACCCCTTCGGGGCTCAGCGAGCGCAGAGCGGGGAGCGGCTCGCGATCGAAGCCGAGCAGCCCGTACGGGTTGTCCTCAAGAATCAGCACCCCAAAGCGGGCGCAGATATCGACGATCTGCGGCCGCCGCTCGAGGCTCAGCGTGACGCCCGCGGGGTTGTGATAGTTGGGCACCGTGTAGAGGAACTTGACCCGGCGCCCCGCGGCGGCGAGCGAGGCAAGCGTCTCCTCGAGCGCGGACGGGACAAGACCGTCGGCGTCCATGGGCACGTGCACCACCTCGGCCTCCCGAGCACGGAAGACGCCGAGCGCCCCAACGTACGACGGGGCCTCGGCGACCACGACGTCGCCCGGGTCGATGAAGATGTTGGTGACGAGGTCCAGGGCCTGCTGGGAACCCGTGGTGACCACAACGTCGTCTGGGTGCGCCGTGATGCCCTCGAGCGCCATCACGTGCGTGATCTGCTCGCGCAGCTGAGGGTCGCCCTGACCGGACCCGTACTGCAGCGCGACCTCGCCGCGCTCGCTCACGATGCGGTTCATCATCTCGCCGATGTCGGCAAGCGGAAGACCGCCGATGTACGGCATGCCACCGGCGAGCGAGACCACCTCTGGTCGGCTTGCGACGGCGAAGAGAGCGCGGATCTCCGAGGCGCGCATCTGGTGCGCGCGTGCTGCGTAGGAGTCGAACCAAGGGTCGAGGCGCGTGCCCTCGGTGGCCCGGGGCACGCGAGGCGTGCTCTCATTCATGCCCAGAATTGTCGCATGCGGCGCCTAGCAGGCCGGACGCTCTGGTCCGATGCCGTCGTCCGACGCCGTGGTCACCTGCGCGGCGAGGCGGTGGATCCGCGCAGGATCAGTTCGGTGGGGATCACGATATGCGGGGTGGTGTCGGGCGACTGGCCGCGCACCTGATCGAGCACGAGCCGTACGAGCTCGGCGCCCATGCGGTTGAAGTCCTGGCGAACCGTCGTGAGGGCAGGGCTGGCGAACCGCGCTAGCGCGATGTCGTCGAATCCCACGACCGACACGTCGTCGGGCACCGTTCGCCCCGCCGCTTGGAGGGCGGCCATCAGGCCGATGGCCATCTCGTCGTTTGCGCACACGACGGCGGTGACGCTCGGGTCGTCCGCGAGGATCTGGCCGGCGCGGTGGCCGGAGTCGACCGTCCAGTCGCCGACGATCGGCTTGGGTGGGGCGACGCCCGCCCGCTCGAGCGCGGCCCGCCACCCGACCGTTCGCAAGCGAGCGGGCTCGGAGTCCACCGGGCCGGCGACGAGGTGCACGGTGGCATGGCCAAGGGCGAGCAGGTGCTCAACCGCCGCACGCACGCTGGCGGCCTCGTCGGCCACCACGCAGGGGTAGAGGCCGGCCGCGCGCGAGTCCGAGACCGCGACGGGGAAGCGCGGCGGGAGCGCGATCAGGTCCGCCGATCCACCCTCCGCCCTGATGATGATGAGGCCGTCGACGGTCTGGTGCTGGAGGCGGGCGGCCGCCGGGGTCCAGTCGCCCGTGTCGGCCGTCGGCACGGTGAGCAGCGTCACCGTGTAGTCCTCGTCGTGGGCGGCGCGGAGCACGGCGTCGGTCGTGAGCGCCTCGCCGGTGCGCCGGAAGTCGTGTGCGAGCAGCCCGATGGTCCCGTAGTGGCCGTTGCGGAGCGCCCTCGCTGCACGGTTGGGGGAGTAGCCAAGCTGGTCCATCGCGCGCAGCACGCGGTCGCGGGTGTCCGGGCTGACGTACTCGGCGCCGGTCGCGGTCCGGGACACGGTCTGGGCCGAAACGCCAGCCAGGCGGGCGACGTCGGCAATGGTGGGGCCCCGCTTGCGGGCGCCGCGTGCTCCTGAGGCCGGCATGGTGGGAGTCTAGGCGCGCCCCGCCGTCGCCCGCACCGCCCCCGGGCCCGCGGGCTTCCGGCCCGACGCTGCAAACAGTCCCGTTTTCCGGCCCGTTTGCTCGCGGTTGAGTCGTGGTTCCGTCGCGGTTTGGCGTGCGCTAACACGCCTGCAAATGCCACATTTCCGGCGCCGAGCGGGCGTTTGGCGTGGCAGTCTCCCCAATGCCTGTTACCGGATTGTGACCAAACCGGGCTCGCACTCGCGCCGATCCTGACGCTATGTTGACGTTAACAGTTCGGCCTGTACCAATCCAGCGACAACGAAGTCTGCAGGGACTTTTCGTCAATGGTGACGTAAACGTGAACGAGCTGTTGATCCCCGGCGGGTGCTCGACGTGGAGCTCCCAGTGGTCCGGGTCATGGCGACTCAAAGGGGTACAACAAGTGAAGAGAATCCGAAAAGGCGCTGTGGTGGCGGCGACGGCCGTCGCGACCCTCGCGCTCGCCGCGTGCAGCGGCAACAGCACTGACGACGCGACCGGCGGCGGTGGCGGAAACGGCGAACCGGAAGGCAACGAGCTCACCGTGTGGGCGTGGGACCCGGCGTTCAACATCGCCGCGCTCCAGGAGGCCGAGAAGATCTACCAGCAGGACCACCCGGACTTCAAGCTCAACATCGTGGAGACCCCGTGGGATGACCTCCAGACCAAGCTCACCACGATCGCGCAGTCCCAGACGTACGACGAGCTCCCCGACATCTTCCTGGTGCAGAACAACGCCTTCCAGAAGAACGTCATCAACTACCCGGACCTGTTCTCCGACTTCTCGGGCTCGGACGTTGACTACAGCGAGTTCCCGGCTGGCGTGACGGCCTACTCGACCGTCGACGGCGCCAACTTCGGCGTTCCGTTCGATAACGGCACGGCGATCGACGCCCTCCGCACCGACGTCCTGCAGCAGGCCGGCTACACGGTCGACGACTTCACGGACATCACGTGGAGCGACTACATGACCAAGGCCAAGGACGTGCTCGCGAAGACGGGTCAGCCAATGCTGTCCGGCCAGGCAGGGTCCTCTGACATGGTCATGATGATGCTGCAGTCCGCTGGCGCGAGCCTGTTCGACGCGGACGGCAACCCGACCATCGCCAACAACGACGCGCTGACGAAGGCCGCTCAGGTCTACACGCAGATGGTCAAGGACGGCACGTTCCTCGAAGTCAACTCGTGGGACGAGTACATCGGCACGCTCGTGAACAGCAACGTCGCGGGCACCATCAACGGCGTGTGGATCGTCGGCTCCATCCAGTCCGCTGAGGACCAGTCGGGCAAGTGGGGAATGACCAACCTGCCGAGCCTCGACGGCGTGGCCGGTGCCACCAACTACTCGGCAAACGGCGGCTCGTCATGGGCCGTCAGCTCCACGGCAGACGTTGCGCTGGCTCAGGACTTCCTGAACGAGACGTTCGCCGGTTCCACCGAGTTCTACGACGCGATCCTCCCGTCCACGGGAGCGCTCGCCAACTGGCTGCCCGCCGGTGAGAGCGATGTGTACGCGCAGCCGCAGGAGTTCTGGGGTGGCGACGCCATCTTCCAGAAGGTCGTCGGCTTCGCGGGCAAGGTGCCCTCGAACAACACGGGCGTCTACTACTACGAGGCTCGCGACGCCGTCAGCGCCGCGCTGACCGAGATTGTGAACGGAGCGGATCCCGCTACCGCCTTCCAGAAGGCGCAGGAGACCGTCGAATTCGCAATGCAGTAACACCTGCTGAAAGGGGAGGGGGCTGGTCCGCCGCCCCCTCCCCCGCACAGGCCACTGCGAGTCAAGGGAGTAGGCAGTGTCAGAGCTGACACAAGACGTACTAGCACCGAGCGCGAAACCGGCACCAGCGTCGGGCCGCGTGCCAAAGCCAAAGATGTCCGCCATGGCGCGGCGCCGGAGCCTTACGGGCTGGGCGTTCATCGCCCCCGCGGCCATCCTGATCGCGCTCATGAACTTCTGGCCAATGATTCAGGCGTTCATCCTGTCGTTCAAGACGGGTCGCGGGAACAAGCTCTCGCTCGCTGACCCGCTCTGGTACAACTACGAGCGGCTGCTGCACGACGACATCTTCAAGCAGACGCTGCTGACCACGCTGATCTACCTGATCGTGCAGGTGCCGATCATGCTGGGTCTCGCGATGCTGCTCGCCAACATGCTCAACTCGCCGACGCTGCGGTTCCGCGGCATGTGGCGCACGGCGATCTTCCTTCCGGTCGCGACGTCGCTGGTGTCGTACGCGATCGTGTTCCGCACGATGTTCGCCAATGACGGCTTCATCAACGACCTGCTGACCAGGCTGCACATCATCGACGCGCCGGTGAATTGGCTCGGCCAGACCAACACGGCTCGCCTGGTCATCGTGCTCGGCCTGCTGTGGCGCTGGACGGGCTTCAACATGATCCTGTACTTGGCTGCGCTGCAGAACATCGAGCCGGGCACGCATGAGGCGGCCAAGCTCGACGGCGCCGGCCCCATCCGGACCTTCTGGTCGGTGACGATGCCGCAGATGCGCCCGATCATCCTGCTCACGGTCATCATCTCGACGAACGGCACTATTCAGCTCTTCGACGAGTCATACAACCTCACCGGCGGTGGGCGGCGTATACATCGATGACGATGTCGCACTACCTCTACGAGGTGTCGTTCCACCGGAACCCCAACTTCGGATATGGCGCCGCCATGTCCTACGTCATTCTCATTCTGGTGGCGATCTTCGCCGCCATTCAGGTACGACTGGGAGACAAGCGTGACTAGCGTGCTGCGGCCGATGGGCCGTTACGTATTCCTTGGCATCGCGGCGGTGCTGTCGGTGTTCCCGCTGTACTTCATGGCGGTCTCTGCCACGAATACCAGCCAGGATGTCCTGGCCTCCCAGCTCACGCCAGGTGGCCACCTGATTGACAACATCAAGGGCCTCTTCGCCATGCAGGACGTCGGCAGCGCCTTCTACCACTCCACGGTCAACGCGGTGGTGACCACGGTGTTCGCGCTGATCGTGAGCTCGATCGCGGGCTACGGGTTCGAGGTTTACCACTCGAAGGCCAAGGACCGCCTCATGTGGGTGCTGCTGCTGACGATCATGATCCCCTTCGCTGCCACGATGATCCCGCTGTTCCAGGTCTTCGCGAAGCTGGGGCTGGTGAACTCGACGCTCGCCGTGGTGCTGCCCGTGATCGCCACGCCGTTCCTGGTGCTCATGTTCCGCCAGACGGCACGCAGCTTCCCGCACGAGATCATCGAGGCCGCGCGCATGGACGGGCTCGGCGAGCTCAGCATCTTCTTCCGCATGTTCATCCCCACGATGCGCTCCGCCTACGTCGCGGCGACCGTCATCACCTTCCTCGCGGCCTGGAACAACTTCCTGTGGCCCAAGGTGATTCTGCTCAACAACGATTACCAGACCATGCCGATGCTCATCTCCAACCTGCTGTCCGGCTACGTGACGGACTACGGCGCGCTCATGCTCGCGGTGCTCATCGCGTCGCTCCCGACGATCATCCTGTTCCTGCTGCTCCAGCGGAGCTTCGTCCAGGGCTTCACGGGGGCTGTCAAGTGATCTTTGACGTTCGCCGCATCAGCGACCCGGAGTTCATCAACCACAACAGGCTTCCCGCTCATTCGGACCATCGCTGGTTCCGTGACCGCGGGGAGGCCGACGCCGGCACCAGCGGCTTTGAGCAGTCGCTGAACGGCGCGTGGAAGTTCCACTTCGCCGCGAACCCGGGCGCCACGGTGCCCGGCTTCGAGCGGCCGGGGTTCGACGTGGAGGCGTGGGAGGAGATCGCGGTCCCCGGGCACATTCAGCTCCAGGGCCACGACCGACCGCAGTACTCGAACGTCCAGTACCCGTGGGATGGCCTCGAGGAGGTCACTCCCGGCGAGGTGCCCCAGGTCTGGAATCCCGTCGGCAGCTATGTTCGTGACTTCGAGCTCGACGCGCCCCTGGGTGATGGCGAGCGCCTGTCCGTGATGTTCCACGGCGCCGAGAGCGGCATCGCCGTGTGGTGCAACGGCACGTACGTGGGATGGGCCACGGACTCTTTCACCCCGTCGGAATTCGACCTCACCCCGCACCTCTCGGAGGGCGCCAACCGCCTCGCCGCGCAGGTGTTCAAGTGGACCTCCGGCTCATGGCTCGAGGACCAGGACTTCTTCCGGTTCTCCGGGATCTTCCGCGACGTGGTCCTCTATCGCCGTCCCGCCGCGCACCTCGAGGACATCCGCGTGACGACCACCCTGAGCGACGACTTCGGCGGCGCCGAGGTCGCCATTGACCTGAGGCTCGCGGGCAGCGGCACGGTTCGCGCCACGCTTGAAGGAGTCGGGCAGCTGTCCGACGCTGGGGCGAGCAGGCTGGCCGTCCAGTTCGGCGCGCCTCACCTGTGGAGCGCGGAGGACCCGTTCCTGTACACGCTTGTGCTCGAGGTGATCGACGACAAGGGTGAGGTCACGGAGGTGGTGACCCAGTCCGTCGGGCTGCGGCGTGTGCAGATCGTGGACGGAATCTTCCTCGTGAACGGCAAGCGCGTGGTGTTCCACGGCGTGAACCGGCACGAGTTCGGCCGCAACGGGCGCGCGATGACCGCGGACGAGATCGAAGAGGACATCCGCATCATCAAGCGCGGAAACATCGACGCGGTGCGCACCAGCCACTACCCAAACTCGAGCGCGTTCTACGCACTGTGCGACCGCTACGGCCTCTACGTCATCGACGAGATGAATCTCGAGACCCACGCGATGTGGGACCGCATCGCGATGGGGGGCGCTCCGATCGAGGAGGCGCTTCCCGGCGACAGGCCGGAGTGGCGCGCGGCCCTGTTGGACCGCGCGGAGAGCATGGTCGAGCGGGACAAGAACCACCCGAGCGTGGTCATCTGGTCGTGCGGCAACGAGTCCTACGGGGGCGGGCTGCTGCTCGAGGTCTCCGAGTACTTCCACAAGGCCGATTCCTCGCGTCCCGTGCATTACGAGGGCGTTCAGTGGGACACGCGCTTTCCGCACACCTCGGACATCACGAGCCAGATGTACACGCCGGCCGCGGACATCGAGGCGCACCTGGCGGTGCACAGGGACAAGCCGTTCATCCTGTGCGAGTACGCGCACTCGATGGGCAACTCGTTCGGCGCCGTGGACAAGTACCTGGACCTCGCCGACCGGGAGCCGCACTTCCAGGGCGGCTTCATCTGGGACTTCGCGGACCAGGCGCTTCCCCTCGTTGACCGTTACGGAGTCCCCTTTGAGGGCTACGGCGGCGACTTCGGCGAGGCCCCCACCGACTACGACTTCAGCGCGAACGGCATCGTCTTCGCCGACCGCTCCACCAAGCCCGCCTACGAGGAGATGCGGTACCTCTACCAGCCCTTCCGCACGCGAATCGACTCGGAAGGCGTGACGATCGAGAACCGGCGCCTGTTCACCAGCACGGGTGACGTCGACCTGCGCGTAGAGCTGGCCCGGGAGGGCGAGTCGCTCGCGATCGTCGTGACCGACACCGCCGTGGCGGCGGGCAGCAGCGAGACCTATCCGCTTCCCTTCGCTCTGCCCACCGACGGCGGCGAGTTTACCGTGACGGCCGAGTATCGGCTGCGCGCGGCCACCGCCTGGGCGCCCGCTGGCTATGTGGTCGGCTGGCAGCAGGAGGTCTTCACGCCCGACGCCGCCTCGGCTCCCGTAGGCGCCTCACCGCCGCCGCGGGTCGCGAACGGGATTCACAACGTGGGCGTGCACGGCGAGAACTTCTCCGCCCTCTTCTCCCGCCTCTATGGCACCCTCGTCTCCTACCGCATTGGAAGCCCCGATGGGGGCGGTACGGAGCTGCTGCGGGATCGTCCCTTCCCCAGCTTCTGGCATGCCCCGACTTCTAATGAGCGCGGTTGGGGCATGCCAGCGCGGGACGGTCACTGGCTGCTGGCCTCGCGCTACGCACAACCGCGGCGCGGCGCCCAGTGGCCCACGGTGATGCAGCACGAGGACTCCGTTGAACTTGGCTTCGAGTACGACCTCCCGACGTCCCCGCCAAGCACCTCGACGGTCGCGTACCGAGTGTTCGGCGACGGCCGCGTAGAGGTGCACGTGACCCTGGATCCTGGCGAGGGGCTGCTCGCTCCGCCGGAGTTCGGGTTCCCCATCACCGTGGACGCGAGCGTGCGCCGTTGGCGCTGGTACGGCGACGGTCCGCATGAGTCCTACGCGGACCGTCGGGGCTCGGCGCGGCTCGGGGTGTGGGAGGCCGACGTGCACGATGCGCTCACGCCCTATGTCCGTCCGCAGGAATCGGGAAGCCGCACGGGCGTGCGGTGGGCCGAGGTCGTTGACGACCACGGCGTCGGCCTGCGTTTCGAGTGTGCCGAGGGGATGGAGTTCTCGGCGCTGCCCTGGACCCCGCACGAGGTCGAGAACGCGCTGCACCCCAACGAGCTGCCGCCGATTCACCGCACCACGGTGCGTCCCGCGCTCGCGCGCAGGGGAGTGGGCGGCGACAACTCGTGGGGCGCCATGACACACCCCGAGTTCGAGCTCCCGACGGGACCGCTGAGCTTCCGTTTCAGCTTCCAGGGGGTGCAGGGAAGGTAAGTCACCCTGCGCGTTGGTCGCCCTGCGACTCGCTCCGCTGTGTGCTTGGCTTGGCGCATGGGTGTTCTGGACAAGTTCTCGCTGGCCGGCAGGCGCGCTCTCGTGACCGGTGGAAACAGGGGCCTCGGATTCGAACAGGTGGTCGCGCTGCGCGAGGCGGGCGCGGACGTGATGTTCGTGTCGCGGGACGCCGAAGTCAATGCGCAGGCCATCGCGGAGATGGGCAGCCCCGCGGGGGTCACCGCGCTCGCGGCGGACATCACCGAGAGCGGGGCCCCGGAGCGCGTGGTCGCGGCCGCCGTCGAGGCGCTCGGCGGCCTCGACATCCTCGTCAACAACGCGGGCGCGTGCTTCCACAACGCGTCCGTAGACGTCACCGACGACGAGTGGGACACCGTCATGGACCTCAACGTCAAGGCGGTCTTCAAGCTGAGCGTCGCGGCGTACCCTCACCTGGCAGAGAGCGGTGTGGGCAGCATCGTCAACATCGGCTCAATGTCCGGAGCGATCGTCAACCGCCCGCAGTGGCAGCCCGCGTACAACGCGTCCAAGGCCGCCGTGCACCACCTGACGAGATCGCTGGCCGCGGAGTGGGCGCCGGCCGGCATCCGCGTGAATGCCGTGGCACCCGGCTACGTCGCCACCGAGATGACGCCGCTGCACAGGCCGGAGTTCAAGCGCTATTGGATCGAGGACGCGCCCATGCAGCGCGCGGCAACCGCCGACGAGATCGCGCCCACCGTGGTGTTTCTCGCGAGCCCCGCCGCGAGCTTCATCACCGGATCGGTGCTCACCGTGGACGGTGGCTACTCGGTCTTCTAGCTGAGGACCTCTTCGAACAGCGCCGTGAGCGCGGGCTTGGGTCGAGCACCGACGACCGACTTCACGAGCTCTCCCGACTTGAAGAAGTTCATGGTCGGAATCGACGTGACGCCATACGCCATGGCGAGGTTGGGGTTCTCGTCCGTGTCCACCTTCACGATCTTGAGCTTGCCCGCATACTCCTCGGCGAGCTCGTCAAGAATGGGCGCGACCGCGCGGCACGGGCCGCACCAGGTGGCCCAGAAGTCCACGACCACGGGAACGTCGGAGTGGATGACCTCCGCCTGGAAGGTGTCCTCGGTGGCGGTCACGGGCGACGTCGCCACCTCGGCGACCACCGCGGGGTCGGTCACCGCGCCGGTCTCGACCCCAGCGGCAGCCTCGTCGGCAACGGCAGCCGCCTCAGCGTCGGCCAGTTCGTCGAGGAAGTGCTGCGCGTCGAGCGCGGCGGCGCAACCGGACCCCGCCGCCGTGATGGCCTGGCGGTAGCGGCTGTCCACGAGGTCGCCGCACGCGAACACCCCGCGCACATTCGTGGCCGTCGTGCGCCCGTCGACGAGCACGTAGCCCGCCGCGTCGGTGTCGATCACGCCCTTCACGAGCTCGTTGCGCGGCTCGTGGCCGATGGCCACAAACAGGCCGGTAGCAGGAAGAACGCTCTCATCTCCCGTGACGCGGTTGCGGATCCGCACGCCAGCGAGCTTGATGTCGCCGTCGAGGCCGACGACCTCCGAGTTCCACACGAACTCGATCTTGGGGTCAGCGGCGGCGCGGTCGGCCATGATCTTGGACGCGCGCAGCTCATCGCGGCGGTGCACAAGGTAGACCTTGGACGCGAAGCGCGTGAGGAACGTCGCCTCCTCGACCGCGGAGTCACCGCCGCCAACGACAACGACCTCCTGGTCGCGGAAGAAGAAGCCGTCGCACGTGGCGCACCAGCTGACGCCCTTGCCGCTGAGTCGCTTCTCGTCCTCGAGGCCCAGCTCGCGATACGCGGAGCCCATGGCCAGGATCACGGACTTCGCCGAGAACTCCTTGCCGACGCCGGTCTTCACGGTCTTGATGTCGCCCTCGAGGGACGCCTCCACCACATCGTCAAGGAGCACCTCGGCGCCGAACCGCTGCGCCTGCGCCTGGAGCGTCTCCATGAGCTCGGGCCCCTGGATGCCCTCGACGAAGCCGGGGAAGTTCTCCACCTCCGTGGTGTTCATGAGCGCGCCACCGGCGGTGATGGAGCCGGCGATGACGAGCGGCTGAAGGCCCGCGCGCGCGGCGTAGATCGCCGCGGTGTAGCCGGCGGGTCCGGAGCCGATGATGATGACGTTGCGGGTGTCGCTCACTGATGCTTCCTCACGATTGGTGTGGCTTGGTAACAGATCGTAGGGGTCCGATGTTCCCGCGGCGAACCACTCACGGGCCGTAGGAGTACGTGGGGTACACGCCCGGATTCCCGGTGTTGCCGTCTTGGCCGAATCCCTGCGACAGCGTGGCGAACGCGATGAACGCGAGGGCGAAGAGCCCGCCGACCAGGAGCACCAGGAGGAAGGGCGTCGCGTTGATGGGTCCGCCGTTGATAGCTCGGTCCTGAGCCCGCTCAAGACGCCTGGTAATTCCCCTAGAACGGGGCCAGCGCGCGTGGAGGCGCCCGTAGATCAGCTCGGGGAGGGTCGGCTTGGCGACGGCGACCTGCTCATCGACCATCGCCTCGAATGTGAGTATGTCGTGGAGGTCCTCGAGCTCCTCCGCGGGCGCGGCGACGTCAACGGGCTCCCCAGCCACCACGAGAGGAATCGAGCCGCTCACCGCTTCGGCCTCGACCTCGGCCTTGACGAGCGTCTCGCGGGTGATGGTGAGGCCCGCGGTCACGCGCGGGCCGGTGAACGCCCTCTTGGCCGCCTCGACACGGTCCCTCTTGCGCTTCTTCTCCGCCTCCGCCGCCTTGGTGAGCGAGAGCGGAAGCGAGTCCACCCCCGCAGGGAGGTTGCGGAGCTTGCGAGTATCGAACGCGCCGAGCGTGTCGATGAGGTCGGTCAGAGTGCTGAAGCCCTTGCCGGCGATGACGCGCTCGCACAGGGCCCTGGCATCCGCGGAGGTCGCGGGAGGAATGTCGGCTTCGGTGGCGGCGTCGGCGTCCTTGCCCGTGATGCAGGCGAGGTAGACGCGCGACAGGGCGGTGGCGTCGGCCCCCTCACCCTTGCCGCGCCTGAGCCCGGCCTGGAGCGCGAGCTCCGAATCGACCCCGGTGCCGGTGAGCATCACGCGGCCCCTGCTGTCCACAGAGATGCACGCCGGCCGCACCCAGCCGTGGTGAACGCGAGCGGCGGCGGCGACGAGCAGGGCGCGCGCGGCCTCGCCGACCACGGCGCTCGCCTTCGCTTCATCGAGCCGACGCTTCGCGAGGATCGCATCCAGCGTCACCCCTTGCAGTGGCTCGGAGACGATGATGGTGGGCGCCCCAGCGGAGCCGCCCATGACGGCAACGACGCGCGCGAGCCGGGGGTCGCGCACGGACATGAAGCGCAGCGCCGCGCGACGCACGGCCGTGGGGGCCACGGACGTGACCTCGTCGATAAGAACTCGAGTGTTGAGCCGGGTGTCGACGCCGTTGTAACGGGTCACTCCGGGCAGGTCGTAGTCCGCTGCGTCGAGCGCCTCAAAGCGCCCGTCGAGCACCTCTCCGGTCAGCACGAATGTCCCCCACTCGAGATCGGGTCACGAGTTCCTATCGTACGTTGCGACGCAGTCGGCGAGTAACGGAACCGACCACCGCGTTGACCTCCTCGACGCGCAGCACCTTCATCACGGCGACGTACACGAGACCCATGATGAGGCCGATCGCCAGGCAGATCGCTCCGCCCTCGACCACCCTCGCAATGGTGTCGTTCGTGGACACGTCCGCGACGTCGGGGAGGACGAGGCGCAACGCGTAGCCCGCACCGGCGGCCACCACCGCGGCGACGGCGGCGAACCAGTGCACGCGGCCAACCCCACGCCCGCCGAGGCTCCCGAGCCGGCGCTTGAGGCCCCCGGATCGCAGTACGAGGCCAACGAGGTTCGACAGGCTCAGGCCCAGCGCCATGACGACCGTCCACCACTTCTCATCGAGAGTGAACTTGCCCAGGTACGCGACGCCGACGAGCGTGATCGTCATGGGGATGTGGATGAGGAAGATGCCCTTCGCGTCCTCGAGGACGAAGAGCGCCCGCTTCACGAGCACCATCGCGCCAAGGGGCACCATGCCGAGGGACAGCGCGATCAGCACCAGGGCTATCGAGTGGACCACGGGCACGGACAGCGTCGGGAACGCCGTGCGCGCGAGCATGGGGGCGAGGACGATCAGCGCGGCGGTCGCATAGAACGTGAAGGCGGCGGTGAGCCGCATGCCTCGCGCGACGTCCACGCGAGTGCCCTCGGCGTCGCCCCTGGTCCAGTTCTTCGCCATCGACGTGTTGAGTGCGGTGAGCAGCGAGACGGTGACGAGGGAGTGCGGCACCAGGTACAGCGTGAGGGCGAGGGTGTAGGCCGCGTTTCCAGGGATCGTGGGGTCCACGCCCTCCGGGTTGGCGGCCGACGCTACCCTCACCGCGAGCAGCAGGCCCACCTGTTCAATAATCACCGCGGCAAGCGCCCAGCCGGCCACCGTGCGAACCGTGGCGAGCTCCCCCTTGGGGCCGCGCAGCACGAAGGCGGGCCGATACCCGCCCTTGATGAGTGGCCACAGCAGGATTCCGGCCTGCGCCGCCATCGCGAGGGTGGCGGGCACCGCGAGCCACAGGATCCGCGCGGTGGACCACGTGCCGGGTCCGTCATTTTCCGGGGTGTACGAGCCGAAGACCACGAGGTACGCGGTGAGGCCCGCGATCCCGATCACATTGTTGAGCGCCGGCGCCCACATGTAGGGCCCGAACTGCTCGCGCGCGTTGAGCACCTCGCCGAGGATCGTGTACGCCGCGTAGAAGAACAGCTGCGGGATGACGAGGAAGGCGAACGCGGTCGCGAGGTCGCGCTGCGCGGCCGTCCACGTGCTGTCGGAGTACAGCCGCACCACGATGGGGGCGGCGATTGTGAACAGCGCCGTGACCCCGAGCGACAGCGCGAGGATGATCGTGACGATCCGGTCCACGGTGCGCTTGCCGTCCGGGCGGTGGAACGCCTTGACGATCTGCGGCACGAGCACCGCGTTGAACACGCCGGCGGCGAGCACCGCGTACAGCGCGTTGGGGATGCGGTTGGCAACGTCGTACGCGTTCGCGCCGAACGCGATGCCACCGACGGCGGCAGCGAGCAGGGCCGTGCGCACAAAGCCGAGCGCGCGCGAGACAAGGGTGCCCGACGCCATGATGGCCGTCGCGCGACCAAGAGAGGTGACGCGAACGCTTGGCCCGCCCTCCGCGTCGATGGCCTCGGACGCCTCCGGCACCTCAGGGATGCCTCGCGGCTCGTCAGCCATCGTCACCTCCGGCGTCAGTATCCCGCGGCTCATCGCCGGCGGGCGCCATGCGGGTGCTCCCGCGACCGCGCCTCACCGTACGGATCAGCCCGGCGATCAGCAGCAGCCCAAGGCCGATCGCGAAGACCACCGTGATCGCGTTGCCCCAATCCGCGCGCACCCGCACGCGCAGCGCCTGCGGCGCCGCCACCACGTCGCCGTCCCCGTTCTCGAGGGCCACCGTGGTGGTCACATTCGCGCTCTTCACGCCGCTGACCGGAATGTGCACGGTGAGGTCGCCGCCAGCAGGGATGGTCACCACCGGCTGGTCGTGGACGATGAGATTCGGGGAGCTCGAGCGCATCACGACCGTCACCGTCGCGTCGACGCCCAAGTCGTTGTGCAGGGTCACCGGCACGTTGCCCGACGCCGCGATGAGGTTGACATCCGAGCCGGCGGCCACGTGGAGCGAAGCGAGCAGCCCGCTCACCTGATCGCGCGACGCCTGGTAGGTGGCACCCCGGGCGGCGGGGTCCGCGCGCAGGTTCGACGCGAGTGGCTCCAGCAGCTTGCGGCCCCCTGGGAGGTAGATGCTCGACGGGTCCTCCGCGGTGGCGGAAAGCTGCTGGACGTCGGTGAGCTGGCGAGCGCTCGCGGCGATCAGGTCCGGGGCGAGGTCGTTGTCGGTTCCGGCGAGATCCGGGGCCGTCACCTGTGCCCTATGAGACCCGTCGATCACGGACCGCGCGGTGACCGGCTGCACCCACGGAGCGTCGAGCAGCGCCGTCACCGACGACGACGCGCCAAGCTCCGTCAGCTGCCACGCCGAGCCGGGGGCGACGACCACGGGAGTGGTGCCGTCGCCGTGAAGCGCAACGAGGGCCGCCTCCGCGACAAGGCGAGCCGGAGCGTCGGGCATGCCGGGGCGATAGGTGGCGAGCAGCCGCGAAAGCTTCAGGTTGGGGACCAGAACCGGGAGCGTGGCGCCGTCCGCCTGGACGTCCGCGACGGGGGCGGTCGCGCTGATGCGCGCACCGCCCGTGACGTCGAGCAGGCCGGCGACCGCGCCGTTGCTCGCGGCGAGCGCGATCGTGGGCGAATCGACGACGGGGATGGTCGCGAGCCACGGCAGGCCGCGCAGGGAGGGCTGCCCGTTGGTGGCGGCGTCGGTGATGGCGAAGTCGAGGAGGGTGCGGTCCTCCGAGTGCGCGATCGAGGTGAGGTCCGGGTTCTCCGAGGGCAGGCCAAAGAGCTCGTGGCTGGAGGCGAGCGCCTCCGCCTGCGCGGCGTCGGTCAGCGAGACGGGGTCGATGGCGAGCGTCGCGTCCGCGTCGCTCGCGGCCGCGACAACCTGCTGCACCCGCTCCTCGGAGCCCGACGCCGTGGCCACGAGGGCCAGGGGCAGGTTCGTGATTGGCGCGTCGTACCAGGTAACTGCTGCGGTCTGCTCGGTGACGGTGCCCATCGCGTCGGTGATGGCGATGACCACCCCGTACACGCCGGCGGAATCCGCGGGGAACCCAAGCGTGGTGGGGGTTGCCGCGAGCTCGACCTTGCCCATGCCTCCCGGCGGGAGAACGTTGGGGGCCGAGCCGACGGCGGAGGAGTTGACGATCGCGGTCGCGGCCGTGCGGGTGGTGAAGATCCCGGGGTTCGCGAGGAAGCTCTCGAGCGCCGCAGAGGTGGTGATGGGAGAGTCCGTGACCTTCAGCGCCACGTTGAGGCCGGCCTTGCCGAGCGCGGTCGGGTTCGAGACCGTCGCGGCCACCGCGAGGCTGCTTCCGGGGATGAGCACGGCCGGCCCGTACCCGGTGAGCGAGAGCGTGGCGGCTCCTGCGGCGTCGGCTGGTGCGGCTGGTGCGGTTAGCGCGGTTGGTGCGGGAGCGGCGGTCGCGGCGCCCGCGCCCGCGAGGCCCAGCAGCGCGACCGCAACAGCAGTGACGAGTCGGCGGATCACGTGTCGATCGACAGCAGCGCGGCCGCCGCCTGCGCCATCTTGCGCTCGTTCGGGAAGGCCAGCTCGCCCGCGAGGTGCGTCACCGCAATCCAGCGGGCCTCCTCCGCCTCCTGGTCGGGGTCCTGCGCGGTCGTGATGTCGCCCGACTTGGCCTCAAGGAGAAAGTGGTGCACAACCTTATGAACGCGCCGGTCGTCGCCCGTGAACCAATAGTCGATGGTGCCGAGTGGCTGGATGATCTCGGCCTCGATCCCCGTCTCCTCCGCAACCTCGCGGACCGCCGCCTGCTGCGGAGTCTCTCCCGCCTCGAGGTGACCCTTGGGAAGGCACCACTCGAGCCGGCCCGCGCGGTTGCGGCGGCCGATGCAGGCCGCATACGCGACGCCATCCTCGATGCGAATCGCGATCCCACCAGCGGAGATCTCGTTGCTCACGGGAAGCTGTGGTTGCCGCGCCGGCTCCGGCCGCTGCCCGCCGATCCCTGACAGCGGCGCGCTGCTCGGCGGCCGGGGCACGGGGGGCGTGGACATGGGGCCAGCCTAACGAGGGGCCCCGCTCACCTGGGTCACCGCCGCCCGTGGGATGCTTGTCGCCATGCCAAACCAGCCACCCGCACTGCCGAGCCTGGACGCCTTGCGCACGCGCAGCGTCGGGCTATGGACGGCGCTGCCCGACGATGTGGTGACCTTGGCGCGGCTGTTCGCCGACGCTGGGCATGAGTTCGCGCTCGTGGGTGGGCCGGTAAGGGACGCGTTTCTTGGGCGGTCCACGGCCGATCTGGACTTCACCACCTCGGCGCGCCCGGAGGAGACGGAGGCGCTGCTTGGCCAGTGGTCGCGCGCGACGTGGGACATGGGGCGCGAATTCGGAACCATTGGGGCGCGGCGCGGCGATGTGATCGTGGAGGTGACGACCTACCGCGCGGACGAGTACGACGGTGAGACGCGCAAGCCGGTCGTTGCCTTTGGTACCTCGCTGCATGACGACCTGGCCCGGCGGGATTTCACCGTCAACGCGATGGCCGTCCGCTTGCCGTCGCTGGAGTTCGTTGACCCCTTTGGCGGGCTCGAGGACCTCGCCGGCGGGCTGCTGCGGACGCCGATCTCGCCCGACATCTCCTTTGGCGATGACCCCTTGCGGATGATGCGCGCGGCGCGCTTCGTGTCGCAGTTGGGCTTCGAGGTGGAGCCCGCGACGTTCGCGGCGATGTCCGCGATGGCGTCGCGGCTGGCGATCGTGTCCGCGGAACGGTGCAGGGACGAGCTGGCGAAGCTACTGCTCGGGACCTGGGTGCGTGAGGGGCTGCGCGCGCTCGTGGACTCGGGGCTTGCTTCGGTCGTGCTGCCTGAGTTGCCGGCCCTGCAGCTTGAGGTGGACGAGCACCACCATCACAAGGACGTCTACGAGCACACGCTCACGGTGGTGGAGCAGGCGATCGCGCTCGAGACCGGGCCCGACGGGCCGGTGCCCGCGCCCGACCTGGTGCTGCGGCTCGCCTCGCTGCTCCACGACTGCGGCAAGCCGGCCACGCGGCGCCTGGAGCCGGGCGGGGGCGTGTCGTTTCACCACCACGAGGTCGTTGGCGCGAAGATCGCGGCGCGGAGGCTCAAGGCGCTGCGGTTCGAGAAGGACGTGGTGCGTGACGTCTCCACGCTCGTGGAGCTCCACCTGCGGTTCCACGGATACGTGGACGCTCGGTGGTCCGACTCCGCGGTGCGGCGCTATGTGACGGACGCGGGCCCGCTGCTCGAGCGGTTGCACCGGCTCACGCGCGCCGACGTGACGACGCGCAACCAGCGCAAGGCCGAGCGGTTGTCCTTTGCCTACGACGACCTCGAGGCCCGGATTGCGGAGCTGCGAGAGCGCGAGGAGATCGACGCGATCCGCCCGGACCTGGACGGCACGCAGATCATGGAGCTGTTGGGGATCGGGCCGGGACGCGAGGTGGGCGAGGCCTACCGGTTCCTGCTGGAACTGCGCATGGAACACGGCCCCCTGGGAGAAGAGCGCGCAAGCGCGGAGCTCAAGGAATGGTGGGCGAAGCGAGGCTGACGCCGCGCACCCGACCCCGCGCGCACCACTCCCCTTGGTTTAGGCAGACTGCGCATACCAAACGCACCACACTGCCCGCGTTTAGGCAATCCACGCATACTTTGAGCGATAGTCAATGGTCTCGAGCGCGATCTCCTGGCACCATTCCGGCTTCGCCAGCACGGTCTCGCGCGCGAATCGCACCGTCTGGACGCCGATCGTCGCCAACAGCGCATCCCGACGAATGTCGCGCTTGCGATCCTCCCGCTCGTCATGGGTCTCGTCGCCGTCGAATTCGAAGGCGGTCCTGGTCGCAAGGTGGAACGCGTCCACGCGGAAGCGCTCGCGGCCAACGCGCAGCTTGTGCTGCGGCACCATGTCTTCGAACTCCTTCCCGACGAACACGGTGGCCCACCCGCGCTCCTCGAGGTAGCTCTCGGCTCCGGCCTGGCTGGCTTTGAGCCGCGCGAGCAGCTCGCGCTTGACTGGGACTCGGGTCAGCACGCCCGCAAGGTCCGACGCTTCGCGGGCCGTGATGAGCCCCGTTCCTATGGCGCGGTACAGGAACGTCGCCCTCCGCCGCGGCGGCACTTGCCCGTAGCCCAAGACGAGCGCGAGTTCCGGAGATGTGAGTGGAGTTGCCGGGCTCCAAATGGTCGTGGGGAAGGGCATGGTGAGCGATCGCACGCGAATCCAGGGCGGCCCACTGCGGTGCCCACCGGCGGGCACCGCGACCTGGATCAGGTCGATGGGCACCGGCGCGTACCCATAGACGGCGAGTGCCGCGAGGCCCGTGAGCGCAGCACCGGGCCCAGCCCACTCCACTGCCGCGCGAGAGCGCATGAGCCAGGAGTCGGCGTGCATCGTCAGGCAGAACTGGTCCGGGACGAGTCGAGTCAGCGCGCCCGACTCAAGCGCGCGGGTGATGGTCTTGCGGCTCATGACCTCGCCCAATTGCTCGAAGGTCCGCGGCGCGACGTCACTCGCCATCTGGTGCGCCCAGGTGCTCAGATACATGAGGTCAGTGAAGCGTTGAGTGCCTCGGGCCGCTTCGGCCTCAGCGAATCTGTGGATAACTTCGGCGGCGCGATGCTCGCGGGCAAGGTATGCGTGAGCTGCCTAAACCGGGGCTCTATCTCGCATTTGGTATGCGCAGGCTGCCTAAACCGCGGGTGGAGGCGCCTGGGCCGGTAGGTGGCGGGGGGTTCGGCTGTAAATGAGCGCCACCAGGAGGTACGCCACCACCAGCCCGGCCATCACGGGCGCCGAGTACCCGGAGTCCGGAAGCGACCAGCCCGCAACCACGGCGGCCCCGATGAACGCCACGTTGTACAGCACGTCATAGAGCGTGAAGGCGCGCCCGCGCACGGAGTCGTCGGTGTCGCGCTGGATGATCGTGTCGATCGCGATCTTGGAGCCCTGCACCGCGAATGACACGACAACCGCCGCAGACAGCAGTGCCCACGTGGCCGTGGAGGCGGCAAGAAGTCCTTGGCCAACGGCACCGACGATCAGGCACCACACGATCCATCGGTGCCGGTCAATGCGCTCCCCGAAGATCGGCGTCACCACGGCGGCCACGCCAAATCCGACGGCCGCGAACCCCAGCACGATCGTGAAGTTCGCGAGCGCATCCGAACCGCCGGAGGACCCACCGAAGATGGACCGCGACATGAGGATCGCGGCCACGAACATCATCCCGTAGAGCAGGCGCTGGGCGGCCATGACTCCCAGGGCATGCAGCGGCGTGCGCCGAGCGGCGAGGTGCCGCACGCCGTCCATGAGCTCTGTCACGAGGGCGCGCGCCTGGGCAAAGAACTCGAGTTTCGCGAGCGGCACCACGGGCCCCAGGTCCGTACGACCAAGCCACGTGGTCAGCCACGACGACAGCCCAAACGCCACCGCAGCCCCAACCAGCGCCGCGAGCGCGATCGACGAGTCCGAAGAGGACGGCGCCACGAACGACATGATCGCCCCAAGCGCGCCGCCGAGCGCAGCGGACAGCGTCCCGAGCGTCGGGAGCACGGAGTTCGCGGCGAGCAGCTCGGAGGCCGGCACCACCTGGGGGATCCCGGCCGTGAGCGCCGCCAGCAGGAATCGGTTCACGGACAGGGCCAGCAGCGCGAGCGTGTACAGCGTCCACAGCGGCGCCCCGGCCGCGACACACGCGATGATCGCCCCCACGAGCACCAGGCGCACCAGGTTCCCCACGAGCACGATCCGCTGCCGCTGCCAGCGATCGGTCAGCGGCCCAACGAACGGCCCCACGATTGTGAACGGCGCAAGCAAGGTCGCGAACCCGATGGCGATCGACCGCCCGGACGTCGCGTGCGTCGGGTCAAAGAAGAAGGCCGTCGCGATGCCGACCTGGAACATCCCGTCGCCGCCTTGCGACATCAGCCGCGCGTACGTCAGCCGCCGAAACCCTCTCGCGCGCCACAACACCCGCAGGTCGGAAGCGAGGGACATAGGCCAAGACTAGGGGCGGTCGCGTAGCATCCCGGCCATGACCGTTGAAGGTTCCCCGGCCCGCGCCTCGCAGGCCGACGCCATCGTCGCCGCCACCCCTGCGAGCCGCGACCGCTTCGTCGACGCCGTCCGTGTGCTCGCCCTGGGTGGCGTCATCCTCGGCCACTACGTCATGGGCGTGGTGACGTGGGCGCCGGGTACGCCGGTGAGTTTCACCAACATTCTGGAGCTGGTGCCGTGGACCCGCTGGCTCACGCTCGTGTTCCAGGTCATGCCGCTGTTCTTTGCGGTGGGCGGGTTCGCGCATGCGGTCGGGTGGCGTTCAGTTGCCCGACGGGGTGGCGGCTACGCGGACTTCGTCGCCTCTCGCGTCGGTCGCCTCATTCGGCCCGCGCTGGTCTACGTAACGTTCTGGATGCTGGCCGGCCTCATCATCGCGGCGCTGTGGCGCGACCAGACGGCGCCGATCCTGCAGATCCTGGGCCAGTTGCTGTGGTTCATCGGCATCTACCTCATCGCGGCCGCGTTCGCGCCGGCCCTCCTCCGAGCGCACGAGCGATGGGGTGTCTGGGCGCTAGCGGCGCTCTTCGCGGCCGTGATCGCGGTGGACGTGATTCGCCTCGCGGGGGGCGTCGACGGGATCAAGTGGCTCAACTTCGCGTTCGTGTGGCTCGCGATCCACCAGCTTGGCTTCTTCTACGCGGACGGGTTGCACGAGCGCGTGGGCCCCCGCCGACTCGGCGCCGCGATGTTCGCCGCCGGCACCATCGCGTTCGTGCTACTCGTGACGCTGGGTCCCTACGGCATCTCGATGGTGAGCTACAGCGGCGAGGAGCTGTCCAACCTGACGCCTCCGACGGTCGCGCTGCTCGCTTTCGGCGTCGCGCAGGTAGGAATCGCGCTGCTCGTCCGCGACTGGGCCACCCGCAAGCTTCAGGCGCCGCGAACGTGGAAGGCGGTCGTCGTCGCGGGCTCCATGGCCATGACCGCGTTCCTGTGGCACTTCACCGCGCTCGTTGGCGTCAACGCCCTGTGGTGGTGGCTAGGCCCGGCGACCGCGCCAGCCGGAGGTACGGCCGCCTGGTGGTGGTCGAAGCTCCTGCTGCTGGTGCCGTACCTCGCGCTGGTGATGGGATTGGTGCTGGTATTCCGCCGCTTTGAGCGCATGAAGACGCCCCCGGTCGCGGGGCCGAAGCTTTGGCGGACGCTCGTGGCGGCCGTTGGCGTCGCCTGCGGCATCGTCGGCATGCTCGGCTTCGCGGTGATCGGGTTCCGCGGGATAACCGAACTCACGACCGTCGCGGTTGTGGGAGTGCCTCTGAGCTCCGTGACCTCGTTCGTGCTCGTGTGCGCCTCGGCGCTTCTGACCACGCTCGCCGTCCGCCGCGCTAGCGTTGCCTCATGACGTTCGGACAGTCGATCAAGACGGTATTCGCCAACCTCACCAACTTTCAGGGTCGCGCCCGCCGCAGCGAGTTCTGGTGGTTCTACCTCTTCATCTTCCTGGTCAGCCTCCCCCTGAGTTTTCTGGCGATGATCCCGATGTTCGGGGGCATCTCGGCGCTCGTGGCCGCCACGAACCCGGACGGCACCGTCGATGACGGCGCCTGGGGCGCCTACCTCGCCAGCCTCGCCGCCACGTTCGGCATCTCGCTCGTTCTTGGGCTCATCACCTTCCTGCTGACGCTCGCCGTGTGGGTTCGCCGCCTGCACGACGGTGGCTACAGCGGTCACCTGCTGTGGCTGAGTCTCATCGGGCTGAGCATCATCCCGCTCATCTTCGCGATTCTCGAGGGGAACAACGGCCCCAACAAGTACGGCCCGGACCCCAAGGCGGTCGAGGGTGGCGTGTGGCCGCACTTGCAGCAGACGAGCCCCAACTACGCGCAGCCACCCGCGGCGTACGGTCAGCCGCCCGCCGCTCCGGCTCCCCCCGCATACCAACCGCCACCACTCGATCCGGGACCCGACATGATTCCCCCGACCACAGCGTCGGGCAATACTGATGACCCGTTCGCGGCGCCGCCGCGCTGACCCGCCTCACGGACAACAAGGAGCACAGCATGCCCGGTGGTTACTTCTTCAAGGCACTCGGTCAGTGGACCGACTACTCCACTCGCGCGCGGCGCACGGAGTTCTGGCTCTACACGCTCGTCGCGTGGCTGATCGAGGTGTTCGCGCTGGCGATCACGGCGATGGTCGTGAACTCGGCGTTCGACTCGGACACGTTGAAGCTCGACGTGGGCGCGGTGACGCTCGTCGGCTGGATCTGCATCACGGTGACGTTCGCGATCGCGGTGTTCCTGTTCTTCCCGTTCCTCGCCGTGGCCGTTCGGCGCATGCATGACATAGGGCGCGGCAAGTGGTGGGTGCTGTTCTTCTTCCTTGGCCCGCTTGCAATCATTGGCTGGATCCTGGCGCTCATCGACGGCCAGCCGATCACGAACAAGTACGGCCCCGACCCCAAGGGTCGCGGCTAACCCCCAACCGAACCGGCAATGGCTCCGGTCTCACTGCATGGAGGGGCCGTGGTGAGCACCGCAGTGAAGTGGGACGAGGCGCTGAGCGTTCTCGCCAGCGAGCGCTATCCGCGACTGCTTGGCCGCGCCATGCTGCTGTGCGGGGACCGTGCAGCAGCGGAGGATCTGGTGCAGGAGGCGCTGGTCTCCGCGCTCAAGACCAGGCGCTCGTTCGAGTCGCTCAACCAGGCCGAGCAGTACGTGCGGCGAGCCATCGCCTCGCGCTACGTGGACGCGGTGCGTTCCGACTCCGCGGCGAGGCGGCGCGAGCGGTCGCTCCCCGGCGAGCCCAACGTTCCCGACCCCGCCGGTGCCGTCGACGCCGCCCTTGACGTGGCGTCGGGCCTGCGCAGCCTGCCGCCGCGGGAGCGTGCGTGCGTGGCGCTGCGCTACCTGGACGGGCTCAGCACTCGCGAGACCGCGGACGCGCTCGCGATCAGCGAGGGCGCGGTGAAGCGCTATCTCGCGGATGGGATCGCGGCGCTGAATGCCCTCCTCGGAACCAGCGACTCGGCCGAGGACTTCGGCCGCGTCGTGACCCCAAAGGGAGGTGCGCGATGAGCGGGCTTGGAGATCTGTTTGGCGGGGCCGAGGCCCGGGCGGTGGGGGCTGCCGAGGGGGCGCGGCTCGCTGGCTCGTCACTGGAGGATGTGCACGGTCGCGTGCGCCGGGCGCACGCGCGCAGGGCTGCGCTGCGGACTGGGCTCGCGGCGGTCGCCGTCGTCATCGTGGGTGCTGGGGTTGTGTACGGGCTGAGCCTGCGCGGGACCCCGCCGGTTGCGGACTCGCCTTCGAGTTCGGCGTCGCCGTCGGTTTCGTCGTCACCGTCGTCGTCGCCTTCACACTCTGGCATCGCATGGCCGGGTTTCACCGGAAGCCTCACCACAGACCCGCACCTGCCCGACGCTGCCGTCATCACGCGCGATGTGTGGGCTTCAGCTGGGCCGGGTTGGGCACTGGTGTCATACCGCGAGGCGTGGACAAAGGACGGGGTAGACGACATGGGCCCGCAAGTCATTTACCTGGTATCTCCCACCGGCGATCGCTACGAGCTGGTGAATGTGCCCGGCGACACGGTGAGCGTGCTGGCGTGGGCGGCGGGCTCCACGCTCGTTCCGGTCTCGGTGACCTTGCCGAGCGGCGAGCAGAACTACATGATGCTCGATCTGGTGACGGGTGGCACCTACCAGGCGGGCGGATACGCGCCCTACCTGTGGTCGCTTGCGTTCCTCGACGCGGACGGCAACCCTGTGTGGCGCGGCGACGACGCGACGGCCGCGTTTGTGTCGATCGCGCCCGACGGGCTGCAATCGGACTACCAGATTCCGGCTGTGCTTGGCGCGGCAGAGCTGGCCGAGCAGGAGTTCGGTCCATCGACGTGCACCGTTGATGCACCCTTTGACGCCGAGTCTTCGCTGGTGCGCTGTGGGGGCAACGACTATCCCGATCTGGGCCCAAAGTACGTGGCGAGGGTCTCGACCTCGGCCGGGTCTGTTGACCTTCTCTATCAAACGGACGGCCAAAACGGTGTTGGAACTCCCTTCCGCGTAGCGACGCGGGTGGTGGCTCCCATAGGCGGTGTCGACTGCGTCCCGACGCTTGCAACTCTCGTGGACGGCGGCTACGCACCAATTCCGGGCGCGACAGATCAGCTACACCCGTACGAGTCGATCGCCCAGGCATACGGTGCGACTGGGCCCGCGCTCGTCTGGGGCACGACCAGTGGCTGCTCCGGTGACGTCTCGCCGATCGTGGTGGTGCAGTCCAATCTCTCTACGGGCGAGTACGCCGTCCTCATGCCCTACCCGGATGGGCGCCCGGTCGGTGAGGAGCCGAACCAGAGCGTCACCGGGGTGGCCGTGGCGCGCTGAGCCGGCCCCAGCGTCGGGCCGGGTGCCTGAAATGGATGCCTAGGTTCACGAAAACCGAATTTGGTGAACCTGAGAGCCCATTTGGGGGCTGCGGGAACGGCACAGAAGGCACAGCACCGCCAGGCAAAGCAAAGAGGCCGGGTTCCCCCCTCAGAGGAACCCGGCCCCAGCCTTGCCGCGGGTCAAGCGGCGAGGAGCGCTTAGCGCTCGCGCGTGCCCGCGATGAACTCCTCCAGGTGCGTGCGCCCGAGGGTGTCCTCGGTCTGCACGGGCGGCGACTTCATGAAGTACGTCGCCGCTGAGAGGATGGGTCCGCCAACGCCACGGTCCTTCGCGATCTTCGCCGCGCGGATGGCGTCGATGATGATGCCGGCCGAGTTGGGGAGTCCCAGACCTCGAGCTTGTACTCGAGGCTCAGGGGCACCTCGCCGAAGGCCGAGCCCTCGAGGCGCACGTACGCCCACTTGCGGTCGTCAAGCCAGGCGACGTAGTCGGACGGGCCGATGTGCACGTCGCGCGAGTCCTTGAGGCCGGCGAGCGGGCCGGAGTTCAGGTTGGACGTGACGGCCTGGGTCTTGGAGACCTTCTTGGACTCGAGGCGCTCGCGCTCGAGCATGTTCTTGAAGTCCATGTTGCCGCCCACGTTGAGCTGGTAGGTGCGGTCCAGGCGAACGCCGCGGTCCTCGAAGAGCTTCGCGAGCACGCGGTGCGTGATCGTGGCGCCCACCTGGGACTTGATGTCGTCGCCCACGATCGGCACGCCGGCCTCGGTGAACTTGGCAGCCCACTCGGGGTCGGAGGCGATGAACACGGGAAGCGCGTTCACGAACGCGACCTTGGCGTCGAGCGCGCACTGCGCGTAGAACTTCGCCGCGTCCTCGGAGCCGACGGGGAGGTAGCAGACCATGACGTCGGCCTCGGTCTCGCGCAGCACCTTGACCACGTCAACGGGCGTCTCGTCGGACTCGACGATGGTCTGGCGGTAGTACTTGCCGAGCCCGTCGTAGGTGTGGCCGCGAAGCACCTGGATGTCCGTCTTGGGGACGTCGCAGATCTTGATGGTGTTGTTCTCGGAGGACTGCGTGGCCTCAACGAGTTCCTTGCCAACCTTGAGCGAGTCCACGTCAAAGGCCGCCACGAACTCGATGTCCGAGATGTGGTAGTCCCCGAACTGGACGTGCATGAGGCCGGGCACGGTGTCTCCAGCGGTCGCGTTCTTGTAGAACTCGACGCCCTGGATGAGCGACGTGGCACAGTTGCCGACGCCGACAATGGCAACGCGCAGCTTCGCCATGGTTTTCTCCTTAGTTGTTGTCCGCAGCCGCGGACGGGGGGTGTTGGGCCGCTATTCGCGGATCGTTCGTTCTCGATGAGCTGATCCAGCCAGGCGACCTCGCGCTCCACCTGCTCCAGCCCGTGCCGCTGCAGTTCAGCGGTGTAGGCGTCGTAGCGGTCGCGCTGGCGGCGCGCCGCTGCAGACACCTCGTCGAGCCTCTCGGCCAGGCGGGTGCGGCGACCCTCGAGGATGCGCAGCCGCGTCGCCGAGTCGGTCTTGCCGAACATCGAGAAGCGGACGTCGAACGCATCGTCGTCCCACGAGTGGGCGCCGGCCGATGCGAGTTCCGCATCGAGCGCCGCCTTGCCTGCGGGCGTGAGGGCGTAGGCGATGCGGGAGCGGCGCGAGCCGCGACCGTCGCCATCGTCCTCGGCGAGGGTGATGAGGCCCTCTGCCTCCATGCGTCGAAGGCATGGGTACAGGGAGCCGTAGCTGAGGGCACGGAACGGGCCCAGTTCGGCACCAAGGAGCTTGCGCACTTGGTAGCCGTGCAGGGGCTGTTCCGCGAGCATGCCGAGGATCGCGAGGCTCAGAACGTCGGTCTTTGCCATGGTCACTCCTCTCGGCACGTTGTAACGCCTAGTTGTATCGCGTCGATACATCGAATAAGATAGAGGGTAGTTGGGGGGCGCGCAAATCGGGGGGAAGATTCCTCGCCCGCGCAGGCCCGACGCTGCGGCTGGCTGGCACTTTTCGCCCGCCTCGCGCGTTAGGCCACCAGACCTCCCCCGCACTGGCGCGGAACCATCCACACCACGAACATCGAGGGATCACACACGTGAACGACCAGCCGAAGGCACCGCAGCGCGTTTCGACGCGCCCTGCAGCGACCGCCAAGCAGGCCTCAAACCCTGTGCGCACCTCGGTGAGGCCCGCGCCAAAGCCGGCCACCCCGTCGGGCAGCTTCACTACGGGTGGCGGCGGCAAGAAGCCCCCCACCAAGAACGGCAAGAAGCAGCCGGAGGGACCGCGCTGGAAGCGCGTCACCAAGCGCGTTGGTCTTGGCGTGCTCATCGCGGGATGCGCGGCGGTCATCCTGGGCTTCCTTGGCCTCGCGTTCCAGTACTCGCGGTTGAGCGTGCCGGAGCCCGCCGACTTCGCCAAGGCGCAGTCGTCGACCATCTATTACGCGGACGGCAAGACCCTCATGGGACGCCTCGGCGTTGCGGACCGCAAGATCGTGGACATCTCCACGCTTCCGGAGTACGTGCCCCAGGCGTTCGTCGCCTCGGAGGACAAGACCTTCTACACGAACCACGGCATCGACTTCATGGGCACGGCCCGCGCGCTGTTCAAGACCGTGGTGCTTGGCCACAAGCAGGGTGGATCCACGATCACCCAGCAGTACGTTGAGCGCTACTACGTTGGCGAGACCACCACGTCCATCAAGGGCAAGATCAACGAGGCGCTGCTCGCGTACAAGATCGACAACCAGCAGGAGAAGAACGAGGTCCTCGGCAACTACATGAACACCATCTACTTCGGTAGGGGTGCGTATGGCATCGAGGCCGCCGCGCGACAGTACTTTGGCGAGTCCGCCGCCCAGCTGACCGTTGACCAGGTGGCGATGCTCGTGGGGATCGTGCCCGCTCCGTCGGCCTGGGATCCTCGCCTCGACCCCGAGCGCGCCGAGGTCCGCTGGAACTACGTGCTGGACTCGATGCTGCAGGAGGGCTACATCACGCAGGCGCAGCGCACTGCGGCGGTGTTCCCTGAGACCATCGAGTACAAGAACAAGGACACCTACGCGGGCACGCAGGGCTACCTGCTGACCACCGCGCTCGCCGAGGTGGCGGAAGAGACCGGCATCACCCAGGACCAGATCGAGTCCATGGGCTACACCGTCATCACCACCATCAACAAGAAGGATCAGGTGGCCACGGTCAAGGCTGTGAGCAAGATCCCCAAGGGTCACTCTCCCAACCTGCAGGTGGGTGCGGTGACTCTGGATCCCAAGACGGGCGCGATCCTGTCGATGTACGGCGGCCACGACTACCTGGAGCGCCAGCGCAACGCGGTGACCCAGGACATCGCGCAGGCGGGCTCCACGTTCAAGCCGTTCGCGCTGATCGCGGCGCTTGAGAACGACATCTCGCTCAAGAGCACGTACTCCGGCAAGAACCTCATGACCATCCCCGGCTTTGAGCGCAAGGTGCGCAACTTCAACAACGAGAGCTTCAGCAAGATCTCGCTCGCAGACGCGACCGCCTATTCGGTGAACACCGTCTACGCGCAGGTTGGGCAGCAGGTGGGGCCCGACGCTGTGATGGAGACCGCGATCAAGGCCGGTTTGCCTGAGGACACCGCTGGTTTGACGGACAACGCCGCCAACGTGCTGGGCACTGCGTCTCCGCACGTGCTGGACATGGCGCGCGCCTACGCGACCATCGCCAACAACGGCGTGCGCACGGAGCCGTACATCGTCTCCGAGGTGATCGACGCCGACGGCAAGACCATCTACAAGCACGAGGTCGAGTCCACCCCGGTGTTCGCCTCCGACGTGATGGCGGACACCACGTACGCCATGACCCAGGTGGTCCAGAAGGGCTCCGGAACGTACGTGAAGGAACTCGGCCGCCCGATCGCCGGCAAGACCGGTACGTCGAACGACAACAAGTCGGCGTGGTTCGTTGGCTTCACCCCCTCCGTGGTTGGCGCCGTGGCGCTTTACCAGGTGGGCGAGGACGGGTCCGCTGAGAACATCACCAAGTTCGGCGGCTTCGACCAGATCACCGGTGGCACCATTCCCGCCCGCGTGTTCACGTGGATGATGGCGCCGATTCTCAAGGGCACGGACATCGAGAAGTTCCCGCCGCGCGCCAACATTGGCGTCGCCGCGTCGCCGACGCCGACCCCCAAGGTGACCGAGACGCCCAAGCCGACCAAGACGAGCGAGCCAGTGGTGACGCCGTCAGTGACGCCGACGCCGGATCCCGTGCCGACCGACGTGCCGACGGTGGCTCCGACGCCGTAAGGGCTCAACGTCATGCCGTGCGCAGGCGCGGCACCTGACACCGTGCGCGCAGTCGTCGGGTCCGGCGTTCCGTTTGCGTGCTTTGTCCCTTAGCGCTACGTTCGTCCCACCTTGCATCGCGGCCAGGGGGACTTTGGGTGGGGTTCACGTGGCTGCTCGGCGTTTGTCGTTGGTGGTTTCGGGTGTGTGTGTTGGGGTCATGCTCGCTGGGTTGGCTACGCCCGCGTCGGGGGTGTCGCCGTCGCCTGAGCCGAGCGTGAGTGCTTCGCCGGATCCTGGAGTTGAGCCTTCGGTGGAGCCGTCGCCTGGCCCTAGCCCGAGCACCGTTCCCTCGCCGAAACCGTCTGTTTCGCCGACACCGTCGCCGGAGGCGCCGGATCCGGTCCACAATGATATGCCTGGTATTTCGGCGACCGTGCAGCATCCGAGCCCTGCGGCGCCGTCTGGGGAGCAGCTGGTGGTGACCAGCCCAACGGTAGAACTTCCGGAAGCGTCCGTGTCGTCTGAGGTGGTGGCTCCGGAGGAGTCGGTGATGGCGCCGGACACCCCGGATGCGTTGGAGCCGGACGACGGGTTGGGGCTCACGGAGCCGGTCACCGCGGAACTCGTTCAGACCGCATTCGGTGATGAGCCGTGGGCGACCAACGCTGGGACGGGCCGCCCGGACTTGGCGCTCGCCACCGTCGACCCGGCAGACGAGGGCGACCACGTGTCGGTGCAGGTGATTCCGCGTGAGGGGGAGGAGTTCATTCCGGGTGCCGTGGTTGCGTACAGGTTGCGGGACTTCAGCGGCACCACCGGCGCCGACGGCGAGGTGCCGTCGTGGGCTGGGTTCACTGTCGACTACAGCACCTTTGGTGACGCGTATGGGGGTGACTACGGTGGCCGGCTGCAGCTCATGGTGTTCCCTGAGTGTGCGCTCACGACCCCGGAGATCCCCGCCTGCGTCACCGGGCTTCCTCTCACGACCACGCACCATGACGACGAGCAGACCCTGTCCGCGATCGTCCCGTACGAGTCCCCTCAGGCTGCGGGTGAGGTTGGTTCGATCGGCTCCAGGGTCGCCGGCGGAGCCTCCAGCATCCGCGATCTCCTGTCTGGGCTTGGTGAGTCTGGGCTCGCAGCTGATGGGTCGTTCGGGGGTGGCAGCATCGTCGCGGCCGTGTCTGGTGCCTCGAGCGACACCGGGACATACACCGCGACGAAGATGGAGGCGGATGGTTCCTGGGGGGTGTCGGAGCAGTCCGGGGCTTTCACCTACTCGGTGCCGATCGACACGGTGCCCTCGTCGGCCGGTGCGGCACCGCAGCTGGCACTGACCTACAACTCGGGCGCTGTCGACGGCGCGAACTTGGAGACGAATTCGCAGTCGGGGTGGGCGGGGTCAGGGTGGTCGTTGCAGATGCCCTACATCGAACGGTTGTATCGCAATTGTGGGAAGGACGGGTTCACGGCGCACGCCACGGAACTGTGCTGGCAGTCGACGTATTCGGGAGATGACGCGCATGCGGGGTATGTGATCTTCTTCAATGGTGTTACCCAGGAACTGATTTGGGATGCCGACTGGGACACGTACCGGTTGTCGGAGGATGACGGCACCAGGGTCACGGTCAAGACCACCGGCTCCAATGATGACAACAACAACGAGTACTTCTGGGTGCAGACCCCGGACGGGTCGATCTACATGTTCGGGTACGGGTTGGATGCACCGAACGGGAGTCCCACAAACTCGGTCGCCACGGTGCCGGTGTATGGGGATGATGCGGGTGAGCCGCGCTGTGGTGGGACCGCGCAGGGCGATTACTGCAATCAGGGGTACCGGTGGATGCTTGACCGGGTCATTGATCCCAGCGAGAACGCGTCCGCGTACTACTACACCAGGGAGCAGAACCGGTACGCCCGGGCGGGGAACCCGTCGGCGACGGGGTACTACACGGCGGCGATCTACCCCAACCAGATCCGGTATGACTACACGAACGAAGCCGGTCCCACGACCGCGAACGCGCGCGTGGTGTTCGACACGCAGGCGCGATGCATTGGCAGGGCGAAGGACACCATCAGCCCGTTCGCGACCACCCCCGTGCTCGGGTCGTGCCCAGACCGCACGGTCGCGAACGCCGCCCAATACCCGGACACCCCATTGGATTTGTGGTGCCAGTCGACGTGCACGTCGGCGCAGAACACGCCCGCGTTTTTCACCACCCAACGCCTGGACACCGTCACGACGCAATACATTGTGACCACCTCGGGGTCCAGGGCGTGGGCGACAGCTCAGACGTTCCAGCCGAGGTTCCTGCTTCCAGACCCCACGGATATCGCGCCCAGGATGTTGTGGCTGAAGGACGTCCAAACCAAAGCGTTCGGATCGCCCACCACCAGCAGTGACGACCAACTGAGTTTTGTGACCGCCTTCGACGCGATCTCCCTGAAGAACAGGGTCGACTGGGACAGTGACACGAAAGCCTTCCGGCACTTGAGGGTCTCGAGGGTCACGACCAGCCTTGGGGCGACCGTTGACGTGACCTACAAGGGGTCCGGCACACCGAACAAATGTCCCGAGACGGGCACGTCCTGGTCCGGCTGGGCTGCGTGGTTTGCCGACATTGATGGGCATTGGGACACCAACACCAAAGAGTGCTACAAGGTCAAGTTCGACCCCGACGGGGCAGGGTCCCAACCCGCCGAATGGGGGATCTTCCACAAGTACCTGGTCGAGAAGATCACCGTGGGCAACATCGGGGGCGGCGCACCCGCCAGGGTCACGACCTATGACTATGTGGGCACACCGGCGTGGGCGTATCAGAACAGTTTCGTCTTCGCCCGCGGCACCGGGGAGCAGCACTGGAACTCGTGGCGCGGGTACGGGAAAGTGAAAGTCACCACCGGCACCGGCGCTGACCGCAGCATTACGACGAACCAGTATTTCCGGGGACTCAACGGCGACTACCGCCAAGTCGGTGACCCCGCTTCGGTGAGTATCACCCCCATGGTGGGTTCGAGCGCGACCGTGACGGACACGCCGGCCCTTCAAGGACAACTGCTTGCGTCGATCACGACCGGTGCGGACGGGTCCACCCAGTCCGGGGTGCGGAACTACTACTGACGTGTCCCCACTTTGGTGGAGTGGTTTCTTCTGTTGTGATCATGCCGCTACCGCGGCTTGGTTGTGAAGGGCTTCGTATTGGTTTGGGCTGAGGTAGCCCAGGGACGAGTGGCGTCTGCGGGGGTTGTAGAACGCTTCGATCCATTCGAAGATCGCTTGTCCCAGTTCTGTCTTGGTGGTCCAGGAGCGGCGGTCCAGGAGTTCGAGTTGCATGGAGCCCCAGAACGATTCCATCAGCGCGTTGTCATACGCGGAGGCGACTTTGCCCATCGAGCCCATGAGACCCAGTTGGCGCAGCCTGGCTCGAACAGCCACGACGTGAATTGGGTGCCGCGGTCCGAGTGCACGATCGTGCCGTTCGGGTTGCGGCGCAGGCGGGCCATCTCGAGCGCGTCCAGCACCAGTTCGGTGCGCAGGTGGTTGGCGATGGACCAGCCCACGCAGCGCCGCGAGAACACGTCAACGACGGCCGCGCAATACACCCAGCCCTGACCGGTGGGATGCTGCGTGATGTCGGTGACCCACAACTGGTCAGGACGCTCCGCGCTGAAGCGGCGCTGCACGTGATCCTCGAACACGGCGGGCAGCCGATAGGGCTTGCCTCGCCGGTACTTGCGGTGGTGAACACCCTGGATACACGCGTTTCGCATGACCCGTTCGATCCGTTTGTGGTTCACGATGAGGTCATGACCCAGGCGCAGCTCCGCATGGACTCGGCGCACCCCATAGGTGCCCCGCGACGCCGCATGGATCGCCCGAACCACCGCCGTGAGCTCACGGTCAGCACGGTCACGCCTCGACGGTCCACGCGAGCGCCAAGCATGGAATCCCGACACCGACACACCCAACGTGCGGCAACTGACCGTAATGGGGATTCCCTGCCCGGCCAGTGTCTCCACCAGCCGGAACATCATTTTGGGAGGACGTTCTCCTTCGCGAAGAACGCTGCCGCTTTCTTCAAGATCTCGTTCTCCATCTCCAGGCGGCGGATCTCTTTGCGCAACGCGACAACCTCGGCATGCTCTTGGCTGGTCACCCCCGGCGCCTCGCCCGCATCAATCGCGGCCTGCCGCGCCCAGTTGCCCAACGTGGTCGGTGACACCCCGACCTGGCGGGCAGCATTCTCAATCGACAGCCCACTCGAGCGATACAACTCCACTGCCCGGACCCTGAACTCCGTCGGATATGCCGGCACCTTCGCCATCAGGACTCCAATCCTCAGGCCTCAACCCGATGCTAGGACTCCACCCAACGGGGGACACGTCAGACTGAACCCCGGGTGTGTGGGGATGACGGGCCTTGCCGCGGATCGGTGCTGGTCCAGTTACGCGTCCGTGAACGCCACCGATCCGGAGACGAAGGCCGCGCACGCCCTAATCGTGCAGAACGCCAAGGGCACGATCAACAAGCCCCAAGGCACTAACTGCTGGTACATGGGAACCACATGCCGCGCCATCGACATCTGGAACACCACCATGCCTTTCACGCACATCAATGTGGGCCAAGCAGTCGGTTACAACAGGCTCCTCGCTGTCCTCAACACCCCAGAGATCCACGTCGAGAGCGTGCTGGAAAGTGTTGGCGCGACCTTCGGCATCACCGCCAACGAGTTCTTCTTCGGAGACATCGAACGATGCGTCGGAGGCGACCGCGGCTCCTGTGCATGGGCCGTGGTGGGCATCGCGCCAGGCGTTGGGAAGCTACCGAAACTGGGTAAGGCCGTTGAGGTAGCGACAGGTGCAAGCAAGTTTGGTGAACTCACCCACGCGGCGGAAGGAATTGCCCCGTACAGCACCCAGCGGCTTGTAACGGCTGGGCATGGTGGGGAGATTCAGGCACACCACCTTATTGAGAAGCGATTCGCTGATGTCATGGGGGGCAACACGTCGGATTGGGCAAGCATTGTCGTGACACGTTCCGAGCACCAGGCATTCACGAACGCGTGGCGTCAAGCCATACCGTACGGAACTCGAAACGTCACACCAGCTATGGTCAACAATGCCGCGAGGGACATTTATGGCTACTATCCCGAGGTTGGACAAGCGTTGGGAGTCGGATGACCAAGTACGTTGAGATCACCCTCCGCCGCAATCGCGGGTGGCCATGGCCGGAAGACTCGTGGGGTCTCACTCCAATGTTCGGCGAGGACGGATGGTGCCATTCCTGCGGCGTGCCCAACCGACCACAAATAGGACCTCTTGTTCTCCAGCGCAAGGGACTCACATTCGAGGGTGCATGGGTTCCCAATTGGCGGTTTGACGTCTACTGTGCGGTGCAGTCCATCTCCGAAGACGCCCATCGACGGTTTGGCATTGGACTACGGCCCGTAGTCTCGGTCCGTCGGGAGGTGCTCCCAGCCAGCCAGCTCATGATCGACTCATCGCATTCGTCGTGGTTTGATGCTTCGGAGGTCGGCCCGATCATTCACGCCATACACGGCGCCTCTGCCGAAACATGTGGCGAGTGCGGGGTCACCCGCTGGTTGCCGGTCGGAATGGACGCACTACCGGCCCCGCCCCCATCGATCTTCGAACTGAATCCTCCCGTTGTAGCCAGTCCTGAGTGGTTCGGTGCGGGGAAGCGTTCCTTTCATCAGATCCTCTGGCGTACCGATGTCGCTGACTTCCTAGTGGCTAGCAGTCCGAAGGACTTCAGAATCCAAGACCTCACGAGGTGACCAGGGTTCACGGACCATGTCGCGCTGACGCGTCTCTCCATTGGTGAGGTGGTCGAGGTTGCTAAGGCTGCGAGCTGGCCTCGTGATGCCTCGCTGGCCGGTCAGCTATAGCCGCTCTGAAGCGCGCTACACGCGGGCCCGAAGTGCAGGAATTGGCTCGCTGAATGCCGGGCCGGGGAGTAGTGCGATTGCCCGTCCCAGAGTGTGCCCCGCAATAATGCACTATGACCAGCGCCACCCTCCGGGACTCGCTCGCCGCCCACACCGGCACCGGCGCCCGGGACTGGTTCCCGGTCTTCAAGGCCCGCTACGGCATGCTCGCGGTGTTCCGCGCGCTCGCAGCCGCCCGCCCCGACCGCGCCGACGTCGTCACCCAAACCCTCACCTGCTCCACCGCGGTTGACCCCATCCTGGTCGCCGGCCTCACCCCGGATTACGCGGAGATCGATCCGGCAACCTTCGCCATCGACCCCGCTCACCTCCTCCTGCCCGACGCTGCCGCCGCCCTGGTCATCCAGCACACCCTTGGCTTGATTGACCCTGGTGCCTCGCAAGCACTCGCGGAGGCCGCCCGAGCGGGCGGCGCCGTGGTTGTCGAGGACTCGGCCCACAGCGTGGCGCGCATGGCTCGCGACCCACAGGGTGAGCCGCTCGCGGACGTCTCCATCCACTCCTTTGGAGCGGAGAAGATGCTCCCCACCAAGTTCGGCGGGGCGGTGTGGGTGAACCCCGCGTTGGACGCCGGAATCCGGGAAGCGATCGTCGCCGAACTCAGAGCCCTCCCCGCACCCGGCCCGCGTCTCGCGCTCGCGGCGCGCTCGTATCGCTGGACCCGCAGGGTGGTGAGCCGAGTGCCCGGGGGAGACAGCGTCGGGCGGGGGCTGGAGAAGGCAAGGCTGTATTCGCCCCCCGTTGCCCAGTCCGAGCGCGAGGGGCGCCTGGCCCACAACGCCGTGGGTGCCACCAACTGGATTGCAGCGCAGGCAGCGGGAGCGCTCGCGACCCTGCCCGTAGTCGAGGCCCAGCGAAGGGCGGCCACCGATGCCTACGCGGATGCGCTCGGGGGCGGCCCGCAGGGCCAGCCGCTGCTGCGCTACCCCGTGCTCGTTCCGCCTGGTGCGGACGCCATGCACGTCTTCACAGAGCTCAGGGCGCAGGGCATCTACGCGGGCCACTGGTACCGGCCGGCCCTCTTCCCTGGCGTCGATGACCCGGCTGCCTACGGCTACGAGCCAGGCACGCTGCCGATCACCGAGGACGTCATCGCCCGGATCGTGAACCTGCCGACCGACGTGAGCCCGGAGCGCGCCCGCGAGATCGCCGGCGCGTACCGGTCACTTACGAGTTGAGCGCTTTGCGCTGGTACTTGATCGTCGAGAGCGCGTAGCGAAGGTCAACGCGCAGCACGTTGAGGATGCGCCGCAGAGACATGTCCGGCCGGTACCACAGCGTGTGCTTCCACCCGGCCTTGGCGGCGGCGCGCACGCGGCCCTTGAGAGACGGGGGCGCGTACCACCGCGCCAAGGGCAGCGGCAGGTTGATCCAGAGGCGCTCTTCCGTCGTGACCGTGTACTCGGGCTCCTCGCCGTGGATCCAGTCGGTGACGAAGCACTCCACGATGTTCCCGCCGGCCGCGCGCACGTAGAAGCTGGTGGCGCCCTGGCGGAGGTTGAGCTCGAGCACCCGCCCAATCCCCTCCGAGTCCACCATCACGTCGAAGTTGGCCGTGCCCACATACCCAACCGCGTCCAGAAGGTGACGGAGAGACTCGGCGAGCTGGCCGTCGTCCACCGAGAGGATGGCGTTGTTGTTGCCCACCATGGTGGGGTCGTGATCGGCGAGCACCACCTGGCCAACGGACGCGAAGCGCATGCGGCCGTTGCGGTCCGAGTACGTGTTGGCCACACGCATGACCTCCTCGCCGCCGTCGATGTACTCCTGGATTATGAGGTCGTCGTCGTAGCCAGCTCCAAAGATGCGAGCGGCGACGTTCCGGACCTCCGCCGCCGTGTCCAGCAGGTAGACCTTCTGCTTTCCCGCGAAGCTCAGGCGCGGGTAGATGTCCGTGTTGGACGGCTTGAGGATCACGGGGAACGCGAAGGGGAGGTCGTCACCCCAGATCGCGTCGCCAGCGTCGGCGGGGGTCATGACGCGCGTGACCGGGTGCGGCACGCCCAGCTGCTCGCACGTCCGGTAGAAGTCGGTCTTGTTGATGAGGCGGTCCGCGAGCGCGCGGTCAACGAGCGGCACGATGAACCGGGCATCCAACTGCGAACGGTGATCTATCAGGACGTTCGTGTAGAACTCGATGGTCGCGAACAGCAGCAGCTTGGGCTGCGGCAGCTCGGCGGCGAGCTCGTTGAGGATGCGGACGATGCCCTCGGGGTCGTTGAACTCGCGATACGCGCGGACGTCGAGGATGCGCGAGTGCGACGTCTCCCGTAGCGCCACCCGGCCCAGCGCGAGCGACCGGATCCCGTGCACCTCGTGCAGGCAGCGCGCGATGTTGTACGCGTTGACGCCCGTGCCCAGCAGGATCGGCGCGAACTCATCGTTCCCGTACTTCATGGCCCGAAGTCTACGGAGCGCCGCCGGATAGACTCGCCCCGATGGAAACCTCCGCCGTCCCAATCCTCCAATCGCCCGCCTGGGCCGCGGTCCAGCGCGCCCTCGGCCGCACCGTGTACGAGCGCTCCGGCGACGGCTGGCAGTACCTCGCTGTTGTTGAACGTGGGCGGCTCGGTTCGCGTCTGTACACGCCGCTTGGGCCCGCGGTCTCGTCTCTTGGGGCGTTGGCCGACGCCGTAGCAGACCTTCGTGCCCTCGCGGCCGACGCTGGGGTTGACTTTGTGCGCATCGAGCCGACGGCTCCCGTGACGGCTGGGGATATGCCCGGGTTGGGTGCGCGGCTGGCCTCGCGTACGGTGCAGCCGGACTGCACCGTTCTCAATGATGTGACCCTCTCCGAGGACGACATCGTTGCCGCGTTTGGCTCCTCTGCCAGGCGTAACTGGCGCAACGGGCTCAAGAAGGGGCTCGAGGTGGAGCACACCACAGACCCCGCCGCAATCGAGATCCTGCTGAGCCACCTCAACGAGGTGGCCGCCCGCACGGGAATGAAGCCCCACAGCGACGACTACTTGCGGACCGTGTCCCGCGTGTTGCTCGAGGAGGGCGCCGCCGGGTTCATCATCGTGCGGCACGAGGGCGAGCCGGTTGGGTCCTTGCTGTACTACCAGGGCAATGAGCAGATGATGTTCGCGCACTCGGCGTCGCTGACGTCCGCGAGGGCGCTCAACCCCACGTACACGCTCGCGTCCGAGGCGCTGCTGCTTGCTCACCGGTTGGGTGACAAGTGGTTCGACTTCTGCGGTGCTGCCCCGGAAGGCGCGCCTGAGACGCACCCGTGGTTCGGGTTCACCGACTTCAAACTGCGATTCGGCGGCGAGCGCGTCGAGCGCGCGGGCACGTGGGAGATCCCGGTCCGCGGGCTTCGCTACCGGGCGTACCGGCTCGCGCTACGCGTAGCCGGCTGACTGCCCCCTTCCAACACGCCCCCAGTGGTTTAGGCACGTCACGCATACCGATCGGGCGCTTTGAGCCCGGTTTAGGCAGCTCACGCGTACTTTGCGCGACCGGCGTTGCCGCCTCGCCCACGCCGCGCTACGCCGCGCCACGCCGCCGCCACCGCGTGCAAGGTATGCGTGAGCTGCCTAAACCCGGCGGGGATTCGCGATTCGGTATGCGTGGGCTGCCTAAACCAGCGGGAGTGGGTCAGAGAGCCAACCCGCGTCCCCAGGCGAGGCTCGTGCGGGAGTTGTCCACAGCGTCGGGCCTGCGCCATTCGCTTATGTCGCCGCCGCCCGGTACCCTTGTTCGGTGGCAATTGCCACATGACGACACCCTCCTGCCACGGAAAGTCCGTGGCCGCTTGAGTCCAGAGGAGGTGGGTATCAATGCGTCAGTACGAAATGATGGTCATTCTTGACCCTGAGGTAGAGGAGCGCACGGTTCAGCCGTCGCTCGAGAAGTACCTGACGGTGGTCACGGGGGACAGCGGCACTGTCGACAAGCTCGACATTTGGGGCCGCCGCCGCCTCGCCTACCCGATCAAGAAGAAGGCAGACGGCATCTACGCGGTGATCAACTTCACCTCGGAGTCCGCCACGGCCAAGGAGCTCGAGCGTCAGCTGGGGCTCAATGAGTCGATTCTTCGCACCAAGCTGCTGCGTCCGGACGCTCACTAAGTCCGGTCTCAACCCACAACCGACAGGGAACTCACATGGCAGGCGACACTCAGATCACCGTGGTTGGCAACCTCACGGGCGACCCCGAACTGCGATTCATCCAGTCCGGTGCGGCCGTGGTGAACTTCACGGTGGCGTCCACTCCGCGCACGTTCGACCGTCAGTCGAACGAGTGGAAGGACGGCGAGACGCTGTTCATGCGCTGCTCCCTGTGGCGCGAGGCCGCGGAGAACGTGGCCGAGTCGTTGACGAAGGGCATGCGCGTCATCGTGACGGGCCGCCTGGTGTCGCGGTCGTGGGAGGCCAATGGTGAGAAGCGCACCGTTACCGAAATGCAGGTCGACGAGGTCGGTCCCTCGCTCCGTTACGCCACCGCCAAGGTGAACCGTACGCAGCGATCTGGTGGGCCCGGCGGCGGAGACGGCGGCTTCGGTGGTGGTGGCTCCTCGCAGGCCCCAGCGGGTGGATCGGCGAACGACCCGTGGGCATCCGCCCCGGCGTCGGACGAGCCTCCGTTCTAAATCTTTCTCTCTCATCTTCTTCAGGAGTTTTCAACATGGCTAAGAACGACATTCGCAAGCCGCGCAAGAAGGTCAATCCTCTGAAGGCCGCCAAGGTCTCCACGATCGACTACAAGGACACCGCGCTGCTTCGCAAGTTCATCTCCGACCGCGGCAAGATCCGTTCTCGTCGCGTCACCGGTGTCTCCGTCCAGGAGCAGCGTGACATCGCACGTGCCATCAAGGTGGCGCGTGAGATGGCGCTTCTCCCCTACGCCGGCTCCGGCCGCTGATCGGGGGTTTGGCATGGCTAAGGTCATTCTGACCCACGAGGTCAACGGTCTCGGTGCTGCCGGGGACGTCGTCGACGTCAAGGACGGTTACGCCCGCAACTACCTCGTCCCCCGCAAGCTGGCCACGCCGTGGTCTGCGGGTGCCGAGAAGTCCATCGAGGCGATGCGCAAGGCGCGCCGCGCTCGCGAGCTCGCCTCCATCGAGGACGCTCAGGCCGCGCGTGCCGCTCTGCAGAGCGCGCCCGTGGTGGTCTCCGCGAAGGCGGGCGACTCCGGTCGCCTCTTCGGCGCCGTCACCACCACGGACATCGCCTCGGCGATCGGTTCGCGTGCCGCGGTGGACAAGCGTCGCATCCAGATCGCCCAGCCCATCAAGGCGCTCGGCGACTACCAGGTCACGGTCTCGCTGCACGATGGTGTAGTCGCGACGGTTGACGTCCAGGTGGTCGCGGCCAAGTAGGGCTGACTGACTGCTGGCCGGGCCGGGTTCCCCGATAGGGGGACCCGGCCCTGCTGCGTCTGGGTGTGGGCGTGTCCGGCTCAAGCCGGCCGCAGCGTCGGGCTCGCAGCGTTTAGGCAACTCAGTCCTGCGTGCGAGCCCAAACACCGCCGGTCTAGGCAGCTCAGTCCTGTCCGCGCCGCCGCACCAGGACCGGTGCTGGCACCAGGAGCTCTGGAATGGGTCGGAGGGTCACCAAACTTCACTTTCGTGACCCTCAAGACCCGAGCTACGCGCCCGCCCGACGCTACGGCGGGGTGGAGCGTGAGTTCCGGCTATTTCGCGGTGCCGGGTGCCAGTGGAGCATGCGTTCCGGGCACGACCGGGCGCTTGGAACTCAGACTCCACTGCGTTGGGCTCAGTCGCCCGGGACGGAACTGAGGCTCCACTTGGGCGCTGGGAGAGACCACCGCGCACGTAGCCCCCGGTCCCCTGCGCACCCAACCCCGGCCCCCAACCAGGGGCGATGCGCGCCACCATGGGCACGCACAATTCGCTCCCCGACGCAAGTCGCGACACGCCCGACGCGCGACACGCCGAGAACTTGCAACCCCAGGTTTATCCCCATGAAGGCGGTTCGCATCATGCCTGGTAGATTCGCAAAAGACCAGTAATCCTCGAAGTAATTCACACGGGTTTCCACAGCGCCCACGGCGCCCCCCGCACAGTCATCCACGCGCTGTCCACGCCCTGTCCACGGGAAACAGTGAGTAACTCACAGGGCGGTAACCGGCCCGATTGTGAGCCGGTGCCGCAGCCGATAGCCTCGCGTGTCAGACCCCAGGGGCAGACTCGTGGCAGCGAGTAGCGAGAGCCCACGGGCTGAGGGAGAAACGATGCGAAAGGGGTGGCCCATGTCGGTCGATGAGTTGGCTGCGGCCTATGGCAGCCGCCCAGCCACCTACGACCGTCTGCCCCCGCAGAATGTCGATGCGGAGCAGTCCGTCCTTGGCGCGATGATGCTGTCCAAGGACGCCATGGCCGACGTCGTCGAGGTGGTCCGCGGTGATGACTTCTACCGTCCGGCGCACGAGACCATCTTCGACACCGCGGTCAAGCTCTACAACTCTGGCGACCCAGTGGACGCCCTCACCGTTGGCGCCGAGCTGCAGAAGGCCGGCCAGATCTCGCGCATCGGCGGCGCCGAATATCTCCACACGCTCATCGCCGCGGTCCCGTCCGCCGCGTCGGCCGGTTACTACGCCCGGCTGGTGCGCGAGCAGTCCATCCTGCGCCGCCTGGTCGAGGCCGGCACCCGCATCGCCAACATGGGATATGACGCCGACGGCACCGAGGTTGACGACGTCGTCGACGGCGCCCAGGCCGAGATCTTCGCGGTCACCGAGCGCCGCAACTCCGAGGACTACCTCCCTGTGGGCGATCTCATCGAGACCACCCTCAACGAGATCGACGCGGCCTCCAAGCACGATGGCAGCCTGCGCGGCGTGCCCACGGGCTTCCGCGAGCTCAACGACCTGACGGGAGGTCTGCAGGGTGGCCAGATGATCGTCATCGCGGCCCGTCCCGCAATCGGCAAGTCCACGCTCGGCCTGGACATCGCGCGCGCCGCGGCAATCGGAGCCGGCAAGGCGTCAGTGATCTTCTCGCTCGAGATGAGCCGCGAGGAGATCACCAAGCGCATGCTCTCGGCCGAGTCCAAGGTGAAGCTCACCAAGCTCACCAAGGGACCCATGGGCCCCAGCGATTGGGGGGCGCTCGCGGAGACGGCGGCGCGCGTGGCGAAGGCCCCGCTGTTCATCGACGACAGCCCCAACATGTCGCTCATGGAGATCCGCGCCAAGTGCCGCCGCCTCAAGCAGCAGCACGACCTTCAACTGGTGGTCATCGACTACCTGCAGCTCATGAGCTCCGGCAAGAAGGTCGAGTCCCGCCAGCAGGAGGTCAGCGAGTTCTCGCGCGCCCTCAAGCTGTTGGCCAAAGAGATCAACGTGCCCGTCATCGCGATCTCACAGCTCAACCGCGGCCCCGAGCAGCGCGGCGACAAGCGCCCCATGCTCTCCGACATGCGCGAGTCCGGCTCCATCGAGCAGGACGCGGACATAGTGATCCTCCTCCACCGCGAGGACGCCTACGACTACGAGGCGCGCCCCGGCGAGGCCGACTTCATCATCGCCAAGCACCGCGGCGGCCCCACAGCGACCATCGCGGTCGCCTTCCGCAAGGATGTGGCGCACTTCGCGGACATGGCGCCGGATCTGTAGTCACCCAGGCAGCGGCCCGACGCTGTGGTTGGGTCTCGCCTACACGTCGCCCTTGCGCTCCAGGAACTTCATGGCGCCAAAGCCGAGCGGGATGTTCATGAAGTGCGTGATGAACCGGTAGACGAGCACCGCGGACAGTGCCACGCCTCGGGGAACGCCGACGCTCGTGAGCGCCGCAGTCAGCGCCAGCTCGATAGGTCCAACGCCTCCCGGGGTGGGCACGATCGCCCCCACTGTGTTGCCGATGAAGAACACGATCGCCAGATCCACGATGGCGATGGTCTGGCCGAACGCCTCAAGAGACGCCCAGAACGCCCCGATGTAGCCCACGGTCATGAGCAGGTTGCCGCCGAGGCCAAGACCAAGGCGCCACGGCTTGCTGAGCACCTGCGAGAGGCGGGGCCATGACTGGCGCATGACCGGCATCGCCTTCTGCACCGCGAACTTGCGCACGCGAGGCACCAAGAGCGCCAGCGCCAGCACGACGATCGAGACCCCAACGCCGATGAGGATGCCCGTGGACGGCAGGGCAGCGAGAGTGTCCTGAGAGCCAGTGGTCAGGGTCAGAGTCACAAGACCGGTGACGGTGACGACCACCGAGCTCACCTGAATGAGCGCCACCGTGGCCACGCCAAGGGGTGCGGAAACCCCACGCCGCGACAGCATGCGCATGTTCAGCGCGGCAGGCCCCACCCCGGCCGGCGCCGCGATGGCCACGTAGGTCGCCGCCACCTGGGCGAGGAACGCGCGCATGAACGGCAGCTTCACCGGACTGAACGCCATGAGTGTCAGCGCGGCCCCCACATAGGTCAGGATGCTCCAGATCAGCGCGACGAGCAGCCACCAGTAGTTGGCTTCGCGTAGCGCGTTGACGAGCTCCTGCGTGTTGAAGCCCGCGATGACGATGATCGCGGCAATTGCAAGCACGGCGGTGATGATGGTGCGCCCGCCAAAACGGGTGATGTTCTGGGTCTCGACGTCGGCGTCGGGCAGCTTGGACAGGATGCCTTCGCGCAACACCTCCAACACCTTGACGGGCTTGGCGGCCTTCAGCTCGGCGCGCGTGGCGGGGGGCAGCGCCACCGACTGCAGCAGCGGCGCGAACTGCTCCACCTGCTCGTTGGTCAGGTTGCGAAACGCAGAGTCCAGGGCGCGCTCCGCGCCCACCTTGGCGGCGATCATCGTGAGCACCTGGGCGCGGTCGATGCGGATGGCGAGGTCCGACGCCGCCACCTCGCCCAGTTCCCACGTGGTCAACCAGACCCCGGGGTCCTCGCCGTCGGCAGCGTCGGCCACGAGGACGGTCTCTGCGGAGAGGTTTCGATGCGCGATGTTTGCGGCATGGGCGCGCTCCACGTCGGTCCAGAGGGCGTCCAGGAGCGCGTCGGTGATCGCCTCATCCGGAGCCTCGCCGAACGAGCCGACGGCAGGCGGCCGCTGGTAGATCGTGATGAACGTGTCGCGCGCCTGCGCCATCCCAAGCACGCGTGATGTGCGCACGCCCGCGGTGCGCGCCGCATGAGATACCAGGGCCGTCGCCTCGGCACCGTGCCTGAGACTCACGTCCGCGCGGGTGTTGATGCCGCGCAGGCGCAGCGTGTTCCACAGCTTGGACAGGAAGCCGGCGGCATGCTGATCGCCGTCGATCGCCACGGCCACGAGGTGGTGGTTCTCGCGCGTGGTGAGCGCGTAGACGCGAGCCGATCTCGTCCGTGCCAAAGCCTGTGTGACGCCGTCCAGGGCCTGCGGCTCGTAGTCGTGTGTAGCGTCGGCCCTCACCAGCCGGCGAGGCGTGAAGCCAGCCCGCGTAATCCCCTCGACGAGCGCGTCGCCATAGGCGCGGTCGGCGTTGGAGCCAACCGCGTAGCGCACGGCGAGGCCCGCGAGGCGACCGATGAGGATCGTGAGAATCGCGGCCGGCGCGGTCACGATCCCGGTCACCACGCCCAGCGCCGCGCCCACCCACAGGAGCGTCCACGACAGCGACGTGGAGCGACTGCCCAGCCTGCTTCCGGACGCGGTCACCATGGCGGCCACCGCGGAGATATAGGCGGGCAGCTGCAGCGACGTGGTGCCGTCCGCGTTGGGGATCGAGAGCGACGCGAGCAGGTGATCGTGGCCAAAGGTGAGCAGCAGCAGCGCGGCGACGCCCGTGAGGATGAACCCCACGACCGACGCGCCGATGACCTCGAGGATGCGGCGCGGCTCCTTGCGCACGGCGAGCGAAATAATGACGTAACCAGGGATGACGATCGTGATGATGCCGCTCAGGATGTTGACCGGCGCCACAAGCAGCCGCTGCACGGCTTGCGAGATCCCCTGGATGTCCTCGGTGACGCCCGCCGCCGTCGCCTGCGCGTACGCGGAGATCAACAAGGTCAGCGCGATGCCGAGGGCGCAAGCGATCATCGAGATCAGATCGGTGAAACGGTGAATGCGCGTGAGCGGTGAGTCGATGACCTGCACCGCCGGTTTCTCAGCCTGCATGCCCGACGCTGGGGTCGCCTCTGCGGGCGCAGTTGCGTCAGCGTCGGCGGCCATGTGCCGAGTCTATGCGGCGGGCTCTAGGCCAGGCCGAGTGCCACGAGCCAGTCGTGGGGGATGACGGTGGGGCCTACGAAGCTCACGAAGTCGAGGAGGAAGTGCGCCACCATCAGCGGTAGCAGGCGCCGGCGCTTGATGAAGACGAACGCGAACACCAGTCCCATCACCACATTGCCGAGCGCCATGGGCCAGCCCTGGTACAGGTGGTACGAGCCCCTCAGAAGGGCAGACGCGATCAAGATGGCGGGGATGCCCCACTTGAGCTGCTCGAGCCGGGTCACGAGGTAGCCCACCACGATCGTTTCCTCGAGGATCGCGGCGGCGGCAGCGGCCGTGAGCAGCACGGTCGACGCCCACCAGGAGTCCGGCAGGCCGGAGGTGTCGATGTGGACGTTCTGGCCGATCGCGCGGCCGAAGTAGTACATGCCGAGCCCCGGGATGCCGATGCACGCGGCGAGGGTCGCGCCGAGGCCGATGTCCTTCCACCACGCCCGCGCGGGACCGACGAGGCCGAGGATGCGTTTGGCGGAGTTGCCGTTGGAGCTCAGCAGATACAGCGCGAGCGCTACGGGAACAAGCGCGAAGGTGATGGAAAGGACCTGGTAGATCAGGTCAAAGATGTCGATCGAGGACTGTGAAGGGTTGATGGTGGTGCCCTGATCCTTGACCGGGGTCTCGGCCGCGTAGCGCTCCGCGAGCTTCACGATCGCGTAGATGCCGCTCTTGCCAAGCGACAGGCCAAGCACGATGAGGATCTCCGCGCGCAGGCGGCGACGGCTCGGCAGCACTTGGGGGCTTCGACGGCGGTGTCCATGGTCACGGACACACTAACGACTGAGTGACTGGTCTTGTCGCCGCGGGGCGCAACTAGGCCCCCGACCCAACGTTTCGCCGCATCCGCTGCGTTCTTCAATCACACTGATGTGAATGTGGAGGGTGGATGTCGCGCTGGGAGCCGGTGCTCGATGAGGTGATGCGTGAGCGTGCGCCGCGCCTGCTCGCCTACGCGGCCCTCCTCACGGGCGACAGTGCCGAGGCCCAGGACGTGCTGCAAGACGCCCTTGTCCGCACCTTCTCCCGCGGAAGGGCGTTCGACAACGCGAATCTCGCCGAGTCCTACGTGCGCCGCGCAATACCTAGCGTGTTCATCGACCGGCTGCGCAAGCGTCGGGCCGCGGAACGCGCGCATGAACGGGACGTCGCGATCGGGGGGCGCGACGTACCGACTACGGACCGTGACGTCGTCATGGATGTCCGCGCCGCGCTTGCCGCCCTGCCGCCACAGGAGCGGGCTTGCGTCGTGCTGCGCTTCTATGACGACCTCACGGTGCCGCAGATTTCCGCCCAACTCGGCATCGCCGAGGGGACGGTCAAGCGCTACTTGAGCGACGCGTCGGGCCGCCTGGCCGCGATGTTGGGAGAAGACGTCGACGCCTCAGCCGAGGCGGAGGGGGTGCCGGTCATCACGCCGGCGATGAAGGGAGCAGGGCCATGAATGCACTGCAGGAGCGGCTTGGTGCCGCGGTAGAGATGGACGCGCTTGACTACGACGGGGCCGTGTTCGCCCGGGACCGATACGGTGCCGTTCGCGGGCGCATTGCCCGACGCCGTGCCGCCCGATCCGCCGGCATCGGTGGCGCGTCGGTGTTGGGCGTGGGGGCCGTCGCCTTCGGCGCGGGCCAGGTGCCGTGGAGCGGGTTCGTGCTGGGCGCCACTCCCGCCGGGTCGGGTTCGGTGGTGTGTACCACCAGCGGGCCCGACGCTGTGGCCGGCTCTGATGAGGACGCACCTGACTTCGCGGTTGCCTGGGCAACGGTGGGCGGAGCATCGCTGTGGACGTTCGCAGGGAAGGACGGCGACACCCTGGCGACCGCGCACTTGGAGGGCGACGTTCTGCGGGTCACCGACTTCGACGGCACGTCCTCGGACGTGGAGGCTGGCGCGGATGGCGCGTACACGTTCACCGTTGGCGGGTACCAGGTGTCGTCCACGTTCGCGGAGGGCGAGGACGCCAAGGTGACGATCACCAAACTCTCAGGTGACTCGAGGCCGGAGGCGCCGGACATCGAGGTCTTGGCTGGTGCGCCAGACAACGCGGTATTCGTGGTCCTCGACAAGGAGAGTGGGGCCAGCTACTTCGTGGGTGCGTCATACGTCGACACGAACGATCCGTCGACGGGAACGCCGTTGGCATGGAACGTTGACGGCTCGGAGGTGCAGATGACCGCAGTCGATGCCCACATTGGGACGCTCACCCTTCCGTCGGGCGCGACCGTCGAAGTAAACACGCTGACGGGCGGAGTGACCCCGTCGGATCCTGACGCTGTCCTGATCACTCCTGCGAAGGACTACCAAGGCACCGAAGCATCGCCTTCGCCGTCGGTCACCTGCATGACGGTGACCCTGGAGCCAACCGCAAGTGCCTCGCCGAGTGCGTCGCCGAGCCCCTCGGTGAGCGCTTCACCAAGCATCTCGGCCACGCCGACCTCCGAACCAGCCGCAGCACTTGACTCGCCGTTCTACTGCGGCTTCCCCATTTCCGGCAAGGAGTACGGCTCATACGACTTCGGGATCTTTGACATCACCACGGTTCCCGCGGACGAGATCAACGCGACGCTCGATCGTCAGGTCGAGATCATCGGGGAGGAGTGGTGGGATCGCGGTACCGGCGATGTACTGAGGGTCTCGCTCAACACCACCGACCAGCCCGCGCACGGCGGGCTCTCGGGGGCCGGCAGCACCATTGCGGGTGATCCATCGGAGATTGTGAAGGCCGGCTACCTTGACCTGTCCGGCCAGGGCGCCGCCTTCGCACGTGGCCTCAGTTTCGTGGCCGTGCGTGATGGAGTGGTCGTTGGCACGCTGCCGAATTCGCCTCAGTCCGACGGACACACCTACAACGACGGGGATGACCCCGATCCCTCGACGTACTTCCTCACGCCGGACGGAGCGTTCACCGCATGCCCAGGCGTCGAGCTGGGTGACGACTGGGATCTCTATGCCGTTGGCGGCGAGACCTTCGTGTACGCAGATGGCACCACGGACCCCACCCACTACACCTGGAAGAAGGTCGAGCTTCCGTAGCCCCAACCATTTGGCCCCCCAGCTCGCGTTGTCTGGATGAGATGCTCAACTAGCAACGGTGAGATGGGGGCCGAGTGGCGCATTGGGAGCCGATCCTCGACGAGGTGATGCGGGAGCGCGCGCCGCGCCTACTTGCCTACGCCGCGATGGTGACCGGCGACGACGCCGAAGCCCACGACGTGCTCCAGGAGGCGCTCGTACGGAGCTTCTCCAAGCGTCGGGCCTTCACGCACGTGAACGCCGCCGAGGCCTACGTGCGCCGCGCGATCCCCACGGTGTACCTCGACGGGTTGCGCAAGCGCCGCAGCCGCGAGCGCAGCCACACGCGGGCGTTTGCGCGGGACATCGCCGCGGCGCCGGACGTCGATGCGCAGGTGGACGTGCAGCGCGCGCTCGCGACCCTGTCCCCGCGCGAGCGCGCGTGCGTGGTGCTGCGTTACTTCGACGACTGCACGGTCCAACAGGCCGCCGCGCAACTGGGGATCGCGGAGGGAACGGTGAAGCGGTATCTCGCGGACGCGTCGGCGAAGCTCGCCGTGCAGTTGCGGACCGCGGAGGGTGAAGCGACGGAGGCCGACATCGTGCCGGTGCTCCCTACAGGAAAGGCGGGTCTGTGACATGACCGGCGAACTGAAGGACGTGCTGCTGGGCGGCATGGAGGCCAAGCGGAAGTTGTTCGCGAGCGAGGACTTCGCGGCGGGGTACGGCGGACGCGTGGTGGGCCGCGTGAAGCGCCGCCGCGCGGTCTCGGCGACCGCAGTGGGCGGCGGCACGGTGGTGGCGGTCGGGGCCGTGGCCGTCGGGGCCTGGCAGCTGCCATGGGGAGGGATGGTCTTTGGCGGGCCCGGATCGTCGCCGTCGGTGGTGTGCACCACAACTACGCCCGACGCTGTGGCCGGGTCGGAGCCGTTCGCCAATTTTGCCTACGAATGGACCGAGGAACCGGGCGCGCCGAAGTGGCAGTTTTACTCAAAGGACCACACGGACACGATCGGGTTCGCCGCGTGGGACGGCAACACTCTCGTTGTGACGCCCGCGTACGGCGAAGTGCAGCGAGTCGACCCCGACGAGAACGGCATCTACACATTCGTGCTCGGCGGCGACATCACGGTCACGTCGGACTTCGCGGACGGGCCTGATTCGGTGATGACCGCGACGATCGCGGTGGACCCGAATCTCGATGTAACGGCGTCCAGCGTCAACGTGATCGCCGAAGACGGCACCGTGCTCGGACAGGCCGTCCACATGTCGGATGGAACGCTCGCACTCGTTGTGGACAACCGGTTCTACCCGCTTGTCGATCCCGGCGGCATGACCTACACCTACGTCGATGACGCGGGACAGCGCAACAAGGTCACGCTCATTGACTTCAACCCCTCCGTCGGCACCGCCCAGCCCGCGCCTTCGCCGTCGCCGTCGGTGACGTGCGTGACGAGCACGCCAGAGCCAAGCGCGAGCACGTCGCCCAGCGCGACTTTGGCCCCAACGCCGGGTCCGTCGTGGTCCACGTGGCCTCCCGCCGATTTCGCAGCGTCGCCCTTCCAATGCGGCTTTGAGTTCACGAGTGACAGCTCGGGAAACTCGAGCGTGTCGATCCCGGACTTGACATGGATGTCTTCCGCCGAGGCCGAGGCAACGATTTCGGAACTGTTCTCAAACGCGTCGAACGTGGACTTTGATTACAGCGGCTCGGACGTGCCGGCGGCGCAGATCATGTTTGATCCGTCGCTCATCGTGACCGCTGGAGGCAGCAACACCACGGGTCCTGCGACCCAAGAATTCACCACCACAGGCAACGCGGAAGAGGGAAGTGGCTTCATCATCGGTGCGCAGTACGTGGTGGTTGCCGATGGCGAGGTGGTGGCGACGATGAAGTCCGGGACCATCGCCGCCGCCCCCTTCTACTGGGACGCGCTGAGCTCTGACTTCAGCCCGCTCTACCTGCTCAACGCCGGAACGGCGTTCGATGCATGCGACGGCGTCAATCAGAGCACCATCGCGGAGGGAGCGCTCTACGCCGTCGCCGGGATCAAGACACTCAACAACGGTGACCTGTTTGGGCCCGTGTACGCGTGGAAGAAGATCCAGCCGGAGGGGTGATTAGTCGAGGTAGTCCTCGACCAGCTTCTGCGCCAAACCCACGTACGTGCCGGGGGTGAGGTTGGAGAGCCGCTCGGCCACAGCGTCGGGCAGGCCGAGGGTGGCGACGAACGCGCGGATCGAGGCCGAGTCAATCGCCTGGCCGCGCGTGAGTTCCTTGAGCCGCTCGTAAGGGTTCTCCATCCCGGCGACGCCCGCGATGGAGGCGGCGCGCATGGCTGACTGGATGGGCTCGGCGAGCACCTCCCAGCTCGCGTCGAGGTCAGCGGCGAGCGCGGCCTCGTTCACGGACAGGGTCTTCAGTCCGCGCGCGACGTTGTCGATCGCGAGCAGCGAGTGGCCGAACGCGACGCCGATGTTGCGCTGCGTGGTCGAGTCGGTGAGGTCGCGCTGGAGGCGCGAGGTCACCAGCGTGGAGCCGAGCGAATCGAGCAGCGCGGCGCTGATCTCGAGGTTCGCCTCGGCGTTCTCGAAGCGGATGGGGTTGATCTTGTGCGGCATCGCGGACGACCCAATGGACCCAGGTGCCGCCGCCTGCGCAAAGTAGCCGAGCGAGATGTAGGTCCACACGTCCGTGGCGAGGTTGTGCAGGATGCGGCCAAAGCGCGCGACGTCCGCGTACAGCTCGGCCTGCCAGTCGTGGCTCTCGATCTGCGTGGTCAGCGGGTTCCACGTGAGGCCAAGGCCCTCGACGAACGTGCGCGACACGGCGATCCAGTCCGTGCCTGGCACCGCCGCGGTGTGGGCCCCGAACGTGCCCGTGGCGCCGTTGATCTTGCCCAGGTACTCGGCGCCGTCGACGCGGCGCAGCTGGCGGCGCAGCCGGTGCGCTAGCACCGCGAGCTCCTTGCCCAGCGTGGTGGGCGTCGCCGTTTGCCCATGCGTGCGCGAGAGCATCGGCACACCGGCCGACGCTGTTGCCAGGTCCGCGATCTGCGTCGCCAGGTCTGTGGCCGCGGGGAGCCACACCTCGGTCACGGCGCCCTTGACCATGAGCGCGTAGGAGAGGTTGTTGATGTCCTCGCTCGTGCAGGCAAAGTGAGTTAACTCACTCAACCCTTCAAGGGACGTGCCGGTGAGGCGGCGCTTAATGAAGTACTCGATCGCCTTGACGTCGTGAATGGTCTCGCGCTCGATCTCGGCGTGCTCGGCAATGCCGTCCGCGTCAAAGTCAGCGGGGATCGCGCGCAGCAGCGCCACCTCGTCTGCGGTGAGCGCGCGCGTGCCGGGGACAGCATTCGTGGCGCACAGGTGGATGAACCACTCGACCTCCACATGGAGGCGCTGACGGTTGAGCGCGGGCTCGCTCAGGTAGTCGACGAGGGGCGCGACGGTGCGACGGTACCGGCCGTCGAGCGGGCCCAGAGCGATGGGCGGGGAGATCTCGGCGAGCGGCGTCCAGTCAGTCACGTCCCCATTCTTCCATGTGGCGCCATTTCTCCACAGGCGCCCCCGGGTGGCCACTCTGGTGCGGCCGCCGCGCTCGTAAGTTGCCTTGCATGGATGACGCAGCGGCAGTGCGAGCGGCGCTCGAGCGCGCCTTCGACGACGTGCAGCGCGCAGTGCTGAGGATTCGGGCCGCGCAAGGAGTGGATTGGGTGTCCGTTTTCGCCTCGCGCTATCGCGAGGAGCTGTACCGAACCATCCGAGAACTCGCTGCACTCGGCGAGCGGCTCGACGACGCACGAAGGGCGGCGCTGTGAGCGAGCCGATCTGGTCCACGGGAGGAACCGGTGGCGAGCGGGCCATCGTCGAGGATCTCGAGTGGGCGGTTGGGGCGCTGCGCGCCGCGGCCGATGACGTTGGCACTGCTCAACGGGAGCTCGCGAGAACGCGAGCCGCGCTGGAACTTGGCGGCAGCGTCGGGCATAGCGGCGGCCTTGCCACGCTGAGCTACGCGGCGCGAAATGCCGAGGAGGACGTCAGCGACACGGCCCGGCGGCTTGCCGCGGTCGCCGAGGCGTACCTCGAGGCCGAGAGAGCGGCGCGGCATCGAATGGGGCTGCTGGAGCGTGGACGCGAGGTCGTGGAGGACGACGCTGGCGCGCTCGTCTGGAGCGCTCGGCTCACGGCCTCCGCGGGTGCGTTGCTGACGCCGGTGGGGCTCGGGCTGTTGGCGACCGGACACGCGGACGAGGTCCTCGCCGGACTGCCCCACGACGCGCCCCCGACCACCGCGATACTCAACCGGGACTCCGTGGAGGGCGCTCTCGACACGCCCATCTATGAGGCGCTGGTCGCGATGATCAGCGCGCTGACCCTCATGCCGATCCTGTCGTTGCTGACCGGTTGGCGCGGGAGCCTCACCGCCGCGACGGTGGCGACCGAGCCGGCGCGATCGCTCGAGGACGTGATGCGGCGCCTGTACGACACCGAGCAGTCTGGAGGAGGGGCGGTGCGCATCGAGCGCTGGACCGGCGCCGACGGCGTCACGCGGCGCGTGGTCTTCATCCCGGGAACCGAGGACTGGCTGGGCGTCACCGGCAACCCATTCAGCGCGCGGGCGGACCTCGAGGTGATGCTGGGAGAGACGCCGGACGCGGCCCGGCTCGTGGCGGAGGCGCTCGCGGCCGATGGCGCGGCGCCCGGAGACCCGGTGATGCTCACCGGTCACTCGCTCGGCGGCATGGTGGCGACGGGACTCGCGGCGAACCCGCAGTTCACCAAGAGGTTCAACGTGACCGCCCTCGTCACGGCCGGCTCGCCGGTAGGCCGGATCGCGCTGCCTGCAACTGTCAGCGCCCTCCACCTCGAGGGCACCCGCGACATCGTCCCTGGCCTGGATGGCGCCCCCAATCCGGACACCCCAACGCGGGTCACCGTGCACCATGACGCGCGCGACTCGGGGCTGCCGGAGCTCGAGGGCGCCGCGCACAGCATCGGCTCGGCACACGAGCTGGACACCTACGCGCAGACGGCTCGACTTGTGGACGAGGGCCTGGGTGCCTCGACCGACGCTTGGCTCAGCGACGCGAGTGGCTTCCTGGATCCTCAGGGAGCGGTGACGGTGACGGAGTATCGGCCGGGAGGCTAGATGCCGTCCGTCTGGCCGCGTCCGGCGCCCGGAACGATCGCCTGCAGGATCGCGGTGGTAATCGCGAGCACGAGCGCGGCCCAGAACGTGTCCCAGAAGCTGCCGAGCTCGAGCGTGATGCCGCCGTTCACCCACGTCGTGATCCAGTGCGCGAGCCACAGGATCGCCCACGAGATCACCAGTGAGAACAGCCCAAGGGTGAGGATCAAGCACGGCAGCGCCAGGAACGAGAGCACGGGCCTGACGATCGCGTTGAGCCCGGCGATCAGCGCGCCGATGAGCACGAAGACCAGGATCCTCAGCCACCATTCGGACTCCCCGCCCTCGACCGCGACGTCGAAGGGCAGGATCGTCACGAACCACACGGCCACGGCGGTCACGATAGAATTGAGCAGGAAGCGCATGCCTCGCATTCTGTCACGCGCCCGCGCCTGAGACACTGAGCGCATGACTCACCCCGCCCCACGCCCGGCCGTCGCCGCGCTGCCCGCCTACGTTCCTGGCGCGCGCGGTGGAGACGGCCCCGCGCCCATCAAGCTGTCCTCGAACGAGAGCCCATACGGCCCGCTGCCGTCGGTCCTCGCCGCGATTGCAGACGGGGCCGCGGCGCCCCACCGCTACCCCGACATGGCTGCCACCGCGCTCCACGCCCGCTTGGCGGAGGTATGCGGCACTACGCCCGACGGCGTGGTTGCGGGGGCGGCTCCGTCGCCGTCCTCGCGCACATCCTGCACGCGTACGCGGGAGCGGGCGACGAGGTCATCTTCGCGTGGCGCAGCTTCGAGGCGTACCCGATCCTCTCGGCGATCGCCGGCGCGCAAGCGGTGAGGGTGCCGCTCGATGCCGACGCGCGTCACGACCTCGACGCCATGGCCGCCGCGGTCACCGACCGCACCAAGGTCATTCTTGTGTGTTCGCCGAACAACCCCACGGGGCCCGCGGTTCACACCGGCGAGTTCGCGGACTTCATGTCACGCGTTCCGTCCCACGTGGTCGTGGTGCTCGACGAGGCGTACGGCGAGTACTCGCGGGACCCCCAGGCTGTCCGCGGCGCGGAGCTGCTGGCGCAGCACCCCAACCTGCTCGTGCTCCGCACGTTCTCCAAGGCCTACGGCCTCGCGGGGATGCGCGTGGGATACGCGGTCGGCGCGCCCGCGTTGCTGGCGCCGATCCGTGCCGTCGTCACGCCGTTCTCGATCACTGAGCCCGCGCAGTCCGCCGCGATCGCCTCGCTCGACGCGGTGGACGAACTGCTCGACCGGGTGGACGTCACCGCGCGCGAGCGGGAGCGGGTGCTCGCGGGCGTGCGGGAGTTGGGGTGGCGCGCGCCAGACAGCGACGGCAATTTCGTGTGGCTCCCTGCCGGCGATCAGACGGCCGACGTTGTGGCCGCCTTGGGCGCGCTGTCCACGCCGATCCTCGTGCGGCCCTTCGTGGGGGAGGGCGTGCGGATCACGATCGGCACACCGGACGAGAACGGCGCCCTGCTCGCAGCGCTGCCAAAGCCAGCCGACGCCTAACCGCCTCGTGGTCGCCTGACTGAAGGCGCCGTCGGGCCCCTGTGCCTGAAATGGTGTGTGGGTATCGCCAGACTGCGATTTGGCGACACTGAGACCCCATTTCAGACGGGGATGGGGCGGTTACGCACACGGCCCGCGGCACGCCGTCGAGCACCTGCGCTTGCAACCTACGGTTCCGTAGCCTACGCTTGCGTAAGTTAGCAATCCCGGGGCTACTCCCCCTCAAGGAGGAATCCATGGACGCAGTTGGTCCGCTCTCAGATGATGGCCTCGTTCGCCTGCTGAACCACGCCGGCGAGCGCGAGGAACACGACTTCTTCTCGCCGTACGCCGCCGACCTCACCCCCCAGAGGCTGCGCGAGTTCTATCGCACCATGACGCTCACGCGCGCCTTCGACATGGAGGCCACGAGCCTGCAGCGTCAGGGCGAGCTGGGCCTGTGGGTGCAGTCGTGGGGCCAGGAGGCCGCGCAGGTGGGCTCGGGCGCGGTGGTGCGCGGCGACGACTACGTCTTCCCCAGCTACCGCGAGCACGCGGTGGCCCTGCAGCGCGGCGTTGACCTGCCGCAGATGCTCACGATCTTTCGAGGACTCAAGCACGGAGCGTGGAACCCCGCGGACCACAACTTCCACCTCTACACGCTTGTCATAGGCGCCCACACCCTCCATGCAACCGGCTATGCGATGGGTCTGGACAAGGACGGCCTCGTCGCCAGCGGCGACCCTGCTCGCGACGCGGCCGTCATCACCTACTTTGGCGACGGTGCCACCGCGCAGGGCGACGTCAACGAGGCGCTCGTGTTCGCGAGCGTCTACAACGCCCCGGTGGTGTTCTTCTGCCAGAACAACCAGTTCGCGATCTCGGAGCCGACGACGCGGCAGGCCCGCGTCCCGCTCGCCGACCGCGGCAAGGGCGTTGGCATCCCCTCTGTGAGGGTCGACGGCAACGACGTCATCGCGTCCTACGCGGTCACGAACTGGGCCATGCAGTACGCGCGCTCGGGCGCCGGGCCCGTGTTCATCGAGGCGTTCACGTACCGCATGGGCGCCCACACCACCTCCGACGACCCCACCCGCTACCGCTCCAAGGCCGACGAGGCGTACTGGGCGGAGCGCGACCCCATTTCGCGGCTCGCGGGATACCTGCAGTCGATCGGTGAGCTCCCAGACGAGTTCGTCGACGAGGTCGCGGCCGAGGGCAAGGAGCTCGCCCGCCGCACCCGCGAGACCGTGCGGTCGTGGGAACCCGGCCCCACCGTCGGGATCTTCGAGAACGTCTATGCCGCCCCCCACGCCACCGTGGAGGCGGAACGTGCCTGGTACGAGCGCTTTGAGCGCTCGTTCGTTGAGGTTCACTGATGGCAGACACCGCCACCACAACGGCGACGATGACGCTCGCCGGAGCCATCAACGCGGGCCTGCGCGCCGCCATGGAGCGCGACCCCAAGGTGCTGCTCATGGGCGAGGACATCGGCGCGCTCGGCGGCGTGTTCCGCGTGACTGACGGCCTGCACAAGGACTTCGGCGGCGACCGCGTCATGGACACGCCGCTCGCGGAGAGCGGGATCGTGGGCACGGCAATCGGCCTCGCGATGCGCGGCTACCGCCCCGTTGTCGAGATTCAGTTCGATGGCTTCATCTTCCCCGCCTACGACCAGATCACGACGTCGCTCGCGAAGCTCCACGCGCGCTCGGGCGGCCAGTTGACCGTGCCCGTCGTCATCCGCGTGCCGTACGCGGGCGGCATCGGCGCCATCGAGCACCACTCCGAGAGCCCCGAGGCACTCTTCGCCCACGTCCCCGGCCTGCGCGTCTGCACCCCCGCCACGCCCCAGGACGGCTTCGACATGATCCAGCAGGCCATCGCCTCGCCGGACCCCGTCCTCTTCTTTGAGCCCAAGGCCCGTTATTGGGACAAGGGCGAGGTGGGCGTCGAGCGCGTTGCGCGCCAGCTCGCCGAGCCCGACGGCGCGATCGCCGGCACCGTCGAGATGGGGCACGCGCGCGTGGCCCGCGAGGGCGCTGACGTCACCTTGGTCTCCTACGGCCCGACGGTGCGGCTGGCTCTGCAGGCCGCCGCACTTGCCGAGGAGTCGGGTGTTTCTGCCGAGGTGATCGACCTGCGGTCGCTCTCGCCCCTGGACTCCGACGCCGTGGTGCACTCCGCCAAGAAGACCGGCCGCGTGGTGGTAATTCACGAGGCGCCCACCGCATACGGGGCCGGCGCCGAGATCTCCGCGCGCGTATCCGAACAGGCTTTTTTTCCACCTGCACGCGCCCGTGCTCCGCGTTGGAGGCTTCCACGCCCCCTACCCTGGAGCCAAGTACGAACACGAGTACCTGCCGAACATCGACCGGGTGCTCGACGCCGTGGATCGCGTCATCGCTCACTAAGGAGGCTGGGGATGCCCAAGTCCGAGATCTTCAACCTCCCAGATGCAGGCGAAGGCCTCACCGAGGCCGACATCATCACGTGGCTCGTCAAGGCCGGCGACACCGTTGAGGTCAACCAGCCCATCTGCGAGATCGAGACCGCGAAGTCCCTCGTAGAGCTGCCTTCGCCGTACGACGGTGTGGTGGCGGAGTTGCTCGTGGCCGAGGGCGAGACCGTTGACGTTGGCGCGCCGATCGTGCGGTTTGAGGTTGAGGGCGAGGACGTGGCTCCGGCGACCGACAGCGAAGTATCCGTTTCGGTCCAGTCTGCTCCCTCCGCCTCCGGCTTCGGTCGCGAGGACCTCACAGACACTTCGCTGTCTGTCGCCTCTACCTCCGCCGCACCGGCGAGCGAAAGCCCGGCGCCCGCCGTCGGGGCTTCTGCTGAGCCAGCCACTTCCCCAGCGGCGCCTGCGAGCGAAGGCGAGTCAGCGTCGGGCGCCGTGCTTGTTGGCTACGGAGTGAAGCCCGGGAGCGCAAAGCGGCGCGAGCGCGTCGCTGGGTTGCTCGAGCCGATCGGGGGCGAGGACGACGCGTTCCCCGTGCTCGCGAAGCCGCCCGTGCGCAAGCTCGCCGCCGATCTCGGCGTGGAGCTGACGACCGTGACGCCGTCGGGGCCCGGCGGGCTCGTGACGCGCGAGGACGTGGAGCAGCAGGCGAAGGCCTCGAGCGCGAAGTCGCTCGCGACGTATCCGGCGGACGACCAGCCGTGGCTCGAGTCCGGCTACGACGCGCCAGACGGCAGGTCCACGCGCGTGCCCGTGAAGTCGGTGCGCAAGCGCACGGCGGAGGCGATGGTGAACTCGGCGTTCACGGCGCCTCACGTCACCGAGTTCCTCACGGTGGACGTGACAGAGACCATGAACCTGGTCGCGAAGCTCAAGAGCGACCGCGACTTCGCGGATGTGCGCGTCACGCCGCTGCTGGTGGTGGCGAAGGCGCTGCTGCTCTCGGTGCGTCGCCACCCCGAGGTCAACGCCTCCTGGGATGAGGAAGCGCAGGAGATCGTCTACAAGCACTACGTGAATCTCGGCATCGCGGCGTCGACCCCGCGCGGCCTGGTGGTGCCGAACATCAAGGACGCGCACCGGCTTCCGCTGCACCAGCTGGCCATTGAGCTGCAGACGCTCACGAACGAGGCGCGGTCTGGCAAGGTCACCCCGCGCGCGATGGCCGACGGCACGATCACCATCACCAACGTCGGCGCCTTGGGCATCGACACGGGTACGCCTATCCTCAACCCGGGTGAGGCGGCGATTCTCGCCTTTGGCGCGATCCGGCAGCAGCCGTGGGTGCACGAGGGCGCGATTCAGATCCGCCACGTGACTCAGCTGGCGCTGTCCTTTGACCACCGGCTCGTTGACGGCGAGTTGGGCGCGCGCGTGCTTGCCGACGTTGGCCGCGTCATGAACGACCCCGGGCAGGGGCTGGTCTGGGGCTAGGTGCCCGCGGCCGTTGCCGCTAGGCAGCCGCTACGGAACCGAGCTCTTCACCTCGCAGGAACTGGCTTTGTCTGTGCCGGTGCCGCCGTAGCAGGTGTCCTTCCCCGTGCCGCCGGTGATGGTGTCGTTGCCCGCATCGCCGTACAGCTTGTCGTTGCCCGCGTCACCGTAGAGCTTGTCGTTGCCGGAGGCACCCTTGATGGTGTCGTTTCCGGACCCGCCGCGCAGCACGTTCACGCCCGACGTCCCGTAGATCGTGTCCGCGCCGCTTCCGCCCGTGGCATTCTCGATGGACATCAGGGCGTCGCTGCCCGCGCCGCCGGTCACCTTTTTCTTGGCGAGGTCGATCTTCACGGCCTTGGTGAACCCCACGTAGGACACGGTGTCCGTGCCCGAGCCGCCGTTCAGCACGTTCGCGCCGGACGTGCCGACGAGCGTGTCGGGGCCGCTGCCGCCCGTCGCGTTCTCGAAGCCGATCAGCGTGTCCGTGCCACCACCACCGGTTGCCTTCCCTGTCTTCAGGTTCACCGTCACGGCCTTGGTGACGCCCGCGTACGAGACGGTGTCCACGCCCGCACCAGCTTCCACGCGGTCGTTGCCAAGGCCGGGGCGAATGGTGTTGTCGCGGGCGTCGCCCAAGATCAGGTCGGCGTACTTGGAGCCGATGATGTTCTGTGGGGGCAGAACCGGGCTGCTGCCGGTGAGGCCCAGTCCCAGGAGGTCCATGCCCGCCTGGGCGCCGCTGCCGAACGAGGCCCGCATGGAGCCGCCGCTGTCGAGCAGCTCGAACTTCACGCCCTTGTAGGTGGCGTCCGCGGACTGGGTGTTGAGCCACGAGTAGTCGATCGTGTCCGCGCCGCCGTTGCCGTTGATGTAGTTGGTGCCGCCGAGCCCCCGGAACGTGTTGGCGCCGGTGGTCCCCTTGAGGGTGTCGTTCCACTGCGAGCCCACCACGCTCTCCACGTTGGTGATGGTGTCCCTGCCCGCGTTGGCCGTGTTCTGCTGGGTGGTGACGCTGAGGTCCACGAGCACGCCGATGCCGGAGCCGTCGTCCTGACCCTGGGCCGCGTAGCTCACGGTGTCCGTGCCGGCGCCGCCATCCACGATGTCGTTCCCGTAGGTGGTGCCGCCCACCCTCCAGCTGGATTGAGGTTCCGAGGCCTCGAGGGTGTCGTTCCCATCGCCGCCAAAGAGCTGGTCGCTGCCGGCGCCCCCGATGAGCCGGTCGTTGCCGCCGAGCCCGCAGATAATGTCGTTTCCGCCAAGGCCGTCGATGATGTCGTCGCCCGGCGTTCCGAGGATGACGTCGTCGCCGGGGGTCGCCACCTCGCCAGCCGCGAGCGACACGGTTACCCCTTGGCCGCCGCACGTGGCGGCGTACAGGCCGGTGAAGGTCTGCACCGAGCCCCAGATGACGGCCGACGCTCCCGTGGGTTTGAAGCCGATCTTCCAGTAGTACTTCTGGCGGCTTTGATCGCCGAGTAGGCGGCCACGTCCCAGTCGGTGGCGAACGTGAGCGCGTCGGAGCCCGACGGCAGGGCGCCCGTGGACTGTTGGTACGCGCCGCTGGTGTCCAGACCGGCCGACGTCGTGGCTCGCCTCACGTAGTACGTGCCGGCGCTGCCGTTCGTGTACAGATAGGCGAGCGACAGCAGGCCGTACTTGGCGGTGTACGTATCGCCGAACCACTCGAACTGGTCCACGGCCGTGGTGGACGGCTGCGGGTAGCCCACGCGGTACGCGTTGGGAGAGTTGGCGCCCGTGTTCGTGGGGGTGGAGCCGTTGCCCACGTTGGACGCGGTGCCGAACACGTTGATGGGCGCCCACGGCTTGAGCAGGTACGTCCCCGATCCGGATGCCACCTGGATCCACGCCTCGAACTTGGTCATGTTCTGAGGGGTGGTGGCCTTGAGCGGGATGAGCCACTCCCACTTGTTGCCGCTCACGGCGGACCACAGCGGCGCGTCGACGGTGTTGGAGGCGATGCAGTAGACCCCGGTGGTGCCCGCGCAATTCTGCTGGACGTAGCTCGCGGCCAGTGGCGTGCCGTTGACCGCTAGCGGGGTCGACGCCGTGATGCTGAGTTCTACGCCGGCGGGGAGCTTGAAGCCCGGCACCACTCCTTGGCCCCCGCATGGCATCGCGGCGGCGCCAACGGAGATCGAGGCGTAGAACGTGTCGCCCTGAGCGGGCTTGGACGCCGCCATGTCCACCTCGATGCTCGTGTACGCCATGACCGCGGGGCCGATGTAGGGGCTGCCCCAGATCACACTGGAGCAGTCGATCTCTCGCGTGTTCTGCATGGCGCCCGAGTACCACGAGCCGTTGGCGAGCGTGACGGTGGCAGCGTCGGCCGTCGGGGCCTGCACCACGGCGATCGCGCCTCCGAGCATGAGCGCTGCCGCGATTCCGGCGACAATAGCGCGAATACGAGGCCTGATATCAAGAATGGACATGGTTCTACCTCCCCAGCAGTGCTCGCACATTACTGCTTGGGGGTGCCTCAGCGCCGCCCGCGGAGAGGTATCTGAGACCAGGTTGAGACTCGCTGCTACGTGGCTTGGTCTCGTGTCTCCAGCCCTAACCAGCCTGGGCGAAGGTATCCGCGCCCGAGCGTACCTTCGCCAAGCGCCACGGCCGCGACGTCGTCGAGCGCACAGCGAGTTCACGTTCGTCCAGGTCGGAGTCCTCAAACAACGTGTGTGTAACTCGCTTTGTATCGCTCATGATGTCGATTAATAAACAACATATGCGCATGCGGAGCTCGTTGGCTTGCCGTGTGGCTTGAGCCTCATCTGTGAGCCTCTTCCCAGTAGTCGAATGTGACGTCGTCATCGGGAAGCGCCTCGCGAAGGGCCGCGAGCAACCGCTCGCCCTCGGCTCGGTGGGCGCGTTCCATCGCCGCCGACGGCCAGCCCTCCTCCCAACTGAAGTGGGCGTTGAAGTTTGTGGCCCATGCGCGCAGAGCGGCCTCGAGTTCGTCCGGGAGAGGTGGCTGGCCATCGTCGGCGAGCCCTTCCTCGTTCCACAGCGGGCGGGCCGCGCCGTAATCGTTCATCAGGCGGATGGGCATCAGTGTTCCTTGGTGGGTGCCGGCGCAGAGCTTGTGTCGCTGCGGACTACGCTAACGAGGTTGTTGCCGAGCGGGGGGCGCGATTTGTGAACCAGTTCAGTTCCACGCCACCCGCGCCTCCCGCCCCACGAACCTCGCGTACGTCGCGAACTCGCGCTCGAACGCCTTTCTGTCCGACGCTGTGGTCGCCGTGAACTCGGTGGTCACCACATCTACGGTCTTGGGTTTGAGCGTGCGCTTCCAGATGCCCACGGCTTGCCCGTCCTTCACGAGCGTCGACTGGAAGACCCCGTTGTTGCCAGGCACGACGGCGCCGAAGTGCGCCGGGTCGACCAACAGCGAGCGGTCCGCGTAGCCCAGCATGAACTCGTCGAAGCCGGGCAGCACCACGTGCCGCCGTGTCGCCTCGTCCGAGTCCAGCACGGCCCCCGCCGCGAGCATCGGCCCGCCGCTCGTTTCCACCTTCACCAGTTCGTCGCCGATCCCGGCGATCCCCTCGCGGCACTCCCGCAGCCCCATCCCGGTCCACCGCGCAAAGTCCTTCTCCGAGGCCGGCCCATGCGACTGGAAGTACCGTCTCGCCATGATCGCGAGCCCCTCCTCGCGCGACGGTGTGTTCGGCGTCGGCACCCACTCGCTGAGAAGCACGAACGTGTGGTCCTTGCCCCGCGGCGGCCCCTGCGCCAGCACGCCCAGTTGGCACGCGTACCAGAGCCAGTGGTAACTCCGCTGGCCTTCGGTCGGCAGGCCGTCGGCCGCAAGGACGGCCACGCATTCGTCGCGAGTCAGCACGCGGCCGCCGGCCAGAGCGTCGGCCAACACCACCACCGCCCGATCCACTTGCGCCAGCGTGATCCCCAGGTACTCGCGCCGCGCGGCCCCTCCCGCGAGCGGCTTCTTGTCCATGAGCGCCACCATCCACGCGGCGTCGCGAGCCGGTACAAAATGCACGGTGCCGCGCATGGGCCATGTGCGGAGCACCTCGCGATTCTCTTGAGCGGCCTGCACGTCCGCCTCGGAGAGCCCTGGAACCCGAGCGCCAAACGACCACGCCCCACTCGCCAGGTCCTGCGCCTGCATCGCGCCGAACCATTCCGCGACGTCCAACACGGAGCGTTGCCCACCCGACGCCAGCAGAAGCGAGCGCAACCGCGCCCTGCGCACGTCAGCGTCGGACAACAAAGCGGTGCCACTTGCCATGCCCGCGACCCTACGCCGCGCCGCCCACACGCAATAGCCTCACCCCATGAGCGACTGGGCGCACTCGAGCGCGGACCGCGGCACGCGCGAAGGAGTCGTCGCCGAGATTCGCGGCTGGATGCGCGCGGCCACGGACTCGCCGCTGTACTCGCGCCTGGCCGCGGAGATCACCGAGGACCCGGCGCTCCTCAACGTGGTCGTCCGCATCGACAACGTGCCGCCCATGAACCTGCTCTTCGGCGCGGTGCAGCTGCTGCGCGGCTGCCCGCTTCCGGATCTCCCCTTTCGCGACTTCCGGGCCTTCGTGCTCGCGCACCAAGAAGAGATCGTGGAGATCGGCTGCACCCGCCGCACCCAAACCAACGAGGCCCGACGCTGTGCCGTCATCCTCCCCTTCGTCGCCAAGGCGGTGGCCGGATTTGGCGACGGTGTGGTGCACGCGATCGACATCGGCACTTCGGCGGGGCTGAATCTGTGCCTGGATCGGTACGCGTACGACTACGGGGGTGGTGTGATCGGTTCCAGCGCGGTCACCCTCGCCTGCGAGAACCGCGGCGGCTTCTCGTTGCCCGCGCGGGTGCCCGAGTTCGCGACGCGGACCGGGCTTGACCTCGCGCCGGTGGACGTGGCGGATCCGGACGCTGTTGCATGGCTGGAGGCCTTGGTGTGGCCCGAACATGCGGAGCGGCTGGCGCGGTTGCGTGCCGCGATCGCGATTCGGCGCGAGACGCCGGTGACCATGGTCGCGGGCGATGCGCTGGAGACGCTGCCGGGCGTGGTGCGCTCCCTCCCGGCCGGCGAGCCTGTGCTGATCTTCCACACGATCGCGCTGTACCAACTCCCGCAGGACGCGCAGGACCGCTTGGACTCCATCGTGGTGGACCTCGCGCACGAGCGTCCGCTCGCGCGCATCTCCTTCGAGCCGCGGCCCGGCAGCGTCAGCCCGCTCGTTTACGTGGGTGCGCGGCCTTATGCGAACCCGCCCGTGGCGCAGGGCCATCACCATGGGGCATGGCTGGACCGTTTTCCAGCGTCGACCGCAGCGGTTTAGGCAGCTCAGTCCTGGTTCCTCGGCGCTCGGCTCGAGGTTTAGGCAGCTCAGTCCTGTTTCCAAGGCGCAAGCCACATGGCCTGGGCAAGGTGCGCCCGAGACCTTCCTGGACCGAAACCAGGACTCAGGTGCCTAAACCGAGGCGATGGCGGGCAAACAGCAGGACTGGTGTGCCTAAACCAGGGTGCGCGCGGGGGCAAGGTATGCGGGGGCAAGGTATGCGGGGGCAAGGTATGCGTGGTGTGCCTAAACCGGGGCGCGTCGCGCGCTTTGGTATGCGCAGTGTGCCTAAACCGTGGCGGGTGGAGGGGGATGGGCCCTTGCTAGAACCCAGGTTCGCTCACGGGCGCGCCGCGCGGGTCGGCATCGCGCTCGTCCGCGTCCGGGATGCCGTCGCCGACCTGGTCCTCGGGGGTGAGCTCGCGATCGTCGTCCCGCAGAGTCTCAAGCCCCGACTTCTCGCGCAGCGGTAGCTGCGGGACGAAGAACGACAGCACAAACGCGATGAGCGTGATCAGCGACGAGATGAAGATCACGCCCATGATCGCGTCCGCGAACCCCTCCTTGAACGGTGAGGCGAGCACGGGGTCCAGCTCGTTGATGAAGGAGGTGTCGTCGAGCGAGATGCCGGCGTCGCCCGCCGCATCGAGCGAGCCCGTCTTGATGACCTCGATCACCGCGGCGTTCGCCGGGTTCGCGAGCACGTCGGGATCCTGGACCGCCTGCTGGAACTCGGGCGTCGCGGCCGCGGTCTGGAACTGGTCGGCGATGGCGCCGGGGACTGCGGAGAACATGAGCGTCAGGAACACGGCGGTGCCGATGGAGCCGCCGATCTGCCGGAAGAACATGACGGAAGCAGAGCCGACGCCCATGTCTCGAGGCTCCACCGCGTTCTGCACCGCAAGCATGTTGGGCTGCATCACGCCGCCGAGGCCCATGCCGAAAGCCACCGCACCCAGACTCATGGCCCAAAGGGAAGACGTGGCGGTCAGAGTGGACAGGTACAGCCCGGCCAGCACGAGCAGACCGGTGCCCACGATGGGGAAGATCTTGTACTTGCCCGTCTGGTGGATCACGCGCGCGGACAGCGTGGCCATCACCAGGATGCCCACCGTGAACGGGAGCATCGCGAGCCCGGCGGCCGTGGGCGACATGCCCTTCGCGATCTGGAGGTACAGGGGCAGGCCGGCGAGGCCGCCGAACATCGCGAACCCCATGACGAAGTTCAGGCCCGTGGATACCCCGACGGTGCGGTTGCGGAACATTCGGGGCGGCAGCAGGGCGTCGTCCCCGGCCTTGAGCTCGGACGCGATGAAGCCGACGACGCCGAGGAACGCGACGACGGAGAGCCCGATCACCTTGCCGGACGACCAGCCCCACACGCGGCCTTGCTCCAGCACGATGAGCAGCGGGACGAGCGCCACGATGAGCGTCGCCACGCCCCACCAGTCGATCGCCACCTTCTTGTGCATCGCCGGCAGGTGCAGCACGCGCAGGATCACGATCAGGGTCGCCGCGCCAAAGGGGACGTTGATGAGGAAGGTCCAGCGCCACCCCGCGAGCCCCAGAATCTGGTCGGCGCCGGCGAAGAAGCCGCCGATCACGGGACCAAGCACGGAGGCGATGCCCCACACGCCAAAGAAGAGCGCCTGGTACTTGGTGCGCTCGCGGGGGCTGAGGATGTCGCCGAGGATGATCAGCGCGAGCGCCATCAGGCCGCCGGCGCCGAGTCCCTGGATGCCGCGGTAGGCCGCGAGCTGGTACATGTTCGTGGCCGTGCCGCACAGCAGCGAGCCCAGCACGAACGCCGAGATGGAGATCACGTACAGCGGCTTGCGCCCGTAGATATCGGAGAGCTTGCCGTACAGCGGAGTCGAGATGGTGGCCGCGATGAGATAAGCCGTGGTGACCCACGCCTGGAGCGTGAGGCCGTTGAGGTCGTCGCCGATGGTGCGAATGGCGGTGGAGACCACCATCTGGTCCAGCGCGGACATGAACATGCCGATGAGCAGGCCGGTGACGATCAGGTTGATCTGGCGGCGCGCAAGAAGGGGGACTCGGTAGACACCAGGAGAGTCTAGGTCTGCCCGGTGACACGTGAAAGGGGCCGTACCCTTTTGGCATGAGTGCCGACACGATCGTGGCCGTGTCAGGCGCAATTCGCGACCTGTCGATGGCAGGCGTCGTCGGCGCTTTGCTGCTCATCGCCACGAGCATCCCCAAAGACAGCAAGGCCGCCGACCGCGCCGCCCTGATCGGCCGCCTCGCGAGCATCGCATGGGTCGCCTCCGCGCTCACCTACAGCCTCGCCACCTACGCGTACATCAGGGACTCCGGCGTCGACGTCAACCGCTTCCTGCAGGAGTGGTGGAGCTACTCCAACTCGGTGGAACTGCTCCAGGCGCACCGCCAGGTGATCGTGGGCGCGCTCGTCACGTCCATCATGATGGCCCTGGTACGCGGCCCGTTGCTCGCGGGCTGGAGCCTCATGCCGGTCGCGTGGGCGATCGCCTGGCTCGCGCAGACCGGCCACGCCGCCGGCTCCGCCGACCATCACCTCGCCACCAGCTCGATGTTCCTCCACCTCATGGGCGCGACCATCTGGGTGGGCGTCATCGGCGTGGTCGCCGCCCTGCGCAAGCCCCTGGGCGATCATGCCAAGGACGTCATGATCCGCGCCTCTCGCATCGCCATCTGGGGCGCGATCCTCGTCACGGTCTCCGGCGTCGCGAACGCCTGGCTGCGTCTCGACTCGCTGAGCGAGTTCTTCACCACCAGTTACGGCCGCGTCCTCGCGAGCAAGATCGCGCTGATGGCCCTCGCCATCGCGCTCGCGGCCTGGCATCGAGCACGCACCTTCCCGCGCCTCAGCAGGGCCGACGTTGCGGCCAGGTTCTGGCGCGTCCTCTCCGTGGATGTGGTCGCCTTGGTCGCGATTATGGGGATCGCGGGCGTCCTCAGCACCATGGCCCCGCCATTGCAGGCGCTTCCCGTCATCGATCCCAGCCCCGCGTACTACCTGACGGGCTATGACCTGCCGCCCCAGCCGTCGGCCTGGAACTGGATTGGGCTGTGGCGGCTGGAGATCATCGCCGCCTTCGTGTTCGTGGTGGCCGGCGTGCAGTACCTGCGCTGGTCGGCGCGTCTCAGGCGGCGCGGCGACACGTGGCCGGTCTATCGCGATGTGCTGTGGGTCGTCGGCATCCTGTCGCTGCTGTGGGTGAGCCAGGGCGCGCCCGCCATCTACGGCATGACGATCTTCTCCGGCCACATGGTGGAGCACATGGTGCTCGTCACCGTCTCGCCGATCTTCCTCGCGCTCGCGGCGCCCGTCACGCTCGCGCTGCGCGCGCTGCCCGTGCGCCACGACCACTCCCGCGGCTCCCGCGAGTGGCTTCGCGGGCTCGTGGAGTCGCGCTTCATGAAGTTCGTCTCGCACCCTGTCATCGCCGCCGCGAGCTTCGCCTCGGCGCTGATCGTCTTCTACTACTCGCCGCTGTTCGAGTTCTCGCTCCGCAATCACGCGGGGCACCTGTGGATGCTGTTCCACTTCGCGATCGTCGGGTACCTCTTCGTCAACGCGCTCATCGGCATCGACCCAGGCCCCAGCCGCCCGCGCTTCCCCATGCGCATCGTGCTGTTGTTCGCCACCATGGCGGCCCACGCGTTCTTCGGCGTCACCATGACCTCGTCCATGGTGCTGCTCGCGCCAACCTGGTTTGGGCTCATGGGCCGCACCTGGGGGCCCGACGCTATTACCGACCAGCAATATGGCGGCCAGTTGGCATGGGGCATGGGTGAGCTGCCCGTGGTGCTGCTCGCGATCCTGGTGGTCACGGCGTGGCGCCAATCGGACGCCCGCGAGACGGTCCGCCTCGACCGCAAGGCCGAGCGCGATCACGACGCCGACCTCACCGCCTATAACGAAATGCTTGCCAAGGTGGCCCAAGACGACCGCAACCGCGGCGCCTGAGCCGGCCCCAGCGTCGGGCCAAATGACGTGACGGACGCCACTCTCACCCGCCCTCTCATCCACAGATTTCGTCCACAGGCATGTGAACTTCTGGTGACGCGTGTGTGAATTCGGTGGACAACCGTGTGAGGAAAAAGTGGATGAAAAAAAGGGTCGATTTCGAGTTGCAAGTCCCGGATGGACGCGAGTAGACCTATCCCCATCGAGAGGGACATTCACCAATCGATGAGGAACCGGAATTACCGGAACCGGCGGCCGCTAGGCAGCTGGGGAGGGTCACCGTGATCAGGGTCTTCGGACTCGGGTAACGGTCCTCACCAGGGGCTTTGAGGCAGTTGGGGAAGGTGCCGGAACCGAGGGCCGCAAGGTTGTCGGGGAAGGTTTTTTGGAGTTCTTGGAGGTCAGGGGCGCAAGCCACTGGTTCACCGAGACGACAATCCGCGGGAAGCGGCACCTTCGGGTGTTGCGGAAGGCGGGACGGCTCCTCAGGTCGCCACCTAGGAAGGCGGCCAAAGCCCACGCGAGGCTCGCGGGGTCCGGGTGACCGGGTCCGGCGGGTTGTTCCGGGTGACGGGAGACCGTGACCTGGAGCGGGCCAGGGTTCAGTGGGGTTTCCCACGGAGCTCGGCACTCGGGTGGTTCGGCGCGGGATGGCCGGAAGAGTGCGGCCCCTTCTGGGGGTTGCGATCGGATGGCGATCCCTCGGGATGCCGGAAGCCGTAGCCCTTCGGGGTTCGTGCGGATGGCGGACCGGTCGCTGTGAAGTTGCGGGGCTCGCGCCTTGCAGGTGATCGGCAGCCGAGCCGAGCGGGATCGACCGGGGCCCCTTTGGGGCCACGGCCGGATCTCGACCGGGTCTCAGGCTCTCCTTGTGAGGGCGCGGTGAATGATCTGATCGGACGCTTCGGACAACGTTGGTCCACTTCAAGGCGGCTGCTCGCAAGGCGGTCGACGCGAACTGTGGGTGACGGCACAGGGACTCACGGCCCGTAGCGTCGGCCAGGAGGTCACCCCCACGGGGGTGAAGCCGCATCGTCAATCGCGGCCGTCGCTTCTTGCGGGTCAAACCGCACGTGGGCGAGAACTCATTGGTCATGGCAAGGCCCCCCGGACTCCTATTCCGGGGGGCCTTCGCCTTGCCAGCTGGCTGTGAGAAAACTCCAAGCCGCTGATGCAACGCTAGGAGCGTCCGGGATGGTTCCCGCGGAGGCGCGCCGGGTGCGCCGGGGTTCCCGCGCAGGCGCGCCGCCCCTCCCGAATGGGCTCTGAGGGTCACGAAAACGCGATTTCGTGACCCTCAGAGGCCATTCCAGGGCGGCGGGGGTGCTGGGGTTGCCCGCTAACTGCCCAGGCGAGAACCGTCGGGCACGAGCTGAGGTGAGCCGGCGTCGGCCAGTGTGACCGCGCCAGTGACGGAGACGTCCGCGCCGAAGGTCCAGTCCCCGTTGACAGTGAGGCTCGTGGCCTCGCGCAGCGAGGGTGCTCCGTACGGGAAGCGCTCGTCGAACTTCTGCACCGTCTTGAAGTGCTTCGAGTCGAGGTCAACGAGCGGGGCGGCGTCCACGGCGAGGCGCAGCGCGCCGTCGTCGGCGAGCTCGTAGGCGTCGCTGCGGAGCAGAAGCAGGTCGTTCGTGGTCTTCACGGGCAGGAAGCGGTCGCGGCCAACGACGATCGCGGTGGCACCCTCGAACACCTCGATCGCGGCGCCCATCGCGGTCTCGATCTGGAACACCTCGGGACTGCTGGAGTCCGTGGGATCCACGGTCTTGACGTTGCGAATGAGCGGCAGTCCAAGCACCGCGCCGCGCTCGGTGAGCGCCGCGTGTAGCTTCTCGAGGTCGAACCACAGGTTGTTCGTGTGGAAGAACGGGTGGCGGAACTCGTCGGTGAAGTAGTCCATCTCCTCCGGCGCGGTTTGGGCGGTGTCGCGGAGGATGAGCCGGCCGTCGGCCTTGCGAATGGCGAGGTGGCCGCCCTTCTTGTCCGCAAGGGTTCGCGGGCACAGTTCAGCCGCGTACGGGGCGCCCGACGCTGCAAACCAGCCGGCGATACGCGGGCTTGGCACGGCGCCCAGATTGTCCGAGTTGGACGCGGACGCGTACTTGAAGCCGGCGTCAAGGAGCTGCTGCAGAACGCCGGAACCGAGCAGCGCCGTGTAGATATCGCCGTGGCCCGGAGGGCACCACTCAAGCGTGGGATCCGCGGGCCAGCTCACGGGGGTGAGGTCGTCGACGCGGATCTTCGGCTCCGCATTCTGGAGGAAGTCGAGGGGCAGGCCTGGAACCGCGATGTCCGGATGCGCGGCGAGGGCTGCGAGGGAGTCGTCCCTGGTACGGAACGAGTTCATGAGCAGCAGCGGTAGCGGAGCACCCGTGGCTGCGCGGGCGTGGCGCACCTGCTCGACGATGAGGTCGAGGAACGACTTGCCGTCGCGGACGGGCAGCAGCGACTTGGCGCGGTCCATGCCCATCGAGGTGCCGAGCCCGCCGTTGAGCTTGATGATGACCGTCTTCGCGAAGGCATCATTGGCGTCGGCCTCGCTGATCTCCACGCCGGCCAATCTGTCCGGGTCCGTGAGGGGCTCGATCGAGTCCTCGAGGATAAGCCCGGTGGCGCCCGCCTCGAGCTGGCCGTAGTAGTGGGTGAAGACGTCGATCGCGGCCTGGCTCACGCCCGCTTGACGCATCTTTTCCTGTGCCTGAGTGAGTCCAGCTGCGCTCATGGTGTCGAGCCTAGTGGCTCCGGTCCTGGGACCGGTCCCAGCCGCTTTGGGAGAAATGCCCCAAATATGGGTGGCACCGAGCGCGTTTGGGCGCGATGATTAGTCCAGGTTGCGCCCTGCATCCCAATACAAGTAGTTGACGATGGTTGCAGTTCAGTGATCTCGAGATCCCTCAGTTCGCGAGATCACCGCAGGGGCGGCTTGCGTCAGTGCCATCGTCGCCACCGACAGGAGATCACCGTGGACAAGTGGACCATCCTCACCAATTCCAAGACCGTTCGCGTCGCCGCATCGGCGACCACGCTCGTCGCCGTCGCGACGATCGCAGGCGCCGGCTGGAAGTGGAACTAGGCAGCAATCACCTCCGTGGGGGAACCGCCTGCTCGCTGCGGGCACCAACAACTCAACCTTTGAAAGAAATGGACTAACTCAAATGGACAAGTGGACCGTTATCGCCAGCTCCAAAGTCGTGCGTGTCGCGGCCTCCGCCACCACCCTCGTCGCCGTCGCGACGATCGCAGGCGCCGGCTGGAAGTGGAACTAGGCCTCGGCGCCTACTCCGAACCCCCTCATCAACTCTTCAACTGACAAAGGACTGACTCTCATGGACAAGTGGACTCTCAACAACGACAAGCTCTCGAACGTGGCTTCAACTGGCTGGAAGTGGAACTAGGCGAACGCCTGGTCCGAAACCCCTCATCAACTCTTCAACTGACAAAGGACTGACTCTCATGGACAAGTGGACCCTCAACAACGACAAGCTCTCGAACGCGGCTTCAACTGGCTGGAAGTGGAACTAGGCGAACGCCTGGTCCGAACCCCCTCATCAACTCTTCAACTGACAAAGGACTGACTCTCATGGACAAGTGGACGATCACCTCGGACAGCAAGCTCGCCAACGATGCCTCGACCGGCTGGAAGTGGAACTAGGCCCCGGCGCCTGGACCACACCCCTCATCAACTCTTCAAATCACAAAGGACTAACTCTCATGGACAAGTGGACTCTCACCAACGACAAGCTCGCGAACGTTGCTTCGACTGGCTGGAAGTGGAACTAGGCCTCAGCGCCTAGCCCAATCCCCTCATCAACTCTTCTGAAGTCAAAGGACCAATTCTCATGGACAAGTGGACTCTCACCAACGACAAGCTCGCGAACGTTGCTTCGACCGGCTGGAAGTGGAACTAGGCCTCAGCGCCTAGCCCAATCCCCTCATCAACTCTTCTGAACTCAAAGGACTGACTCTCATGGACAAGTGGACTCTCACCAACGACAAGCTCTCGAACGTTGCCTCGACTGGCTGGAAGTGGAACTAGGCGAACGCCTGGTCCGAACCCCCTCATCAACTCTTCAACTGACAAAGGACTAACTCTCATGGACAAGTGGACGATCACCTCCGACAGCAAGCTCGCCAATGTTGCCTCGACCGGCTGGAAGTGGAACTGAGCACGAACCTGCCCGAAGTACCGCGCGGGTGAGCAATCTCACGGCGCGCATCTGATCGCGACTACCCAATAGGACCCATCATGGACAAGTGGACCATCCTGATCAGCAGCAGGCTCGTACGGATAACCTCCTCGGCGACGACTCTCGTGGTGGCGGCCACGATCGCGGGCGCCGGGTGGAAGTGGAACTAGAACCCTCGACGCCTAGCGGCGGTGCGGTGCGGCGAGCACGCTCGTCATCCGCGCGACTCGACGCTTATGTCGCCGCGGTCATCACTCTCGGCGTAATCGCGCTCGCCTTCATCCTTCTGTCAACCGACTGGGATGAGCTCATCCACGGCATCCCGGTATGGCCGACGCTGTTGCTGGCTTTCGCCGCGATCGCGGGTGAGGTGAAGCCGATCGTCCTTCCCCGGGCGGGCAGATCCGACCGCACCCTTTCGACCTCGGCCCCCTTCGTGCTCGCCCTCGTGGGCGTGGCTGGGTTGACCGTCGGCGTCGTTGTCCAGGTCCTCGCCAGTCTCACGGACGACGCGCTGCAGCACCGCGCACCCAAGAAGTCACTCTTCAACACCGCCCAGTACACGCTCAGTGTGGCCAGCGCGGGCCTCGTCTACGCGGCGCTGACCGGCTATTCGCCGCTGTCGGCGCCCATGGCCGTGGAACCCCGCGACATCCTCGCGCTCATGGCGGGCGGTCTAGTCATGTTCGCTGTGAACTGGGTGTTGGTAGCGGGGATCGTCTCGCGCGTCACTGATCAGCGTCTATTCGCCGTTCTGCGGAGCGACGTGCGTGACTTCTTTGTGAGCAACCTCGTCCTCCTCAGCATCGGCGGAATCGCGGCACTCATCGCCGCCGAGGGCGCATGGGCTCTGATTCTGCTCGCCGCCCCCGTCATCGCGGCGCACCTGTTCACGCAGTCCGCCGCGCGCCACGCGCATGACGCCACCCACGACCAGCTCACGGGTCTTGGCAACAGAGCGCAACTGCACTACGAGATCGTCAAGGGACTCGCGAACGCGCAACGGTCCAAGACCGACGGCCCCGGCCTCGTCCTACTCGACCTTGACCACTTCAAGGACATCAACGACACGCTCGGCCACCCCTTCGGCGACCTCATCCTGCGCAAGGTCGCCGATGAGCTCACGGCGGCCGCGCCGGAGAACGCGACCGTCCACCGCCTCGGCGGCGACGAGTTCGCGGTCGTGGTGTTCGGCGACATGCTGGACACGGCAACCGCCGCGCGCAACCTCCTCGGCGCGCTTGACACTCCCGTCCACATCGAGGGGCTCGAACTGCTCGTGAGGGCGAGCGCGGGCGTCGCCGTCGCCCCACACCACGGTGACGACTCCGACACCCTCATGAAGAACGTGGACATCGCGCTGTATCACGCGAAGCTCGAGCGCGACCGCATCAGCCTGTACTCCTCGGAGTTCGACATCAACACTCTTGAGCGGCTGCAGCTCCTCGCGGATCTCCGCACGGCCATTCACTCCAACGAACTGCACGTGGTCTACCAGCCACAGCTCGATCTCAGCGACGGCAAGCTGGTGGGCGTTGAGGCGCTCGTGCGTTGGCGCCACCCGCGGCGCGGCGAGGTCACCGCCGAGGAGTTCATTGCCCTCGCGGAGAGTTCCGGCCTTGTGGTCCCGCTCACCGCCTACGTCATGAACGCGGCTCTCGCCGAACTCGCCGAGTGGCGCGCGCAGGGCCACGAGCTCCGCATGGCCGTGAACCTCTCCGCGCGCCTGCTCTCCGACCTCGCCCTCCCCGATCAGGTGCGTGATGCCCTGCTTCGCCACGACGTCCCGGCGAGCTCGTTGGTCCTCGAGGTGACGGAGACCGGCATTCTGGCCGACGCCGTGCGCGCCGACACCGTGGTCCACGCTTTGCGCGGGCTTGGCGTGGCAATCGCGATCGATGACTACGGCACCGGCAACGCATCCCTCAATTACCTCAAGCGACTCGAGATCGACGAGCTCAAGATCGACCGCTCGTTCGTGAGCAATATCGGCACCGAGAACCACGACCTGATCATCGTCCGCTCGACGATCTCGCTGGCACGTGCCCTCGGCCTCAGGGTGGTCGCCGAAGGCATCGAGGACGAGGCGACCGCGGTCGCTTTGCGCGAACTCGGCTGCCCCATTGGCCAGGGCTTCCATCTGGGAATCCCCGTTCCAGCGTCGGAAATCTCGCCGTTCTTCAAGGGCGGCAGCCGCGCTGGCGCGCAACCCGCCTAGCCGATGCTTGTCCTCGCCGCCTGCGTGCTCGCGCTCGCGTCGCCTCTCGTCGCGGGGCGCTGGCCGGCCGGCCTGCTGCTGAACAAGTGGAAGTGGCCACTGCTGATCTGGGCCACGCTGATCTTCCAGACCGTGGTGCTCATGGTGGACATGCCCCACAACCTGGCGGCAGGACTGCACGTGGCCTCGTATGCGGCCGCGATCGGCTTCCTGTGGCTCAACCGCCACTTCCCAGGCGTCTACTTCGTCGGCGCGGGAGCACTCTCGAACGGCGTCGCCATCGCGCTGAACGGCGGCACCCTGCCTGCCTCCGCGGATGCCGTGGCGCGGGCGGGACTCGATGAGACGGGCGGCTTCAACAACACCGCCGTGCTTGAGGACCCCAAGCTGCCATGGCTCGGGGACGTCTTCGCATGGCCCGCGCCCTTGCCGCTTGCCAACACCTTCAGCGTTGGCGATGTGCTCATCGTGATTGGCGCGTTCGTGGCGGCGTGGAGCGGCGCGCGTCGTATCGGCCAACCCGTGGAGGACGCGCAACCAGTGCCGGAGTGAGAGCGGGTGACGGGAATCGAACCCGCGCTATCAGCTTGGGAAGCTGAAGTTCTGCCATTGAACTACACCCGCGGTGTGGGCTCCATGATAGCCAAGTCCGCGCGGTGCCCAAGCCCCTCGAGCCAGCGCACCAGTTGCCGGTGCACGGTCTCGGCCCCTTCAAGCAGGCCCGACGCTCCACTTAGGGAAGCGTCTACGGTCCAGTCCGCGGGGTGCACCAGGAGCGGCCGAGTCTGCCAGCCGCCGAGCCCGCCGTGGCAGCCGACGAGCTCCTCGAACGCCGCCACCTCGCCGAGCGACGCGTCGTAGAGCGAGTTCACGTAGATGTCCGGTGCGGAGGCGAACGCGGACACGCGCGCAAAGTCCGCCCTGGCCGCGGGGAACGCCTCGAGCGGATCCTCGCCCGTCACGGCTCCGGTCTCGAGGTGCATCGCGCCGTGTGCGCCTACCGCTACCGGCCCCGTGGCTCCCTGCACCACCACGAACCCGACCGCCGGGTGCGTCGCGAGCGCCTCGATGAGGCCGGGATGCGCGGCCTCGAGCTGCGCAAGGGTGAGCCGCTCCTGAGAGTCCGTGAACCAGATCGCGCCCAGGTTGCCAGAGCCGACCACCGCGATGCCGGGCTCCGGTGCATCCCCGGCAGCAGCGTCGGGCACCGCAGTATTGGGCACGGCGCGGGAGATCACGCGAGCGGGAAGCGATTCGCCGAGCCCCTCGATGAGCGCACGAACGCGACCGCGCGCCTCGCCCTCCTCCTCGCCAACGGCCGCAGCACCCGCGGCATGCGAGGACACGAAGTCGGCGAGCGACTCGCCCGTCCGCTGCAGGAACGTGGCGCCCTGGGACTGGCCGTGGTCGCTCACGAGCACGATCCGGTAGCGCCGCGGCGCGGCCCCGGACCGCGCCAGCCTCTCGAGCGAGCCCACCACGCGATCGAGCCCGTAGAGGGACGCGAGCGACTCGGGCCGGGTGACGCCGGCGTGGTGCGCGATCTCGTCGTAGTCGACGAAGTCCGCGTAGATGGCCTTGCGGCCGCTCAGCATCGCGTCCGCGACGAGCGCCACGTTGAGATCCCGCAGCAGCACATTGGTGACGCCGCGCAGCGCCACGTAGGCGCCCCCACGGTGTATGCGGGGCGTGACGTCGTGCCGCCGCTGCCGCCGCGCCTGGAACACCTCCTTGACCATCTCGCCAATGGTGAGGGTCACGCCTCGCGCAAGCCCGGTCGGGTGCGTGAGGAAGGCCGCATAGCTGCCCGACGCCCCCAAGGCTTTGCCCTTGTTCTCCAGCGAGCTCATGGTCAGTTGGGCAGTGGCAGCGTCGCCGCTGAAGAGGTTGGAGATAGAGACGCCGTCGTCCGCAAGCAGTCCCGCGCCGTCGCTGATCCTGGCTTCGATCACGGCGGCATCGGCAGGCTTGTTGGCGACGAGCATGCGTCCAAGCTCGCGGTCGTACCACCGGAAGGCGGCAGGTTCTCCGTTGTGCCGTGCAGGATCCCCGCCTGGCTCACGGGCGTGGTGGAGGGGACGCGGGCCGTCCACTCGGTCCAGGTGTGGGTGCCATCTCGCAGCCAGCGTGCGATGGTGGGGAGGTTCCCGGCCCGCACCTCATAGTCCAGCACCGGCGCAGGGACCCCATCCAGTTGGAGGAACAGCACGCCCTCGGCGTCGTCCACCTCCGGGGCCGGGCGCCGGCGCGCGAGCCGGATCGCGTAGTCGATGAGGTAGTCGTCGCCGCTCGCGCCGAACAGCCAGAACAGGATCGCCGCTACGGCGCCGTAGATCCACGACGCGAGCACGAGGTGCCACAGCGTGTCCATGTGCATGCCGGGCGTCAGCGCGAGCGCAAGCCCAAGCACCACCGCTTGGGCGAAGAGCGCGGTGAGTGCGGCGCCCGGCCAGCCAAAGCGTCGGGCACACCAGGCGAGCGCGGGCCGGAGCGCCCAGGACACCCCGGCCACAAGGACGGCCGCGATCACGAGGGACCACCAGTGGTCCGCGCTCACGCCCGGCGTCAGCCACACCGTGATGGCGATGGCGAGCAGTTGCGCGATCGCCTCTGCTATGCGGCGGCGCATGGCCTAGGCCAGCGGCCTGGCGACGAGGGAGAAGCTTGCCTCTACCGTTTGGCCCGGCTGCACCAGCAGCAGGTTCGCGGAGTGAATCCCCCGCTCTGCCAGGTTGAATGCGTCGTTGGCGTTGCTCACGGGCTCCACCGCGAAGAAGGGCTTTCCCTCGGGGATGTAGACGACGGCGTGGCTCAGGAGGTCGTCTGCCTCCACGTCGAGGTCCAGAACGCCCGGCCACGTGATGGTGGCGAGCGTGGGGGAGGTGCGCGCCGTGTAGCAGTCGTCAACGAACGCCCCGCCGATCTCGCGAGAGGCCCGGAAGTCGGCGTCGGGCCGTATTGTGCCCGCCTCACCGAAGGGGATGCAGTCCTGGGCCTCGTAGGCGGCGTCGACGTTGAGCTGCAGGTGAGCCGTGCGCGATCCCGCGACCGAGCGCTCGAAGTATGGGTGATGGCCAAAGCCGGCGGGGAAGGTCTCGTGGTCCGAGTTGGTGATGCTGTACGTCCACGTGAAGCGGTCGCCATCGAGGCGATACGTGAACTGCGCCGTGAAGGTCCAGGGGAAGTTCACGCCGTAGACCTCGCGGGACTGGAACTCGAGCACGGCATGGGTGGCATCGGCCTCCACCACGGCCCACGGGTACTCCGACGCGGTGCCGTGGATCGCGGTGCCGTCGCCGTGGTTGACCCGAAGCTGATACGTCTTGCCCGCCCACCGCAGCTTGCCGCCAGCGATCCGATTGGACCACGGAACCAGGGGATAGGAGGCGGTGTCCGGCACGGAGGTCAGCACGGCGTCCGGCGTTGGCCGCAAGACGTCGTGCCAGGTACCGCCGATATTCACGCGGCCATAGGCGACGGAGCCGCCCGTGGTTGGGAGCAGGCCTACCTGCCAGTGCTCGTTGGCGAGTTCAAGGATCTGGGTCATGCCGCCATTGTGTCGCACGTGATGCCGCGCGCGGGTGACGCGCGCGTAGCCTGGCGGCATGAGCCGCTTGGGCGTGATTGCCGTCGCCTGCGCGGTGTTGCTCGCCGGCTGCACTGGCGCCGACGCTGGGGCGAGCCACTCCCCAAACCCGGCCGCAGCGTCGGGCAGGGTAACGGTGCCCGACGCCGTGGTTGAGTTCCCGCGCACGCTCCAGGCGGCGCGGATGGTCGAGGCGCTCGTCACCACCAACGGGGACGCCGGCGCGCTCGTGACCTCCGCGCGGCTTGACTCGCCGCTGTTCGCGGACTCGCCGGCGCGCGACGGCGAGATCCGGCTGTTCCCGGACTGGACCAACCACGTGCGCATGTTCCTCGGCACCGCCGTGTGCCCCGCGCCGGCCGGCCCCTCGCATGCAGTGCTGACGATGACGGTCGACGGCCGCGAGACCACCGAGACGCTCACGGTGACCGACACGGCCCTGCGCGAGATCAACGCGGACGAGTGCGCGCAGAAGGCGATCCTTGACGTGGCGGCGCCTTCCTTCGGCGTCATCGAGACCCACACGGACGCCGAGCTGCTCACCTCGATCGTGCTGACCCGCGGCGGCTCGCGGCCGGAGGAGCCGGTGACGCTCACGTCGATGACGGGGAACATCGTGTTCATCGTCTCGCTCGCGGACGAGCCGCGGACCCTCTTCACGGGCCAGGCCGGCGTGCAGGTGCCCGCCGTCATCAAGGTGGGGCGCTGCGACCCCCACGTGTTCGCGGACGGCAAGAAGAACTTCGTCTTTCCCCTGTACCTCGCGATCGGCGACGACGAGCCCGCGTACCTGGAGATCCAGCCGTACCCGGACATGAAGGCGGCGCTGCAGAACCTGATGTCGAAGTGCGGGGATGTGCAGCGTGAGGACGGCGGCGCCGCGTAGGCGCCGGCGTGCTCAAGCGAGCGAGTCGAGCGCCTCGCCGAGCAGGCGCAGCAGGTCGGTGGTGCCCTCCTCGCGCCCCTCGGCCCCGTGCTCTCCGTCCAGGTAGATGCCATGTTCGGTGTGGGTGAGGAGGGTGCCGCCCTCGACCGGCTCCAGGGTGATCGAGGTGGCCGACGCCGAGAGCGGATCACCGTTCAGCGTCATCCGGTAGGTGAACACGATGCGCTCTCCGGGCACGATGTCCACATACTCGGCGTCGAACGTCGTGCTGAATCCGCCGGGGTGGTCGGACGCTGCGCTCTCCGTTCCGCCGATGCGGAAGTCGAAGGTTCCGAAGGACGACTCGAGGTCATCGTTCGCGCCGAACCAGAGCTGCTTCTTCTTGGGGTCCGCGAACATGTCGAAGACCTGCGCCGGCGAGTAGGCGTACGTGCGGCTGATGGTGAAGTCGTGGTGGGCGATGGTCATGTCAGTTCTCCTTGGGGTAGATCAGGTCCATGGCCGCTCCCAGGCGGTCAAAGCGCGCGTGCCACGCGGCCTCGTGCGCCGCGACCCAGTCGCGAACGTCGCGCAACCCGTCGAGGGACGGCTCGACGATGCGCGTGCGCCCCTCCTTGCGGGTGGTTACCAGGCCCGTGTCCTCGAGGTAGTTCACGTGCTGCAGCACGGCGCTCAGGGTCATGTGGAGTGGTTCCGCGAGCTCGGAGACGGTTGCCGGGCCGACGCCGAGGCGGGTGAGCATCGCGCGTCGCCCTGGGTCGGCGAGGGCTAGGAAGGTGCGGTCTAGCTGGGAGGTGGGCATGCCGCCATCCTGTACCCAGCGTCGGGCAATAGTCAAGTGAAAACTTAAGTATTGAGTGTTGACCCTCCCCTTGCGGGAGACTGCACTGTGGCTGCCATGGACGAGGAAGAGCTCATCAGCATCGGCGAGTTCGCCGCGCTGACGCGGCTGTCGATCAAGGCCCTGCGCCTGTACGACGAGAACGGTCTGCTCACCCCCGCCCACGTTGACCCGGTGTCTGGTTACCGCTACTACCGGCCAAACCAGCGCAACCGGGCCATCCTCATCGGAGACCTGCGGCGCGTGGATGTGCCGCTGAATCTCATCGCCCAGATCCTCGACGGCGACGCCGCGCTCGCGAGCTACCAGGACTGGTGGATCGCGCAAGAGGAGCGCCATGTGGAGCGCCGCGGACTGGGCCACTACATCAAGGCGCGACTGCGCAGAGAGGGGCAGCCCCCCATGGACATCAAGACCCGTTCAGTTCCCGAGCGGAAGCTCGCCGTCATCTCCAAGGAGCTGTTCCAGCCGCAGCTCACGGAGTTCATCATGAGCTCGTTCCACGAACTGTTCTCGTGGGCCGAGCGCAACCCGGGGCTACGGTCTTTGAACACGACCCCGGAGGACCCCACGTACGTGATCTTCCACGGCCCGGTGACGCCGGATGCGTCCGCCCTCGTCGAGGTCTGCATCATCATCGACGGGCCGGCAGAGCCGGAGGGCGCGATCGTGCTCAAGCGCGAGGCGGCGCACGAGGAGGCGTATACGACGCTGACGCGAGAGGGGATCGAGTTCCCCAACATCCTCGCCGCGTACGACGCGGTCGCCATGTGGGTGATCGAGAACGGTTCCATGATCGAGTCGCTGCCCTCGCGAGAGGTGTACTTCGCGGACGTGATTCAGATGCCGATGGACGCGCCCGTGTGCGACATCGCGTACCCGTATGCGCCAAAGTCCGCGTAGGCGTTAACCCGGCCCTAGCGTCGGGCCTGGTAGTTCGGTGACTTGCGTGGGAACCGGAATACCGCGGCCCGACGCTGGGGTTGCCTTCTCGACCGGCCGTTGCCTCTCCCGGGGGCACGCCCGCGCCACAGGCAAGGGTGCCCAAGGCCGGTGACAGTGGCTAGAAGGGAACCCTCATGGCTCTCGGAGGCGGCATTTTCCTCATCGTCGTTGGCGCGATCCTCGCGTTCGCGGTCAAGGACTCCTGGGATGCGGTTGACCTGACGATGGTCGGCTACATCTGCCTCGCGGTCGGCGTGTTGGCGATCATCATCTCGCTGGTCGTGAACGCGCAGAACCGCAACACCAAGCACACCGAGGTGGTCGACCAGCACGTGGACGAGCGCCGGATCGACCCCACGGCGTAGCGCCTACTAGCCCTGGCCGCGCGCGTTCTCCGCCTGCTGCTCGCTGATCTTGAGTTTGGCGTCCTCGCGCTGGGCCGCGTAGGCCTCGGAGGTGGTGCGGCCGTAGGCGACCCGCACGAAGGGCCGATGCATCGCGTAGCTGAGCTCGAGATTCCAGTAGCGCTTGGACCACCACGCCGCGGCCAGTGCCACGACGATCGCCGAGATCGCGCCAACGGCGATCGCCCAACGGGGGCCGATGGCCTCGCCGATCCACCCCACGACGGGCGATCCGATGGGCGTCGCGCCCATCAGCACCATCATGTAGAGGCTCATGACACGGCCGCGCATCGTGGGCGCCGTGGTCGTCTGCACCCACGCGTTGCACGTGGTGAGCAGCGTGATGGCGAAGAAGCCCGCGGGGATCGTGAGCAGCGCGTAGACGCCATAGGTGGGCGCGAGGGCCATGAGCCCCGTCGAGACGCCGAACAGCGCCGCGGCTCCGACGATGTAGCGAAGCCGCGGCCGACCGCGGCGGGCCGCGAGGAGCGCGCCGGCAAGCGAGCCGATCGCCATGATCGAGCCCAGGATCCCGTATTCGCCAGCGCCCTTGTCGAACTCCACGCGGGCCATGAGCGCGCTCGTCATTTGGAAGTTGAGGCCCAGCGCGCTGACCACAGCGACGATGATCATGATGACGACGATGTCCGCCCGACGTCGCACGTAGCGCACGCCCTCGCGCACTTGGCCCTTGCGTCGGGCAACCCGCTCGTGGGGGATGAGCTCGCGGATGCGCATCGCCAGCAGCGCGATGATCGTGGCGGCGAAGGTGAGGCCGTTGATCATGAACACCCACCCGGTGCCCACCGCCGCGATGAGCACGCCGGCGATGCCGGGGCCGATGAGCCGCGCGGCGTTGAAGCTCGCGGAGTTGAGGCCCACCGCGTTCGGAAGGTTCGGCGCCTCGACCAGCTGGGTCACGAAGGTCTGGCGGGCGGGATTGTCAAAGGCGGAGACCACGCCGAGCGCGAACGCGAACACGTACACGTGCCACAGCGCCACGGTGTCGGTGAGCACGAGCGTCCCGAGGCCGATGCCGAGCGCGCCAGCCACCCCCTGCGTGACCATGAGCAGCTTGCGGGAGTCGAAGCGGTCGACGATGACGCCCGCATACGGAGATAGGAGCAGGAACGGCAGGAACTGCAGGCCCGTCACGATGCCAACGGCGGTGCCCGAGTCGTGCGTGAGCGCCGTGAGGACCAGCCAGTCCTGGGCGACGCGCTGCATCCACGTCCCGATGTTCGACACCAGGCCGCCGGCGAGCCACAGGCGGAAGTTGAAGAACTTGAGGGAGGCGAAGGTCTGCATCCCTTCCATTTTCTCCCCTTGTGGCGAGCCGCGTGACCACGGCGCCGGTTGCGGCGCCGGCCCGGCCCCGTCGAGTCCTCAAATGGACGCTGAGGTCGTCCAACGCGCGAATTCGCGGTACTCAGCGTCCATCTGGGGGTGGGTCGCACGCGGCGGCTGTCCCCAGCTACACCGTGGGCGGATCGCTGGACGACGCGATGCCGGTGAGCAGCGCATCGACGCCCCACGCGAACCGCGTGGTCTCGCTGCCCATGAACAGCACGTCCTGAACCGCGGCGAGGTTGGGGTACTTCTCGCCGTCGCCCACGGCCTCGCGGAACGCCCTGATGGTTTCCGACGGCGTGGCTGGGTCCTGCGCGTCGGCCGCGTGTTCTGCGGCCCCGCCCATGGTCCACAGCAGGAGCAGGTCCATCCCTAGCGCGCGGCGCGAGGGCGTGATTCCGCCCTCCTCGAGCAGGCCGATGAGATGGTCCGCGAAACGCAGCGTGTTCTCGCCGAACGGGCGCACCTCGAGCGCGGATCTCGCGAGGTCCGGGTACTCGAGCAGCTCCTGGGAGAGGTCTCGCAGCAGAAGGGTGACGCGCTCGCGCCAGGTGCCCTCGGCAACCGTCAGGTCGATCTCGCCGACGATGCGATCGAGCATGTGTCCGTGCAGTTCTGCCATGGAACTGACGTGCGCATAGATGGACGCGGGTCCGGTGTTGAGATCGTGGGCGACCGCGCGCATCGTGACCTTGTCCAGGCCCCTGCGCTGCATGATGCGCATCGCCGTGTCCACCACGGCCTCTCGGGACAGGTTGCCGCGAGGGCGCCCCGGTCCGCGGCGGGGAGGGTTGCCGCGGCCCTGATGCCCCATGCCCGCCTCGCGCTCCTCGCGATTGGCACGCATCTGCTCCGCTTGCACCGCCATCTGGCGCATCCACTCCTCGCGGAGCTCGTCGCGAAGCCGCTTGCCCTCCTCGCGGAACTCACGACGCAGCTGCGCGGCTTCGGGGCCGTTTCGCCAGTCGTTTTTGTCCGCCATGCCCCCACAGTACGCGAAAAGTGAAAGAAAAGCGAACGCGTTCGGAAATGACTTGCATTTTGCGAACGTGTTCGCTTACGATCATGTTCGTGCCCGCGCAACCCCGGCGTCGGGCCGTATCGAAAGGAGCGCCCATGTCCAACGAATGGGCTATCGAGGCACACGGCCTCGTCAAAGACTTCGGCGAGCAGCGTGCTGTGGATCATGTGGATTTGCAAGTGGCGCCTGGCGTCGTCTACGGAGTGCTGGGGCCGAACGGCGCCGGCAAGACCACCACCATCCGCATGCTCGCCACCCTGCTTGGGCTGGACGGCGGAGAGGCCAAGATCTTTGGCTACGACGTGGTCAAGGACGCGCACCAGGTGCGGCAGCTCATCGGTGTGACGGGACAGTACGCGTCCGTCGACGAAACGCTCACCGCCCGCGAGAACCTCGACATCTTCTGCCGGCTGCAGGGCCTCAAGGGCGCGGCGATCAAGTCCAAGTCGGACGAGCTGCTCGAGAGCTTTGGCCTCACGGACGCCGCGAACAAGCCGCTAGAGAAGTTCTCCGGCGGCATGCGCCGCCGCCTCGACCTCGCCGCGAGCCTCATCTCAAGGCCGCCGCTGATCTTCCTGGACGAGCCGACGACGGGCCTTGACCCGCGCACGCGGTCGCAGATGTGGGACACCATTCGCGGCCTGGTCAACGACGGCTCGACCGTGCTGCTCACCACGCAGTACCTCGATGAGGCGGACCAACTCGCCTCGCGCATCGCGGTCATCGACACCGGTCGCGTGGTCGCCGAGGGCACCTCGGATGACCTCAAGGCGCTGGTCGGCTCGTCCGCGCTGCAGCTTACGCTCGACGAAACGGCCGACGCCGTGGGCGCGTTGTCCCTGGTAGAGGGCATTGTTGGGGCTAAGGGAACGCTGTCGCCAGAGTCTCGCCGTGTCAACGTGCCGCTCACCGACACCGCCGTGGTCACCGACGTGCTGCTCGCCCTGCGCGAGCGCGGGATCGCGGTCACCGAGCTCTCGCTGCAGAAGCCAAGCCTTGACGAGGTCTTCCTGTCCATCACCGGCCACCCGGCAGAGCCCGCGGCCGAACTCTCCGAGGAGGTCTCAGCATGACCGTCATCACTCCCGGCTTTGACCGGACCCTCCGCCGCCACGTCTCGCTCAACCAGACGCTGCGCGACTCCTGGATCATGGCGCGGCGCTCGCTCATCAAGATGCGCCGCACGCCCGAGCAGCTCATCGACGTGACGCTGCAGCCCATCATCTTCACGGTGATGTTCACGTACATCTTCGGCGGCGCCATCGCCGGCGGCGTGGCCGCCTACCTGCCGATCATCGTGCCCGGCATCCTCGTGCAGACCGTCCTGACGGGCGCTTCTGCCGCGGGCACCAACCTTCGCGATGACATGGACAAGGGCGTCTTCGATCGCTTCAAGTCCCTGCCCATGGCCCGCATCGCGCCACTCTCCGGCGCGCTGACCGGTGACCTCGTGCGCTACTTCATCGCGAGCGTCATCACGTTCGTGACGGCGTACGCGATGGGCTACCGGCCGGGCGGCGGCCTGGGCGGTGTCGCCGCGTGCATCCTGCTGGTCATGGCCTGCGCGTGGGCGCTGTCGTGGATCTTCGCCCTCGTGGGCGTGTCCATGAAGTCGTCCCGCGGAGTGCAGGGCATCGCGTTCCTGATCCTGTTCCCGCTGACGTTCCTCTCGAACGCGTTCGTCCCCGCCGAGACGATGCCGCACTGGCTGCAGACATTCGTCCGCTTCAACCCCGTGACGCACATCATCAACGCGGCGCGCAACCTGTGCAACGAGGGCACGTTCGGCTCCGATGGCTTCCTCGCGCTCGTGGGTGCCGCCGTGGTGATCGCGATCTTCGCGCCGCTCACGGTGCGCAAGTACCGCACTCACACGTAGCCAACCCCCCACAAGGCCCGACGCTCGCGCACCACCCGTGCCAGCGTCGGGCCTTGTTCGCGTCCGCTACCCTTGTCCCCAGAGGCGTGGCGAGTGTCCACGCAGGAGGCCACGCATGACAGAGCTCTAGGTCGCCAGACCTCGCGTCTGGCAACGGATCCCCCCGTCCAGACCCCTCGGAGCACTCATGCACGCCCTTTCCCTCTCTCACGTTTCCTTTTCCTGGCCCGACGGCCGCCCCGTCTTCCGCGACCTCACCTTCGCTCTGCCTCCCGGCCTGTCCGGGATCGTGGGCCGCAACGGCATCGGCAAGTCCACGCTGCTGCGCCTCGCCGTAGGCGAATACGGCCCGACGGCCGGGCACGTCGAGCGCCCGCCTCGTCTCGCGTACGTGCCCCAGTCGGTGACGCTCGCCGCTGTGCCACCCAAAACCACCGCGACCGTCGCCGAGGTGCTCGGCGTAGCGGACCGTTTGAGCGCGCTGCGCGCGATCGAGGCCGGCTCCGCTGACCCCGCGCACTTCGACGCGCTCGCCGACGACTGGCTAGTAGAGGACCGCGCGCTCGCGGTGCTCCGGTCGCTGGGCCTGTCCGGGCTGAGCCTGGACCGCACCGTGGGTGAGGTGAGCGGCGGCGAGGCCACGCTGCTTGCGATCGGCGCGGCGCTGCTGACCGAGCCCCAGGTGCTGCTGCTCGACGAGCCCACCAACAACCTGGATGCACACGCGCGCGACTTGCTCGCGAGCGCCCTCGGCTCGCGTGCGGGCGCCACCGCGGTGGTCACCCACGACCGCTCACTCCTCGCGGGCGTCGACCGGATCGGCGAGCTGCGAGAGCGAGACGACCGCACCACGGAGCTGCGCTGGTTCGGCGGTGCCATCGAAGCCTTCGAGGGCGCAATCGCGCGCGAGCGTGAGGCCGCCGCGCAGGCCGTGGACACCGCAAACGCAGACGTCGCTCGGCAGCATCGCGACCTTCGCTCGCGGGTGGAGGGCGACGGCAAGCGCCGACAGCGCGCGGCCAAGGCGCGCGCCAACCACGAGGTCACGCGCGGGGGCGTCAAGGCCAAGCAGGACCAGGCCGCGAAGACGGAGGCCAGGCTGTCGAAGGTGCACGAGGCCCGGCTTGCTCAGGCGCGCGAAGCGCTCGCGTCCGCCCGGGCGGCCATCCCACGGGACCGCAGCATCAAACTGGACCTGCCAGGCACGCTGGTGCCACAGCGTCGGGCGGTCGCAGACATCACAGGACTGGTGACGCGAGCCGGCACCGAACTCACCGCCGCCATCCAAGGCCCTGAGCGCATCCACCTCACGGGCCGCAATGGCAGCGGCAAGACCACTCTGATCGAGACGATCCTTGGGCTGATCCCGCCTGCGGCGGGCGAGGTCAGGTTGCTGGTGCCAGTTGGGTATCTGGCGCAGCGTCTCGACATCCTGGACGACGCGGCGACCGTGCTGGAGAACGTGGGCCATCGCGCCACAGGCGCCTCTCCCCAGGAGATCAGAGATCAGCTGGGGAGGTTCCAGTTCCGGGGTGCGGCGGTGGAAGCGCCGGCCGCGACCCTCAGCGGCGGTGAGCGGTTCCGAGCGGCGCTCGCGTGCGTGCTGCTCGCGCGGCCGGAGCCGCAGCTGCTCATCCTCGACGAGCCCACCAACAACCTCGACTTCGAATCGCAATCGCAACTGGTGCAGGCGCTCGAGGGGTACCGGGGTGCGCTGCTGGTGGTCAGCCACGACGACGCCTTCGTGGAGCGCATAGCGCCCACGCGCGTGTGGGCGCTCGAGGGGTCGACGGTCACCGACTGGGCCGCGTAGGGAATCGGTCCGACGCTGTGCGGCGTTTACCAGGGCAGTGGACTAGGAGATGCCATGAGCACTGCGCAGCGCAGCACGTACCAACCCGGGGTGTGCAACATCGGGCCGGCGGAGATTCGCCGCCGGCGAATGAGCGGCTGGGTGGGCACCGGGATCTCGGTGATCTTCCTCGCCGTGGCGTTCGCGCTGGACTGGGCGCCCGCGTGGCGGCTGCTGGTGTTCCTGCCCGCGTTCATGGCGGCGCAGGGCTTCCTCCAGGCGGCGTTCCACTTCTGCGTCGGCTTCGCCTCGCGAGGTCTGTTCAACTTTGGCGAACTCGGCCACGAGGAGTCTGTGGATCAGGCTGAGTTCCGCAAGGCGGATCAGCGCAAGGCACTCCAGATCTCGGCGTTGGCGTTCCTCGCGGCTGCGGTGGTCGCGGCGGTGGCGTTCCTTATCTAGACGAGCCCGTAGGCGACGTAGACGCCAAGGGCGATCACCGCGGCGAAGACAACCGCGAGCGTACGCCCGGCCCACGTGGGCAGGTGGTACCAGGCGATCGTGGCCAGGGCCGCAACTCCGACGGCGGCCTGCGCCCACCAGTAGCCGGCGGGCGTCGAGTCGGCGATTCGCGTGAGCCCGTGCCACGCCTCGCCAATCGCGATTCCGGGCCACAGCGCGGCCGCGGCGGCTTTCGCGAGCATCGGCGTGCGAGACCTCAGCACCCACACCGCGAGGCCCATGGCTCCGCCAACGACCACGCCGGCCGTGGACCACGTCGCCACCCACGTGGCGCTGCTCGCGAAGCCGCGAAGGTGAGCGGTCAGGTAGTAGCCGGCCACGAGCGCGGGGCCCGCGAGGGCGCCGATCAGTGCTGATGTCCACCAGCGTCGGGCCGCGAAGGCGGCCAGCCCCGCCACGGCGACCACGGGAGCGGCGGAGTTGAACATGGGGGCGAGCCAGTCCGGCCGTAGGTCTGGCCAAAGCTCATCGCGACGCCTGCGGCGAACGCGACCACGAGGGCGAAGACGCCCTTGAACACGCGCGTCACAGCGCGAGCCGGCCGGGGCCGAAGACCGAGGCGAGGCCACCGACAGCCTCGAGCTCGTGGCGCTGCTCATAGCCGACCATCCACGGGCGAATGCGCTCTACGAGGGCCTTTGTGGCGTCAGACTGGAGCCAGGCCTGGTGCGCCTCGTCGCTCGCCCAGGCCTCCGCGATCCACACGCCGGTCAGGTCGCCGGGCTTCACGGCAACGAGGTAGGTGAGGCATCCGGGCATCGAATCCACCTCGAGCACGAGCGCCTCGGCGAGGGCGTCACGGTTGCCGGGTGTGGCCTCGATGCGGCCGATCATCGCGTCCATGTGGCCAGGCTAGCGGCGTGCCGTCGCCACCGAGCCTTCGATTGCGTCGGCGAGCGGCGTGGCGCCCCAGCCGAACCGTCGCTGAAAGTCCTCGGCCTTCACGATGAAGGGCTCCTCGAACTCGTACATCATCTCGACACTCGCCCGCAGCGCGGGGTTGAAGAGCCCGATCGCCTTCATCGCGGTGCCACGGATTGCCTGGATCTTGGCCGCGCCCTCGTTGCCCGCAGCGGCCCAGATCCGGTCGCAGAGTTCTCGCTGGGTCACGGGGGACATCGCCGGCAGGATCCAAGGGCGGCCATAAGCGTCGTCGGCGAGGGCGATGTCGGCCATCGCGCGGGCCACATCCGGCACGTAGCTGAAGGAGTGCGGCTGGTCTGTGCCGCCCAGCACCTTGAGGGCCTTTCCAGCTTTCGCCGGCCCGGTGAGCAGGCTGCGCGTGAGCTCGTAGTCCGCGCCCACGTAGTTGCTTGGGCGGGTGAGGGCAATCTGGATGCGGCCCTCGGCGTGGGCCCTCAGGGCCTCGTGCGCCATCGACTTCCGCACCCGTCCCTTGGCGCTGCACGGGGCTTCTGGGGTGGTGTCCGTGATGGTGCCGTGGTCGCCGCGACCGTACATGTAGAGGTTGTCCGCGATCACGAGCTTCGCACTCGTGGCGGCCACGGCGTCGATGATGCCGCGCTGCAGTTCAGGAAACTCTTCGGCCCAGCGGTGGTAGGCCGGCTGCGCCGTGTGGATGACGATGTCGCTGCCTGCGATGACTTTGGCGAGGGCCTCGGGATCGCGGGCGTCGGTCCTGATGTGCCCGACGCTGCCCGGGAGCTCGCGGTGGGCATCGCCCCTGGAAATGACTTGGGTTTGGACATCGCGAGTGATCAGTTCGCGAGCGAGCGAGCTACCGAGGCTGCCCGCTCCGATGATGCTGATGGTGGTCATGGGTTTCTCCTTGTTGGTTATTTAACGCTGTTAAGTGACAGCTGCTCGTGGGTCGGTGGGTGGAGGGGATAGGGATCAGGACAGGGAGGCGAGAAGCGAATCGGTGAGGGCGCGCGCGCGAGAGAGCACAGCGTCGGGCTCAAAGCCGCTGAACTGGTCGCGGAAGCTGACGGCGAGTGAGACGTTGCCGTGCAGCCCGGCCCAGAGCAGGCGAGCGGCCTCCTCCGGGTCTCCCGCGCGCAACTGCCCCGCTTGCATGGCGGCTTCGACGAGCATCACGAGGCCACGGAACGATTCAGGGTCGCCTGGCGCGGGGAGTGCCCATTGCTTGGGACGGATGAACATGACGTCATAGAGCATCGGGTTGTCGAGGGCGAAGGTGACATACGCGTCGCCAGCCGCACGGATCCCGTCGACGGGGCTCGTCGCCTGCCGCGCGGCGCGCTCCAACGTTGCTCCAAACTCCTCGAAACCGGCGCCGCAGACGGCCAGCATCAGCGCGTCCTTGTCCTGGAAATGGAGGTAGATGGTGGTGGCGCTGTAGCCGATCTCGCCCGCGATCTGGCGCATGCTCAGGCCGTCGACGCCGCGCTCCTTGAACAGCTCTGTTGCTGCGCCGAGGATCGCGGCGCGCACATCCGTGGTGCCGGAGTCTGGGCGGCGTGGGACCATGGGAGTGACGCTACTTAACGCCGTTAAGTGTGTCAAGCCCCAACCCTGGCCGCGCGGCGCGCCGGAGCGCTGTTGGAGGGGGTTCGGCGGCCCCGGCTAGACGCGGCGCAGGTCCAGTTCGTCGATGGCGCGCACCTGCCCTGGGTCCAGCGGCCCGGCAGCCTCGAGCGCGATCGCGGCCCTCAACTCCTCGCGGTTCTTGACGCCAAGGATGAGCGTGTCCACGCCGTCCATGTGCAGCGCATAGCGGTGAGCGATGATCGCGGGATCCTCGCCCCACTCGGCGCACAGCGCCCGGAACGCGGCGGCCCGGTCGTAGTCGCGCATGTCGGGGTCGTCGCTCGGGAGGTCGCGGTCGAAGGCCGCGGTGAGCGCGCCCGCCTGCACCGCCCGGATGCCCATCACGCCAACGCCCGACGCTCCTGCCGCAGCAATGATGTCGCGTGGCCTTGGGCCGGACGCGCCTCCGGTGAGGGAGCCGGGAGAGTCAAGCAGATTGGCTACGGCTTGAATAGCGGCCGGCTTCTGTTCAGCTTCGACCGCCGCGATGATCGCTTCGGGAGTGTCCACACCGGTCAAGGCCCAGTGACGAGTCAGCCCGTCGGCCACCAGGGTCTGGAAGGCGGGGATCACCTCGTCCACGTAGATCTGCCAGGGGGTATAGCTCGCCGGATCCCGAACGCCAATGTGGCCGTGCAGGAAGAACGCGTCCACGTGGTCCACGCGCATGGCGGCCAGCGAGCGTTCGAGCGAGGCGCGGAAGGTCGCGAGCACAGAGCCCGGCTCCGGGTTGCCGATGCCGCACTTGGTGGTGAGCAGCACCCCTGCCGGCAGCGCGCCGTTGAACGCCTCGCCAATGAGCGCCTCGCACACGTTGTAGCCCGGTGCGGCGTCGAGCACCGTGATCCCGGAGTCCACCGCCTCGCGCAACGTGGCGATGCCCTCATCGCGCGTGGTCTCACCCCACAGCGCGCCGATCCCGCCCCCGCCGAGCGTCAGCGCGCTCACCGGGCCGAGTTCCCCCAGTGTCCTAGTCTCCATCAGGCACCCGCCCCATTCAGTTCCTCTAGTTCATCTGCGGTCAGTTCCACGTCGAGCGCCTCGATGCATTCGAGGTACTGGTCGAACGTGCGCGGCCCAATGAGCGGCAACACCTTGGGCGAGTCTTGCGCGAGCATCCACGCGAGCACCACCTGGTTCCCCGTGGCGCCCGCCGCTGCGGCCACCCGGTCCACCGCAGCCAGTTTCGCGTCGGCATCAGGTCCGGCGTACGGATCCATGGCCCAGAACGGGGGCTTGCGCTTCGCGGGGTCCGAGTAAAGCCCCTTGAGCACGGGCGAGTACGCGACGAGCTGCAGGTCGGGGTACTGACGCAGGTAGTCGAGCTGCTCCTCGGAGACGATTGAGTTGTGGCTGAGGCCGGCGCGTCGTACCAGGTAGGAATGCTGCTGCTGCAGAGCAGCGGGCTGCGGCCAGCCGTTGGCCTCGGCCACCGCGCGGATCTGCGCGAGCCTCCACGTGCTCACGTTGGACCAGCCATATGCCCCAACCCTGCCGTCGGCGACGAAGGAGGCGAAGGTGCCAACAGCGTTGGGCAGGGGGGTGCGGCGATCGTCAACGTGGTTGTAGTAGAGGTCGATGCGGTCGGTGTGGAGGCGTTCGAGCGAGCCGGCGAGCGAGGCCTTGAGCACCTCGGGGGCGGCGCCCACGTACTTGTGACGCGCGACGTCCCAGTCGGCACGGCCGTCATCGGTCCAGACGCCGTCGAGGCCGGTGAGCATGCCGGTTGCCTTGGTCGCGAGGAAGACCTTCTCGCGCACGCCGGTGTCCGCGAACCAGCGGCCGAGCAGCGACTCGCTGTGCCCACCCATCTCGCCGGGCGCCTCCCACCAGCAGTAGCAGTCGGCGGTGTCGATCATGCCTTTGGCCCCCGCGAATCTGGGTGTGACCTCGCCGATGAAGTGGTCGAGGATGCGTCGCGACTCGTCCTCCGGGGTGCGGGTGCCCATGATCATCGCGCCCAGCGCGATGGGGGTGAGGAGGGTGTTGGTGGTGCTGAATTGCGTTGCTTTGCGTGTCATGCGATTCACGCTAGGTGTTGGAGTGCACTCCAAGTCAAGGGGTATGTTGTGTGACATGGACGGAATCTCCATCGACGAGGCCGCGCAGCGCATGGGCGTGTCCAAGGACACCCTGCGCTACTACGAGCGAGAGGGGCTGCTGCCGCCGATCGCGAAGGCCGCAAACGGCCACCGCCGCTACACCGAGGACGACCTCGGGTGGGTGAAGTTCCTGCAGCTGCTGCGGGGAACGGGCATGCCGATTCGCGAGATGAAGTCGTTCGTGGCGCTCACATGGGCCGGGGATCACACGATCGCGGAGCGGGTGGAGGTGCTGTCGCGGTATCGCACGGCGCTGCTAGAGCGCATGGCCGCGGACCGCGAGCACCTGAAGTTCCTCGACTACAAGATCGACGTGTACTCGGACCTGCTGGCGGCGCAGACGGCGACGCCGGAGCAGATCGTTGGCGAACCGGTCAGTCGCTGAGCGACACCGTGAAGGCCCTCAGGCCGTCCGACTCGCCGAAGGTCAGGGTTGCCGTGCCGCCAGCGCTCGTGGGGACCGCGATGGCCATTTCCGTGAAGACGACGCCGTCAATGGGTTCAAAGAACTCGCGCCACTGCTCCTGCGTGAGGTCGGTGGCGTACTTGGTGACCTCAGGGGTGAGGGCCGCCGGTGACGAGCCGCTCGGAAACGGAATCGCCACGGCGTCGCCGCTCGCATCTGGGCGCGACACCCAAGCGACCTGGGTCGCGACGGTGAACGACCCGTCTCCAGCGTCGAACAGATCGAATCGCGTGCCGCTCAGATAGACGTGCCACGCCGAGGTGAGGTCGCCCTCGACGAACGGACCGGAGTCTGCGGCCACGCCGTCGAGGTGCTGCCGCTGGAACACGGCGCGAACCGAATCCAGGTCGCCGGCCTCTGCGAAGTTGTAGGTGGAGGAGTCCGCGTAGCCGGCCTGGTGACGGATGTCGACGGCGAACTCAGGGGCCCCCGTGGGGTCGAGCCCTTGCACGGAGACGGTGTGTTCCCAGCTCGCCCACTCCCGATAGGCGTTCCACGCGGCGGTGGCGCCCACGGGGACCACGACCATCAGGATTCCGCCGGCGAGCAGCCACGCTCCTTGGCGCTTGCGCCCGTTGCGCAACCCTGAGACACCAAACGAAACCAGCGTGATCGCGGCGATCACCGACAGGATCGCCACTGGCGCGACTAGGTAGTCCAGTGACACGTTGACCCCCTCGCAGATGGTGCATTGACACTAGCGGGTGTGCGTGCGCACCGTCAGTCGTTGATCGTGATCGTTGCGACCCCGTTACCGAGCGCGATAGTCGCCGGGGGTCCCTGGGCCGACGTCACGGTGATGGTGTCGCCGTTCACCTCCGCCGACGGGATGTCTCTGTAGAAGTCGTGCCACTGGTCCGCGGACCACGGGTTGATGTACTGCTGCCCCTCGGTCAACGCCGTGGTGTCAAGCGCCGTCCGCGGAAAGGGAATGCGCAGGTCTCGGCCCCCGCCTGCTGGGTGGAGCACCGCCACTTGCAGGGCAAGGTTGTACCAGTTCGAGTCGGCCGAGTACGTGAGGTCGTACCGCGCGGCGTCGGTGGACAGATGCCAGATGGAACTGTTGTCGCGGGGACCCGACGGAGGATCGCCAAGGGTGACCACGCCGTCGGGGTGCTGGTCCTCGAATACGCCTGCCACGCGCTCTGGACCGCCCGCGTTGCCGAAGTGGTACTCGGTGCCATCCTCGAAGTCCCGCGTGTGGCGCAGCTCCACGGTGAGCCCGGGATCCTTGGCCGGCTCGAACCCCTCCACCCAGATGGTCGTGGGATCGCTCAGCGGTGAGACCAGGTACAGAAGCCCCCAAAGGGGTGCGAGTGTCACGACCACGCCCGCCGCCACGAGACCCCAACCGGCACCCCGCCGCCCCTTGTGCCGGAGTTGCGTTCCCAGCGCGATGAGCACCACCGATAGCACCACCCACGCGATCACGAGCCACATCGTTCGTGAGCCGAGCGCCACTGATCCCCCTCGAGTCGATTGAGCAGAGGCTAGCCTGGTGCGCGGTCAGGTGCCGAGAATCGGCCCGCCGAACGAGTGCACCGGGCGCAGCTCCACGCGGCCCCAGTGGCTCGCGGGATTGCGGCGGGCAAGTTCCAGCGCGTCGTCGAACGTCGCTGCTTCGATGAGTGCGAATCCTGCGAGGGTCTCTCGCGTCTCGGCGAACGGGCCGTCGGTCACCAACAGCTTGCCGTCTCGCACCCGCACCGTTCGCGCCTCTTCGCGCTCCTGGAGGCGCACGCCGAGGTCGTACTCCCCGCGCTCGCGGGCGTAGTCGAACCACGCGTCCATGTCAGGAGCGTTGGCCTCGTCCTCTTCAGTGTGGTCTGGGTCAAGGACGATCATCATCACGTACTTCACGGTGTGCCTCCTTGGGGCGTCTGGTACCGACTCTACGAAGACCCTCGTGAGGAATCGACACGCACCCGCGAACGTTGCGCCATCCGTGACCCAAACCAAGACATCCCTTGCCATTGACGTGTGGGCGGACATCGTCTGCCCATGGTGCTACGTGGGCGAGGCGCGCCTCGAGAAGGCCGCCGCGTCGCTCGCGGAGGACGCCGACGTCACCATCACCCCCCACGCCTTCGAGCTTGACCCCAACCACGCGCACCCCGAGAAGATCCTCGACCACCTCGCGCGGAAGTACGGAAGGACGCCCGACGAGGTGGTTCAGATGGACTCGCGCGTCGCCACCATGGCGCTCGCCGAGGGCCTTCCTTACACCGCCGATCGCGTCACCGCCAATACGTTCGACGCTCACCGCCTGATCGCGGCGGCCGCCGAGTTCGGCGTGGCCCTGGACGTCTTGCGCGCGCTGCAGAAGGGGCACTTCTCCGGGGAACTGGACCTCAGCGACACCGAAGCGCTCGTTGCCGCTGTTGCCGGCGTCGGGCTGCCGGAGGCGAGGGCGCGAGAAGTGCTGGCCGGCGATGAGTTCGCCGACTCCGTGCGCGCCGACGAGGCCCAGGCACGCCAGTACGGCGTGACGGGCGTGCCGTTCACCGTGGTCGCGGGCCGCTATGCGATCCCTGGCGCGGGTGCGCAGGAGCACTACGAGAAGGTGCTGCGCACGGCGCTCGAGGACTGATTCGCGAGGAATTGTCGCGCGGAACGTGCGACGCTTCGTAGTGGGTCTGAGTGCGGCGAACGACCGCCTCGGATACGGAGCTGATCATGAAGTACCTGATGACCGTCCTCGTGGAGAAGGTGGACGAGCCCGCGGCGGGCGCCCCTGACATCGAGCGCTGGGTCGAGGAGCACGACGCGTCCGGTGAGCGGTTCTTCGGGGACCGCCTCGCCGAGGCGTCCCAGGCCAAGACCGTGCGCATCCGCAAGGGCGGAAGGCTCGTCACCGACGGCCCGTTCGCCGAGGCTCATGAGGCCATCGCGGGCTTCGACATCCTCGAGTGCGACTCGCTCGAGCAGGCGCTCGACATCGCGGCGGCGCACCCCATGGCCTGGGGCGGCGCCATCGAGGTGCGCCCCTTCTACGACTGGAGCAATGGATGGTGAATCCTGACGGAATCGTGGCGCCGGTGCTCGAGCCTGGCGTGAAGGTCTACGGGCCGCCCTCCTACTTCCCGTCGATCGAGAAGACGTACGGGCGACCCATGCAGGACTGGATCGACATCGCTGACGAGCGTCTCGCGGCCGGCGAAGCGCACATGAAGGTCGTCGAGTTCCTCAAGGCCGAGTACGCGATGGGCCACGGCCACGCGAACGCCGTGGTGGGCTGGGTCAAGCAGCAGCGGGGGTAAGCGGGCTCACCCCTCCCGAATGGGCTCTCAGGGTCACGAAATTGAACTTTGGTGACACTGAGGGCCCAATCGGGAACGTGGGGGTCGGGTGGCCCGACGCTGGGGCCGGGCCTCGTACGAAAGTCTTGACAGCGTCGGCCCGGCGGCGTAACGTACAACCAAATGGTTGTAGATAACGAACTCTCCGAAGCCGCCGTGGACCGCATCTTCCACGCCCTGGCCGACGCGACGCGCCGCGACATCGTGCGCCGCACCCTCACGCAAGAGGCGAGCGTCAGCGAGCTCGCCGCCGCGTACGTCATGTCCTTCGCTGCCGTGCAGAAGCACGTGGCCGTGCTGGAAGGAGCGGGCCTCGTGACCAAAGACAAGCGGGGCCGCGAGCGCATCGTCCGCGGCAACCCGGAGCAGATCCGGCGAGCGCAGGAGCTCCTGGATCAGTACGAGCAGCTGTGGCGAGCGCGCATCGGTCGCCTCGACGCGCTGCTGACTGAAGACCCCACCTGAAAGGCCCCATCATGCCCATCACCTCAGTCACCAAGGACCCGGAAGCACTCACGATGACCGTGGTCGCCGAGTTCCCCGTCCCCGTTGCGCGCCTATGGGACGCCTACGCAGACCCGCGTCAGCTCGAGAAGTTCTGGGGACCCGTCGAGTGGCCCGCGACCTTCGCCCGCCACGACTTCGCCACCGGCGGCCGCAGCGATTACTACATGACCGGTCCCGACGGCGAGCGCTCGGCCGGGTACTGGAAGTACCTCTCCGTTGACCCGGGCAAGAGCTTCGAGGTCGAGGACGGCTTCGCCTCCGAACCCGGCGTGGAGAACACCGACATGCCGAGCATGCGCATGGTCTTCACATTCGAGGCCACGGACACCGGCAGCCGCGTCTCAACCACCACCCACTTCCCGTCCGCCGAGGCGCTCGAGCAGCTGCTCGGCATGGGTATGGAGGAGGGCATGACCTCCGCCATGAGCCAGATGGATGCGGTCATCACGGACCTCGCGTCCTACGCGGCCGGCGTCGGCACCAACGCGCAGATCCTCAGCGACACCCAGGTCCGCGTCACGCGAATCATCCGCGGGACCGTGGAGCAGGTGTGGGAGGCCCACCAGAACGCGGATCTCATGCGTCGCTGGCTGCTGGGGCCCGACGGGTGGGCCATGCCGGTCTGCGACGTCGCCGTGAACGTGGGCGATCACTATCGCTACGAATGGGAGCAAGAGGGCGGCGGCAACCGGTTTGGCTTCGTTGGCGAGCTGCTTGAGACCGCGCCGCCATACCGCGCGGTGACGACCGAGGCCATGATCGGCATGGAGGGCGAGCCGGCAGTCAACGAGCTCACCCTCACGCCCGTCGACGGTGGCACGCTGCTCTCGCTCGTGATCACGTACCCCAGCTCCGAGATCCGCGACATGGCGCTCGCCACCGGCATGACAGACGGCATGGAGACCAGCTACAAGCGGCTCGAGGACGAGGTGCTCGTCTAGCGCTTCGGCCTCGGACTCGACTTCGGTTTGGGCGGCGGCAGCGAGTCTGCCGTCGCCCTCACCATGTCGCGGAGCGCCTCGGAATCCTCGAGCAGATCCGCGTCCACGATCGCGTAGTCCTTGGAGCCTGGGTAGGCGGGCCCCAGTGCCAAGCCGGCCGTGGCGTCGTTCACCTTGAGGAAGATGGTGTCGTCGCAGACGAACCCCACCACCTTGTCCTCGCAGTACAGGCCGTACTCCCCGAACATAGAGCGAGCCCGCACGGGCAATGGCTCCAGCTGTTCGAGGATGAAGGCCATCGTGTCCTTGCTTGTGCTCATGGGCCCGACGCTACGCCCGCCGTGCGACAACCACCGTGGCTCCCAGGTCTTCGTCATGCCCGACGGTCGGGTTGAGCCCCGCTTCCACGGCGCGTTGGGCGGTGAGTTCCGCGAGCGAGGCGCTGGTCTCGACGATCGCGACGCCGCCGGGCGAGAGCCGCCGCGCGGCCGCGGCGAAGACCGCCGCCTGCAGTGCCGTTCCGTCCGCGCCGCCGTCGAGGGCGGTGTGCGGCTCGAAGTCGCGCGCCTCGCTCGGCATGAACGGGATTTCGCCGGTTGGCACGTAGGGCGGGCACGCCGTGATCACGTCGACCGGCACCGAGATACTGGAGTCCATGTCGGATACCAGGGCCGTTGCGCCATAAGGCTCCAGGTTGCGCACGGCCACGGCCACCGCGCGGGGGTCGAAGTCCGCGGCGATCACACGCGCGTCCGGACGCTCGTGGGCGACCACGGCCGCGATTGCGCCAACGCCGCAGCACAGGTCCGCGAGCGTGCCGCCCTGCGGAAGCTCGGCGCTCGCGAGCCGCGCCACCAGCTCCGTCCGCCGCCGCGGCACGAACACCCCGGGCGCCACCGCCAACCGCAAGCCCCCAAACAGCACCCAACCGAGCACCGTCTCCAAAGGCTCGCCCGCCACGCGGCGAGCGACGAGCGCCTCGCGAGCCACAGCGTCGGGCTCATGGGCGATGAGCAGCGCGGCCTCGTCTTCGGCGAAGACGCAGCCGGCGGCTCGCAGGCGGCTGACCAGATCCACCCTGCGACGCTACCGTGGCGACATGAGCGACTACCAAGTAACCCAGATCGGCGCCCTCGACGAATGGCGCGACTTCTACGGCGGATTCCGGCCAGAGAGTTCCCGTGACGGGCGACGCGTCGTGGATCACGAGCTCACGATGCAGTTCATAGGGATGACCGCGAACGCCCTTGAGCCCGGCGAGGAGGCCGGCTACTGGCACGTGCATCACGCGATCGAGGAGGTCTACGTCTTCCTCGATGGCCAGGGGCAGATGGGACTGGATGACGAGGTCGTGGACGTGGGGCCGGGGTCGGTTGTGCGCGTTGGCCAGGAGGTGTGGCGCACGTGGCGCGCCCATCCGGACTCGCCGGGGCAGCTGCGGTGGCTCTGCATCCGCGCCGGCGGCCAGGAGCTGCCGCACTTCCCCGACGACGCCGAGCGGGGTCCCGAGCGGGCGATGCCCTGGTAGCCCATGCTCTTCGAGAACTTCCGGCCGGGAGCGCGCGTGGTGGTGCGCTACCTGCTGCCAACCGGTCAGGCGACCGACGCGCTCGGTGTGCTCGTCTCCGCCGATGCGGAGACGCTCGTTGTGGATGGCAAGCGCGGCGTCGAGACGATCGCGGTGGCCGACGTCATCGCGGCGAAGACCGTTCCGCCGCCGCCGGAAGCTCGCTCACGTGGCTGAAGGCTCTGGGTTCGTCCGGCCCCGCTCCAGCCGTATGTGTGCGTGGGCACCAGTTCTCGGGCCGCCACCGTCTCTGTGTGTGGCTGAGCGCCACTCCCGCTTCGACCCAGCCACGGCCTAGGCCAGTTGTCCACGGGGAGCGGCACCAGCGTCGGGCCGCACTGACGCACACACAGGAGTGGTGGGGGGCGGGAAGGTGGTGCCCACGCACACATACGAGGGTGGGGCGCCCCGTGCCCTGGTGAGGCAAGGGGCGCCCGATGCCCGTCTAGGCCGACGCTAGGGCCGGCTCGGGTACGGAACTCGCCACAGCGTCGGGCCGGGAGGCGCGACCCGACGGGAGAGCCAGCCCCACGAGTGACGCGGCCACGAGGAACGCGACGCCGGTCCAGATGGCCGGGATGGCGGCGTCCGTGTAGCCGGTGGGGGTGAGCTCGCCGCCGTTGCCGGTGAAGACCGCGGTGAGGATCGCGATGCCGAGCGCCACGCCGATCTCGCGCAGCGTGGAGTTGGTGCCCGACGCTTTGGCGTGGTCCTCGTCGCGCATATTGGCGAGGATGGCGGTGGCCGAAGGTGCGAATACCAGGCCCATTCCCACGCCGGCGAGGACGAAGGCCGGCACGAGGGTGGCGTAGGCGACATCCGGGGTCATGGTGAGCGCGATCCACGCGAGGCCGACCGCCTGCAACGAGGTTCCGGCCACGATGAGGACGCGGGTGCCCACCCGGGGCGCGATGGCGCCCGCGATCGGGGCGACGATGAGCGGCGCCATGGTCCACGGCATGGTCAGCACTCCCGCCTCGAGCGGGGAGCGGCCCTGCACCACCTGCATGAACTGGATGAGGATGAAGATCGCGCCGAAGATCCCGATCGAGAACAGCATGCCCGCGCCGTTCGCGGCCGTGAAGCTGCGATCGCGGAAGAGGCGAAGGGGGAGCATGGCGTCGGTGACGCGGTTCTCCCAGACCAGGAAGGCCGCGAGGAGTAGCGCGCCGCCGATCAAGGCGGTCAACACCTGAGGCGACGACCACCCCGCCTCGTTGCCACGGATGATGCCGAATACCAGGCCGAACACCGCGGTCGCGGCGAGCGCGAGGCCGGTCCAGTCGAGGCGGACCTTCTTCCCGAACGCCTCGCTGAGCGCGGCGTAGACGAGGACGACCGCCACCACTCCAACGGGCACGTTCAGCCAGAAGATCGCGTGCCACGTGAGGCCCTCGACCACGGCGCCGCCGATGACGGGACCGAGCGCAACGCCGAGTCCGGACACCCCGCCCCAGACTCCAATCGCGAGCGGCCGCATGGCCTTGGGCACCGCGCCGGCGAGCAGCGCCAGCGACAGCGGCATGACAGCAGCGGCGCCGGCCCCTTGGAGGGCGCGGGCGGCGATGAGCAGCTCCGGGTTGGGCGCCACCGCGGCAAGGGCCGACGCTGCCGTGAAGACCGCGATGCCCGTCACGAAGACGCGGCGGCGGCCAAGGCGGTCGCCGAGCGCGACGGCCATGAGGATGAGGCTCGCGAAGGCGAGCGAGTACGCGTTGACGATCCACTGCAGTTCCTCGAGCGAGGCGCCCAGGTCCTTGGCGATAACCGGCAGCGCGTTGGTGACGACGAGGTTGTCCAGCGTCGCCATGAAAGTTGGCACCGCCGCGGCGACGATGACGAGCCACAGCGGGCTCTTTCGTGTGGAGGTCATGATGTCCCTTCCCCTTGTTGTGGTAATCGGCTGATTACTTAGTGATCCCCACGATAGTAATCAACTGATAACATGTCAACATGAACGCTGCTCCCGATCGCATGAGCGCCGAGGACAGGCGCGAGCAGATCCTCTTGGCCGCGGCCGCGGTGTTCGGCGAGCGTGGCTACGTCGGGGGCACCACGGACGCGATCGCCAAGCAGGCCGGCATCTCTCAGGCCTACGTGGTGCGCATGTTCGGGACCAAGGAGAAGCTCTTCTCCGCCGTGGGTGACATGGCGAGCGAGCGCATCGTCGCCGCGTTCCGTGCGGCGATCGCGACCTTCCCCGAGGGTGCCGCCGACCTGGACAAGCAGCAGGCGATGGGCCAGGCATATGCCGACCTCATGGAGGACCGCGGGCTGCTGCTGTCCCTGCTGCAGCTGTTCTCGCAGGGCCACGATCTCGTGCTTGGGCCGCAGGCCCGCCAGTGCTTCCTCGACGTGTTCCGCGTGGTGCGCGACGAGGCGGGCCTCGGCCCCCAGGCGGCGGTGCAGTTCTTTGCGCAGGGCATGCTGATGATGATCCTGATGGCCATGCGCATGCAGGACGCCACCACGGACCTCGACGCGGCGCAGTTCCTCTCGATCGTCTTGGGACCGCTCGAGGATCAGGTGGTCCAGCTGCTCTCCCAGCCCCCGCTCGGCGACGCGCGGAGGTAGCGTGGCCGTATGACCCAGTACGCGATCACCTTCCCGGCGCGCACGATGGTGCTGACGCAGGAGGAGTTCCAGCAGGCCGGCGTCGATGCGAACGCGGTAGTCGAGGAGATGAAGGCCGCCGGCGTCTATGTGGCGGCGGGCGGCATCGATCCGGAGGCGGCTGTGGACCTGGTCGCGGCGGATGGCGGCGTCACTCCGGGGCCGTACCCGGACACCGCGGGGTTCAATGGTGGGCTCACGATCATCGACGTCGACACCCACGACGAGGCCGTGACGTGGGCCGCGAAGGTCGCGGGCGCATGCCGCTGCCCCCAGGAGCTGCGCCCGCTGTTCTAGGCGCCGATCCCGACCGCTACTCATGCCGAGAGCAAGAACGTGACCGCGCCGATCCTGTGGCGTCCCTCGCAGTACGTCGGCACACGCGCGGCAGTTGTGGCGGCAACGCAGCTCGAAGACAGGTTGCCGAGCGCGGCAGAGCGTCGCCGCATCCTCGTTGAGTGGATCGAGTTCCTCTCGGGCGCACCGACGCAGATTCGGGATCTCGAGTTCGTCTCGCGGGTGCCGCAGGACCTGCTCGACGCGGTAGCCGGCCAACCTCAGCTAGAGCGTCTCGTGGTCAAGTGGGGACCGTATCGCGACGCGAGTGCAGTCGGCGCCTTTGAGCACCTGGCGGAGCTTCGTCTTCGTGGCGCCACGGCGCTTGAGCGCCTCGATCCACTCTTGCGCTTGCCCAACCTGACGTCGCTCACCGTGAGTCAGGCGCACCGCCTGGACTCGATCGAACCCTTGGGCGAACTCGCGGGCCTCGAGCACCTGGTGTTCGGCAATGAGTATCCGGGCGACGACAGAAGCGTCGCGGTTCACGACCTGCGCTGGGTTGGGTCGTTGCCCAAGCTGCGCACGCTCGCGTTGCCGGGCATCCGGCTGCTCGATCCGGACCTCACGCCAATTCTCGCCTTGCCCCAACTGGAGGAACTCCACCTGCCGCTGAGACGGGGGGTATCGCAAGCAGGTATTCGAGTTTGCCGCCGCGAGCCCCGTGTTCGCCGGAGTCGCACGCGACTACGAGAAGTACGAGGCGTGGAGGGCCACGCTCTAGAGCCGGCCCGACGCTCCGCTCACCTTTCGCTCCCAGCCTGGCCCCAGCGTCGGGCCGCTACCCCTTGCGCCGCTGGTACTTAGTGCTACTATCTACTAGTACCTAGTAACACCGAGTAGGAGGCTTGCGGTGCCCAAGCAGATCACCGAGATGCTCAAGGGAACCCTTGAGGGGATCGTCCTCGCGATCCTCGCGCAGCGCCCCATGTACGGCTACGAGATCACCTCGTGGCTGCGCGACAACGGCTTCACCGACATCGCGGAGGGCACGGTCTACGCGCTGCTCATCCGCATCGAGCAGCGCGGCCTCGTGGACATCGAGAAGGTGCCCTCGGAGAAGGGTCCGCCGCGCAAGGTCTACTCGCTCAACGCGGCGGGAACTGAATACCTCAACGAGTTCTGGAGGAACTGGACGTTCCTCTCGGAACGCCTGGAATCTCTCCACGAAGGGAAGTAATCATCATGTCCGAAGACCAGAACTGGCTGGCCGCGAAGATCATCGGCCCCAAGAGGGAGTGGAGGGCCTACAAGGCCCGCGTCAAGGCCCTGCCCGCCCCGTACGCCGAGGCCGTCGCCGGCGTCGAGCGCTACGTGATGCACTTTGGCGGCGTCAACGACGCGACCCAGGCGCAGAGCCTCTTCAACGACGTCATCGACATCTTCGAGCGCGCCGCCGCGGACAGCACGCCCATCCGCGACGTCGTCGGCGACGACCCCGTCGAGTTCGCCGACGCCCTCATCCGCAACTACCAGCAGACCGGCTACGTCGCCAAGGAGCAGCAGCGCCTGCGCGATTCCATCTCCAGGGCAGCGGGCGAGCAGTCGTGACCGCGGCTGCCGTGCGCGTGGCCGGAGTGCGCAAGGCCTTCGGCGACCTTGAGGTGCTCAAGGGCGTCGATCTCGACGTCGCGCCCGGCAGCATCCACGCCCTGCTCGGCTCCAACGGCGCGGGCAAGACCACGCTCATCCGCATCCTCGCGACGCTGCTCCGGCCCGACGCTGGGGCGGCTTCCGTAGCGGGCCACGACGTTGCCCTGTCCCCGGCTTCGGTGCGTGGCGCCCTGTCGTTGACCGGCCAGTTTGCGGCCGTCGACGGGGTGCTCACCGGCCGCGAGAACCTCGAACTGGTGGGGAGATTGCGGCACGTCAAGGACCGCGCGACCACAGCGTCGGGCCTGCTTGAGAGGTTTGGGCTCACCGAGGCGGCCGACCGCCGCGTGGGCGAGTACTCCGGCGGCATGGCGCGCCGGCTCGACATCGCGATGAGCCTCGTAGGCGCGCCGGAGGTCGTGTTCCTCGACGAGCCGACCACCGGCCTGGACCCCGAGGCGCGGCTTGAGGTGTGGGCTGCCATTCGAGAGCTCGCCGCCGGCGGCACCACGGTGTTCCTCACCACTCAGTACCTGGACGAGGCCGAGCAGCTCGCGGACCGGATCTCGATCCTCCACGAGGGCCGCATCATCGTCGACGGCACGCTCGCAGAGCTCAAGGCGCTGCTGCCCCCGGCGCAGCTCGAGTACGTCGAGAAGCAACCCACCCTGGAAGAGGTGTTCCTGGCCGTCATCGGCCACAACCGAAGGGACGCGGCATGACGTCGCTCGCACAGCGCCCAACAACTGGGCATGCAATCGCAGACACGGCCGCCCTCACCGGCCGCTCGCTCAAGCACATCACCCGCAGCCTCGACACGATCATCACGACCACGATCATGCCCATCGCATTTCTGCTGCTCTTCGTGTTCGTCTTCGGCGGCGCGATCGACGTCGGCACGGCGCAGTACGTGGACTACCTCGTGCCTGGCATTCTCGTGATCACGGTGGCTTCCGGGGTGTCCTACACCGCGTATCGCCTGTTCGCGGACCTCAAGGGCGGAATGGTGGAGCGCTTCCAGTCGATGCCGATCGCGAGGTCCGCGGTGTTGTGGGCGCACGTGCTGACCTCGATGGTCGCGCTTGCGATCTCGCTTGGTGTGGTGCTGGCGGCGGCCTTTGCGATGGGATTCCGGCCGCACGCGAGCCTTCTCGGTTGGCTCGGTGTGCTCGGAATTCTCGCGGTGTTCTCCCTGGCAATGACCTGGCTCGCGATCATCCCCGGCCTGCTTGCCTCGACTCCGGACGGGGCGGCGCCTTCGCCTACCCGCTGATCCTGTTGCCGTTCATCAGCTCGGCCTTCGTGCCCACGGAGTCCATGCCCACCGCCGTGCGGGTGTTCGCGGAGAACCAGCCGGTGACGTCGATCGTGGACGCGCTGCGGAACCTGCTCGCGGGTCAGCCGGTCGGCGGCGACATCTGGGTGGCGCTCGCGTGGTGCGTCGGCCTGCTCGCGATCGCCTACGCGGTTGCGACGGCCGCGTACCGGCGCAAGCTCAGCTAGAGCGTCGGGTCAGCGCGCGGAGGCGCGGACGGCCCGACGCTAGCTCGCCGGCAGCTCCAGCGTCACCGTGGTGCCGCTTCCCTCCGTGGACTCAACGGTGATGACTCCGCGGTGCGCGTCGATGATGGCCGCGGTGATCGCGAGTCCGAGGCCCGCGCCTCCATGAGCGCGCGAGCGGGACTGGTCACCGCGAACGAAGCGCTCCGTGGCACGTGCAGCGATCTCCGGAGGCATGCCCGGTCCGTCGTCGTGGATGGTGATGGTCGCGCGGCCGTCACCGCCAGCGACCGCGATAGATACGGAATCATCCCCATGTACCAGGGCATTCATGACCACATTGATCACGGCCTGGCGCAGCTTGTCTGGGTCGCCGGTCACGGTGACCGGGTCGCCCGTGACTTCCACTGAAGCGCCGGCGTGCGACGCCTGCGCGTCGCCCGCGATCTCCTCGCAAAGCGAGCGCAGCTCCACGTCAACGGAAGCGAGCACCGGCTCCGCGTCGTACTTGGCGAGTTCGAGCATGTCGTCCACGAGCCGGCGCATCCGCGAGGCCTCGGCCTCCGTTCGCCGCCACGCGTCGGCCGCCTCCGCCTTCCGCGACAGTGCGCCGCGGCGGTACAGCTCGGCGTAACCCAAGACCGTGGTGAGAGGGGTGCGGAGCTCGTGGGAAGCGTCGGCCACAAATTCGCGAAGCCGCGCCTCCGAGCGCTCCCGCTCGCGGAGCGCGTCCGTGAGCTTCTCAATCATGGTGTTGAGCGACACGGCGAGGTCGGCGCTTTCTGAGCCGCTGCCCGCGCCCTCGAGGCGAACGGTGAGGTCGCCGTCGGCGATCTTCGTCGAGGCGTCGACCATGCGCCGCATGGGGTTCACGCCGAGCCGGATCACCCACAGCGCGACCAGGCTCAAGCCGATCAACAGCAGGGCGATGCCGAGCGCCTCGATCGCGATCAGGCGCTGCGTGGTGGCCTGGACGTCGTCGAGAGGAAGGGCGGTGATGTCCCAGCCCCGGTGCGTTGCGCGCGCGTAGACGCGGAACCCGGCTCCCCCGGAAGAGGACTCCGTGGAGAACGTGGCGCTTCCCTCTTCGGGGAGCTGGTCGAGCGTGAGTACGGGTACGGCCTGCTTGTCGCCTACATTCGGGGCGAAGATCACTCCCAAGGTGCCGTCAGCGTTGACGAACCCCCGCAAGACGTCCGACGGGCGGTCGCCCCATGGCTGAAGGCCGCCGTCGGGATCGGAGGGGAGGTTGTCGGGGCGCTGCATGTCCGGGTCGAAGGGGGCGCTTCCAGCGAATTGGGTGAGGCGGGCGTCGAGTTGAGCCACGAGGTACGAGTGCGTGGTCACCACCACGACCACGGCGATGGCGATGGCCACGGTGGCGATCGCCGCGAACGCCACGAGCACGCGGTCCCGGAGCGACATCCCGCGCGTGGCGCGCTTGCCGGTCACGGCAGCCTCAGCGTGTAGCCGACGCCGCGGATCGTGTGGATGAGCTTGGGCTCCACGTTGTCGATCTTGCGGCGCACGTAGCCGATGTAGGTCTCCACCACCCCTGAGTCGTCTTCCGGCGAGTAGCCCCAGACGTTCTCGAGAAGTTGGCCGCGGCTCATGACGCGGCCGGTGTTCCGCATGAGGTAGCGCAGCAGGTTGTACTCGGTCGGCGACAGTTGCACGTCAACCGCATCGCGGGTCACGCGGTGCGCAACGTCGTCCATCACCAGGTCCGCGACCGTGTAGGTCTCGCGCGCCGAGGGCTCGCGCTCGTAGCGTCGGGACACGGCTTCCACGCGGGCGACGAGCTCCTCAAGCGAGAACGGCTTGGGCAGGTAGTCGTCGCCGCCGAGGTTGAGGCCGGTCACGCGGTCCTCCGACGCATCGCGCGCGGTGAGGAAGATGACGGGCGTGCGGTCTCCGGCCTCGCGCAGGCGCTTCACAACACCGAAGCCGTCCAGTTGCGGCATCATCACGTCAAGCACGATGAGGTCGGGCTTGGTCTCGCGAGCGGCGCGCAGGCCGGCCGCGCCATCGGACGCCTGCACCACGTCGTAGCCCTCGTACTTGAGGGCGGCGACGAGCATGGAACGAAGGTTGTCTTCGTCGTCCACAACAAGGATTCGGCGTTCGGGCATGCGTCAACTGTCCCAAACAATCCTGTGTGTTTCCTGAGAGCGCACCGCGAAACCTCTGAGCCAAGTCCCCGCCGTTTGTGCCTCCGCTCCCAGCCCATTCACAGAATGCTCCGGTGTCATGGACCTATCGACGGCTCACCCGGAGTCGCACTGAAGAAGCAGGAAGCCATGTCCGTCTACGCATTCATCGCCGCAGACCTGATCGCGATCGCGGTGCTCGTCTTTGGCCTGTACTTCCCCCGCCATCGTCGCCGCGACATGATCGTCGCGTTCCTGTCCGTCAACGTCGGCGTCATGGGCGTCACCTACGCGATGACGAACGCGGACATCTCGCTGGGCTTCGGCCTTGGCATCTTCGCCGTCCTGTCGATCATTCGCCTGCGCTCCACCGAGTTGGATCAGGCGGAGATCGCCTACTACTTCACGGCCATCGCGCTGGGCCTCCTCGGCGGCTTCCCCGCGATGTCCCCCACGATCTCCTTCACACTCATGGCCGTCCTGCTCGGGGTCATCGCGATAGGGGACAGCCCGCGCCTCTTGGGACGCGCGAGGCAGCAGACCGTCAACCTCGACCAGGCGGTCCCGTCCGAAGAGGACGCGAAGGCCCTCGTCGAGGTGCTCCTGCACGCGCAGGTCACGCGCCTCACCATCCGCAAGGTGGACTTCGTCAACGACACGACGCTCTGCGACGTCCGCTTCACGCTGCTCGACAAGCCGGCCACCGTGCAGGGCCCCAGCGATCTCGAGATGATCGAGGTGACGCGATGAGCGCCTTGTGGCGATCCCAGTTGGGCGACTGGCGGGGCATCACGCTCGATCAGCTCGACGAGTCCCAAGAACTCCAGACGCGCACGGACCGCAAGTACATCGTGGACGCGCTGAGCCTCGCGACCGCGCTCTCGACCCTCACGCCGGGAGCCGTGCTCGAGATCGGCGGCGCCCGGGAACAGTCCTACGCCTCGACCTACTTCGACACCCCTGACCTCGCGAGCTACCGCGCGGCCGCCCATCGCCGGCCACGCCGGTTCAAGGTCCGCACCCGCAGCTACCTCGACAGCGACCAGCACGCGGTGGAGCTCAAGCTCCGCTCCGCGCGCGGCACTACGGTCAAGCACCGTGAGTGGCTGGCTCAGGCGGTCACGGACACCCTTGGTGAGGATGCCCGACGCTTCCTCGCCGAGTTTCCCGACGTCGCCGGCACGGTGGACGAGTTGGCTCCCGCCCTCACGACCACCTACCGGCGCACCACCCTTGTGACTCCGAGCGGTCGCGTGACCATCGACGCCGATGTCGAGGCTTGCATCGGGGATGCGCGCGTCTCGTTTGCACCCCAGTTCATCGTCGAGACCAAGTGCGAGCACCACGCGGGCGAGATGGACCGGGCGCTGTGGGCGCTCGGCGTGCGGCCATCGCGAGTGAGCAAGTACTGCACGTCGCTCGCCGCTCTCAACCCCGATCTTCCCTCCAACAGGTGGGCGCGCACCCTGCGCCGTCACCTCGACTCCCCAATCGAGGCCGCTCTCGCGGCCTGACCGAAAGGACCCCGATCATGAGCTCGAACCGCAAGCCCACGGCCGTCTTCTTCGCCGGGCTCACCCTCGGCGCGCTAGCGCTCGCGGGTTGCACGCCCTCCACGGCGACCACCGCGGCCGGTGACGCGGCAACTCAAGCCCAGGCGGCGTCGGACGGCACGAGTGGCTACGCCGCGCTGACCTACGACGACCTCGGAATCGACGAGGCCGCCGCCGTTGACGACTCGTCCGCGGTGGACATGCAGCTGACCGGCTCGGTGACGATCACCGAGGCGGGGACCTACCGCCTGAGCGGCACGATCGCGTCCGGAGCGGTGACGGTTGACGTCGCCGACGGTGAGGTCACGCTGATCCTCGACGGCGTGAACATCACCTCTGACGAGACGGCGGCGATCAACGTCGTGAGCGCGGACTCGGTCGTGATCTCGCTTGCCGCGGGTTCCACGAACACGCTGAGCGATGCGGCCACGACCGCCGCCTCGACAGACGAGGACGCCCCCACGGCGGTGCTGTATTCGAAGGCCGACCTCTACATAGAGGGCCCCGGGTCACTGACGGTTTCCGCGTCGATCAACGACGGCATCACATCCAAGGACTCGCTCATCATTGAGGGCGGGACCATCTCGGTGGATGCCGCGGACGACGGCGTGAACGGCAAGGACCACATCGTGGTGCTCGACGGCACGCTCACCATCAACGCGGGCGGCGACGGCATCAAGTCCGGCAACGAGGACGTGCTCACGGACGCCACCTCCACGAAGGGCGTGGCGTGGTTCTCCGGCGGTACCGTCTCGATCACGGCCGGCGACGAGGGCGTGCAGGCCGAGCGGCAGGTGACCGTCGACGGCGGATCCGTGACCATCGCGGCCGCCGACCACGGACTCGACTCCGAGGGTGTGGTGTCCGTCGACGACGGGGTGGTGGACGTGACTCAGTCCTACGAGGCGATCCAAGGCGCCGTGGTGCTGCTGAGCGGAGGCACGGGCACGCTCGTGGCGAGCGACGACGGAGTCAACGTGGCCGGCGGCTATCTCGACGCCTCGGCCGCTACCACTGCCGAGGACGACGAGGGCGGGCAGATGCCCGGCGGCGACCAGGGCGGCCCCGCCGGTGACATGGGCGGCGGTCCTGGTGGCGGTTCTGGTGACCGTCCTGGTGGCGGCGACGGCGGCATGGGTGGCGACACGAGCGCAACCGATCCGTCCGAGCTCACGGTGAGTGGAGCGTCGGGCGGCGGTATGGGAGCGATGCCAGGAGAGAGCAACGACGGCTCGGGGCGCTACCTCGAGATCTCCGGCGGCACGTGGACCGTGGACGCTCAAGGCGACGGGCTGGACGCCAACGGCACCATCTCGGTGACCGGCGGCACGACCACGGTGTTCGGGCCGTCGTCGAACGGCAACGCGCCCGTGGATGCGGACTCGTACACGGTGACGGGCGGCACGCTGACCGCGGTGGGCTCGAGCGGAATGCTCGTGACGCCGGCGGACGGTTCGCAGGGCTCGGTGGTCGCCGTGTTCAGCGGTGGCGTTGCCGCTGGCTCCGAGGTGACGTTGACCGACGCTTCCGGCACCGTGGTCGCTTCCGTCACCACCGAACGGGTCTCGCAGGCGCTCATCTTCTCGTCGGCGGACATCACCGCCGGGGCCGCCTACACCGTGACTGTGGCGGGAACGGTCGTGGGAACCGTCACGGCGAGCTGAGGTCGCGCGCCGCGGCTGTGAACCGCGTGGCGGCCGAAACCGCGGAGTCATGCCTGGATTTCGCCTGGAATCCGGTTCGCAGCCGCGCCGGAACGCGCGTCACGCGGGGAGGATCGGCCGGTTCTCGTAGAAGGTCTGCAGCACCACCGTCGTGCGCGTGTTGACCTGGGCGGCGGCGCGGATGTCGCGGATGAGGGCCTCGAGGTGGCGCGGCGTCGCGACCCGCACGAACAGCATGTAGCTGGCCTGGCCCGCGATCGAGTGGCACGCCTCGATTTCCGTGAGGTGCTCGAGGAGCTCCGGGGCGTTGTCCGGCTGGGCAGGGTCCAGCGGAGTGATCTCCACGAACGCCGCGAGCGGCTTCCCAACCGCCTCGGCGTCCACGAGCGCCCTATAACCTGTTATGACTCCGCGCGTCTCGAGCCTCCGGAGCCGCGTCTGCACGGCGGATACGGACAGCCCGACGGCCGCGGAGAGGTCGGCGAGCGTCGCCCTGGCGTCATTCGACACCGCGCGGACGATGCCCGCGTCGATCTCGTCATCGAGGGTCGAGGTCGGCAAGTCGCTCATGGGCCGAGACTAGCAGGCGCCTCGTGCACAAACAGGAAAGTTTCCGGTGCATGTGGTGACGCGCCGGAACATCTCCCGTAGACTTGGGCTTCAGGTCACTGTCGACGATAGGAGGTCCCCATGTCCCCGCAGACCCACTCCATGCTCGAGTTTGAGGCCGTCACCGACGCCGGTGTCGCCGAGACCAGCGCCGCCTGGCTGGCCCTCAAGGCCGCGGCCACCGCGATTCAGAGTCTCCAGCTCCAGGATGGCTCCATCCCCGAGCGCAAGGACGAGGCCACGGGCCTCGTCGCCGAGATCACGGCGGCCATCCGCGCCCTCGCCCCAGCCTTCCCCCACGACGCCGAGTACCTCGCCGCGAGCGTTCGCGACTTCGAGCGCTGGGAGCGCGACGGCTTCCAGGTCCCCGACTTCCTCGACTCCCTTAAGGAGTTCCAGCCGCAACAGCACCGCGTAGACGGCATCCGCCACCTCGTGGTGTTCCCCATGTACACGCAGAACGGCTCCCGCGACCGGCACGTCGAGGCCGTGCTCGTCGAGGTCATCTGGCCCGAGTTCATCGGGCGCCTCGAGGCCGGCGACTACGGCAACAAGTTGTTCGTGTCGCTCCGCTTCGTCGACTTCACCCCGGGTTACGACACCAACTCTGCGGTGCTGTTCCCCGAGACCATCGCCATGCGCGAGATCCCAACGTTCACGTGGGGCGCGATCTTCGAGGACCGCGAGGCCGCGCGCTACCGCAGGGTGGTGCGCGCAGCGTCGGACATCACCAAACTGGACCTCCCCGAAGATGCCGCACGCATGCTCGACGATCAGCGGCTCACCGAGAAGACCTTCGTGATGTGGGACATGATCCACGACCGCACCCACATGCGCGGCGACCTCCCCTTCGACCCGTTCATGATCAAGCAGCGCATGCCGTACTTCCTGTACTCGCTCGAGGAGCTGCGCTGCGACCTCACCGCGTTCCGCGAATGCGTGGGCCTCGAGCAGCGCCTCACCGCTCGCCGCGACGCCGGCGAAGACCTGGACGCGGCCGAGACCGAGATGCTCGAGCACGCCAAGCTCGTCCAGTACGCGGTGATCTTCGACCGCATCTTCCGCTTCCCCATCACGGGCTCCCGCGTGCGCAACTACGACGGGCTCGGCGGCCAGCTGCTCTTTGCGTGGCTGCACCAGCGCGGGGTGCTGCACTGGACGGACACGGCGCTCGCCTTCGACTGGGAGCACGTCCCGGCCGCGGTCGTCGCGCTCAGCGACGAGATCAACGCGCTCTACTGGCGCTCGATCGACCGACCCAAGACCGCCCACTGGCTGGCCGCATATGACCTGGTACGCGCCACACTCGCGCCGAATCCTGCCTCGCAGTGGGCGCGCGGGCTCCCGGACGAGGTCCTCGCCGGCATCCCCAAGGGCTACACAGATGCGGTCCTCGACGACGAGTTCCCGCTGTCGATGTTCTTCGAGGCGCTCGACAAGAAGATGAAGCCGGTCATCGAGTCCACCGCGGGCATCACCGGCCGGGATTCGTGAGCGTCGCCGGCAGGCTGGTTGTCATAGCGGGTGCCACGAGCGCCACAGGCTCCGCAGCGGCGCGGGCGCTGATTGAGGGCGGTGCCCGCGTCGTTGCGGTTGGCAGGGACGCGGCAAAGTTGGGTCAGCTGCCCGACGCTGTGGTTACCGAGGTCTGCGACCTCACCGACGAGGCGGCCGTCTCTGCGTTCACGGACCACATCCACGAGGCGCACGGCAGGGTCGACGGAGTGCTCCACTTGGTGGGCGGCTGGCGCGGGGGTGGGGGACTCGCGGGGCAGAGCGACGAGGACTTCCGCTTCCTCGAAGGCTCGCTCACGGCGCTGCGTCACGTCAGCCGCGCGTTCTACGAAGACCTGGGCGCGTCGGAAGCGGGACGCCTCGCAGTCGTCTCCTCAACCGCGGTCCTGCGACCGCTCGCGGGCGGCGCCAACTACGCCGCGGTGAAGGCGGCCACCGAAGCGTGGGCGCGCGCGGTCGCCCAAGGGTTCTCCAAAGATGCCAGGGACGCCGCGCGAGAACTGACGGCAGCGTCGGTCATCTTTCGCGTGAACAGCCTCGCCGGGCACGAGGACGAACTGGCCGCGCGCTTAGTGGGTCTGTGGAGCGAACCGGCGGTGAATCTCAACGACACGGCCGTGGACCTAACAGAATGGACACCATGACCACGATTCACGACCCCAGCGTGCGCGGCTTCGCCTCGGACAACTACTCCGGCATCCACCCCGAGGTGCTCGCGGCGATCGCCGCCGCGAACGGCGGCCACCAGGTCGCGTATGGCGAAGACGAGTACACGGCGCGGCTCCAGGACGTCATGGCGCGCCACTTTGGCGATGGCGTGGAGGCATTCCCGGTGTTCAACGGCACGGGGGCGAACGTGATCGGGCTGCAGTCGATGCTTCCGCGCTGGGGCGCGGTGATCGCCGCGGGGACGGCGCACATCAACGTCGACGAGGGCGGCGCCCCCGAACGTGTGGCCGGGATCAAGCTGCTCACCGTGCCCACGGACGACGGCAAGCTCACCCCGGAGCTCATCGACAGGGAGGCCTGGGGCTGGGGCGACGAGCACCGCGCGCAGCCGCTCGTGGTCTCGATCACGCAGTCGACGGAGCTCGGCACGCTGTACTCGGTGGAGGAGGTCGCGACGATCGCGGCGCATGTTCACGAGCGGGGCATGCACCTGCACATGGACGGCGCCCGCGTCTCGAATGCGGCGGCGTCCCTGGGCGTGCCGCTGCAGGCGTTCACGCGCGACGCCGGCGTGGACGTGCTGAGCTTTGGCGGCACCAAGAACGGCGCGATGCTTGGGGAGGCCGTGGTGGTGCTCAACCCCGACGCCGCGGAGGGGCTGATCTTCCTGCGCAAGCTCAACATGCAGCTCGCGTCCAAGATGCGCTTCGTCTCCGCTCAGCTGCTCGCACTGCTGGAGGGCGACCTGTACCTGCGCAACGCTTCCCACTCCAACGCGATGGCGCAGCGCCTGCGTGCGGGCATCGAGGCCGGGCTCGCCGACGGCTCCATCCGCGGCGTCGCATTCACGCAGCCCACCCAGGCGAACGGCGTATTCGCCACGGTTCCCGACGGGGTCGCCGCCCGCCTGCGCGAGAGTTTCCGCTTCTACGACTGGGACGCCGCCAAGAACGAGGTGCGCTGGATGTGCAGCTTCGACACCTCGGAGGAGGACATCGACGCGTTTCTCGCGGCGATCGCGCGCGAGACCTCCCGCGGCTGATCCAGGCCCGACGCTGGCTTCAGTAGGCGGCGCCCCTCACGCGAGCGCTACATGGCCGGGCGCGAAGTAGATCACCCGCGAGTCGCGGCGCGGGCGGAAGGGCTGATCTGGTGCCCAGATGCGCAGCAGGCCCTGGTCGTCGATCGCGCCGATCGGAACGGCGCCCGCCTCGGCGAGCGCCCGCTCGAAGCTCTCTCGGGGGAAGTCCTTGCCCGCCTTGGTGACGTGAAAGCGCCAACCCTCGTCATAGCGTCGGGCCATCGAGGGGAAGTCGGCGAGGCCGTCGAAAGCGAAGGAGCCGCGGCTGCCAAAGCCAAGGCGACGGCCGCGATGCTCTGACTCCGCGTGGGTCGCGAGCTGGAACGTGCGGTGGTACTCGAACTCGCGGCCGAGCTCCCTGGCGACGAGCGCGTTGTAGTAGTCGTTGTCGGACGCGGCGAGGATGAAGGACAGTTGCGAGAGGTCCATGTCCTCCTCCGCGGCGTCGGACAGCACCTCGCCAAAGTACGTGGGGACGCCGTCCATGCGTGCGGGCTGCAGCTTCTCGTAGGCGCTGTCGGCGATGAGCGCCGCGACCTTGTTCTCGCGCAGCTTCGCCCCAAGACTCGCCGCCCAGGCAGAGCCGCCGACGACGAGCAGCCCGTTCTTGACTCCGGCGAGGAGGCCAAGGCGGCGCGCCCACGGCTTCAGGGTGAGGCTGTGGACCAGAACCGTCACGAGGATCACGAAGAAGACGGTGGGCAGCAGCATGCGGCCGTCCTCGAAGCCCGCGTCCACGAGCGCGGGGCCGAACACCCCGGCCGTTGCCGCGGCGACGATGCCGCGTGGGGCGATCCACGCCATCAGGAGGCGGTCCGAGCGCGCCATTCCCGAGCCGATGGTCACGAGCAGCACGGTCACGGGCCTCACCACGAACATGAGCACGAGCACGAAGACGAGCACCCGCCAGTCCAGCAGCCGGATGTCGTCCACCGAGAGCTCCGCGGGAATGATGATGAACAGCGCGGAGAGCAGCACCACCGTGAGGTTCTCCTTGAAGCTGAGGAGCGCCTCCTTGTCCGAGAGCGCGGCGTTGCCAACGACGATGCCCATGGCCGTGACGACGAGCAGCCCGGCCTCGTCCTGCACGGTGTTGGTGAGCGTGTAGGTGACGAGCACGAGGGCGAGCAGCGTTGGCGCCTTGAGGTGCGAGGGGATCCAGCCGCGCTGGAAGGTCTTCGCCGTGAGCCAGCCCACCCCGCCGCCGATCACGATCGCCATCGCGATCGCAAGCCCAAAGCCGCGCGCGATGTCGCCGTTCCCCGCATCGCTGAGCGACACGATCTGGAACATGATCGTCGCGAGCAGCACGCCGATGGGGTCGTTGACGATGCCCTCCCACCTGAGCAGCGATGCCGTGTCGCGCTTGAGGTTCGCCTGGCGCAGCATGGGAACGATGACGGTGGGGCCGGTCACCACGAGGATCGCGCCCAGCAGCAGCGATGTCTCGAGCGAGAACCCGCCGGCGTATCGCGCGGCTGCGGTGCCGAGCACGAAAGCGACGGGCGGCCCAAAGATCGTCAGCCTGCGAACGCCGGGTCCCACGCGGCGCAGCTCGGGGAGCTTGAGGCCCATCGCGCCCTCGAAGAGGATGACGGCGACGCCAAGGCCCACCACCTCGGAGACCACATCCGGCGCGACCGGGATGGTGATGATTCCCGTGACCGGGCCAAGGATCAGCCCCACGGCGATGAGCATCACGATCGCGGGGATTCGCAGCCGTGCGGCGAGCACTTGGCTCGCGATTCCGGCGGCGAGGATGACGACGAGGGCGGTGGCCAAGGTCATGGACTGAGCGTAGATGACCAGGGCCCCCGTTCCTGGCCCTACGCTACGGACGTGACCGACCTCAACCCGCCGAGTGGCCTGCGACTCGTGGCACTGGACATCGACGACACCCTGATCCCGTGGCGGGGCGGCTTGGCCACGGAGACCATCGCAGCGGTGCAAGCGGTGCGCGCCGCCGGCATCGAGGTGGTGCTCGCGAGCGGCCGCGGCATCACGGACGTTGCCCATCTCAGCCACGAGTTGGGCATCGACGAGTTCTGGGCGCTGTGCTCGAACGGCTCGGTGACGGCGCGCGTGACCCGCGGCGATTTCGAGATCGTCAAGCGCGTCACCTTTGATCCGCGCGGCATCGTCGCCGCGCTGCGCGAGCTGGATCCCACCGCGCCCGTCGCCATCGAGAGCTCGGGGATCGGCTTCCTCGTGGACGGCGACCCGTTCGACGGCCAGGCGCCCCACGTGGCCGGTCCGCTGGGGCCGATGCCGGAACAGGTGACGTTCCTCTCGATCGCCTCGGCCGCACTCTCGGAGGCGCAGCTGTTCGAGACCACGCTCGCGGCACCCGTGCGCGCCGTTCCCTATCCCCACGACGGCTGGGTGACGATAGACATCGTCGCCGTCGACGCGGGCAAGGGAGCCGCGCTCGCGGCGCTCGCGCTGGAGCACGGCTTTGAGCCCCAGCACTGCGCGGCCGTTGGCGACTACCTCAACGACATTCCGATGCTCGAGTGGGCGGGCTGGGCGGTGGCCATGGGCCAGGCTCCCGCCGAAGTCCGGGCGGTGGCCGACGCCGTGGTCGCCCCCGTGACGGAGCACGGCGCCGCGCAGGCTCTCCTCGCCATCGTCGCGAACCCGGCGTAGCGTCGGACCGCATGGGAGCAAAGGCGACATATACGACAACGATTCAGGGCATCGGCAACAACGCGGGAATCCCCGTGCCGCCCGAGGTGCTGGAGAGCCTTGGCGCGGGCAAGCGCCCCGGGGTGGACATCGACGTCAACGGCTACCGGTACCAGAACACGGTGGGGAGCATGGGCGGTCACGCGCTGCTTCCCTTGAGCGCGGCGCACCGCAAGGCGTCGGGTCTCGGCGCGGGCGATGAGGTGACGGTGACGCTCACGGTGGCCGACGCTCCGCGCGCCGTTGACGTGCTCCCCGACTTTGGCGCCGCGATGGACGGCGCGGACGTGCGCAGCTTCTTCGACGGCCTCTCGAACTCGCTGCAGCGCATGCACGTGGACCTGGTGAACGGCGCGAAGACACCTGAGACGCGCCAGCGGCGCATCGAGAAGGCGGTTGGGCTCTTCGCGGAGGGCAAGCAGCGCTAGGCGCGCGCCCCGGTGCCCGACGCTGGGGTGAGCAGGCCCGCGAACGTGCGGGCCGCGGGGGCCGGCTGGGGCGGAAGGGCGAGGAAGACGTCGCGGTGCGAGCGCGGCTTGGTGCGCACGGTCACGGTGCCGCTGACATGGGGGCTTGCGTCGATCGCCATTCGGGGCAGGATCGCCACGCCGAGGTGCTCCGCGACGAGCTTGAGCACCGTCACGTAGTCCTCGGTGAGGAAGGCGATCTCCGGGGTGAAGCCCGCGTCGGACGCGAGGGCGACGAGGTGGTTGCGGCAGCGCGCGCAGCCGCTGATCCAGCGCTCGCCCGCGAGATCCGCGAAGGAGACGGCCTTGCCGCGAGCGAGCGGATGGTTCTCCGGCAGCACCAGCAGATACTCGTCGCGCGCGAGGGCGCTGACCGGCTGGTCCAGCGGCACGGGGGTGGCGTCATCGGCGAAGCCGATGACGAGATCGGCCTCGCCCGCATTGAGCAGCGCCAGGGAGTCGTCGGTCTCGGCCTCGATGAGGCCCACCTCGATGCCGGGGTAGTCGCGCGCGAACTGGGCGAGCGGGGCGGCCAGCTGCGCCGCGCAGAACGACTGGAACGACGCGATGCGGAGGCGGCCAACCTGGAGGTCCGCGTGGTGGTGGAGGGTGCGCTCCGCGGACTCGAGGCTCGCGGCGATGACGTCCGCATGCTCAACGAGCGCCTCGCCGGCCGGGGTCAGCCGCGTGACGCGGCCCGCCCTCGCGGTGAGCGCCACACCCGCGCCGCGCTCGAGCGCGGCGAGGTGGTGGGCGACGGTGGGTTCGCTGAGCCGCAGCGAGCGCGCGGCGGCCGCCTTGGAGCCGCTGCGCGCCACCTCTCGCAGGATCATGAGCCGGTCGACGTCGATCACCAGACCATGATGACATCGAGGTGTCACATAAGAAAGTGCAATATTGTGCGTGTCCGCGAGTGACCGCACCATGGACGCATGGCCAGTCCCCTGCCTGCTGATGCGTTTCCGAGCGCCGCGTTCCACCTGAACACGGCCTCCGTCGGCATCCCCCCGCTCGCGAGCATTGCGGCCCTGCACCGCTACGCCGACGCGATGGCGAGCGGGATCTGCGACACCGCCACCTATGCCGCGCACGTGGAGCGCTGCCGCGCCGCCTTCGCATCGCTCGTTGGGGTGCGCTCGCGGGACGTCGCGATCGCCGGAACCGTCGCCCACGTGATGGGCATGGCCGCCGCTTCGCTTCCCGCCGGTTCCCACGTGCTGTGCGTGGCCGACGACTTCACCTCCGTGACCTATCCGTTCCTGAGCGATCCGCGGCTGGACGTGACCCTGGTTCCCTTCGAGGAGCTGCTGGACTCCGTCCGCCCTGGTATCGACCTCGTTGCGGTCTCCGCCGTGCGCTCGAACGACGGCCGTGTGCTCGATCTCGCCGGGCTCTCCGCCGCCGCGCAGGCCGTTGGCGCTCTCACCGTGGTGGACGCGACGCACGGCGTCGGCTGGCTTCCCGTGGACGCCGCCGCCTTCGACGTGGTGGTCTGCGCCGGCTACAAGTGGCTCCTCACCCCGCGCGGCATCACCTTCGCCGCAATCAACCCCAGCGCAACGTGGTTGCGCCCCGTCTACGCGAACTGGTCCGCCACGGACGACCCCTGGAACTCGCTGTACGGCCCCGAGCTGCGCCTCAGCGCGGACGCCCGTCGCTTCGACTCCTCGCCGCCGTGGCCGCTGCTGGAGGCCGCCGCGATCTCGCTCGAGACCGTGGCGAGCGCGCGGGGCCTTGGTGAGCACAGCGTCGGGCTGGCGAACGCCTTCCGCGCGGAGGTGGGCCTCGCGCCAAGCAACTCGGCGATCGTGTCGATCCCCGGCGACCCGGCGCCGCTGGCCGACGCTGGGGTTGCGGTAGCCGCGCGCGCCGGCCGGGTGCGCCTCTCGTTCTATGGCTACAACGACGAGGAGTCGGTGGCGCGTGCCGCGCGTGCGGTGCGGGCGCGAGTTCTCGCGCTCGCTAGCTGATCGTCAGCACCAGCTTTCCCGCCACGTGTCCCTCCTCGAGGACGCGGCACGCCTCGCGGACCTCGTCGAGCGCGTAGGCGCGCTGGATCACGGGGGTGAGGGAGCCGTCGGCCAGGTGGGCAGCGAGCCACGCGAGGTCCGCCGCGTTGATGTTGGCGAGCACCTTCTCGTGGCGTACGCCGAGGAGCTTCGCCGCGAGCATGCGCCCCAGGATGTCGCGGCCCGGGCCCAGGATCCGGCCGTTCGCGAGGCCGCCGAGCGTCACCACGCGACCGGAGTCGCTGAGCAGCGGCTTGAGCTGCCGCAGGCTGCGCGTGCTGACGGTGTCGATGATCACGTCGTAGGGGCCACTGGGGAGGTCGCTGCCGGCGTAGTCGAACGCCGCGTCCGCGCCGATCCCCCGCAGCATTTCAGCGTTCCGCGCGGAGGCGACTGCATCGACTCGGGCGGCGCCGAGGATGCGGGCGATCTGCACGACGAGGTGGCCAACCCCCTCCGGAGGCTCCCCAGACGAGCACGCGCTCGCCGGGCTCGAGCGCTGCGAAGTCGCGCAGCGCCTGCAGGGCCGTGAGACCGGCCATCGGCACGGCGGCGGCGGCTACCGCATCCACCTCCTCGGCGATTGCGGCGCACGTGGTGGTGGGGACGATCGCGAGCTCGGCGAACGCGCCCCGGCTGATCTCGGCGAGGACCCGGTCGCCGGGGACGTAGCCGGTGATGCCCGGGCCCACCGCGTCGACTACCCCGGCGAGGTCGGCGCCGAGGATCCGAGGCTCGCGCACGCGCCAGCCCTCACGGGTGCGCACGAGGTAGGGGAGGCCCTGGTACTGGTGCCAGTCGAAGGCGTTGAGGCTCGCGGCCGCGACGCGGACGCGCAACTCGTTGGGCCCGGGCTCTGGGACCGGCACATCGGTGACCCGGAGGCCGTCGGGACCCCCGTATTGCTCAAACGTGACCGCCTTCATGATTCCCTTCCAGTGGGCTTGCCTTGCCATTACTTACGGCGTAAGGTTTGGAGTGACCGTACACTTACGCTGTAAGTCCAGTCAAGCATTGGAGACAGAATGGCCCGCGGCACCCTCACCCGAGAGGCGATCCTCGACGCGGCCGTCGCGATCGCGGACGCCGACGGCCTCGAGGCGCTGTCCATGCGGCGCCTCGGCTCGGGCCTCGGGGTCGAGGCCATGAGCCTGTACAACCACGTGGCCAAGAAAGAGGACCTCCTGCGCGGGATCGTCGACCGCGTCTGGGACGAGCTGGACCTGGCGCTCGATGAACGCGACTGGCGCGCGGCGCTCCATCGTCTGTGCGGCTCGGCGCACCGCGCGATGCTCGCCCACCGGTGGTTCTTCCAACTCCCCGTCGCGTACGGCGGCCCCGCCCGCATGCGCGTCATCGACGCCACGCTCGCCCATCTCGACGCCGGCGGCGTGGCGCCGGAGCTCGCCTTCCACGCGCTCCACGTGCTCGACGGGCACGTATACGGCTACTCCTGGCAGGACATTGGCTTCGCCGACGTCCCCACCTCTGGAGACGAGGCTGCGCGGGCGCTCTCTGCACTCGACCTTGGCGGCCTCCCGCACCTCATGGCACACGCCCTGCAGCACCTTCAGGACGTGCCGCCGGGCGACGGCTTCACCGTTGGCCTCGACCTCATCCTCGACGGGCTCGCCCGCGACACCGAAAGGACCGTCATGTTCACCTCCCAGACCCTCACCACGCCCGATGGCCCCTTCACCATCATCGAGAGAGGCGGCGTTGTCGTCGGCTCCGGCTGGACCCCCTCGGTGACAGAAGTCGCCACCCGCTCCGGTATCCGGCCCGACGCCGTTGTCGCCGGATCCTGCGCCGCGGCCGACGCTGTGCTCGCGTACTACGAGGGCGACGCCGCCGCGGTGACGACCGTTCCGGTGGAGCCGCACGGCACCGAGTTCCGCGAGCGCGTGTGGGACGTGCTCCGCACGATTCCCGCAGGCGAGACGCGCACCTATGGCGAGGTGGCAGCGGCCCTGGGAACGCCGTCGGCCTCCCGCGCGGTTGGCGCCGCGTGCGGGGCAAATGTGGTCGCGCTGTTTGTGCCGTGCCACCGGGTGGTGGGGGCGTCCGGCACGCTCACGGGCTTCGCGTGGGGAGTCGAGACCAAGAAGGCGCTGCTGGGCCGCGAGGGTTCGCTCGCCCGTGTCTGAGTCCTATTCAACCGTCATGTGGGGAAACGCGAGCAACGCCGCCATCCCGGTGCCGCGCGAGGTGGTGACGGCGCTCGGGGGCGGTGGTAGGGCGCGGCTGCTGGTGAACGTGAACGGGTTCGAGTTCACTCGCGCGCTGGGAGCCAACGCGGGCGAGCCCGCGATCGGCTTCAGCCAGGCGCGGCGACGCGAATCCGGGATCGAACCGGGCGACGCCCTCGAGGTCACGCTGCGGCTCGCTTAGCGGGTGAGCGCGAGCTTCACTCCGAACGCCGTGATCACGGCACCAACCCCGGCGTCGATGCCGCGGGTCACCCGCGGCCGCTGAAGCCAGGGGCGGATACGGCCCGCGAACAGCGCGAGGGTGCCAAGCCAGATGACGCCGAGCACCGCGTGCACACCCGCGAGCGCTATGCCCCACGTGAGGTGCGGCGCGCTCGCCGGGATGAACTGGGGCAGCAGCGCCACGTAGAACGCGCCCACCTTGGGGTTGAGCAGATTGGTCAGGAACCCTTGCCACGCCCCGGCGAGGAAGGTATTGCCAGGTGTGGCAGCGTCGGGCAGCGCGACGTGACCCTTGGCGGCGGCGACTATCAGCCGCACCCCCATCCACACCATGTACGCGGCGCCCGCGAGCTTGAGGACAGTGAATGCGGTGGCGGACGCGGCGAGCACGGCGGCAACGCCGACTGCCGCGAGGACGCCCCACACGAGGGTGCCGGAGATGATGCCGATGATCGCGCCCCACGCCCTGCGCTGCCCGGCAACCGCCGCGGACCTGAGCACGAGCGCGGTGTCCAGACCAGGGGTGATGGTGAGCAGGGCGACGACGAGGCCGAACGCCCACAGCACGTGCACCGACGGGAACATGCGCCGATGCTACGGCGCACTGGCGTAGACTGGCCATCCACCACTTCTTAGTGGGGACCTCTCGTTGACACTGGCGTAGCCGCCGGAACGATCCTGGCGCCTCCTCTGAGCACTGACTCGAGGACGCCCAATGCACGCATATTCCCCGCCCGTACCCGCGCTCGCGAAGCCCGGCCTGCGCCGGCGCGCGGCCGTCATCTACTGCGAGGGCAACTTCGGTCGCATCGACGGCAAGACGGCCAACGGGCTGGTGCGCTCGTCTGAGCGCTACCGCATTGTCGCCGTCATCGACAGCACCCGCGCGGGGTCCGACGCTGGGGTCGCCTTGGGCGGCGAGGCGATCGGGATTCCTGTGGTCGCGTCGCTCGACGAGGCGTTCGCGGCGGCCGGTCGCCATCCCGGTGGCATCGCGTCGGCGCCCGGCTCGCTCGAGGTGCTGCTGTTTGGGCTCGCGCCGCTCTCCGGCTTGATGTCCGCGGACGATCGCGACGTGGTGCTGGACGCGATCATGAGTGGGCTCGACATCGTCTCCGGGCTGCACGAGTTCCTCAACGACGACGCCGAGATGGTGGCCGCCGCGACCCTCTCCGGCACCGAGATGCTGGACGTGCGCCGCCCGCGAGCCACGAAGGACCTGAGGATGTTCGACGGCTCGATCGACGAGGTCGACTGCGTCCGCATCGCGGTGCTGGGCACCGATGGCGCGATCGGCAAGCGCACCACGTCCACTCTTCTCACCGCGGCGCTCAACGAGGCCGGTATTCACACCGTGATGGTCGGCACCGGGCAGACGGGGATGATGCAGGGCGCTGCCTATGCCGTCGCGCTCGACGCCATTCCCGCGCAGTTCGGGGTGGGCGAGCTTGAGGGCGCCGTTGTTGCTGCGTGGGAGGCCGAGCATCCGGCGGTGATCGTGATCGAGGGGCAGGGAGCTCTCAGCCACCCCGCGTACCTGAGCTCCACCGTGGTGCTGCGAGCCAGCCGCCCGCAGGGCGTGATCATGCAGCACGCACCCGCACGGCGTGTGCTGTCCGACTACCCATCGGTGCCGATGCCGACCGCAGCGTCCGAGTTGGCGCTCATCGAGACCTTCGGCAAGACCCGCGTCATCGGGATCACCATCAACCACGAGGACATGACGATGGCGGAGGTTGACGCCGAGGCCATCGTGACCGAGGCGCTGCTCGGAGTCCCGGTCGCGGACGCGCTCTGGCACGAACCCGCCGCACTCGTGGAGATGGTGACCGGAGCGTTCCCCGAACTGCTCGATCTCGTCCCCGCCGCGACCGCATGATCACACCCCGCATCGAGGTGGACCTCGCGGCCATCGAACAGAACGCGCGCACGCTGGTCTCGCGGCTGGCTCGGCGCGGGATTGCCGTGACCGGGGTGACCAAGGCCACGCTCGGGTCGCCGGACATCGCCAAGGCCATGATCCGTGGCGGCGTGAAGCGCCTGGGCGACTCCCGCGTGGAGAACCTTGAGGCGCTCCGGGAGGCGGGTGTGCGGGTGCCGCTCGTGCTGCTGCGCTCGCCCGCGCCCGAGTGGGCGGATCGCGCGGTGAGCAGCGCGGACTTTTCTCTAGTGAGCGACCTCGATGTCGTCACCGCCCTGTCGGTGGCCGCCGGGAAGCGGGCGCTCACGCACGGCATCGTGCTGATGGTGGAACTCGGCGATCTTCGTGAGGGCGTCATGGTTGCGGACGCGCTCGACGCCGCGCGCACCATCTCCCGTACGCGGCACCTTAAGCTCGCCGGGCTCGGCACCAACCTCGCGTGCCTGTCCGGAGTCATTCCGGGCGACGATCAGATGCAGCAGCTGGGGGCCGTCGCGGGGACCATGCGGTCGCTGTTCGGAACCTCAACGCCCCTGTTCAGCGGGGGAAACTCGGCGAACCTTGGCTGGGCACTTGGGCGCGGACGCGTTGGCGCGATCAACGATCTGAGGCTCGGGGAATCCATCCTCCTCGGGCTCGATCCGTTGACGCGCACGCCCATCCCTGGACTGCGGACGGACGCGTTCGCGGTGGTCGGGTCGGTCATCGAGTCGCTGTCGAAGCCCGCGGCGCCGTGGGGCCATCGTGCGCAGAGCGCGTTCGGCGCGGTCGCGGCGCCCACCGCGCGCGGCTCCATCATCCAGACCGTCGTCGCACTCGGCCGGCAGGACATCGATCCGGATGGCCTCACGCCGCCCCCGGGTTTCCGCGTGCTTGGAGCGAGCAGCGACCACCTCGTGCTCGAGACGCCGACGCGGTTGCCCGCAGGCACCGAGATTCGGTTTGGCGTGGACTACTCGGCGCTCATGCGTGCCATGACGTCGCCGTTTGTGGCAGAGCGCCTGATCCCCGTGGCCGTGACCGCGTAGGCTCGCGGCATGAGCGAATCGAACCTTCCCCAGATCACCCGCGATGCCGTTGGCGCACCCGTCCCCGACTTCGCCGGCGTGGAGCTGCCCAGCGACTTGCACGTCGAGGTGCTCGAGGCCGGCGACGGCGCTCCCGTCGCCGAGGGCCAGTCCATCACCGTGCACTACTCGGGGTGGCTGCCGGACGGCAGCACCTTCGACTCGTCGTGGGGTCGGGGCGAGCCGATTTCGTTCGTCATCGCGCGAGGTTCGCTCATCGCCGGGTGGGTCGAGGGCATCGTCGGCCAGCCCGTCGGCTCCAAGCTGCTGCTCGTGGTGCCCCCGGAGAAGGGCTACGGCGCGCGGGCGGTCGGCCCCATCCCGCCCAACTCGACGCTCGTGTTCGCGGTGGACGTCCTCGACGCGCGCTAATCCCATCAGCGGGTCTTGTGTCGCGCGGGTGGCGCCAATACGATGCGCACCATGCGGGGATCGGGGAGTCGCCTTGTCGGTGCGGTAGCACTAGTCGCGGCCGCGGCGATCACCCTGACCGGATGCAGCGCCAAAGGGGAACGCACACCGACTCCGAGCCCAAGCCCCAGCCACGCATCGTTGAGTCCTTCACCATCGGCTTCAGTCAGTCCTGACGAGGCGTTTGCAAAGATCGATCTGGGATTCCTGTTCTCGAACTTTGTGCTGTTCACCGGCGACGTCACCGGCGTCATGCCAGTGATCGCCGCCAAGGATGGCCTGCTGCTGGTCAACGACACCACTACGTCTCCCCAAATCGCGGACGGTGTCATCACGGTGTGGGGCGCCGACGTCGATCATGCGTGCCTCGAATACGGGAACTCAACAGTGACCGTGAGCCAGTCAGTGGGAGAACAGCAGCCAGTTTCAGGCCCGTGTGCGGGTGACTTTCACGCCGTTGGGCAACTAGAGAGCCCCAAGCACTCACTGCCGGGCACATATCGCGCCTATCAGGTCGCGCCAGCAGCCGGACCATGCTTCAGCGAGACCGACGCAATCTTCCCTGGCACAGGGAAGAGACCCGCCTGGAAGATCGTGGACTGCTCGCCGAAGAAGTGGACCTGGAAGATCGTGGCCGCGACGATCGCGACTCAAGCCGACTTCGACGCTGGCTTTGGGAAGGGATACCAGGAAGAGGTCTGTGGAAAGGCGTGGGACAAGGCGGAAACCTCGGGAGCGAGGAGCTTCTACATCACGTTCCCCACAGACTACGAGTGGGCCCACGGACAGCCGGGGGTCCTTTGTCTGGCCTCGTGGAAGAACGCCGAACTCAACTAGCGCGCTTGAGCGTCACCCCATCGTGACCGTGAGCACGGCGCCGTCGGCGAGCTCGGCCACCGCCACCAGCGCCCCACGCTTCGAGTCGCCCGCCAGATCCACCTCGCGCTTGCCGATCATCACAGACGCCACGCCCGTCGCCACCCCGAGCGGGTTGACCACGTTGATCGTCAGCGACATGCCGCGGAACTGACGCGTCACCTGGAAGCCGTCCCAGCCCTCCGGGAGGCACGGGTCAATGCGCAGCCCCGCGAGCTCCGGCCGGATCCCGAGGATGTGCTGCGTGACCCCGACGTAAGACCACGACGCCGTTCCCGTCAGCCACGGGTTGCGCGCCTGCCCAAACCGGGGGCTCTCTGGCCCGTGCGTGAATTGGCAGTACACGTACGGCTCCACCTGGTGGACTTCCGCGGAATCGTTGTAGCGCGCGGGCAGGTACGAGCGGTAGTAGTCATACGCGCGGTCTCCCCGGCCCAGGATGCCCTCGGCCACGATGGTCCACGAGTTCGCGTGGCAGAAGATGCCGCCGTTCTCCTTGTGACCGACGGGGAATACCAGGAGCGATAGCCCAACCCCCGGCACCTCTTTGGTGTGAGCGGGCGCGCACAGCGCCACTCCGTGCTCGGTAGAGAGCCGACGCTGCACCGAGTCCATCGCCCCGATCGCCCTGTCCTCTGGCACGGTTTGGGAGATGGCGGCCCACACGTTGGGCTCGAGGTAGATCTTTCCCTCGTCGAGCGCGTCCGAACCCAGCTTGGCCCCGGTGGCGGAGATGCCGCGGATGTACCAGTCGCCGTCCCACGCGCCTTCAAGAACCGGGGCCAGCGACTCAAGCACCCCCCGCGCCCACGCAGCATCGCCATCCCGCCCCGTGAGCTCGGCGAGTTCAGCCACCACGCGCGCGCCGTTCGCCATGAGGAACGTCGAGAACATCGACTCACCGGTGGTCCCGAACTGGATGCAGTCGTTCCAGTCCGCCTGCAGACCCTGAACCAGCCCATTCGCCCCGCGGTGGTCCAGCGAGAACTGGATGGCCTGCTTGAGGTGCTCGAACACGGTGGCCGAGCCGTGGTCGGCGTAGGGCAGGTCAAGGTCAAGGTACGAGACATCGCCGGTCTCGTACACGAAGTTCGCCACCGTGATCGGGAGCCACAGGGGGTCGTCGGAGCGGTACTTCTCGAGCGACGGCGTGGGCTCGTGCCCCGGGTTGTGGGTGAACGGCTTCACCAGGGGCAGCGCACCGCCCTCGGCCGTCTGCCCCGTGAGGATCATCGACAGCCGCTCGCGCACCGCCTCCGGAATCGCATGCGTCACGGCGAGCATGTCCTGCACCGTGTCGCGGTACCCGAGCCCGTCGCGATCGCCAGCCTCGATGAGGGATACCCCGCGGGACCAGTTGAACGTCATGTGCGTCTGGTACGCGTGCCACACGTTGATCATCGAGTTCATCTCGTGATCCGGCGTGGCCACCTGCAGCGGCGCCAGGAAGTCGCGCCACTCCTCGCGGATCGCGGCAAGCTCCTGGTCCACTCGCGAGGGCGTCCCAAACTCCGCAATGATCTCGCGGCCCGGGCGGTGGACCAGCCCGTCGCCGTCGGACCACGGCGCATCGGGCGAGCCCATGCCGAGCATGAAGATCACCTGCCGCGTCTCGCCGGGCGCGAGCGACAGGACAGAGTGCAGCGACGCGCACGAGTTATCGCCAACCGTCTGCGAACCGCTCAGCGTCCCCCGCTCCACGCCAAGAGGCGCGGCCTGCGTCCGGTACGGCCCAAGGAACAGGTCGCGGTCCGTGTCGAACGAGGCCACGTCCGCCCCGGCCTGCCCAAACCACAGCTCGGAGAAGGCGGTCCGCGTGGAGTTCTTCCGCGAGATCATCCCGTCCGCGTACTTCGCCACCACCACGTACTGGGAGTACTGGAGGTTCTCGAGGTCCTGGCGGTAATTCCACTCATTGGCGAGCTCGGCGTAACTGAAAAGCGAGACCTGCCGCGGCGTCGGGCCGTCATTGGTGACCTTCACCGACCAGTACTCGAATGCCTGGTCCTTGGGAATGAAGAAGGTGGCCTCCGAGCGGATGCCGCGATACTCGCTTTCGAAGATCGAGTAGCCAAGGCCATGGCGCACGGCTGACGCTTGGGTTTCGTCTCCCTCTCCGTCCCGCCCGCGCAGCGGCTTGCCGACGGGCTGCCAGCTTGCGCTCCAGAAGTCGCCGTCCGCGTCGTCGCGGAGGTAGATGAAGCGCCCTGGCTCGTCCTGGGGCACGCCGTTGAAGCGGAACCGCAGCACGCGCCCCGTGCCGCCGGACTTATAGAACGAGTACCCGCCCGCGCCCTGCGTGATGATGCCGCCGTAGAGGCGGGAGCCAAGGTAGTTGGACCACGACCGGGGCGTGTCTGGGCGGGTGATGACGTATTCGCGCGCTTCATCGTTGAAGTGGCCGTACTGCATGGGGCGTCCTCTCAGCTGAGAGCCACGAGCCTACCGACCCGCGACCGCGCTGCGAAACGTTTCGGAGGCGATGGCCCAGTTGAAGAGCGTCGACGCGGTCTCTCGCCCCGCCGCGGCGAGCGTCGCCGCCTCCTCCGGATGCTCAATCAGCCGTGAGATGACCTCGGCGACGGCCTCGACATCGGCGAATGGCACTACAACCCCTGCACCCGAGTGCTCCACAAAATCGACGGAGCTCGGGTTGGGCGTGGTGATGATGGGGACGCCGTGCGCGCCGTATTCCGCGAGTTTCGTGGGCAGCGAGTGCCGGTAGTTCGGCACGTCGTGGAGCAGCGACAGCCCGGCAATGGCCCCCTCGATGAGCGGCAGCGCCTCCCTGTTCGGCACGAACCCGCGCCAGTCCAGCTCGCCACGCTCCGTGGCGGAGGTGAGGCGCTCGGCCAGCCCAGCATCCGCGGGGCCCATCACCAGGAGCTCGGCGGTCCCCGCCAGGAGCGCGCCAAGAGCGAGCAGCTCCTCGCCGCCGCGTTGAGCGGTCACGCGACCCACGTACACAACCCGGTTGCCCGACGGCGGGGGCACCTGAGCGGGGATCGTCACCGCATTCGTGACGACCGGATGGGGGTCGCGGAAGTTCTTGAGGTACGACTCCTCGGCCACGATGAGTTCGAGGTGGCGCTCCGCCCACAGCAGGAGGCGGCGCAGGCCCCAGCGGATGGGCGCGGCCGCCCACCGCGGCAGCCACGCGCGCGAGTCGACGAGGGTGGGTACGTCCTCATGGACGTCCCACATGATGCGCGCGCCGCGCAGGCGTCGACGCTGCCCCATGACAGAGAGCAGCAGCTCTGGGTCATGAAGGAGGATCAGGTCCGCTTGCGCAGCGGCCTCGCGGAGCGTGGCGCGAGCGGCGCGAACGGCGCGAAGGCGGTGACGCCCTGCCGAGCGCGGCACGTCCAGGCCAGCCACACCGTCGGGCACTGGCCTGCCGTAAGCGCTGAAGGAGGCGACGAACGTGACCTCGTGGCCGTCCTCGAGAAGCGTCCCCAACTCGCGGACCGCGATGCGCGCGTCTTGAGGGTCGTGCACGACCGTCACGATCCACACTCGCATGGCTACTCCATGGAGGCCGTGTAGCGCGGCAGGACTTCGCTCACCGGGCCGTCCTCGACCACGCGGCCCTGCTCGAGCCAGATGGCGCGGTCGCAGAACTGCTCGACGGTCTGCGCGTTGTGGCTAACGAGGAACACCGTTCCCGCGTGGTCGCGCACCTCCTCCATCTTCTCGGTGGAGCGCTTGCGGAAGCGCGCATCGCCCGTGGAGAGCGCCTCGTCGATCATGAGGATGTCGGGGATCTTCGCGGTCGAGATCGCGAAGCGGAGACGAGCGGCCATTCCCGAGGAGTACGCGCGCATGGGCAAGTTGATGAACTCGCCCAGGCCGGAGAACTCGACAATGTCGTCGAACTTGTCCTTCACCTCTTGCGGGCTGAGGCCAAGGGCGAGGCCGCCGAGGGTGACGTTCTGGGCGCCGGTAAGCGACGTGGACAGCGCCGCGTTGACGCCCAGCAGCGACGTCTCACCACCCGCGTACACGGCACCGCCGCTCAGGGGCATCAGGCCGGCAAGCGCCCGCAGCAGCGTTGACTTGCCTGCACCGTTGTGGCCTATCAGTGCGATCCGCTCTCCGTGGTTGGCGACGAAACTCACGCCCTTGACCGCCTGGACCGCGCGTCGACCGCTTGCCCCGAGGCCGGTGCCGAGGATCTTGGACAGAGTGCCGCGCTCGCCGCTGCTCGTGGACCGCTTGCCGCCGTGCACGTAGTACGTGACGTGGACGTCATCGGCAATGAGGACGGGCTCATCGATCGGGAGGTCAGTCAACGCCGTACTTCCCCTCTCCCCGCCAGAAGTACACAATTCCCACCACGAGGGCGATGACCGCCCAGCCCGTCATCGCCAGCACGTGACCCCACATGATGGGGAACTCGGAGAGCAGGGGAGCGCGGATGACGTCGAGCGCGAGTGCATACGGCTGGTACTGCAGGATGAGCGCGCCAATGCTCTCGTTGGTGTAGTAGCTGATCGGGTAGAAGACGCCAGACATGTAGCGCAGCACGCGCGAGATGAGGGGCGTGATGTTCTTGAGGTCGCGGGAGTGGTTCGTGAGGCGCGACATGAACAGCGCAACGCCCACATTGAAGATGGTGATGATGAAGAACATCGGCACCGCCATCAGCCACTCCCACGATGGCCTCTCTTTGAAGCTCACGAGCACGAACATCACCACGATCGCGGGCAGCAGGGTGAGGAACTCCGTGAGGACGACGGAGATGGGGAGCGCGGCCCGAGGAAAGCGCAGAGACCGGATCATCGACGTATTGGAGACGATCGCCGACGCCCCGCTGGACAGCGCCGCAGACAGGAACTGGAACACGAACACGCCGATGACGAGGAAGCCGACGAAGTTGTCGACATTGCCCCGGGTGTCGAGGACCACGCCGAAGACGAGGTAGTAGACGCCCGCGAAGAACAGCGGATTGAGGATCGCCCAGAGCTGACCGAGGTACGTGTTCTCGTTCGCCGAGTAGGTGCGCGTCCGCGCGAGCTCCCAGATGAAGTTCCGGCTGCGCCAGATGTCGCGCAGATAGGCACCGAACGGCCCGCGCACGCCCTGCTGGACGAGCCCGTGCTTGGCGGCGAGCTCCGCGTAGGCGGACGTTGGCTCGCCCGCCGACGAGGAGCCTCGGGTCACAGGTGCTCCGCGAGTCCGGGGCTCGTGACTCCGCGAGTGTCGAGCAGCCTGCTGCTCGCGCGCGCGATGGCGTCGACGTCGTACTCATGGTGGTTCTGCAGCAGCACCACGATGTCGGCCGCGGCGATCGCCGCATCGAGGTCCGCGACGCGCTCAAGCGACTCCCCCTCGACGTTCCACACCGCAACCCGCGGGTCGTGGAAGCTCACGTCGGCGCCCAGCTTCTCGAGCGCCACGGCCACGTCGACACTCGGCGACTCGCGCTCGTCGGCGATGTTGGCCTTGTAGGTCACGCCGAGCAGCAGCACCTTGGCGCCCTTGACGTCCACGCCGTCGGCCTGGAGCGCGTCTGCCGCCCGCTGCGCGACGTATCCGGGCGCGGTGATATTGATCTCTTGCGCCAGCTCGATGAGGCGGAAAGGCTCACCGAGCCGCTCACGCACGTGGTGGCTGAGGTAGTTGGGGTCGATGGGGATGCAGTGCCCGCCGACGCCGGGGCCGGGGTAGAAGGCCTGGAAGCCGAAGGGCTTGGTCGCGGCAAGACGGACGACGTCCCACACGTCGATGTCGAGCTTGTGGAACACCCGCGCCATCTCGTTCACGAGCGCGATGTTGAGGTGGCGGTACGTGTTCTCGAGCAGCTTCGCGGACTCGGCCTCACGGGTTCCTCGCGCGCGGACCACGGTGTCGACGACCTTGCCGTAGAACTCGGCAGCGCGATCGGTCGAGGCCGCGTCGACCCCGCCGACGATCTTTGGCGTGTTGCGCAGGCCATACGTGGGGTTACCTGGATCGATGCGCTCAGGCGAGAAGGCGAGCGCGAAGTCTGCGCCGGCCTTGAGGCCCGACGCTGCCTCCAGGATGGGCTGGAAGACCTCCTCCGTTGTTCCCGGGTAGGTGGTCGACTCCAGCACGATCAGCTGGCCACGGGAGACGTGGGGGGCGATCGCGCGCGCGGCGGACTCGACGGGGCCCAGGTCGGGGCCGCCCTGCTCGGAGAGCGGGGTGGGGACGCACACCACGATGGTCCGGGCGTCGTCGAAGACGGCCGTGTCGGACGTGGCGTAGAAGCCCGTCGCGTTGATCTTCGCGATGTCGTCGTCGCTCAGGTCGTCGACGTGCGAGCGGCCGGCGTTGAGCCCCTCGATCACCCGGTTTGAGATGTCGTAACCGGCCACGGACAGGCCCACCTTGGTGGCCTCATGGACCAGTGGGAGGCCCACATACCCGAGCCCGACTACAACCAGATCGACAGCCACTTCAGTTCCCTTCATGTGCCCCGGTGAACCCGGCACAACCTGCCTAGTTTAGCCGTCGACGTGCGGCGGCGTACACCTCGTCGTATCTGTCGACGAGTGCCTCCCAGGTACGATTCTCCTCCACCCAACGTCTCCCGGCGGCGCCCCGTTCCGCGATCTCTCCCGCCGCCAAGACGCGTGCGATGGCGTCGGCCCACGCGCTCGCGTCACGGGTCACCACGAGCCCCCCTGAGGCATCCGGAACGGTCTCCAACAGCGCCGGCAGGTCGGAGGCGATCACCAGCGACCCGGTCGCCATGGCCTCGAGCGGCTTGATGGGGGTCACGACGCGCGTCACGCTCGTGTCCAGCCGCGGCACCGCGAACACATCGATGGCCCGGTGCCACTGCATCGCGGACTCCCGGTTCACCCTTCCGGTGAAGGTGACATGCTCGGCACCCGGGGCAACGCGCAACTCGTCGAGCGCCGGCCCGTCGCCCACCACCACGCCGCGCGCCTTCACTCCTCGCGCGAGAAGCTCCGCCACCACCTCGCCGATCAGTTCGAGGCCCTCGTAGCCGTTGATCGATGACACCGTCCCCACGAGGAGCGAGTCGTCGATGCCCAGCCGCTCGCGAGCCGCCGCGTGGTCGTCGTCCCCGCTCAGCCACTCCGAGCCGACGGCGTTCGGCACCACGGTGATCCGGTCCGCCGCCACCCCCTGCGAACCACCTCGTCCCTCATGCCCTCGGACAGGGTCACCACGTGGTCTGCGGCGAGCATCACGCGCGTCTCGGCGGCTCGGGCCAGCCTCACGAACTCCGCCTCCGGATCGCCTCCGCGCGCCACCCATGTCTCCTCGAGGAAGCCCCGCACCTCGTACACCATGGGCAATCCCAGCGCCTTCGCCGCGACCTGCGCCACCGTGCCGTTCACGTGATGCGAGTGGGCGTGCAGCACGCGGGCATCGCTTGCGGTCTCCACGAGGCGCGCGGCCTCCGCCGTGGCCGCGACGTCGACGCGCCCCTGCTGCCCGCGTCGCGGCAGCCGCCTCTCGTAGACCACTCCATCGACGGTGACCCTGAGCGGCGCGCGCACGCGCCCCCGGCCACGGGGAAGCCAAGACGAGTGGCCACGCTCACGGGACCCCGCGCCGCCTGTGCCGACGCAATTCCGTGCGTCCGCGTGGTGTAGCCGGCCACAACGTCCGGCAGCGCGTTGGTGACCACATGAACGGTGCGGCTTCCGCCCGACGGCGGGGCGGCCGGGGCGCCGATCTCGCCTTGGAGCAGGGCCAGTTCGCCGTCGACGACGTCGCCGAAGCTCTCGAGCGCGCGCGAGCCGGTGGCGAGTGCGCGGGCGGCCGACAGGGCGCCGCGCTCGCGCAGGACGAGTGCGACGGCGTGCCGCTGGCGCGGGCCGTCGCCGCGAGGCAAGGCAGATGGCGCGAGGCCTGGCTCGTGAAGCGCGGCCGTTGCGGCGAGGGCGCTCGACGTGCGGCGCGATGTGGTGCCGGCTGCGGTGGCCCTGAGTACCGCCTCCGCGCGCTCGCGGTCACCGGCCAACCACGCGGACGCGGCGCCGGTAGGGGAGTTGCGTGGCAGGACTGAGGCGACCGCGCGCCGCGCAGAACTCGGCACACTTCGCAGGATTCGAACCCGCATCACCATGGGATGGATGCGGCGGTGATGCCACACGGCAGCGACAGCGACGACGCTGTTGCGCACGATTCCCACGGTCAAAGCATGGCACGATAGACCCTCGAGATGGTGCGCCGGCGGAAGGCGCCGCCGAAGGAGTGCCCATGCCAACGGCCGTTCTGCACGTCACCGGTGCGCGACCGAACTTTCCCAAGCTGGCCCCGGTTCAGGCCGCGCTCGCGGAGCGTGGCGTGGAACAGCGCATTGTGCACACCGGGCAGCACTACGACGACCGCATGTCTGACATCTTCTTCCGCGAACTGGACCTGCCGCGGCCGGACGTCAATCTGGGGATCGGCTCCGGCTCCCACGCGGAGCAGACCGCGCGGACGATGATCGCGCTTGAGGGCGCGTTCCTCGGGGCCGCGCCCCAGCTTGTGCTCGTGTATGGCGACATCAACTCGACTCTCGCCGCCGCCGTCGTCGCCGCGAAGCTCGGGATCCCACTCGGCCACGTCGAGGCGGGCCTGCGGAGCTTCGACATGACCATGCCGGAGGAGATCAACCGGCTCGTGACCGACCGGCTGTCCAACGTGCTCTTTGCCACGAGCGAGGATGCCATCGAGCACCTCGTTCGCGAAGGGACGGACCCGGACGCAATCCACTTCGTCGGGAACCCCATGATCGACACGCTCCTCAGGGCCAAGCCGCGGCTCGACTCTGCCCGCGCCAAGGCCGAGCATGGCGTGGAGGGCGCGTACATCGTCGGGACCCTGCACCGGCCCAGCAACGTCGACGACCCCGACGACGTCGCCGAGCTCGTTCGCGTCATCCACGCCTTCGCGGACCTCGCGACGTTCGTCATGCCGGTGCACCCGCGCGGCCGCGCGCGCCTCGTCGACGCCGGGCTGACGCGCCACCCCCGCGTGATCGCCACGGATCCGCTCGGCTACCTCGACTTCATCTCGCTCGTCTCCGGGTCCGACGCTGTGGTCACCGACAGCGGTGGCGTCCAGGAGGAGACGACCATCCTGGGCGTGCCGTGCTTCACCATGCGGCCCAACACCGAGCGTCCCGTGACGATCACCAACGGCACCAACCAACTGGTGACGCGAGAGAGCGTCGTGCCAGCGGTTGCGGCGGCCCTCGCTGCCGGTCGGCCTGCGCAGTGGCCCACGCCGCCGCTGTGGGACGGGCACGCCGGCGAGCGGATAGCGGACGTGGTGCAGTGCCAGCTCGCGTAAACGAACCGCATTCGAAGGCGTTCCGCCCCGATATCGAGGGCCTTCGAGCCGTCGCCATCCTCTTGGTGCTGCTGTACCACGCGAGCCTCCCGTTCCTTCCCGGCGGGTTCATCGGCGTCGACGTCTTCTTCGTGATTTCTGGCTTCCTCATCACCTCGTTGCTCGTGCGGGAGGCGGAGCGCACCGGGAAGGTCTCCCTTCGCCGTTTCTACGCGCGCCGCGCCAAGCGGCTGCTGCCAGCGTCGGCCCTTGTGCTCGTGGTGACCTCCGCGCTCACGGTGTGGCTCATCAACGGCTCCGACCGCAGGGCGTTCGGGCTGGACATCTCGGCCGCCGCTGGGTACGTGGTGAACTGGCGACTCGCCGCGCGGGCGGTCGACTACCTCGCGGAGGGGACTGGGCAGTCGCCGGTGCTGCACTTCTGGTCGCTCGCGGTGGAGGAGCAGTTCTACTTCGTGTGGCCGTTCCTCATCATCGTGGCGCTCTTCGTGGCGCATCGGTTGCGGTGGAGCATGCGGCGGACGATGACGGTGGCGCTGTCGGTGGTGGCGATCCCTTCATTCATTGCATCCATTCTGCAGACGGCGAGCAACCCCGCTACCGCGTTCTTCGTCACGACCACGCGCCTGTGGGAGCTCGCCGTTGGCGCCTTCGTCGCGATAGCGGCGACCAGGTTTGCTCGTCTTCCTGAGCGCGCGGCGAGCGCGATCTCGGTGACCGGGCTCGTCGTGATCCTCGCCTCCGCCGTGCTGCTCACGGACACCGCGGCGTGGCCGGGCTATCTCGCTGCTATCCCAGTGCTTGGCGCGGCTGCGGTGATCGCGGGCGGCATCGCCCACCCCCACGCGGTCGCCGCGCGCGTCCTTGCGCTCCGGCCTATGGTGTGGATCGGCGGGCTGTCCTATTCGCTCTACCTGTGGCACTGGCCGATGCTGATCTTTGGGCAGGCGGCCTTTGGGCCGCTGCGGGTGCGAGAGCAGATGGCGCTGGCGGTGCTGTCGATAGTGCCCGCGTATCTCAGCATGCGGTTCATCGAGAATCCCGCGCGGTACTCGAAGCGACTCGCGCGCGGCTCCGCGCTCGCGCTCGCCACCGGTGCCGCACTCACCCTCGCTGGGGTCGCCGCCGGCTTCGCGGTGGCGCTCACCGCTCCGTCCCCGTCCTCGAACCAGACCATCGTCATCGAGGTGCCGGAGGGAACGGCAACGGGCGAGGGCTCCGGCATGGGCGCGCAGGCGCTCGGCAACGATCCCACCAGCTCACCGGCGGGAATCCCCCAGGACTCCTACGAGACGATCGTGCCGGAGCCGGCGTCCGCCGCCGACGATGTGCCCGCCAGTTACGACCTTGGCTGCCAGGCGGCGCAGGACTCAACCGAGATCGTCACGTGCCCCGTGGGCGCGCTCGACAGCAAGATCGTGGTCGCGGCCGTCGGGGACTCGAAGATGCTGCAGTGGTACACGGCTCTCGACATCGCGGGTCGCAACCTGGGTGTGCGCTTCGAGTTCATGACGAAGTCGTCGTGCGAGTCAACGGACGCGATCACGTCCATCAGTGGGGCCGCCTACACCACGTGCAAGGAGTTCAACGAGGCGGTGGATCGCAAGATCCTCGACGGCGGATACGCGGGGGTCCTGACCTCGGGCGGGGTCCCGCACGTCACCGAGTCCTCGCCTCTCGACGCCGTGGAGGGGTACACCCAGCGGTGGGAGCGCTGGCAGCAGGCGGGCATCCCGGTGACCGTGGTCCTCGACAACCCGCACCCGCCTGGTGACGTCTACCCGTGCATGGAGAAGAACGCCGACTCCGCGCTCACGTGCGCCTTCGAGCGCGCCCACGGCATCGAGTCCGGAGGAGCTCCAGGCCAGACCGCAGCCGCCGAGGCGTCCGGAGCCGCGGTCATCGACCTCACCGACTTCATCTGTCCACAGGAGCAGTGCGCGCCCGTCATCGGCAACGTGCTGATCCTCAGGCAGGGCAGCCACCTGACGAACACGTACGTCATCACCCTGGCGCCTCAGCTCATAAGGGAGCTGGCGCCGCGCATGGCGGCGCTCGGCGCCACCGGCTAAGGACCCGGGGCCGCGCGCGCGGCCGCGGTAAAATCACCTGGTTGCGCAGGCCACAGCGTGCCCAAGCGCCCGGAAAGGGAGTGTCCATGGCTCAGGTGACCGGCGGCAGAAGACCTCGTCGCGGCCTGCCCGACGCCGTGGCGGCTCCGCGCGCAGGCTCGCCAGGTCGGTGAACCGCCGGGGCGCGGCACCGACCGTTCTCGTGACGGGCAGCACTCAGGCCGCGGTCGCGGAGGCGGCGGCCGCCGTGGCGACCTCGTCATGGATCAAGGTGCGGCAAGCGGCGGAGCCTCCAACGGCGTCGGGCGAGAGGGCACGGGGCGTTGGTCGCGGGCCGGTGACGCCAGTGGCCGTGGTGCCGGCGCAGGATGGCGATGTCGCCGACTCTCTCGCGCTGAGCGGGACCGCGGTGCTCCTGTATGGGGAGCCGAGGCGGGACCGCGACGACGCCGTGTGGCCCGCGGTCGCCGACGCTGCAGCGGCCTCGCCCGAGGCGACCGCGCTCGCGGCCCAGGCCGAGTTGCGCGACCGCGTGGCCCTGCGGCAGCGCCGCGACGTCCTCGACCGTGGTGCGGACTCTCCCGCGCTCGGCGCGGTCTCGATCGTGTGTGCCACCAACCGGCCTGACGAGCTCGGCAACGTCCTTGACAACGCGGCCCGCCAGCGCGGCGTGGCGGTCCAGTTGGTGCTCGTGACCCACGGCTTCACTGCCGACGCGGCTGCGCTCGCGGCCTTCCGGACGGACCACCCCGCGGTGGAGGTCGTGCCCGTGGAGGCGGACCGCTCGCTGACGCTCGGCAGCTGCCTGAATCTTGGAATCGCCGCCGCCGACGGCGACGACATCGTCAAGATGGATGACGACAACTTCTACGGACCCGCGTTCCTCCTTGACCTTGCCCGCGATCTGCGCCTGAGCGGCGCAGGGCTCACGGGAAAGCGCGCACACCTTGTCCATCTCAGCGCGAGCGGTGCCCTGGTGCTGCGGTTCGCGGACGCGGAGAACTCGTGGGCGAAGATGGTTCAGGGGGGCACCATGTACTTCCAGGGTGACCTCATCCGCGATCTCCGCTTCTCCGACATCCCGCGCGCGGTCGACACGGACGTGCTCAATCGGCTCAACGCCGACGGGGTCGGGGTGTACTCCTCGGACCGCTTCAACTTCGTGAGCGTTCGCGCGGCGGATCCGCACTCGCACACGTGGAAGGTCACCGACGCCACGATGCTCACTCCCACGGGGCGCCTCATCACGTTCGGCGACCCGCGCGCCCACGCCGAGGTCTGACCCCATGTCCCTTGCCGCACGCGCCCGCGCGACCGCCGGTGCCGTCGCCGCAGCCTGGCCCTGGGGCCTCACGCCCCAGCCCTGGCGCGGTGCTGCGCTTCGGCAACGCTCGCGCAGGGCAACGGCTTCGCACCTGGCGACCCTCGGGGACCTGCCAACGCCCACCCTTCTCGCTGTCCTGTGCGAGCCCATCTCTGAGAACCAGGCACGCCTCGCCGAGCCCATCGCGCGCGAGCTCGCGTCGCGCCGCCTGAGCGCCGCGCAGCTGGACCTCGCGGCGCGTGCGGCCGTCAGGGCCGGCGCTGTGGAGGCTGCGGTCTGGGTGATGGAGAACGCGACCGGAGTGTGGGCGTCAGTGGACGCGGAGGCGGCCGCCCGCATAGCGACCGTCATTGGCTCGCCGGACCGGGCGGCCACCGCGGGCGAACTGAGCGCGGCGCTCCCCGCGGCGGACGCCACGCTCCTCGCGTCCGTCGCCGCCGCGGACAGCGCCTGGGACGCGGTCGCCGAGTTCGTTCTCGCGGGGGGCGGGGCGCCCGCGGATCAACGGGCGACATGGGCGCTCGCGGCCGCCAGGGATGGCAACCTGAGCGCGGCGGTCACGCTGGCCGCGGGCGTGCGGACGCGGCTGCGCTCCAAGGACGCAAGGCGCCAACTCGCGCTAGCCCGCGACCACCTGGAGCTGCTCGCTCAGGGCGCGCCCGAGGTGGGGGAAGCGCGCGAGCCAATCGAGCGTCGGGCCGGCGCGGCGCTGTATGTGGTGTCGCAATCCCTGCCGCACCGCAGCGGCGGCTACGCGACCCGTACGCACGGCATCGCCAAGGCGCTGCGCGAGCGCGGCTGGGACGAGCGGGTGCTCACCAGGCTGGGCTTCCCATACACGCGGTGGCGCCCGGACGACCGCCGGGTGGCCGCCCCTGTGGACGTCGTCGACGGCGTCGAGTACCACCGCGCGTTGCGCGAGGGCGTGCGGTCGTACCCAGACGTGCCGCTCGCGCCGTATGTGCGGGACTTTGCCGAGGACGTGGAGCGCGAGGCGAGACGACACGGCGCGGAGGTCATTCACGCGGCGTCGTTCTTCCAGACCGCTCTGGGCGCCGGGATCGCCGCCAAGCGACTCGGGCTCCCGTTCGTGTACGAGCTCCGAGGGCTCGAGGACATCTACCGCACCTCACGGGATCCGCGCTTTGCCGCTACGGAGGAGTACCGCTTTGAGCGCTCCATGGAACTCGCTGTGTGCGCCATGGCGGACCGCGTGCTGTGCATCACGCGGGCGCTGCGGGGCGAGCTCATAGCGGACGGAGTGCCCGCGGAGAAGATTTCGGTGCTTGGCAACGGCGTTGAGGCGGCGGACTTCGCCCCCGCCACCCCTGACCTGGAACTCAAGGCGGCCCTTGGGCTCGAGGGCAAGACCGTGCTCGGCTACGCGGGCTCCACCGTGGATTACGAGGGTCTTGAGCTGCTGATCGACGCGCTTGAGGAGCTCGCGGACCCTTCCGTCGCGCTCGTCGTGGTTGGCGATGGCGCGCACTACAGCGCGGTGGTCGACAGGGCGAACGCGAGCGCCGTAAGGGACTCGATCGTGTTCGTTGGGCGGGTGCCCTACGCCGAGGTTCCCCGCTACCTGTCGTTCTTCGACGTGCTGCCGTTCCCGCGCCTGCCGCTGCCGGTGACAGAGATGGTGTCGCCCATGAAGCCCTTTGAGGCGATGGCCATGGGCAAGGCGGTGGTGGTCTCCGACGTTGCGGCGCTCGCGGAGATCGTCGAGGACGGCGTCACGGGACTGACCTTCCGCAAGGGAGACTCGAGCGACCTCGCGCGGGCCCTGCGCGCCCTGGTGAAGGACCCCGCGCTGAGGGATCGCCTCGGCGCGGCCGCGCGCACCGACATCCTCGCCACGGCCACGTGGCAGCACCGTGTCGAAGCGGCCGACGCCGCCTACAGGGAGCTGGGAGCCTCGCCGGCGAGTTCCTGACCGAGCTCCTTCGCGCGCGTAACGGCCGCGTTGACTCCGGCCGCGACCACGCCCTGCAGCCCCGCGTGGTCCATCGCCGCGAGCGCCGCGAGCGTGGTGCCGCCCTTGGAGCTCACGCTCTGGCGCAGGTGCTGCGGCGATTCGCCAGACGTCTGCAGCAGGTGCGCGGCGCCAACGAGCGTCTGCGCGGCGAGCTGCGTCGCGAGAATCCGGTCAAGACCCTGGGCGACGCCCGCCTCGGTGAGCGCCTCGACGAACGCGTAGAAGTACGCGGGCCCTGATCCGGACACCGCGGCGACGGCGTCGATCTGCGCCTCGTCGACCGCCACCACCAGTCCCGTTGCCCGCAACATGCCGGCGGCAAGCTGCAGATGGCTTGGGGTGGCGTTGGCACCGGCGGCGATCCCTGTGGCGCCGCGCGCGATGACCGACGGCGTGTTCGGCATCGCGCGCACCACCGGTGTGCCTGCGGGGAGCCGGGCCTCGTAGAACGAGGTGGGCAGCGCGGCGGCCACCGTGATGACGAGCACGCCCTCCTTGAGCGACCCGGCGATCTGGTCCAGGGCCGCGGCCATGTCCTGCGGCTTCACCGCGAGCATGACGGCGTCGGCGTCCTTGACCGCCTCCGCGGCGTCGAGCTCGACGACGACGCCGTGGCTGTCGCGAACCGATTTGGCGCTGCCCTCGGTGCGGGAGGCCGCGGTGATGCGGTCTTGGGGCCATCCGGCAACGCGCAGCGCCGTGATGAGCGTGCCGCCCATGACGCCGGTGCCGATGACAGCGATGCGTGGTGCGTCTGGGAGCGGTGTGGGGGCGGTCGTCATGAGGCCTAACGCTACAGCCCGAACTGCTCGTAGAAGTCGGTCAACTGCAGCGCCGGACCCGTGAGGATGAACACCGATGTCCCGTTGCGCCACACGATTCCCGGCTTCGGCGACGTGATGATCGCCTTCTCGCCAACGGTGGTGCCACCCGCCTCGACGGGCTCCGTGGCCGCGTCCTCGCCGGCGAACTGCGTGAACATCGCCTTGGCATCGTCCTCGTTGAAGTACTGGAGGGCGCGCACCTTCATCGTGTCGTCGCCGGAGCGGTAGGTGAGGTCAACCCCGTCGGCCACCCTGCCGGCGGTGAGGGCCACGTCGGCGGGATCCAGAACCTCGGCGCCTACCAGGGAGTATGTGCCGACCGTGGCCGGCATGGCCGCCTGGAAGTCGCTGCCGGTGGGCGCGGGGCTGGGCACGATCGTCGGCGAGGGCGCCGGCTCGGTCACGGTGACGCCGGGGATCACGGCCGGGTCGGGCTTGTTGAGGACCGCGTACCCGATCCCAACGAGCGCGAGCACCACCACGGCGAGCAGGATCCACAGCCACAGGAGCGATCCCTTGCGGCCCGACGGCGGCTCGGCTTGGGCGGGGGCAGCTGCCGGGGGTTCGGGCTGGGTGTCGATGGGGGCCGACACGGCTGCGCCGTCACTGAACGCGCGCGGCGTGTACACGGCGCCGCCGTCGAGGGGCGGCCTCGAGGCGAGCTGCTCTTGCTCCTGCGCGACGATCCCTGCGGCGAGAGCGTCGGCCTTCACGTGCGAGGGCGTGTGCTCGGGCTCGGTCTCGGTCGGCTCGCCGTCGAAGGCGGGAACGAAGCTCACGGGCTCGCCGAAGTCGGGGGGCGTGACGGAACTGTCTACGGGCGCGATGGGAACGCCGCCGAGCGGCGTAGGGGCACCAGCGGCGGAGAGGGCGGCGCTCGCGACAGCCGACTCGCCGAGCAGCTGCACGGCGTCGGGTTGCGCGTGGCGGGCGGGAGGATCCTCAAGGGCGGCGGGGGCGGTTCCCGGATCGGGGAGCACCTCGGCGGCCGACGGCGGCGGCAGCGGGTTGGGAGGCTCCTCCTCCGCTTGCGGCTCCTGGGCGGGCGCTTCGCGCTGAATCCACGAGGGGACGACGGGAGGGAAGGAGGAGAAGTCTTCCTCTTCTTCGGGTGCGGCCGGCTCCGTCCCCTCGCTTACCGGGAGCCAGGGGACGCGCGGCGTTGGCTCGCTGTCTGGCGCCATGGTGTCAAGACTAGGCCCGGCCGCTGCGAATCCCCAGCCTCTCGTTGCGTGTCCGACGCTGCGGCTACGGTGGTCGCATGGCAACAGCTGTTCGTCGCACCAGTCCCGGCTATCGCTGCACCGAGTGTGGCTGGACGGCCGTGAAGTGGGTGGGCCGCTGCGGCGAGTGCCAGGCGTGGGGAACCGTCGTGGAGGCGAACGCGACCGCCGGTCCCGCCACGCGGGCCACGGCAGCGAGCGCGCCCGCAGTGCCGCTGCCGGAGGTCTCGGCCACGGCGTCGGCCAGGAGGTCGACCGGCGTCGACGAGTTCGACCGCGTGCTCGGCGGGGGCATCGTGGCCGGTGCCGCCGTGCTGCTTGCCGGGGAGCCAGGGGTGGGGAAGTCCACGCTGCTGCTCGACGTCGCCGCGCGCAGCGCCCGCGCGGGCGCGCGAGTGCTGTACGTGTCTGGCGAGGAGTCCGCAGGCCAGATCCGGCTCAGGGCGGAGCGAATCGGCGCGCTCGAGCCCGGGGTGCTGCTGGCCGCGGAGACGGACCTCGGGGCCGTGCTCGCGCACGTCGAGGCGAGCGATCCACACCTGGTGATCGTCGACTCCATCCAGACCATCGCGTCAGCCGAGGTGGAGGGCACGCCCGGCGGTGTGAGCCAGGTGCGAGAGGTGGCCCAGGCGCTCATCCAGGCCGCGAAGAGGGGCGGGGTGCCCATGGTGCTCGTTGGGCACGTGACCAAGGACGGCTCCGTTGCGGGCCCGCGCATCGTGGAGCACCTCGTGGACGTGGTGTGTCAGTTCGAGGGCGACCCGCACTCCCAGCTGCGGCTGCTGCGCGCCGTCAAGAACCGGTTCGGCTCCGTGGACGAGGTGGGCTGCTTCCAACTCGTCGACGCGGGCATCGAGTCCGTGGCGGATCCTTCCGGGCTGTTTCTCTCACGCGAGGGAGGCCATGTTGCGGGCACGTGCGCCACGATCACCGTGGACGGCAAGCGGCCCCTGCCCGCGGAGATTCAGGCGCTCGTAGCCCCAAGCGTCCTTAGCAATCCCCGGCGAGCCACGTCGGGCATCGACTCCGCGCGCGTGGCGATGATCCTTGCGGTGCTGCATAGACGCGTCGGCGTGGCCGTTGCCGCCGACGACGTCTACGTCGCCACCATCGGCGGCGCCAGGGTGCTGGAGCCGGCGGCCGACGTCGCGCTCGCGCTCGCCCTCGCGTCCGCGCGCGCCGACCGTCCCGTGCGCGATCGCTGGTGCGCCGTTGGGGAGGTGGCGCTCTCGGGAGCGGTCCGGCCCGTGACGGCGCTGGCACAGCGCGTTGCCGAGGCGGCACGGCTTGGCTTCACCGATGTGGTGGTGCCCTCTGCTGGCAAGGGGATCACCGCTCCCGCTGGGGTGACGCTGCACCCGGTGGACCAGCTCGCGGATGCGGCGCGCATCGCGCTCGTCGCGCGCGCGGAGGCCGAGCCGGACTTCTAGGAGACGGCGAACGTGGCCTCTTCGGCCTTGACGCCCGCCACGGTGACGGTGGCCTTGTACGTGCCCGACTTCGCTGCCTGCAGCTTGTCGAGGCAGCCCTGGTCGTCGCGGCCGTAGTTCCAGCTGGTCTTGAGGTCGTGGGTCTTGCCGGCCTCGATCAGGAACGCCTCGGCGTCGAACAGCGCGAAGTCGGCAGGGCAGTCGGACGAGTCAAACCACGCATCGCTGCCGGAGCGCACCGTGAGCTTCGAGTCCTTGGTCGGGTCGATAATGCACGGCGAGTCCGCGGTGGAAGTGACGGTGACCGTGAACGTGACTTTCTTGCTCGCCGAGACCTCCGCGGGCACGTCCGTCGCGACCGTGTAGTCGTCGCCCGTGCACGTGCGGCCCGGGTCCGCCGCGGCGGACGAGGTGGGGCTTGTTGACACCGAATTGGTGGGATCGGGGGTGGTTGTTGGCGTCTTCGCGCCGGAGCTCGACGAGAGCGCGCTGATGGCCCACCACAGGAACAGGGCCACCACCACGATGGCGATGATCACGAACAGACGACGTCGCCAGTAGATGTTGGCGGGCTGTTCGCCCACCGGGTGCTTGAGTCCGTCCATCGTCACCTCCATGGGACCTCTCCACGGTAGCCACCCTCGCGCTGGAACAATGGGCAGATGCCCCGCGAGTCGCCAGATGACGCCATCGTCGCGGCGGTGCTGCACTGGTACGCGCGCGAGGGCCGGGACCTGCCGTGGCGCGGCGGCCGGGCCTCGGCGTGGGGGGTGCTCGTGAGCGAGGTCATGCTGCAGCAGACCCCGGTCGCGCGCGTGGAGCCCGTGTGGCGCGAGTGGATGGACCGCTGGCCCAGCGCCGCGGCCCTCGCCTCCGCCAGCCAGGCCGACGCTGTTCGCGCCTGGGGGCGCTTGGGTTACCCCCGCCGCGCGGCCAGGCTCTGGGAGTGCGCGCGCATGCTCGTGGCGCGGCACGGCGGGGAGGTGCCGACGTCGCGAGAGGAGTTGCTCGCCCTGCCGGGAGTTGGCGACTACACGGCCGCGGCCGTCACGTCCTTCGCGCACGGGGGTCGCGCGGCGGTGCTGGACACGAACGTCAAGCGCATCTTCGCGCGGATCTGGGGCGGCGAGCAGTTTCCGCCGCCGGGCGTCACCGCTGCGGAGCGGGCGCTCGCGGACCGCATCCTGCCTGATGATCCGGCCCTCGCCGCCGAGTGGGCGGTCGCGTCAATGGAGCTCGGCGCGCTTGTCTGCACCGCGCGCTCGCCCCGGTGCGATGCCTGCCCGGTGAGCGAAAACTGTGCGTGGCGAGCGGCGGGCTACCCAGCGTCGGGCCGCGTAGCGACCACCACCCAGGCCTGGCATGGCACCGATCGCCAGGTGCGCGGCCGCATCCTCGCCGTGCTGCGCGAGTCCAGTGAGCCGGTTCCGGTGACCGGTGTTGACGGCGTGCCAGCAGAGCAGTTTGGGCGCGCCCTCGCGTCGCTTCTGGCCGACGGACTGGTCACCGATCGCGGTGACGGCACCTTCTCGCTGTAGCGCCTAAACACCCAGGTAGCGCAGCACCGCGAGCACGCGGCGGTGGTCGGCGTCGTGGATCTCGAGGCCGAGCTTGGCGAAGATCGACGCGATGTTCTTCTCGACCGTGCGGCGGAGACAAAGAGCCGCTCGGAGATGGCCTTGTTTGAACGTCCCTCGGCCATGAGTTCGAGCACCTCGCGCTCCCGATCGGTCAGTCTCGCGAGGGTCGCGTGGCGGCCCGAGGTGGCGCCCATGAGTTGGGCGACCACCTCGGGATCGAGCACGGTGTGCCCGCGGGCTACGCGGCCCACGGCGTCCATGAACTCGTCGACGTCCGCGACCCTGTCCTTGAGCAGGTAGCCAACGCCGCGAGCGTCCCCTGCAAGCAGCTGAGAGGCGTAGCGCGTCTCCACGTACTGCGAGAACACGAGCACGGGCAGCTGTGGGTGCGCCGCGCGGAGCGCGAGGGCGGCACGCAGGCCCTCATCCGTGAACGACGGCGGCATGCGGATGTCCGTGACGACGACGTCCGTGGCCTCGCCCGCTGCCGCGCGCCGCTCGACCTCGGCGACGAGGGCCTCGCCGTCACTCACCCCGGTGACCTCGTGACCGCGGCGAGAGAGCAGCGCGACCAGTCCGTCGCGGAGCAGCGCGAGGTCCTCGGCGACGACGACGCGCAGGCCGGCCGGGGCGTCGGACGTCACCGCCCTGGACCCGTCGGCACTGTCTGGGTGGGCACTGTCACGGTCACCACAGTAGGGCCGCCCGTCGGGCTTGAGACGTCGAGAGAGCCATCGACGGCGGCCACGCGCTCGGCGAGGCCAGCGAGGCCGGTGTGCAGGCCGGTGCCGTCGGCGGGGAAGACTGCCGCCCCGCCGCGGCCATCATCGGTGACGGTGACGACCACCGCATTCGCGCCGTGCCGCGCCACGGAGAGCGCGGCGCTCGAGGCGCCGGAGTGCTTGGCGACGTTCGCGAGCAGCTCGGCCACGGCGTAGTACACGAGCGACTGCAGGACCGGCTCAAGCGGCCTGGTGGCCTCCAGCGTCGGGTCTATCGCCACCGAGACGGGAAGCGGGGAGCGGGCGGCAAGAGTCTCGAGGGCCACGGGCAGCCCGGCGTCGAGGGCCGGTGGGTGGATGCCGCGAACGATCTCGCGGAGCTCGACCAGGGTCTCCTTCGTGGCCGCGTGGGCGCTGTCTACCAGCGATGTTGCCTGCTCCAGCTCGGTGCCGGCCGCGAGGTGCGAGCGCGCCTCGCCCAACTGCATCGCGACCGCGACGAGCCTGGCCTGGGGGCCGTCATGCAGGTCGCGCTCGATGGCGCGGAGGCGAGCGTCGGCGCTAGTGACCGCGGCGGCGCGGGTGGCCCTGAGCGCGGCCACGCGCTGCCCGGTCTGCGTGGGGCCGAGGAGGGCGCGGGTCAGCACGCTGGACAGCAGCGCGAACGCGCGAACGGCCCACGGGAACACGAGCAAGAGCGCGACGCCAACGAGCGCCTGCACAGCTATGCGGAAAGGGGTGTCGATGTAGAAGTTCGTGCCCAACTGCGAGCCATGGTGCCAGGTGCCGTCCTCGGCCTGCTGGGATGTGAACCGGTACCAGACGGGGTAGGTGATGGCGCCGAGACCGGTTCCGAGGATGGTCGTCGTGACGATGGTCGAGAGCAGCGACAGCGGAAAGGTGAGGAACGTGAACAGCAGGGCGCGCCACGCGTCACCGTCCACGAAGAGGGCCCCCAGCTTTCGCCAGAATCCCTTGGGCCACACGAACTGTGCGGGGGCGGCGACGTGGGTGCCGAGGATGGTCCTGGCCATGCCCCGGTACATCGATCCCCATCCGCGGGCGCCCAACAGCACCACGCCGCCAACATAGAGGCCAACGACGGTCCACACGAGGCTCACGGACAGCGTGAGGAACCCGATCACGTACGCGAGCGCGAACGGCGAGAGCAGCAGGGTGAGCCACAGGTAGCTGAACTCGAGCCACGTGCGGCGAGAGAACAGCGCGGTCAGGAAGGGGACGCGGGTGGGGGCCTTTGCCTCGAAGTCCACGGGCGCTGCGGTCATGGTTGTCATGGTTCCAGGGTCTCGCCGGCGGCGCTCGCGCGGAATGGGGATGACCGCCGTGCGCTAGGGGGTTAACCCCCGTCTCCGTCTGGTGGCAGGATCGGCGCATGGAAAACAGCACCATTCGTCGAGGGCTCGTGGTGCTCGTGCTCGCGACCTGCACGATGCTGGGGCTGTGGTGGCTGGCCGATCACCTCAAGGGCGACGCGGAGCCGACGCCGAGCGCGACTCTCACCGCCGTGTCCTAGGGGCTGTCTCACCCTAGGAGTGGTGCGTGCCCTCCACGGCGTGGGGCTCGATGGCGGCGATGTCGTCGTCGGTGAGCTCGGGGTAGTACAGCGCGCCTACGGTGTCCTTGAGCTGGGCGACCGAACTCGCCCCCACGATCGCCGACGTGGTGCGGCCCTTGCGCAGCACCCACTGAACGGCGAGCTGGGCCAGGCTCTGGCCGCGGCCCTCGGCGATCGCGTTGAGGGCTCGCGTGCGCTCGAGGTAGGTCTCCGTGATCTGCTTCGTGTTGAGGAAGGGTGAGTGGGTAGCGCGGCTGCCCTCGGGCACGCCGTTGAGGTAGCGCGCGGTGAGCATGCCCTGTGCGAGCGGGGAGAACACCGTGGAGCCGACGCCGAACTCGTCGAGGGTGTCCAGCAGCCCCTGTTCCGGCGAGCGCTGGTACATGTTGTACGGGAACTGGTGCACCAGCAGAGGCGTGCCGAGATCGCGGAGGATCTGCGCGGCCTCGCGGGTAGCGTCGGGCCCGTAGTTGGAGATGCCGGCGTACAGCGCGCGCCCCGAGCGAACCGCCTGGTCCAGCGCCATCATCGACTCCTCGATGGGCGTGTCAGGGTCCGGGCGGTGGTGGTAGAAGATGTCCACATACTCGAGGCCCATGCGCTTGAGTGATGCGTCGAGGGAGCTCAGCAGGTACTTGCGCGAGCCCCACTCGCCGTACGGCCCGGGGTGCATGTAGTAGCCGGCCTTGGTCGCGATGACGATCTCGTCGCGGTAGGGCGCAAGGTCGCTGCTAAGGATGCGGCCGAAGTTCTCCTCGGCGCTGCCCGCGGGCGGGCCGTAGTTGTTCGCGAGGTCAAAGTGCGTGACGCCCATGTCGAAGGCCGCGCGGATGATGTCGCGCTGGGTGTCCAGCGGGTTGGCGCCGCCGAAGTTCTGCCACAGACCAAGGCTCACCCCGGGAAGCCTCAGGCCGCTGCGGCCCAGGCGGCGGTACTGCATCTCGTCGTACCGGGCTTCGTTGGCGAGGTAGGGGTCGTTAACCATGTGGTCAGCCTATGCCCGACGCGGTTCCTAGTTGTTGCCGAAGAGGTCGTCTACGGGGGTCACGTAGAACGCGCACTCGTTGATGTCTCCGGTGCCAATTGCCACCAAGTTCCCGCGCGCGAGCATGTTCCAGCAGCTGTATACGCCGGTAGTGGCGACGCCGTCCGCCTGACGGACCGCGTAGACACCGCCTGAACCGCCCTTGTAGGGGTGGGTCTGCACGAGCAGGAATCCGTCCGGCATGAACAGTTGTGCTGCGGGATTGTCGGTGGGCAACTCCGTCTGGTGGTCCTCTCCACCTGCCCGCCAGACGACGGTAGTCGGCCGAGTCGCGCTCAGCACGTCAGCGACTGAATCGCCGCACGACACCGCGAAGATGTCCGAGGCGTCTCCGCTCGCGGGCGCGAGCCGAGTGGTCGCGACCGTGCCACCGCCTCCCCACCTCGCGGTCCACTGGCCCCGTGGTGCCGCCGTGTCCAGGCCAACGTATCCGGAATAGCCGATGATGTCTTCGCCGTCGTCGGCGCACAGGTCGCGATACGTGGTCGGCACGGAGACCTCGTCCGGGCCCACGAGCGCGCCCTTGCCGGTCGCTGGGTCGATTTCGTAGACGCCCGCATACTGTCCAGAAACGACGATCCCTGAGGCCACCGCATGGATAGGTCCCAGGCCCAAGTAGGGTGCCTCGCCGTCTACCGTTACCGCGGGCAGCGGCTTCAGTTCGCCAGACCGGCTCCCAAAGTAGAAGGATCCTGCGGGGACACCCTCGGTCGCGCTGTCGAGGGTCACGCTTGCGATGCGCACCGCTATCTTGTCGCCATTGAGATCGGCCCACGCCGCGCTCTCGAGGTTCGAAGACACTTTCTTTGGCGCGAGCAGCGACGTGCGTTCGCCCGTTGGACTCACCAAAGCTACGCCGGGCTCCTCGCCCGCCCAGATCGTCCAGCCTTCGCGCGTTCCCGTGCCGACAACTTCCTTCGCATGGAGGTGATACGAAATGAGGGCAGCGCCGTCGCCATCGATTGCGAGCACCTCCTCGCCCCGCGACCGCTGCGCGATCAGCCGCGCGTCAGCGGGTAGCCCTGACGCCGCTGGTGGCGGCGATGGGGTAAGGCTCGGCACGGCATCGCCGTCATTTGGACCGAGGCTGCAGGCAGTGAGCACTGTCACCGCGACGAACCCCACCGCCATGGCCGTCAGCTGCCAACGGATCATGGGTTGACTGTAGCGATATGAGCATGCGAAAGGGCCCCCGGAACGTTCCAGGGGCCCTTTCGTGAGCGTCGGGCATGCCCGACGACGTTGCTAGCTTTCGCTTCCAGCCGCCTCTGCGGCGGGAGCCTTCTCGGCAGCAGAGGGGGCAACCCCTGCGGCGACCGGCTCCTCGACGACGTCGTCCTTGTCCACGCCCTCGAACGTGAACTCGGCGGCCTCGCCCTCACCCTCCGCGTCCACGCGGATGATCTGGCCAGCGTTGAGCTCGCCGAACAGGATCTTCTCGGACAACGGGTCCTCGATCTCGCGCTGCAGGGCGCGGCGCAGCGGCCGCGCGCCCAGCACGGGGTCGTAGCCCTTGTCCGCGAGCGCGCGCTTGGCGGCAAGGGTGAGTTCGATGCCCATGTCCTTGTCCTTCATGCGCTCGTCGAGGCGGGCAACCATGAGGTCCACGATCTGAACGATCTCCTCCTGCGTGAGCTGCGGGAAGACCACGACGTTGTCGACGCGGTTGAGGAACTCCGGCTTGAAGTGCTCCTTCAGCTTCGTGTTCACCAGCTTGACCATCTCGTCGTAGCTCTGCGCGAGCTCCGACGTGAGCGCGAAGCCCGTGGCCTGGCGACGCGAGATCGCGTCGGCGCCCAGGTTGGTGGTCATGATGATGATGGTGTTCTTGAAGTTCACCTCACGGCCCTGAGCATCGGTGAGCTTGCCGTCCTCGAGGATCTGCAGCAGCGAGTTGAAGATGTCCGGGTGGGCCTTCTCCACCTCGTCGAAGAGGACAACGGAGAACGGCTTGCGGCGCACCTTCTCGGTGAGCTGGCCGCCCTCCTCGAAGCCCACGTAGCCGGGAGGGGCGCCGAAGAGGCGAGCAACGGTGTGCTTCTCGCCGTACTCGGACATGTCCAGGCTGATGAGCGCGTCTTCGTCGCCGAAGAGGAACTCTGCCAGGGCCTTCGCGAGCTCGGTCTTTCCGACGCCGGTGGGGCCGGCGAAGATGAACGAGCCGCCGGGGCGCTTGGGGTCCTTGAGGCCGGCACGCGTGCGGCGGATCGCCTGGGACAGCACCTTGATGGCCTGCTCCTGGCCGATGATCCGCTTGTGCAACTCGGACTCCATCGACAGCAGTCGCGCGGACTCGTCGCTCGAGACGCGGGCAACCGGCACGCCGGTGGACATCGACAGCACCTCGGCGATGAGCTCCTCATCGACAACGGCCGCAACGTCGAGGTCACCGGACTTCCACGCCTCCTCGGCCTTGGAGCGCTCGTCGCTGAGGCGGCGCTCGACGTCCCGCAGGGACGCGGCCTTCTCGAAGTCCTGACCGTCGATCGCGGACTCCTTCTCGCGGCGGACGGACGAGATCTTGTCGTCGAGGTCACGCAGCTCGGGAGGCGACGTCATGCGGCGGATGCGCAGGCGCGCTCCCGCCTCGTCGATGAGGTCAATCGCCTTGTCCGGCAGGAAGCGGTCGCTGATGTAGCGGTCCGCCATCTGGGCGGCGGCCACGATGGCCTCGTCCGTGATGGTGACGCGGTGGAACGCTTCGTAGCGGTCGCGGAGACCCTTGAGGATCTCAATGGTGTGGCTCAGTTCCGGCTCCGGCACCTGGATGGGCTGGAAGCGGCGCTCGAGCGCGGGGTCCTTCTCGACGTGCTTGCGGTACTCATCGAGCGTCGTGGCGCCGATGGTCTGCAGCTCTCCGCGAGCCAGCATGGGCTTGAGGATGCTCGCAGCATCAATGGCGCCCTCGGCGGCACCCGCACCCACAAGGGTGTGGATCTCGTCGATGAACAGGATGATGTCGCCGCGCGTGCGGATCTCCTTGAGCACCTTCTTGAGGCGCTCCTCGAAGTCACCGCGGTAGCGGGAGCCGGCGACCAGCGAGCCGAGGTCAAGCGTGTAGAGGTGCTTGTCCTTGAGCGTCTCCGGCACGTCGCCGCGCACGATCGCCTGGGCGAGTCCCTCGACCACGGCGGTCTTGCCCACGCCGGGCTCGCCGATCAGCACCGGGTTGTTCTTGGTGCGGCGGCTGAGCACCTGCATCACGCGCTCCATGATGAGCTCGCGGCCCACAACGGGGTCGAGCTTTCCTCGCGCGCGGCCTGCGTGTAGTTGCGGCCGAACTGGTCCAGCACGGTCGATCCAGCGGGCGTGCCCTCCTGGGGTCCGCCACCGCCGCCACCGCCGGACGGCTCCTTGTTCTCGTAGCCACTCAGCAGCTGGATGACCTGCTGGCGCACGGAACTCAGGTCCGCACCGAGCTTGCCGAGAACCTGCGCGGCAACGCCCTCGCCCTCGCGGATGAGGCCGAGCAGGATGTGCTCGGTTCCGATGTAGTTGTGGCCAAGCTGCAGCGCCTCGCGCAGCGACAGCTCAAGAACCTTCTTGGCGCGCGGCGTGAACGGGATGTGGCCTGACGGGGCGTGCGAGCCCTCGCCGATGATCTCCTGCACCTGCTCGCGAACGGCGTTGAGGGAGATGTCCATCGACTCGAGAGCCTTGGCGGCAACGCCTTCGCCCTCACGCACTAGGCCCAGCAGGATGTGCTCCGTGCCGATGTAGTTGTGGTTGAGCATGCGCGCCTCTTCCTGCGCGAGCACCACAACACGACGGGCCCTGTCGGTGAACCGTTCGAACATCTCAAACCTCCATACGTCGCCGACGCAGAGTCCGGCGATTGCACCCAGGCTAACCAGGGCTCACCAGCCCTCATGCCCGTGTTCGCCGCAGGCGTGACAACTGTTACAAGCCCGACACCTCCTTGTTATCGGCAGTTGGATAAGTGCGCCGCAGCCCGCTGCTGGTGGATGCTGCTCAGTTTTGCCGCGCAAAGTGAGCAGCATCCACCATTTGGGGACTGGGTGCGGCGGTCCGCGCCTACGCCTCCAGCACGATCGTCACCGGCCCGTCGTTCACGAGCTCGACCTCCATGTGTGCCCCAAACATCCCGGTCCCGACCTCGAGGCCCCGAGCCCGCAGCGACGACACCACCGCATCTACCAGCGGAGACGCGACCGGGCCCGGAGCGGCCGCGTTCCACGTGGGCCGCCGTCCCTTACGAGTGTCCGCATAGAGCGTGAACTGGGAGGCCACGATCACGGGTGCCCCCACATCAAGCACGGACTGCTCATCAGACAGGATCCGCAAGTCAGCGATCTTGCGCGCGATCAGCTCCGCCTCCGCGACCCCGTCGGAATGAGTCACCCCCACCAGCGCCACCAGCCCTTGGCGCGAGAACGACGCCACCACCTCGCCGTCCACTGTCACGGAAGCACGCGAGGCGCGCTGCAGCACCGCTCTCATGCGGAACCAGCTCCTACCAGCCGCCGCGGTTGTTGTCCCGCGACCGGGACTGGCCGGGTCGATGCACCTCGCGCAGTCGCGGCAGCACGTCGACGAAGAAGATGAGCGTGGCGGCCGCGGCCGCGGTCTCGAGCAGGAAGAACACGTTGAACCCGCTGGCCGGCGGCAGGCACAGGAACGCGAACAGCGTGGCCACGCCAGTGATCGCCAACCAGAACGTCCGGGTGCGCTTGCCCGCGGCGACATACGCGTCAGCAGGGAATCTGAACGCCTGGATGAGCGCCCACGCCGCGGCGACGAAGACGACGATGGCGATGATCACCACGATGGTGAGTTGCAACCCGAACATGGCGCTACCTTACGGAATCACGCCAGCGCGGGGGGCAGCACGGTGAGCCCCTCCGCGCGCCCGGCGGCAGTCAGCCTGCGGTCCCAGGCGCAGAACATCGGGCTCGCGCCCTTCAGCAGCAGGGCCGACGCCAGGTGCAGGGCGTCTCCGGCCCGCAAGGGGCGGCGGTCAGCGAGTTCGGCGGCGTGCACGGCGAGCGCCTCCGTCACCTCTACCTTCGCGAGGCCGGGCCAGAGTTCCTTCCACCGGTCGCGCGCGGCGGCGGCGGGTGCGGCGTCGATGCGGCCGATGCGCTCGGCGGCGGCCAGAACCGACTTCACCTCAACGTCGGCGATGCGGGAGGTGACCACAGCGTCGGCCCTCTCCCAGAGGGCGACGGCGAGGGGAGAGCCGGTCTCCAGGACCAGCAGCTTCACCAGCGCCGACGTGTCGAAATAGACGATCGCCATCGCTACCTGCGCAGCCGGCCGAGCAGGCTGGACAGGGCATCCTTCGCGGCCTCGGCTTGGGGCAGGCGCGGCACGGCGCGGTCCTCGGCCGGCGGGGTGATGAGGCCGTCCTCGATGAGCGAGGAGATGAGGTCGTTGCCGTCCACGGACGTCAACCGGGCAACGGGCGCGCCCTTGTGGGTGATGATCACGTCCTCACCGTCCTTCACGGCGTTGACGTGCGCCATGAGCGACGACTTGAACTCAGCGAAGGTGACTTCCATGGGGCCACGCTACCCCGCGCGCCCGGCGAAGCGTCAGGGTTCAGTCGGGAATGTCTCCGCCGTCCGCGGCGCACCCCTTGCCCATGAGCAGGCCCTTCATGGTGGGCCCGACGGGCGGAGGGCGGTCAACGGAGAATCCGCTGGGGTCAACGATGGGTTCCTGGGTGGCGGAGATCGGCCCGGCGTCCGACGCCGCCAACAGCGTCGCCGACGGGTCCACCGAGCGCTTGATGAGGGCGAGCGCGATCGGCCCGTCCTCACGGTCGCGCGCCACCGAGGTGATGCGGCCGGCCGGGGCGTCCGAGCCGGAAACGGTCAGCACCGCACCCGCCTCCGGCAGCACGTGAGACGAGCCGTCGAGGTACAGGAACGTCAACCGGCGCGGCGGCCGGCCCACGTTGTGCACCTTCGCGACCGTCTCCTGCCCGCGATAGCAGCCCTTGTGCAGGTGCACGGCGGTGCGCAGCCAGTCGTATTCGTGGGGGAGCGAGTGGTCGTCGACCTCGGTGGCCGCGCGCGGGCGATGCGCCTCCACGCGCTCTGCCTCCGCGGCCCACGTTCCCGCGAGCGTCCAGCCGGCGGCGAGCCGCGAGTCGGCCTCCGCATCCAAGGAGGCACGCGGCACCAGCACCAGCCGCCACGGCCGGGTCCTGGCGACAGCGCCGACGCTGTACGACGTTCCCCCGTCCGTCACGCCTGGCCACGGGTCCACCCAGGTCACCGGCTCGCCCTCGGCGGCACGGCGAGACACCGCCTCTCCGATCGCCGCCCATTCCGCGGAGACATCCGCGACCTCTACTCGCAGCATGAAGCGCATGCGGTCGAGGAACGCCGCCAAACCGGCGGCCGTCTCGGTGATGAGCCACGCCGTCTCGCCGTCGTCGACCAAAGAGGCGACGTGCTCGATGCGCCCTTGGGGCGACAGGATCATGAACTCGGAGCTCTCGCCGGGAGCCAGCGAGCCGACCTCCTGCGTGCACAGCGAGTTGAGCCAAGACAGCCGGTCCGGTCCCGTGACCGTCACCACGCCAAGGTGCGACTGGTCAACGAACGCGCGCCCCTCCGCCAAAGCCCGCTGCTCGCCAACGGGATCCCCGTAGTGCCAGGCGACGCCAGCGTCGGGCCCCGAGGCCTCGACTGCGCCGTGGCGCGAAAGGAGCGGGGAGGTCATGGCTAGAGAACCGTCGTCAGTCACGGAAGATTCCTACGCGTCAACACGAGACAGCCGCCCTGACGCATACGACTGCAGTTCGTGGCCGAAGGCCGCGAGGTCCTGGGCCCACATCAGCTCGCCGTTGACGAGGCCGTACAGGCGCGTGGCGCCGGCGACCGCGGGGGCGGAGGCGGTGCGCGCCATGAGGTCCGTGGCCAGGTCGATGCGCCCGTTGCCGATCGCGCCCACATACACGGAGACGAATCCGGCGGCGTCGGTGAGCACCACCTCGAGCGGGTGCTGGTTCTCGGTGAGCGTCACGCCATCGGGAACCGACGGCGAAACCCGCCAGAAGCCCGACTCGACGGCCCAGACCTGCCCAGGCTCGCCGTCGGGCCCCATGAGGGTGATCGCGGAGCGGTACTCGAGGTACGGGCCGCCGTCGTGGGAGAAGTCGATGGTCTGGCGGAAGTCCGCGGTGGGGATGTCCGGGTAGTCGATGACGCCGTGGCCCTCCCACGCGCCAACCAGCCACGCGAGGGGGTAGACCTCGGGGGCGAGGTCCTCCGGGATGACGAACGTCACCGCTTGGAGGTCCTCACGAGGCGCCACACCACCAGGCCGCACACCCAGGCCGTGGCGAGGAACGCGACGATCGCGAGGATGGTGAAGGTCGTTTCAACGGCGGTCATGATGCCTCGATTGTAGGCGCCATTGTTGGCAAACCCCGTCAGTAGACGAGTGCGGTGGCGCTCGGGTTGAGCGACTCTTCGACGAAGGCGGCGGCGCCGGCGATGCGCGCGCCAGTTATGAGATCGGATTCGACGATGCCGCGCCGGGCCGCGCACTGCGCGCACACGGTGATACGGCCCGACGCTGTGACGGCTTCGCGCAGCACAGACAGGTTGGGAGAGTGGTCAAGGGTGGCGTCAGGGGTCGCGGACACGGCGTGCCAGACGGCATCCCCGGTGAGCCACAGGCTCACGTCGTTGCCCGCGCTCGCGGCGGTCGCGGCAACGGTGAACGCCTGGAAAAGCGTCTCGGGGCGCTCGAGACCCCACGTGCACTTGACGACGAGTGCGGCCACCGGCTGCCTCAGGCTGCGCGCGTGGTGGCGCGCTTCAGCAGCAGATAGATCTCGCAGCCCAGGCAGAAGCCGAACACCGAGTTGAGGAACGAGGCGAACACCACGAAGCCGGTGAAGATGAAGAAGCCGGGGGCGCTGCCGAGCACGCCGAAGAGAACGGCGAGCACGGAGAAGCCCAGGCCCATCTGCTGCGCGAAGCGCGGCGGTCGGAAGGACTCGGTCTCCTTTGGCGCGCCGATGCGCGGGCGGATGAAGCGCTTGAAGATCCGCGACTGCAGCGTGGCCTGCGGGCCCACGGTGGCGCCGGGCAGGAACAGCAGCGCGAGGATCGCCATCGTCACCCAACCCGCGGTGTTGGCGCCGAGGATGAGCGCGACGATCGAGATCACCAGGGTCACGGACGCGCCAAAGCGGTAGCCGCGCGGGTCGATCTGGATGTCCTTGGCGGTCGGCGCCGCGTCCGTAGTCATATCTCCTCCATAGGAATTCACTAGATAGCGTACTCCGGGGGGAGCGGCGCCGCTTCCAGCGCCTCCCGTGCCTGCGCCTCGGTTGGCGCCCCGTCCATGCGGGCGACCACGAGGCCCTCGGAGTCCAGTACCAGCGTGGTGGGCGTGCGCATGATGTGGAGCTCGCGCGCCAGGTCCAGCCGCTCGGCCGCGTCGATCTCGATCCACGCCACGTGCGGCTGCTCGGCGGCAACGCGCTTGAGCAGCACCGCGGTGCCGGGGCATTTGGCGCACATGGGAGTGGAGAACTGGACGAAGGTGGCCCGCGCGCCCCTCGGTGACCCAAGGATCGCGGGGGTCAGGGCGCCCGGCCGCTCCACCCGTCGGACCGTGCCCTGGCGACCTTGCCACCACCGGTAGAACAGCGTGGCCGCGCCCAGCAGCACCACCAGGGCGAGGATGCGGAGAAGCATGAAAGTCCGATCAGCCGACGAGCAGGCGCCCGGCGATGTACACGAGCGCTCCGGCCACAAGAACGGGTGCGATGCCCGCCGCTATTCCCGGCCACCAGCCGCGCGGGCGGGGCTCGCGCCGGTAGAGCTCCTGAATGAGCACGGCGGCCACGGCGCACACGAGACCGATCAGGAGGCCCGCGTACCAGGGCAGGGACGGGAAGAACGCGCCCATCACGCCGCCGGTGAGGGTGCCAAGCAGGAGCGCTCCGATGGTGTTGACGGTGGGGTGCGAGGTGAGCACCGACGCGATCGCGGCCACGGCCAGCGCCGCGCCGCCGCACACCACCAGGTCCTCGGCGCCGTTGGTGCGGTTCACGGCCACCCACGCCGCCCCTGAGGCGACGATCGCGCCGCCCGACGCCGTGGCGGCCACGTAGGTGACGGCCCGCCCTGGTCCCGGCGGGGGAAGAAGACCACGGCCGCGAGGGCGGCGACGGTCACCGCGGCAACGGCGACGGTCATGTAGCGCAGGTACGGCGCCGTGCGGCCCAGCACCACCGCGACGAGCGCGAGCCCGCCGCCGCCGATGATGATGGCCGTGGTCACGCGCGGGCGCGTCACGCGCATGAGGTGCGGATAGCCGATAGCCGCCGCGACGATGCACGCGAGCACGCCGGCGGCGAGATAGCGAGTGCCCAGATAGCCGGTGACGGCGATCACCGCGGCGGCGACGGCGGTGATCGTCGCGCGGGTGGACGGAATCATGGGGGTTAGTCTCCCACGGGTCTCGCCGCTAGAGTGTTGGCCAACCGGAGGTGCCTGTGGCTGACCTGCTCGTGCTTACCCCCGCTCATGCTGGGGCCGCTGACGTGTTGCCCGCGCTCGCCCTCCTCTCTCACCGCACGCGCGTGGTGGCGCCCGTGCCGTCGGCCATGCTGGACGCGATGGATGCCGACGTGCTCATCGTGGACGCCCGCACCGATCTCGCGGAGGCGCGCAACAACTGCCGGCTGGTGCAGGTCACGGGCGTCACGGTGCCGCTGCTGCTGGTGCTTCGCGATGGCGGCATGTCGATCGTGAACGCGGACTGGGGCTCCGACGACGTGGTCATGGCCGACGCTTCGCCCGCCGAGGTGGAGGCGCGCATCCGCCTGCTGATCGCGAAGGCGCGCGCCGAGGATCCCCTGGACAAGATGGCCGAGTTCTCCTCCGGTGACCTCACCGTTGATGTTGGCGGCTATACCGCCCGCCTCAAGGGAGTGCCGCTCGACCTCACCTACAAGGAGTTCGAGCTCCTCAAGTACCTCATGCAGCACCCCGGCCGCGTCTACACGCGCGACCAGCTGCTCCAGGAGGTCTGGGGTTTCGACTACTACGGCGGCACGCGCACCGTGGACGTCCACGTGCGGCGCCTTCGCGCGAAACTAGGTGCCGAGTACGAACAGCTCATCGGCACCGTGCGCAACGTCGGCTACCGCTTTGACCCGCCAACGCAGCGCGTGGCGGCGCCTCAGGCCGTAGACGCCTAAGCAGGGGCCCGACGCTGTGGCTGGGCGGGTGCTCTTCGGGTCACCGAGTGACTCAACAGAACGCACCATCGCCGACCTGCTGCGCACCGAGCGGGCCGGCGGGGTCATGCTGCTGCTTGGCGCGGTCGTGGCGCTGGTGTGGGCGAACTCGCGGTGGGCGTCTGCGTACGAGTCTGTGTCGGCGTTCTCGTTTGGCCCCTCGGTTTTGCACTTGCATCTCTCTGTTGAGACTTGGGCCGCGGACGGGCTGCTCGCGATCTTCTTCTTCGTTATCGGCCTCGAACTCAAGCGAGAGCTCAGGGTGGGGGAGCTGAGCAACCCGGCCACGGCCGTCGTCCCTGCTGTTGCCGCCGTTGGCGGCATGGTGGTCCCCGCACTGATCTACGTGGGGGTGAACCTCTCGCGGGGCGGCTCGCTCTCCGGATGGGCCGTGCCGACGGCCACGGACATCGCGTTCGCGATGGCCGTGCTGGCGATTGTTGGCCGCGGGCTGCCCACGGCGCTGCGGGCTTTCCTGCTGACGCTCGCCGTGGTGGACGACCTGCTCGCGATCTTGGTGATCGCTATCTTCTTCACCGCCGACGTGTCCCTGCCGTGGCTCGCGGCCTCTGCGGTGTGCGTGTTCGTCTTTGGGATGCTTGCGCGGCGCGGGTTCACGCGCTGGTGGGCGCTGGGGCCGCTCGCCGTGGTGGCGTGGGCGACCATGCACGCGTCGGGCGTGCACGCGACGATCGCGGGTGTGGCGCTTGGCCTCGTGGTGCCGGCGGTCGCGGTGCGCGGGCAGAAGGAGCCGCTGACGGAGAAGTGGGAGCACGCGTGGCGGCCCATCTCGTCGGGAATCGCGGTGCCGATCTTCGCGCTCTTCGCGGCCGGAATCCCCATCACTGCGGCGGCCTTCAACGCGGCGGTCAATGATCCGGTGGCGCAGGGGGTGGCGATTGGTTTGGTGGTCGGCAAGCCGCTGGGCATCGTGCTCGCGACGTTCCTGGTTGCGACGTTCACGAAGGCCGCGTTGGATCCGGGGCTGTCGTGGTGGGACATCATCTCGGTGGGCGCGCTCGCGGGCATCGGCTTCACGGTGTCCCTGCTCATCGCCGAGTTGGCGTTCAGCGACGCCGAGACGGACGTGGTGACGATGGCGATCCTCATCGCCTCGGTGACTGCCGCGGTCATCGGCGGCGCGCTCCTGTCGTGGCGCGCGCGTGCCTATCGGCGCGCCGCCGCCTCTTCCGTCTGAACCACTCAGCGTCGAATACCGTCCGGAACGCACCCAAAATCTGCGCTCAGTGGTTCAGACGTACTGAGCGTGCGCGCGTCAGCTGACCCCAATCCGCGGACACAGCGCCGCGATCTCGCAGTTCGCGCAGTCGGGCTTGCGCGCCGTGCAGCGCCGCCGCCCGTGGAAGATCACGCGGTGCGACCACAGCGTCCACTCGCGCCGCTCGATGAGCGCCATCAGGTCCCGCTCCACCATCACGGGGTCCTCGTTTACCGTCAGCCCCAGCCGCCGGGACAGCCGCCCCATGTGCGTGTCCACGGTGATTCCCGGCACCCCGAACGCATTGCCGAGCACCACATTCGCGGTCTTGCGACCCACGCCACGCAGCTTTACGAGGTCCTCGAGCCTCCCAGGCACCTCGCCGCCGTGCTTCTCCACCAGGTCCGCGCTCAACTCGAGAATCGAGCGCGCCTTGGCCCGGAAGAAGCCCGTTGACCGGATGACCTCCTCCAAAGCCGGCGGCTCCGCGCCCGACATGGCCACAGCGTCGGGCCATAGGGCAAACAGGCCGGGCGTCACCTGATTGACGCGCACGTCCGTGCACTGCGCGCTCAGCACCGTCGCCACGAGCAGCTGGTACGGGGTCTCGAAGTCGAGTTCGCAGTGGGCGTCCGGATATACCTCCGCGAGGCGGCGGTTGATGGCCCTCGCCCTGCGCACCAGCCCGACGCTGGGGGCAGTTCCCAGGCTGGCAACAGTGAGCGGCGGCATAGGTCGAGGCTACAGAACCGCGGGCCGCGGGCCGATACATCCTGTAGCGGTAAGGGCCGCGGTACCAGAAGGAGAGCGAGTGAACGCGACGGCAGCGGCGGACGAGGTTGCAGACCTCCGCCACCAGCGTCGTGACCTACGGCGCGAGCTTGCGCGCGTGAAGTGGTGGCGCAGGCTGCTCGTGGCACGGCGCGACCTGACCCTCGCGTCGCTCACCGCGCCCGACACCGTGGCGCAGGACGCGAGCGAGGCCGCGTGGCTCGCGCTGGCCTCGGATGCGCCGACCGCGCTCGAACTCACGGGCGCCGTGTGGCCCGATGTGCACGAGGTGACGGTGGCGGATCTCGACGCGCTCGACGCGCTGGATGCGCGCCTTGACCGGTATGAGGGGCGCCTTAGTGCCACTCTTGATAGCGTGACCGCTCAGATGGTGGATGCCATGGGCAAGGTTCATCGAGGGTGATGAGGGAGGCGAGATGGCTGACTTGACCCGTGAGGCGACGCGCGACACCACGCGCGAAGAGCAGTTGCTGCGCTCCGCACCCCTCTTTGGCGGCATGGATGTGGGCAGCGCGCGCTCCCTCATGGAGAAGATGACGCGCTACGACGTGGCCAAGGGCGACACCATCTTCAACGAGGGCGACGACGGCCAGGCGCTGTACATCATCGTCCGCGGCAAGGTGAAGCTGGCCCGCACGGCCCGCGACGGCCGCGAGAACCTGCTGGGCCTCCTTGGGGTCGGCGACATGCTGGGCGAGCTGTCGGTCTTTGACCCCGGCCCGCGCCTCGCAAGGGCGCACGCGGTCGAGGATTCCACCGTCTACGAGTTGCCCAAGGCCGTGCTCGACGAGTGGCTCGACACCCACCTCGAGATGTCGCGGCCCATCATGCGCGCGCTCGCGCAGCGGATCCGCCGCACATCGAACACCATGGCGGACCTGGTGTTCTCCGACGTGCCGGGCCGCGTGGCGAAGGCCATCCTCGACCTCGGCCACCGCTTTGGCCGGATGGAGCGGGGGCACATCGTGGTGAGGCACGGCCTCACTCAGGAGGAGCTGGCGCAGCTCGTTGGGGCTTCGCGAGAGACCGTGAACAAGGCGCTCGCGGACTTCGCGTCACGCGGGTGGATCGACGTGCACATCGGGTCCGTCGAGGTCTACGAACCCGACCGCCTGCGCGCCCGCTCCCGCTGACGCCGCACGTCAGTTGCGGACTATCGCCACAATCTCGATCTCGACCGGCGCGCCCAAGGGCAGGCTCGCCACGCCAACTGCGGAGCGCGCGTGGCGCCCCTGCTCGCCGAACACGTCCGCGATCAGCCCGCTCGCCCCGTTCACCACGGCAGGCTGGGCCGTGAAGCCCGGCGCCGACGCGACGTAGCCCGTGACGCGCAGCACGCCCTCGATGTTCTCGAGGCCACCGGCTGCCTGCGCCGCTGCGGCAAGCGCGTTGAGCGCCGCCACTCGCGCGCACTCGAGCGCCCGCTCGGGCGACACGTCGCCCTCTCGCTGCCCGACGCTGCCTTGCGCAAGAAGGGCGCCGTCAGTGAGCGGCAGCTGGCCCGAGGTATAGACCAGGTCGCCGTGGCGCTTGGCAGGCACGTATGTGCCCACAGGGCTGGCAACCTCAGGCAGCTCAAGCCCGAGCGCCGCGAGGCGCTCGCTCGCGGTCATGAGGCGTCCTTAGGCCGCTTCAGGTACGCCACCAGCCCTCCCGTCGGGCCCACTACTACCTGAACCAGTTCCCAACCGTCATCGCCCCACTGGTCCAAAATCTGCTTGGTAACATGGTCGATGAGCGGCACGGTCGCGTATTCCCACGTGATTCTCATAAGCAGAGCGTATCTCCCGTGCCGGGCAACGTTCCTAGGGCGTCATACGTTGACACTCCCGACGCCCCCAACTGGCAGTGAGGATCAGGCAGATGGCACGAGAACCGAGGCCGCGCGTACGCGTGACCCTGGTCCAGTTCGCGACCGCGCTGCTCATGTTCGCCGTGCTGTCCGTTCTCGGCGGGGTGCTAGTCGCCGGCATGTTCCTTCCGGCGGCGTCCGTCGCCTCCGGCGCGGCCGAGGAGTCCTCGAAGCTGTTCGAGGAGCTGCCCACCGACCTCGCGCCCACAGAGCTGGCGCAGAAGTCCAACATCTACGACAGCTCCGGCAAGCACCTGCTCGCGACCTTCTACACGCAGAACCGCGTGGTGGTCCCGCTCGAGCAGATCTCGCCGTGGATTCAGAAGGCGACCGTCGCGGTCGAGGACAAGCGCTTCTGGCAGCACAACGGTGTTGACGGCCAGGGCATCGTTCGCGCGATGTACATCAACCTCACGTCGTCACACAGCCCCGGCGGCTCCACGCTGACGCAGCAGCTCATCAAGAACGTGCTCCTGCAGAAGGCGATCTCCTCGGACAAGTCTGAGGAGGAGAAGGCCGCAGACATCAAGTCCGCGACCGAAGTCTCCATGACGCGCAAGATCCGCGAATGGCGCCTCGCGCTGGGCTACGAGGAAGAGCTCGACCGGATTTACGGCGACACGTGCACCGACGACCCCAAGGTGGACTGCGGCAAGGAGTACGTGCTCGAGCAGTACCTCAACATCGCCCAGTTCGGCACCAACACGTACGGCGTCGAGGCCGCCGCCGAGGTGTACTTCGGCAAGCACGCCTCTCAGTTGAACGCCATCGAGGCGGCGACCATCGCGGGCATCACGCAGAACCCGTCCAAGTGGGATCCGCTGCATCACCCCAAGGCTGCGCAGCAGCGCCGCAACGTGGTGCTCTTCACCATGTTCGAGCAGGGGATGATCACCAAGGCCGAGTATCACCAGTGGCGCGCAATGCCCATCGAGAACACCCTGGACCCGCACCAGCCCAAGCACTCGTGTGCGGCCGCTGCCGAGGCCCCGTTCTTCTGCGACTACGTGACCCGAATCATCGCGAAGGACCCCGTCTTCAACCAGGACGGGCTCAACGGCCAGAAGCTGCTTGAGCAGGGTGGCCTGACCATCATCACCACGCTCGACTACACCAAGCAGAAGATCGCGAACCAAGAGCTCAACAAGTCGATGAAGTCGACGGACAAGAGCGGCTGGGCCATGGCGCTTGTTGCGCTCGAGCCGACTACGGGTGAAATTCTCGCGATGGCGCAGAACCGCACCTATGACCCGAGCGGCAAGGAAAAGGGCTCCACGACCATCAACTACTCGGTGGATCGCGACATGGGCGGCTCACGCGGATTCTCACCGGGATCGACGTTCAAGCCCGTGGTGCTCGCCGCGTGGCTGAAGTCCGGGCGCTCCCTGATGCAGGTGATCAACGCCAACCAGAAGGAGTACAAGCCGGACTCGTGGACAGCGTCGTGCCTAGGCTCCAACCCCTTCCGCGGGAGCGCCTCGTGGAAGCCGGGCAACTCCGAAGGTGAGGCCGGCGGTCAGATGACCGTCCTCAGCGCCACGGCGCACTCGATCAACACGGGCTTTGTGGCTATGGCGCACGAGATTGACCTGTGCGACATCGAGACCACTGCGGAGGACATGGGCTTCCACCGTGCCGACGGCGTTGACTACGAGGTCATTCCATCCACGGCTCTTGGCACCCAGAACGCGTCGCCGCTGACGATGTCGTCGATCGCGCAGACCCTCGCCAACAACGGCAAGTACTGCCCGCCAACGGCCATCGTCTCGGTGACGGGCGCGGACGGCCACGAGTACGACGTTCCTCAGTCGAAGTGCACCAGGGCGCTCACCGCAGACATCGCCGCTGGCGTCACCTACGCCCTTGAGGACGTGATGACAGAGGGGACCGGCAAGGACATTCAGCTCGCCAGCGGGCGGCCCTCCGCGGGCAAGACCGGCACGGCACAGATGAGCACGCACCTGTGGTTCATGGGGTACACGCCGCAGCTCGTTGCCACGGTGTGGATGGGCAATCCCACACACGACGTGATCGGTGAGAACATCCGCATCAACGGCACCAGGTATCCGATCCTGTTCGGCGCAACCATCAGCGGCCCCACGTGGAAACACTTCATGGACCGCGCGCTCAAGGGCGAGAAGATCAAGAGCTTCCCCAAGGTCTCGAACGACATCCTCTACGGCGTGCCGCGCGACATCCCCGATGTGGTGGGCATGACCGAGGCGGAAGCGCAGAAGGCGATCAACGAGGCTGGGTTCCGCTTCGCCAAGGGTGAGTACTGGGTGTACGCCCCCAACTACGTCAAGGGCACCATCGCCGCGCAGAACCCTGCTGGCGGCAAGGCCCTGCCGGGTGCCGTGATCACGTACTACATCGCCGCAAGCTCGCTCCCCGACTGGTGGTACAACTGGCCACCCAACTGGGACCCCAACAAGGCGCCCTCGAACTACTGGGGCACCGTGTGGCCGCCGCCCGAGTTCGCAACGAACCCCCCGAACGGCTGGCCGGGCGTCGACCAGCCCCATGGTGATGGAGATGGCGACGGACACGACGACGGCGGATTCGGCGGCAACGGCGGCGGATTCGGCGGCGGCAACCACTGATGCTGCGCCGCGCCGTCGGAGCGCTCGCGGTGGCGGGCGCCGCCACGCTCGCGTGGTCACTCGTGGAGGCGCACGCGTTCACGTTGCGTCGGGTCACGGTTCCGGTTCTCCCGCCGGGGAGTGAGCCGCTTCGAATTCTTCACCTGAGCGACCTGCACCTGACCCCAGGGCAGCGTGACAAGATCGCGTGGGTGCGCGCGCTTGCGGGCGAGCCCATCGACCTCGTGGTCACCACTGGTGACAACCTCGCGCACGAGCTGGCGGTGCCCCCGCTGCTCGGCGCCTACGAGCCGCTGATGAGTCGCCCCGGCATCTTCGTGTTCGGGTCCAACGACTACTTTGGCCCGCGCGCCAAGAACCCGCTCGCGTACTTCGGCGGCCCGTCGCTGCTCCGCGCGGGGGCGGAAAAGCTGCCGGTCGAGGACCTGCGGGAGGGTCTCGTGGCCGGCGGCTGGATCGACGCCAACAACGCGCGCGCGTCCCTGACGGTCAACGGCCTGAAGATCCGCATTGTGGGCCTCGACGATCCTCACATCGAGCGCGACGAGTTGCCTGGCGGTCGACGCCCGCGGGCCGACCTGGTCCTTGGCGTGGTCCACGCGCCCTACCGTCGTGCGCTGCAGGCGCTCGCCGACGACGGCGCCCAGCTGATCCTCGCGGGCCACACCCACGGCGGCCAGGTGTGCGTTCCAGGCTTTGGCGCCCTGGTCACCAATTGCGATCTCGACACCTCCCGCGCCAAGGGCCTCAGCACCTGGCCCGACGCTGGGGGGACATGGCTTCACGTGTCCGCCGGCCTTGGCACCAGTCCGTTTGCGCCGGTGCGCTTGGCGTGCGGCCGGAGGCGACTGTGCTCACTCTCGTCGAGGCGTGAGGCGATTTCTTTCGCGGGGGTCTGAGCGGGTATTCTGAGCAGGCTCAATTACGGGGTGTGGCGCAGTTTGGTAGCGCGCGTCGTTCGGGACGACGAGGTCGCAGGTTCAAATCCTGTCACCCCGACGTGGTGAGTGAGGGAGCAAAGCCGGAGGCTTTGGCTCCCGAGCGAACGGAGGAGGGGTTGAGGAGCGCCGCGAAGCGGCGCGACGATCACCCCGACGTAGAACATGAGTGTCAAGAGGGGCTCGCGAACGCGGGCCCCTCTTCACATTGCGGGAGTCCCTATAGGGCGCTCATGTTCGAGTTCCGGGGGCGTGGAGCTCCCAAAGGGCGCTGAGGTTCGGGGACAGCGCGGAGCCCGGAGCATGCAGAAGGCCCCCTCCCGCGAACGGGAGGGGGCCTCTGAGGTGCTGCAGCGTCGGGCGGCTAGCCCACCACGCCGGCGCGGCGACGCGATAGGGCGTCCACCGTGGCGGCGATGATGAGGACCGCGCCGCTCGCCGCGAGCGTGGCGCCCGCGGGAAGGTGAATCAGCAGCAGGCCGTTGTTGATGACGGCGATCACGAACGCACCGACCACCGCGTGAACCAGGCGGCCGCGGCCGCCGAAGAGGCTCACGCCACCGACCACGGCGGCTGCGACACCGCTGAGCACGATGTCACGACCGAGCGTTGCATCGGCGAGACCGGAGCGCGACACCGTGAAGACGCCAGCGATGACGGCGAGCACGGAACACGTGCAGAACGCGGCCCACTTCACGAGCGTCACGTTGACACCCGAGCGGCGAGCCGCCTCGGCGTTGCCGCCGATGGCGTACAAGTACCGGCCGTACCTGGTGCGGTCAAGCACGAACGTGCCCACCAAGAAGATGAGCAGGATGAACGGGACCACGATCGGCACGCCCTGGAGCGACTTCAGCTTGGTTCCGCGGTCCGCGTTGAGCACGATGACCATGACGGCGCCGATGATCGCGATGCCGGCCAGCTTGAGGTACGTGACAACCATCGGCGGGTTCGGGGCGCCGGACGCCGCGCGCCGAGCCCGATCCCACATAGCGACACCGAACAGCAGCAGCAGCACGATGGCCAGCAGCGCCCAGCCGGCCCACACGGGCAGGTTGCTGTTCTGGATGGCCAGGATCTGCGGCGGGATGACGCGGTAGGAGCCACCCGCCCCGATGATGATCAGGATCACGCCTTGGAGGCCAAGGAACAATCCCAGTGTCACCACGAACGATGGAACGCCGATCTTGGCCACGAAGAACCCGATGGTGAAGCCGATCGCGAAGCCGATCGCGAGCGCGATGAGCAGCGCCACCGGCCACGAGAAGCCGTCCGGCTGAGTGAGCCGCACGAACACCGACATCGCGACGCCGAACGTGACGCCAGCGGAAAGGTCGATCTCGCCGAGCAGCAGCACGAACACGAGCGCCATGCCCAGGGTCACGAGCTCCGCCGCCTGCGTGAGCAGGTTGGCGATGTTGCGCTCCGTGAGGAAGTGGCTGTCGGCGAACGAGAAGATCACCATCAGCACCACAAGGCCGGCGACGGCGGGCAGGGCGCCCATCTCGCCGCCACGCAGGCGCTGGATGTACGCCTGGAAGTGCTCGCCGACCGAGGTCGACATTCCCTTCCCCAGAAGGTTGGGCGTGTCGGGGTCGGGGACGACGCCAACCGGAGCGTCCACGATCGCGGCCGCCTGGGCGGGGCTCAGCTTGGAGGCCGGAGGATTGGTCTCTTTGCTCATGAGGCCATCTCCATCTTCTTGGTGCCGGTGATGTAGCCGACCACGTCGTTCGGGGTGGTGTCCTTGGTTGCGAGCGTCGCGGTCATGGTTCCGAGGTACAGAACCCAGATGTCGTCCGCGACCTCGAAGACGTCCTGAAGGTTGTGGGAAATGATGATGACGGCGACCCCGCTGTCGGCGAGGCGGCGCACCAGGTTGAGCACCTGCTCCGTCTGGGCAACGCCGAGTGCCGCGGTGGGCTCGTCGAGGATCACGACCTTTGCCTGCTTCACCACGGAGCGGGCGATGGCCACGGTCTGACGCTGGCCACCAGAGAGGCTCGAGACCTTCTGTCGCAGCGACTTCACCGTCTTGACGGACAGCGACATCAGCGCGCGAGCGGCCTCAACCTCCATCTGTCCCTCGTTGAAGGTTCCCGTGCCCGTCTCCTCACGACCGAGGAACATGTTCTGCACGATGTCGAGGTTGTCGCACAGCGCGAGGTCTTGGTACACCACCTCAATGCCGTGGCGGGCGGCCTCGCGTGGGTGGTGAAGATCCACGGCCTTGCCGTTGAACAGCACCTCGCCGCCGTCGTATTGCTGGACCCCGGCAAGGCCCTTGATGAGCGTCGACTTGCCTGCGCCGTTGTCACCGACGAGAGCGGTGACCTTCCCGGCGTGGGCCTTGAAGTCCACGCCGCGCAGCACGCTGACCGGGCCGAAGCTCTTGGTCACCTGCCGCAGTTCAATGATGGGTGTGTCCATCTACGTCTCCTTCTGGCTTATGCCTTGCCTGCATCTTCGCGCACGCGGGAGGGGTTCCGCATCGTTTCCGATGCGGAACCCCTCGTTGCGTTGCGTTGTGACTTACGCGGCGGGCTTCAGGCCAGCTGCGTCACAGGCGGCCTTCACGTCGCCGGTGCAGACCTCGTCGTACGAGGCGCCGCCACCGTCGAAGACCTGCTGGACACCGTCGGCGCGAACGTCGATCGGGGTCACCGCGACGAACGGCGTGCCGTCGTCGAGCTTCTTGTCAACGGTGGGCTGCTCGCCGTTGAGGAGCGCGATGGCGAGGTCGGAAGCGGCCTTCGCCTCGAGCTGGTACGGCTTGTAGACGGTGCCCGTCTGGTAGCCGAGCAGCACGTTCTGCAGACCGGCAACCGAGGCGTCCTGACCGGAGACCGGAACCTTACCGGCGAGACCGTTCTTCTGCAGGATCGTGATGACACCGGCAGCGTTGGTGTCGTTGGCGGCCCACACGCCGTCAACGTGACCGTCGAGCGAGGTCAGCGCCTGCTCGAAGTTCGCTGCGGACTTCTCGCCGTCCCACACACCGGCGGGCTCGGCTGCGGGCTTGATGCCAGCGGCCTCCATGACGGACACAGCGCCGTCGTGGAACATCTTGGCGTTGCCGTCAGTGGGGTCACCACCGATGTACACAACGACCGCAGAGGCGGGGTCGACGTTGTTGGCCTTGAGGCCGTCGACGACCATCTGTCCCTGCATCTCGCCAACCTGCGTGTTGTCGAACGACACGTAGTAGTCGGCGCCGGCGATCGGACGGTCATAGGCGATGACGGGGATGCCCGCGTCCTTGGCCTTCTGGGCCACCGTGACACCAGCACCCTGGTAGTCGACGAGGAGCATGACGTCGCAGCCCTTGGTCAGCATCTGGTCGGCGATCGTCGCGTACTTGGCGGTGTCGCCCTGTGCGTTGTCGATCTGGATGTCGAATCCAGCCGCCGTGATGGCGTCGTTGAGGGCGGGGCGGTCACCGTTCTCCCAGCGAGGCGAGGACGCCGCGTCGGGGAGGATCACACACGCCGTGCCAGACGCGCCGGCGGGGGCGCTGGTCGTCGGACCTGCGGTGTTGGTGTTGTCCGTGTCGGACGAACATCCAGCCATGACCAGTGCGGAGGCCGACGCGAGCGCGGCAAGCCCCACAATGTTGATTTTCTTCACTACGTTTCCCTTCCGTTGGGAGGGGCGCCCTTGATGGGTCCCCGCGCGAGGTCTCCGGTGACCAACGCGCCCTTCAGACTAGGCACGCGAAAGGTTTCGGTAACTAGCGATAATCGCGGCTTTCGAGGGGATTCGGTCACGATTGAGTAACGCGGCGGTGGAGCACGCATAACGATTCGCGGGGCACGATTCGACAGCGCGTCGCTGTGACCGTGCACAGGTCATGCGCGCGGCGCACGTTCCCTGCTTGGAGAGGAAAGCTGCCCGACGCTGGGGCGGCTCAGGAGACCAAGAGTTCCGCGATCTGCACGGCGTTGAGCGCGGCCCCCTTGCGGAGGTTGTCTCCCACCACGAAGAGCGCGAGCCCGCGGCCGCCGTCGACGGACTGGTCCTGACGTATGCGGCCAACATACGTGGGGTCCGTGCCCGCCGCCTTGAGCGGTGACGGCACCTCGTCGACGACCACGCCGTCGGTCTCCCGGAGGATCTCGTAGGCGCGCTCCGGCGTGATGGGGCGCTCAAACTCGGCATTGATCGACAGCGAGTGTCCGGAGAACACGGGAACGCGCACGCAGGTGCCGCTGACGCGGAGTTCGGGGAGTCCCAAGATCTTGCGGGACTCGTCGATGAGCTTGCGCTCCTCGACGGTCTCGTTCGAGTCGTCATCGACGAGCGAGCCCGCGAGGGGGATCACGTTGAACGCGATGTCCTGCACGTAGATCTCAGGCTCGGGGAGCGTGACCGCGGCGCCGTCGTAGGCGAGGGCCTCGGCGTCGGCCACTCCCGCGCGCAGCTGGGTCGCGAGCTCGCGAACACCCGCGAGCCCCGAACCGGAAACCGCCTGGTACGTGGACACGACGATCCGCACCAGACCCGCTTCCGCGTGCAGCGCCTTCAAGGTGGGCATCGCGGCCATCGTGGTGCAGTTGGGGTTGGCGATGATGCCCTTGACCGCGTTGGCCGTCTCGCCAGGGTTCACCTCGGAGACGATGAGCGGGACCTCGGGATCCATGCGCCACGCGGACGAGTTGTCGACAACCACGGCGCCAGCCGCCGCGAAGCGGGGAGCGAACTCGCGAGACGCGCCCGCACCCGCGCTGAACAGCGCAACGTCGATTCCGGCGAAGTCCGCGGTCGCCACGTCCTCAACCGGAACGTCGGCGCCCAGGTGAGGCAGCGTCGTGCCGGCCGAGCGAGCGGAGGCGAAGAAGCGCACTGTGGCGGAGGGGAAGCGCGCCGCGACGAGCTCGCGCATGACGGCGCCCACCTGGCCGGTGGCGCCAACGACGGCAATGGTGGTCATCGGCCCGAACCTCCATACACAACGGCCTCGCCCTCGGCGGTGTCGAGGTCGAAGGCGGTGTGAACCGCGCGCACGGCCTTGTCGACGAGCTCCGCGCGGGTCACGACGGAGATGCGGATATCGGACGTCGAGATCATCTCGATGTTGACGCCCGCGTCGCGCAGCGCGGCGAAGAATGTCGCGGAGACGCCCGCATTCGACCGCATCCCGGCGCCGATGAGCGAGACCTTGCCGATCTGTTCATCGGTGACGACGTCCTGGTAGCCGATCCCTGCGGCGTCGGCCTTGATGGCGGCAAGGGCGTCGCCCAGGCGCGTAGAGGGGAGCGTGAATGAGATGTCGGTGAGCCCCGTCTGAACCGCGGAGACGTTCTGCACGATCATGTCGATGTTGACGTCCGCGCGGGCGACCGCCTCGAACAGGCGCGCGGCCGTGCCGGGCACGTCCGGGAGACCAATGACCGTGATCTTGGCCTCGGAGCGGTCGTGGGCAACGCCAGCGATGATCGGCTCTTCCATGGTGTCTCCT